>NZ_QDAE01000005.1 GCF_003075455.1 Arthrobacter sp. Bz4
GAGCATCACAGCCATGCCCTACTCCCGAGGAAACCTGGCACCCAGGATTGCAGGCGAGATTGTGGACAACGACCAGACCTAGCGGGGAGTACGTGTTGATCATCCGAACAGTGGTCACGGATACAAGCCAGGAAATTCACTCGGACGACAAATGATTAGACTCAGAGTGCCCTACGAAGAAAGTAATTCCAAAATCACAGTAGTCAGCGTTCCGCGAACGCTAACTGGCTCGGATCCGGAGCTGAGTAGGATCGTCAAGCCTTCCTATCGATATTCGTACCTGGGATGCATTACAGCAGATAGGTCGGATACAGCAGAACGTCCGGTGCGGTGTCTTGTTCTGAAACACCGCACCGGACGTTCTGGCGCCAAATCAATCGGATAGTCCGGTTCCTTGATTAGATGGACTATACCCTTGCAAGTGTCTCGAAAACTAGGTCCAGTTGCCCAGGGATGGGGTAATGATGGTTGCCTACGAACAGCCCATCAAAATGAATTTTGTCTGCCGCCGGCAGGGCATCCGGAACCACGCTGTCAAGCCTCGCCATTACGGGATTTCTGGTGAAGTTGCCGGCGACGATCGGACGACATTCAATTCCGGCGGTCGAGAACGCCCTAACCACCTCTGCTCGTTTCCCTGATAACGCCCCTTCGAGGACTAAAGAAAAGCCGAACCAGCTGCTCTTTCCGGTTTCTTGTTGAATTCGAACATTTTCTAACCCTGCAAACCGTTCGACAAAGAGCGCAGCATTGGCGCGTCGTCCTTCTATGAGTTCCGGCAACTTATTCAGCTGTTCTATTCCCAGAGCACCAGACATCTCGAGCGGTCGGACGTTGTAACCGGGCAAGACAAAACGAAACAAGTCGTCAAATTCGTTACCAGTCTTCGGATACACAAGATTGTCGTCAGGTAGCTCCCGCGTCCATCCGTGAGACCTCATCGAGATCATGATCTGTCTTAGTTTCTCATCATCGGTGAGGATCATCCCACCTTCCATTGTCGAGATATGGTGTGAGAAAAATGTGCTGAACGTGCCCATCTGACCAAACGTGCCTGACTTTTTCCCAGCCACGCTTGATCCCATAGATTCACAATTGTCTTCCCAGACTATGAGTTGGTGGCGATCAGCAATTTCCATTAGCCGGACATAATCAATCGGATTCCCCAAAAGGTTCACCGCAAATATCCCCTTTGTTCGAGGAGTAATCGCTTCCTCGATAAGATCTAGGTTGATATTCAAAGTGTCAATATCAATGTCGACAAAACGAAGCTTAAGACCGTATTGCTGAAGAGGGTAGTACGTAGTCGCCCAGGAAACGGCGGGCACGATGATCTCATCGCCTGGATTTAGATCGTTTCGTGAGTCAAGTACCGCAGACGCTATGGCTATCAGGTTCGCGCTGCTACCCGAGTTCACCATGACAGCGAAGCGAGATCCAAAAAATCTCGCGAATTGGTCTTCGAACTGCCGGACTTTAGGTCCCATCGTGAACCGTCCGCCTTCGATGACATCGTGCAGTGCTGCGATCTCTCGGCCGTCCCACGTCGAAGTTGCTAAAGGAAATTTCGATTCGGTTGACATAAAGCTCCTGAAGTAGTTTTTTGGATGTGTGAAGACGCCCGCTGACCGGGGGTGATGCTAAGCGTGTGTGGCGGTAAATTCAGCGTATGCGGTTTTCATCCCGTCAATCAACGAGGTCTTTGGCTTCCAACCGAACTTATCGATAGCCTGCGAAGAGTCCATCAATTTCTGCTTCATTCCGGTGGGTTTTGATAAATCGTATTCAAGCGTTCCGTTGAGTTCGACCACTTTCATTGCTGCTAAGTAAATCTCCGTTACGGAATGGTCAATCCCGCAACCCACGTTGAGAATTGTTGGCCAATTGTTAATGTTGTGGTGTTCGTCTACAATCCATTGAGCGAGGTCCCCGACGAAGGTGAATTCCCGTCGCGCCGATCCGTCACCCCATACGTCGATTGTCTTCGAACCTTGCACTTTAGCGCTATGGGCCTTACCCAAAGCGGCGGCAACCAAATGCGCGCTTGCGAGGTCATAATGGTCGCCGGCGCCGTAGAGATTCGAAGGCACGATAACCTTATAGTTGTATCCGAACTGCGCCGACGCGTATTGGCAATACTTTGCAGCAGCAATCTTGGAAATTGCGTAGCCCTCATTGGTTGGCTCGAGCGGCGCCGCCAAAATGTCGCTTTCGACAAGCGGTTGCCGGTAATCTCGCGGGTACATGCAGGAACTGCCCAAATATAAGAGGTCTTTCACGCCATGCTCGGAAGCCGCTCGGAGGACACTTGAATCGATGAGCAGATTATCCATAAGAAAACCGGAGGGATCCGCGATATTTGCGCTGATTCCCCCAACCCGGGCCGCAGTGTGAATTATCAAATCCGGAGCCGCGCGTCGAATGATATCGTCCGCCGTGGACTGTTCGCGAAGGTCACCATCGTCTCGGTTCACCTGAATCAATTCATGCACTGCAGCGGATGATTTGAACGCTGCAACGATGTTTTTTGCAAGCATTCCATTAGAGCCGGTGATCAATATTTTCATAGTTCGCTTCTCTAGGTTGGCCCAGTTTTCTATGTCAGATCCGGGGATTGCTTCTCGATTTCTGCATTGACCATGAGCCTGGAGAGTTCGGGGGTGTGAACCTGTGCTTTCCAACCGAGTTCCCGCTCGGCTTTTGAAGCATCTCCGACCAGCGCGTCCACTTCGGTGGGCCGGAGGTATCGATCGTCGAAGCGAACGTGCTCTTCCCAGTCGAGATCGACAGCGTCAAAGCTGAACTTCAAGAAATCTTTTACTGTATACGGCGCGCCTGTAGCCAGAACATAATCGTCCGGTGAATCGGCTTGGAGCATTCGCCACATTCCTTCGACATATTCTTTAGCGTATCCCCAATCGCGAACAGCATCAATATTTCCCATATATAGATATTTTTGCTTGCCAGCTGCAATGGCCGCGGCAGCTATCGCGATTTTTCGGGTCACGAATGTTTCCCCACGTCTGGGCGATTCATGGTTAAATAAAATGCCATTCGTTGCGAATAGGCCGTATGCCTCGCGGTAGTTCTTAGTTATCCAATACGAGTAGACTTTTGCAACTCCATACGGTGACCGAGGATAAAAGAGTGTTTCCTCGTTTTGAGGTGGGGCCGATGCACCAAACATCTCCGACGAGCTCGCTTGGTAGAACTTTGCGTTGAGGCCAGTCATCCGGATTGCCTCAAGGAGGCGAACTGTGCCCAAGCCGGTCGTCATGCCTGTGTACTCAGGCTCATCGAAGCTGACACGAACGTGAGACATGGCAGCTAAGTTGTAGACTTCGTCCGGTTGAATGGACTCAAGCAAGGTGACCAAGCGGGATCCGTCGGTGAGATCACCATGGTGAAGGATCAGACGAGGAGACGGCTCGTGCGGGTCTTGGAACAGGTGGTCGATTCGACTCGTGTTGAACGTGGATGATCGTCGAATCAGACCATGGACAACGTACCCCTTACTTAGCAATAGTTCCGCTAGATAGGAGCCATCTTGACCGGTTATGCCAGTAATAAATGCTACTTTGCCCATGTTTATTATTCTCACAGTTCCTTCACGCTATAGCGTGAAATCGAGGTTGCGCAGACTGTAATGACACTATTTCATATCTATGAGTACGCTCAGTATTTGTAAAGATGCGCATCGTCATGGTCTCGCAGAACTAGCGATTAGAGTTCGGATTGCCGGGCCGATTTCATTCTGCATCTGTTGATAGACCCCATCAGGTCGCCGGTAAGGATCCACGACGTTATCTTCGTCAGCGGTAGCGGTATGCGCCGACCGAGCGCGGAACGCTTTCGTGATGGCAGTGCGCCAACGATCGGGCGCCTCAAGAGACTCGTCGAGTTCAAGATGCTCGTAGATCCGTGCAAACTCACGCAACGTGTAGGTACGCCGCAGCATTGACGGGTCCAGCTCCATCACCTTGCTGCGGTGCTCCCGGGTCAGGGTCAGAATCAGATCCTGGCCCCGTAGGATCTGCGGAGTCAGCTGGCGTGCGGCGAAGTTGTCGGCCGATCCGCCGAGCACACGGATCATACCAGCGACACGAGGGTCAACCGGGTTCCCGACGAGAGCGCCGGTGCCGGCGCTCTCGACGAGAAATTGACCTGGTGCTTGTTCGTCCAAACCAGCCTGCAGCAGCCGCTCGGCCATGGGGGAGCGGCAAATGTTGCCCGTGCAGACCGTCAGAATCCTGAACGGTTCACCGGGCGCTGCTGCGGGCTTGTCGAACGGCACGGGTTACGGCCTACCGATTCCCTTGTAGTTCCAGCCTGCGGCCCGCCAGGTCGCGGGATCAATGACGTTTCGGCCGTCCAGGATGTTCTTGGATCCCACTGCCTTGGCCGCGACCTCGGGGGTGAGGTTCTTGTACTCATCCCATTCGGTGAGAAGTAGCAGAGCGTCGGCGCCGCTCATGGCGGCTGTGAGGTCAGCCTCGTAGGCGATCTCGGGGAAGCGACGTCGTGCTCCCTCAATGGCCTCGGGGTCGGTAACGGTCACGTCAGCACCCTGCAGCTGCAGCTGCGCGGCGATGCTCAGGGCGGGGGAGTCGCGGACGTCGTCGCTGTTGGGCTTGAACGCAGCCCCCAGCACGGTGATGCGCTTCCCGAGGAGCGAGCCGCCCACCAGGTCCCGGGTGAGCTCGACGGCGCGCAGACGGCGTCGGACGTTGATGTCGTCAACTTCCTTGAGGAAGGTGAGGGCCTGGTCTGCGCCGAGTTCACCGGCACGGGCCATGAAGGCACGGATGTCCTTGGGCAGGCAGCCGCCACCGAAGCCGACACCGGCGTTGAGGAACTTCCGGCCAATGCGGTCGTCGAGGCCAATTGCGTCGGCCAGGATGGTGACGTCGGCGCCGGTGACCTCACACACCTCGGCCATGGCGTTGATGAAGGAGATCTTGGTGGCGAGGAACGAGTTCGCCGCGGCCTTGACTAGCTCGGCGGTAGCGTAATCGGCGGTCAACCGGCGGGTGCCCATGGAGAGGGGCGTCTGGTAGACCTCATCGAGCGCAGCGGTGGCCTTCTCGCCGGCTTCGCCGGCGGGGATGCCGTAGACAAAACGGTCTGGGGTCAGGGTGTCCTTGACGGCAAAACCTTCGCGGAGGAACTCGGGGTTCCAGGCGAGGACGGCTTCTGGGTGGCGTTCGGCCAGTTCATCGGCCAGGCGGGAGGCGGTACCCACGGGAACGGTGGACTTGCCGACCACTACGTTGCCGGGCTCCACCGAATCGAGCAGCGAGGCGAACGCCGCATCCACGTACTTCAGGTCAGCTGCGTATTCGCCCTTGCGCTGGGGTGTGCCCACGCAGAGGAAGTGAACGTCGGCGCCGTTGGCGTCGGCCATGCTGGAGCTGAACTTCAACCGGCCGGTGGCCAGGACCTCGTCGAGCAGTTCCGGGAGACCGGGTTCAAAGAAGGGTGCACGGCCAGCCTGGAGTTCGCTGATCTTGCGTTCGTCGACATCAATGCCAACTACCTCATGACCAAGCTTCGCCATGCACGCGGCGTGCACTGCCCCCAGGTAGCCGCAACCGATTACTGAAATACGCATGCTGGTGTCCTTCGGCTGTGGTTACTTTTTCAAGCCAACTCTAGCGGGTGGTTCCCCGCGTTGCCGCGTTCGTTCGCGGGCATGAAGCGCGGCCCACGCCAGCGCCGTGCCCAGGCAGGCTCCCAGGCCGTTCGCGACGACGTCGTAGGGGGTAGCGAAGCGCAGCGGCAGGAAGATCAACTGCGACAGTTCAATCAGCACGGAGAGGCTCACTCCCAGGGCTGGGCCGAGCCAGCGCAGGTTTCGCGGCGCGAGGATGAACCAGAAAACACCGAAGGGCACAAACATCACAATGTTGGCGGTGAACTCCACCAGGCCGTAATCAATGAAGGCGGGAATTCCGTGCGCGTGCAGAAACCGCAGGCCGCGCTGCAGCAGATCGCCCGCGCCTGCATCTACCGGGGTCCGGTTGAACACGATCAGCGTCACAGCAAGCAGCCACGCGGCGCACAGGGCGCCGGTGATGGTGCGATATCTGCGCGATGGCAGCGGTGCAGGAATCAGTGGGGCCTCCGAAGAACTGATAAAACGGATGCGCGACGCTGCGGGATGCCTCATCCTATTCCTGTGGCGGCTATCGCTCCAGCCCGCACCAGCCGCCCCGGCCCATCCCCGGTAGGCTGGAGGCATGCTGAACACCCCGTGGGACACCGGATCTGATCTGTACCGGAAGCTGGTGATCGCCGCCCTCATCCTGACCGGCGCCGGCATCCTCATCGCCATCCTGGGCGCTGTGACCGACAGCGAGGCCACCCTGTTCACCGGGATCCCCGTGCTCGCCGCCGGGCTGATTACCCACCTGGCCGGGCTGGTGGTCCGCACACGGGACGCCCGGCGTCGTCATCAGGCCCTGAAGCCGAACCAGGCACAGCAGCCTCCGCAGGCACCCAAACCCAAGAAATAGCCGCACCTCTTCCTTTCACCGCACCCGTCAGGAGCCACATGAGCATCAACCCCGATCTGCAGGGCCGCAGCTACCCGGCCGGCCCCGCCTACACCGTGGGCCGCGAGAAGATCCGCGAGTTCGCCCGCGCGGTCAAGGCCACCCACCCGTCCCATTACGACGTCGAGGCCGCCCAGAACCTGGGCCACCGCGACCTCGTGGCGCCGCCTACCTTCGCCATCATCGTTGCCCAGCTCGCTGACGCCCAGCTGATTTCCGATCCCGACGCCGGCATCGACTTCAGCCGCGTGGTCCACGCCGACCAGCGCTTCATCCACCACCGGGCCATCGTGGCCGGCGACGAACTGGTGGCGGAACTTCACGTGGACACCGTCAGGGCGATGGGCGGAGGCGCGATGATCACCACCCGCTCCGAAATTTCCACCACGGCCGGCGAAAAGACCGCTACCAGCACCTCCTCGCTGCTGGTGCGCGGAGAGGAACAGTAATGGGCATCGCAATCGCTGACCTGACCGTCGGCCAGACCATCGGCACCACCACCGTGGAGCTCACCCGTCAGGACCTGGTGAAGTACGCCGGAGCGTCGGGCGACTTCAACCCCATCCATTGGAACGCGGACTTCGCCCAGGGTGTGGGCCTGCCCGGCGTCATCGCCCACGGCATGTTCACCATGGGTGCCGCCGTCCAGCTGGTCACCGACTGGATTGGCGACCCCGCCGCCGTCATCGACTACCAGACCCGCTTCACCAAGCCGGTCCTCGTCGAGGACACCACCGCTGAGGGCACCCCCGGCGCCGTGATCGAGGTGACCGGTGCCATTGGCGCCGTGGACCTGGATAACTCGACCGCCCGGGTGGACCTCACCGTCACGGCGGCTGGCCAGAAGGTCCTCGTCAAGGCGCAAGCCGTGGTGCGGATCTGGTGACCGACCTTGCGCCGCTGACCACCGCCAAGGTGGGCGGGCCCGCCCGCACCTTTGTGGAGGCCACCACCGAGGCGGAGATCATCGACGCCGTCCGCACCGCGGATGCCGTGGGGGATCCGCTGCTGATCCTCGCCGGCGGCTCCAACCTGATCATCGCCGACGACGGATTCGACGGCACCGTAGTGCGCCTCGCCTCCACCGGGTACGAGGTCAACGACGACAACGCCACCTGCGGCGGCGTCATGGTGAAGGCCCAGGCCGGCCAGCCGTGGGACGCCCTGGTGGAATACACGGTGCTGCACGCGTTCTCCGGCCTGGAGGCCCTCGCCGGTATCCCCGGCTCCACCGGTGCCACGCCGGTCCAGAATGTCGGTGCGTACGGTTCTGACGTGTCTCAGACCCTCGCCACCGTGCGCACCTGGGACCGCGAGACGAATACTGTTAAGTCCTTTACAAACTACGAGCTGCAGTTTGGCTACCGGGACTCGCTGCTCAAGCGGACCACGGTAAATGGGTCGCCTCGGTACGTGGTGCTGACCGTTGAATTCCAGTTGGCGCTGGGCCGGATGAGTGCCCCGGTGCGGTACGCCGAACTGGCCCGCGAAGTGGGCGTCGAGATTGGCGAACGGGCGTACGCCACCGATGTTCGGCGGGCGGTGCTGAAGCTGCGCGGTGCCAAGGGCATGGTGCTGGATCCGGAGGATCGGGACACCTTCAGCACCGGGTCCTTCTTCACCAACCCGATTGTCGACGCCGCGACCGCAGCGACGCTGCCCGAGAACGCGCCACGCTATCCCACCGCCGACGCGGGACAGGTCAAGCTCTCGGCTGCCTGGCTGATTGATCAGGCCGGGTTCGGGAAGGGCTTTGGCCTGGCCGACGACGCTGGCTTCGCCGCCGCCGGGGGACGGGCGTCCCTCTCGACCAAGCACACCCTCGCTGTCACCAACCGGGGCAACGCCTCAGCCACCGACCTGCTGGCCGTCGCCGCCCTGGTGGCAGACGGCGTCGAGCACCGGTTTGGGATCCGGTTGCACCCGGAACCGCTGCTGATCGGCTGCTCGCTGTAGCGAGCGTCCGCCGGCGCGTTTAGAGGTTGCCGGTAGCGATGAGCAGCATGCGGCGCAGCGGTTCGGCCGCACCCCACAGCAGCTGATCTCCTACGGTGAACGCGCTGAGGTACTGCGGGCCCATCTCCAGTTTCCGGAGCCGGCCCACCGGGATGTCCAGCGACCCGGTGGCCGCGACCGGGGTCAGTCCGGCCATCGTGGCTTCCTTGGTGTTGGGGATGACGGTGGCCCACTCGTTGTCGTTGTCGATGAGGTGCTCAATCTCCGCGAGCGGCACATCCTCAGTGAGCTTCAGGGTCAGCGCCTGCGAGTGGGAGCGCATAGCGCCGATCCGCACGCAGAGCCCGTCGAACGGGATCCGCGCGCTGTCGGTCACGTCGAGGCCGAGGATCTTGTTGGTCTCCGCTCCGGCTTTCCACTCTTCGCGGGACATGCCGTTGCCCAGATCGGCGTCGATCCAGGGGATCACCGAACCGGCCAGGGGCACCCCAAACTGGGACGCGTCCATGCCCGGGTTGCGCTGCTGGGCGAGGACCGCCTGGTCGATCGCGAGGATGGCCGACGCCGGGTCCTCCAGGTTCGCGGCCACCGCACCGTGGAGGGCGCCGAACTGGTTCAGCAGCTCGCGCATGTGGCGGGCGCCGCCGCCGGAGGCCGCCTGGTAGGTCATGGAGGTGCCCCACTCCACCAGGCCGTTGCGGAACAGTCCGCCCAGGCCCATCAGCATGCAGGACACGGTGCAGTTGCCGCCGATGAAGTCGCGCACTCCCCGCGCCAGGCCGGCGTCGATCACTGACCGGTTCACTGGGTCCAGCACAATGATGGAGCTCTGCTCCATCCGCAGGGTGGACGCCGCGTCAATCCACAGTCCGTCCCAGCCCCGGCCGCGCAGCTGCGGGTACACCTCGGCGGTGTAGTCGCCGCCCTGCGCGGTGACGATGATGGGCAGCTTGGCCAGCGCGTCGACGTCGTACGCGTCCTGCAACGCCGGGGCACCTGCGGCGAACGACGGCGCCGACCCTCCCGCGTTGGAGGTGGAGAAGAACACGGGGTTGACCCGGGCGAAGTCGCCCTCGTCCTGCATGCGCTGCATGAGGACCGAGCCCACCATGCCGCGCCAGCCGACGAAACCGACGCTGGGTACTGAACCATTCACTGCTGAAGTCATGCCTTCAAGTCTAGGTCAGGGGGTCTGCGAGTCCCGCGTGGGTTACGCCGGGCTGCTGTGCCCCCCGAACCAGTCGCGGGCTAGTCGCGTCCCTTGGTCCACAGGCTGATCCGGTAGCGGGTGCCGTTGGCACCGGAGAGCCAGCCCTGGCCGGGGGTGACGCCGTCGAGCTGCCACTCGGGACCCAGGGTGGGCGCGAAGGTGTCGCCCTTGGTGGTGGACTCGATCACCGTGACCACTGCCGCCTGCGCGATCGGCAAGGCGGCCTCGTAGATCTGTCCGCCGCCGATAACCCAGATCTGCTCGGCGCCGGGACTGCGCCGGGCCTCCTCGAGCGCGCTCTCCAGGGAGTCGACGACGACGGCACCGGCCAGCTCCCCGTTCTCCAGTCCATGCTTGCTCACCACAATGTTGGTGCGCTCCGGCAGGGGACGGTACTTGGCGGGAAAGGACTGCCAGGTGTGCCGGCCCATGATCACCGGGTGTCCCGTGGTGGTCCGCTTGAAGTGTTCCATATCCTCGGGGAGACGCCACGGCATGCCGCCGTCTTTCCCGATCACACCGTTTTCCGTCTGGGCCCAGATCATGCCGACGAACGGTTCCCGTCCAATGGCCTCGATGATGCCGCGATTCATTGAACTCATACGGCAATCGGTGCCTTGATAGTGGGATGGTGCTGGTAATTCACCACGTCAAAGTCCTCCAGCGTGTAGTCGAAGATGCTCTCGGGTTTGCGGTTGATCAGTAGTTGCGGTGCCGGGTACGGGTCTCGAGACAGCTGCTCCCTGACCTGTTCGACATGGTTGTCGTAGATGTGGACGTCGCCACCCGTCCAGATCAATTCGCCGGGGGCCAGCCCCACCTGCTGGGCCACCATCAGGGTCAGCAGCGCGTAGGAGGCGATGTTGAAGGGAACGCCGAGGAAGGTGTCCGCCGAACGCTGGTACAGCTGGCAGGACAGTTTGCCGTCCGCCACATAGAACTGGAAAAACGCGTGGCACGGCGGCAAGGCCATGTTGTGTAGTTCGGAGACATTCCATGCGGAGACCAGGTGCCGCCGGGAATCCGGGTTGGTTTTCAGGTCCTCAATGACCTGGGCGATCTGGTCGATATGACCGCCGTCGGGCGTGGGCCAGGAGCGCCACTGGACGCCGTAGACCGGCCCGAGTTCGCCGTCGTCGCCGGCCCATTCGTTCCAGATTTTGACGCCGCGTTCCTGCAGCCAGGACACGTTCGAATCCCCGCGCAGGAACCAGAGCAGCTCCAGGGCCACGGATTTGAAATGCACGCGTTTGGTGGTGACCAGCGGGAAGGAGTCCGCGAGGTCGAAGCGCAGCTGTCGCCCGAAGACGCTGCGCGTTCCGGTGCCGGTGCGGTCGGTCTTGACCGCGCCGTTGGCTATCACATCGCGCAGCAGATCCTCGTACGGGGTGGGGATGGGTTGAGAACTCACGCATTCCACTCTAGTGGTTGCGTGCTTTAAGGCCATCTGGTCGGCGCGCCCCCTACCTACCGGGCGGTTATCAGGTGGGCCTGGATGAGTTCAGGAGGTGCTCGTCGAGTGGGACTCCGGTACCTGCAATCCCCATAGGTCGATAGACTTGCCAGCATTCTTGGACCACCCGGTTGGATCCGAGACGACGGCGCACCCCAGGAGGCATTATGACCATTGTTGAAGCGGCTCTGACGACGGCGTTGGAAGAAGCGATGGCGAGTGACAAGGGCCGGTCCGCCAAGATCGTTGTCCATGATGGACCTCTGCGCCAGACCATCCTCGGGCTCAGGAAGGGCCAGGTTCTTGCCGAGCACAATTCTCCACCGGCGGCGAGCATGTACGTATTGCGCGGCCGGGTGCGAATCACAGGCCAGGACCCGGCGGAAGTGGTAGCTGGCGAAATAGTCGCACTGACCCACGTGCGTCACGGGGTTGAGGCCGTAGAAGACTCGGTGTTCCTCCTGACGACAGTGACCAGCCAGGCGGGGGACAGCCACGGGAACTAGTCGTCGTAGGCCCTGAACTGCTCGAGGGCGACAATGCGGCCAGGCGCCCTGGTGCTGACGTGGGAGATCAGCACTTCTCCGGGGGCCAGATACGGGTCATCGGCTGGCAGCCCGACGGCCAGGGTGTCGGGCATGTGGCGTTGCAGCACGCCAAAGACGAGGGGGAGGACCGGTCGGTGGGTGCACAACGCCACGGGACGACGCTTATCGAACAGTTTCTCGACCGTTGAACGAGCCTTGTCCGGCTTGCGGGTGGCGTTACGCTCGGTCATTGAATCGGCGAGTTTGAGTTTAATGTCCTTGTGCTTCAGGTACGGAGCGACGGTCTGAACACACCGTTCCCACGGGCTGCTCACCACCCAGGACGGACCCCAGGCTTCAAGGAGCCGGCTCACGGCTGCTGCCTGCCGGCGACCGGTGGCCGCCAGGGGGCGTTCGCCTTCCGCTCGGGTCCAGGACGAGCGCGGCTTCGCCTTGGCGTGGCGGACCACGATCAGCGGCCAGGTTTCCAGCTGGTCCGCTTTGTAAGCCGCAATCAGCGATTCAAGGGGCTCACGATCAGTAGGGTTGGTCAGCAATTCCAAGGCTCGGGCCGGTGCGACCCACAGATACTTGTCCACTTCCTTGCCATCGGGCCGGACCACCATACGCTCTGTGCGTGCTGCCCAGTAGTAGACCACCTTCTGCCCGGAGGCCACGGCGTAGCGAGTCGACGCCAGGGGAATGCCCAGCGAGATCCGCAGGCCAACCTCCTCCAGCACTTCCCTGGCTGCACACTCGGGCGTGGTTTCACCGGGGTCGATCTTGCCCTTGGGCCAGGACCAGTCCGTGTAGCTGGGACGGTGGATCAGGAGTACCTCAAGCTTCCCCTGTTCCTTCCGCCAGCAGATAGCACCCGCTGCCACCACCGCTGGCGCCGCCTCCTGAGCGGTGTCCGTCACTGCCTCGTCAGTTGAGGCCATCAGTGGCGGACCGCTGACCGGTTGCGTGCCCGGGAAGCCAACAGGTAGCTCTGCACGTCACTGAGCGGCGCGCCGTCGTCGTCCTTATGATGGCGGGTCCAATCACCCTGGTTGTCGAGGTGCCAGCTTGCCGTGCCCTCATCCATGTACCGGTCAAGCAGGGACATGAGATAGGCAATGTCCTCGGGGGCGCTGAGCTGCACCAGCGCCTCCACCCGGCGGTCCAGGTTGCGGTGCATCATGTCCGCCGAACCGATGAATACTGCTGGGTCTCCGCCGTTCGCAAACGCAAACACCCGTGAATGCTCAAGGAAACGGCCCAACACCGAACGGACGGTGATGTTCTCGCTGAGACTCGGGACGCCGGGGCGTACCGAGCAGATCCCACGGACAATGACGTCCACCTTCACGCCGGCCTGCGATGCACGATAGAGCGCGTCGATGATGGCCTCGTCAACAATCGAGTTGACCTTCACCACCACCCGAGCCGCAAGACCGGCCTTCTGGTTGGCAATCTCGCGTTCAATCCGGTCAATCAGCCCGGAGCGCACCGATCGCGGGGCGACAAGGAGACGCTTGAAGGTGGATTTCGGCGCATACCCCGACAACTGGTTGAACAGTCGGGTCAGATCCTGGCCCACCTGGTCATTGGCGGTCAACAGGCCGAAATCCTCGTAGTAGCGGGCCGTGCGCGGGTGATAGTTGCCGGTGCCGATGTGGCAGTACCGGCGGAGCCCATCGATTTCCTGCCGGACCACGAGGGAAAGTTTGCAGTGCGTCTTCAGCCCCACAATCCCGTACACCACGTGCACCCCGGCCTGCTCCAGTTTCCGCGCCCAGGAAATGTTGGCCTGCTCATCGAAGCGGGCCTTGATCTCCACCAGGGCGAGAACCTGCTTGCCGGACTCCGCCGCGTCGATCAGCGCATCGACGATCGGCGAATCGCCCGACGTGCGGTACAGGGTCTGCTTGATCGCCTGCACCTTGGGATCCGCTGCCGCCTGCTCCAGGAACGCCTGGACCGAGGTGGAGAACGAATCGTACGGGTGGTGCAGCAGGATGTCCCGGCGACGCATGGCCGCGAAGACGTTGGCTGCCTTCGACGTCTCGCTCTCCTTGAGATCACGGTTGGTGTGCGGGACGTGCTTCGGGTAGCGCAGCTCGCCGCGGTCGATGCCGCCGATCACGCTGAGCCCACGGAGATCCAGCGGCGCCGGCAGGCCGTACACCTCGTCTTCTTCCACCCCGAGTTCACGCGAGAGCAGGGCGCGGATGCTCGGATTGATGTCGGTGGTGACCTCAAGCCGGACCGGTGGGCCGAACCGGCGGCGCAGCAGCTCCTTCTCCAGCGCCTGAAGGAGGTTCTCGGCGTCGTCCTCTTCTACTTCGAGATCCTCGTTCCGGGTCACCCGGAAGGTGTGGTGTTCGAGGACTTCCATCCCCGGAAACAACTGGTCCAGGTGGACGGCGATGACTTCTTCCAGCGGGATGAACCGGGCCGTGCGGCCGGTGACGTTCCCGGCGCGGGGGCCGTCCACCGAAATCAGGCGCGGCAACTGGTCGGGGACCTTGACGCGCGCGAAGAGTTCCTTTTCGCTCACCGGATTGCGGACGACGACCGCGAGGTTCAGTGAGAGCCCCGAAATATACGGAAAGGGGTGTGCCGGATCCACGGCCAGGGGCGTCAGGATCGGGAAGACCTTCTCGGCGAAGAGCTTGTTGAGGTCGGTGCGGGCGGCATCATCGAGCTCGTCCCACGTGGTGAGGTGAATGTTCTCCTCGGCCAGGGCGGGTCGAATGTTCTCCGCGAACACGGCGGCGTGACGCTGCTGCAGCTTGTAACCGTCGGCCATAATCTGTTCGAGCTGCTCAATGGGGCTCAGGCCGGCGGCTGAGGGGACGGCGAGACCGGTCGCGATGCGGCGCTTCAGGCCCGCCACGCGCACCATGAAAAACTCGTCCAGGTTGGAAGCAAAAATGGACAGGAAGCTGACCCGCTCCAGCAGGTACAGGTCGGGGTCTTCGGCAAGCTCCAACACCCGGGCGTTGAAGTCGAGCCAGCTCGACTCGCGATCGAGGAACCGGTCAGGCGTGATCTCGCCGGAGGGGAGCAGGCTCGGGGCGAACTCGGGGATGTCGATGCGGTCCTGGGTGGCACGGGCTGGTGCAACTTCGGACGAGCCATACCGTGCCGGAACGCGTGCTGCGGTTTCCGATTCCATAGTGTCTCCTGACAGCGGGTAGGTTGCCTTGATCCGCCCCTCTCGGGAGGGGTTTCACGGCATCAGGATCCACCTTACAAGCTTGCCCCGGAAACCTGCGGCGCGTACATGACGTCAACATCCCAGCGGGTGAATCCCAGCTTGCGGTAGAGGGCCACAGCGGCGGTGTTGTCGGCGTCGACGTAGAGCATGATTGCCTGCAGGCCCTGGCGGTGCAGGTGCTCGATTCCGGCAACGGTGAGCGCCTTCCCCAGGCCCATACCCTGGGCATCGGGGGTGACGCCGACGACGTACACCTCGCCCATCGCCGGGTGGTCCCCTGAGCGTGGATGCACCTTGGTCCAGTGGAAGCCCAGTAGCTGTCCGTCGGATTCACGGACCGCCAGCAGGAACCCTGCCGGGTCGAACCAGTCTTCGGCCATCCGGGCCTGGAGGTCCTCGAGCGTGGTGGAGCCCTGCTCGGCGTGATGGGCGAACGCCGAGCGGTTCGCGGCTAGCCAAGCCGACTCGTCGACACCAGGCTGGAAGGCGCGAAGGACGACGCCGTCGGGCAGGGTGATCTGATCGGCGGAGGGGGACAGCACCGACTCCTCCAGTGCGGCCCGGGTCTGACGCATCCGCCACAGTTCCCGGACGGGCGCGAACCCGTTTTTGGTGGCCAGACTGACAGCCGCCGCGTGATTGCCGTGGGACCAGGCATGCAGGTTCGGCAGCCCGTGAGCCTGGACGGCGTCGGCCAGGGCAGTCCCGACTCCCTGGCTGCGGTAGGTCGGCCGGACCACCAGCTCAAGCACGCCCGGGCCGCCAGCTTCACCTTCATCGGCGTTGCCAGCGGCAGTACCGGAGCGGGGGAGGCTTACCACCGCAACCCCGGCCAGTTCTTCGGTGTCGTGGGATGCTCCAGCCGGATCTCCGCCGGAAGAGTCGTCGTCGACCGCGTAGGTGGCGAAAACCAGCAGGGACCCCGGATGGGCACCCGCGGTTTTCAGGTTGACCAGGGTCTGCTCGGACAGAGGAGGGTTGCCGTCGGCCTCCGCGGCAGCCGCGGCGAGCCCGAGAATGTCCTGCAGGACCCGCGGGTCGGGAGCCCCAGCGGAATGGAGAATGGGCCAGGTGGGAACGTGGGCTGTGGTCATGATGCCAGCTTAACCCCCTGGTACCCCGTGCGTAGGGGAGGATTTTGGCCTGGCGCAGCCGGTGGGGTAATGTTGGGGATCGTTCACGGGGGATGCACCAGTGGGGTGCCCGCGATACGTTCGACCCGTATGTCCTCCACTTTGTAAGACGAAAGAAGTCCCACCGCCACGCAAGTGGGGGAGGGACTTCTTTCGTTAAGCGGCGTGTTTTGGGGAGCGTCTTCTGGAGGGAGGCAATCCTCAGGCGTCGACCGCTGGCCGGTCGTCGGTGGACCGGTTCAGCGTGAACCGGTACCCCACGTTGCGCACGGTCCCGATCAGTTGCTCATGGTCGGCGCCCAGTTTTGCCCGCAGCCGCCGCACATGAACGTCAACGGTACGAGTGCCGCCGTAATAGTCGTAGCCCCACACCTCGTGCAGTAGCTGATCGCGGGTGAACACCCTGCCCGGATGCTGCGCCAGGTACTTGAGCAACTCGAATTCCTTATAGGTCAGGTTCAACGGTTCCCCGCCGACCCGGGCGGTGTAGCTGGCCTCGTCAATGACGACGCCGGAGGCGCGGATCTCGCTGCTGCTTTCCGTCTCGGCGGCACTGGACCGCGCGATGACGAGGCGTAGCCTGGCCTCCACCTCAGCCGGACCGGCGGAGTCGAGGACGACCTCGTCAGCCAGCCAGTTCGCGGCGACGGCGGCCATCCCGCCCTCGGTGAGCACCAGCATCAGCGGGGCACTCAGTCCGGTGGCTTTCAGCAGTTGGGTCAGCGATCTGGCCCCGACCATGTCTTTACGTGCGTCGACCATCACCACGTCGCAGGGCTCGGTTTCCAGCAATGCGGTCGGTTCGGCGGGCAGAATGTGGACCTTGTGGTTCAACAATTCGAGCGCGGGAAGCACACCCACCGAGGATCCGGGGCTATTCGTCAACATCAAGATGTGCGGCATGTGTCCTCCATATATTTGGACGCGCATCATCGGGCGCTCTGGGTCGGGCGGCTGATGAAGATCCTGACCGATCTCCACAGGTCAGCAGTCCTGTCAGATTTGGTTCAGTATACCGGGTGTGATGCGACCCACCCGGGACCTTCGTTTTCACTTGCCGGAGCGGTAAGGCAGTATTGCTGGGGTGAGAATATGGATGGTGGCCGCTGCGGCGGCAACAGCAGTCGTCTCGGTGGTGGCTGCGTCCTACGTCTCGTTAAGTGCTGTAGCAGCAGTGACTGCGGTCCTCATCCTCGTGGGAGCTATCGGCTGGCCTCATCTGCTGGGGGTTCCGGCCAAGAAAACCCAGTCAACGGTCATGGCCGCGAGTGCGCTGGCGGCTACGGCCGCTGCCTACACTGCCCCGGACAGCGAGTACATGCGGTGGATGCCTATCGCCGCTGCCCTCGGTCTAGGGGCTGTCTTCCTGATTCAGCTGTTCCGTGGAACCGGCCAAAGCCTTCGGCTGGAATCAACGCTCGGCGTCGGCGTGGGGGTCTTCCTGGTCTGCCTTGGGTCCGGCTGGGTGGCCGCTGACCAGTTGTCGGTCAATGCGGGAAACGCCGGGATGATGCTGGTCACCGGGATCAGCGTCATGATTGCCCTGGCCGTGTCGCTACTGCCCTGGCCCGACCGGATTGTTGCGCCCCTGGGCACGGTCCTGGCCGCAACTGCCGGACCCCTGGGTGCCATCCTGTTCACCGATGTGCCCGGCCTCGCCGCAGGCATTGTGGGTGCGCTCAGTGGAGCGGTCATTGTGTGCACCCGGCGTCTGCTCCTTGCCCGTGAAGCGCCACTGAACGTGGCAGCGGCCCTGTCCGTCGGCGTCGCACCCATTTTGGTGATCGGCTCGCTCGTCTACTTCTTGGAAAAGCTGCTCACCGCCTAACTTCTACCTCCGGCCGGCCCCCGCCGCACCGGAGCGCCGTTGGGGTCGAGAGGTGCCGATACGTCGCGTTAGGATGGACGCATGTCGATTCTTGCGCTTGAAATCTTCTTCATTGGACTGTTGGTACTCGCTTCGCTGGCGATGGCTGGGGTAGCAGCGCTGGTGATCACCCGCCTGTACAAGGGCCAAAAGTAAGGCTGCCCGCTCACCATGTCCTTTGAGATTCCCACGGACCTCACGCCCGAACTGGTGCCACTGTCCTGGTTGCTGGGTACCTGGAAGGGCTCTGGCCGTCTCGGCGAGGGTTCCTCCGAGTCCGAGCACTTCGAGCAGCTCGTCACTTTCACCCAGAACGGGCTCCCGTACCTGCGGTACACGGCGGAGAGCTGGCTCACCGATGAGCACGGCACCCGCCTGCGCCCGCTCTCAGTGGAAACCGGGTTTTGGGCGCTGGACCGCAAACTCAACGACGCCGACGGCGGGCCTGGGCTGGAACCAGCCGACATCGTCCCGGCGCTGAAGAGCGCCGACGAGGTGGAGCAACTCCGCAACGCCGAAGACGGTTTCGATATCACCGCCACCATTGTGCACCCCGGAGGAATCGCCGAACTGTACTACGGGGTCATCAAGGGCCCACAGATTCGGCTCAGCACCGACCTGGTGATGCGGGGCCAGAACTCCAAGGAATACACGGCCGCCACACGCCTGTACGGACTTGTGGAGGGCGACCTGTATTGGCGCTGGGACGTCGCCGCCGACGGCCAGCCGCTGAAAGCCCACGCCTCCGCGATTCTCAAAAAAGAATCCTGACCAGTCGTGCTCCACGGCTGGCCAAGGAATACGGCCCGCCTAAGGATGCGTTAACATCACCATGACCTATCTCAGCCCGCTGCTCACCCGACCCGGCGCCGTCGCCGCTGACGCACCCGATCAGGGCACCGCATCCCACTACGGTGACCCCTTCAAGGAACAGCGCGCCCTCGCCCGTGGCACCGCCGTCGTCGACCTGTCCCACCGGGGCGTGGTCACGGTAACCGGCCCTGACCGCCTGAGCTGGTTGAACACCCTCTCTTCGCAACTCCTGTTGGGCCTGGAGCCCGGCAGCAGCTCCGAGACCCTCCTGTTGAGCGTGCAGGGCCGGATCGAATACAACGCCCGGGTGGTCGACGACGGAACCACTACCTGGCTGCTCGTGGAAGGCTTCGAAGCCGCAGGTATGGCCGCGTGGCTGGACCGGATGAAGTTCATGCTCCGGGTGGAAATCGCCGACGTGTCAGAGACCTGGGCGGTGCTCGGATCGGTGAAACCCATCGAGTCGTTGGCAGCACGCACCGTGTGGGTCGACCCTTGGCCGCGGGTCACGGAGGGCGGGTACGCCTATTCGGTGGTGACCGAGGAAGACCACCCCGGGCTGGAACGCCCCTGGTTCGAATACCTGATCCCGCAGGCCGAACTCGTTACCACCGTGGATGAACTCGCTGGGCACGGTCTGAGCCTGGCCGGCGCCATGGCTTCCGAGGCGCTGCGTGTCGCCGCGTGGCGTCCGCGGGCCGGCGCCGAGACCGATGAGAAGACGATTCCGCACGAACTGGACCTGATCCGGACCGCTGTTCATCTGAACAAGGGTTGCTATAAAGGTCAGGAAACCGTCGCCCGGGTGCACAACCTCGGACACCCACCACGCCGCCTCGTCTTCCTGCAGCTCGACGGCAGCCAGCACACCCTGCCCGCGGTGGGCAGCGCCGTCGTCGCCGGTGGACGCACCGTCGGCACGGTGACCTCTGTGGCGCAGCACTACGAGATGGGCGCGGTAGCGCTCGCCGTCGTGAAACGCTCGGTTGATCCACTGGGTGAGTTGGTGGTGCAGGACGGCGATGAGGTGTACGCCGCAGCGCAGGAAATCATTGTGGCGCCGGACGCGGGCCAGGTGGTGGGACGCGCCACCGGGTTCCTGAAAGGACGCCGGTAGCGATGACGGACGCCAAAACACCGGACGCCAAAACACCGGACACCAATTCACCGGACACCAGCGCGGATGAGGCCGTCGCACTGGCACACCAGCTGTTCGACGCCGCCCGTGCCGGCGACGCGGCTACCCTGAGCCGGTACCTGGACGCGGGGGTTCCCGTCACGCTGACCAACAGTGGCGGTGACAGTCTCCTCATGCTGGCTGCCTACCACGGGCACGCCAGCGTCGTGGCTGGCCTTGCCCGCCGCGGGGTTGATGTCAACGCCGTCAACGACAAAGGTCAGACGCCACTGGCGGGCGTGGCTTTCAAGGGTTATGACGACGTCGCAGCGGTGCTGGTAGGTGCCGGGGCCGACCCCGACCGGGGCAATCCCACGGCACGACAGACGGCCCAGATGTTCAAGCGTCAGAACCTGCTGGAGCTGTTCGGCGGGCAGTAGCAACCGCCCTGTTTAGTGCCCGGCTGGTAGCAGCACGCTGGTTTGGCTGCCGCACGCGACGAAGCCTGACTTCAACGCCGTCCTGATCGAAGCGCTGTTATCCGTGCGTGCCCGCCACTGCGGAATCAGTCCCGCCGCCATGGCATCCTCAATCACCACCTTGGTGATGAAGGTCGCGTGGCCCTGACCGCGGTGACCCGGCGCGGCCAGTACCCCCAGATGGGCGAGGATGCCGCTCCAGATGTCGTACCCTGCGCCGGCGAACGGTGTGGGGGGAGCGGTCGAGTCGTCGACCAGGATGGTGCGGTGTTCCAGAGCGCTCAGACCCACTTCGGCGATGTCATCGGGCGGGCAGAGCCGCTCCAGCTCGACGGCGAACTCCAGCTCATCGCTCACTGCCACGTCGTCGCGGGGTTCGAGGGTCGGCAGGTTGTCGCAAAAATACAGGCCAGCCGCTCCCAGACCGCGGCCCCCCTGTTCTCTGGAGAGCCGGAGCAGGGTCGAGTGGCGGGCGAGCACATCGCCGTCGAGCTCTGCTGCTGCGTCGAGGGCCCAACCGGGTCCGACCAACGCTTCCTCGCCGAACAGCCGCACAAAGGTCAGCAGCTCGGCGTCGTCGTCCCGGCGGTAAACCCGTTCGCCAGCTGCCTCGGCGAACGCGGTGTCATCGAGTTTCAGCAGCCGAGACCATCCGAGCTGAATGATTGAGACGGTGCCGGGATCAAGTTCCATCTAGGCAACGTTAGCCGAAGAGGATGGCTGCCTCGTCGTACCGGTGCTGGGGGACCACCTTGAGGTTACCCAAAGCGGCCGCGAAGCCCACCCGCGCAATTTCCGTTCCCTTGAGCGAGACCATGGTGCCCCAGGCTTCGTCCACCACCGAGTCAACGGCAGCCATGCCGAGACGCGTCGCGAGGACCCGGTCGAACGCCGAGGGAACCCCGCCGCGCTGGATATGACCCAGCACCGTGGCGCGGGTTTCGATTCCGGTACGGGATTCGATTTCCGGGGCCAGCTGATCGGCGATCCCGCCGAGGCGCGGCCGCCCGAAGGTGTCGAGGCCACGTTCGGAGTGGGCCTGGTCCAGGTGCGCCGGGACAAAACCTTCGGCCACCACCACAAGGGGCGCACGACCACGGTGATTGGCCTCGGTGACCCACTCGGCGATCTGCTCCAGGCTGGTCTGCTGCTCAGGGATGAGGATGGCGTGGGCGCCGGACGCCATCCCGGCGTGCAGGGCAATCCACCCTACGTGGCGTCCCATCACCTCGGCCACCATGCAGCGGCTGTGCGACTCCCCGGTCGTCCGGAGCCGGTCGATAGCCTCAGTGGCGATCTGCACGGCGGTGTCAAAGCCGAAGGTGTAGTCGGTGGCGTCGAGATCATTGTCGACGGTCTTGGGCACGCCGACAATCTTCAGGCCGGCATCGGTAAGCCGATTCGCGGCGGCGAGTGTTCCTTCGCCGCCGATCACGATCATCGCGTCGATACCCAGCCGTTCGAGGGTGGCCTTGATGGCGTCGGGTCCGCCGTTGCCCTCGAAGGGGTTGGTGCGGGAGGTTCCCAGAATGGTGCCACCCTGTTTGGAGATGCCCCGGACGGCCTGACGGGGGAGCTCGATGATGTCGCCCTCCACCACACCACGCCAGCCGTCACGGAATCCGACAAATTCCAGGTCGTGGGTCTTGATGCCGTTGAGGACTGCTCCACGGATCACGGCGTTGAGTCCAGGACAGTCGCCACCGCTGGTGAGTATTCCGATTTTCATGTGGAGCTGGGTCCTTGCAGGTTGAAGAGGTAGAAAGGTCAGAGCGCCCCATTGAGCTCAGCTATGATTCTAAACACATTTTTGGAGCAAGACCGCTATCGGGAACCCGGTGTGTGCCCGTTCAGGATGCCGCGTTCCATCGCCACCACGACCGCCCGCGTTCGATCATCGACGTCCAGTTTGGCGAAGATCCGCAGCAGATGGGTCTTCACGGTGGTTTCGGCAATGTAGAGCTTCGCGGCGATATCCGGGTTACTCAGCCCCTGGGCGACGCACTGGAGCACCTCCCGTTCCCGCGGCGACATGCGCGGTCGCTCTGGCGCCCTCAGCCGTGACACCAATTTCGCCGCAATCGGCGGCGCGAGAACTGTTTCCCCACGGGCCGCCGCGAACACCGCACTGATGATGGTTTCACCCGGGGTGTCTTTCAGCAGGTAACCGACCGCGCCGGCCTCGACGGCCCGCACAATGTCGGAGTCGCCGTCGTAGGTGGTAAGCACCAATACTTTGACCCCGGGCTGGCTCGCCAGGATACGGGCGGTAGCGTCCGCCCCATCCAGGAGCGGCATCCGCAGGTCCATGAGGACGACGTCGGGCACGACGTCGGTCGCGGCGGCCACTGCTTCCTCCCCGTTGGCTGCTTCGGCGGCGACCACAATCCGGGGATCGGTGGAGAGCAGGTTAATCAGCCCGGCGCGCACCACAGGATGGTCATCAACCACAAGAATTCGGACCGTATCCGCGTCGGCACTGTGGGCGGGGGAGTTGGGTGAGGTGGAACTGCTGCTGCGCGGCTGGGCAGGAGTCATTGAGCCTCAACCCGTTCCGGCTGGTTCTGCGCCGCAGCGGGCGGGGCCGCAACGGTGCTCTGGTGATCTTCGACGGGCACCACCATGTGGAGGACGCATCCCTCTCCGTTGGCCGAGCTGACCCTGAGAGTCCCCCCAATCTCGCCGAGCCGTGCGCTGATGGATTTCAGCCCGTAGCCGGAGGTATCCAGGTCCGGGTCGAACCCTCCGCCGTCATCGCTGACAGTCAGGACCAGATGGGATCCCGAGTGTTCGAGTTTCAGCTGGGACCGGGAAGCCGAAGCATGCCGCCGGACATTGGTGAGTGCCTCCTGTGCCGAGCGGAGGAGGGCGATTTGCTGGTTCGAGGTCAGGTGCGGCAGGGCATCGGGCAGCGTCGAGGAGGTGTCACAGCCCGCTGATGTCGCCGCCGAGGCAAGCCTGTCCAGTGCCCCCAGCAGGTCTCCGCCCTGCAGCTGGGACGGCCCGGTCGACGCAATCAGGGACCGGGCTTCCTGTAGGTTGTCACGTGCGGTGGTGTTGATGGCGTCCAGCCGTGCCACCAGCTCCTGGGCGGCGCCGTCGTCCAATCGGGTGCTGCGCAGCTGTGCGAGCGCTGCTTCGGACAGCATCACCACCGAAGTGAAGCCCTGGGCGAGGGTGTCATGAATTTCACGGGACATCCGTTCCCGCTCCGCCATGGCGCCCTGCCGCTGGTCGGCGAGTTGGAGTTCGGTCCGGGCGGCCTCCAGCTCGGCGAGGAGCTGCGCACGGTCCTCGCTCTGGTCAATGATCTTGTAGATCCACAGTCCCAGCATCGTTGAGGCCAGGAAGGACAGGCCGGCTTGCAGTCCGATTCCGAGGAGGTCTTCGGGGGACCCGCCGAACCGGACAAGCTGCCCCGTTGCCACCGCGACGCAGATGGCTGCCGTGCTGATGAGCCCTGCACGCGCCGTGCTGGAGAACATCCAGATCTGCGGAAACGCCACGAAGAGGAGTACAGCTCCGGAGCCTGGGAGGAAGGCCAGAAATCCGACCACCAGGATGAGGAGGATCACGTAGGCCGTAGGACGCCACGTCCCCAAATGTTGCTGGCGGGTCAGGAAGGGGTACGTGGCCGCCAACACCCCCAGAGCACTGAGGGTCACCGCCATGATCGTGGGGTTCGGCTCCCCGTTGAGAACCACGAGGACCACCACAACTAATGCTGTGTAGAACCCGATGTGCCACCACTTCATCCCGTGGATCCACACCGAGTTCTCCGGCAGGAGCCGGTCGGTGCGCTCGGGTTTGATGTTCATGCCAACACCCTACGTCCGGTGAGGTGCCGCGGCCCACAAGTCCTCATTTCTGCGGTGGCCATTTGAAGGTGAGCCGGGTCAGAATCAGCCCGACCACCAGCCAAAGACCAATCACCATGGCTGACATGCCCAACGCCCAGGTCTGGCCGGGCTCAGCCAGTTCAAACTGTTCGGGCAGGAACACGCTGCGCAGGCCACTGGCAGTCCAGCGCAGTGGCGTCAGGTTGGCCACCTGTTGCAGCCACTCTGGGAGACCCGTGAACTGGAAATAGACACCCGAGATGAAGGACAGGATGAGGACCGGCATCACTGCCAGAGTCGAAGCACTTTCAGCCGATTTGGCGATGCAAGCGAAGGCTGTCCCCACGACCGCCCAGGCGGCAGTGGCGCCCAGTAGCAGCCAGGCTACGGTTAGCCAGGCGCCCCAGGTGGTGGGGAGGTCGATGCCGAGGAAGAGAGTGCTGCCGATCACGAGGATGATTGACTGCCCGACAATCAGGTACAGGGTGACACCCATTTTGCCGATGAAATAGGACAGCATGGGTAGCGGGGTTCCAGCGAGCCGTTTGATCCCGCCGTTGAACCGGTCGGCTGCCACATAGCCGCTGAGGTTCTGGAAGCCGCTGAGGATTGTGCCGAGCGCCAGCATCCCCGGGAAGTAGTACTGTGCCATCGTGACTTTTGCCTCGGGTGGGCCCACTGAGGGGTCGTTGCCGAACACGGTCCCGAAGAGCGCCATCATGACAATCGGGAAGAACAGGATCAGGATTAACGACAGCCCGTCCCGGTTGAAGGCTTTGATCTCGGTGGCGGCCCGGCGTCCGCCGAGGGCAAGGGTGCTGGGCCGCCAGGCTGCGTTGTGTGCAGCGCCGGTCTGCTGGCCGGCGTTCAGGGTGGTCATGCCTGTTCTCCTTCGGGTGAGGTCAGCGGGTCAGCGGTCGTGGTGGTTACGGTGTCGGCGTCGTGCTGGCGCAGGAGTTCTAGGTAGACATCCTCGAGGCTGGGCCGGATAACCTCCAGATCGGTCGGTTCCCAGGAGCCTCCCTCGGTGAGTTGGTGGATCAGGGCACCGGGGGAGGTGGTGGCCTTTTCGTGCTGGCCGTCGTCGTCCCTCCACCGCACTCGGGGGATTCTGAGGTCCGGGCCTCCCACGCTGTCGGCGGTGCCGGTGGCGATGACCCGTCCGGACGCGATGATGCCGAGCCGGTCGGAGAGGTGCTGGGCTTCGTCCAGGTAATGGGTGGTGAGCACAATTGTGGTTCCATCCTTGCCAAGGCCCCGGATCAGGTCCCAGAACCGGCGGCGGGCGGCAGGGTCGAAGCCGGTGGTGGGCTCGTCGAGAAACAGCAGTTCCGGGTTGCCGATCATGCCCAGGGCCACGTCAACCCGTCGGCGCTGACCACCGGAGAGGGACTTGATGAGGGCCCCGGCCTTCTCCTCGATCCCCACAGCAACCATCACTTCATCAACGCGGCGCGGGTTGGGATAGAGGGCGGCAGCGTCTTTGAGTGCCTCGGCGACTTTCAGTGTGCCCATATCGGTGGCTTCCTGCAGCACAATGCCGATGCGTGAGCGGAACAAAGCCGGCGCCTTGTACGGGTTCTGTCCCAGGACGGTGACAGTGCCGGATGTTGGTTTGCGGTGGCCTTCAAGAATCTCGATCGTGGTGCTTTTTCCGGCACCGTTGGGTCCCAACAGGGCATAGGTTTCGCCGG
This sequence comes from Arthrobacter sp. Bz4, assembly GCF_003075455.1. Taxonomy (GTDB): domain Bacteria; phylum Actinomycetota; class Actinomycetes; order Actinomycetales; family Micrococcaceae; genus Arthrobacter_D. The sequence goes on from NZ_QDAE01000005.1 coordinate 25,848, forward strand.
TCTCAATGGTCAGCGACAGCTTGTCGACGGCGACTAGATCACCCTTCTTCGGCTGCCGGTAAGACTTCGTCAGGGAGTCGACGACGACGGCGCTCGCCGGATCGGGCGGGGGTGCGGAACCTGGTGTTTCGGTGCGGCTGGACGCAGTTGACTGTTTCATAACACCAGCGTGTCACCGGGGCCAGCCCGGCGACAGATCCGGTAGGACGAGTGATCCTGTCCTGCTACAGCAGGACAGGATCATCAGCCGGTTCGGGACGGCAGACCCCGGACCAGGACGCCTTCGACCCGCATCCCAGCCTTGGCCGGGAAAGGTTGAGCGGTGTTCAGGAGCGGGTTCTCTGGTGTTGAAAAATAGTTGAAAAAGTTTTTCTGGTGACCCTGAATCGGCCCCCGTTTTGTCAGTGCTCGATGATGGAATGGAGGTATGAAAAGCAGTAAAGCTTCTTCTACCGGATCGGGATACTTCCCCGATTCCGGCCCGGATTCCGGGTCCGCGAACAGGTCCCCGGGCGCTCCAGGGTGTGCGGGTGCTGCGGGTGCTGCGGGGGCTTCGAGGATCCCGGGTGGGTATGGTGCCGCCGGGCCCCTGGGCGAGGGCTCGACCTGGACGGCACCGAAGGCATCCACCGATCCCACCGATCCCCCCGGTCCCACTGATCCTCTTGATCCGGCTGCCGAGGGTGGCCCGGCGTCGCTGCCGGCGTTGTCTGGTCAGGTGTCGGTCGAGGCGATGGTGAGGTTGAACGCTGGCCAGACCGTGAACCTGCTCAAGACGCTGTCGGTGTTGCGGTCCTGGATCGACGCGCAGGAAGCCAAAGCGGCCACCCATCTTTATGACCTGATGGCCGAGGAACACCCGTGGGCCGAAGACCAGGACCACATCCACGCCCTGGCTGCGTCGGAGATCGGTGCGGCCCTGCGCCTGCCGGAGCGCACGGCTGGTTCCCTGCTTGACCATAGTGAGCTGCTGGTCCGCGATTACCGGGCCACCCTGACCGCGTTGGAGAATGGCAGGTTATCGCGCCGTCACGCGTGGGCGGTGGTCGGGGAAGCAATCGGTATCCCGGATACCGTTCCCGCCGTGATGGCCGCATTCGAGGCCCAGCTCATCGGTCTGGCCTGCAAGACCACGGTGGCGAAGTTTTACCGCCAGGCCCAACGGTTACGTGACATCTTCCACCCAGAATCGATCACCCTGCGGCACCGGAAGGCTCTCCAGGACCGTCGCGTGTATCTGGACCCGGCGCAGGACGGGATGGCCTGGCTTCAAGCCTTCCTGCCCACCGAACAAGCGGCCGGGATCTTCCACCGCGTCGACACCGCAGCCCGTAACCTGCAAGGCCCCGACGAGGACCGGACCCTCACCCAGTTACGCGCCGACGTCCTCGTGGATGTCCTCACCAGCGCCGGACCCACCGGACACATGAGCGACGCACCCGACCCCGCCGGCCCAGCTGGCCCAGCTGGCCCAGCTGGCCCTGCTGCTGCCGCTGGGACCGAACCTGGTACTGCCGCTGGGACCGAACCTGGTACTGCCGCTGGGACCGAACCTGGTACTGCCGCTGGGGCCGGCCCGGGTGCTGACCGGGCCGGGCCGGGAACAGCGGACCCCGAATCGCGGACGGACAGCGGATCCGGGACGAACAGCGCATCCGGTCAGCCGTGGGAGGCCGGCATGTATTGGGGTGTGCAGGCGAAGGTGTTTGTCACCGTCCCGGTGATGACTCTCCTCGGCGGGGATGCCCCGGGTGAGTTGGAAGGCTACGGTCCGATTGATCCCGAAACAGCACGTCAGCTCGCCGGGCACGCACCATCGTTCACCAGGATCCTCACCCACCCCTTCACCGGGGCCAGGCTTGGCGCTGATGCGACCACGTATCGGGTCCCGCAGGACCTGAAGGATGCGGTCCGGGTCAGGGACGGGACGTGTCGGCATCCGGGATGTAACCGGTTGGCGGTGTTCTGCGAACTCGACCACACCACCCCCTGGTCCCAAGGCGGCAAAACGTCCTACGGAAACTTGGCGGCCCTGTGTAAACGCCACCACATGTTCAAAACCGAAGGCTACTGGCACTACCAACAACCAGACCCCGGGACGATCATCGCGATCTCACCACTCGGCGAAACCTACCTCACCCGACCAGACCCACCACCAGCACCACGGCCGGAAACCCCACCGCCATTCTGAGCAGTGTCTGCCTAGATGCACCCCGCTGCTGCGGGGCGCCCCCTACTTCACTACGGCGTTCGTTACCGGCTGGCGATGATCTTCTGCAACGCTACGGTGCCGTCCGTCTTGGGAAGGAGCAGCCACGCCACGAAGTACATCGGGATGCTGATGAACGGCAGGAGGAAACTCAGGAGGATGCCGATCCGGACGTACGCGACTGGCCAGTTGAACTGCAGTGCGATGCCGGAAGCAATCCCGCCGAGCCACCCGCCCGGGGCACGCTTGATGGGTGATTTACGGAGAATATCGAAGAATTTGTCCATGATTTAGGCTAACCCGTTTCGGTAGTCAGTGGTGGTTGGATTTGCGGCCGGTCATTGAGATCAGACCGCCGACCACGAGGGCCACCCCGGTGCCGACCAGTAAACCGATCAGCACCAGACCGGTGTCCAGGTTGATGTCAACAAGTTGAGACAGCAGCACCAGAATTCCCACCGCGATCGCTATCAGCCCCCAGACCACGGTGCCGGCGCGGACTGATTTCCCGCCGTCGTTCTTGGCAGTGTACCCAGTGGTGCTCATCGCGAGATGCCTCCTACGTTTTCAAGTTCGGTTTGGGTGGCGGCCACCGTGGTGTGGCTCATGGCGCCGCGGATTTCGAGGATGATCCTCGGTCCGGAGGCGTCCTGGTTCAAATCGATCTGCGCGGGATGCCACATGCCGCCAGCCGTCGCTTCCTGGCCGTTATCCACGGTGCTGAGAGCTCCGAGAGCGATTGAGGAGCGCACCTCGACCGGGACGTCGTCGGGAATCAGGATTCCCACATTTCCAGCGAGGGAGTTAACTGGGACCACCAGGTCTTCGTCGAGGTTGGCCAGGTTGCTGAGATCAACTGTGCCCTGACCCGCAACCACGGTGTATCCGTCGCTGGCAGGCCTCTCGGTGGTGGGACTCCAGACGGCACTGCTGCCGATCGTGAGAGCTCCCGTGCCTAGGGTTGAGCCGGTCACCACTGCTGCCGCCATGCCGACTGCAGCCATGAAGCCGAGGAAGCCTGAGGTGCGGCCGCGGAGACCCAGCGTCACGATGCCCAATCCGAGCAGGATCAGGCCAGCGGCGATCGCTACCGGGATCGCTGAGTTGCCCAGGCTGAAAATTCCGGTGTAGTCGAGGACCAGGACGGCGCCGACGGCGATGAGTGCGCCACCCAGGTAGAGAGCCAGTTCGGCGCCGCTCGGCTTGGGGACCGGAGGTTTCTGCGGCACAGGCGGTCTCTGCCTTGGAGCCGGGAGCGGTGGCAGCTCACTGTACAGAGGTGGTGGGGTTAGGGTGCCCGGCGGGCGGCCCGGTTTGTCGGTGGCGACAGTGTGAGTCGAGCTGGTGTGGGCCCCGGCGGGTGGCGCGCTTGCAGTTCCTGGGGCGTCCGTCTTCTTGTTCGACATAGTGACCACCACATAAATCCCAAAGATAACGGCGCCGATCCAGAAGATGGTCCAGAAAAATGCACCACCACCACCGTCGTCGACGAAGAACGGAAAGTTGGGGCGGCCGATTCCCACAACCGTCAGGATCAGGGCGCCGGTCATGCCTGAGGTCCAGCTGCCCCGCGCCGCGGATTCGAGGTGGATGCGTCCGTCTGGTTCGGGCAGCAGCGCCCACGCGAGGCCGTACAGCAGGACCCCCACGCCGCCGAAGATTGCCAGCAGGATAAACCCGCCCCGGATGAGGACCGGGTCCAGGCCGGTCCGGACCGCGATACCGCTGGCGACCCCGCCGATCCAGCGGTCCTGACCCCTGACGATGCCAAGGCCACGAAGCCAGCCAAAGAAGTTGGTGGAGGCTGCTGGGGGTGTGTCGGCCCGAGGCGTCCCTCCGGGAGCGCTGTCTGGGTCAGGCATGCCGTTGACGGCGGGAGGAGCCTCGCCTGCGGGCTGGTCCCGGGGGCTGAAGTCCTGACCGTGTCCGGCAGTCGACTCCACGGGATCGGGTGTTGCTTCAATCGGAGGGTTATCCGAGTGGTCGTTCGGGTCCTGATGCGAATTCATACCTCAATCCTGTCGGCAGGGGAACAGAGTTTCTATCGGGGGCTACCCTGACCTGTCCCTGAGGGGCACCTGACTTTCCCTGAATCCCGCACCAGTCGGCCCGGGATCGTGTTTGGATTGGGTCATGAGACCAGCCCTGCTTCGCTCCAACGACGCGATGATCGCCGGTGTGTGCGCGGGACTTGCCGCCCACCTCGGCATCACGGTCAACGTGGCACGGATCGCCATGGTGGGCCTGGCATTTGCCGGCGGGGCAGGGATCTTCCTCTATGGCTGGTTGTGGGTGCTGGTCCCCACCCAGGAGGAACAACTCCGTCGGGCCCCCACCCCAGTGGGCCCCCGCCTCACCTTCCCGACGTCCCAGGGGGCTGCTGGTGGGGCCACCAGCAGCTTCGTAGGGAGTTCCACAAGCCCAATGGTGAGCCCGACGGCGGATCCCTCGGCTGGGTCGCGCGGCAGCACTCAATCCCTCATCGGTAAACGCGAAGTTCTGCTCGGCACTGCACTTTTGCTGGTGGCGGCAGTGGCGATTGCCCAGCAGCTTGGCGCCAACCTGCCGCTCGACACCCTGCTGCCGGTCGGTGTGGTGGTCACCGGGGCAGTACTGGCCTGGACCCAACTGGACGAGACACGCCGTGCTGGCCTGATGAACCGTGCCGGGGCATCGCAGGCCGGAGGTCTGGCCCGGCTGGTAGCCGGGCTGCTGTTAGTGACTGTTGGAGTGCTGATCATGGTTTCCGGGTCCATCTCCTGGGAACTCACCTGGTCAACACTGATAGCCACGGGAGCGGTGCTGGCTGGGGTCTTTCTGGTGTTGGCCCCGTGGGGGCTGAAGTTCTGGCGGGATCTCGAAACCGAAAGATCGGGGCGGGCCAGAGAAACTGAACGGGCCGAAATCGCCGCCCATCTCCATGATTCGGTGCTGCAGACCCTCGCGCTGATCCAGAACCGGGCGGGCTCCGAACAGGATGTGGTCCGGCTGGCCCGAGCGCAGGAACGTGAGTTGCGAAACTGGCTGTACGCCGATGCCACCCAGCAGTCTGGAAACCTGGCGGAGCGGATCCGCGCCCTCGCCGCCGAGATCGAGGATAGCTACGGCACTCCCATCGACGTAGTGGTTGTGGGGGACGCTGAACTCTCCGCGCGGCAGGAGATTCTGGCGCAGGCAGCCCGCGAGGCGGTGCTCAACGCCGCGAAACACGCGGGGGGCAACATTTCCGTGTACCTGGAGGCCGGCCCGACCGGATCGACGATCTTCGTCAGGGATCGGGGCAGCGGGTTCGATCCGGAGACCATTCCGGAGGATCGGATGGGGATCCGCGTCTCCCTGTATAGCCGGATGGACCGACACGGAGGTGAGGTGTCCATCCGCAGTAACTCGGAAGGCACCGAGGTTAAGCTGGTGATGCCAGAAAAGGAAGCAGACGGTGCGCAGTGAATGATCCCCAGCAACCAATCACGGTGGTCGTGGTTGATGACCACGCCATCTTCCGATCCGGTCTTCGCGCCGACCTCGACAGCCGAATCACAGTTCTTGCAGAAGCCGCCGGAGTAGCTGAAGCCATTGCTGCCATCCACGAGCACCGGCCGCAGGTGGTGCTCCTGGATGTGCACCTGCCGGGCGGTTCCGGCGGCGGCGGTGCCGAGGTTATCGCGGGCTGTACTGCCCTGCTCGCGGGCACGCGGTTCCTGGCGCTGAGCGTGTCAGACGCGGCAGAGGACGTGGTGACTGTGATCCGTGCCGGTGCCAGGGGATATGTCACCAAGACCATATCCGGCCCCGAGATTTCCGACGCCGTGCTGAGGGTTGCCTCCGGGGACGCCGTGTTCTCGCCGCGGCTGGCCGGTTTTGTCCTTGACGCCTTCGGCACCGCGGCAGTCGCCTCGGTGGATAGCGAACTGGACCGGCTTTCGGCCCGCGAACTCGAGGTGATGCGCCTCATCGCCCGCGGCTACAGCTACAAAGAGGTCGCCAAGGAGCTGTTCATCTCCATCAAGACGGTCGAAACGCACGTATCGGCGGTGCTACGAAAGCTCCAGCTGTCCTCCCGGCATGAACTCACCCGGTGGGCCGCCGAACGGCGACTCCTCTAGCGCCCGGGCGGCTGGCCGGGAGGACACTGTGCAAACTACTGCGCCGTCGTTAATTACTGCGCCGTGGCGAGGAACTCCTGCAGGCGACCGACGCCGGTGGCGAGGTCAGCATCACCCAAGGCATAGGACAGCCGAAGGTACCCACTGGGGCCGAACGCTTCACCCGGCACCACCGCCACCTCGACCTTGTCCAGAATCAGCGCGGCCAGCTCAGCTGAGCTCGCTGGCCGAATCCCTCCCAGTTCGCGACCCAGCAGAGACCGAACGTCAGCGTAGGCATAGAAGGCGCCTTTGGGGACCGGGCACTCGACGCCGTCGATCGCGTTCAGCCCCTCCACCATCGCAATCCGCCGTCGGTCAAACGCCACCTTCATCTCGTTAACTGCTGTCAACGGGCCGGACACTGCGGCCAAGGCCGCCATCTGGGGTACGTTCGAGACATTGGACGTGGCATGGGACTGCAGGTTGGTGGCGGCCTTCACCACGTCCTTCGGCCCGATCATCCAGCCCACCCGCCAGCCGGTCATGGCGTAGGTCTTTGCGACGCCGTTGAGGATCACCATTCGGTCGCCAATTGCAGGTGACGCAGTGGCAATGGAGGTGAACGGGACGCCGTCGTACGTGAGGTGCTCGTAGATTTCGTCGGTAACTACCCACAGGTCATGCCCCGCAGCCCAATCGCCGATTTCCTTCACCTGGTCCGGGCTGTAAACCGCTCCGGTGGGGTTGGATGGGGAAACAAACAGCAGAATTTTGGTGCGCGGGGTCAGCGCAGCCTCCAACTGGTCGACGGTCACCAGGTAGCCCTGCTCGGGTCCGGCAAACACCTCCACCGGAACGCCGCCAGCCAACCGGATAGCCTCGGGGTAGGTGGTCCAGAACGGTGTGGGAACCAGAACCTCGTCTCCGGGATCGAGCAAGGTGGCGAAGGATTCATAGACGGCCTGCTTGCCACCGTTGGTGACAAGCACCTGGGCCGGATCAACCGTGTAGCCCGAGTCCCTCAGTGTCTTCTCGGCGATGGCCTGCTTCAGTTCGGGAAGCCCCCCTGCAGGCGAGTACCTGTGGAAACGGGGCTGCCGTGCCGCGTCGATCGCCGCTTCCACAATGTAGTCGGGTGTAGGAAAATCGGGTTCGCCAGCACCAAACCCAATTACCGGACGGCCGGCGGCCTTAAGCGCCTTCGCCTTGGCATCGACAGCGAGTGTCGCCGATTCAGCGATGGCGGCAATTCGCTTCGAGATCCGCCGTCGTGGCTCGTTCGGGGCGTCCTGCGTCTGGGCGTCAGGGGTGGCAGTCATGGTGTTCCCTTAGAGTTGGTGGTGCAGTGGACTGTGACGTGATTCCAGCTTAGGCCGAAGACGCCGTCCGGCCACGTTACTGTCGCACAACTCAGCCTTTTTCGGGCACTTCTAGCGGTCCAGGCGGTTCGCCGGGTCTTCCGGTTCGACGCCGGGGCGGACATTGCGTAGACTTATTCCTCGGTGTTGAAATCGCCATGATGGTTCGTGCCTGCGTTAGCGTAGTCGGATCGGCGGAATCAATCCATAGGGTAGTGGCGCAATTGGTAGCGCAGCGGTCTCCAAAACCGCAGGTTGCAGGTTCGAGTCCTGTCTGCCCTGCGCATTCGACGTAGCAAGAGAGTCCTCACGGACTACAGAAACCGACACAAATGGAAGAGGTTGAAGGTGACCGAAACGGCTGCGGGCAGCCCCCAGGGTGGCCCTTCCGAGAAGAACACTCCCAAACGGGGTTTCTTCGGCCGAATCATCCTCTTCGTGCGGCAGGTTGTCTCTGAGCTCAAGAAGGTAGTTGTACCGACCCGCAGGGAACTCGTGCGGTACACCATCACCGTGATGGTCTTCGTGATCATCATGATGCTGATTGTGACCGCCCTGGACTTCCTGTTCGGGACGGCTGCGGTATGGGTCTTCGGCGGCGCATAGCGAGACCCGCGCGGTAATGCAGTAAACAAGCTGAAGAATTTTAGAAAGCAGGCAGCTAGGTGTCCGAGCAAGAACTCGAACGGCAGATCACTTCTGTTGAGGATGATCTGGAGAACGAGGATCAGGTAGCTGATTCCGGAGTCGAAGCGACCCCGGCTGACAGCGATGCCTCGGCCGACGGCGAGACGGAGTCCCCAGTGGAACCTTTCGAAGGCGAAACTGAAGAATCCACCGAGACCGCAGAATCCACCGATGTCGAAACCGACGTCGATGATTCCGAGCCGGCCGCCGACGAGGATGCCGCTCCGGCGGAAGATCCGGTGGCACTTTTCAAGGCGCAGCTCCGCCGGCAGGAGGGTGACTGGTATGTCATCCACTCCTATGCGGGTTACGAGAACCGCGTGAAAGCGAACCTCGAGACTCGTATCCAGACCCTGGACATGGAAGAGCACATCTTCGAAATCCAGGTGCCGATGGAGGAAGTGGTGGAGATCAAGAACACCACCCGCAAAATCGTCAACCGGGTCCGTATTCCCGGTTACGTGCTCGTCCGCATGGACCTCACCGACGCATCGTGGGGTGCCGTCCGGCACACCCCGGGAGTCACCGGCTTTGTGGGTAACGCCCACAACCCGGTGCCACTGAGCCTCGGTGAAGTGTTCTCCATGCTCGAGCACACAGTGGTCCACACCGATCCTGAATCGGGCAAGCCAGCGAAGAACCAGCTCACCCCAGCGACGGTCAACTTCGAAGTAGGCGAGCCGGTCACGGTCAACGAGGGCCCATTCGAGACCCTGCAGGCGACAATTTCCGAGATCAAACCGGAGTCCCAGCAGCTGGTTGTTCTGGTGTCGATCTTCGAGCGCGAAACCCCGGTGACGCTCTCGTTCAGCCAGGTCACCAAGCTGCAGTAATCAAGCTTCGTACCGCCCGGGCCGGCTTAGCCCAGGTGGTGCGGTAGGTCATCACGCCATGGTGACCAACAACCCATGGGACGCTCCTGTCCTGTGGACGTAATGTGAAAGAAGGACCCTTCATGGCCCCCAAGAAAAAGGTCACCGGCCTGATCAAGTTGCAGATCAATGCGGGCGCCGCTAACCCGGCACCACCCATTGGCCCAGCACTTGGCCAGCACGGCGTCAACATCATGGAATTCTGCAAGGCGTACAACGCTGCAACAGAATCCCAGCGCGGAAACGTCATCCCCGTTGAAATCACCGTGTATGAGGATCGCTCATTCACGTTCATCACCAAGACCCCTCCAGCTGCCGAGCTCATCAAGAAGGCTGCCGGAGTTGCCAAGGGTTCCGCAACGCCGCACACCGTCAAGGTTGCCAAGCTGAGCAAGGACCAGGTCAACGAGATCGCCACCATGAAAATGGAAGACCTCAACGCCAACGATGTCGAGGCAGCAGCCAAGATCATCGCCGGTACCGCCCGCTCAATGGGTATCACGGTAGAAGGCTAAAGCCTTTCACCCACCGCTCGGCGAAGCGATTCACCGTGCACCTCACAAAGAAAACGTAGACGCGAGAACCGCCAACTTGGCGGAATCGAGCGTCGGAGTGTGGCAGGGCCCGCGCGGTCCGCAGACCACAACTGCATAAGGAGAAAAAGCAGATGGCAAAGCGCAGCAAAGCATATAAGGCGGCCGAAGCCAAGATCGAGGCAGACAAGCAGTACGCCCCGCTCGAAGCAGTAGTTCTGGCCAAGGAAACCAACCCCTCAACCTTCGACGCCACCGTCGAGGTAGCGTTCCGGTTGGGTGTTGACCCTCGCAAGGCTGACCAGATGGTCCGCGGCACGGTCAACCTCCCGCACGGCACCGGCAAGACCAAGCGCGTCCTGGTCTTCGCCACGGGCGAAAAGGCAGAAGCGGCAATTGCTGCAGGCGCCGACTTCGTTGGTTCCGACGACATGATCGAGAAGGTTGCAGCCGGCTGGGTCGATTTCGACGCCGCCGTCGCCACTCCTGACCTCATGGGCAAGGTTGGCCGTCTGGGTAAGGTGCTGGGTCCCCGTAACCTGATGCCAAACCCGAAGACCGGCACCGTAACCGCCGACGTCACGAAGGCTGTTACTGACATCAAGGGTGGCAAGATCGACTTCCGCGTCGACAAGCACTCCAACCTGCACTTCATCATCGGCAAAGTGTCGTTCGATGTGCAGAAGCTCGCCGAGAACTACGCGGTCGCTCTGGAAGAGGTGCTTCGTTTGAAGCCTTCAGCTTCCAAGGGTCGCTACATCCAGAAGGCCACGGTATCCACTACCTTCGGTCCAGGCATCACCGTTGACCCAAGCGTCACCAAGGTTCTGGCCGACGCCTAGGCAGTTCGAACGCCGTCGGGCACAGTTTCTGAGCTAGACAGCCGAAGGGACGCAGCATAACGCTGCGTCCCTTCGTCGTTTAACCGTCGATTTCAGTCGGTTTGGAATTAGTGATTGGCAGTTCTCAATCACTCGGTTAGACTTCCGATATGAAAACCACTGCCACCACCATTGAAGTCCTTACCCGACCGGCGTCGCTCGACCATGCCGGCGGAGCCGACTTCGTCGCGGCAGCTGAGTTAAGCAACCTGGTTGAGCGGGTCCTCTGGGGCAACGACGACCACTACTACAGTCCACAGGCGCGGTACGAGTCCTCACAGCCGAACGACTACGAGGAACGTGTGATGTTCGTGGCGCGCGACGGCGTCGTCGTCGTCGGGAAAGCCGTCATCGACATTCCCCTCATCGATAACCTTGGCACGTGCTACGTCTTCGTCGCAGTCCATCCTGACTACCGCAGACAGGGCATCGGCGCGCGGCTCTACCGTGCCCTGGAAGATCACGCGCGGGAGATCGGCAGAACGATCATCATGGCCTGGACCGACGAGCCCGCCGGATTCGATGCCAGTCCAGCTAATGTGATGGTCCCGGCAACGGGTGCGGGAGCCTTCCCGCGGCACTGCGCGACGACGGCGCTTGCCCTCCGTAACGGGTTCCAGCTGGCGCAGATCGATCGGTGTAGCGTCTTGCTCCTGGACAGGTCACTTCCGCGGGCCGACGCGCTGGCCCGGACCGCCCAGAAGACAGCAGGTCAGGATTATGAGCTGGTGCACTGGCGGGACCGCTGCCCCGAAGACCTCGTGGAGCAATACGCGCTGCTGCGCCAGACGATGAGCACGGATGTGCCGATGGGGGATCTGGACTGGGAAGAGGAAGTCTGGGATGCCGCACGGATCAGGGAAGGCGAAGACCGCCTGCTTCGCTCCGGTGGCCATTCGCTGGTCCGAGCGGTCCGGCATTGTCCCACCGGACTGCTCGCAGGCCACACCATCCTGGAGTACCAGCCGGAGAAGCCGGAAGTGGTGTCCCAGGACGACACCCTGGTGTTGCGTAACCATCGAGGGCATCGACTCGGTATGTGGTTGAAGGCAGCGAATTTGCTGTCCGTACCCTCCGTCTGGCCCGAGGCGCAGCGGGTCTACACCTGGAACGCCGAGGAAAATGCGCACATGCTCGCGGTGAACGTGGAACTGGGTTTCGTGCCCGCGGGGTACACCGCCGCCTGGCAAAAGAAGGGTTGACGCTACGGACAAAAGTGGCTGGGCTGCGTCCGGCGGCGCAGGAAAGTGGCTGGCCCGCGCCCGGCGGCGCAGGAAAGTGGCCGCCCTGCGGAAAAGTGGTGGCCCAACCGCTGTCCTGCGGGTGGGCCACTATTCCGGGGGAGGGCTGGCAGAAAAGTGGCTGCACCGCGTCCGGCCGGGTAGAAAAGTGGCTGCACCGCGTCCGGCCGGGTGGAAACGCGACTGCCCTTCGCTCGGCCGCGCAGAAAAGTGGCTGGACTGCGGAAAGTGGTGGCCCAACCGCTGCCCTGCGGGTGGGCCACTATTCCGGGGGAGGGCTGGCCATCCGGGGTTCCAAACCGGGACGGAAACCCCGCGAGGGGCCAGGATTTGGTTACCCTCTGACCGGTGACGTACCCTTGAAGAACCAAAGACCGTCGGTCGATGCGTACCCCACCCTTTATCCACAGGTTTCCTGTGGCTTGCGGGCCGGGGCATGTGTCTGAAGGTTCCCGTCAAGGGCGGCCAGCGCAGGTGAACGAAGCTCCTCAGTACACACGGTAAAGCCGATGTACCGAAGCCCCGTGCATCTGCGCGGGGCGTTTTTTATTGGGGCAGTAAAAGCCGGCATCAATTCCCCGGAAGGAGGGTTATGGCAACCGCAATCAAGGTAAGCGCAGTTGAGGAAATCGTCACTGATTTCAAAGACTCAAATGCTGCAGTCCTAACCGAATACCGCGGGCTCACCGTTGCACAGCTCAAGGAACTGCGCCGATCACTCGGCCAGGACACCAAGTACGCTGTCGTCAAAAACACCCTGACGGGCATTGCAGCCAAGGAAGCCGGCATCGACGCGTTCGATAGCCAGCTCGCCGGACCCACTGCAATCGCCTTCATCAAGGGTGACGCTATTGCAGCGGCAAAGAGCCTGACGGATTTCGCGAAGTCCAACCCACAGCTCATCATCAAGACTGGTGTTTTCGAGGGCCGAGCCCTTGACGCCGCCGGTGTAAAGGCTCTCGCTGCTCTCGAGTCGCGTGAACTTCAGCTGGCCCGCGTTGCCGGAGTGCTGCAAGCACCCATGGCAGCACTCGCCCGCACCATTGATGCATTGCGCATCAAGCAAGAGGAGGAAAGTGGAGCGCCTGCAGCAGCAGAGACGCCAGCCGCCGACGCTCCTGCTGCAGAGGAAGCAGCTGCACCAGCAGCAGCCGAGTCAGAGGCCGCTCCCGAAGCTGCCGCAGCGCCTGAAGAGAAGTAATTTTCTTCATCCACCAAACTCCGGTACCGAGCGTCGAACCCGATGCCAGGCACCACTATAGGAAGGAAGGCTCTCGCCATGGCGAAGCTCACCAACGAAGAGCTCATTGAAGCTTTCAAGGAACTGACCATTATCGAACTCTCCGAGTTCGTTACGCTGTTCGAAGAGACCTTCGACGTCACCGCAGCTGCAGTTGCAGTTGCAGGCCCCGCCGGTGGCGGCGCAGGCGAAGCTGCTGAAGAGGAGAAGGATTCCTTCGACGTTATCCTCGAAGCAGCAGGCGACAAGAAGATCGCAGTGATCAAGGAAGTACGCGCACTGACTTCCCTGGGTCTGAAGGAAGCCAAGGACGTTGTCGACAGCGCCCCGAAGGCTGTGCTGGAAGGCGCAACCAAGGAAGCTGCCGAGAAGGCCAAGGAATCCCTCGAGGCCGCTGGCGCGACGGTAACCCTGAAGTAGTCTTTTCTGGTTTACGAAAAAACCCCTGACTCATGGAGTCAGGGGTTTTTTCATGTCACGGCTCAGTCGCGGTAGAGGAGCAGGGCTTCTCCCTGCCCGCCGCCGCCGCACAATGAAACGGCCGCCTTGCCGGTACCCCGACGGGCGAGCTCGTGCGCAGCATGCAGGGCCAGGCGGGCGCCCGAGGCACCGATGGGGTGCCCCAACGCAATGGCCCCACCGTGGATGTTGGTCTTCTCCAGCGGGTAGTCCAGATCCTTGAGCGACTGGCACGCCACCGAGCCAAAGGCCTCGTTGATTTCCACGAAGTCCAGCTCCGAGGTTTGCCAGCCAGCGCGCCCCAACGCCTGCTCAATCGCCCGCGATGGCTGCGAGTGCAACGAGTTGTCGGGTCCGGCCACCTGGCCAGGCTGCCCCACCACCGCGAGGACGGTGAGCGAATTCTCCTCGGCGTAAGCCCGCGTTGTCAGGACAAGCGCTGCTGCACCGTCTGACAGTGGTGACGAATTACCTGCTGTGATGGTGCCGGCTTGATCAAACGCTGGCCGCAGTCCCGCGAGGGACTCGACTGTCGTCGTCGGGCGAATCCCCTCATCCCGGCTCAGGACCACCGGGTCACCCTTTCGCTGGGGGACCGAGACCGGCACAATTTCGACGTCGAACACACCGGATTCCATTGCTGCCGCAGCGCGCTGATGTGAAGCGGCGGCGACGGCGTCCTGCTCGTCCCGATTGATGCCCAAGCCGGTGTTGCCGCGCTCGGTAGAGGCGCCCATCGACTCGTTGTCGAACGCGTCGGTCAGGCCGTCGTTGGCCACCGAGTCGATCGCCTGAATGTTGCCGTAGGTCCAGCCCTGGCGGGATCCCGGCCAGCAGGTGGGGCCCACGGGTCATGGATTCCTGGCCCCCGGCAACCACCACTGTCGCCTCGCCGCTGCGGATCAGTCGGGCTGCGTCGATGACAGCCGTCAGGCCGGAGAGGCAGACCTTGTTGATGGTGACCGTTGGGACATCCCAGCCGATCCCTGCTTTCAATGCGGTCTGTCGTGCAGGATTCTGGCCGCAGCCCGCCTGGATGACGTGGCCCATGATGACGGCCCCCACTGTGCCGGCGTCGACCCCAGCCTTGTCCAGTGCACCGGCAACCGCCAGGGCTCCCAGATCAACAGCGGTAAAGGAGGACAGCTGGCCGTTCAGGCGGCCCTGAGGGGTCCGGGCACCTCCGACAATAACGACGTCGGCGGGTGACTTTTCTGCAGTGTTCATCGAGGGGAACGCTCACTTTCGTCTTTGAAGCAGTTGCAGACAAGGCTACTCCCTCCTCCCCAGCTCAGCTAGTGAGCATTAACTGAAATGGAGTGCCGGTGTCGTGACAACGAGGAAGCGAGGACCACCCCGGCCGCCAAGGAGCCGGCACCGCCGGCAGCCATGTCAGCCAGCGTGTCTTCATAGCCCACATTGATCTCCTTGGTGATGTACTCGTTTCCAGCCCACTCAGCAAACTCCCACACCACACTGAGGCCCAGACCGAGCGTGAGGGTGATGATCGCGACTCCCGTTCCGGCCCGTCGGGTCGGCTCGGGCCGAGGCACGTACCGCATCCGCAACAGCAGCAGGTAGGCGATGGGTGCGATTGCCGCTGTGGCGAGCGTATGGATGACAAGATCCCACCAGGAGATCAGCTCGTACAGATCCACGACGGCGCTCCACGCGGCCACCAGCAGAGCGAGACCGTAGACGGTATCGATCCTCGGATCAACCCGGACCATCCTCGACACGAGGACTCCACCGAGCACCAGGAAAAGTACTGCAAACTCGACCGGCCCCCACCAGAGCAGCACGACAATGACGCTGAGCAGAGCGGCCCCGCGGACCGCGTCAGCCATCACCGCCCAGGGGGTTGCCGGAGGTCGAAGTAAATCGTCGATCATGTAAAACACCCTAGTATCAAAGGCATGCTCCCTACGCTCTCAGTGGTCATTCCGTGCCGGAACGACGGCGAGCTCCTCTCGGTTTGCCTTGACGCCCTCGCCGCCCAGACCTATCAGCCGCTGGAGGTGCTCGTTGTCGACAACGGCTCCACCGACCTCACGGCCGCGATCGCCGAGGCCCACGGTGCGCTGGTGGTCACCGAGCCCCGGGTGGGCATTGGCGCGGCTGCCGCTGCCGGCTACAACCAGGCCCAGGGCGCTGTCATCGTGCGGTGCGACGCCGATTCAGTGCCCTCCGACGACTGGCTGGAGAAGATTGCCGCCCGCTTCGCCGCCGACGTCGGGCTGGCGGCGCTGACCGGGCCCGGCCAGTTCTACGGTGTATCCCGGCTGCGGGCCGCCACAGCAGATTTGCTGTACATGCGGGCCTATTTTCTCCTCATGGGCGCGGCCATGGCGCGCTGGCCGCTGTTCGGTTCCAATATGGCGATACGCACCGAGGTGTGGGAGGCGGTGCAGTCCCGGGTGCATTCAACCGATCCCGAGGTGCACGACGACGTCGACCTCGCGTTTGCGCTGGATCCCGGCCACCGGACGGCGTGTGACTTTTCCTTGCGGGTCGGGATCTCACCTCGTGCGCTGGTGGGGGGAGCCGACCTGCGACGTCGTGTCACCCGTGCCTTTCACACCATTGCATTGCACTGGAGCATCGCACCACCGTGGGAGCGCTGGGCCAATCACCTAAAGCCGGCTACCCGACGGCGGTATCACTCAGCGGGGTAGAGCCGCGGAAGCTGGAGCGTCAGCCAGGGGCTGAAGGCCCAGGGGGTGAGACGGACCGCTTCCACGAGCTGGCGGGGTTCAACCCACTCCCACTGGCAGACCTCCGATGCCCGCGGGGAAGGTTGCCCGCTGCAACGGGCGGTGTAGACGGGGCAAATCTCGTTCTCCACCACTCCCGAAAAGTCCACTGCCCGGTATCTGAAGTCCGGCAGGGCGGGGGTCAGGTCAGTGACGGTGATTCCCAGCTCATAGTCGGCACGCCGCGCAATCGCATCCACCGTGGACTCTCCCGGACCGGGATGCCCGCAGAACGAATTGGTCCAGACGCCCGGCCACGTGCGTTTGGAGAGCGCCCGGCGGGTGACGAGAATCCGGCCGTCGGCGTCGAAGACATGGGCGGAAAAGGCGAGGTGCAGCGGAGTTGACGTGTGGTGCACCTCGGCCTTCTCCTGCGTCCCGGTGGGGGTGCCGTCGTCGTCCACCAGGACGACAAGTTCCGCACTGGAGCGGGGACTGCCTTCTGCTACAAACACTGTCTGACCGCTCTCTGACCTGAGTCGTTTAGCATAAAAATGTGGGGTCAGTGTTTACTTTACCTATGGACATGGAAACCTTGCTGGTTGACTCCCGCGGCTTGGAGCAGGTGGAAAGTGTCCTCGCCAAGAGCTTCGCCCGCTCGAAGGCCCGTGCCGCGACCCTTGGACCCACCTATCACCACCTGTGGGAAACCCTCGAGAACTGCGCAGCCGGTGGTAAACGATTCCGGCCGCGCATGGTCATGACAGCCTACGATTGCCTGGCGGGAACCGACCGTGCCACCGCGGCCATGGTGGCGGCGTCCTTCGAAATGCTCCACACAGCCCTGATCGTTCACGACGACGTCATCGACCGCGACTTCGTCAGGCGGGGAATCCCCAACGTTTCGGGCACATACCGTCAGCTCGCGGAAAACGCCGGTCTCGCGCCCGACGACGCAGCGCACCGTGGGCTCTCCATGGGGGTCATTGCCGGGGACCTGGCCCTCTCCAGCGCGCACCGCCTCCTTGACGGCGTCCGCACCGACCCCGCCACCCGGGAACGGCTCGGCTGGCTCCTGGACGACGCAGTGTTCGCCTCAGCAGCAGGGGAGCTACTCGACGTCGACGCCTCAACCTCCAACACGACCTCGTCTGAGGACACCCTTCAGATGGCGCGCCTGAAGACGGCGGTCTATTCCTTCGAGAGCCCGCTCAAAGCCGGCGCTGTCCTGGCTGGCGCTGATGAAACCATCATCGATTCGCTCGGTGACTTCGGCAGGGATGTGGGGATCGCCTACCAGGTCGCCGACGATATTCTCGGGGTCTTCGGTGACGAGAAAACCACCGGCAAGACCACCTGGGGAGACCTGCGGGAGGGCAAACGGACAGCACTGATCTCCTACGTTGCCCAGCGGGCCGAGTGGGAAGAGGTTTCCTCACTGATCGGATCGTCCGAGCTTTCAGCTGCCGGGGCCGAAAAGATCCGCGGCGTCCTGCGGACCTGCGGGGCCCTGGATCATGCGGTGGCTCTGGCGACCGAATATGCGCAGCGGGCGCAGGTCCATCTGGAGGCCGGCCATATCCCTGCCGAACTACGTCAGGGTCTGAGCCCCGTGGCCACTGCCGTCCTGGCGAGGGTGCGGTAGCTTCTCATGCAGCCACGCGATGCTCTTGCCTTCTACACCGATGTGACTCACCGAACCTCGGCGGTGGTGATCAGGTCCTACTCCACCTCGTTTGGGCTGGCATCACGGCTCCTCGGCGGCGACGTCCGCCAGCACGTTGAGACTGTCTATGCCCTGGTCCGGGTCGCCGATGAAGTGGTGGACGGCGCTGCAGCCGCCGCCGGGCTCAGCCTAGATCAGACGCGCGCGGTGCTTGACGACCTGGAGCAGGAAACCGAACGGGCCATGGCCGTGGGATACAGCGCCAACCCGGTTGTGCACGCCTTTGCCAACACCGCCAGGGAAACCGGAATCGCCGCGGACCTGACCAGGCCCTTCTTCGCCTCGATGCGCGCTGACCTGGAGCGGACCGAGCACACCGCCGAATCGTTCGACGAGTACGTCTACGGGTCGGCCGAAGTGGTGGGGCTCATGTGCCTGAAGTGTTTCCTCTGCCAGGAAGCCAGCCCGCGCAGCGCCGACCAGGAACGCAAGCTGGTGGACGGAGCCCGCCGGCTGGGAGCTGCCTTCCAGAAGATCAACTTCCTGCGCGACCTCGCCGACGACTTCGAAGCCCTGGGGCGCAGCTACTTCCCGGGGATCAGGCCCGGCAATTTTGGGGAAGCTGACAAACACCGGCTGCTCGATGACATTGCCGCGGATCTCGCCGTCTCGGCCGACGCCCTCCGCGACCTGCCGGGTTCCAGCCGCCGCGCCGTCGCCCTGGCCCAGGGACTTTTCACCGAACTGTCCCTGCGGCTGCGCAGGACTCCCGCCGAGGAGCTCCTCACCTCACGGGTCCGGGTTCCCAATCCCGTGAAACTCCGGATCGCCGCCCAGGCACTGGCGGGCCGTGTCCCGCAGCCTGACGAAACACCCTGATGACCACCGGAAGGCTGCCATGAACGCGCACGCACCCCTGAACGGCCCACGCCGGAACGTAGTAGTCATTGGCGGCGGGATCGCCGGCCTCGCGTCGGCCGCGCTGCTCGCTGAGGAGGGGCACACCGTCACCGTGCTCGAAAAGCAGGCAGCCACCGGGGGCCGCGCCGGGCTATGGGAGAGCGACGGGTTCAGGTTCGACACCGGGCCGTCCTGGTACCTCATGCCCGAGGTGATCGACCATTTCTTCAGGCTCCTCGGCACCAGCGCGGCCGACCACCTGGAACTGGTCAGGCTGGATCCGGGGTACCGGGTGTATTCCGAGGGGCACACCGAGCCCATCAACGTTCCCGCTGAGCGGGCCGACGTCGTCAAGCTATTCAACGACGTCGAACCCGGTGCGGGGGAGGCCCTGGAAAAGTACCTGGATTCGGCCGGCGAAACGTACACCATGGCCACCCGCCGGTTCCTCTACACCTCCTTCCAGTCCTTCCTGCCCCTGCTCCGCCCCGATGTGCTCAGCCGTGTCCCGAAGCTGGTGCGCCTGCTCCTGCAACCGCTGTCCAAGCTCGCTGCCGCAACGGTGACCGATAACCGGTTGCGACAGATCCTCGGCTACCCGGCGGTCTTCCTGGGCACATCCCCGTTCGAAGCCCCCAGCATGTACCACCTGATGAGCCACCTGGATCTCGACGACGGCGTCCTGTACCCGATGGGCGGTTTCACCCGGCTGACCGAGGCCATCGACTCCCAGGCCCGATCGAGGAACGTCGAGATCATCACCGGCGCCCGGGTGGAACAGATCCTCACCCTGCCCGGCGATGGCCGGTCCCAAAAGGCCCGGGTGACCGGCGTCCGCTGGGTGTCGGCCGACGGCACCGAGCACACCACCCCCGCAGACACGGTGGTCGCCGCCAACGATCTGCACCACGCCGAGACGCAGCTTCTGCAGCCCGCCGACCAGACCTACCCGGAGAAGTACTGGTCCGGGCGGACCGCAGGGCCCAGCGCCCTGCTCCTGTACCTGGGAGTCAAGGGGCAGTTGCCCGAACTGGAACACCACACACTTCTGTTCACCGCGGACTGGGAAGACAACTTCTCCCGGATCTTCGGCAAGACCACCTCAGTGCCGACCCCGGCGTCGCTGTACGTGTGCCGGCCCAGCGCCACCGACCCCGGAGTGGCCCCCCAGGGTCACGAAAACGTGTTTGTCCTGGTCCCGCTGCCGGCTGATCCAGGGCTGGGCGCCGGCGGGATCGGCGGTGCGGGGGACCGGCGCATCGAAAGCCTCGCCGACACGGTGATCGACCAGATCAGCAAGTGGGCGGACATCCCCGACCTCGCCGACCGGATTGTGGTGCGCCGGACCTACGGGCCGCAGGATTTCGTAGGGGACTTCAACGCCTGGCAAGGCACTTCGCTGGGCCCGGCGCACGTGCTGAAGCAGAGCGCGTTCTTCAGGGGCCGCAACAAGAGCCGCAAGGTGGAAGGGCTCTACTATGCGGGCAGCTCAACCATCCCCGGCATCGGCATCCCGATGTGTTTGATCAGCGCCGAACTGCTGATCAAACGGCTGCGCTCCGACACCAGCACCGGGCCGCTGGCCGAGCCGCTGGTCGCCCCAGCGGCTGCTCCATTGGTCGCCGAAAGCAAGGGCAGACAATGATCAGTGCCCTGTACCTGGTCTCCCTGCTCGGCGGACTGGCGTGTGCAGCCCTGATGGATTACCGGTACGGATTGTTCTTCTGGGCAGCGCCCCGCCGGGCAGGATTGGTCCTGGCCGTGGGAGTGGGGTTCTTCCTGGCCTGGGACCTGGGCGGAATAGGGCTGGACATCTTCTATAAAGGTGACTCCGAGTTCATGATCGGCGCCATGCTGGCACCCGAACTTCCCCTGGAGGAGTTGTTCTTCCTGACCTTCCTCTGCTGGATGGCGATGAACATCTACCTGCTGATGAAACGGACCATCGAGACACGAACGCGGGTGGCTCAGTGACGTACTGGACCCTGAACGCGATCTTCCTGATCCCCGTCGCCATCGTCGCCGTCGCAGCGGTGGTGAGCTCCCGCCGTCGTACCGGGGCGTCAGCGACCGGCTCGACGGCAGCTCCCAACACTGCGGCTACGCTTTCCTGGCGTGCGATAGGGCTGTCGGCAATCATCCTGCTGGCGCTCACAGCGGTTTTCGACAACCTGATGATCCGGCTGGGATTTTTTGGCTACAACCCTGAATGGATTTCCGGCGTGTTTGTGGGAGTTGCGCCCCTCGAAGACCTCGCCTACCCGTTGGCGGCCGTAGTGCTGCTGCCAGCACTGTGGACCCTCTTCACCCCGTCCTCCTCCACCCCCTCGCCTGAGCAGGCCCGCCCATGAGTGCGCAGGCCGGGACCGGCCACACGGGGGTGGCGCGGATGCTGTTGCTGTCCTCGCGCCCGGTTTCCTGGGTCAACACGGCGTTCCCCTTCGCCGCCGCCTACTTCCTCACCACCGGAACCATCGACGCGGCCTTCGTCATCGGGACGCTGTACTTCCTGATTCCCTACAACCTCGCGATGTACGGCATCAATGACGTCTTCGACTACGAGTCGGACCTCCGCAACCCACGCAAGGGCGGCGTCGAGGGGGCAGTCCTCGACCGCCGGTTCCACCGCATCACCCTGTGGGCTGCAGTACTCACCAACGCTCCGTTCCTGGCCGTGCTGCTGGTGCTGGGGGATCCGCTCTCGGCACTGGTACTCGCAGTGAGTGTGTTCGCCGTCGTCGCCTACAGCGCGCCGGGTCTGAGGTTCAAGGAACGGCCGTTCATCGACTCGGTCACGTCGAGCACCCACTTTGTCAGCCCCGCAGTGTTTGGGCTGGTCCTGGCCGGCGCCACCTTCGACGCCGGGCTCTGGGCGGTGCTCGGGGCGTTCTTCCTGTGGGGCATCGCCAGCCAGGCGTTCGGCGCCGTCCAGGACATCCAGGCCGACCGCGAAGGCGGCATTGCCTCGATCGCCACGGTCCTGGGCGCGCGTGCGGTGGTGCGGTTCGCCGTCGGCGCCTATCTGGTGAGCGGCTTGCTGATGCTGCTGGCGCCGTGGCCAGCGACGCTGGGTGGGCTGCTGGCCCTGCCCTACATCCTCAGTATCCTGCCGTACGCCAACCTCAGCGATGAGCACTGCGAAACTGCCAACCGGGGATGGCGGCGCTTCATCAGGCTGAACTTCCTCACCGGATTCCTGGTGACCATGCTCCTGATCTGGGTGACCCAGGCAGGCTGACCCGGATTACGTATACCACACCCGGGCTGGACAGGACGGGAGCTCTGCAGTACAGTAGATATTTGCGTCTTTCCTCTTAACCTCGGCCTTCATATAGCGGTGGGCTTTGTCTTGCGTTAGTCATTTAACGGCAGATTTACTGTCCGGTCATTGACCGCAGGCTCCTGGTTCGCACACACAATCCTCGCGTTGATACGCGATGGCAGTGCAAAGAGGGCGGATATAGCTGAACAAGCCGAAGGTCTGTGGAAGGATCCCTCTTGGTCGCCTCGAGCACCTCTAATAATGCAACCGCTACCAGCCAGGTCGACGCCGAAGGCGTCTCCACCCGGCTTTCATTCGCAAAGATTCACGAACCGCTGGACGTTCCTAACCTCCTCGCGCTCCAAACTGACAGTTTCGACTGGCTGGTTGGAAACGATCGCTGGAAGGCGCGCGTGCAGGAAGCCCTGGAGCTGAAGCTGCAGGGTGTGGCCTCCACATCCGGTCTCGCTGACATCTTTGAAGAGATCTCCCCGATCGAGGATTTCCAGGGCACCATGTCCCTGAGCTTCTCGGAGCCGGAGTTCGCCGATCCGAAATACACCATGGCTGAGTGCAAGGACCGCGACGCTACGTACGCGGCCCCTCTGTATGTCAAGGCCGAGTTCATGAACAACAACACTGGCGAAATCAAGCAGCAGACAGTGTTCATGGGCGACTTCCCGTTGATGACGGAGAAGGGCACGTTTGTGATTAACGGCACCGAGCGTGTCGTCGTTTCACAGCTGGTCCGTTCACCGGGTGCCTACTTCGAGCGCACCGCCGACAAGACCAGTGACAAGGACATCTTCAGCGCGAAGATCATCCCGTCACGTGGTGCCTGGTTTGAACTCGAAATCGACAAGCGCGACCAGGTCGGCGTCCGCCTTGACCGTAAGCGCAAGCAGTCAGTCACAGTGCTCCTGAAGGCACTGGGCTGGACCGAGGGCCAGATCCTCGAAACCTTCGGCGAGTACGACTCCATCCGCGCCACCATGGAGAAAGACACCACCGAAACCCAGGAAGACGCGTTGCTGGATATCTACCGGAAGCTTCGCCCGGGAGAGCCCCCCACAGTCGAGGCTGCCAAGACGCTGCTCGACAACCTGTACTTCAACCCCAAGCGCTACGACCTGGCCAAGGTTGGTCGTTACAAGATCAACCGCAAGCTGGGTATCGACAAGAGCCTTGACGACAAGGACGCTTCGGTCCTGAACATCGACGACATTGTCGCGATGATCAAGTTCCTGGTGGCCCTGCACGCCAACGAGAAGACTCTGACCGGCAAGCGCGACGGCGGCGACGTCGAACTGCGCGTTGAGGTCGATGACATCGACCACTTCGGTAACCGACGCATCCGCGCGGTCGGCGAGCTCATCGAGAACCAGGTCCGCACCGGCCTGTCCCGGATGGAGCGAGTTGTCCGCGAGCGGATGACCACGCAGGACGTTGAGGCCATCACACCTCAGACCCTGATCAACATCCGTCCAGTAGTTGCGGCGATCAAGGAGTTCTTCGGAACGTCCCAGCTGTCGCAGTTCATGGATCAGAACAACCCTCTGGCCGGCCTGACGCACAAGCGTCGCCTGTCAGCGCTGGGCCCGGGCGGTTTGTCCCGTGACCGCGCAGGCATGGAAGTTCGTGACGTTCACCCGTCCCACTACGGTCGTATGTGCCCCATCGAAACCCCTGAAGGACCGAACATTGGTCTGATCGGTTCGCTGGCATCCTACGGACGCATCAACACGTTCGGCTTCATCGAAACCCCGTACCGCAAGGTAGTCGGCGGAATCGTCACCGAGCAGATTGACTACCTCACCGCCGACGACGAGGTGGAGCGCCTGATTGCACAGGCGAACGCGCCTCTCGACGGCAAGGGTAACTTCATCGAGCCTACGGTTCTGGTGCGTACCCGAGGCGGTTCGGGCGAGCCCGTTCTGGTCGAGGCCATTGAGGTCGAGTACATGGACGTCTCCCCGCGCCAGATGGTGTCGGTGGCTACGGCCATGATCCCGTTCCTGGAACACGATGACGCGAACCGTGCCCTCATGGGTGCGAACATGCAGCGTCAGGCTGTTCCCCTGCTCCGTTCCGAGCGTCCCCTCGTGGGCACCGGCATGGAGAAGAACGCAGCAGTCGACGCCGGTGACGCTGTCACCGCCACGAAGGCTGGCGTTGTCAAGGAGGTCTCAGCCGATCTGGTGAGCATCCTCAACGACGACGGCACCGAGACCAACTACCCGATCATGAAGTTCGCACGCTCCAACCAGGGCAACGCGTACAACCAGCGCGTGCTGGTCTCCGAGGGCGACCGGGTCGAGTACAACACGATGATCGCCGACGGTCCGTCCACCGACCAGGGTGAGCTCGCACTGGGCAAGAACATGCTCGTTGCGTTCATGTCCTGGGAAGGTCACAACTTCGAGGACGCGATCATCCTCTCCCAGCGCATCGTTTCCGACGACGTGCTGACCTCGATTCACATCGAGGAGCACGAGGTTGACGCCCGCGACACCAAGCTTGGTGCCGAGGAAATCACCCGCGACATCCCGAACGTCTCCGAAGAGGTCCTTGGGGCCCTGGACGAGCGTGGCATCATCCACATCGGTGCCGAGGTTGAAGCTGGCGACATCCTGGTTGGCCGTGTCACTCCCAAGGGTGAAACTGAGCTGACCCCTGAGGAGCGCCTGCTGCGGGCCATCTTCGGTGAGAAGAGCCGCGAGGTTCGCGACACGTCACTGAAGGTTCCCCACGGCGAGTCCGGAACAGTTATCGGTGTGCGCATCTTCGATCGCGACAACGACGACGAGCTGCCCCCCGGCGTGAACCAGCTGGTCCGCGTCTACGTGGCTCAGAAGCGTAAGATCACCGACGGCGACAAGCTGGCTGGCCGCCACGGTAACAAGGGCGTCATCTCCAAGATCCTGCCGATCGAGGACATGCCGTTCATGGAAGACGGAACCCCCGTCGATATCGTGCTGAACCCGCTGGGTGTCCCAGGTCGAATGAACGTCGGCCAGGTCCTGGAAATCCACCTCGGTTGGGTGGCCAAGCAGGGCTGGAAGATCGATGGCGAGCCGGAATGGTTGAAGAACCTCCCGAACCTGCCCCGCGAAAGCGGTTCGACCACTGTTGCAACCCCCGTCTTCGACGGCGCAACAGAGGACGAAATCGTTGGTCTGATGAACTCCACCCGGGAAACCCGCGACGGAAACCGCCTCATCGGCGGATCCGGCAAGGCGTTGCTCTTTGACGGTCGCTCCGGCGAGCCGTTCCCGGACCCCATTTCGGTCGGCTACATGTACATCCTGAAGCTGCACCACCTGGTGGACGACAAGATCCACGCACGTTCCACCGGACCGTACTCCATGATCACGCAGCAGCCGCTGGGTGGTAAGGCACAGTTCGGCGGACAGCGCTTCGGTGAAATGGAAGTCTGGGCCCTCGAGGCCTACGGCGCCGCCTACACGCTGCAGGAACTTCTGACGATCAAGTCGGATGATATCCACGGCCGCGTGAAGGTCTACGAAGCGATCGTGAAGGGTGAGAACATCCCAGAGCCGGGTGTCCCCGAGTCCTTCAAGGTGCTGATCAAGGAAATGCAGTCGTTGTGCCTGAACGTGGAAGTACTTTCCACTGACGGAACCACGATAGAGATGCGTGACTCGGATGAAGAAGTCTTCCGGGCCGCGGAGGAACTGGGCATCGACCTGTCACGGGCCGAGCCAAGTTCTGTCGAGGAAGTCTAAGGCGAACTTCGGATTTAGCTCACTCCGGTGCCTGGAGTAAGGCGGCTTTAATATTTCAGAGGCCGTCCGCGGCCGAAGAAATTTCGTTGCCGCCGTTCCAGGCACCGGAGCGGGCGCCGGAACCGCCCGCTCCTCCCCGCCCCTTATGAAGACTTCAAGAATTTAGAGAACAAAGAGAGAACAGGGACCATATGTCCAGCGAATCCTCCTTCGGCCTCATGCGAATCGGCCTTGCCACTGCGGACGAAATCCGTGGTTGGTCTTTTGGCGAGGTCAAGAAGCCGGAAACCATCAATTACCGTACCCTCAAGCCTGAGAAAGACGGCCTCTTCTGCGAGAAGATCTTCGGACCTTCCCGCGACTGGGAATGCTACTGCGGCAAGTACAAGCGTGTCCGCTTCAAGGGCATCATTTGTGAGCGTTGTGGCGTCGAAGTAACCCGCGCCAAGGTACGCCGTGAGCGCATGGGACACATCGAGCTTGCAGCTCCCGTCACCCACATCTGGTACTTCAAGGGCGTTCCCTCGCGCTTGGGCTACCTGCTGGACCTCGCACCGAAGGACCTCGAGAAGGTCATCTACTTCGCTGCCTACATGATCACTTCAGTCGACGAGGAAAACCGTCACGCTGAACTGCCGAACCTCCAGGCCGAGCACGACCTTGAGAAGAAGCAAATGATCGACCAGCGCGACTCCGACATCGCCACCATTGCCAAGGACCTTGAGGATGAGGTTGCCCGGCTTGAGGGTGAAGGCGCCAAGGCTGCCGAGAAGAAGAAGGCTCGCGACTCGGCTGACCGCCAGATGGCCAACGTGCGTAAGCGCGCTGACATCGAAATCGAACGCTTTGAGCAGGTCTGGGACCGGTTCAAGAGCCTCAAGGTCGCAGACCTTGAAGGCGACGAGGGCCTCTACCGCGAGCTGCGCGACCGTTACGGACTGTACTTCGAGGGCTCGATGGGCGCTGAAGCAATCAAGAAGCGTCTTGAGAACTTCGACATGCCCGCCGAGGCTGAAATGCTCCGCGACATCATTCAGAACGGTAAGGGCCAGCGTAAGACGCGGGCTCTGAAGCGACTGAAGGTCGTCAACGCGTTCCTCACCACCACCAACAGCCCACTCGGCATGGTGCTCGATGCAGTCCCAGTGATCCCACCGGAACTGCGCCCCATGGTTCAGCTGGACGGTGGCCGCTTCGCGACCTCCGACCTCAACGACCTGTACCGCCGCGTGATCAACCGCAACAACCGCCTGAAGCGCCTGCTCGATCTCGGTGCACCCGAGATCATCGTCAACAACGAAAAGCGGATGCTCCAGGAAGCTGTTGACTCCCTGTTCGACAACGGTCGTCGTGGCCGCCCGGTCACCGGACCAGGCAACCGCCCGCTGAAGTCGCTCTCTGACATGCTCAAGGGCAAGCAGGGTCGGTTCCGCCAGAACCTTCTGGGTAAGCGCGTTGACTACTCGGGTCGTTCGGTAATCGTCGTCGGCCCTCAGCTGAAGCTGCACCAGTGTGGTCTGCCCAAGCAGATGGCGCTGGAACTCTTCAAGCCGTTCGTGATGAAGCGTCTGGTTGACCTCAACCACGCGCAGAACATCAAGAGCGCCAAGCGGATGGTTGAGCGTTACCGCCCGCAGGTCTGGGATGTTCTCGAAGAGATCATCACTGAGCACCCTGTCCTGCTTAACCGCGCACCTACCCTGCACCGGTTGGGTATCCAGGCGTTCGAACCACAGCTGGTTGAAGGTAAGGCCCTTCAGCTGCACCCACTCGTTTGTGGCGCGTTCAACGCTGACTTCGACGGCGACCAGATGGCAGTTCACCTGCCGCTGAGCCCTGAGGCCCAGGCCGAGGCGCGCATCCTGATGCTCTCCTCGAACAACATCCTGAAGCCTTCGGACGGCCGTCCGGTGACCCTGCCTTCGCAGGATATGATCATCGGCCTGCACCACCTCACCACCAAGCGTGAAGGTTCAGCAGGCGAGGGTCGTGTCTTCAGCACCCCGGCCGAAGCCATCATGGCCTTCGACATGGGTGTCCTGCACCTGAACTCGGTAGTGCGGATCCGGATTCCGAACTTCGTGCCCAGCGCTGATGTCGCTGCGCCCGAAGGCTGGGTTGAAGGAACTCCCGCGCTGATCGAAACCTCCCTCGGACAGGTGCTGTTCAACGAGACGCTGCCCGCTGACTACCCCTGGGTTGAGAAGGTTGCCGATAAGGGACAGCTGTCCACCATCGTCAACGATCTCGCCGAGCGGTACCCGAAGGTTGTTACGGCGGCAACGCTGGATAACCTGAAGGATGCCGGTTTCTACTGGGCAACCCGCTCCGGTGTCACCGTGGCCATCTCCGATATCTCCGCGCCGATCAACAAGGCCGGCATCATGGAGGTCTACGAAAAGCAGGCCGCCAAGGTCCAGTCCCAGTTCGACAAGGGCCTCATCGCTGATGAGGAACGTCGTCAGGAACTGATCGACATCTGGAACAAGGCAACCAACGAGGTTGCCGAGTCCATGCGCGGCGCCATGCCGAAGGACAACACCATCAACCGTATGGTTTCCTCCGGTGCGCGTGGTAACTGGCTCCAGGTCCGTCAGATTGCGGGTATCCGTGGTCTGGTAGCGAACCCCAAGGGTGAGATCATCCCTCGTCCGATCAAGTCCTCCTACCGCGAGGGCCTGTCGGTGCTGGAGTACTTCATCGCAACGCACGGTGCCCGTAAGGGTCTGGCAGATACCGCTCTGCGTACCGCCAACTCGGGTTACCTGACCCGTCGTCTGGTGGACGTGTCGCAGGACGTCATCGTTCGCGAAGACGACTGTGGTACCGAGCGTGGGCTGAACGTCACCATTGCGGTGCCGAACAGCGACGGTGAGCTGGTGCTGCACGAAGAGGTCGAGAACTCTGCGTACGCACGCACCCTGGCCAGCGAAGTTGTTGACTCCAAAGGCAAGGTGCTCGCGCCAGCCGGTTCCGACGTCGGCGACGTCCTGATCGGCGAGCTGTTCGCTGCCGGTGTGACTGACATCAAGGTGCGCTCCGTGCTCACCTGTGAGTCGAAGGTCGGCACCTGCGCCCTCTGCTACGGCCGCTCGCTGGCTACCGGCAAGACGGTCGACATCGGTGAGGCGGTTGGCATCATCGCTGCACAGTCCATCGGTGAGCCAGGCACGCAGCTGACCATGCGTACATTCCACACCGGCGGTATCGCGTCGGCGGAAGACATCACCCAGGGTCTGCCTCGTATCCAAGAGCTCTTCGAAGCGCGTACCCCCAAGGGCGTCGCTCCGATCTCCGAGGTTGCGGGTCGCGTCAACATCGAGGACGGCGAGAAGCAGCTTCGGCTGGTTGTCACCCCCGACGATGGCTCCGAGGAAATCGCCTACCCAGTCCTGCGGCGTGCGCGCCTGCTGGTCACTGATGGCGAGCATGTTGAGGTTGGACAGCAGCTGGTCTTTGGTGCTGTCGATCCGAAGCAGATCCTCCGGATCCTCGGCCCTCGTAAGGCACAGGAATTCCTGGTCGATGAGGTACAGACCGTGTACCGCAGCCAGGGTGTAGGCATCCACGACAAGCACGTCGAGGTCATCGTTCGCCAGATGCTTCGCCGCGTCACGGTGATCGAGTCAGGTGAGTCGAACCTCCTCCCCGGAGAGCTGGCAGAACGCCGTCGCTTCGAGGATGAGAACCGTCGAGTGGTGTCCGAGGGCAAGAAGCCGGCTTCAGGCCGTCCCGAGCTCATGGGTATCACCAAGGCGTCGCTCGCCACCGAGTCGTGGCTGTCAGCCGCGTCCTTCCAGGAGACCACCCGCGTTCTGACGCAGGCCGCCATGGAAGGCAAGAGCGACCCTCTGCTGGGTCTGAAGGAAAACGTGATCATCGGTAAGCTGATCCCGGCCGGAACCGGTCTGGACCGCTACACGAAGATCACCGTCGAACCGACAGAAGAAGCAAAGGCCAACCTGTTTACTGGTCCGAGCGCTTTCAGCGACTTTGACTATGCAGGCGTCGAAGGTTCGATGACACCCGAGTTCCACGCCATCCCACTGGATGACTATGACATGGGTTCCGAGTTCCGCTAGACGATTCGCTAGTAGATACTGAAGCACCAGGCCCCGCACACCTTCGGGTGGGCGGGGCCTGCCGCGTTAAACCCTTCCGCTCTGGGCGGCGGAGCGGCCAGCAGAAGTTGGGGCTCCTGGGGCGCGTCTAAGCGCTAAGCGATCTCTGGTAGAGTAGTGGTAATTGTTTGTGTGGCAGAGGATCGGCGTCTTGACGGACGTATCTCCGCGTTGTAGGGAACTTGTACAACGAATGCCACATTTTCGCACGCCTACGGTCAAGTCGCGACGGCTTACATGTGTGGGTTCGGCGCAAACGACAGCCAATATCTCTAGACATTACGGAGAACGCAGAAGTGCCTACTATTAACCAGCTGGTCCGTAAGGGCCGGACACCTAAGGTCGTCAAGACCAAGGCGCCCGCACTGAAGGGCAGCCCCATGAAGCGCGGCGTTTGCACCCGCGTTTACACGACCACCCCCAAGAAGCCGAACTCGGCGCTCCGTAAGGTCGCCCGTGTGCGCCTCAACGGCGGCATCGAAGTTACCGCTTACATCCCAGGTGTCGGTCACAACCTTCAGGAACACTCCATCGTGCTGGTGCGCGGTGGTCGTGTGAAGGATCTGCCCGGTGTCCGTTACAAGATCGTCCGTGGTGCGCTTGATACCCAGGGTGTCAAGAACCGCAAGCAGGCTCGTAGCCGCTACGGCGCGAAGATGGAGAAGAAGTAATGCCACGTAAGGGCCCGGCCCCTAAGCGGCCGCTAGTTGTAGATCCCGTTTACGGTTCCCCACTGGTCACTCAGCTGATCAACAAGGTACTCGTCGACGGCAAAAAGTCCACTGCAGAACGCATCGTGTACGGCGCACTTGAGGGTGCCCGCGCCAAGAGCGGCGGCGATCCTGTCGCAGCACTGAAGAAGGCAATGGACAACGTCAAGCCTTCCCTCGAGGTCCGCTCCCGCCGAGTCGGCGGAGCGACCTACCAGGTCCCCGTCGAGGTCAAGCCCGGCCGCTCCATGGCACTCGCCCTGCGGTGGCTCGTTGGCTACTCGAAGGCTCGCCGCGAGAAGACGATGACCGAGCGTCTCATGAACGAGATCCTGGATGCTTCCAACGGTCTCGGTGCAGCTGTCAAGCGCCGCGAGGACACGCACAAGATGGCTGAGTCGAACAAGGCCTTCGCACACTACCGCTGGTAACCAGACTCCGACTTCTAGAAACCCAAGAATAAGGGAGACACCGTGGCACAGGACGTGCTTACCGACCTCAACAAGGTCCGCAATATCGGCATCATGGCCCACATTGATGCCGGCAAGACCACTACTACCGAGCGCATCCTGTTCTACACGGGTGTAAACCACAAGATCGGCGAGACGCACGACGGCGCCTCCACGACTGACTGGATGGAACAGGAAAAGGAACGCGGCATCACCATCACGAGCGCCGCCGTGACCTGCTTCTGGAACAACAACCAGATCAACATCATCGACACCCCGGGCCACGTCGACTTCACGGTAGAGGTTGAGCGCTCATTGCGCGTCCTCGACGGTGCAGTGGCAGTGTTCGACGGCAAGGAAGGCGTAGAACCGCAGTCCGAGACCGTCTGGCGCCAGGCTGACAAGTATGAAGTTCCCCGTATCTGCTTCGTCAACAAGATGGACAAGCTGGGCGCCGACTTCTACTTCACCGTTGACACCATCATCAGCCGTCTCGGCGCCAAGCCGCTGGTCATCCAGCTGCCAATCGGCGCGGAGAACGACTTCGAAGGCGTCATCGACCTCGTGGAAATGCGCGCGCTGACCTGGCGCGGCGACTCCAAGGGTGACGTCACCATGGGTGCCAAGTACGAGATCGAAGAGATCCCGGCTGACCTCGTGGAGAAGGCTAACGACTACCGGGCGCGTCTGCTCGAAGCCGTTGCCGAAGCTGACGACGAGCTCATGGAGAAGTACCTCGCCGGCGAAGAACCTTCGGTTGCCGAGATCAAGGCTGGAATCCGTAAGCTCACCATTGCTTCGGAGATCTACCCGGTCCTGTGTGGCTCAGCGTTCAAGAACCGCGGCGTTCAGCCGATGCTTGACGCTGTTGTCGACTACCTCCCGAATCCACTGGATGTTCCCCCGATGATCGGTCACGATCCCCGGGACGAGGAAATCGAACTGACTCGCAAGCCGAGCACCGAAGAGCCGTTCTCGGCTCTGGCCTTCAAGGTGGCTACCCACCCGTTCTTCGGACAGTTGACGTTCATCCGCGTGTACTCCGGCCAGATTTCGGCTGGCACGCAGGTGACCAACTCCACGAAGAACAAGAAGGAGCGCATCGGCAAGCTGTTCCAGATGCACGCCAACAAGGAAATCCCCGTTGAGGAAGCCCTTGCAGGTCACATCTACGCAGCCATCGGTCTGAAAGACACCACCACCGGCGACACGCTGTCGGACAGTGCCAACCAGATCGTGCTCGAGTCGATGAGCTTCCCTGACCCAGTGATCTCGGTTGCGATTGAACCGAAGACCAAGGGTGACCAGGAGAAGCTGTCAACGGCTATCCAGAAGCTCTCCGCTGAGGACCCGACCTTCCAGGTCTCCCTCAACGTTGACACTGGCCAGACGATCATCGCCGGCATGGGCGAGCTTCACCTGGACATCCTGGTGGACCGCATGCGCCGCGAGTTCCGCGTCGAAGCCAACGTGGGCAAGCCCCAGGTTGCTTACCGCGAGACGATCAAGCGCGCCGTCGCCAAGCACGACTACACCCACAAGAAGCAGACGGGTGGATCGGGTCAGTTCGCGAAGATCCAGATCGCCATCGAGCCGATGGAAGTTGAAGACGGCGTCCTGTACGCGTTCGACAACAAAGTCACCGGTGGTCGTATCCCTCGCGAATACATCCCCAGCGTCGACGCGGGCATCCAGGATGCCCTCAACGACGGCGTCTTGGCCGGTTACCCGGTTGTCGGCATCAAGGCTGTGCTGCTCGACGGCGCTTACCACGATGTTGACTCGTCCGAAATGGCGTTCAAGATCGCTGGCCGGATGGCGTTCAAGGAAGCGGCACGGATGGCTAATCCTGTCCTGCTCGAACCATTGATGGAAGTTGAAGTCCGCACCCCTGAGGAATACATGGGTGAAGTTATCGGTGACCTCAACTCACGTCGTGGCCAGATGCAGTCCATGGAGGACGCCAGCGGTGTCAAGGTCATCAAGGCCATGGTGCCCCTGTCGGGTATGTTCGGATACATCGGTGACCTGCGGTCGAAGACCCAGGGCCGCGCGGTGTACTCGATGAAGTTCGACAGCTACTCGGAAGTTCCGAAGGCAGTTGCCGACGAGATCATCCAGAAGACCCGCGGCGAATAACTTTTCCGCAGACCAGCTGCAGGAGCCATCCGGCTCCTGCAGCATGCAGTAATTTCATCAAAGTAAAAGCCCCCAGTAGACTTGCAACAGTTTCAGCCGCGAACAGCGCGGCTGGGAAGCAAATCTTCTCAAAACGTTCTAGGAGGAACCCGTGGCGAAGGCAAAGTTCGAGCGGACTAAGCCGCACGTTAACATCGGAACCATCGGTCACGTTGACCATGGAAAGACGACGTTGACGGCTGCCATTTCCAAGGTGCTGTACGACAAGTACCCCAATCTCAACGAGGCACGCGACTTCGCGTCCATCGACTCGGCCCCCGAGGAGAAGCAGCGCGGCATCACCATCAACATCTCGCATGTTGAGTACCAGACCGAGAAGCGCCACTACGCACACGTAGACGCTCCCGGCCACGCTGACTACATCAAGAACATGATCACCGGCGCCGCACAGATGGACGGAGCAATCCTCGTGGTTGCTGCGACCGACGGCCCGATGGCTCAGACCCGCGAGCACGTTCTGCTCGCCCGCCAGGTTGGCGTTCCCTACCTGCTGGTCGCGCTGAACAAGTCCGACATGGTCGACGACGAGGAACTGCTTGATCTCGTCGAGATGGAGGTCCGCGAG
Organism: Arthrobacter sp. Bz4; assembly: GCF_003075455.1. Taxonomy (GTDB): domain Bacteria; phylum Actinomycetota; class Actinomycetes; order Actinomycetales; family Micrococcaceae; genus Arthrobacter_D. Next base: position 59,724 of record NZ_QDAE01000005.1, read on the forward strand.
CTGCTCAGCGCGCAGGGCTTCGACGGCGACGAGGCACCAGTTGTGCGCGTCTCCGGCCTGAAGGCACTTGAGGGCGATCCCGAGTGGGTCAAGTCCGTTGAGGACCTGATGGACGCAGTCGACAACAGCGTTCCGGACCCAGTCCGCGACAAGGACAAGCCGTTCCTGATGCCTGTTGAAGACGTCTTCACCATCACTGGCCGTGGCACCGTTGTTACGGGCCGCGCCGAGCGTGGAACCCTGAAGATCAACTCGGAAATCGAGATCGTCGGCATCCGTCCGGTCCAGAAGACCACGGTTACCGGTATCGAGATGTTCCACAAGCAGCTCGACGAAGCATGGGCAGGCGAGAACTGTGGTCTCCTGCTCCGCGGAATCAAGCGCGAAGATGTTGAGCGTGGACAGGTTATCGTCAAGCCGGGTTCAATCACCCCGCACACCGATTTCGATGCCAACGTCTACATCCTGGCAAAGGACGAAGGCGGGCGTCACAACCCGTTCTACTCCAACTACCGCCCTCAGTTCTACTTCCGTACAACTGACGTCACCGGTGTCATTACTCTCCCCGAGGGTACTGAAATGGTTATGCCTGGCGATAACACTGAGATGACCGTTGCGCTCATCCAGCCAATCGCTATGGAAGAAGGCCTCGGCTTCGCTATCCGCGAAGGCGGCCGCACCGTAGGCTCAGGACGCGTTACCAAGATCATCAAGTAACTCTTCACGAGTCACTGAGGAAAGGCCCCGCTGCAGTTGCAGTGGGGCCTTTCCTTTTTGTGTTTGCCCTTGCGTCGGTCTTTTGATGGCGCAGCAGGTGTCGGCGGGCGCAGTACATATCGGCAACCGCCCCACCTATAGCTGCAGCGTTTGCCGATTACCGCAGCGCAGGACGTTTTCGGCTGCGGGAGAAGAGTTCGGGAGCGCTGGCCGGGGGAGCGTTGTCCACAAAACGACGACGTTGCACCCTGGCCGGTCGCTGGCGCGCCACACTCGGGGGATGAATCGTATGCTCGAATTGCGTAACCATCTGAGGACTTCCGCGGAACTGGCACTGCAAGGCGTGGACCTCACCCAACTGCAGCGTCAATGCAGAGCCGGCACCCTGGTCCGGGTGAGGCACGGCATCTACCTGAGGGCGGAGGCATGGCACAACCTGGATCGCTGGGACAGGTATCGGGTACTGGTCCTGGCAGTAAACCTCAGCGCCCAGCGACCGCCGCTCTTCTCCCACGAGACTGCAGCCCTGATTCATTCAATACCAATCCTGGGTGTCCCCCGCTTGGTCCACACACAACAGGAGGGCCGGCGGTCCGACAGATCGCGGAAGGACATCCGCCGCCATTTCACTGATGACTACACGCCGGGAAAGGTACGGCTGGATGGGCTACGCGCGACGTCGTTGAACTACACACTTTTGGCTTTGGCCACTGAGGCCACCTTCCCCAGCGCCGTCGTCGCGCTGGATGACTCACTCCGGCGGAACAGGACTGACCCGGCCCAGCTACGGACCGCCGCGCAAAGTCTGAGGACGGCGGCAGCGAACAATCGGTTTGGCATGGTGTTGGACTTTGGTGATCCGGCGTCGGAATCCCCGGGGGAGTCCGCCAGCCGGGCACACATGGCCCTGTTCGGGATCCAGCCGCCCGAACTTCAGAAGACGTTCCGCGATGCCCGGGGCTTCATCGCCCAGACGGACTTCTATTGGCGGGAACGGGGGCTGATTGGTGAGTTCGACGGCTTCATCAAATACCAGAAGCCCGAGTACATGGGCGGACGTAGCGCCAGCCAGGTGGTGGTCGATGAAAAGATCCGCGAAGATCGGCTGCGCGCCCTCGGTTTTACTGTGGTGCGCTGGGTCTGGGAGGATGTCAACAAACCGCAGCGGCTGCTCTCATTGTTGGTCTCCAAGGGATTGATTGCTGGAAGCCCACTCAGATGGAAGCGGTAGAACCCGACCAGCGCAGCAGGAAACGGCAGACGCCCCAGATATATGTGCTGCGCCAGCCGCTTTCGGGCTCTCCGTCGGGTTTGGGCCGCGTTCACCCGTGGGGAGGGACCGGGAACGGGCCGGTGGAATGGTCCAACTGCAGTCCGGTTCGCAGCATAGTGTTGGAGCGGCAGGGGAGTGGTTGCCCGACGGCGATTCTGCGGCCCGGCCATTTTTTTGGACATGGGTGCCTGCAAAGTTCACCATCCAGGGGCGTGTCGCGGCGTGGATTCGCCTTATGCCCTGATATCTGGCAGACTGGAGAAGTTGTTCAAGCGCTTGCGCGCGCGGTTTGAGATACCGTCCCGATCAGGATAATGCCTGATGCAGGGTCGGTGTTCACCGGGCGGTTAGCCCAAATATGACCACCCCCATTTCAGTTCGGCTGGAAACGTGGAAGCAAACAGAGGGATCAGTTTGCAGAAAATCCGCGACACGCCCGAGCGCGGGGGTCGGTACCTCCACAGGGTGAGGAACCCGGAAACTTCCGGATTCAGTCTGTGGGAGGAGCGCCAGTGCAACGGGCGCAGCACGTGCAGGAACTGACAGTTATTCAAGAATTCTTGAGAGAGAGAGTCGAGACGCATGGCGGGACAAAAAATCCGCATCCGGCTGAAGTCGTATGACCACGAGGTCATCGACGTATCAGCACGGAAGATCGTTGAGACGGTGACGCGCGCAGGCGCTACGGTAGTTGGCCCAGTGCCCCTGCCGACGGAGAAGAACGTGTACTGCGTTATCCGCTCACCGCACAAGTACAAGGACAGCCGCGAGCACTTTGAAATGCGTACTCACAAGCGTCTGATCGACATCATTGACCCCACGCCCAAGGCCGTTGATTCGCTGATGCGTCTCGACCTGCCTGCGGACGTGAACATCGAAATCAAGCTGTAAGGGAGAGCGGATCATAATGTCTACTTCACTTACGCGTCAGGTCAAGGGTCTTCTGGGCACCAAGCTCGGAATGACCCAGGTCTGGGACGAAAACAACCTGCTGGTGCCGGTTACTGTCGTCCAGGCTGACTCCAACGTCATTACCCAGCTCCGCTCAGCGGACCAGGACGGCTACACAGCTGTCCAGATCGGCTTCGGCCAGATCGACCCCCGCAAGGTGACCAAGCCACTGGCCGGTCACTTCGAAAAGGCCGGCGTCACGCCGCGCCGCCACGTGGTTGAGCTGCGTACCTCCGATGCTGACACCTACTCGCTGGGCCAGGAGCTCTCCGTTGAGATCTTCGAAGCCGGCCAGAAGGTCGACGTCATCGGCACCACCAAGGGCAAGGGCTTCGCAGGTGTCATGAAGCGTCACGGCTTCCACGGCGTCGGCGCATCCCACGGTGCCCACAAGAACCACCGCAAGCCCGGCTCTATCGGTGGCGCGTCCACCCCTAGCCGCGTCTTCAAGGGTATGAAAATGGCAGGCCGTATGGGTGCCGTTCGTCAGACCACTCTGAGCCTCACAGTTCACGCTGTGGATGTCGAGAAGTCGCTGCTGCTGATCAAGGGTGCCGTTCCCGGCGCCCGCGGCCAGGTCGTCCTCGTGCGCACCGCCGTGAAGGGAGCATAGTTAGATGGCTGTCAACACTGTAAAGGTCGATCTCCCCGCAGAGATCTTCGACACGCAGACCAATGTGCCCTTGCTGCACCAGGTCGTCGTGGCTCAGCTTGCCGCTGCCCGTCAGGGTACGCACAAGACGAAGACTCGTGCAGAGGTATCCGGCGCAGGCCGCAAGCCGTTCAAGCAGAAGGGAACAGGTCGTGCCCGTCAGGGTTCGATCCGTGCCCCTCACATGACCGGTGGCGGCGTCGTCCACGGACCCACCCCACGCGACTACAGCCAGCGCACCCCCAAGAAGATGAAGGCTGCCGCTCTGCGCGGTGCCCTCTCTGATCGGGCACGCAACGGCCGTATCCACGTCCTCGAGTCCCTGGTGTCCGGCGACAAGCCGTCCACCAAGGGTGCAATCGAAGCGCTTCGCAGCATCTCGGAGCGTCCAAACTTGCTCATCGTTATCGAGCGCGCCAACGATCTCACGGCACTGTCCGTGCGGAACGTCCCGGAAGTACACGTCCTCTATGTTGACCAGCTCAACACCTATGACGTGCTGGTTTCCGACGACGTGATCTTCACGAAGGCCGCTTACGACACGTTCGTCGGGTCAGCTGACTCGACCGTAGATGCTGACGAGAGCACAACAGCTACGGAGGACGCCAAGTGAGCGCGACCATCTCCAAAGATCCCCGCGACGTCGTCCTTGCGCCGGTCGTCTCGGAAAAGAGCTACGGCCTGATCGACGAAGGTAAGTACACCTTCCTGGTCGACCCTCGCTCGAACAAGACAGAGATCAAGTTGGCCGTGGAGAAGATTTTCTCCGTCAAGGTCGATTCGATCAACACACTCAATCGTTCGGGTAAGCGCAAGCGCACCCGCTTCGGCTGGGGGCAGCGTAAGGGCACCAAGCGTGCCATCGTGACCCTCAAAGAAGGAACGATCGACATCTTCGGCGGTCCGCTCGGTTAGGGCGGAGACCACTTTAACGAGGAAATGACACATGGCTATTCGCAAATACAAGCCAACAACGCCTGGCCGTCGCGGCTCAAGCGTTGCTGACTTCGCAGAAATCACTCGGTCGACACCGGAGAAGTCCCTGGTGCGTCCCCTCCCCAAAAAGGGTGGACGTAACAACACCGGCAAGATCACGACCCGTCACAAGGGTGGTGGCCACAAGCGCCAGTACCGCCTGATTGACTTCCGTCGCCACGACAAGGACGGCGTTGACGCCCGCGTTGCTGAGATCGAATACGATCCCAACCGCACGGCTCGCATCGCGTTGCTCCACTACGTTGACGGCACCAAGCGCTACATCGTTGCACCTAACCGCCTGAAGCAGGGCGACATGGTGGAAGCCGGTTCCGGTGCTGACATCAAGCCAGGCAACAACCTGCCACTGCGGAACATCCCGGTTGGTACCGTGATCCACGCTGTGGAACTGCGTCCAGGCGGCGGGGCCAAGATGGCTCGCTCGGCCGGTGCGTCAGTCCAGCTGGTTGCCAAAGAGGGCCGCTTCGCGCAGCTCCGCCTCCCCTCCGGTGAAATCCGCAATGTGGATGTTCGCTGCCGGGCCACCATCGGTGAAGTTGGAAACGCAGAACAGTCCAACATCAACTGGGGCAAGGCCGGCCGTATGCGCTGGAAGGGCGTCCGCCCAACCGTTCGTGGCGTTGCCATGAACCCGGTTGATCACCCACATGGTGGTGGTGAAGGTAAGACCTCTGGTGGCCGTCACCCGGTGAACCCGAACGGTAAGGCCGAAGGCCGTACCCGCCGCAAAAACAAAGAGAGCGACTCACTGATTGTGCGTCGCCGTCGTTCCGGCAAGAACAAGCGATAGGAGCCTGGAGACATGCCACGCAGCCTGAAGAAAGGCCCCTTCGTCGATCAGCACCTTTTTGTGAAGGTAGCTCGTGAAAACGACAAGGGCACCAAGAACGTCATCAAGACGTGGTCCCGCCGCTCAATGATCATCCCCGACATGCTGGGGCACACGATCGCCGTGCACGACGGGCGCAAGCACATCCCGGTGTTTGTCACAGAGTCAATGGTCGGGCACAAGCTCGGCGAATTCGCTGCGACGCGGACCTTCCGCGGCCATGTAAAGGACGACCGCAAGGGCAAGCGCCGCTAGGCGCTGCTCGAGCGGCAGAAGACGAGAGAAGGAAAGCAATGGAAGCCAAGGCAGTTGCGCGTTTTTCGCGTGTCACGCCTATGAAGGCCCGGCGCGTCGTCAACCTGGTTCGTGGCAAGCAGACGAATGAGGCTCTGGCAATACTGAAGTTCGCCCCACAGGCAGCTTCAGAGCCGGTATTCAAGGTAGTACAGTCGGCGGTCGCCAACGCCCGTGTCCTCGCGGACCGGGACGGCATCGCATTCGATGAAGATAGCCTGATCATCAGCGAGGCATTTGTTGATGAGGGCCCCACGATGAAGCGGTTCCGACCGCGCGCCCAGGGCCGTGCGTTCCGCATCTTGAAGCGGACCAGTCACATCACAGTTGTAGTAGCCACCCCTGAGAAAGCGCAGGTCCGCTAGTGGGACAGAAAGTAAACCCGCATGGGTTCAGGCTCGGTATCACCACGGACCACCGTTCGCACTGGTTTGCCGACAGCAACAAGCCAGGTCAGCGGTACAAGGATTACGTCCGTGAGGACATCAAGATCCGTCAGCTCATGGCGACGGGCATGGACCGCGCCGGTATCGCCAAGGTAGAGATCGAGCGCACCCGTGACCGTGTTCGTGTGGATATCCACACTGCACGTCCCGGCATCGTAATCGGCCGCCGCGGCGCCGAAGCAGACCGTATCCGCGGCGAGCTGGAGAAACTGACCGGCAAGCAGGTTCAGCTGAACATCCTCGAGGTCAAGAACCCCGAGATGGAAGCCCAGCTTGTGGCCCAGGGCGTTGCCGAGCAGCTCTCCTCACGCGTGGCATTTCGCCGTGCGATGAAGAAGGCTATGCAGTCGGCGCAGCGTGCAGGAGCCAAGGGCATCCGTGTTCAGTGTTCCGGCCGTCTGGGTGGCGCAGAAATGAGCCGTTCCGAGTTCTACCGCGAAGGCCGTGTGCCCCTGCACACCCTCCGCGCGAACATCGATTACGGTTTCTTCGAAGCCAAGACCACCTTCGGCCGTATCGGCGTGAAGGTCTGGATCTACAAGGGCGACATCACCGCCAAGGAGCTCGCAGCCCAGGCTGCAGCTGCACCGTCCCGCGGACGCGGCGGCGGAAGCGACCGTCCGAGCCGTGGCCCAGCTGGCGCTGACCGTGGCGGAGACCGCGGTGCAGACCGTCGTCGTCGTAACCCGGCCGGCTCCGCTCCTACCGAGGCGCAGGCAACTGCCGCACCGGCTGAAGCTGCAGCTCCGGCAGCAGCGGAAGGAGGACAGGCTTAAATGCTTATCCCTCGTCGAGTCAAGTTCCGTAAGCAGCACCACCCGGGTCGTTCCGGCGCTGCAACCGGTGGCACTGAGGTCAGCTTCGGTGAGTGGGGTATCCAGGCGCTGAGCCCGGCTTACGTCACCAACCGTCAGATTGAAGCTGCACGTATTGCCATGACCCGCCACATCAAGCGTGGCGGCAAGGTCTGGATCAACATTTATCCGGACCGCCCACTGACCAAGAAGCCTGCTGAAACCCGTATGGGTTCCGGTAAGGGTTCCCCAGAATGGTGGGTATCCAACGTCAAGCCGGGTCGGGTTCTTTTCGAACTCTCCGGTGTATCAGAAGAGGTAGCCCGCGAAGCATTGCGCCTAGCAATCCACAAGCTGCCGTTGAAGGCACGCATTGTGCGTCGTGAAGGTGGTGAGTAGACATGGCTATTGGTTCAAAGGAACTGACATCCGAGCAGTTGGACGGCTTCGATCGTGATCGCCTGGTCGAAGAACTCCGCAAGGGTAAGGAAGAGTTGTTCAACCTTCGCTTCCAGTCCGCTACGGGTCAGTTGGAAAATCACGGGCGTCTGCGCTCAGTGAAGCGCGATATCGCACGCCTGTACACGGTGATGCGTGAGCGTGAGCTCGGCATTCGGCCTGACTTTGTTGCTCCTGTTGAGGAAGCAAAGCCTGAAAAGGCCAAGAAGTCCAAGAAGGCCTCCACCAAAGACGCCCCGGATGCGGGCACCGAGGCATCTAAGGAGGACGCCAAGTGAGTGAACAGAAGAGTGAAGCAACGACGTCGGACGATCTCGCCCGCGGCTACCGTAAGACCCGTCGTGGCTACGTAGTCTCGGACAAGATGGAAAAGACCATCACGGTCCAGGTTGAGGACCGGGTGAAGCACGCACTGTACGGCAAGGTTCTTCGCCGCAGCACCAAGGTCAAGGTCCACGATGAAGAGAACACCGCCGGCATCGGCGATCACGTTCTCATCAGTGAGACCCGCCCGCTGTCCGCTACCAAGCGGTGGCGTCTGGTCGAGGTAATCGAGCGCGCCAAGTAGGCTCCCGCAAGGGAACCAGCTTTAACGACTGGGCCCCGGAGGTGAGATCGCACTGCGATTTCACCTCCGGGGCACTTTCGCGATAAGATGAAAATCTTGTCTGTCCGGTGGGTTAGAGGTATGAGCTTCCACACCGGCGATTGAGACAAAAGCCCGATAATCTTGTTCAGCATTCTTTGCGTTGGCGTGTTCGCGCCCGCGCAGGCTGAGGACCAGTATTACGGGGCCAACCCATATCCGTTCCGCAAGGCTCGTATAGAGAACCAGCGCGACGACAGGAGTAATAAGTGATTCAGCAGGAGTCGCGGCTTAAGGTCGCCGACAACACGGGTGCCAAGGAAATCTTGACAATCCGTGTTCTCGGTGGATCTGGACGTCGCTACGCAGGCATCGGCGACGTAATTGTCGCCACCGTCAAGGATGCAATTCCCGGCGGTAACGTAAAGAAGGGCGACGTCGTCAAGGCGGTCATCGTCCGCACCAAGAAGGAACGCCGCCGCGCGGATGGTTCCTACATCAAGTTTGACGAGAACGCTGCGGTGATCTTGAAGACAGACGGCGACCCGCGCGGTACGCGTATCTTCGGTCCCGTCGGTCGCGAACTCCGTGACAAGCGCTTCATGAAGATCATCTCGCTAGCGCCGGAGGTGCTCTAACCCATGGGAGCGAATAAGACAGTGAAGTTCAAGATCAAGAAGGGTGACCTGGTACAGGTCATCAGCGGAGCCAAGCAGGAACGCGGCGGAGACCGCGGCAAGCAGGGCAAGGTTCTGAAGGTATTCCGGGAGAACAACCGGGTCCTCGTCGAGGGAATCAACCGCGTCACCCGCCACACCAAGGTCGGACAGTCGCAGCGCGGCTCGAAGACTGGCGGCATCGAGGTCATTGAAGCCCCCATCCACATCAGCAATGTTGCAGTGGTTGACCCCGAGACCAACAAGCCAACCCGCGTTGGCTACCGCATCGATACCGTCGAAAAAGACGGTAAAGAGCGTACGGTCCGGATTCGCGTCGCCAAGGCATCAGGGAAGGATCTCTAATGACTACCGAAGCCGTAGAGACAAAGATCTCCCCGCGCCTGAAGACGCGCTACGCCGCTGAAATCAAGTCCGGACTGCAGGAAGAATTCGGTTACACCAACGTCAACCAGGTCCCACGACTGGTCAAGGTTGTTGTGAACATGGGTGTTGGAGATGCCGCCAAGGACTCCAAGCTCATCGATGGTGCTGTACGCGACATGACCCAGATCACTGGTCAGAAGCCTCAGGTCACCAAGGCCCGCAAATCGATCGCTCAGTTCAAGCTGCGCGAAGGAATGCCGATCGGCTGCCACGCAACGCTCCGTGGCGACCGGATGTGGGAATTCGTAGACCGTCTGGTGTCACTGGCGCTGCCCCGTATCCGCGACTTCCGTGGCCTCAGCGGCCGCCAGTTCGACGGAAACGGCAACTACACCTTCGGGCTCACGGAACAGTCAATGTTCCATGAGATCGACCAGGACAAGATCGACCGCGTACGTGGCATGGACATCACCGTTGTCACCACCGCAAAAACCGATGACGAAGGTCGCGCACTGCTCAAAGCGCTCGGCTTCCCGTTTAAATCCGAAGATTAATCTAACTACGTTCCAGGTCCGTACCGGGCAGGGTAGGGCGCAAGTCCAACACCCTAAACCGGGCCCCGGAAACCGTTACGAGGAAGGGCAAGAGCCCACATGACAATGACAGATCCTGTGGCAGACATGCTGACACGTCTGCGCAATGCAAACTCCGCATACCACGACACCGTGAGCATGCCATACAGCAAGCTCAAAGCTCGCGTCGCCGACATCCTGAAGGCTGAAGGCTACATCGCAGGCTGGAAGGAAGAGGAAGCGGAGGTTGGCAAGAAGCTGACCATCGACCTCAAGTTCGGTCCTGAGCGCCAGCGTTCAATCGCCGGCATCCGCCGCATCTCCAAGCCCGGGCTCCGCGTTTACGCGAAGTCCACCAACCTGCCGCACGTGCTGGGTGGCCTTGGGATTGCAATCCTGTCAACGTCCTCCGGACTGCTGACAGACCGCCAGGCATCCAAGAAGGGCGTGGGTGGGGAAGTCCTCGCCTACGTCTGGTAGCCGGAACAGAGAAGGAGTAAACACATGTCACGTATTGGACGTCTCCCCATCTCCGTTCCCGCGGGTGTTGAGGTAAAAGTCACCGGTAACCTGGTGTCCGTCAAGGGAGCCAAGGGGGAGCTGAGCCACACTGTGCCCAGCCCGATCCTGGTGGATCTCGACGAGAGCACACTGACCGTCACCCGGCCGAACGACGAGCGCGAATCGCGTTCGCTGCACGGCCTGACACGCACGCTGATCTCCAACATGATCATCGGTGTCACTGACGGATACAAGAAGAACCTCGAAATTGTCGGCACCGGTTACCGCGTGCAGGCGAAGGGTTCCGACCTGGAGTTCGCACTGGGCTTCAGCCACCCGGTCGCCGTCAAGGCACCGGAGGGCATCACTCTGACCGTTGAGGGACCTACCAAGGTTTCCGTCTCCGGCATCAGCAAGCAGCAGGTCGGCGAAGTCGCCGCAAACATCCGCAAGCTGCGGAAGCCGGACCCCTATAAGGGCAAGGGCGTGCGCTACGCAGGCGAAGTTGTTCGCCGTAAAGTCGGAAAGTCTGGTAAATAATCATGGCTATCAGCATTAATAAGAAGCGAAGCTCAAAGAGCAAGTCCGCCCAGCGCGGACGCCGCCACCTCCGTGTGCGCAAGCGCATCACCGGAACCGCGGTCCGCCCGCGTCTGGTAGTCAACCGGTCTGCACGTCACATGTTCGTTCAGGTTGTGGACGACGGTCTGGGTGTCACGGTTGCTTCGGCATCCACCCTCGAAGCCGATCTGCGTGCATTCGACGGCGACAAGACCGCCAAAGCTAAGCGCGTGGGCAACCTCGTCGCAGAGCGTGCCAAGGCTGCAGGAATCGAAGCAGTAGTCTTCGACCGCGGCGGCAACAAGTACCACGGCCGTATTGCCGCCATCGCTGATGGCGCCCGCGAAGGTGGGTTGGCACTGTGACCGAGGAAAACAATGCAAAGGAACCTGAATTGAGTACAGGTACTGATCAGCCTGCCGCTGCAGCTCCGGCTACAGAGGCACCCGCAGCGGCAGCAGCCGACGACCGCAAGGGCGGTGCCCGCGCAGAACGTGGTGGCCGCAGCAGCGGCGCCGGTGGCCGTGACGGTGGCCGTGGCGGTCGCGACGGCGGCCGTGGTGGCCGTGACGGCGGTCGTGGCGACGACAAGGACAAGTTTGTCGAGCGCGTGGTTGCTATCAACCGTGTGTCAAAGGTAGTCAAGGGTGGACGGCGTTTCAGCTTCACCGCCCTGGTTGTCGTTGGCGACGGTAACGGAATGGTCGGCGTCGGTTACGGCAAGGCCAAGGAAGTTCCGTCAGCTATCGCAAAGGGCGTTGAAGAGGCCAAGAAGTCCTTCTTCAAGGTCCCCCGCATCGGTGGCACGGTCCCTCACCTGGTGCAGGGCGAAGCGGCCGCAGGCGTAGTCCTGCTCCGCCCGGCCTCCCCAGGTACCGGCGTTATCGCCGGTGGCCCGGTGCGTGCTGTGCTGGAATGCGTCGGCATCCACGATGTTCTGTCCAAATCACTCGGTTCTTCGAACGCCATCAACATTGTTCACGCAACTGTTGACGCGCTGAAGCGGCTGGAAGAGCCTCAGGCAGTAGCCGCCCGTCGTGGGTTGCCGCTGGATCAGGTGGCTTCCTCGTCGATGCTGCGCGCAATGCAGGAACAAAAGGCAGGTGCGTAATGGCAACTCCCAAGCGCGTGTTAGTAAGCTCAGCGAAGCTTGAAATCACCCAAATCAAGTCCGTCATTGGCGGCAAGCAGAACCAGCGCGACACCCTGCGGTCTCTCGGCCTCAAGCGCATCGGACACACCGTTGTCCGTACCGCTGATGCCGTCACTGTTGGCATGGTCAACACGGTTCCGCACCTCGTGAAGGTTGAGGAGGCCAACTAATGGCAGAGAAGAATGTGGCAGCAGCCACGGTCAAGTCGGATAATGAGCGCGTTCACGCGCTCAAGGTTCACCACCTGCGTCCCGCCCCTGGAGCGAAGACCGCCAAGACCCGCGTGGGCCGTGGCGAAGGCTCCAAGGGTAAGACTGCAGGACGCGGTATGAAGGGAACCAAGGCCCGTTACCAGGTCAAGGCAGGCTTCGCAGGCGGACAGCTTCCCCTGCACATGCGCCTTCCCAAACTGCGTGGCTTCAAGAACCCATTCCGGGTCGAGTTCCAGGTAGTAAACCTGGATAAGATCTCGGAGCTTTACCCCAACGGTGGCGAGGTGTCAGTCGACAGCCTGGTCGCCAACGGTGCGGTTCGTAAGAACCAGCCCGTGAAGGTACTGGGCACCGGCGACATCACCGTCAAGGTTGATGTCACTGTGCACGCGTACTCGGCTAGCGCTGCAGAGAAAATCACTGCAGCCGGCGGTTCGGTCACCGGACTCTAATTCAGAGCCGCTGTGATCTACCCGATCTAGCAACTAGACTCTTGGTGGGCCGGAACATTCCGGCCCACCAAGAGTTTTTTTATGGCCACATGGGCTTACCTAGCCACCCCCGGGTCCGACGCACCGGGTTTCAACCGTTAGACTCGGTTGTTGTGTATCTGTCCGCCATGGACACCAAGACCTTCAGGAGGACGCTTGCTTAGCGCTATTGGCCGGGCTTTCCGGACGCCAGACTTGCGGCGCAAGCTGTTGTTCACGCTTGGAATCATCACCATCTTCCGCCTGGGTGCCTTCATCCCCGCGCCCGGTGTCGATTACGGCAATGTTCAGCAGTGTTTGCAGCTCGGCAACACCGAGGGTGGTCTCTATGAGTTCGTGAACCTCTTCAGTGGTGGCGCTCTCCTGCAAGTGTCCATCTTCGCTCTGGGCATCATGCCCTACATCACGGCGAGCATCATCACCCAGCTCCTCCGCGTGGTCATCCCGCGGTTCCAGGAGCTGCACCAGGAAGGCGCGCAGGGGCAGTCGACGCTGACCCAGTACACGCGCTACCTCACCATCGCGTTGGCCTTGCTCAACGCGACCACACTGGTTTCCCTGGCCCGATCCGGAGCCCTGCTAGGCGACTGCCCAGTGCCGATCATCCCGGACGACAGTCTCATCACCATTCTGCTTCTGATCCTGACCCTTACCGCCGGTACCGGCCTGATCATGTGGATGGGTGAACTCATCACCGAGCGTGGAGTCGGCAACGGCATGTCGCTGCTGATCTTCACCGCCATCGCCGCAGGCTTCCCCACCTCCCTGGGCGAGATCCTCCGCACCCAGGGCTGGACCGTCTTCGTGGCAGTGATCGCCATCGGGCTAGTAGTGGTTGCATTGGTGATCTTTGTTGAGCAGTCGCAGCGTCGCATCCCCGTGCAGTACGCCAAACGGATGGTGGGTCGACGCACCCTCGGTGGCAGCAGCACCTACATCCCGATCAAGGTGAACATGGCCGGTGTTATCCCGGTCATCTTCGCCTCATCGATGCTGTATCTGCCGAGCCTGATCGCGCAATTCAACACGCCAACCGATGGGCAGACACCGCCACCGGAGTGGGTCAACTTCATCACCACCTACCTGGCGAACGGCGACCACCCCCTCTACATGGCCCTGTACTTCGCCATGATCGTGTTCTTCACCTACTTCTACGTAGCGATCACGTTCAACCCGGATGAGGTCTCGGAGAACATGAAGAAGTACGGCGGGTTCATCCCGGGCATCCGTGCGGGTCGTCCGACGGCCGAGTACCTGCAGTACGTCTTGTCCCGCATCACCCTGCCCGGTGCCCTATACCTTGGCCTGGTGGCACTGATCCCGTTGATCGCGCTCGTGTTGATCAACGCTAACCAGAACTTCCCCTTCGGTGGTGTCTCAATCCTCATCATGGTGGGTGTTGGACTCGAAACGGTGAAGCAGATCGACGCTCAGCTTCAGCAGCGTCACTACGAAGGGTTGTTGCGATGACACGCATGCTCATAATTGGACCTCCCGGATCCGGCAAAGGCACACAGGCTTCGCGAATCTCCGAGCGACTAGGAGTCGTCGCGATTTCTACTGGAGATATCTTCCGGGACAACGTGAAGCGGGAGACTCCGCTTGGCCTCGAGGCCAGGAAGTACATGGACGCCGGGGACTTCGTGCCTGACAGTGTCACCAATTCGATGGTGCGGGATCGTCTGAAAGAAGACGACGTGCGCGAGGGATTCCTCCTCGACGGTTACCCGCGCACTCCGGCCCAGGTTGTCGAACTGGATGACATTCTCCAGCAGAACGAGCTCACCCTCGACGCCGTCTTGCAGCTCACCGCCCCAGACGAGGAACTGATCCGTCGCCTGACCGGCCGCGCTGAGCTGGACGGCCGCAGCGACGACAACGAAACCGTCATCCGCCACCGGCTTGACCTGTACCACGAGCAGACCGAAGAGGTTGTCTCGCAGTACGAGGGACGCGGCATCGTCAAGCGGGTCGACGGCATCGGAGCTATCGACGAAGTGACCGAACGAGTCGTCAGTGCCCTGAACGGCACCCGGTAGTTTGACGATGTTTCGCCAGTCGAAGGTCGAATACAAGAACAACCAGCAAATCCGCACCATGCGGAAGGCCGGATTGGTCCTGTCGGCAGCGCTCGACGAAGCCGTGGCCGCGGCTGCGGTCGGTGTCACTACCCGGGAACTCGACGGCGTGTTCGCTGGGGTTTTGAAGGCTTCGGGAGCAACGTCCAACTTTCTGGGATACCACGGGTTCCCCGCATCAATCTGTGCATCGGTGAACCATGAAGTGGTGCACGGGATCCCAGGAGATTATGTGCTCCAGGACGGTGACATCCTCTCTATTGATGGTGGCGCCATCGTGGACGGCTGGCATTCAGACTCCGCTCGTTCGGTGATCGTTGGACAGGCGCGGGCCGAGGACCAGCGGCTGTCCGACGCGACGGAGTCGGCCATGTGGCATGGCATCGCCGCGCTGGCTAACGCCCGGAATGTTGGCGATGTGGGCAATGCAATTGATGACTACGTCTCGGGACTGGACGGCGCTCCGTTAGGGATCCTGCAGGACTATGTTGGCCATGGGATCGGCACCGCCATGCACCAGCCGCCCGACGTGCTCAACTACCGCAGTGGACACCGTGGTCCCAAGGTCAAGCCGGGGCTGTGTCTGGCGATAGAGCCCATGCTGGTCCTCGGTAGCCTGGAGACAACGTTGCTGGACGACGACTGGACTGTAGTGACCACTGACGGCAAGCGGTCATGTCAGTGGGAGCACACCGTAGCGGTGCACGACGGCGGCATCTGGGTGCTCAGCGCCGAAGATGGGGGAGCAGCCAAGCTCGCGCCCCTGGGTGTCACGCCCGTTGCGCTCTGACAACCCCGTGAACCCAGATTTAACATTTCACAGCTGTTAGCGTAGAGTTGCCTGTTGGTTGTCTCTACTCGTGTGCCCATTTAGGGCGCCACGTGTGCACGATCCGGTAACCCGGGTCTGTTGCTGCGCTGGGAGTAGGTCAACGATCACAACCCCAATCGCCTGCCGCGTCAGTGGCGGGCATCGACGTTAGCGGAGGATATGGCCAAGAAAGACGGTGTCATTGAGATTGAAGGCACTGTGAACGAGGCTCTGCCCAACGCGATGTTCCGCGTTGAGCTGGCAAACGGTCACATTGTCCTCGCCCACATCTCGGGAAAAATGCGTCAGCACTATATCCGGATCCTTCCTGAGGACCGGGTGGTAGTGGAGCTTAGCCCTTACGACCTCACCCGAGGCCGTATCGTCTACCGCTACAAATAAGGAATTCTCCCGTCCTGCCTCAGGACAGGGAGTGTAGTTACAGCACAATCTGCAAACAACGCAAAGGAAAACCATGAAGGTCCAGCCGAGCGTCAAGCGGATCTGCGATAAGTGCCAGGTGGTTCGCCGCAAGGGCAACGTACTCGTAATCTGCGAAAACCCGCGCCACAAACAGCGTCAGGGCTAGTTCTTCTCGTCAAGAGAAGCACCACCCACGCGCTGCAGTAGTACAACCATAAAGGCAGAGCAGTTCCCACGATCGGTGGGAGCACACCCCCGGGCACGGAGGCCGGGGAGCTGAAATTTTCAGCAGGCCGCTCTGCTTCAGACCTCCAGAAACACCAAAGGAGAACCGCCACTATGGCACGTCTCGCTGGCGTAGACATTCCCCGCGAAAAGCGGGTAGTGATAGCGCTTACCTATATCTATGGCGTGGGCAAGACCCGTGCAGACCAGACGCTGGCAGAAACCGGGATCAGCCCGAATACGCGCGTCAAGGACCTCAGTGACGCGGAGCTGCTGCAGCTGCGTGACTACATCGAAGTCAACTACAAGGTCGAAGGTGACCTCCGCCGTGAGGTAGCCGCCGACATCCGCCGAAAGGTGGAGATCGGAAGCTACGAAGGCATCCGGCACCGCCGCGGTCTTCCCGTACGCGGACAGCGTACGAAGACCAACGCGCGTACCCGTAAGGGCCCCAAGCGCACCGTGGCCGGCAAGAAGAAGGCCGCGCGCTAGATCCCCACTGGCTCCCTAACCTGACTCGCTAGCGCTCGTCCGGCCAGGGAACCCTCGCCAGCGGAGGCCCCTGTTATAGGGGCTTATGGTTCTAGCCAGCCGCTTGCTCGCCAGACCTTCAGGTCCCGGCACCTCACCCATCACCTTTCGTAGGAGAAGCAATGCCCCCCAAGACTCGTGGAGCGGTACGTAAGCCGCGTCGCAAGGATAAGAAGAATATCGCGCTTGGACAGGCGCACATCAAGAGCACCTTCAACAACACCATCGTGTCCATCACGGACCCGTCAGGAGCAGTTATCTCCTGGGCCTCCGCCGGTGAAGTTGGATTCAAGGGTTCTCGCAAGTCGACGCCGTTCGCCGCTCAGATGGCAGCCGAGGCTGCTGCAAAGCGTGCGCAGGAACACGGCGTCAAGAAGGTCGACGTTTTCGTCAAGGGCCCAGGCTCAGGACGCGAAACAGCTATCCGCTCGCTGCAGGCCACCGGCCTGGAGGTTGGCTCCATTCAGGATGTCACCCCCAGCGCCCACAACGGTTGCCGGCCTCCGAAGCGTCGCCGCGTCTAATTAGCTTTTCCGGTGCGAATGCCGCGCTGAATGATCCCAGTACCCGGGATTGTTCAGGGCGGCGTTCGACACCGATCCCCAAGCTAATAAGCGTTGCTTGCTAGCTGTCCCTTTCCACCATTTGTGTTGCGTCATATAGCGGATGCTCCCTGAAAGGAAATGTAAGTGCTTATTGCACAGCGCCCCACCCTGACTGAAGAAGTCGTCGCCGACAACCGCTCACGGTTCGTCATCGAGCCGCTTGAGCCCGGTTTCGGCTACACCCTCGGAAACTCACTCCGCCGCACCCTGCTTTCCTCGATCCCGGGTGCAGCTGTAACCAGCATCCGTATCGACGGAGTGCTGCACGAGTTCACCACGGTTCCGGGTGTCAAGGAAGATGTCACCGAGATCATCCTGAACATCAAGAACCTGGCTGTGTCTTCCGAGCACGACGAGCCAGTTGTTGCCTACCTGCGCAAGCAGGGTCCCGGCGTCGTCACCGCTGCGGACATTGCGCCGCCAGCCGGTGTCGAGTTCCACAACCCGGATCTGCACATCGCCACCCTGAACTCGAAGGGTAAGTTCGAGCTTGAGCTGACCATCGAGCGTGGACGCGGCTATGTGTCGGCCTCACAGAACAAGTCCGGCGACTCAGAGATCGGCCGTATCCCGGTTGACTCCATCTACTCGCCGGTCCTGAAGGTCACCTTCCGGGTCGAAGCAACCCGTGTTGAGCAGCGCACCGACTTCGACCGTCTGATCGTCGACGTCGAAACCAAGGACGCCATCGCTCCCCGCGATGCAGTAGCCTCGGCCGGTACCACCCTGGTGGAACTGTTCGGACTGGCTCGTGAGCTGAACACCGCTGCCGAAGGCATCGAGATTGGCCCATCGCCAACAGACGCTGCCCTGGCAGCCGACATGGCGCTGCCCATTGAAGATCTCGAGCTGACCGTTCGGTCATACAACTGCCTCAAGCGTGAGGGTATCCACACCGTGGGTGAACTCGTTGCCCGCTCCGAGGCCGACCTGATGGACATCCGCAACTTCGGCGCAAAGTCGATCGACGAGGTCAAGGCCAAGTTGGTTGAGCTGGGTCTGTCCCTGAAGGATTCCCCTCCAGGGTTCGACCTCGCGGCTCGCGCAGCAGCCATCGAAGAAGACGACGCCGCCTACAGCGACGACGAGCTCTAACAACGTTAGAAAGACCTGTCCGCCGCTGGTAGCGGCGGACAGGACCACTTAGAGGAGAAACAATCATGCCCACACCAACAAAGGGCCCACGTCTCGGAGGCGGTCCGGCGCACGAACGCCTGATGCTCGCCAACTTGGCCGCCTCACTGTTCGAGCACAAGCGCATCACCACCACGGTGACCAAGGCGAAGAGGCTTCGCCCCTACGCCGAGCGCCTGATCACCTTCGCGAAGAAGGGCGATCTCGCTTCACGTCGTCGCGTCCTGGGCGTCATCAGCAGCAAGAGCATCGTCCATGAACTGTTCACGGACATCGCTCCTGCCGTTGCCGAGCGCGAAGGTGGCTACACCCGCATCACCAAGATCGGTAACCGTAAGGGCGACAACGCCCCCATGGCGGTCATTGAACTGGTTCTGGAGCCTATGTCAGCGAAGCAGTCAGTCGTTGCAGAAGCCGAGCAGTCCAAGGCGAACGCAGCGCCTGCCGCGGCTGCCCCGGTATCGGCAGAATCGGCAGAATCAGCAGATTCCCCTGATTCGCCGGAGTCAGCTGACTCGGTCGATTCAGCAGAGTCAGCACCGTCGGCCGACGAGGTCGCCGCTGAGGACACCAACGTCAGCGCCGAGGCCGGTGCCGATGAGGTTGTTGTAGTCGAAGAAGGCACCACAGAAGACGACGGCAAGAAGTAATTCTTCCGCATCTGAAGAAGCACCATGACTGAGCAAAAGCCCGCTGTCCTTCGTGAGGACAGCGGGCTTTTGCGTGTCCGGTTGGATCTTGCCTACGACGGTGCGTCCTTTTCCGGGTGGGCCCTGCAACCCGGGCTGCTCACCGTGCAGGGAGCAATCGAGGCCGGCCTTGAGACCCTCCTGCGCCGACCCGCCCGGCTGACGGTCGCGGGGCGCACCGATACCGGTGTCCACGCCCGTGGTCAGGTGGCCCACGTGGATCTGACCCCGGGGGAGTGGCATGGTCTCAGCCGTGGCAAGGAGATGACCCCGGAAACGGCCATGATGCGCAGGTTGGGAGCCACGATCAGCCGAGAACTCCACAAGGCCGACCGGCAGCGCCACCAGGTGCCCGCCGTCGTCGTCCGCAAGGTCGGGCTGGCCCCCACCGGCTTCGATGCCAGGTTCTCGGCGCTGTGGCGTCGGTACAGCTACCGGATCGCCGACCGTCCCGAATTGCGGGACCCCTTGGTCCGCCGTGTGACGCTCTGGCACCCCGACGAACTGCAGGTTGACCGGATGAATGACGGCGCCAGGCGGCTCCTCGGCCTGCAGGACTTCCGTTCGTTTGTGAAACCGCGGCCCGGCGCGACAACCGTCCGCGAACTGCAGCGGTTCGACTTCAGCCGCGGCGACGACGGCGTCATCACCGCGGCCATTCAGGCTGACGCTTTTTGCCACAACATGGTGCGGGGACTGATCGGCTCAACGTTGCGCGTGGGAGTGGGGGAGAAAGACCCCGAGTGGCTCTTCGAACGGCTCACCGCACGCAGCAAGGAGGCCCGCTCGGTGCTTGCGGCGCCCCACCCGTTGGTTCTCGAGGAGGTCAGGTACCCCGACGACGACGCCATCGGGACCCGCGCTGAGGAGACCCGTGCGCGGCGGGACGGTCCTGTGACGGGGCTGCGGAGCTAACCGAATGCGACAATCGCAGCGAAGCACGCGGCGAGCATCGGCGGCCCAAACGGGAAGACCGAACGGGCCGACGCTCTGGTGAAGAGAAGCAGGAACACACTGATCAGGCCGCCGATGAGGAAGCCGCCGAGCAGCGTTGCCAACCAGGGGGTCATTCCGGCATAACCACCGTAGAGACCAAGCACCGCGGCGAGCTTCACGTCGCCCATTCCGAGGCTTCCCGGTGAAACAAGTGCAAGCGCAAGGTAAATGCCGAACATGGCAGCACTGCCCAGGACCGCGCCGACCAGCCGGTTCCAGTCCCCGGACAGGCCGCTGGACGCTAGGAGAAGGACCAGCGTGGTGGCCGCGAACGGCAGCAATAGCGCGTTCGGCAGGAGCCTGGTGCGCAGGTCGATCATGGCCAGCACCACCCCGAACAGGGGCAGCACAAGGAACGAAGGGGTCTCGGGTGCCCACCCGAACCGCAGGAGAACCAGGCCGGCCAGCAGCGCTGTTACAGCCACGGTCACGATGCGGACATCGTGTGGCAGAGCCAGGACCTCGCTGCCCACAGATCCCCTCATCGGCATCTCGTCAGCCGATCACTGCCGGCGCATGCGCCATGGTTGTTGGCAGGCTGACAGTGAACTTTGTGCCGGTTCCCAGCGAGCTGGAGCAATGAATGGTGCCGCCGTGGCCTTCGACGATTGCCTTGGTGATGGCCAGGCCCAAACCGACCCCGGGGATCGCCGACTCCCTTGCGCTGTGGGCGCGAAAAAACCGACCGTAAATCAGGGCTGTCTCGTCCGGCGTCATGCCTATTCCACAGTCCTCGACTTCCAGCAAAACCCTTCCCTCTCCCGCATGTGCCCGGATGGTGACGGCTCCGCCGTCGGGCGAGTACTTAATGGCGTTTGAGAGCAGGTTATCTACTACCTGGCCCATCCTCATTGGATCGGCGATGGCCCAGAGGCATTGAGGTACCTCCGAAACGAGTGTGATTCCGGCGTTGGTCGCATGTGTTCGGGCTGACCGTATCCGGGAGGTCAGGAGGGCCGTCAGTTCGGTCGGCTTGGCGTGCAGGCTGATCGAAGCGGAGGCTGCAGACAGGAGGTCCGAAACCAGGATGGAGAGGCGTTCAGCGTTCCGTCTGGCGATGGACAGGGACTCGCGGGTCTGCGGGGTCAGGAGGTTCGGGGACTCGAGTACCAGGTCGAGATGGCCGAGAATGGAGGTGAGTGGCGTGCTGAACTCGTGCGTGACATTGGCGACGAAGTCCTCCTTCACCGTCAGGGCCTTCACCAGATCGGTAACGTCCGTGAAGACGACGACGGAGCCGGTAAACTCGCCGTCTCCACCAGTCATCGGCCGTGCTGCTGTGGACACCGCCCGTTGGCAGTCCCCTTCGCCCAACCAGAGAAGGTTATTGGAGAACGATTCCCCCTCGGCGGCCCGGCGAATGGGGTGCAGCGATTCGGGTAGGGGAGTTGATCCCTTGCTTCGGAAGAACCGGATGTCCCCGTCGTAGTCCTGGGAAGACGCTCCCTGCTGGAACAGTTGCTGCTGCCGGTTGGACAGCAAGGTGTTTCCTCCCGTATCGACGGCGACGACGCCGACGTCGACGGTGTCGAGGATGGCAGCGAGAAGTCTTTCGCGATCACCACTCTGTGTCTCAAGGGCCAACACCTCATCAGCCTTTTGCTGCAACTCCAGCCGTTGCATCCGCATCTGGAGCGTGAGGACCCTCATGACGAGGAAAAGGGCCAGCGTCATGGTGGGGAGCAACAGGGTGTCCACCAAGGATGCATAGGTGGTGGTGGAGTCCAGTAGATAGGGGAAAAGCACAATAAGGTAGGGCCCAACGAAGCTGACTACCGCGGATAGCAGCGGCATCAGACCGGACGCAGCGAGCCAGACGACCGGGAACGCCGCTAGCGCGCCAAGGCCAGGGACGATGTCGACGGCGCCGTTCCGGCAGAGCAGAATTGCGACGAAATCAAGGATGGGGATGACAAGCAATGCCCCCGTCGGTAGGCGCCCCCACGGAATCAGGAAACACGCCGCGAAGAGTGCAATAGTCAGGAATAGTCCTGCGACGAAGAGCCCGTTCAGCAGTAAATCCGGATTCAATAACGGTGCGGTGGCGGCGATAATTACGACCGCAATCGTCAGGGGCAATTGGTGCGTCGCAGCCCTCCGTCGGGAGTTGAAGCCCCCCTCAAACCGTCCGAATCCAGGCAGCCACAAGCGCTCAGGCGTAGCCGAGTTTCCGGAATCATGGCGAGAGTATTCGGTTGTCGGCTTCCCCGGGCCGTCGTAACGCATGCGCCTATTATGTCCCAACAATAGGCTTTGCCCACCCTTGCACCGGAAATCTCGCAAATTGATACTCAGTCGATACGGGCGCCGGATTGAAACCAAGCAGGCTCCGCGGCAAAGAGTATGCTGGGGGACCGAACGGAAGTATTGTGAAATGCGGGGGGACGTATCCTTTACAGCCCAATGGCCTAGCGGTCAGACGAGCCGAGAATAGGGAATGATATGAGCGATCCCGGAGTTGCAGTGGTCATCGAAGACGATGCCGATGTGCGTAATCTGGTTGATGCTGTTCTCACTCAATCTGGATTTGAGGTTCACTCGGCAGGCTCCGGCCGGGCAGGTGTCGAGCTGGTCGGCAAACATAACGCGACCATTGTGACCCTCGATGTGGGACTTCCGGATATTGACGGGTACGAGGTACTCCGCAGGATCCGGCAGTCAAGCAATTGCTACGTTCTGATGCTGACGGCGAGAACCGACGAATTGGATACCCTGACCGCACTGCAATCGGGTGCCGATGATTTCATCACCAAACCTTTCCGCCCACGGGAACTCCGGGCCCGGATAGCCGCCATGCTCCGCAGGCCACGGAACCCCGATGCATCCGGTGAGGGCAGCGCTCCTCCTCCCGATGAGGGCGAGCCGGGGGTGCTGCTGCACAATGGGCTGGCGCTCAACCACGAAACGCGGACCGCAACGTTGGGCGGAAACAAACTCAGCCTCACACGCAGCGAGTTCGATTTGCTGCACGATCTCCTTCGAAGCGGCGGATCAGTCCGTACCAAAGCGAATCTGGTCCGGGTTGTCAGGGGGCACCACTACCGGGACGACGCCTATATCAGTGATGCCGACGAGCGGGCGGTTGAGGTCCATATGGGCAACCTCCGCCGCAAGCTGGGTGAGGATACGCGCGAACCAAGATGGCTGTTGACCGTCCGCGGGGTGGGCTACAGGTTGGCACCGAAACGGACCTGATCCAGCGGCCAGAGTTCGTCTTACCCGAGAACAGATTCGGAGCAGAGAGCCAGTTCGCGGATCGTTTGAATGCCACACGCTTCCACGATCGGAAGGATGTCGGCGGCTTTGATCGGGTCGTTGAGTTGGATTGACTCTTCCAGGGCGGACGCCAGGCTGGCAAGCCGCGCCGCCCCGACCATCATTGAGCTAGTCCGGACGCTCAGCACCGCTTCCATGGCGGCCGCGTGGTCACGACGGGAAACGGTGTCCGCCAGCCGGATAAACCTCTCATCCCAAACATGGATGAAGTCGAGGATAAATGCCTTGACCGCCGACGGGTTTTCGAGTTGATCTGCAAGGGCCATTAGGGTGTCTTGATCGATGAGGGGAACACGGTCCTGTGGAGAAAGTATCAGGGGCAGCACTGAGCGATTGGTGCGGTACATTCCGCCACCGTGTAAACCGTCCTCACCGCTTTAAGCACGGCGCAATTTGCAGGGATCATTTACCGAGGGTACTTTGACAGGCTTTAGTTCGGTCGATAGTTTGGGTTACCCTGCGCAAAAGCTGCGTTATTCCTTTGCATGGTCCGTTCATGGTAGGCCCGGCCGATCGTTGGCATAGGCTGTGATGATGACCACGTACCGACCCTCGGTCCCGGCCGACGGCAATCCCGCGCAGCGCCCGCGGGCAGGATTGCGTGAAACCCTTGACGCGCTCCCGGTTGCGGTGGGGCTACTCGATGCGGATGGGGTGATCTCAGCCGTGAATCGGGAATGGGAGCGTTTCTCTCAGCCCTTCGCCGGGATCGCAGCTCCGGTCGCCGGGGTCTCCTACCTGAGGGAATGTGTTGCGGCGGCAGCGCAGGGTGACAGCGCCGCTGTTGAAGTTTCAGCTGGTCTCCACGCTGTCCTGAGCGGAGACCATCAAAACCTCGCGCTTGAGTACCCGTCTCAGGGCGGTGAACGCTGGATTCGCACGCGCATCTGCAAGAGTGACGGCGGCGGTCTGGTGGTCACCCACATCGACATCACGTCGCAGCGAGTCGCGCAGCAGGAAAGCTCCTTCCAGGCATCGCTGCTCGACGCCGTCGGGCAATCAGTTGTCGCCATTGATTTACAGGGGCGGATTACCTACTGGAACGACGCCTCGGTCCAGATGCTGGGGTGGAGCGCGGGGGATGCGGTTGGCCGACACTTCGCGGATCTCGCCCTGTTCGACAATGGCTCCAGAGCGACCGCGATTATTGCCCAGGTATCGTCGGGGAAGCCGTGGTCTGGCGAGCATTGGACCAAACACAGAAACGGTCGCCGTCTGTCCGTCTACTCAACAATCACCCCGCTGTATGACAAAGCAGGGCAGGTAATCGCGGTAATCGATGTCTCCACGGACACGACCGAATCGAATCGTGCCCAGGCCGAGATGAGTCGGCTGTCGAGTCTGGTCGAATTTTCGAACGATGCGATTAACGGTGCAACCCTCGATGGGATTATCACCAGTTGGAATGCCGGAGCTGAACGCATCTACGGCTATTCGCCGGAGGAGGCGATTGGCCGTAGCGTACTGATGCTCTCACCCGAGGAACGTACCGGTCCGGATGAGGAGCTGCGTGACAAGCTTCGGCGGGGGGAGCCGGTGATCGGCCAGCTGGTTCGGGGGATGCGAAAAGACGGATCCCTGTTGGACATTTCGCTCACACTCTCCCCGATGTACGACGAGCAGGGACAATTGGTCGGTTCATCGGCGGTCGCCCGTGATGTCTCCGAGATCAACAGGCTCCGCGCCGCTTCCGAACTGGAGCGGGACCGGCTGGCAGCTGCCCAGGAAATGGCCCACGTTGGGTCCGTGGAGTGGGATGCCCTTGCCGACCGGGTCTGGCGGTCTGATGAATATTGCAGGATCCATGGACTCCCGGTTACGGCGGAGGGCTCGCGTGGGCCACTGTTGAGTGCGGTGCACCCGGAGGATCGCGACCGTATTGCCCTGCTGTGGAAAGACTTGATGGACCACGGCACGTCAGTCGATTTCACCTACCGTGTGGGGGACCCGGACGGAGACGTGCGATGGGTTTACGCTCGGGCGATTCTTGAGCGGGACGACGACGGCCGGCCGGTCAAGATGCTGGGGACAGCCCTGGACATCACGGAGCGAAAGCTGGGGGAACAGGCGCTTGAACGCCTTGCGTTCCGGGATCCGCTGACCGGCTTGGCGAACCGGGCGCTGCTCACGGAGAGCATTCAGGAGGCTCTGGCCGAGTGCACGCTGAGAGCCTCACACGTTGGAGTGCTCTTCCTCGACGTGGACCGTTTCAAGGTCATCAACGACGGCCTGGGCCACGCTGCAGGGGATAGCCTTCTGGTCCAGCTGTCGTCCCGGTTGCTGGCTGCTGTTCGACCAGAGGACACCCTGGCCCGTTTTGCTGGCGATGAGTTCGTCATTGTCTGCGCGGACATGACTGAGGACAGCGCGAAAAGACTGGCTCACCGGATCCGCGCAGCAGTGCAAATACCGTTCGAGCTCCTGGACCGGGAAGTGTTCGTGGATGTCAGTATCGGCATCGCCATCTCCTCGGCCGATGACACCCCGGAATCATTGCTGCACAATTCCGATGCCGCGATGTATCGGGCCAAGGTGAGCGGTAGGAACAAAGCAATCGTTTTCGACGAGGCAATGCACCGGCGAGCAGCGCTGCGGCTGGCCGTCGAAACGGAGCTGCCCCGTGCCATCGAGCGCGACCAATTGCAGGTTCACTACCAACCGGTGATTGATGTGGCGAACGGTAAACCAGTCGGATTTGAAGCCCTGGTGAGATGGCAGCACCCGGAGCACGGTCTGATTGGGCCTGATGCGTTCATTCCGGTCGCTGAAGAAACCGGTCAGATTGTGCCGATCGGGTTATGGGTGCTCAACCGGGCTCTCCAGCAGATGAAGTGGTGGAAGGCGAACCTGCCCGGTGCGGAAAAATGGCGGATGGCTGTGAATCTTTCGGCGCGGCAACTGCAGGACGCAGGCCTTCACTCAGCAGTGGGCACCGCCATTCGGACGGCAGGGATTGAACCGTCGGCAGTGATCCTGGAAATCACCGAATCTGTCCTGATGGGCGACGCCGACCAGTCACTAAAAACGCTGACCAAACTCCGCAGCCTTGGGATTGGCATTGCGGTTGATGACTTTGGCACTGGCTACTCCTCATTGAGTTATCTCAGACGCTTTCCCGTCACATCATTGAAAATTGACCGGTCATTCATTGACGGTCTGGGTGGTAGCGACGTGCACGCTGGCCCGATTGTGGAAGCCATTGCCGCGATGGGGCAGGCTCTGGGTCTACGGGTAGTGGCTGAAGGAGTGGAAACCGCTGAGCAACTGGACGAGCTGTCCCGGATGCAGGTGCACATTGCGCAAGGGTACCTGTGGTCGCCGGCTTTGCCGGCGGACCAGGTGCCCGCGTGGTTCGCTGCGCACCAGGGGCAGTAAGGATAACGGCAAGTCAGATCGATTCTGACAAAGCTGGGCTCAACTTACCCAACCGTCTCAAAGACGTTTATTGCTGCGGGCCCGAGTAGCACCATAAACAGCACGGGCAGGATGCAGACCATCAGCGGGAACAGTACCTTGACGGGGATCTGCATGGCCTTCTCCTCAGCACGTTGTCTGCGCTTCAATCTCATTTCGCTCGCTTGAACTCGGAGGACGCTTGAGATTGAAATGCCGTAACGGTCTGCTTGCACTATCGCATTCACAAAACGTCGAAGGTCCGGCGCCTTAGTTCTAGCCAGTAGGGCCATATACGCGTCACGTCGTCCCATACCTAGCTGCATATCTTGAAGGGTGCGTACCAGTTCGGCGGCCAGAGGCCCCTTACCGTTTTGTCCCGCTCGCGCCATAGCTGAATCGAATCCCAATCCAGCCTCAACTGCGATGGTCATTTGATCGAGCGTGTCAGGAAGCTCAAGGGCGATAGCAGCCTGACGTTCAGTTCCTTTGCTGTAGACAAGAAGATCTGGTACGAAATAGGCAACGGCGGTCAGAGCGACAGCCAGAAGCATACTTTTGGGGCCGGGCATGTTGCCAACATAAAGGAAGCTTAGAAGAACGGCAGCCGTGCCGAGCGCGATTTTCGCGGTTACCAGACGTCTTAGGGGCCATTTCGGGGGGCGCCCCGCGAGGGCCAACTGACGGTCGAGCGTGGCTACCAGTCGATCGGGCGTGAACTTCCCTGCAATCTCCTCAAACCGGCCGCTCGACCGTTTCTTTGCCTTGGCCTCTGCGGCGATTCCACGACGTAGGTTTTCTTGGATCGCTTTTTTATGGGGTGTGCGCTGACCGAAGAGGGACCAACCGAGCAACGGTAGGGCTGCGGCGATCGCCATGATTCCGAGCCAAGTGGTGAGTGGCATTCCGTTCTTCTTCCTCGTTCAGACTTCAGAATTTGAAGGAGACAACTTTTTTCATCCACAGTCCGCCCACTAGAAGGAGGACGGCTGAGACTCCCATGATGAAGTACCCGATTGTGTTCTGAAAAAGGGGATTCATGTAGCCCGGGCTGACCACCATAAGGATCCCCGCCATTGCGAATGGAAGTCCCATAAGAATGTACGCGGATAGCTTGCCCTCTGCGCTGAGTGATTCGACCTGACGACGGATCTGATTTCGTTCCCTGATGGTCTGCCCCACCTGATCAAGAACTGTCGCAAGATTCCCTCCCACTTCGCGGTGGATTGCGATTGCTTGAGCTACCCAAGAGAAGTCCTCCGACTGCATTCTCAGCGCTGCATCATCCAAGGCTTCGCCCAGGTCCCGACCCAACCGGGTTTCATTAATGATCCTGGTGAACTCCTCGGTCGTTGGTGACTCCGAATCAACCGAGACTGCATCTATTGCGCGCAGCAGGCTATGCCCTGCCCTCAGTCCGCCAGCCAGGAGCTGCAGAGTGTCATCTAATTGATCAGCAAACTGTTTCCGACGGCGTGCCGTGAGTAAACCGAGGCCAACCTTGACCAGAACTGGCACGGAGACCGCGAACATAATCCCGATGAAAGGACCAGAAAGGATCAATCCGACGCATGCGGCTAGTACAGCACCCACCCCTGTGAGCACCACGAAGTCGGCGGGGCGTAACTTCAATCCCGCGTCTTCCAGCTTTCCCGCGATACCTGCCATGAGATTACGGCTCTTAAGGAGGCTGTCTACTACACCTGTCGTCAGCGAGGCCAGTTGCGTTAGCTGAACCGATGAAGGCGTGGCAGTAGTCCTGGTGCGATTGAGGGTATTTCGTGGTTTGCGGGGGATGATGACAAGGAATATTGCTGAGGCGATAGCCGCGAAACACGCAATTATCCCGAGGAGAAGTTGTGTGATTGGGGGCTCCGGAGTCATCGGTCGCCTCTGCCGTTAAGGGGTGAGCCAAATACGCTTGGGGAGAGCTCGATTCCCAGATCCCGGAACTTGTCGGTGAACTTTGGTCGGACCCCGGTCGCCACCGGCTTGCCGAGGAAACGGCCGTTCGAATCGACTCCAGCGCTGTAGTCAAACACGAAAGCATCCTGCAGAGTCACTATTTCACCCTCCATCCCCTGTACTTCAGTTACATGAGTCACGCGTCTTGTCCCATCACGCAACCGGGTCAGCTGAACTATTACATCGACCGCAGCGGCAATCTGTTCGCGTACCGCGCGCAGGGGCAGATCCATGCCCGCCATCAGGACAAGTGTTTCCAGTCGGGCAATCGCATCACGGGGGGAGTTGGAGTGCACGGTCGACAGTGAGCCATCATGACCGGTGTTCATCGCCTGGAGCATGTCCAGCGTTTCGCCGCCTCGGACCTCGCCCACCACAATACGATCCGGGCGCATTCTCAATGAGTTGCGGACCAGATCGCGGATAGTTATTTCGCCCTTGCCCTCAATGTTGGTGGGTCTGCTCTCCAAACGCACCACGTGGTCCTGTTGCAGTTGCAACTCAACCGCATCCTCAATCGTGACGATTCGTTCTCCTTCGGGGATGAATGATGAAAGGACGTTCAGAAGGGTGGTCTTGCCGGTACCGGTGCCCCCCGAAACGATGATGTTAAGTCGTGCCTTGACACATGCGTCAAGCAGTTCAGCCATGTCTGGTGATAGAGTCCCGAAGCCGATCAGGTCGTGAACCTGAAACGGATCTGTAGCAAACTTGCGGATGGTCAGGGACGATCCATTGACGGCCAGGGGAGGAATCACCGCGTTGACTCGGGAACCATCGGCGAGACGTGCATCCACCAGAGGTGACGATTCATCAATCCGGCGTCCCACCCGGGATACGATGCGTTCAATTACCTTACGGAGGTGTTCCTCCGAGGCAAACCGCACTCCGCTGCGGGTCAGCTTTCCATTGTGTTCTACGTAGATCATGTTCGGTCCGTTGACCATGATCTCGGTGACGTTCTCATCGTCAAGCAGATGCTGCAGCGGACCGTAGCCCAGCACATCATCGCTGACCCCACGGATGAGCCGTTGCCGTTCCTCCTTGGAGAGCGGAACCTCTTCCTCCTCGACTACCTGAGTGAGTTCCTCTTGGACCAAGGCATGGAGTTGTTCTTCGGTTAGAGCAGAGTCAAGCAGTCTGTTTCCTAGCCGTTCGAACAGAATGCTTCCCGCTCGGTCTTTCAGCTTAGCGAGTGCGTCGCGAGCGGGGGCTGGTTGCTGCGCGGATGGCTTGCTCTGCCGGGAAGGTTGGCTAGCTGACTTCGTGGGCGTTGCTGGTTCCACGGCGGGGCGTGAAGGTGTCGGCCGGTCCTGCTCTGGCGCGGGAACCACGGACGGTCCAGCTGGTCGCCGGGCTGCCTCAAGACGCTCAGCGAGGTTCATGACTTACCACCTCGATGACGTCCCTTGCCTTTCGTGCTGACGATAACGGGCGGCGCGAATCGGAGGAGTAGCTTTCGCAAGGCTTTTGAAGCGGGATCGCGTTTCTTACCCTGCAAAAGGGGAGATCCTTGATTCGTTGAAATCCGGACTGGGCGAGATGAAGGAATGACAATGTCCACCTTGGTTCCGAGAGTGGTCTCGACATCGGCCAAGGTTAATCCGTCTCGCTGGTCTGCGCTGTTCAGCACAATGTGACGGGTAATCGGTGTCAGTCCCAACTCCCGCAGCACATCAAGTTCCTTCTTCAGTCCCCGAACGCTGGGAACGTCCATCCCGCTGACGAAAACGTAGTCGGTCGCCTTATCCAGCGCCGCCAACGTGTGGTCTGAGAGGCCCGGCGACGTATCGACAATCACGAAGCGATACTGGCTGGCAAGCTGATCCAGCAAATGAGACACGTCTTCGCCGGATACCTGATCGGCGGAGTCGGGT
Organism: Arthrobacter sp. Bz4; assembly: GCF_003075455.1. Taxonomy (GTDB): domain Bacteria; phylum Actinomycetota; class Actinomycetes; order Actinomycetales; family Micrococcaceae; genus Arthrobacter_D. The sequence goes on from NZ_QDAE01000005.1 coordinate 90,257, forward strand.
AGGTCTGGGGCGCAGAGGGCGAACAACCCGGTCGGATGAGCGCTCAGGAATGACTTCAACACCATGGTGTCGCGTCTGGCGGGCCCGTGAACGGCATCCGTCACCGAGTGGTCAGGACTGATCGACAGAGCGCTGGCGACGTCCCCAAACTGCAGGTCGAGGTCGACAAGGACCGTGGCATGGGGTGCATTAGCAGCGAGTCCCACGGCAAGGTTGCTCGCCACTGTAGTTTTGCCGGCTCCGCCCTTGGGAGACACCACGGCTATTACTCGACCGTTGGCTGATCCACTAGTCTCACCGGAAGACAAGCTCGCGGCACGGCGCCGGATCGCGGCACTGCGCGTTGCCCGATGAAGGAGCACACTCAGGTCCGCGACGTCAGCTTCGGGTTCTACCACGTCCCGGATTCCGGCTCGCATGGCGCTCAGGACGACTGAGGGGGAGGGTGTTGTAGCCAGCAGCACACTCACCTCGGGATGCTGCACTTCAAACTCGTCGGCGAGGAGCAGAGCGTCGTCGAGAGCTACTCCAGGCCCGAGGACTAGGACATCGAGAAGGCGGGGGTCAGGAAGTTGGTCGACCAGTTCCTGAGCGCCGGATGGAAAACTGGAACCAAGCCAGGCATGAATTTCGCCCTCGAGGGCGCCAGACGCGGCGTCCTGAAGCCTCTGTTGGAAGTCAGGCGCTGTGGTCACGATCGCGTAGCGACTCATTCGTAAATCTCGTCTTTTGTAACGGGGCGAGTGCCGTCCTCAATTGCTCCGGCAGGTTCTTTGGAGAGCCAGATCGTCCCAAATTCTTGACCGTAGATAATTTTCTCGGCATCCGGTGCGGTCCGGGCCAACGTCACGAGGACGCTGCCCTGCGGTAGTGGGTTAGACGACGGCGCGTTTGTCTCTTCAGTTGGCTCAGCGAGGCCTTGAATGCTTGTAATCAGAACCTTATGCAAAGTCAGATGGGTAACAGGAAGCTCTACGCCGACCTCGGGGGCCAATGAAATGAAAACTCCAACAGTGTCGCCTGGCTCCAGTTGTCCGCCTACCACTCGCTGAGGCTCCAGAAGAATAGTGAGCTCTTGCATTCCTTCTGGCACTTCAACTGTATTTTCATCTTCCAGCTCCGCCGGGTCAACGAACCTGGTGCCTATCACTTGCTCACCGGAAACTAGCTCTACGCTGGTCACCTGCCCGGCTACTTCATTCAGATTGGTTATAGCGTCAGTCGGAACGACCTTGGTGGGTACTTCTTCCTCCGAGACGAAATCGACCAGATTCTCGGCGACCGTCCCCTCTGGAATGGTCAGCCCGTCGCGGACCACCAATACCGTCTGGGTCTCTGTGCCCGCAAGGGCACGCTGTTCGGCGGAACTGACGTATTGCACGAGCAGGACGGTACCCACTATGGCCAACAGGACAGCTGCGATCGCCCCAATGATTCGGCTCTTCACTATGTATCTCCTACTGGCTCAGCGTTACGAAGAAGGCGTTCAACTCTTCGCCGCCAAGTTCTTCTACGCCAAACGATTCCAGGTCCTCGAGAGACACTAGGGTAATGAACTTTCCTTTAATTCCTGCACAATTACTGCAGCCCGGTTCATTTACCTGTGGACTGGAACTCGGCCAGTTGTGATTGGTGACGTGAAATGCGGCGAACCCGTCAATCACATACTCGACATTGCTACCATTGCCTGATTTGTCGACGTAGACCGGCAATAGAATCGTTTTTCCGGAGATGTCACAGTTGTGGGGAGCAGATTTACCAGGTTGACCAGGAATGATTTCGTCAACATCGACCGTAGCGCTGCAGCTTTTTTTCTCGGTCTCTTCTAGCCAACCGAACGCGCCGGGGAGGGTATTTCCGGCCGTGTCCGTGCAGGTGGAGTCGACGGTTATCCAGGTTTCCTGCTCGGACGGCGTTTGGTCGAAGAGACATTTTGGGGCAGTGAAGGGAAAGACTGTCGCTTTTGAAGGGCTGCCCCACGAAGCTCGCGCGGTGGCGGAAACTTCGGAGGAATCGATACCCAAAATGGGTGCAAACCAGAACTGGACGGCTGAGTCACCGTCGGACGTCAGGGTGGTGGTTCGAACGGTGACCGAATTTGCAACGGCTAGATCTACAGTTGCACTGGACAATTCGTCGTTGGCGTTCGGTACGCCGGATGAGAACCGCCGCTGGATAGAAAGTAGCATTAGCAACTCGTTGAATACGGGTGCTTTTCTTATCCTGCGTAAACCCTGCGCAGAGGCTGTGATTCCGGTCCTAACCCTGCGGGAACTTGGCAGCATCTCGCTGATCTGGAGGGTCGGTGGCTCAGATCAGGTGTAATGCAAACTGATCAATTTCCCATCGATGCTCTGAACATCGATTGGAGTCTCATAGATGGCAGAAAGCACCTCGGGCCGCATGATGGTCTCAACCGGGCCCTGGTGAATGATCCTTCCGCCAGCCACGGCGATGATCTCGTCCGAATAGACCGAGGCGAAATTGATGTCGTGCATGACCAGCACCACCCGCTTGCCCAGGTCATCGGCGGCCCGGCGCAGCAGGCGCATGATTTCCACCGCATGCCGTAGATCCAGGTTGTTCAGCGGTTCATCGAGAAGGACATAGTCGGTGTCCTGCGCCAGCACCATCGCGATGAACGCCCGTTGTCGCTGCCCACCCGACAACTCGTCCAGGAAGCGAAACTGAAGTTCCGTCAGATCGAGGTAGCGCAGGGCCTCGTCAATCCGTTTCTTGTCATCATTGGTGAGGCGCCCCCGGGAGTGGGGGTAGCGTCCGAAAGCCACGAGTTCGCCCACTGTCAGGCGTGCAGTGAGGTGGTTGTCCTGATGCAGCATGGCAATCTTTTTCGCCAGGACCCTGCCCGACGTCGTCGTGATGTCCAGCCCATCAATGTCGACGGTGCCGTGATCCATCGACAACAGTCGTCCAACGATCGAGAGCAGCGTCGACTTGCCGGCGCCGTTGGGGCCAATGATTGACGTGACCCCAATCCGGCCGAGGTCCAGATCGACGCCGTCGACCACTGCCTGCGAGCCGTAGCTTTTTGTTACCCCTCGTAACGTGATCATCGGGGTCCCTTTCTGATCAGGAGAATGACGAACAAGATTCCGCCAGCAAACTCGATGATGATGCCCAGCGCCGTATTGAAGCCGAAGACCTGCTCGAGAATGAGCTGACCACCAACAAGAGCGATGATGCCCAGCAGGACCGTCCCGGGCAGCACCACGCGGTGCCGGCTGGTTCCGGTGAGGGCATACGCGAGGTTGGCGACGATCAGCCCGAAGAAGGTAATCGGCCCGACCAACGCGGTGGACACCGAAACCAGGACCGCAATGAGGACCAACACGGTCATCACGGTTCGTCGGTGGTTGACGCCCAAACCTATTGAGTGGTTCTCGCCCAGTGCCAGGACGTCGAAGACTGGGAGCAGCCGCGCTCCGACCACCAGACAGATCAGAACCGCTACCGCCGAGATGACAATGAGGTCCTCGTTCACCGCGTTGAAGCTTGCGAAAAATGAGTCCTGCAGCACGGCGAACGCCGCTGGGTCGAGCATCCGCTGGATGAATCCGGAGATGCTCCGAAAGAGCACCCCTAGGATGATCCCCACCAGGATCATCAGATGCAGGCTGCGGCGTGCCCCGAAGAACAGCCAGCGAAAGAGGAGGGTAGAGAACAGGACCATCGCGCCCACCTCGAGAACCCACTTCAGCCGGTCATCGACTGTCGCGAGGGTCAGGGCACCGAAGCTGAAGACAATCACCGTCTGGATCAGCACATACAACGCATCGAAGCCCATGATGGATGGGGTCAAGATCCGGTTGTTGGTGACGGTCTGGAAGAGGACTGTTGAGACGCCGACGGCAATGGCCACGAGCGTCATGGCTACGACTTTTCGCGCGCGGAACGGCACTGCAAAATCCCAGCTGCCAACGATTCCCACGGTGAGGAAGCAGACGATGCACCCGAGAGCCAGCAGACCCAGGACGGCGAGCACTGCTGTTGGTCGATCGGGCCGCCAACTCCGGCGCGCTCCCGGAGGCGAAGCTATCAATTCAGTGGGCACGGCCGGGACTCCTCAAGAGCAGGAAAAGGAAGATCGCAGCTCCCACCACGCCGACGACAACGCCCAGCGGTATCTCGTAGGGGAAACGCACCAGACGGCCGATCATGTCGCAAACGAGGACGAAGCCGGCTCCCAGGACCGCGACCCAGGGCATCGAGTTCCGGACGTTGTCTCCCATCATCAGGCTCACAACGTTGGGTACCACCAGCCCCAGAAAAGGAATGACGCCGGCCGTCACGACGACGACGGCGCTGACAACCGACACGATCACCAGACCAAAGATCAGCAGGCGCCCGTAGTTGAGTCCAGCGTTGTTGGTGAACTGCTGGCCCAACCCCGCGACGGTGAATCGGTTGGCTGCCAGGTAGGCAATGACAGTCATGGCGAAGGCAACCCAGAGGAGCTCGTACCGGCCCCTGAGGATTCCCGAAAAGTCACCGGTCATCCACACGCCGAGGGTCTGCAGCAGGTCAAGGCGGTAGGCGTAGAAGGTGGTCACCGCACCGATGATCCCGCCCAGCATGATGCCGACAAGAGGGACCAGCACGATCGACCGGACCGGAATGCGCCGCAGGATCAACAGGAAAAGGGATGTTCCGGCAAGGGCGAACAGCGCGGCCACCAGCATTTTCCCCATCAGGGAAACCTCTGGCAGGAAGACTGTTGCGACCAGCAATCCCAGGGCAGCTGATTCGGCAGTGCCGGTGGTGCTGGGCTCGACGAACTTGTTGCGCACCAGCATCTGCATGATGAGACCGACCACCGATAGGGAAATGCCGGTCAGAACCAGTGCGATGGTCCGTGGCACCCGGCTGGCGAGGAGCAGGAATGCTGCCTCACTATCGGCGCCGCCCCGTAGCAGGCTCGCCGGGGTGACGTCGCTGACGCCGATGAAGGTGCTGCCGATCGCCAGCGCCACGACGGCCACCCCGGCAAGGGGTAACAGTAGTGGCGCTGGTCCACGGCGACGGACCGGGGGAGTGGCCGGGTCGATGCTAGTGGTGCGCAGGGCTTGAGGGCCGATTACGACAGCCCGTCGATGACGGAATCAACCATGTCGTTCACCGCGGTGAGACCGCTCATGACGATGTACCAGGGCACAGGGTCCAGATACACCACTTGGTCCTCACTCCACGCGGTGCTCTCGGCAACTACCTCGTTGTCGAGGACTTCCCGGGCGTTGGCACTACCGGACTCGCCGACCGCTGCGTCACGGTCGATGACGAAGAGCCAGTCAGGGTTGGTTTCGAGCAGAAATTCGTTTGATACCGGATCGCCGTGGGTTTCCGCCTCGACGTCGGCAACAGCTGGTTCCAGGCCAAGCTCGTCATGCAGCCAGCCGAACCGGGACCCCGGTCCATAGGCGGTAATTTCCCCGGCGCTCGTCATGACGATCAGACCGGTTCCAGCCTCCCCTGCCACGGACTGGGCCTCACCGATCTTCGACGAGACCTCTTCCAGTGCGGCATCCGTCTCGGCCGTCTTGTCGAAGACCTCACCGAGCGTTTCCACGTTCTGGGTGAAGCTTCCGAGATAGTCTTCCCAGTCCAGGGTCAGGTCGATGGTCGGGGCGATCTTGCTCAGCTCGGCGTACGCCTCGGAGGACCGGTTGGCGACGATAATGAGGTCCGGTTCGGCAGCATTGACCGCCTCATAGTCCGGCTCGAAGAGGGTTCCCATATTCTGGTAGTCAGCGCCGGAGTACTTCTCGAGGTAGTCCGGCAGGTTATCCTGCGGGAGTCCGGCGACAGGCACACCAAGGGTATCCAGTGTGTCGAGCGAAGCCATGTCGAAGGTGACAACGGTTTCGGGAACGCCCTCCAGGACCGTCTCACCCTGGGCATGTTCAACCGTGAGCTCAGTGGCAGCCGACTCCGACGTTTCACTGGTCGCGTCAGTGCTGCTGGCTGCGGTCCCGCACCCCGCGAGGACGAGCGCCGTCGTTACGACGGCCGCGGAAAGGGCAACGGTCCGGCCCATGATGTGCTTCACCTGGAAACTCCAATCAACATGTCTGTTTACGGCACTTCCTGCCGGAACAATTAGGAAAGGCTAACCTAACCTTAAGTTTCAGCTTTCGGCAAAATCCCCGGATTCTCGGCTGCTGGCCGTCGAATCCGCCCGCTGTGAGGGTCCCCAGTCGTAGAAACGGCCCTGAGGCCAAGAGCTGCCGAGAGCAACCGGCCAACGTTGACCGGGGGGCCGTTTCTGGGCCGACAGGGCAACTCCCGCCGACGAGGACGGTCGACCCAGAGCTCGCTTTGACCTGGGGCACAGCTTCGCGCTAATCTGGGTAGTCGTTGTGCGTATCCCTCCTCGATACGTCCATGCCCGCGTGGCGACTCGGTTGCAGAGTCACCTGGCCCGCGGGGATGGCCGAGATAACCGGGATCACTGGCTTTCAGCCCTCACCTGAAGTTCCGGTAGCGCATGCATAAGCTGAGCTTTCGCGTGGGAATTAATCTTCCCGGCGTGGAGGCGTCACCGAACAAGAAACGAAGGCAAAAACCGTGCGTACGTACACCCCGAAGCCAGGCGATATCAACCGCCAGTGGCACGTCATTGACGCCACCGACGTTGTCCTAGGCCGACTTGCCAGCCAGACCGCAACACTGCTGCGCGGAAAGCACAAGCCGACCTTTGCACCCCATATGGATATGGGCGATTTCGTCATCATCATCAACGCCGAGAAGGTAGCCCTCACCGGCGCCAAGCTCGAGCAGAAGCGTGCATACCGCCACTCCGGTTTCCCGGGTGGCCTCTCGTCGGTCAACTACGCAGAGCTGCTGGAACAGAATCCAGTCCGCGCTGTGGAGAAGGCTATCCGAGGCATGCTTCCCAAGACTTCCCTGGCTGCCCAGCAGATCGGGAAACTGAAGGTCTACCGCGGTGCTGAGCACCCACACGCTGCCCAGCAGCCGAAGACCTTCGAAATTACCCAGGTCGCCCAGTAGTCCTGGCCACCACACACTAAGAAATTAATTCAAGGAGAACCGTGGCTCAGAACACTGAAGAGCTGAATGAACCAACTGAGGAGCTCACGAGCTACACCTCAGAATCCGGCGAGACCACCGAGGCTGTAGCCAAGGAACGTCCCGCACTGACTGTTGGCGGCGGAGCCGTTGGCCGTCGCAAGGAAGCCGTCGCACGGGTCCGGCTCGTACCGGGTACCGGCAAGTGGATTGTCAACGGCCGCGAACTGGCCGATTACTTCCCCAACAAGCTGCACCAGCAGGAAGTCAACGATCCGTTCAAGATCCTTGACCTCCTGGGCTCCTACGACGTCGTCGCCCGCATCCACGGTGGTGGCCCATCCGGCCAGGCCGGTGCGCTGCGCCTCGGCGTCGCCCGTTCCCTGAACGAGATCGACCGCGAGAACAACCGTGCCATCCTCAAGAAGGCCGGCTTCCTGACCCGCGACGCACGAGTGATCGAGCGTAAGAAGGCTGGTCTCAAGAAGGCTCGCAAGGCACCTCAGTACTCGAAGCGCTAGAGCACCGCGTGGACCGGCCCGCATCGTCAAGGGTGTCCGGTTCTGTGTGCTTCCCAACGCATCCGGGTTCCGGATGGGCGTTGGGTGTTTAAGATCGGGATCTATTCCCCCTGAATTAGGATGTACATCGATGAGTAGATTATTTGGGACCGACGGTGTCCGTGGACTGGCAAATGAACTGATCACGCCGGAGCTGGCAATGCAGCTGGCCCAGGCGGCGGCAGTGGTACTCGGCCACCGCTTCACCAACGGCAGACGGCCCACCGCGGTGATCGCACGCGACCCGCGGATCAGCGGTGACTTCATTGCTGCGGCAGTCGAAGCCGGCCTGGCCGGAGCTGGGGTTGACGTGTTCGACGCCGGAATTCTCCCCACGCCCGCCGCGGCTTTCCTGGTGGCGGACCTGGACGTCGACTTCGGCGTCATGATCTCCGCCTCCCACAACGCCGCACCTGACAATGGCATCAAGTTTCTCGCACGCGGGGGCAAGAAGCTTGATGACACGATCGAGGACGCGATCGAGCTGGAACTGACCCGTCCAGCCCTCCGGCCCACCGGAGGAGATGTCGGCCGGATCCAACGCTTCGCAGACGCCGAGGACCGCTACGTGGTCCACCTCCTGCAGACCCTCCCCAATCGGCTGGAGGGAGTCAAGGTGGTGTTGGACTGCGCCCACGGAGCCGCCAGCGGCTGCTCACCCCAGGTTTTCGCTGACGCGGGCGCCGAGATCGTTGTCATCGGAGCTGACCCCGACGGGATCAACATCAACGACGGGTACGGGTCTACCCACCTCGGACCCCTCCAGGCCGCTGTGCTCGAGCATGGAGCTGACCTGGGAATCGCCCACGACGGCGACGCCGACCGGTGTCTCGCCGTCGACCATGAAGGAAACATCGTCGACGGCGACCAGATCATGGCGATCATGGCCGTGGCGATGAACGCTGCTGGAACCCTGAAGGACAGCACCCTGGTTGCCACGGTGATGAGCAACCTCGGGCTGAAGCTCGCTCTCCGCGAGGCAGGCATCAGCCTGCGGGAGACGGGGGTGGGCGACCGGTACGTGCTCGAGGGAATGCGCGACGGCGGCTACAGCCTCGGCGGCGAGCAGTCGGGGCACGTCATTTTCGCAGAGTACGCCACCACCGGGGACGGCGTTCTGACCGGCCTGCAACTGGCGGCGCAGGTGGCGCGGACCGGACGGACGCTCAAGGAGCTGTCCCAGATCATGAACAAGCTCCCTCAGGTGCTCATCAACGTCAAGGGCGTCGACAAGGCCGCCGTAACCACGAACGAGCATGTCCAGCAGGCAGTCCTCGAAGCGCAGGACGCGTTGGGGGAGACCGGCCGGGTGCTCCTGCGGCCCTCCGGCACCGAACCGGTGGTGCGGGTCATGGTGGAGGCTGCCGACATGGCGACCGCCCAGCTGACCGCCGACCGCCTCGCTGAGACTGTGTCGCTCCGGTTGGCTCTGGCTTCCGCCTAGGACCGGTTGGCCAGGCTGTCCCGGATCTCGGTCAGCAGGGCGACCTGGGGGTCCACAGCGGGCCCTTCCTCCACAATGCCAAGGCTTCGATTGCGGCGTTCGATCATCTTGTTCATCGGCAGCACGATCACGAAGTAGACGGCGGCCGCGATCAGGAGGAAGTTGACGATCGCCGTGAGGAGTACCCCAAACAGGATGTCGTTGCCATTGATGGTGACCTTAGCGAAGTCGTCGAAGTTCGGTGAGCCCACCAAAGCCGAGATCAGTGGCATGAGAACCGAATCGACAAGAGCTGTAACGACGGCGCCGAAGGCCGTGCCGAGCACCACGGCGACGGCGAGGTCGACGACGTTGCCCTTCATGATGAATTTCTGGAATCCGTTGAGCATCCGCTAAGGATAGCATCGCTAGCCGTAGTCGGGCGCATCGGGCAGCCCGAAGTGCTCCTCGAGGGTCTGCACTCCGTTGTCCCGCATGGCGCCCGAGGTCTCAACCCCGACAAACCGGTAGTGCCACGACTCGGCGAGGAACCCCGTGGTGTCCTGGCGGCCCTCTGGGTACCGCAGGATGAGGCCAAACCTGTGGGCGTTGTCCGCGGCCCAGGCCGCAGCGGCTGTCTCCGCAAAACAGGATCGGAGGGTACAGGCGCCGTCGTCCTGCCCGATGTCGAAGGCCAGCCCGGTCTGGTGTTCGGAGAAGCCGGGCCGGGCGGAGTAGTTGTCCGCGTCCTCGGGGCTGCCGTTGCGACTCACCCAGTAGTCGTAGGTAGCGGCCTGGACGGGGTAGGAGCGGTAGCCGCTGACCAGGGTGAGCCAGACGTCGTCGTCGGCGGCTGCGGCGAACATCTCCTCCACAGCCTCGGCCGCATCAGGGCGCAGGGTTGCATTGACGCGATCCGTCGCGAGGGGCACCTTGGGAAGGACGAGGTCCGCCGGGGTGTAGTCGATCGGGGCGAGCGGCCGCCGTTTGTTGACGACGACGGTGGCGGCCGAGGGATCGGCGTAGTCTCCCGATACAGAGTCTCCCGAAACAGAGTCTCCCGATGCAGAGCCGGCCGCCGCTGAGCCGGCAGGGGCAGGGACCGAGCCGGCAGCGGGAGCCGCAGCTGACGACGGCGACCGTTGAGCGGGCGCGGGGATCTGGCCGACGGCAAAGCTCGGGATGTCCGATGCCGTCGGGCCCGGGGCGGGTGTGCCGCAGCCGGTGACGGCGGCAGCCAGGATCGCTGCCGTCACCAGCAACCGACGCGGGGGCCGTCGACGCATCCGGTCAGGTCTTCCGCAGCAACATCCGCCGCACCGAATGATCGGCTTCCTTGGTCAGCACCAGCTGCGCCCGGCCCCGGGTTGGCAGCACATTGGCCATCAGGTTGGGCTCGTTGATCCGCTTCCAGATGCCGAGCGCTGTCTCGCGGGACTCGTCGTCGGTCAACGACGCATACCGGTGGAAATAGGACTGGGGGTTGGCGAACGCACCCGAGCGCAGTGACTGGAACCGTTGGACGTACCACTGCTCAATGTAGGAGGTCTTGGCATCGACATAGATGGAGAAATCGAAGAAGTCACTCAAAGCCAGCCCGGACCGCCCATCGGCACGGGTCCTGGCGGGCGCCAGCACATTGAGGCCCTCCACAATGAGCACGTCGGGACGCCTCACCACCACTTCACGGTCGGGCACGATGTTGTAGGTCAGGTGGGAGTACCACGGGGCGCGCACCTCATCGGCTCCGCTCTTGACCTCGCTGACGAACCTGAGCAGGCGTCGTCGATCATAGGATTCAGGGAAGCCCTTGCGCTGCATCAGGCCGCGGCGTTCCAGCTCATCATTGGGGTACAGGAACCCATCGGTGGTGACCAGCTCCACGTTGGGGGTGTCCGGCCAGCGGCTCAACAGCTCGCGCAGCACCCGGGCCGTCGTCGACTTTCCGACGGCCACCGAACCGGCGACCCCGATAACGAAGGGGGTGCGGGTGCGTTGCTCGCCCAGGAATGTCGTAGTGGCGGCGTGCAGCTCACCTGCGGCCGCCACGTAGAGGGACAGGAGCCGCGACAGGGGAAGGTAGACCTCACGCACCTCATCGAGGTTGAGCTCATCGCCCAGCCCCCGCAGCCGAAGAATGTCCTCAAGGCCGAGGGGGGAGCTGATCTCGTTGGAGAGCCGCGCCCAGGTCTGACGGTCCAACTCAACGAAGGGTGTGAAGTTGCTCTCCGCACCATTGCCCGGGGTCACCCCGGGATTTGTCTCATTCACCATCTGAATTGTGCCTGCTGGCGGCCTCAGATGCGAACCTCACCCAGGCGGGCCGCTCCTAGGGAGCGGCGGCCTGCGTCTGAACGCCCGGGCTGACGGTACTCTTAAGCCCATGTGTGGAATCGTAGGCTACGTAGGCCGATCAACAGTGTCCTCAGACGGTACAACCGCAACCCATGGCGCGCTCGACGTCGTCATGGAAGGTTTGCGGCGCCTTGAGTATCGCGGTTACGACTCGGCCGGAGTGGCAGTTTTGACCCCCAACGGCATCGAGTCGCGGAAGAAATCCGGCAAGCTCAGCAACCTGGTGGCCGAACTCGAGGCCCGACCGCTGACCGCGTCCCTGACCGGTATCGGCCACACCCGCTGGGCGACCCACGGTGCACCCAATGACACCAACGCACACCCCCACCTCGCCGACAACGGCCGGCTGGCCGTCATTCACAACGGCATCATCGAGAACTTCGCCGAACTCAAGGCAGGGCTGCTTGAACAGGGCGAAACGTTCCTCTCCGAAACGGACACCGAGGTAGCGGCAGCGCTGCTCGGCAGCATCTACCGGGAACTCTCGGCCGCTGGCGACCCTGACCCGCTCACCCATGCCATGCGCAAAGCCAGCCAGCTACTGGAGGGCGCCTTCACCCTCCTCGCCGTGCACCAGGACTCGCCGGGCATTGTCGTCGCGGCCCGCCGCAACTCGCCCCTCGTCGTCGGCCTTGGCGACGGCGAGAATTTCCTCGGCTCCGACGTGTCAGGCTTCATTGACTTCACCCGCCGCGCCGTCGAGCTGGGCCAGGATCAGGTTGTCACCATCACCCCCGACGACGTCGTCATCACCGACTTCTTCGGTGCCCCGGCCGAGGGCAAGGAATTCCACGTGGACTGGGACGCGGCGGCCGCGGAAAAGGGCGGCTACCCCTCCTTCATGGAGAAGGAAATCAATGACCAGCCCGACGCCGTCGCGCAGACCCTCCTGGGCCGCTCCGACGCGAAGGGCAAGCTGATCCTTGATGAGCTGCGGATCGACGAGACCATCCTGCGCTCCGTGGACAAGATCGTGGTCCTCGCCTGCGGCACGTCGGCCTACGCCGGACAGGTAGCCAAGTACGCCATCGAGCACTGGTGCCGTATCCCCACCGAGGTGGAGCTCTCCCACGAGTTCAGGTACCGCGATCCGATCGTCAACGAGAAGACGCTCGTGGTCGCCATCTCCCAGTCCGGTGAGACCATGGATACCCTGATGGCGGTGCGCTACGCCCGCGAACAGGGCGCCAAGGTGGTGGCGATCTGCAACACCAACGGATCCACCATCCCGCGTGAGTCAGACGCCGTGCTGTACACCCACGCCGGTCCGGAAATCGCCGTCGCCTCGACGAAGGCGTTCCTCGCCCAGATCACCGCTGCCTACCTGCTGGGTCTGTACCTGGCGCAACTGCGCGGCAACAAGTTCGGCGACGAGATCGCGGACGTCCTGGCCGATCTCGCCGACATGCCAGCGAAAATCCAGAGCATCCTGGACAACGCCGACAAGGTCAAGAAGCTTGCCCGCGACATGTCCAACGCCAAGTCGGTGCTCTTCCTGGGCCGGCACGTCGGATTCCCGGTGGCGATGGAGGGTGCCTTGAAGCTCAAGGAACTCGCCTACATCCACGCCGAAGGGTTCGCCGCCGGCGAGTTGAAGCACGGCCCCATCGCGTTGATTGAGGATGGGCAGCCGGTGGTCGTCGTGGTGCCGTCACCGAACGGCAGGGATTCCCTGCACGCCAAGGTGGTCTCCAATATCCAGGAGATTCGCGCCCGCGGCGCAGTCACCATCGTGATCGCCGAGGAGGGCGACACCTCGGTGGAAGCCTACGCCGAACACGTGTTCTACGTCCCCAAGACTCCCACCCTGCTGGCGCCGCTGCTCACCACGGTGCCGCTGCAGATTTTCGCCTGCGAGTTGGCGTCCGCCAAGGGGTACGACGTCGACCAGCCCCGCAACCTGGCCAAATCAGTCACGGTTGAGTAATCACCGATGATCGTTGGCATAGGCGTTGACGTTGTTGACATAGACCGGTTTGGGCGGCAGCTGGAGCGGACGCCTGGCCTGCGTGAACGATTGTTCGTGCCGGCCGAGCGAGTGCTGAACCTGCGCTCGCTCGCCGCCCGGTTCGCGGCCAAGGAGGCGGTGGCCAAGGCCCTCGGCGCCCCCGCGGGCATGAACTGGCAGGACTGCTGGATTGGGATCGACGCTGCCGGCAGCCCCTCGGTGGAAGTCAAAGGAACCGTTGCGGCGGTCGCCGCCGCGAAGGGTGTGCGCCGCTGGCACCTCTCGCTCAGCCATGACGGAGGGGTAGCGACAGCAATGGTGGTCGCCGAAGCCGATCCCGGACCCGTGGCAGCAACAGCACCGTCGGTCGGGATAGACTCCTAAGTATGCTTAGCGCCTATTCGGGCAGTGCGATCCGTTCGGCTGAAGCCCCCCTCCTCGACGCCGGGCACGGCGCTGCCCTGATGCAGCGCGCAGCCCACGGCCTGTACGCCGCGGCAGCCGCCGAACTGATCAGCCGGACCGGCGGCTGCTACGGGCGCACCGCGGTGGTGCTCGCTGGCAGCGGCAACAACGCTGGCGATGCCCTGTTCGCAGCGGCACGTCTGGCCGGCAGGGGTGTGCGCACCACGGCGATCCTCACCTCCGCCACCACTCATCCGCTGGCACTCGCAGCGTTTCAGCGCGCCGGCGGCCGGGTTGAACTCCTCAGCCAGGCGACCACCGACCGCCTGGTGGAGGCAACCGCCGCCGCAGACCTCGTCATTGACGGGATTCTGGGGATCGGCGGGTCAGGGGGGCTCCGGGAACCGGCAGCCACCTTCGTCCAGGAGCTCGCCGCGGTGGCCACCGGCGTCGTCGTCGCCTGCGACCTGCCCAGCGGGGTGGATGCGCACACCGGCGTGGTCAACGAACCGGTCCTTCACGCCGATCTCACGGTCACCTTCGGCGCGCTCAAGACCGGGCTCCTCGCCGGGCCGGGGGCGCACGCCGCGGGGCGCGTCGTCGTCGTTGACATCGGGCTCTCCGGGTCCCTGCTGGAACCCGACCTCTTCCGTCTCGAGGCCGCCGACGCCGCGGCCCTGTACCGCAGGCCCCGCCCCGCCGACCACAAATACACCCGCGGCGTGCTTGGTATTGCGGCCGGCTCGGCGATGTACCCGGGTGCAGCGGTCCTGGCGACCGGAGCAGCCCTGGCCACCGGGCTGGGAATGGTCAGGTATCTGGGACCACCGTCGGTCGCAGATCTGGTCAACCGGACCCACCCCGAAGCGGTCTGCTCCCAGGGGCAGGTCAAGCCGACCCACGTCCAGGCCTGGTTGGTCGGCCCGGGCCGACGAGCACCCGGACCAGCGGCGTCGGGCCCGCGACGCGATGGCGTCCGGCCTGCCCACGGTGGTGGACGCCGGTGCGCTGGCGCTCCTGCCGCGCAGGCTGGCGCCACAGGTGATCCTGACCCCTCATGCGGGTGAGCTGCAGGCGGTGCTGGCGAAGCGCAAGGTCAGGGCGACCCGCCGCGACATCGAGGCGGCCCCCACCGAGTACGCCCGGATCGCGGCTGAGCTCACCGGCGCCACAGTGTTACTCAAGGGTGCGGTCACCGTGGTGGCGTCGCCGTCGGGTGCACTGTTCAGTCAGGCGGACGCGACCCCGTGGCTCGCGACCGCGGGGTCGGGGGATACGCTCGCCGGCATTCTGGGTGCCCTGGTGGCCACCTTGGCCGACGACGACGGGGACGCTGCCATCGACCGCATCGGCGTACCGGTGCAGGACAAATGGGCGGCGATAGCAGCAGCTGCGGCGCTGCTCCACGGTCTGGCGGGAACCAGAGCTGCGAAGTTCGGACCGATCGTGGTCTCGGAGCTGCCGCAACACCTCGGTGCCGTCCTCGCGGACCTGCTCACCGCCCCACCCTCAAGGACACAATTCACTAACTAGTCACCTGGTTGCGCTATGAAGGTAGCTGGACCGTTCACTTTTCGACCCACGATTTACACCACTTCAGGAGAACACATGGAACTCTGGCCCGGCGAAGCGTACCCCCTGGGTGCAACCTATGACGGCACCGGCACCAACTTTGCGCTGTACAGCGAGATTGCCGACAGGGTGGAGCTCTGTCTGTTCGACGACGACGGCACCGAAACCCGCGTGCACCTCAACGAGGTGGACGGCTACGTCTGGCACGGCTACCTGCCGCACATCGTCCCGGGCCAGAAGTACGGCTACCGGGTCCACGGGCCCAACGCCCCCGAAGAGGGCCACCGCTGCAACCCGAACAAGCTCCTCCTGGACCCGTACGCCAAGGCCGTCCACGGCCAGATGGACTGGGACCCGGCACTGTTCGGATACAACTTCGGTGACGAAAACTCGATTAACAACGACGATTCGGCACCCCACATGATGTTGGGCGTGGTCGTCAACCCATTCTTCGACTGGGACGGTGACCGTAAGCCCCGGATCCCGTACCACCAGTCGGTCATCTACGAAGCCCACGTCAAGGGACTCACGCAGCTGCACCCGGAGGTCCCCGAGGAACAGCGCGGCACCTACGCCGGAGTCGCACACCCTTCAGTCATCTCGCACCTGCAGAAGCTGGGAATCACCGCCATCGAACTGATGCCAGTGCACCAGTTCGTCAATGACAGCACCCTCCAGGAAAAGGGCCTCACCAACTACTGGGGCTACAACACCATCGGGTTCTTCGCACCACACAACACCTACGGCTCCGCCGGTGACACCGGTGAGCAGGTCCAGGAATTCAAGGCCATGGTGCGTGAACTCCACCTCGCAGGCATCGAAGTGATTCTCGACGTCGTGTACAACCACACCGCCGAGGGCAACCACATGGGCCCCACCCTGTCGATGCGCGGCATCGACAACTCCGCGTACTACCGGCTCGTCGAAGACGACAAGAAGTACTACATGGACTACACCGGCACCGGTAACTCACTGAACGTGGGCAACCCGCACTCCCTACAGCTCCTGATGGACTCCCTGCGCTACTGGGTGACCGAGATGCACGTCGACGGTTTCCGCTTCGACCTCGCGTCCACACTGGCCCGCGAGTTCTACGACGTCGACCGGCTGTCAGCGTTCTTCGAACTGGTCCAGCAGGACCCTGTGGTCTCCCAGGTCAAGCTCATCGCCGAGCCGTGGGACGTGGGACCCGGCGGCTACCAGGTGGGCAACTTCCCACCGCAGTGGACCGAGTGGAACGGCAAGTACCGCGACACGGTGCGCGACTTCTGGCGTGGAGAACCGTCGACGCTCGGCGAATTCGCCTCACGACTGACCGGCTCAGCAGACCTCTATGAGCAGTCAGCCCGCCGCCCGGTCGCGTCGATCAACTTCGTCACCGCCCATGATGGCTTCACCATCCGGGACCTCGTGTCCTACAACGAGAAGCACAACGACGCCAACGGTGAAGACAACAACGACGGCGAAACCCACAACCGGTCCTGGAACTGTGGTGAGGAAGGCCCCACCGACAACCCGGAGGTCAACACCCTCAGGGTCCGCCAGCAGCGCAACTTCATTGCTACCCTCCTGCTGTCGCAGGGTGTGCCGATGCTGCTGCACGGCGATGAACTGGGCCGCACCCAGCAGGGCAACAACAACACCTACGCCCAGGACTCCGAGATCAGCTGGATCCACTGGGATCAGATGGATCAGCCGCTGCTCGAATTCACTGCCGCCGTGAACCGGCTGCGGTCGGAGCACCCAACGTTCCGCCGACGCCGGTTCTTCGACGGCCGGCCGGTACGACGCGGCGAGGGCGAGGCCCTGCCGGACATCGTCTGGCTGGGCACTGACGGCACCGTCATGGCGCCCGAGGACTGGGACTCCGGGTTCGGCCGCTCCATCGGCGTGTTCCTGAACGGGCAGGGTATCTCTGGCCGCGACGCCCGCGGGCAGCGGATCACCGACCAGAACTTCCTGCTGCTCTTCAACGCCAGCGACGAGCCAGTCGACTTCACCCTCCCACAGCAGGAGTACGCTCCGGCCTGGGATGAGGTCATCGATACGGCCGGTAAATACGCGGACTCGGACGCCATTCCAGCGGAAGCCACGATCACGCTGGAAGCCAAGTCCATGGTGGTGTTGCGCGCCCACGCCGAAACCGAGGATCTCGATCATTCGGTGGCAGCGTCACTGGCCGCGTTGGCCAACTCGCACCAGCCCGGCGGCGCCTAACCGCCTGGGCCAGCCCAGGCACCGCAGCAGTTCACCCTGCCGCAGCTCGAACGACACACAGAACCGAAGTTCAGGAGTACATCCATGAGGATCCCGAAGTCGACCTACCGGTTGCAGATTCAATCCGAGTTCGACCTGAGGGCTGCCGCCGCGGTGGTCCCGTACCTGCGGGACCTTGGCGTGGACTGGGTGTACCTGTCTCCGGTGCTGACGGCTGAGAAGGGATCGGGGCACGGTTACGATGTCACCGATCCCACGGCGATCGACCCGGAGCGCGGCGGACGGGACGCCTTCGTGGCGCTCTCGGACGCCGCGCATGCGGCGGGGCTCGGTGTCCTGGTGGACATTGTGCCCAACCACCTGGGTGTGCAGACCCCTGCGCAGAACCCCTGGTGGTCCTCGCTGCTCAAGGGTGGCCAGGACTCGCCCTACGCCGAGGCGTTCGACGTCGACTGGGCGGCCGCGGACGGGAAGATCCGTCTGCCGGTCCTCGGCGACGGGGATGACGAGCTGTCGGCCCTGGAGCTCGACGGCGGGGAACTGCGCTACTACGACCACCGGTTCCCGATCGCTGACGGCAGCTACGAAACCGGCGACACAGCCCAGGCTGTGCATGCCCGGCAGCACTACGAACTGGTGAACTGGCGGCGCGCGGACAGCGAGCTGAACTACCGCCGGTTCTTCGGCGTCAACACCCTCGCAGGGGTGCGCGTCGAAGTGCCACGGGTCTTCGATGAGTCCCACCGCGAGATCCGCAGCTGGTTTGAGGAATCCCTGGTGGACGGGCTCCGGATCGATCACCCGGACGGGCTGGCCGATCCTGCGGGCTACCTTGACCGGTTGCGTGAACTCACCGGCGGGGCCTATGTCCTGGTCGAGAAAATTCTGGAGCCGGGCGAAGTCCTCCCGCCGGAATGGGCAACCGAGGGCACCACCGGCTACGATGCGCTCGCGGATATTGACCGCCTGTTCGTTGACCCGGCCGGCCAGGCCGCACTTGAACGGGTTGCGCCAGCCGAGGAGTTCCACTCGATGATCCACGGCACCAAACGGGGGATCGCCGATGGGATCCTCCGGTCGGAGGTGCTGCGGCTGACCCGCCTGGTTCCGACCGACGCCGGGCTCGACGCCGAGCAGACAGCCGACGCAATCGCCGAACTCCTGGCGTGCTTCCCGGTCTACCGCAGTTACCTGCCCGGTGGTGCGGACTACCTCGACGACGCCGTCGTCGCCGCCCAGGTGCACCGCCCCGACCTGGCCGCCACACTCAAGGCGCTGCACCCCCTGCTCAACCCCTACCTGGCCGACCCTGACGCCGCGCGCACTGACACCCCCCTGACCGAGTTGGCCACCCGGTTCCAGCAGACCTCGGGCATGGTGATGGCCAAAGGGGTCGAGGACACCGCCTTCTACCGGTACAACCGGCTCACCTCACTGAACGAGGTAGGCGCCGACCCGTCCATTTTCTCCATCGGCCGGATCGAGATGCACAACCGTCTCCTCCGCCGCCAGCGCGACAACCCACTGTCCATGACGGCGCTGAGCACCCACGACACCAAACGCAGCGAGGACACCCGGGCAAGGATCAGCGTCCTGTCCGAAATGGCCGACGAGTGGGCCACCATTCTTGGCCAGCTCGATGACGCCGCGCCCCTCGGTGACCCGGCCTTCTCGTCACTGCTGTGGCAGGCCATGGTCGGTGCGTGGCCGCTCAGCCGCGAACGGGCCCACGCCTACGTGGAAAAGGCCTCCCGCGAAGCCGACTCCAGTACCCACTGGACAGCCCCGAACGACGCCTTCGAGGACCGCATGCACGCCGCGGTCGACGCGGCTTACGACACCCCGGCGGTCACAGCCCTCATCACCGCTCTGGTGGACAAGATCAAGGGCTACGGCTGGTCAAACTCCCTGAGCGCGAAGCTGCTGCAACTGACCATGCCCGGCGTCCCCGACGTGTATCAGGGTTCCGAATTCTGGGAAGACTCCCTGGTGGACCCCGATAACCGCAGGCCCGTGGACTTCGAAGCGCGGAAACAAGCACTGGTGAACCTGGCCTTCGGTGCGCTGCCAGCGGTCGACGAGTCAGCGGTGGCCAAGCTGCTCGTGGTCTCCCGCGCCCTGAAGCTACGCCGCGACCGGCCCGAACTGTTTGGCGGGTACACCGCCGTCGCGACAACCGGTGCGGCCGCCGATCATGTGTTCGCCTTCGACCGCGGGGGGGCTCTCACCCTGGTGACCCGGCTACCCCTCGGCCTCGAACGCCAGGGCGGCTGGAAGGACACCTCGATCGTGCTGCCGGAGGGCCAGTACAGCTGCGCCATCACCGGTGCATCCTTCTCCGGCGGTCCCGTGCCCGCCAAAACCATTTTTGAAACCTACCCAGTAGCACTGCTGGTCCGGGAGGACGCATCATGAGGAAACCATTCGACGTCTGGGCCCCCAAGGCAAGCACCCTCTCGCTGCACGCCGATGGCACCACCTCGGCCATGACCAGAAGCGACGACGGCTGGTGGACCGTCGACACGCTCCCGGCGGCAACGGAGGGCACCACCTACGGGTATCTGGTGGACGGCGCTGAGTCGCCGATCCCCGATCCCCGGTCCCGCCGCCAGCCCAACGGCGTGCACGGACTCTCCCAGACCTTCGACCCGAGCTCCTACGCGTGGCAGGACAGCTCCTGGGCGTCTCCGGGCCTCAACGGCGGAGTGATCTACGAACTGCACATCGGGACCTTCACGCCCGAGGGCACCTTTGATGCGGCGATCGGCAGGCTCGACTACCTGGTCGGATTGGGGGTCCAGCACATCGAGCTCCTCCCGGTGAACGCGTTCAACGGCACCCACAACTGGGGTTACGACGGCGTCCTCTGGTTCGCAATCCAGGAGACCTACGGGGGTCCCGCCGGATACCAGCGGTTCGTCGATGCGGCGCACCAGCGGGGTCTGGGCGTCATCCAGGATGTGGTGCACAACCACCTGGGACCCAGCGGCAACTATCTGGGCCAGTTCGGCCCGTACCTGACCGAAGGCAAAGCGAATACCTGGGGTGATTCGCTGAACCTCGATGGGCCGCAGTCCGATGAGGTCCGCCGCTACGTGCTGGACAATATTCGGATGTTCTTCAAGGACTTCCACGTCGACGGCCTCCGCCTCGACGCGGTGCACGCACTGCACGACGAACGTGCGCTGCACATTCTCGAGGAATTCGCCCAGGAGACCGACACCCTTGCCACGGAACTGGGCAAACCCCTGTTCCTGGTCGCCGAGTCAGACCTGAACAATCCCCGGCTCATTACCTCACGTGCCGCGGGCGGCTACGGGCTGACCGGCCAGTGGAGCGACGATTTCCACCACGCCGTGCACGTCAACGTCACCGGGGAAACCACCGGCTACTACGAAGACTTCGACTCGGTAGGCGCGCTGGCCAAAGTCATGACAGACGGGTTCTTCCACAACGGTACCTACTCGTCCTTCCGCGAACGCGGCCATGGACGGCCTATCGACCCGGCCCACATCAGCACGCACCAGCTGGTGGTCTGCACGCAGAACCACGATCAGATCGGTAACCGGGCGGCCGGTGACCGGATGGGCGCCACCGTTGGCTTCGCCCAGCTGGCGCAGGCCGCTGTCCTGAACCTTGCCGGGCCCTTCACCCCGATGCTGTTCATGGGCGAGGAATTTGGGGCCTCCACCCCCTGGCCGTTCTTCACCTCCCACCCCGAACCGGAACTGGGCAAGGCAACAGCCGAGGGCCGGCTGCGTGAATTCGAACGGATGGGCTGGGACGCCGACACTGTGCCCAACCCGCAGGATCCAGCGACCTTCGCGTCAGCCAAGCTGGACTGGGAAGAAGTGGAGACCGGCGACCACGCGCGCCTCCTGGAGGTGTACCGCCAGCTGATCCGGTTGCGGCGCGACACCCCCGACCTGATGAATCCCGACTTCACTGCTGTGTCCGTCGACTTCAGCGAGCCCGAGAAGTGGCTGGCGATCCGCCGCGGCGGGACCGTCGTCGTCGTCAATCTCGCCGACGAGGAGCGGACCGTTCCCGTGGACGCCTCACAGGTACTGCTGTCCACCGTCCCAGGCGAGGTGCTGGACGCCGGCCGGTGCACCCTGCCGGCCCGCGGGTCGGCAATTCTCAGCTGATTCAGCCAGTCCCGCCGCACCACCCTTCCCCCAGACCCAGGAGAGACCCATGACGTATCACCCAGCCGATGACCGTTACGAAACGATGCCCTACCGACGGGTGGGGCGCAGCGGACTGCAGCTCCCCGCTGTGTCGCTCGGCCTGTGGCACAACTTCGGGGATGACAAGCCGTTCGCCGATCAGCGCGCCATTTTGCGGCGTGCCTTCGACCTGGGGGTCACCCACTTCGACCTGGCCAACAACTACGGACCCCCTGCCGGTAGCGCCGAAACGAATTTCGGACGGCACCTCAAGGACGACTTTGCTCCGTTCCGCGACGAGCTGGTCATTTCCAGCAAGGCCGGCTACGACATGTGGCCGGGCCCCTACGGCGAGTGGGGATCCCGGAAATACCTGCTCGCGAGCCTCGACCAGTCACTGAACCGGATGGGGCTGGACTATGTGGACATTTTCTACAGCCACCGTCCCGACCCGAACACGCCGCTCGAGGAGACCATGGGGGCCCTGGACACCGCGGTGCGGTCGGGCCGGGCCCTGTACGCGGGGATCTCCTCCTACTCGCCGGAGAAAACTGCCGAAGCCGCAGCAATCCTCAGGGATCTCGGCACGCCTCTGCTGATCCACCAGCCCTCTTACTCAATGCTGAACCGCTGGGTGGAGAACGGCACTCCTAACCTGCCCGAGGTACTGGAGCAGGAGGGCGTCGGATCAATCGCCTTCTCGCCACTGGCCCAGGGGCTGTTGACCGACCGCTACCTCGACGGAATTCCCGAGGGCTCCCGTGCGGCGTCCAACAAGTCGCTGTCGGAAGAGCACCTTTCCGAGGACAACCTGCGCCGGGTCCGCGGCCTCAACCGGATCGCCCAGGACCGTGGCCAGTCGCTGGCGCAGATGGCAATCGCCTGGATCCTGCGCGAGCAGTCCAAGGGCAGCCCCATCACATCGGCCCTGATCGGCGCGTCAAGCGTGACGCAGCTGGAGAACAGCCTGGCAGCCGTGAAGAACCTCGAGTTCAGCCAGGACGAGCTCACCGCCATCGACGAGTTCGCTGTCGAATCGGACATCAACCTGTGGGCCAAGGCCCTCGACGCCTAGGCGTCCCACCGATGTCCGACGCTGGGGCGCTGCACGTCCGTGAAGCCACCGAGGCGGACTGGCCCGCCCTCTGGGCCATCATGGAACCGGTGCTGCGCGCCGGTGAGACCTACTGCTGGGACGCTGAGCTTTCCGAAGCGCAGGCGCGGGTCGAATGGTTGGCCCCCTCCGACGCCACGATGCGGGTATACGTCGCGGAGGTGCCCGGTGGCGCCGTCGTCGGGACCGCCCAGTTGCACGCGAACCGGGGCGGGGGCGGGTCGCACGTGGCGAACGCCAGTTTCCTGGTGGCCGGTGACGCCGGCGGCAGGGGAGTGGGGCGTTTTCTGGCCGGCCGGGTGCTGTCGCAGGCCCGGGAGCAGGGATACCGCGCGATGCAGTTCAACGCGGTCGTGGAAACGAACACCCGTGCGGTGCGGCTGTGGGAATCGCTCGGGTTCGGGATCCTCGCCACCGTTCCCGGCGCGTTCCGGCACCCGACCGAAGGTTTTGTGGGGCTGCACCTGATGTTCCGGGAGCTCTGACCGGCCCGTTCCGCCGCATCGAAACACCCCTCCAAGAGTGGGTGGCTACCTCCAGAACGCGGCCAGGTCGGGGAACGCCCGCTCGTACCCGTTCAACAACCGCGAGGCAGCGTGGGCCGAGTCGATCAGCGGATGCACCAGAAACGCTCGGAGCGCCGAGTCCCGGTCGGCGTGGACGGCCGCGTGAATCACCGCCTCCTCCACCGCCAGCAGCTGCCCCATCAGACCCAGCTGGTGGGTGGTCAGCGGCCCGGCGGGCAGCGGCGTGGCACCGGTCTGGTCGAGCCGGGCGGGAAGCTCGACGACGGCGTCCGGCGGCAAGGCCGGTAGGGTGCCCCCATTGCGGACATTGACGATCAGCTCGGTGGGCTGGCCGGTCAACAGGGCTCGCATCGCCGCCAAAGCGATGCGCTCATAACCGCCCCCAGCCAGGCCGGCTTCATCGCGTTCCTCAGCGTCCGGGCGGGCCTCGGCCAGGTATCCCTCTTCCCGGGCGAGCCGCGCTCCGTCCCACACCGCGAAGGGCTCGGGCGTCGTCAGCAACTCGGTGTAGAGCTGCTCCTGCTGACGGTGCAGGAACGCACCGCGGGTTTCAGCGGCCCCCGACAGGGACCGGACCGCCTCGCGGTGGAAGTAATAGTAGAACAGGTACTCGTTGGGCACCGCCCCGAGGAGCCTCGGCAGATCCGGCCCGAACACCCGGCCCTCTTCGAAGGAGGCGAGCCGCTGCGGGTCCGCCAGCAACCCCGGCAGCCGGTCGACGTCCTCGTACGTCAGGCCACGCAACCAGCCCAGATGGTTCAGACCAACGTAGTCAACCCCGGCCAGGGAGCCCTCGACGAGGGGGACCCCTGCCGCCGTCGCCGCGCGTGACACCAGCCCGGCAGCCGAATCGCAGATTCCAATCGCTTTGTCACCCAGAACGGCCTGCATCGCGCCGGTCACCATTCCCGCCGGGTTGGTGAAGTTGATCAGCCACGCGGCGGGGCAGACTCGTCGCATGGATTCAGCGACCGTCAGCATCTGCGGCACCGACCGCAGTGCGTAGGAGATGCCCCCGGCGCCCACGGTTTCCTGACCCAGCAGGCCCTCGTCCAGGGCAACAAGCTCGTCGAGGACCCGCCCTGCTGCGCCGCCGCTGCGGATGGCCGCGAAGACCACATCGGCGCCGGCCAGGGCATGGTCAAGGGCCAACTCGGTTTCCAACTGTGGCCGGCTGGAGCCCGCCGGCAGCGGCATCGTCTGCAGGACCCGGGCAATAGCCTTCAGCCGGGACGGGTCCGAATCATGCAGGACCACCTCAGTGATGACGCCCGCGAACTGACCGGTTGCCAGGGCCCGGTACACCAGCGGAACCCGGAAGCCGCCGCCGCCCACGATGACCAGTTTCATGAACCCTCCGCAGCAGTAAATGTCCTCATAAGCGGGCGTCCGGCGTCACACGTGTGCTGCGCGCCGGAGGCCTAAGAGTATTGTGCCGTACATGGGCACCGCGCATCGTTTTGATCCTCTGGCTGATAGCCGCTCCGCGTCCGATCCGGAGTTTGACCTGCTCCTCAGCGGATCAGTCTTCCTCGACATTGTTTTCACCGGCCTTGAACACCTGCCGTCACCGGGCACCGAGGTGTGGGCTGACGGGATGGGATCCTGCCCGGGTGGTGTTGCCAACCAGGCGATCGCCGCGAGCCGGCTGGGGTTACGCACCACCCTGTCGGCGGCGTTCGGCGACGATGGCTACGGTGACTACAACAAGGGCATCCTGCGGGATCAGGAACATGTTGACCTGTCCCGGTCGAGGACATTCGAGAACTGGCACTCACCGGTCACGGTGTCCCTGTCGGTGCAACGCGACAGGTCAATGGTGACCCACGGCCACCCCTCGCCGGTCTCCGCCACCGACCTGCTCGGCGACCCGCCGCCGCGCGCCCGGGCCGCCGTCGTCAGCGTCGAACCGCAGCTGGAACCCTGGGCGCTCGCCGCGCAGGCGAATGGGACCAAACTGTTTGGTGATGTGGGCTGGGACCCCACCGGGCAGTGGTCGGGAAATGCGCTGGATACGTTGCAGTACTTCCACGCTTTCGTGCCCAACGATGTGGAGGCGATGGCCTACACCCGCACCGACGACCCGTGGGCGGCCCTGTATGCGCTCGCCGACCGGGTGCCGGTGGCAGTGGTCACGGTGGGCCAGCAGGGGGCCATCGCCATCGATTCCATCACGGGGGAAGAGGAGTGGGTGCCGGCCCTGCCGGTGAAAGCCTATGACCCCACCGGGGCGGGTGACTGCTTCGCCGCCGCTTTCGTGATGGGTGACCTCGCCGGGTTCTCCCTCGCCGACCGGCTACGGTTCGCCAACCTGTGCGCCGCCCTGTCCGTGCAGGAAGTGGGCGGGTCCCTCGCCGCACCCGGGTGGGGTGACATTGCCGACTGGTGGCACCGGGTGAGCGAATCCCGCGACAAGGTCCGCAAACAGTGGCTGAAACGCTACGAGTTCCTCGAGGACATGGTCTCGGGTGTTCCGCTGGAAGCAGTGCGGCGGGCTTCGGCGACCATCGCCCGCCAATCCGACGCGTGAACCTCATCGAGCGCGGGGTCGCCCGGCGGGAGCCCCCGCGCAGGAATGACAGAATGGACCAGTGAGTTTCTTAGCTGAACCCCCGGCAGCCGAACGGCGGGTCGAGGTCGATCTGGACGCAGTGCGTCACAATGTCAGGCACATCGCCGACGTCGTCAGCCCGGCCCGCGTCATGGCGGTAGTGAAAGCCGACGGCTACGGGCACGGCGCCCGGCAGGTGGCTCGTGCCGCACTGGAATCCGGTGCCGCCTGGTTGGGCGTCGCCCACATCTCGGAGGCGCTGGACCTGC
The DNA here is from genome assembly GCF_003075455.1 of Arthrobacter sp. Bz4. Taxonomy (GTDB): domain Bacteria; phylum Actinomycetota; class Actinomycetes; order Actinomycetales; family Micrococcaceae; genus Arthrobacter_D. The sequence goes on from NZ_QDAE01000005.1 coordinate 116,411, forward strand.
GTGAAGCAGGCATCGAAGCACCCATCCTCGCCTGGCTGCACACCGTCGAATCCGATTTCGGGGCGGCCATCAGAAACGGTATCGACATTGGCGTCTCCGGATGGGAACTCGACCACGTAGTGGCAGCGGCCCGGCGCCAGCAACTGCCCGCGCGGATCCAGCTGAAAATCGACACCGGGCTGGGACGCAACGGCTGCCCACCGGAACTGTGGGACACGCTGATCGGCCGGGCGCTGGAGCAGCAGGAGGCCGGGCTCCTCCGGGTGGTCGGGGTCTTCTCCCACCTGGCAGTCGCCGACGAACCGGACCGCCACGAAACGGACGACCAGGTCCGCCGCTTCCGTGCGGCGGTTGCGGTGGCCGAGGACGCCGGCGTCGACCTCGAACTCCGCCACCTCGCCAACACCCCCGGCGCACTGTCCCGCCCAGACACGCACTTCGACCTGGTGCGGGTGGGGCTCGGCATCTATGGGCTCTCACCGTTCCGCGGCCAGAGTTCGCAGGCGCTGGGCCTGCGCCCCGCAATGCGATTCGTCACCTCGGTGGCCAACTGCAAGGAAGTACCCGCCGGGCAGGGGGTCTCCTACGGCCTCAGCTACCGCACCACCCAACCCACAACGCTGGCGCTGATCCCGGTGGGCTACGCCGACGGCGTCCCCCGGGTCGCCACCGGTGCACCGGTGCTGGTGGATGGGTGCCAGTACCCGGTGGTGGGCCGGATCGCCATGGACCAGCTGGTCATCGACCTGCAGACCACCGGAATTGCCGGCACCGGGCGAAGCCCGCTGGGCCACCCGGCGGTGCTGTTCGGTGGCGGCCCCGACGAACCGTCGGCCGACGCTTGGGCTGACGCCAGCGGCTCGATCAACTACGAGATCGTGACGCGGATCAGTGGCCGCGTCCCCCGCACCTACCTCAACGACACGAGCGCCAATGCAGACCAGTAGCGGGCACTGCGGACCGGCGTGGTCCCGGAGTTTCACCGTGCACTCGGCCGCCGGACTGCAACGGTTCGCCGCGGCGCTCGGCGGCGACCTGGCGGCCGGTGACCTGCTGATCCTCACCGGCGGACTCGGTGCCGGGAAGACCACCTTCACCCAGGGGCTGGGCGAAGGCCTTGGCGTCCGGCCGGGGATCATCTCTCCTACCTTCGTCCTCGTCCGCGTGCACCCACCGCTGGCCGGCGGGCCGGCGCTCGTGCACGCCGACGCCTACCGGCTGGAATCCGCCGCCGACATCGATGACCTCGACCTGGAATCGACCATGGATACCAGCGTGACAGTCGTCGAGTGGGGAGCCGGGCGGGTGGAGCATCTGGCCGAGAGCCACCTCGAGATTCATCTTGACCGGCCAGCGATGGCCGGCGCCTCCGCTGACCCCGATGACGACGACGAGCCTCGACGGGTCCTGATCGAAGGGTACGGTCAGCGCTGGGCGAATACGCCGTCTGTCGTCGGCTCCCTCGATTAGGCTGGCAGGATGCTGATTTTGTCCCTCGATACCTCCGCCGCGGCGAGTGCAGCCCTGGTGCTGGACGGCGTCGTGACCGGGGCTTTCGCGACCGAAGACACGAGGAGCCACGCGGAGGTGCTCGCCCCCGCAGTCGCCGATCTGCTGGCCGAAGCGGGTATCACCGGAACGGATCTGACGGCGATAGTGGTGGGCGTTGGACCGGGACCTTTCACCGGGCTGCGGGCCGGGTTGGCTACCGCCAGGACTCTCGCCTACGTCTGGGACGTGCCGCTGCACGGAGTGATGAGTCTCGACTCCATCGCCGAGGACGCTGCAGCGCATGCCGGGACCGGCGAGTTCCTGGTCGCCACGGATGCCCGGCGGAAAGAGGTCTATTGGGCCCGGTACCGGGCCGACGACGGCGTCCCCGGGGTGCTGGAGGGGCCGCACGTGGGCGCGCCGTCGTCGCTCCCTGCCCTCCCGACCTATGGCAAAGGCGCGGGCCTCTACCCCGACGTCCTGGCAGGAGTCGCAGGCTTCACCGAACTGCACCCCTCGGCCGCGGCGTTGGGGCGGTCCGCCTCCCGGCGGCTCTCCGCTGGGCTGGCGTTGTTGGATACCGCTCCGCTGTACCTGCGGGAGTCCGACGCGCGGGTCCCCGGCCCCCGGAAGCGGGCGACCGGATGAGCTTCTCGTTGCGCGATTTGCTGCTGCAGGACGTTCCGGCTGTCGCACGCCTGGAGCTGGAACTGTTCCCTACTGACGCCTGGCCGCTGGAGATGTTCCTGGATGAGGTGTCCCAGACCGAAACACGCCGCTACCTTGTCGCCGAGATCGAGGGCCGCATGGTCGGCTATGCGGGAGTCATGTGTGTGGCGGCGACTGCCGACATCCAGACGATCGGCGTGCTGCCCGGTTATGAGGGGCAGGGAATCGGGACCACGATGCTGAACGAGCTGCTGGCCGAGGCACGACACCGCGGCGCCACCGAAGTGCTCCTGGAAGTCCGGGCTGACAACCCCCGGGCGCAGAAACTCTATACGCTGACCGGGTTTGAGCATATTCATACCCGGCGAAAATACTACCGCGACGGCGTCGACGCCTGGGTGATGAGGCTGATCCTGTGAACCGTGACAATCCGCTGGTCCTCGGCATCGAATCCTCCTGCGACGAGACCGGCGTCGGGCTGGTCCGTGGCACGCAACTGCTCACCAACACGGTGTCCTCCTCAATGGATGAACACGTCCGGTTTGGGGGAGTGATCCCCGAGATCGCCTCCCGGGCGCACCTTGACGCCTTCGTTCCCACCCTGCACCAGGCGCTCGCTGAGGTTGACGTCTCACTGGCGGAAATCGACGCTATCGCTGTGACATCGGGGCCCGGGCTGTCGGGTGCGCTGATGGTGGGTGTTTCGGCGGCGAAAGCCCTGGCGCTCGCGACCGGCAAACCGCTATTCGCCGTCAACCACCTGGTGGCCCACGTGGGTGTGGGCGTGCTGGATTCGGCGTTCCCGGACGGCCTCCCCCCGAATCTCGGTGCCCTGCTGGTGTCGGGTGGTCACACGGAGATACTGCGGGTCAACAACCTGGCCTTCGACGTCGAGCTGCTCGGGTCCACCATCGACGACGCCGCCGGTGAAGCCTATGACAAGGTGGCCCGCATCCTCGGGCTCGGATACCCGGGTGGCCCGGCAATAGACCGGATTGCCGCCGACGGTAACCCGAAGGCGATCCGGTTTCCCCGTGGGCTCACCCAGCCCAAGTACCTCGGAACGGCGGAGCAGCCCGGAGAACACCGGTACGACTTTTCGTTCAGCGGCCTGAAGACCGCCGTCGCCCGCTGCGTGGAACAATACGAGGCAGACGGCGTCGACCTCCCCGTTGCCGACATCGCGGCGTCCTTCCAGGAGGCGGTGGTCGACGTGATCACCTCCAAGGCCGTGCTGGCCTGCCGTGAACACGGGATCACCAGTCTGCTGCTCGGCGGCGGGGTGGCCGCCAACTCGCGGTTGCGGACGCTGACCGCCCAGCGTTGCGCGGCCGCCGGGATCACCCTAACGGTGCCGCCGCTGTCCCTGTGCACCGATAACGGTGCAATGGTGGCGGCCCTCGGGGCGCAGATCGTGATGAATGGTGGGGAGCCCACGGGATTGCGCTTCGCCACCGATTCCTCGCTCCCGGTGACCAGCGTCTTCGCCTGACCCCACCACCACCAACTGATCCGGGGTTTTGGGGGCAGCGGAGTGGGGGCTATTCGCGAAGCTGGGCCACCATGTCGAGGACGACGGCGCTGAGGTCGCCGTCGTGCTCGGCGGCGACCCGACGCTGCCGCTGATAGCCAGCACCGCGGGCCAGGATCTTCTCCACATCACCGAGCTCCTCGACGCAGCCCAGTTTCTTCGCGACCGGCTGCAGCCGCTCCAGCACCTCCACGAGGTGCTCGGTGACCAGCTGCTCCTTGCCCTGGGCGTCCAGGATAATGATGGCTTCCATCCCATAGCGGGCGGCACGCCACTTGTTCTCCTGCACATGCCAGGGCGGCATGGTGGGGATGGTTCCGCCATTGTCCAGGGTGGTGGAGAATTCGTCGACGAGGCACTGGGTCAGCGCAGCAACTGCTCCCACGTCCTGGAGGGTTGAGAGTCCGTCGCAAACCCGCATTTCGATGGTGCCCAGGTTCGCGACCGGTCGAATATCCCACCGGATCTCGTTCACTGAGTCGATCACCCCGGTGGTGAACATGTCCTGCACATAGGACTCGTACTCCGCCCAGGAGGGGAACTGGAACGGCAATCCAGCGGTGGGTAGCTGTTGGAACATCAGGGCACGCTGCGACGCGTACCCCGTATCATCGCCACCCCAGAACGGCGACGACGCCGACAGCGCCTGGAAATGCGGCACATAGTTCACCAGGCCGTCCAGGATCGGCATCGCCTTGTCCCGGCGATCCAGCCCCACATGCACGTGGACACCGTAGATGACCATCTGCTGGCCCCACCACTGGGTGCGATCAATCAGTTTGAAGTAGCGCTCCTTATCGGTCACCGGCTGGGACCGTGGCACGCTGAAAGGGTGCGAGCCGGCGGAGAACAGCTCAACGCCCATCGGGTCGGTGACCTCGCGGACCGCTGCCAGGGAGCGGGAAAGATCAGCTTTCGCCTCGGCCACCGTGTGGCAGATGCCGGTCACCAGCTCCACCGTGTTCAGCAGCAACTCCTGCTTGATATGGGGGTGCTCCTCATCCTCCTGCAACTCGGGATGGTTGGCCGCGACTCCCCGCAGGACCTGATTGGCAACCGAGACCAGATCGCCGTTGTAGCGGTCCACCAGAGCGAGTTCCCACTCCACGCCGAGCGTTGACTGGGCTGATTGCGCAAATTCGATCTTCATGTAGCTGGCTCCTGACCGGTACCGGACTGCTGGAAAATTCTGCCTCGGTATCGCGTCATCCGCGGAAGAGAACTGTCCCAATATTAGAGCAGGAGTAGCATCGATACAGTGAAACGCGCAGCCCGCCGGGCGAACACTGGGATTCCGCCACGTCCTCGGGGCTTACGCCAGACAGGATTAGCGGTTCTCACGCTCCTGCTCGTGGCCGGGTGCACCCCCGCGGGCAACGGCACCGGGTCGCCCTCCCCCGAGAGTCCGCCCACGTCGTCGTCCCCGAAACCGACGGCACCCAGCAACCCCGTGTTGCCGTGGGGCCCGAGTACCGCGAATTACGACGACGCCGTTGCCGCCGTCGCTGCGATGAGCACCGAGCAGCGGGCGGGGCAGGTGATGGTGGGCTTCTACGCTGGCACCGATCCGACCGGACAGCAACAGGCCATCCGCGACCTGCACCTCGCGGGCAGCATCATTATGGGAGACAACGTTCCACTGGCCGGTGACGGGACAGCCGATGCGGACGCGATGGCAGCAGTCACGTCCGGCCTGGCCGAAGCCGTCGCTGCTGACGGCCGGACCTGGCCCGCCGTCATCTCCGTGGATCAGGAAGGCGGGCAGGTTGCCCGCCTCGGCGCACCCTTGACCAGCTGGCCAACTCCTATGACCTACGGTGCCGCCGGGGATCCGGCGCTGGTGGCAACCTCAATGACAGCCATGAACTCCGAACTCGCGGGTCTTGGGTTCACCATGAACCACGCCCCGTCGGTCGATGTCACCACCGGGGCCAGTGACCCCACCATCGGTGCCCGCGCCTATTCGGATGACCCGGCCCTGGTCGGCGAGCTTGGCTCGGCGGCCGTCACCGGAATACTGGAGTCGGCTGTGCTGCCCAGTGTGAAGCACTTCCCCGGGCACGGGTCGGTACCCGCCGATTCACATCTTGAGTTGCCGGTGCAGACCGCCTCCCTTGAGGAGCTTGAGACCCGCGACTGGGTGCCGTTCAAAGCCGCGGCGGACTCGGGAGCACCGGTGATGATGATGGGCCATATCGCCGTTGACGCCGTGGACCCGGGCGTGCCGTCGTCGGTCTCGGCGCCGAACTATGCAGCGCTGCGCGGGCTCGGCTTCGACGGAGTGATAGTCACCGACGCCCTGAACATGGCAGCCGTTGAAGAGTTATACCCGGGCGGGCAGTCGGCTCCCCGTGCGCTAGCCGCCGGCGCGGACCTGCTCCTGATGCCCACCGACTCGTACGCCGCACACGCGGCAATTGTTGCCGCCATCGACGACGGCAGCCTCCCCGACGAACGGCTGGCCGAGGCCGCGACCCGTGTGGTCTCGCTGATGCTGTGGCAGGCGGAGTTGGCGGCTGAAGCCGACCCGGCCGAACCAGGGGAGCAGGCGGAGGCGAGCGGTGTGGCGTCGGCAGCTGCAATCACCGTGCTCACCGGCCAGTGCGGCGGGGACCTCTTGAACGGTACGGCTTCGGTCGTCGGTGGTACTGAAGCCGACGCCCAACGGTTTACCGAGGCTGCTGAGGCGGCGGGGGTTACTGTGGGCCCTGGCGGCACCACAGTTTCATTGGTCGGTGCTGGCGGGACCGGTGCAGCGCCGGCCGACGTCGCCGTCGCGCTGGATGCCCCCTGGTGGCTGGAAGCGGTTGACGCTCCCGTGGAGATTGCTGCGTACGGAAACACGCCGGGCGCGTTCGCCGCCGTGCTGGCTGTCCTGACGGGGGCCGCTCCAGCGCCGGGACAACTTCCGGTCGACGCTGCCGGGTACGACGCCGGAACCGGCTGCTAAGCGGCTGTTAACCGGCTAACCGGCGACCCGGTCGGGAGGACGAGCTGGCAGCGGTGTGTGTGACCGGGCGCAGCGGGTTACTGACCCGGACGGGTGCATTGCGGTGAATGAACAGCGGACCCGGATCGGCATCAACTACTCATGCAAATCCGGGTCCGTCACAACGCCGCCGCGCTAACGGCCGGGTAGGGAGGCTACTGCTATTCCTGGACCGGGATGGACTGCGCTGTCAGTGCATCGACGGTCTGCTGCTGGCCTTCACTGAGCGCATCCAGCAGTGTGCCGGAGCCGCCAATCGCTGCACCGAAACCGTCGGAGACGTCAGTGTAGGTCTGGGTCATGGTCGGGCCCCAGGTGAAGTTGGGGTCAACGTTCGCTGAGGCTTCGGCGAAGACATCATAGATCTGCTGTCCGTCGTAGAATTCGACGCCGCCAGCGAAGGCCTCAAGCTCGGTCGCAGACTTTGCTGCTGGGTACAGCCCGCCGAGTTCGTTGGCCAGGGCCAGGGCTTCAGGGTCGGTGTTGAGCCACAAGGCGAACTGCGCTGCCTCGGCCGGGTGCTCTGAGCCCTTCAGCACAGCGGTGGAGGAGCCACCCCAGTTGCCGGCGGTTTCTCCGCCTGCTTCCCACTGCGGCATGGGGGCAACGGCCCACTTGCCTGCTGTGTCGGGTGCGCCGTCGGACAGGGTGGTTGCACCCCACACGGCCGAAACCCAGGTCCACTGCTGGCCCTCGTTGAACGATGCGTTCCACTCGTCCGAGAAGGACGGGAGGGTGGACACGAGGTCCTCCGACAGCAGGTCCTGCCAGTAGGTCGCGACTTCCTCGGACTCGGGCCCGGTCAGATTAACGTCCCAGCTCTCGCCGTCGTTGGCGAACCACTGGCCGCCGTTCTGCCAGACCATGCCAGCGAACCAGTTGACGTCAGTCTTGGGGAAGTTGGTGATGTAGGCGCCCTCCGCCTTGATCTGCTCGGCGGCAACGGCATATTCCTCCCAGGTGGTGGGAACCTCGATGCCGGCCTCCTCGAAGAGATCGGCGCGGTAGTACATGGCCATGGGGCCGCTGTCCTGCGGGATGGCGTAGACGGAGCCCTCCTCGCCGAAGGTCGTCTGTCCCCACGTCCAATCGACGAACTGGTCGGCGGCCTCCGTGACGCCAGCGCACTCGGCGATGTTTTCCAGCCCGTCCTGGACACGGAAGTTCGGCAGTGCGTCGTACTCGATCTGGCCGAGGTCGGGTGCGTTGCCAGCCTGAATCTGATTGAAGAAGTTCTGGTAGGTACCGGAGTTGCCGTTGGGTCCGGTCTGCACGGTGACCTGGATGTCCGGGTTCTCCTCGTTCCACAGTTCAACTACCTGGTCCATCCCTGGAACCCAGGTGGTGAAGTTCAGCTCGACTGGCCCCTCGGAGGCCTCGCAGGGTGCCGCTTCGGCCCCTCCGCCCGAGCTGTCCCCGCCGGCTGAACAACCGGTGAGAGCCAGCGCAGAGATGGCAAAGGCCGCGGTGACTTTTCCGTAATGCGCGCGCATTGTTTTTCCTATCGGTGGTAGTTCAGTGCAGGAGCGGATGTCCCTGCACCAGGTGGTGCTGATTGTGAAAATCTGTGTGCTATTTGACGCCGCCGGCGCCGAGCCCGCTGCTCCAGAAGCGTTGTAGTGCGAGGAACGCGATGATCAGCGGGACAATCGAGACGAGAGCTCCGACAAGCACCAGGGACCGCAGTTCGGGGATCTGGCTGATCTGGCTGTTCCACGCGTAGAGGCCCAGGGTGACCGGGAAGAGTACCTGATCGCGGAGCATGATGAGAGGAAGGAAGAAGTTGTTCCAGATCGCCACGAACTGGAAGAGGAAAATCGTGACCAGCGCGGGAGCCATCAGGCGGGTGGAGACCGTGAAGAAGGTCCGGACCTCCCCCGATCCGTCCAGTCGCGCTGCCTCGAGCAACTCCCCGGGGACGCTGGCCGCCGCGTAGATCCGGGCCAGGTAGACGCCAAACGGGCTGACCAGGCTCGGCAGGAACACCGCCCACATGGTGTTTGTCAGATTGGCCTGGCTGAAGATCAGGAAGAGCGGCAAAGCCAGCGCTGTCGCGGGAACAAGGACACCGCTGAGCACGATGTTGAAGATCGCCTCGCGTCCCTTGAACTCGTATTTAGCGAGCGCGTACCCGCACATCGCGGCAATGACGGTGCCGAGCAGGGCCCCGATCCCCGCGTAGATGGCCGAGTTCAGGAGCCACCGGCCGAACAGTCCGTCGTTGTAGGTGAATAGCCGTCCCAGGTTGTTGAAGAAGGTTCCGAACGAATTCGCCGTGAACCACAGCGGCGCCGTCGACGTGATTTCGCCACCGGTTTTCGTTGAGGTGGTGAGGAGCCACCAGATGGGGGTCAGAAAGTAGAGCGTGAAAACACCCATGATGAGCATCGCGGCGCTGCGCGACATGATGCTCTGGCGGGGTCCACGCGCGGTGTCTTCCCGGGGCGGTCTGGGTCCTCCACCGCGTGGGCGTTTGGAGGCCGTGGCTGGGGCTGCGGTCACTGGGTAACCTTCCGCTGGGTCGACTTCAGGAAGACGAAGGAGAGGATGAACGTGGCGAGTGCGAGGACCACCGAGAACGCCGCGGCCAGATTGTAGTTTGGAACCGACGCGGTGGTGTAGACCGCGAGGTTGGGCGTGAACGTGCTGTTGATCGCCGAGCTGAAGCTACGCAGGGTCTGCGGTTCGGCGAGCAGCTGCAGGGTGCCGATGATCGAAAAGACCGCCGTCAGGATGATCGCCGGGATCACCAGGGGGATCTTGATGCGCCACGCGATCTGGATGTTGCTCGCCCCGTCGAGCCTCGCGGCCTCGTAGATTTCGGTGGGGATCGCCAGCAGCGACGCATAGATGATGAGCATGTTGTACCCGACATACACCCAGGTCACGATGTTGGCTATGGCCCAGAGCACGAGGTTCGCCGACAGGAAGTCGACGTTCGATGTCACCGCGCCGAAGGGTGAGAGCGACGGCGAGTAGAGGAACCCCCACATGATGGCGGCGATTACTCCCGGGACGGCGTAGGGGGCGAAGAACGCCAGGCGGAAGAACTTTTTCCCCTTCAACAGCGGTGAATCCAGCAGCAGGGCGAACAGGAGCGCCAGCCCCAGCATGATGGGCACCTGTACAGCGCCGAACACCATCACCCGGCCCACCGAAGCCCAGAACGCGCCGTCCTGGAAGACCTGCTCGTACTGCACAAAGCCGCCGAAGACCTGGCGGGGTGCGCCGAATGTCCCTTCGCGCTCGACGGTGAGCAGCGACTGCACAATCGCGTAGACGATCGGAATTGCGTAGAAGGCGAGGAACAGGAGCCCGAACGGCGCGATGAACAGGGCGACGGCGCGGCGCTGCGCTCCCGACGAACGGTTTTTCCTCACGACCGGAGGGGCCTTTGGCGCCCCGACCGGAGGGTTAGTGACTGTCATGGCCTGCATCCTTTCGGCCCTGAGCCAGGCCGTGGGCGTCGGGGATTTCTGGGGTGGTACGAACCACGCGCACTGCGCCGGCGGGAACGACGACGACGCCGGACACGGCCTCGTCAGTCAACAGTTCCAGGCCGCTGACCCGGTGTTTGCGGTCCTCGGTGGTGTGGTTGATCAGGAAAACGTACTCATGGCCGTTGCCGCGCCGCGTGATCGACTCGAGCCCTGACTGCACCTCGGGCAGTGTCACGCTGGCGGTCACCGCGGCTCGCAGCAGCAGGTCCTTCAAGACGCCACGGTCCAGTACCGTCGCGGCATACCAGGCCTCACCGGCCCCATAGTGGTTGCGGGTCACTGCTGGGGTGCCCACGTGGGTGCCGGTGGCATAACTCAGGATGGCTTCGGCTCTCGTGAGGTGGAGCGCTTCGGACCAGAGAGAGGCGGGGGACCCGTTGTCGAGGGTGAGCGGATGTGCCGGATCGAGAGGGAAGAACTCCTCCGTGCGGATACCCAGCAGGTCCCTGAATGCTCCGGGGTACCCGCCGGGGCGCACTCTTTCGTTCTCGTCAACGATTCCGCTGAAGAAGCTGATGAAGGCGGACCCGCCGTCGTCGACGAAATCCCTGATGACCGCGGCATGCTCGTCCCGGATCAGATACAGGTTCGGGACCACCACCAGCTTGTAGCGGGAGAGCGGAGCGCCGGGGGCGACGACGTCGACAGTGAGTCCGGCTTCCCACAGCGCAGTGTAGGCAGCGTGGACCTGGCCGATGTAGCTGACGTCACCCGACGGGTGCGACTCCTGGTCGTGGGCCCACCATGCCTCCCAGCTGAAGACGAGCGCCACCTCGGCGTGCACCGTGGTTCCGCCCAGCTCGCGCAGCTTTCGGAGGCTGCGCCGAGGCCGACGACGTCGCGCCAGGTCTGCGAATCGGTGCCGGCGTGGGGGAGCATGGCGGAGTGGAATTTCTCGCTGCCCTGCAGAGACGCGCGCCACTGGAAGAAGCAGAGGCCATCGGCGCCACGTGCCAGGTGGCCGAGTGAGTTGCGGACCATCTCGCCGGGCCCCTTGGCAATGTTGCGGGGTTGCCAGTTTACGGCGCCGGTGGAATGTTCCATCAGCAGCCACGGCTTGCCCTGGGCGAGTCCGCGGGTGGTGTCGGCGGCGAACGCCAGCTCAACCAGGGGCGCGTCGAGCCGGTGGTCGAGGTAATGGTCGTTGGCGATGACGTCCATCTCAGGGGCCCAGGTCCAGTAATCCTGGTTGCGGATGTGGGCGGCAACCATGAAGTTGGTGGTGATGGGGATGGAACTGTGGTTCCGGATCACTGCGGCTTCAGCCTGGTAGTAGTCAAGCAGTGCGTCGGAACTGAAGCGTTGGAAATCGAGTTCCTGGGTGGGGTTCAAAGCCGAAATGGTGGCCCGCGGGGGGAGGATCTGTGCCCAGTCCGAGTAGCGCTGGCTCCAGAAGGAGGTGCCCCAGGCCCGGTTGAGCTCGTCAACGGTGGTGTAGCGGTGGTGCAGCCAGGTGCGGAACGCGGCGGCTGAGACGTCGCAGTAACACAGCGCGTTGTGGCAGCCCAGTTCATTGGAGACGTGCCATACGGTGACCGCGGGGTGGTTGCCGTACCGTTGCGCCACCCGCTCCACCAGCCGGAGTGCGCGCTCGCGGAATATCGGGGAGCTGGGGCACCACGCCTGGCGTCCGCCGGGCCACCGCCGGGTGCCGTCGGCCATTTGCGGAAGGATTTCCGGGTGCAGGGCGGTCAGCCAGGGGGGAGGGGAGGAGGTGCCGGTCCCGAGGTTCACCGAAATACCGTTGGCATGCAACAGCGCAATGACCTCGTCCAGCCGGTCAAACGTCACGACGCCGTCGGCGGGTTCCAGCTCAGCCCAGCCGAAGATGTTGATGGCGGCGAGGTTGACGCCCGCCTCCTTCATCAGCCGGATGTCCTCGGGCCACACGGCGGATCCCATTGCTCAGGGTTGTAGTCGCAGCCGTAGACCAGGTCTCCGTTGCCGGAGAGATCTGTGACAGTGGTGGTGCTCGAATTCAACCGGGCTCCTCGTCGTCGATAGTGGACGTTCAGTTCGAGGGCGGCCGGTGAAGCGGATGCGTTCTGTGAACGCTCCCAGAATCGGGCTAATGAACTCGCCTTCGAGGTCTTCTGTGAACGTTCCCAGAGTAAGGCACGTCACATTTGCTTGTCAACGAAATTATTTGGCCGCGGGTGCGATGCGAGCCTGGGGCAGGCCACGGCCGCAGGCAGCGGCTCGGCTAAGGTACAGGTATGGAGTCAACGCGCACGCGCATCCGCAGGGCAACCATCAATGATGTTGCGTCGGCTGCCGGGCTGTCCCGTGGGACGGTGTCGCGGGTTGTCAACGGGGAACGCTATGTGTCCGAGGATGCGAAACTGGCCGTGGAAGAAGCGATCCTGCGGGTCGGATATGTGCGTAACTCGGTGGCCAGGAATCTGGTCCGGCAGGAGTCCGGGGCCATCGGACTGATCATTCACGAACCTCACTCGCTGTTGTTTGAAGACCCCAACATCGGGTCGATTCTGCTGGGCGCCAACGCGGTATTGTCAGCCGCGGACTACCAGCTGGTGTCGCTCATCATCGACTCCGAACGCGATAGCCGCAGGGTTGCCGACTATCTTCAGGGTGGCTTGGTGGACGGCGCGGTGATCGTGTCCGCGCGGGCGTCCGACCCGATTGCCTTGGCGGTCAAGAATCTCGGTGTGCCTGCGGCCTTCGTCGGCCACCCACCGGGGATCCCGGATATTCCGTATGTTGCTATCGATAACGCAGCGGCGGCCGAAGCCATCACCGCCCGACTGTTGGGCACTGGACGTACCCGGGTGGCCATGATCGCGTGCGCGCTTGACCGTGACTCCGGCCAGGACCGGCTGGCCGGGTTCAAGGCCGCGATGGGGGATTTGTTTGATCCAGGGCTGGTGGTGGAGTACCCGTTGTACACGTATGGGTTTGGGCTGGAGGGGATGCAGGAGTTGCTCAGGCGTCGCCCCGACCTCGACGGCGTCTTCGCGGCCTCCGATGCTGTGGCCGCCGGGGCGATGACGGCCCTGCAGGAAAGTGGTCGACAGGTCCCGGAGGACGTGGGGATTGTCGGGTTCGACGACAGTAGCTGGGCGCTGCGGTGCCGGCCACAGCTGTCAACGGTCAGGCAACCGGCGGATCTGCTGGGTAAACGGGCGGCGGAACTGGTGCTGGCCCAGATCAGAGGGTTGCCGAGCCCAGCGGAAGTGCTGGAGACGTCAGTGATGTGGCGGGGATCGGCCTAGGCAGCCGGGCGTTACCCCCGCAGCCGTCGTCGGGCCTGTCTGATTGCCTCGGTACACTGGCGGATCCCGCCAGCGCAGTAATATATGTCTTCCCGATAGCGCCGCCGCACCCAGCGCAGCAGCCGGTCCGTCAGACTGACCTGAGTGCGCGCATCGCTGGGATTGGTCATCAGCCACCGGCTGTCGAGAAAACCCGGCAGGCAGTAGATCAGATCGTGGGCGTCGAACAGCCGCAGGAAGGCACCGTTCGGTTGAAACTCACGTTCGGCAGCGAGAATGATTCCGGATTCCGGCCCTAGCAGCACCGTAGCGTCCACTGACTCAAGGTAATGGCACAGGTGGGCCATCACCCGGTAGTACCGCGCGCCGACGACATGACTGCGGCCCGCACTTTCGTCCGCCAGGAACGAACGCAGAATGACATCTATTCGTGGGGTTTTTGCTTCCATGACCAGACTCTTCCACCCGCCACCGACACTTTCCGGCGACGACGACGGCGACGACGCCGACGACGCCGACGACGGCGAGTGGCCACGCGGGAGCAGCTGACGCCGTCAGGCGGTGACGGGCTCGACGACGATCGCCACCCGATCCTCGCCGATCCGGGTGAGGACCAGCGTGGCCTTCTTTTTTCCGGCGGATTTACGGGCCTTCCCCGACCCGGCGAGGAGCTGCTTGCGAAGTTCTTCGGGGGTCACCGAGGTGCCGCGTTTTTTGATGTCCAGCACGCCGATGCCGTTCTCGCGGACCCACGTCCGGAGGGCCTTGACGTTATACGGCATCACGCTCAACACCTTGTAGGCGCGGGCGAACGGAGTTTCCTGCAGGTTCGGGGCGCAGATGTATGCGATCCGCGGATCCAGCAGGTGGCCGTCCAGTTGACGTGCGACGTCCGCCACCAGCCCGGCGCGGATCACCGCGCGTCCGGCTCGTATAGGTACCCTTCGGGGGCGCCGATCGGCGGGCGGGTTCCGTCGTCGAAATCGGCTGCACTGGTGAGCTCCGCGGCACCGTGGGAGCTAATCACCAGCGCGGAACGGCGCACGTCGGGGCGCTTCAGGGAGTTGAACCAGAGTGACACCTCAGTGACATCCCCATCGACGGATACCCACTGCGCCTCGCACCCGGCGGGCACCGCCTCGTGGGGGATGCCCGGGCCTAGCTTCACCCCGACTGGGGTCCCTTCGTCGGCGAGCCGCTCGACGAAGGACAGGGGAGGGGAAAATGCCTCCGGGTCAAAGATCCGGGTGGTGCCCGAGGTGCTCGTGGTGCGGCGGGCGGGGTCCAGCCAGACGCCGTCGTACCCGGTGAGGTCGAACGACTCCGCATCGCCACCCACCACAGTCGCATTGGGCCAGGGCATCAAGTTCATGGTTGCGGCGGCGGCGGTCGTCTCGTCGATCTCCACGGCAGTGACCTGGCGGTCCAGGCTGGCCAGGGCGATCGCGTCAGCACCAATCCCGCAGCCCAGGTCGGCGACCCGTTCGAGGCCAGCCGTGACAAAGCGTTCAGCATGATGGGCAGCCACACCGAGGCGGGTGGCCTGTTCCAGACCGGCGGCGGTGAACAGCATGCGGGCTGCGAACGGCCCAAACTTCGTTTCCGCCTTGGAGCGCAACCGGGACTGGGTCAGAGCGGCCGAGATGACCACCGGGTCGTGCCCTGCCCGGCGCAGCGAGGTGCTCAGGCGCATCGTGTCGGCTTCGTTGTACGGAGCCAGGGAGTTCAACAGTTCCCAGCCCGCAGGGGTCAGGAGCGGCGCGATCAGGTCAGTCGCGGCGTCGGAGGCCATCTTAGTAGCCTCGGGCGTCCCCGGCATCGGTGCCGATGGTGCTCAGCGATATCTCGGGGGAATTCTTCTCGACCCGACGCAGCGCCCAGATGTCGTTGAACAGGGCCAGATACTCGCCGTCGGACCGGACCAGCACCTCTGTGCCACGGATGGCGCTGAGGGCTGCCTGCGCGTCGTGGGTGGTGAGCCGGGCCAGCGAATAGGGGAGCGGCTCCATTCGCATCGGTGCGCCGAAATCGTGCTCCATCCGGTCGGCCACCACCTCGAACTGCATCGGCCCGACGGCGGCCAGCACCGGTGCCTGATCGCCACGAAGATCCGAGCGCAGCACCTGAATGATTCCCTCATGGCCCAGCTGTTCAATCCCGCGCCGGAACTGCTTGAAGCGGCCGGCATCCTTGGATCTGGCCACCCGGAAGTGCTCGGGGCTGAACAGGGGAATCGGCGGAAACTCCACCGGCTCCTCGATGTAGAGGCTGTCGCCCATCCGCAGCGCCGATGCATTGACGAGCCCGACGACGTCGCCCGGCCAGGCCTCGTCAATCACCTCTCGTTCACGGCCGAAGAGCTGCTGGGCGTACTTGGTGGCGAAGGTCTTGCCGGAGTTGGCGTGGGTGACCACCATGCCGCGTTCAAACACGCCGGAGCAGACCCTGATGAATGCGACGTGGTCGCGGTGCGCGCGGTTCATGCCGGCCTGGACCTTGAAGACAAATCCCGAGAAAGGGGCATCGACCGGACGGGGGTTGCCGTCGACGTCCTTGCGGGGACCGGCGGCTGGTGCCAGGTCGACCAGGGCGTCCAGGATGTGCTGGACGCCAAAGTTCAGAACCGCCGACGAGAACAACACCGGGGTGCCCGTACCGGCGTGGAAGCTTTCCAGATCGAACGGCTGGTTCGACTCGATGACCAGCGACGCTTCGTCGAGGGCGTCCGTCCAGGCGTCGCCCTCCTGTGCCAAGGCTTCGGCTGGGCTCAGGTGCTCTTCGACGGCAAGGGAAGCACCGGCGTTCTTGCGGGTGAAACGAACAAACTCGTCACGCTTGAGGTCCCACACGCCGCGGAAGTCGCCGGCGAAACCCACGGCCCAGGTCAGCGGCATCGGAATCAGCCCGGTGCGCTCGGTGATTTCGTCCATGAGTGCCAAAGCATCCAGCCCGGGTCGGTCCCATTTGTTGATCACCGTGATGATGGGAATGTTGCGTTGCCGACAGACCTCGAACAGCTTCATGGTCTGGGTCTCAAGGCCCTTTGCTGCGTCGATCAGCATGACCGCGCAGTCCACTGCGGCCAGCACCCGGTACGTGTCCTCAGAGAAGTCCGAGTGGCCGGGGGTGTCCAGCAGGTTGATGACCGTGTCCCGGTAGGAGAACTGCAGCGCCGTGGAGCTGATGGAAATGCCGCGGTCCTTCTCCATCTGCATCCAGTCGGATACGGTCTCCCGGCGGTTCTCCTTGCCGTTGGTGGCACCGGCCGTGCCGATCACGCGGGCGTGAAGGGCCAAGGCTTCGGTCAGGGTCGATTTGCCGGCATCGGGGTGAGAAATGACGGCGAATGTACGACGGCGGGACGCCTCCTGGGCGATGCCAGTGTGGCGCTGGGTGGAGGCCTGTACCTGCTGGGTCACGAAACTGCTTTCGAAAGTGGTGGGAATGCCATTGCTGGCCAGTTCCCCAGTCTACTGGGCGGAGTCTAACGGCGTCGAAGCGCGGTCGAAGCGCGGTCGGACCGCTGAACCCCTGGAAACGAATCCCTGGGATAAACCGGTCGGAAACCGGGCTGCGCTGGCAGCGCAATCTGGCACTCGCCTTGACCGAGTGCTAACCAATGCATAAAGTCAGACTTGGCACTCTCACCATGAGGGTGCTAACTCCTTCAGGGAAGCGTGAGCCGGCACCGCGACGACGGTCAGCGCCATCCGAAGGCCTTAATTCCATTTGTCACCCAAGCGAAGGAGAGGTCCGCGTGCCGGTCTCTATTAAGCCTCTTGAGGATCGTATTGTTGTCCGCCCACTGGAAGCCGAGCAGACCACTGCTTCGGGTCTGGTAATCCCGGATACTGCCAAGGAAAAGCCCCAGGAGGGCGAAGTTGTTGCAGTAGGCCCAGGCCGCGTTGACGATAACGGAAACCGCGTGCCTGTAGATGTAGCCGAAGGCGACATTGTCATCTACTCGAAGTACGGCGGAACTGAAGTCAAGCACGCCGGCGCGGAGTACCTCGTACTCTCAGCCCGCGACGTTCTGGCGATCGTCGTTAAGTAGTTTCACTCGAGAGAACCCCGGCCACACAGGCCGGGGTTCTCTCGTCGGTGCGTGAAGACGTACCAAGAACCACCAGGTTTTTCACAAGCAGTATTTGCACAATGGAAGAGGAACAAATCATGGCAAAGCAGTTGAAGTTTGACGACGCTGCACGCCGCGCACTGGAAGCGGGAGTCAACAAGTTGGCTGACACCGTCAAGGTGACGCTCGGCCCCCGCGGCCGCAACGTCGTGCTGGACAAGAAGTGGGGCGCCCCCACCATCACCAACGACGGCGTGACCATCGCCCGCGAAATCGAACTGGATGATCCGTTCGAGAACCTTGGTGCTCAGTTCGCCAAGGAAGTGGCCACCAAGACCAACGACATCGCCGGTGACGGCACCACCACCGCGACGGTGCTGGCACAGGCACTGGTCACCGAAGGCCTGCGGAATGTCGCAGCCGGCGCTGCCCCATCGCAGCTGAAGCGTGGCATTGAGGTCTCCATCGAGGCCGTTGCTGCCCGCCTGCTCGAGAATGCCCGCGAAGTTGTCGGTCAGCAGACCGCCAGCGTCGCCTCCATCTCCGCCCAGAGCTCAGAGGTCGGCGAGCTCATCGCTGAAGCCTTCGAGAAGGTCGGCAAGGATGGCGTTATCACCATCGAGGAGTCCTCCAGCACCCAGACCGAACTCGTGCTCACCGAGGGCATGCAGTTCGACAAGGGCTTCCTCAGCCCCTACTTCATCACCGACGCCGAACGCCAGGAAGCAGTGCTCGAAGACGCACTGATCCTGATCAACTCCGGCAAAATCTCCTCGCTGCAGGAATTCCTGCCGCTGCTGGAGAAGGCGCTGCAGGCCGGCAAGCCCCTCTTCATTATTGCTGAGGACATTGACGGCGAAGCGTTGTCCACCCTGGTAGTCAACAAGATCCGCGGCACCCTGAACGTGGTTGCCGTCAAGGCGCCAGGCTTCGGCGACCGCCGCAAGGCAATGCTGCAGGACATCGCCACGCTGACCGGTGCCCAGGTTGTTTCACCAGACCTCGGCCTCAAGCTGGACCAGGTAGGCCTTGAGGTGCTGGGTTCCGCTCGCCGGATCACCGTTACCAAAGACACCACCACGATCGTTGACGGCATCGGCAGCGAGTCCGATGTTGCGGACCGCGTAGCCCAGATCCGTGCCGAGGTTGAGCGCACCGATTCTGATTGGGACCGCGAGAAGCTTCAGGAACGCCTGGCCAAACTGGCCGGCGGTATCGGAGTCATCAAGGTTGGCGCAGCCACCGAGGTTGAGCTCAAGGAAAAGAAGCACCGCATTGAGGACGCCGTGTCAGCGACACGTGCAGCTCTCGATGAGGGCATTGTTGCCGGCGGCGGCGCGGCGCTGATCCACGCCTCGAAGGCGCTGGACACTGACGCTTCGGTACTCGCCCTCGAAGGCGACGCCGCAACCGCAATCAACCTGGTGCGACGCGCCTTGGCCCAGCCACTGCGCTGGATCGCTGAGAACGCTGGCCACGAAGGCTACGTTGTGGTGCACCGCGTCGAGGAACTCGAGCCCGGACACGGCTTCAACGCTGTCACCGGTGACTACGAGAACCTCATCGACGCCGGCATCATCGACCCCGTCAAGGTCACCCGTTCAGCACTCCGGAACGCGGCCTCGATCGCGGCCCTGATTCTCACCACCGAAACACTTGTGGTCGAGAAGCCAGAGAGCGACGACGAAGAAGGTCACAGCCGCTAGTCCCCTCAAGGGCTAGACAGACATGACAGCACCCCCGGTCCTCGGACCGGGGGTGCTGCCATCTGGTGGGCAGTTCTCCCTATCCCCTCCAGCTCCTACTACCGGGTGATAACCCACCAGATTGATGCTCTGCTCCATTCCTGATCGATCCGGGCTGTGTCGAATCGCACGCTCCCGGAATAGGGTGCACCCGGCAATCGTTTTAGGATGAGAGTCTGGCAATTCGAATATCCCTCGGCCAGCTTCTACCCACAGACCATCTGAGAAAGAGGCGACGCAGTGACCCAGCCGTCCCAGCGCAACGAAACCCATGACCCATTCGGATTCGTTGGCCTGACGTACGACGACGTCCTGCTCCTGCCCGGCCTCACCGATGTGATCCCGTCCGAGGCTGACACCAGTTCGCGCGTTTCCAAGCGCATCACCGTTCAGACCCCGCTGTTGTCCTCGGCAATGGACACCGTCACCGAGTCACGCATGGCCGTGGCAATGGCCCGCCAGGGCGGCCTCGGCGTGATCCACCGGAACCTGTCGATCCAGGATCAGGCGGAGCAGGTGGACCGGGTCAAGCGCAGTGAGTCCGGCATGATCGCTCATCCGGTCACCATCGGACCCGATGCCACCCTTGCTGAGCTGGACGAACTATGCGGCCACTATCGGGTGTCGGGTCTTCCCGTCGTCGACGACGCCGGGCATCTGCTCGGCATCGTCACCAATCGTGATACCCGGTTCGTCTCCGAACATGAGTGGCCACACCGCCTGGTGCGCGCGGTCATGACTCCCATGCCGCTGGTGACCGGGCAGGTCGGAATCAGTGGTGAGGACGCGATCGGGCTGCTGGCCAAGAACAAAATTGAAAAGCTTCCGCTCGTCGACGGAGAAGGCATTCTTCGAGGACTGATAACTGTTAAGGACTTTACAAAAGCCGAGCAGTATCCGCTCTCCACGAAGGACGACGAAGGCCGGCTGCGGGTCGGCGCCGCTATCGGCTTCTTCGGTGATGGCTGGGATCGCGCCATGGCCCTCGTGGACGCCGGAGTTGACGCCCTGTTCGTTGACACCGCCAACGGGCACAGTGCCGGTGTCCTCGAGATGATTGCCCGGCTCAAAGCCGAACGATCAGTGGCTCACGTCGACATCATCGGTGGCCAGGCAGCAACACGGGACGGCGCCCAGGCGCTGATCGACGCCGGCGCGACGGTATCAAGGTCGGGGTAGGCCCCGGATCCATCTGCACCACTCGAGTGGTGGCGGGCGTTGGCGTACCCCAGGTGACCGCCATCTATGAATCAGCCAAGGCTGCCATCCCGGCAGGGGTGCCCGTGATCGCCGACGGCGGACTCCAGTACTCGGGCGACATCGGCAAGGCGCTGGTCGCCGGCGCCGACACCGTCATGCTCGGCTCGCTGCTGGCCGGCTCGGCCGAAGCCCCTGGCGAACTGATCTTCGTGAACGGCAAGCAGTACAAGACCTACCGTGGCATGGGTTCCCTCGGCGCCATGCAGACCCGCGGAAAGAATACGTCCTACTCGAAGGACCGCTACTTCCAGGCCGACGTCACAGGGGACGACAAGCTGATCCCCGAAGGCGTCGAAGGCCGCGTTGCCTACCGAGGACCGCTCGAGTCCGTCGCCTACCAACTGGTCGGGGGACTGCGTCAGACCATGTTCTACACGGGTGCCCGCACCATCGGAGAGCTGAAGGCAAAGGGCAAGTTTGTCCGTATCACCTCCGCCGGCTTGAAGGAGTCGCACCCCCACGACATCCAGATGACCGTCGAGGCTCCGAACTACGGCAGCAAGTAACGCACCGGGCGCGGGTCAGCAGCGTGCATGGGTCCTGGCAGAACGGTGAGGATCCATGACAGGTGATGAGCTCCGCCCACCCCGGGTCCCTCGACCGAGGCTTTCCCTGAGGCCCTACGCGCGCGCCGTCGGGCAGGTCCTGAGAGTGAGCTTCAGGGCGTCACCGGGCGCCGTCGTCATGAAGGTCGTGGGGTCGCTGATCGCTGCTGTCCTCCCGCTGGTGACCACCTATTTCGCCGCGCTGACCACGACCGCGCTTGCCGAGGCCTACGCCGGGAATCCCGACGCCGGCCAGCAGGCGGTGCTCTATGTGCTGATCACCGCCGGCCTGGGATTGTTTTGGGGCGCTTTCACCAGCGTGGACCGGTATATCCAGCAGGTCATGAGCTTCAGGGTGGGAGCGGTGGTGGGTGACCTGATGTACGAACGGTTTCTCGCGCTCGAGTTCTGGCGGTACGACGACAAGGACACCGTTGACCTGTACGACCGGGCCAAACGGTTCTCGGATTCCTATGCGCGCGTTCTCGACCGGATCGCTGCGATCTTCACCCAGCTAGCCTCGGTGGTCCTGGCCATCGGCGCGCTCCTGCTGGTCAGCTGGTGGGTCGCACTGATCGTACTGATCGCGATCATCCCGAGCGTCTACCTACAGTTCAAGCTATCCCGCGAACAAATGGCCCACTGGAATACCCAGGTGGATTCACGCCGGCAGCGTCGGCTGATCGAAACGAACCTGATTCGGCCGCAACATATTGCCGAGATGAGGCTCTACGGCATCGTGGGCTACCTGATGGACCTGCGGTCCCGCCTCCGCGGTGCCGACGAACTCCGCCGACTGGAGTTCCAGAAGCGGTACATTCCCAAACAACTGGCTGCCGATGCGCTTCAATACGGCGCCGAAGTGGTGGCCCTGATCTGGGTGGTAGGTCAAATCATTGCCCGGGCACAGCCGGTGGGACAGTTCCTCTACATCCAGCAGATTGTCAGCCGCGCCCTTACGACCGCCAATTCGCTGGTCACCTCACTCAGTTCAATCGATGAGGACCTCGCGAACCTCAAGGACTACGAGGAATTCATGAAATACCCCACGGCCGTCGGCGGTGGAGAGGTGCTGGCCAAAGCCCCGGCTGAGGTGACGTTGGAGAATATTTCCTACACCTACACCGGTGGGTCAGCTCGGGTGCTGAAGGGCATTTCCCTGAGCATCCGGAAGGGACAGCACATAGCCATTGTCGGGGAAAACGGTGCGGGAAAGTCGACCCTGATCCGGGTTCTGGCCGGGCTGTACCAGCCGGAGTCGGGCAAGGTGCTGCTGGATGGGCAGGACCTGAGGGGCCTGGACATCAGCTCATGGCATCGGCATCTCGCGGTGATGTCGCAGGATTTCCTCAAGTACGAATTCGCAACGGCGGCCAACAACATTTACTTCGGGGATGTGTCATTGCCACGGGACGATACACGGATCGAGCGGGCCGCCCGCGACGCCGAGGCCAGCGACTTCATCAGTCGCCTCCCGAACGGGTTCGAAAGCCATGTCAGCAACTGGATGGAAGACCCCCGTGGACGGAAGGGGAGTGGGCTGTCCGGCGGGCAATGGCAGCGACTGGCGATGGCCCGCAACTTCTACCGCGGTGCCCCGTTCATCGTGATGGACGAGCCCACCTCGGCGATCGACGCGCTTGCCGAACACCGCATCTTCGGCCGGCTCTTTGCCGACCGGGAACACACGATCATTGCCATCAGCCACCGGCTGGCGACCATCGAGAAAGCCGACATCATTTACATGCTGGAGGATGGGCAGATCGCGGAGTCGGGGACCCACGATGAACTCGTGAATCTCCGTGGCCGGTATTTCAGGATGTTTGAGAGCCAGCTTGGGCTTGACCCGAACACCGTTACTGAAACCTGATCGGCAAGCCCTAAGCCGAGGTCTTGTCCTTCGGCTCCTGAGCCGAGGTGGCAAACGCGTCTCGTCCGTCCACGGGCAGCTGATGGTCCGCGGCTCGGTAGTCAAGTTCGGCCCTGAGCTCCTCGTAGCGGGACTCGGTTTCCGGATCGGGCTCGTGATCCGTGGTGTATTCGGTGTCCAGCTGACGGTGGATTTTGCTGTTCAGAATTTCAACCTGGCTATCCTCCAGGGGAGCCAGGTCCGCCGGGAAGGGCTGCTCCGGTGAAAGCCTACTTTTGTCGCCCATAAGCCTCTGCCTTTCGAAGAATGTGCTCGGATAATCCCTGCACACGGCAGTCTACGTCGAAAGGGCTGCGAAATATTAGCCTGCGGCCTGAGCGCCACCGTTGCGTCCTGCACCCAATTCTTCGATCAGGTTGCGCAGCTCCGCCCTGAGGGTGTCAGAGAGCAGCCCGCCACCGGCGATGAGGTTCTGTTCGATCTGGAGTGCACTGACCAACGCGCTCCTACCGGCGTCGGAAACTGAAACCATCTGGATTCGCTGGTCCACTTCGCCCCGGACGCGATTGACGTAGCCATTCACCTGCAGCTTCTCGATGGTTTTACCCATGGTCTGATTCTGTACACGAATCAGCTGAGCCAGCTTGGTCTGATTGATCGGGCCGTAATCCTGCAACACTCGCAGCGCGGTGTACCCGGCATGGGTGAGTCCGAGGTCAACCAGCCCCGCGTTCCAGGCATGGTCGACCAGTCGCGCCGCGGTGGTCAATAGCCTCCCGGTGGGCCATTGCTCCAGCTCCTGCATGTCGACAGCTCCTTCACTAGTGAGATCGGAGGACCGGTACCAGGTAGGCTCCCATGTCCGGGATGCGATGTCGGGGATGCCATCCACCCTAGCCCTCTTGTGGGGCGAAAAGAAAGTAGGCTTATCACCGTCTGGCGGGATCTGGTGGGATCTGGTGGGTGGAGCCCCCTAATTCAGGGCGACAGACCGGCTGAATGCCGGGAAACCCGCCGCGGAGTCCTTGCGTGTCGCCCTGGGATAACCTTGTCAGGTGACTAACGAGATTGAAATTGGCCGAGGCAAGCGCGGACGCAGGGCGTACTCCCTCGATGACGTAGCGGTGGTTCCGTCCCGCCGCACCCGTGACCCCCATGACGTGTCGGTGCAATGGCAGATCGACGCCTACCAGTTCGAAATGCCAGTCATCGCCGCACCGATGGATTCCGTGATGTCACCGGAGACCGCCATTGCCATGGGGCGGCTGGGCGGTCTTGGCGTGCTCAACCTTGAGGGTTTGTGGACCCGCTATGAGGATCCCCAGCCCATGCTGGACGAGATCGCGAACCTGAGCACCGAGAATTTCAGTCCGGCGGCCACCCGCCGGATGCAGGAAATTTACAACGCGCCAATCCAGGAGGGCCTGATCACCAGCAGGCTCGCCGAAATGCGCGAGGCCGGGGTTACGGTGGCCGGCTCTCTGACACCCCAACGCACCCAGCAGTTCTACAAGACCGTCCTCGCCGCGGGGGTCGATATCTTCGTGATCCGTGGCACCACGGTCTCCGCCGAGCACGTCTCCAAGGACGACCGACCCCTGAACCTCAAACAGTTCATTTATGAGCTCGACGTCCCGGTCATCGTCGGGGGAGCCGCCGGTTACACCCCGGCGCTGCACCTGATGCGCACCGGTGCTGCCGGCGTGCTGGTCGGGTTTGGCGGGGGTGCGACGACGACGACGCGACGCGCCCTGGGCATCCACTCACCGCTGGCTTCGGCCATCTCGGACGTAGCAGCCGCACGGCGGGATTACATGGATGAATCAGGCGGTCGCTACGTGCACGTGATCGCGGATGGCGGGATGGGTGCCAGCGGTGACATCGTCAAAGCCATCGCGATGGGTGCCGACGCGGTCATGCTCGGTTCGGCACTGGCCCGCGCCGAGGAAGCGCCGGGACAGGGCTGGCACTGGGGCCAGGAGGCTCACCACGACGAACTACCCCGCGGCGACAGGGTCAAGATTGGCACGGTGGGTCCGCTCAAGGAGGTGCTGTGGGGGCCGTCGCATCACACGGATGGAACCTCCAATGTGATTGGCGCCCTGCGCCGGGCGATGGCCACCACCGGCTACTCGGACCTCAAGGAGTTCCAGCGGGTGGAAGTAGTTCTTTCCCCCTACATTTCCAACGGCTGATTGCTAAGGTTGGGGGACGTAGTATCGAACCCGACGAAGGATCGCCGCCATGTCATCAGGAGCACTGAGCCCGAAGAACCGTGAAGACGCGCTAGCAGCGTTGAAAGCCACCTCGGAGTCCGGTAGGGAGTTGGACATCCTGATCGTAGGCGGCGGCGTCGTCGGCGCTGGATCGGCGCTCGACGCCGTGACCCGCGGACTGGACGTGGGGATGGTTGAAGCCCGCGACTGGGCATCAGGCACTTCCTCACGGTCATCGAAGCTGATCCACGGTGGTCTGCGGTACCTCGAAATGCTCGACTTCGCGCTGGTACAGGAGGCCCTCAAAGAACGCGGCCTGCTGATCCAGCGAATCGCACCGCACCTGGTCCGACCGGTACCGTTCCTCTACCCGCTCACCAAGCGGTTCTTCGAGCGCCCCTATGTGGGTGCCGGAATCTTGCTGTACGACACCATGGGCATGACCTCAGGCAACTCGCGGGGCGTCCCCATGCACAAGCACCTTTCCCGTCGCGGGACCCTCCGGGCCGCCCCCAGCCTTAAAGAAGACGCAATGGTGGGCTCCATCCGCTATTACGACGCCCAGGTGGACGACGCGCGGTATGTGGTCAACATGGTGCGGACCGCAGATCACTACGGGGCCAAAGTCGCCAACCGGGTGACGGTAGTAGATTTCCTCCGCGAGGGTGAACGTGTGGTCGGAGCCCGCGTCAAGGACCAGGAAACCGGCGAACAGTTCGACATCCGCGCGAAGCAGGTCATCAATGCCACGGGCGTCTGGACCGACGAAACCCAGGCTATGGTCACCGACCGCGGCCAGATGAAGGTCAGGGCCTCAAAGGGCATCCACCTCGTCGTTCCGCGGGACCGCTTCCAGTCCACAGTGGGACTGATCCTGCGCACCGAGAAGTCCGTCCTGTTCGTTATCCCCTGGGGTCGTCACTGGATCATCGGAACCACCGACACCGACTGGGACCTGGATAAGGCGCACCCGGCCGCGTCCTCCAAGGACATCGACTACATCCTGGAGCATGTCAATAAGGTGTTGCGCCGCCCGCTCACCCGGGAAGACGTCGAGGGTGTGTACGCCGGGCTGCGGCCGCTCCTGGCTGGCGAAAGTGACTCCACGGCGAAACTTTCACGGGAGCACGTGGTCGCGCACCCGGTTCCGGGCCTCGTGGTCGTCGCTGGGGGCAAGTGGACCACCTACCGGGTGATGGCCAAGGACGCGGTGGATGAGGCGACCCGGGCACTGGACGAGCGGGTCCCCGCCAGCTGCACCGAAACCGTCCCGCTGCTGGGCGCTGAAGGGTACAAGGCGGCCTGGAACAAGCGTGCCAGGATGGCTGACCAGTCGGGTGTCCACGTGGCACGGGTGGAACACCTCCTGCAGCGCTATGGGAGCCATGCGGAGGACATTCTCGCGCTGATCCGCGAGGACAGGAGCCTCGGCGAGCCGTTGCCAGGGGCAGATGACTATCTTGGAGCTGAAGTGGTCTACGCGGTAACCCATGAGAACGCGCGCCATGTCGACGACGTCCTCACCCGCCGCACCAGGATCTCCATCGAATCCTGGGACCGTGGCGTGTCGGCGGCTCCTGAGGTCGCGTCGCTGATGGCGCCGTTCCTCGACTGGAGCGACGCCCAGGTGGACCGCGAGGTCAAACACTACCTCGCCCGGGTAGAAGCCGAGCGGCTGAGTCAGGAGCAGCCCGACGACGTCCTGGCAGACAATGCCCGGATGGGAGTTGAAGATATTGTCCCGCTAAGCTAGGACCGCGGTCTGGACGCCGTGCCGCCTGCCCAATGCAACCCGCGAGAGGTCTACCATGACCGAGCGATCCCTGGAATTCACCGATGCCGTTTTGACCACCCCTGACCTGGTGATCCTGGAGATGGTTGCCGCCGACAAGGAAGCGGCGACGGAACAGCTTGCCACCAAACTGTTCGAGGCGGGGCGTATCTCGCAGCTCGAGGGATTCCTTGCGCAGGTCAATTCGAGGGAACACCAGATGGCTACCGGGCTGCCGGGCGGGGTAGGGCTGCCGCACGCCCGCAGCGACTACGTTAACCAGACCAGTATCGCGGTGGGCGTCACCAAATATGGCCACAGCCTCGACTTCGGGGCAGTGGACGGACCGGCGACGCTGGTCCTGCTGATCGCCACGCCGTCGCAGTCCTTCTCGGAACACCTCGAGGTGCTGGCCACGCTGGCGCGGTCCCTGTTCAAGGAGAACTTCAGGGAATCACTCAGGCGTGCCCACGACACCGAGGTAATCGCCGAGTTGATCAATTCCTCACTGGTGTTCTTCGACCACTGAGCCGTCTGCGAGAAGCCCGTTGTCATGGCGGTCGTCATTCGGACCGCCATGACTTCCACAACGCCGCATAGGAACCATCAAGGGCGAGCAGCTCATCGTGCGAGCCGAGCTCGGTGATGTTGCCGTTCTCCACGACGGCCACCCGATCGGCGTCGTGAGCCGTATGCAGGCGGTGGGCAATGGCCACCACGGTCCGCCCCTCCAGCACCGCGTTCAGCGAGCGTTCCAGATCGCGGGCGGCCTGCGGATCGAGCAATGAGGTTGCCTCATCCAGGACCAGTGTGTGCGGGTCGGCGAGGACCAGCCGCGCAAGTGCAAGTTCCTGGGCCTGGGCTGGGGTTAGCTCGTGCGCGCCGGAACCCACTTCGGTTTCGAGTCCGAGCGGTAGGGCGCGCGCCCAACCCAGCGCCCCGACGTCGTCCAGGGCCTGTTCGAGTTGCGCCTGCGTCGCATCGTCCTTACCGAGGCGGATGTTGTCCGCCAGGGATCCGACAAACACATGGTGTTCCTGAGTGACCAGTGCCACCTCACGGCGCAGCGCGTCGAGGGGACGATCAACCAGGGGCACGTCTCCGACGGTGACCGAACCGGCGGTGGGCGGGTGAATCCCGGCAATCAACCGTCCCAGGGTGGACTTACCAGCGCCTGAGGGCCCGACCATTGCCAGCCGTTCCCCCCGACGCAACTGCAGATCCACACCATGCAGGACGTCGTGGCCGGGGCGGTAGGCGTACCGTGCCTTGGATACGAGGATGTCGTCGTTCAACGGCTCATTATCGGTGGCGTGCCGATCCGGCCGAACCTCCTTGATCCCTACGATGCGCGCCAGCGATGCGGCACCCACCTGAATTTCGTCGGTCCACATGATCAGGAGATCCACCGGATCAATGAGCCGCACGGCAAACAAGGCAACCGTTGCGACGACGCCGGGGGTAACGACGTCGATGGAGGCGAGCCAGCCGCCCCAGAGCAGTACACCCGCCACCGGCAGCCAGAAGGCAAAGTCGGCTGCCGGGAAAAGCACAGTGCGCAGCCAGAGGGTGTACCGCTCGGCCCGATAGCTGTCCGTCAACGCTCCATCGATGCGGTCCCGGCGCAGCGCACCCAGCCCAAGAGCGTCCACCGTGCGGGCGCCCTCGATGGTTTCGGTGATCGAGCCGTTCACGACGGCGTAGGTTTCCCGTTCCTTCTGGTAACCAGCCGAGCTTCGCTTGAGGTACCACCGGGTCACCGGATACAGCACGGGGAGGCCGACCAATAGACCCAGTGCGAGGATCGGCGAGGTGATCACTGCTGCGCCGATGGTCAGCAGGATGGTCACTATCGACACCACCACCTGGGGCACACCGAACCGCACAGTGTGGGAGACGGCGTCGACGTCGTTGGTGGTGCGGGATACGAGGTCACCGGTTCCGGCTTTTTCCACGGTGGACAGCGGCAGCGAGGTGACCTGTTTCATGAAGTCCTCGCGCAGTTCGGCGAAAACCGTTTCCCCGAACACCATTCCGGCCCGGACGGCCAGTCGTCGCAGGAGGGCCTGAACAATCAGGAACCCCAGCATGACCAGCGAAATGACCGCAATATAGTCCGAAGTGGTTCCCTCGACCACGGCGTCGACCACTCGACCGAGTAGTACTGGTCCCACCAGTCCGGCGATGGCAGACCCAACATAAAGCGCAATGACGCGGGAAAGTCCGCCGCGGTGGTGCCTGATTAGCCGCGCGGCTTCGGCTCGAACCTGGATCGGGTCCGCAACCGGAAGCTTCCCCGTCGGGTCGGGAGCGGCAGTTGTTTCACTCACTTCGGATTACCACGTTTCGGTAGGCGGGCTGGCTGGTCAGCAGCTCCAGGTGCGTTCCTTCAGCGGCCACACGGCCATCCTCAAGGTAAATGACGTGGTCCATGACGCCGAGCATCAGCGGGCTGGCCGTCACCACAACCGTGGTCTGGTCGGCGCCGCCCCGCAGGCCCTTCAGCCGGGCAGCGATCCTGGATTCGGTATGGGCATCGACGGCGCTGGTCGGTTCGATCAGCACCAGCGTCTCGGCCTCAGTCAGCAGGGCGCGAGCGAGGACCAGGCGTTGACGCTGCCCACCCGAAAAGCCCCTGCCGCGCTCGGTCACCTCGTGGTCCAGGCCGTCGTCGATTCCGTCGAGGATGTCCAGTGCACTGGAGGCGTCCAGGGCGGCAAGGATGCGCGTGTCATCATGCCTCGCCTGTGGATCCAATTCGGAGCGCAGGGAGCCGGTGAAAAGCTGGGGGTTCGCCTCGCTCACCACGATCCGCTGGCGGATGTCCTGCAGTGCGATGTTGCGTAACGGTTCGGCACCCCAGCGGACTTCGGCGAGGTGGAGCACCTCGTCCTCAAACCGGCCCAACCGGGTTGCCAGATCGGCTGACGCGGCGGTGTCCACCGACACCACCGCGGTCATCCGACCGGGGTGGATGAGCACGCCGGTGCTGGCGTCGTGCAGCGTAGCGCCGGGGGGTGGTGCTGGGGAAGTGGTGTCCCTGTCAGTTACGTCGGGTTCGACGACGAGAACGGCGATGATCTTGCGGGCACCAACATGTGCCCGGATGAAGCGGGCCACGCTGTCGGCAGCCGCGCGAATCGGAGTCATGAGGAAGATCGAATAGCCGTAGAGCGCCACCAGCTGTCCCGGCTCGATCTCACCCGCGAGGGCCAGATTGGCGCCGACCGAGGTGAACAGCACGCTGAAGGCCCCGGCAATGAACACCTGGGAAGCTTCGAGATCGGCCAGGGAGTACGCAACACGGATGCCAGAGTTCCGGGTTTTCGCGGAGTGCTGACGGTAGCGGTTCACGAAAATGTGCTCACCGCCGATTCCCCTGAGCACCCGGAGCCCGGCCACCGTATCGGCGCCGACGGCGGTCATCTTGCCGGACGCTTCGCGTTGTTCACGCTGACGGGCCTGGAGGGGGCGGACCACGAAGAGCAGGAGGCCGCAGCACGCAGGAACACCGATCAGGACGATCAGACCGAGCAGGAGAGAGGTTTGTGAAATGAGCACACAGACCACCAGCCAGGCCATGATGGAGCCAGCCAGCCGGGCCGATACCGCGTAAATCTCGCCCAGCCGGGTGGCGTCCGAGGCCGCAGTTGAAACCACCTCACCGGTGGAGAGTCGCCGCGGCAAAGCATCCCCGGTACGGGTGATCTTGTAGCCGATCAAACGGATCGAATGGAAGGCCGCCTGCAGCCAGCCGCTGATTGCCGTGCGGTGCTCGAGAGTGCCTGCGATTGCCTGCACGACGGTCAGGAGGATCAGGACGCCCACCCACAGCAGGAGCCGGTCGAAGTCGCCTGCCACCACGCCTTCATCGATGGCCCGACCCAGCACATAGGGCATTACAGCCTGGGCGACCATCCAGGCAGTGCCGAACACTACTCCGGCCAGAAGCGTTGCTTTTTGCTTCGATGCGAGCCAGAGCAGATAGCGGGAAGGGGAGCGGAGGTCCGGAGGGCCGGGGTCAGGGTAGGGATACGAGCGCACGATCAACCATCCTAGCGCCTTCGCACCCAAGTGGTAGGCACTTCCCAATCACTAAATTGCCCACTGCTGGCCGGCTGGGAATTCTCGGGTGCATTCGGTTTTCTACACGGTGACGAAGTACCGTTAAGGTGTGCTCAAAACCGCGCTGAAACCCCGTTGGATCCTTTCACTGATCCTCGCCATGGTGATTGCGGGAGTCTTTGTGCTTTTGAGCCAATGGCAGTTCTCCAACTCGTCCGGTGAAGCGCCGCCCCCAGAGAGCGCCACCGAGCAGGTACAACCGCTAACCGACGTCTTTAGCCCGGGTGTCCCCATGACAGCGCCGGTCGCGGACCAGATGATCACCATGGATGGCGAGTTTCTCGCTGACACCACGGTGTTGGTGCAGGATCGGCTTCAGGAAGACCGGCCGGGGTTCTGGTTGGTCTCGGCCTTTGCGGTCGATCAGGGGACCACGGTGGCGGCGACCGGTTTCGACGAGCAGACAGTAATTCCGGTGGTGCACGGTTGGATCGCCGACGCCACAGCGGCGATTGAGGTGCCTGAGCTGGTGGGTCCAGGCTCCGTGATCGGGCGGCTGCTTCCAGCTGAGGGACCGGTCGCCGAGCGACCAGTCGCTGGCCAGATTCCCACCCTCGCGACTGCCGACCTCACCAACCGGTGGGACCGGGCCATCTACTCCGGCTTCGTCGTCTCAACAAGCACCACGCTGGCTGGAGCGCAGCAGGCACCCGAGGATCCACTGGAGGTCGTCACAGTCGGTCCCCAGCCGCAGGAGACCCCGCTGAACTGGCTGAACATCTTCTATGCCGTGGAATGGTTTGTCTTTGCCGGGTTCGCCTTCTTCCTCTGGTGGCGCCTGGTGGCTGATGATTACCGGCGCACCCTCGAAGAAGCAGAAGATGACGAGGCGGAAGAAGTCGCCCCGTCCGAGCGTGAAACAACTACGAATGAGGTACGACAGTGAGCACGCCAGACGTCAACAAATCCATCGACGGCAGAGCTGGTACCGCTAAGAAAACCAAGCGACGGTTCGGCGGCACCCACGCCCAGATTCTCTCCGCCGTGAAGTTCTACAAGGTGCTGGCCTACGCCACCGGGATCATGCTGCTGCTGGTGGTCGTGGAGATGATTGCCGCCTACGGCATGCAATCCCACATCATGATCGGCGGACCCGAGGGGCTGCTGTCCCTGACTGACAAGGAGTTCTCGGATTCCGCCGAAGGGTTCAACTTTTCCACCACTGTGCTGATCGTGCATGGCTGGATGTACGTGGTGTACCTGATCGCTGATTTCCGGTTGTGGCAGATGATGCGCTGGCCGTTCAAACAGTTCCTGGTGATGGCCCTGGGTGGGGTTGTGCCGTTGCTGTCCTTCATTGTTGAACGCCGGATCCACCGTCAGGTAGAGCAGGAGCTCGCCGCCCACCCCGAGGCAGCGTCTCGGTACTAGCGATATCGGGCCGTCGCAATGTGCGGTCGGGTGCCCATGGCGACTATTGTTGATGCGTGACTATTCCCGCACCCGGACCCGGAGTTTCAGGCCAAGCCGAAGCCACCGCCACCCCCCTCGAGGAGATCTCCGAAACCAGCCACCGGCCGGTGCTGGTGGTGGACTACGGCGCCCAGTATGCCCAGCTCATTGCCCGCCGGGTCCGTGACGCGGACGTTTACTCCGAGGTGGTGCCGCACACCCTCAAAACAGCCGATCTGCTGGCCAAAAACCCGGTGGCGATCATCCTGTCGGGCGGTCCCTCGAGCGTCTATGCCGAGGGTGCACCTCGGGTTGACCCCGAGCTGTTCTCGGCAGGCGTGCCCGTCCTGGGAATCTGCTACGGCTTCCAGGCCATGGCTTCAGCCCTGGGCGGTACGGTCGCGAAGACCGGGCTTCGGGAGTACGGCTCCACCGACGTCGCAGCGTCCGGCGTCGGGGGATCGTTGCTTGACGGTGTCCCCGAGCACCAGAACGCCTGGATGAGCCACGGCGATAGCGTTCAGGCCGCACCCGATGGATTCGAGGTTCTGGCCAGCACCGCTGGTGCCCCGGTTGCTGCCTTCGCCGACGAAAAACGGCGCCTCTACGGCGTGCAGTGGCACCCTGAAGTGAAACATTCGGACCACGGGCAGCAGGTGCTGGAAAACTTTCTGTTCAAGGGCGCACGGCTTGACGCCAACTGGACCACCGGCAACATTCTTGAAGAGCAGGTAGACCGCATCCGTGAGCAGGTGGGGGACGCGCGCGTCATCTGCGGGCTCTCCGGAGGGGTTGACTCCGCCGTCGCCGCAGCCCTGGTACAGCGGGCAGTGGGCGACCAGCTGACCTGCGTATTCGTGGATCACGGTCTGCTCCGCGAGGGGGAAGCAGAGCAGGTCGAGCGTGACTTCGTTGCTGCGACCGGCGTCAACCTCTACGTAGCCAATGAACAAAAGCGGTTCCTGGACGCACTGGCTGGGGTCAGCGATCCTGAAACCAAGCGCAAGATCATCGGCCGCGAGTTCATTCGCGCCTTCGAGGAAGCCGAGCGGGCGATCATCGCCGAGGCTCAGGCACACGGTGAAAAGATCCGCTTCCTGGTGCAGGGCACCCTTTACCCCGACGTCGTTGAGTCCGGTGGCGGCGAAGGTGCTGCGAACATCAAGAGCCACCACAATGTGGGGGGTCTTCCCGAGGACCTGCAGTTTGAACTCGTCGAACCCCTTCGTGCCCTGTTCAAGGACGAGGTCCGGGCGGTCGGCGCGCAGCTTGGGCTGCCCGCCGAAATTGTGGGTCGACAGCCGTTCCCCGGCCCAGGTCTGGGAATCAGGATTGTCGGCGACGTGACCCAGGAACGGCTTGACCTGCTACGCCGGGCAGATGCCATCGCCCGTGCGGAACTGACAGCTGCCGGACTGGACAACGAGGTTTGGCAGATGCCCGTCGTGCTGCTCGCCGACGTTCGGAGCGTCGGAGTGCAGGGTGACGGTCGAACCTATGGGCATCCGATCGTACTCAGGCCCGTGTCTAGTGAAGATGCAATGACCGCCGACTGGTCCCGCCTGCCGTTTGACCTGCTCGCCCGGATCTCCAACCGCATCACCAATGAGGTAGAGGGAGTGAACCGGGTGGTGCTGGATATCACCAGCAAGCCGCCAGGCACCATCGAGTGGGAGTAGTCCGACCCCGGTTGGGAAGGGTATTTGACCGTCCCCGGTGTTGCGGCCCCGCCGTGACCACCCTTGTCGGATAGCTTGGAAGGCATGCCCATCTGGTCGAGATCGTCGAAAATAACCGCAGAAATGGAGACCACCGTGTCAGTGCAGGATCCCGGGGACTCCGCTGGGAACTTCCTCCTGCCGTGGCTCAAGCAGCTCGGCGCCCACGCGGGTGCCGACACCCTGCTGCACTTCTCACCTGCGTCGGCCAACAGCATCGATCTCACGCACGCCCACCCCTCGGGTCTCGCCCAGCTCCTTGCTGGCCGTCGCACCCGGCTGTCCACTCTCCTCCGGGACCCGGGTCAGTACGCGGCTGCGATGAAGGCGGCACGGGTCCTTCGGGCGAAGATCTACGAGGTGGGCACCGAGCGCGGTATCGACGTCGGTTATCTCGCTGCCGGAACCGCCGCCTGGCGCAGCGTCGACGACGACGGCCGGTCCGAGTCGCTGACCGCGCCGGTTCTGTTGACCTCGGTTTCACTGACGGTTCATGCGTCCCAGGATGACTACGAACTCCAGCTCACCGAGCATGCGCGGCTTAATCCCGCGCTGGTGCGCCACCTGCGGTCAGCACAGGGGGTGTCGTTCGACCCCGAGTCCGTCGCCAAACTGGCCTACGGCACAGCGCGCTTCGATCCGTTGCCGGTCCTGGACAAGCTCCGTGCACTGACCGAGGGTGTGCGTGGGATGGCCATCGAGCACCATCTCCTCGTGTCCACCTTTGCCGATCTCGCTGACGTCGCCGACGATCCGGCCATCCGCTCCGACC
This sequence comes from Arthrobacter sp. Bz4, assembly GCF_003075455.1. Lineage (GTDB taxonomy): Bacteria > Actinomycetota > Actinomycetes > Actinomycetales > Micrococcaceae > Arthrobacter_D. The sequence continues at coordinate 151,313 of NZ_QDAE01000005.1, forward strand.
ATCCCGTGCTTGCAGCCCTGGTGGATGCGGCAAAGGAGGGACAGCCCGCACCTGCGGCACCGGATGCCCCTGAGCTGGCAACACCGATTGATGAACGTCTGCCAGCCGATGAACTGCTGATCAGGGATGCCGACTCTGCGCAGCAGCAGGTCCTGGACCAGATCATCCAGGGACGGTCATTGGTGGTGTCGGCACCCCCAGGATCAGGCCAGACCCAGACCGCTCTCAACGCCGTTGCGGCTCTTGCCGAGCAGGGCAAGAGCGTCCTAGTGGTGGCTGAGCGTCGCGGTACCCTCAACGAAGTGGTCCAGGAACTGGACACACTGAACCTTGGCTCGCTGGTCCTCCAGCTCAATGCCAACATCAACGAACAGCAACTCAAAGACCAGCTGATCCGGGCGATCGTGCGGAACGAGAAGGCGACGCGGCCCGAGCTGGACGGACTCCACCAGACTCTGGTCGATCACCGCCATCAGCTGCAGGACCATGTGAGGTCTCTGCACAACGTGCGAAGCCGCTGGGGTTGTTCGCCCTACCAGGCAATGCAGTCGCTGGCGGAATTGACCTCGTTGAATCCCTCGCCGGCAACAACGGTTCGCCTGCTCCGTAGCGTGATGGACAGCATCCCCGACCGTGCCGAGCTCGCTGGCCGGCTCCGCAGGGCAGCAGAACTAGGCAGCTTCAGCGCCTCGGCCGTAGAGAGTCCCTGGTACGGTGCCAAGCTGCTGAACCGTAAGGAAACTGAGCGTGCACACGAGCTGGCCGTCGACCTGGCCCGCGACATCCCGCTGCTTCGGGAAAAGGTGCTGCGGGTAGCCGATCATTCCCAGATCAGTCTCGGCGGTTCGTTCACCGAGTGGGGAGAGCAATTGGAGCTCCTCGCAGCGGTCCGGGCAAGTCTCGACAAATTCACGCCAGATATCTTCGACCGGCCGGTCACCGACCTCATCACCGCCACGGCCTCATCGTCCTGGCGTCGGGAGCGCGCCATCGAGATGAGCTCGATGACCCGATCGCGGCTTCGCAGGGTGGCAAAGGAATATGTTCGCCCCGGTGTACACATCGCCGACCTGCACACTTCCCTGGTGGAAGTGCAGCAGCAGCGGACGCTCTGGACCCGGTACGCGACGACTGAACGGCACCCCTCTGTGCCAACGGGTCTCGCCGAGATCAACAACTTCCACCACAAGATCCGCCGGGAACTGGACGAGCTCACCAAAGTACTTGCCACGACCCCCGGCCATGTTGACCTGGCCGCTATGCCGCTGGAAGAGCTGGGCCAACGCCTCGCCGAGCTCGCCAGGGACAGACAAACCCTCGCAACCCTGCCGGAGCGCACCCTGCTGCTCGACGAAATGCGTGAACGTGGGTTGGGCGAATTGCTCGACGATCTGGCGCGGCGCGAAGTCAGCGCGCGTCAGGTGGGATCCGAACTGGAACTGGCGTGGTGGCAGTCTGCCCTCGACGCCATGATCAGCGGTGACGACTATCTGGCAATGTCCGACGGCGAGAGCCTGCGCCGGCTCGAAGCGGACTACCGTCTGGCCGACAACGCGCACATCGCTTCCGGTCCAGGACGGCTCCGATTTGCCCTCGCTGAACGCTGGCGGACGGCGCTTGCGGCGCATCCCGCGGAAGCGGAGAAGCTCCGGGAACTGCTCCGCACAGGCACCCTGGATCTCGCTGGGCTCAGTGCCCAGGATGACGACCTGGTGACCGCCCTCATGCCGGTTTGGGCGGCGAGTCCCCTCATGCTTCCGATGGTGCTACCAGCCGACAAGACCTTTGACGCGGTCATTGTTCTGGATGCCGAATCAATCTCCCTGCAGTCGGCCGTTCCGGCTCTGGCGAGGGCAACCCAGGTCATCGCTTTCGGCGATGACCGCCTCGGCGGACCCCAAAGCTTCAGCGTCGGTGCAGGAGCCGAGTCACCTCAGGAAGCCGACCAGCTCAACAGCGCCTACTCGGCCCTCTCTGGCATCTTCCCCACCAGTCCGCTGAGCGTGGTGTATCGGGGCGTTGACAAGGCTTTGACCGGCTATCTGAGCGACACCTTCTATGACGGCCGGCTCTCCCGGCTACCTCATGGTTCGGAAGTTTCGGGTACCGGCCGGGCCCTCACCGTCGACTATCTACCAGACGGCACCGGAATGCCGAGCGCCGATCAGGCCGGTGTGGAAAGCGTTGCGGCCGAAGTCAGCCGTGTCGTGGAACTGGTCTTCGAACACATCCGACGCCGTCCCAGCAGTTCGCTGGCAGTGGTGACCGCTAGCGCCCGGCACGCAGGGCGGGTAGGTCAGGCGATTAGACAGCGGATGGCAGAGCTGCCCTGGGCGGCTGACTTCTTCGCCCCGGGCAAGGAGTCGTTCCGAGTGGTCCCGGTCGAGCGGGCCGCGGGCCTCACCCGGGATTGCGTGATCTTTTCCCTCGGCTTCGGGCGGACCCCGCACGGCAGGGCACTGCATAACTTCGGCCAGCTGTCCGGCCCCGATGGTCGCGGTCGGTTCGTCACAGCCATGACCAGGGCGCGTCACCAACTCCACATTGTTACGTGCTTCCTCCCAACGGACCTCGACCCCACCCGGCTCGACAATGGAGCGTTGGATTTCTTCGGTCTGCTCGAGCGAGAGCTGGGGGAGGGGACCGGAGAGACCCCGGATCCGTCAGGGGAGCCCGCAGCACCGGTGAACCCAGATCCGCTGGTCGCGGATCTGGTCAATCGACTTCGCGACCGTGGTGCCCACGTGCTGGACCACTATGACGGGGTTCTCGACATCGTCGCCACAGCAGGGTCGGCAACAGTAGGTAAGCCGTCCGACGAGTCAGGTTCCGGCATGCAAACGCCACCGATCGCTATCGAATCCGATGGGACCGAAAGGTACCGCACCATGACGGTTCGGGAGCGAAGCAGGCTTCGCCCCCAACTCCTTGAGCGGATGGGGTGGCGGTACATGCCCCTCTGGACCATCGAGGTGTTCACCGACCCGAACGGATGCGCTGATCTGATTGGACGCTATCTGGGGTTGCCCGAGGTGACCAGTGGACGACATTCAAACTCACAGAGCGGGACGAGCATGAGCGGAACAGGCCAGGCAAGCCACGACAGTGTCCTGCCCAAGCGCGCTGCAGAGGATGAGGCCGATTCATGGGGTGAGCGCGACGAGTCCCATGAAGCGTGGTTGAAGGACCAGCGTCCCCCGCACTGGGACTGATGGTCCTGACTGGCAGCCCTGGCAGCCGAACCAAGGACGCCGTGCGCTAGCGCAATGTCCTCGCCCGTGCCCTCGCCCGTGCCCTAACTCGATGGTCTAACTCGATGTCCTAGCCGGGTGGTGCGCCGGTCAGCACCAGATGAACGTTGCCGGTGCTGGTGGCGCCCGCCAGGGCTGCGGCGTCTGCCGGTGCTGCGGCAACCACCACGAGCCCTTCGCTCTCAGAGTTGCCCGGCCAGACGCCCGATGGGCCGCTGCTGGGGGCAGCCGAGGTCCACAGCACCGGCAAACCCCGAGCCAGCACGGTTGTGTCACCAGGTACGTCGAAGCCATTCCCCGTGCTGAGCACAACTTCCACATAGTGGCCGGGGGACAGCAGCTGGACCGTTGACGGGTCCGACGGGCGTAAGGGTACCGCGACGGTGCCTGCGGGTGCGCCGGTGAGCAGCCCTGATCCGACAAAGGCGGTGGGGGTGAGAACGAAGCCGTGCGGCAGGGGAGTGGCGAGCTGTTCACCCACTACTTCGCTCGGGTCGGCGAAGGACGCGGACATGACCGCCTCGGCCGGCAGTTCAACAATGGTCAGGTGGGCGGCAGTGAGAACGGTACCCACCGGGAGATCTGCCGCCGCCGCAACAACGCCGACGCGGGTCTGCTCGGGAGGGATCAACGCCTCCACGGCCACTGCCGTGGCCAGGCAGAACAGCATTGCTGCCAGGAGCCTGCGGTTTCGGAACACGAACCGCCCGACGCGGTGCGAGGATTCCCCGGCTCGTTGGGGGTGCCGTGGTGGATGTTTGCCAAGGGCCATCCACAAACGTTAGAACCGCTTTGGCAGCACGAGGGGCGCTTCGCCTGCTATGTGGATAAAGCCAGTGTGGCAGACGGTGTTCAGCGGTGTCCCTAGCTGGCGGCCGCGGTGGTCTTTGTCGCCGGTGCTGACTTGGTGGGGGCCGGGGAGGCGTCCTTGCCCGGGCCTGTGGTGCTCGGTTTGTTCTCGGAGCTGCTGGATGACGATTCAGAACCCGAGCCGGTGGACGCGACGGAATTGCTCGCACCGACGTCGACTGACTTCTTGCTGTCGCGGGAATCATTGCGGTAGAAACCGGACCCCTTAAAGACAACTCCCACGCTGTTGAACTTTTTCCGAAGCGATCCGTCGCATTCAGGGCAGACGGTCAGGGAGTTATCGGAGAAGGCCTGGTGAATGTCGAAAGCGTGTTCGCAGTCTCTGCAGGCGTATGCGTAAGTAGGCAAGAAAATCCTCCTGGACAAGCTGTGTTCTTGGGGATCGGTCACCCAAGTCGGTTCGACTGGCACTCTAAGGTCCCGAGTGCTAAGTCTACACCGCTACGCTGCAGGGCTCAGCCGGTGGAACGCGGAGGGGGTGAACGCGCCGCTGAGCGGCATGTCGAGTTCGGTCTTGGCAAGCGACCGCTTCGGTAACAGTTCGTGTTCATAGAGATATGCTGCCGCCGGGAGGTCCGGCACCACCGTCCGTGCCTGGGCAAGGAACCGATCGTAGTAGCCGCCGCCCTGTCCCAGGCGGGTGCCGGTGTGGTCGACCGCCAGTCCTGGCACCAAAACGAGGGAGGGCAAGCCATGACGGTCCAGTAGCTCGGAAAAGCTGAAGCGTTCACCTACAGGTTCCATCAGGGGCGCGCGAGGGCTGCGGCGCAGTTCGGCGTCGGCGCTCCACTGGCACCAGGACAGCTGATAGTCAGGCTCGCAGATCGGCACGACGACGTCGTATCCGTCGCGGTTTAACGCGTCAAGGAGCCGCGCGGTCCCTGGTTCAGGGTCCATTGATAGGTAGGCGGCGATCAAACCGCCGTGGGGGCCTGACGATGCCTGCAGCCGTTGTCGGACCTGCTGAGCCAGGCCAGCAGCCGAGCGGAGACGCTCTTCGTTGGACATTTCTCGGCGCCTGGAACGAAAGAACTGCCTGGCATTTTGCTTTTCCGCCGCCGTCGTAGTGTGTCCCATACCGGCACACACTACCGAAACCGACCACTGTTAGCCTCCCGCAGCCAAATGTCGCTATAAGCGGACTGACGTTATGTAGGGTGGTGTCATGAGCTCACGAGTGAACAAGGCTGTCATCCCCGCTGCGGGACTTGGCACGCGGTTTCTTCCCGCCACGAAGGCGATGCCCAAAGAAATGCTTCCGGTAGTCGACAAGCCGGCGATCCAGTATGTGGTCGAAGAAGCAGTCCATGCCGGTATGACCGACATTCTGATGATCACCGGACGCAACAAGCGTTCGCTGGAGGACCACTTCGACCGGGTGCCATTTATCGAGCAGACCCTCGAGGCGAAGGGCGATCACGAAAAGCTCGCCGCGGTCCGTCGTCCATCGGAGCTCGGGGATATCCACTACCTCCGCCAAGGCGACCCGAAGGGTCTCGGACACGCAGTGCTCCGTGCGAAGCTTCACGTCGGCAACGAGCCATTCGCCGTCCTGCTCGGCGATGACCTGATCGACGAGCGAGATGTTCTCCTCAAGACCATGATCGAGGTACAGGAAAAGACCGGTGGGTCAGTGATCGCGCTGATCGAGGTTGACCCTGAGCAGATCAGCGCCTACGGCTGCGCCGACATTTCAGCCATCGACGGCGAAGAGTATGTTCGGGTCAGCGAACTGGTGGAGAAGCCAGCAATTGACGAAGCTCCATCGAACCTGGCAGTCATCGGTCGCTATGTCCTGCACCCGCGGGTCTTCGACGTTCTGGAAACCACCGGCCCCGGCCGCGGCGGTGAAATCCAGCTGACCGATGCGCTGCAGACTCTTGCCTCTGCCGACGGCGAAGGATCAGGCGTATACGGAGTGGTGTTCCGTGGACGCCGGTATGACACGGGAGACAAGCTCAGCTACATCAAGGCCGTGGTCACCCTCGCGTCGGAGCGTGAGGATCTCGGCCCAGACCTCCAGGACTGGTTGAAGAGCTTCACCAACAACCTCAACGGCTAGCCTGTACCCAGTGAGCGGGCAATTCACCTGGCCGGTGACCCTTGAGACCGACGATCTGGTCCTCAGGCCCGTTCGTTTTCGAGACAAGCGGGAATGGTCGGCGGTCAGGCAGCGCAACGCTGACTGGTTGGCGCCTTGGGAGGCATCAAATCCCGCCCCGGGCGGCTACCTGCCGAGTTACACCGAGATGGTCCGGTCGTTAAAGAAACAGGCACGGAGCGGCTCCGCGTTACCTTTTCTGATCACTGAACGCAGCTCTCACCTCCGGGAGACCGCCATTGTCGGCCAACTCACGGTTTCGACGATCGTTTGGGGGTCGGCGATGAGCGCCACTCTCGGCTACTGGGTGGACCGGCAGCGCGCCGGCCAGGGCATCGCCCCCACCGCAGTTGCCCTGGTGACCGACTACTGCTTCCGGAGCCTGGGACTCCACCGGATGGAAATCAACATCCGGCCGGAAAATTCGGCGAGTCTACGGGTCGTCGAGAAACTGGGATTCCGGGACGAAGGGCTGCGCGAGAGTTACCTGCACATTGCCGGTCGATGGGCTGACCATCGCAGCTTCGCGCTGACCCACGACGAGGTCCCCGACGGGCTACTGGCACGCTGGAAAAACCAGGTGGCCCGTAGCCACCGGGACACGGCAATTCACCAACCCGGGGACGACACACCGCCGGCAATACTCACCTGATCGGGGTAAACAACCTACGGTTTTAGACGTGGACTTCTCTATGAACAGCTCGGTGGTGCTCGCCGCTATTGTTGGCCTCTGGCTGATCTGGGTTGCCCCCTACGTTCTTCGTATCCGCCGCCCGGCCCTGTTGGTTGAGCCGGTGGCCACCTCCGCCCTAGTTTCATCAGCAACAGCCGAGAGCAAAGTCTCTCAGGGGAGCATTATGGAAATGTCCGGCCACACTACCGACGCCGCTGGCACCATGGGCGGCGGAGCAGCCCCCAAGGCATACTCGCCCCAGGGCCGGCTCACCATCCGGCGCGGGCGCGGCTCCATTGCGGCCATCGCTGCTGTAGCGCTTCTAGCGGCCGTCGTCTGCATACCTCTCGCAGTCCTGTCCCTGATACCAGCACTGGTACCTGCTGGAGCCTTCGTGCTGTTCCTGCTTGCGGTAGCAGGACTCCGGGTCCTCGCTGTCCGCGATCGGCGTCGTAAGGTCGAGGCGGCATTCGCAGACGCCATGTCACACCGGACGACTGACCTGCCTCCCCGGGCACAAGCGTTCGCCGCCCCGGCTGTTCCCGCCCCGCGGCGGGAGACCAACCTCTTCGACGCCGAAACAACGGGCCCCGCAGCAGAGAGCTCTCCCAACGAGCAGGGGTCGACGACGGGCACAACCGGTACCGCAAACCTGACGGCCATCGAACTGCGCCAGGCGGCCCTGGCCGTCGCCGCCAGTGCCACCGTTACGGAAGCAGCCAGCGTTGATCCCCACAGTTCCGTCTCACCTGACGCTGAGGCGACTACCGAATCCGCAGGAACACCCTGGGAGCCCGTTGAGGTGCCCAAGCCGATGTATGTTGCAGCCGCAAAGGCACAGCGGCAGGCTCCAGCCCCACTGGAGCTCCCTGCTGTTCCGAAGGCACAGGCCAAAACGACCCTGAAACAAGGAGCAGCTGCGCCGGCAGTAGCCAGTCCTGACACGTCATCGGGAAGCAACTCAACCGCCAACCCCACCACTGGCAGGATGAACCTGGATGACGTCCTACAGCGTCGTCGGGCCTGATTCTTCCCATCCAAGGCAGGGGGCCGAGGCGGCCCAACTGCGTTTGCTTGAGGGAGACGCCGTGGCTGAGCCACTTCGCCTCGCACTCGCGACGTTAGGACGACGACCCACTCACTGGTCACTGGAACAGGTTCACCACCGTCCCGGGGCCGGGGCAACCGGAATATATCAGGTGCAGGCGGAAGCCGAAAACGGCGAACTCACCACAGATTTTCTATGCGTCAGTACCGCGTCACTACCTGCCGACATCCCCGCAACGGTGCAGCTCAGCGGACCCGACGACACCACGTTAACGGTGTGGCTACACCCTAACGATCCGCTGCTACCCGGGCTGCCGTGGGCGTGCGATGCCCGAAAAGTGGGCGAAGCACTGTTCCTGGACAGCCAATTAACCGGGTCGTTACCGGAGGGCGTTCCGGTGCTGGCGACGGTCAGCTACCGTCCCCTCAGGCGGGCAGTCCTCACCGCAGATCTGGCCGGCCAGCGGCGTTATCTGAAGGTTCTCCGGGCCGGTCAAGCAGCTCAACTCGCCGCACGTCATCAAATGCTCAGGGCGGCGGCGATACCCGCCCCGTCACTCATCGACGTTCCGGCACCCGATGTGCTGGCGATGCACCCAGCTGCCGGCACCCCGCTTGCTGAACAACTCATGCGCGACGGTGCGGAGTCGCTGAGCCCGAAGACCCTGGTCGAGTTGCTGCGCCGGCTGCCAGCCGAAGCGATGCAGCTGCCGGAGCGGCCAGCCTGGTCGGCACGGGTCCGCGACTACGCCAAGGGAGCTACCGCCGTCCTACCGGGCGAAGCGACACGAATCTCGGAACTCGCCGAACGGGTGCACAGTCTCGTTTCATCAAGCCCTGCCGGCCCCAAAGTCCCGTCGCACGGCGACTTCTATGAAGGGAATCTGTTGGTTTCGGGCGGCAACGTGTCAGGTCTATTGGACGTTGACGCGCTGGGCCCCGGGTACCTGGTGGACGACCTGGCCTGCTTCATCGGGCATCTCGCGGTCTTACCGGCCCTGGACAGCCGTTACCAGCATGTCCCCGCGGCTCTCAACCGGTTCCTGGCAGTATTCGACGACGAAGTGAACCCGGCCGCCCTTCGTGGCCGTGCTGCAGGCGTGGCGCTCACTTTGGTGGCCGGCGCCAAACACAGGGCGACCACCGCGGATCCGACGTCCTGGAGAGCCGACGCCCTGAAGCGGCTCTCCATCGCGGAGACCCTCGCCAACGAAGCGTTGACGCTTGAAAGCTGACTGATTGTGAGAGGTCTCTCATAATCAGTTCCTCCTCGTCTCACAAACGCCGTGCACAGTAGTTGTACAACCAGTTACTGAGGATCCCGAAAGGACCCCACCGTGCAGAAGCGAAACATCTGGATCGCCACCGGCTCACTCAGCGTTATGGCCCTTGGCCTTGGGGTTGCCGTCGCGGACAGTAACCACGCCCCTCGCGATCTTGGCTCCAGTATCAACCGGTCCAGCGACGATGGGGCCGCCACCAAAGACCGGGCGAACGGCAGCACCAGCCCGGGCGACGACGTCGGGAACGCTACGACCGTCGACTCCGACAGGCTGACACCCTCGCCAGCCCCTTCGCCCACTCCGAAGGCCGTTGAATCCTCAGCGCCCAGTGCCGCAAGTGCTCCGTCTGTCTCGACCCCCGCAGCACCGGCACCCGTCCTGGTTCCGGCCCCAGCCCCGGTTCAGCCACCTGTGGTCTCGGGGAATTCGGGCTACTCGGCCCCCAGCGCTGTGTCGGCGTCAAGTGGGGAATGACCAAATTCTGTCTGGCCCTAAAGAAGGTTGGCCAGCCCTCAAGCCGGGATTCCGGAGTGTTCGCCCCAAGCATTCCGGAATCCCAACCTTGCTGACGGTTTGATCAGTCAGCGGTGTTGGCGGTGCGGTCCCGACATGTCCGGTACTGCCGCCGCTCCTTTTCCCATGGCGGCGCAGAGCAGGTGACAGTGGCGGATCAAGGCTCGTCCGAGGCCAGCCGATATCCCATGCCGCGAACAGTGGTGAACCGTTGCGCGCCGAGCTTGTTACGCAGATAACGCACGTAGACATCCACCACGTTGGAACCGGGATCAAAGTCGTATCCCCAGACCCGGGAGAGCAGCTGTTCCCGGCTGAGCACCTGACCAGGGTTTCGAAGGAAAGCCTCGGCTAACGCGAACTCCCGGGCTGAGAGATCGATCTCCTTGCCATTGACCGCCGCGCGGCGGGTCCTAAGGTCCAGCTGCAGATTCTGGTGAGTGAGAACCGAGTTGTCGGCGGTGGGGGCATCCTGTCGTAACCGAAGACGAACCCGGGCCAGGAGTTCCTCAAAACGGAACGGTTTAGCCATATAGTCGTCGGCGCCTCCCTCCAGGCCCGCAACAGTGTCGTCGATCGAGCTCCGCGCCGACAAGATGATCACGGGGGTGGTGTTCCGTGACTCGCGAAGGCGCCGCAGCACGGTGAACCCGTCCTGGTCGGGCAGGCCAAGGTCAAGCACTATCAGCTCGAAGTCCCCAGTCTGGGCAAGATGGTAGCCATCCCTCCCACTGTCGGCAACGGTGGGTGCGTAGCCAGCGGATCGCAGGCCTTTGGCAACAAAAGAACTGATCCGCTCCTCGTCTTCCACTATTAGGATCTGACTCAAGCTCTTACTTCCTCTGATTTGTCCGACTGGTCATTGAGTGGCAGCACCATGGTGAACGTGGACCCGTTGCCGGGAGCTGACTTCAGCTGCACAATACCCCCGTGAGCTCCCGCAATTGCATTGACGATCGTGAGCCCGAGACCGGAACCCTCGGTCCGTCGTCCGCGAACGCCACGCGCAAATCGTTCAAAGATCCGCCCCTGGTCTTCCTCCGGTACGCCAATTCCCTCGTCCCGCACCCACAAGGACAGTCCGGCGTGATCCAGCCGCGAACCAACAGCAATCGTTGAGCCATCGCCAGAAAACTTGACCGCGTTGACCACGAGCTGGAGCCAGGCCTGGGTAATCCGGCGTGGGTCGAGCAGGCACGAAGTTTCCGCCCGGGCGCGATGGTCCAACGGCGCGCCCCGAGTGGGCGCGCCTTGTCGAGGATCTCGTCAGTGAGGCGGCCAACGGCTACCAGTTCCAGTCTGACGAAGTCTGGTCGGGTGATTCCCGCGAGGGTAACCAGGTCATCGACGAGGAGCCGCATCCGGTCGAGTTCGTCGAGAGCGATACCACGGACCGCTGCGACGTCGGCCGGATCGCGGGAGTCCTGGAGTTCGAGGTGGCCTTGCACAATGGTGATCGGAGTCCGCAGTTCGTGGCCGACGTCGTCGAGAAGCTGTCGCTGCGAGGTGAAGGAGCCTTCGAGGCGCTCCAGCATGGCGTTGACTGTCCTGGTGAGATCCGACAGGTCGTCGTTTCCTGAAACGGGTATCCGTTCGGACAGATCGGAATCGCCAATGTGCTCGGCGGTATCTCGAAGAAGGCGGATCGGCATGAGTAGGTTGCCGACCAGAAGCCAGCCGACCACACCGATGAAAACGAGGGTACCGAAAGAGATCATGGCGAAGGTCGCGAAGGTCTGGTTGAGTTGCCCATGCTCCGCTCGGGCGTCGAAGGCCAGAACGTACTGGCTGGGTGACGTATCGGCAGCTAGCTGGACGGGGATGATCAGGGCACGATAGGTGGTTTCGGTGGTTGTGATGCTTGTGATGCTGACCCTCGTCGGGTCCGCTTGCGAAGTAACGTAGTCCACCAACTCCGGGTCATCCTCCAATCGAACCTGTACCGCAGGGTTGGTCAGCAGGACCGCCTCGCCGTTTTGTGTGCCCAGCATCCCCTCGTTGGGTGCCGGGAGGGTGCGCTGCATGGCGACGAAAATCAGCTCCCCTGCTTCGGTGAAGTCTTCGCGAGTGGTGGGGTCGAGTCCGGTCTCGAGCAAGGACTCGAACTCAAGGAAGTTTCGTTCGAGTGAGTTGTCCATGTCAGCGTTGATATCGCCGCGCTGCAACGCGTACGCGGCTGAACCGGCCACCAACAGGCCGAGAGCAGATAACGCGAGAACTGCACCAAGCACCCTCGTCCTGACGGTCCAGTAGCCGCGAAGCGCAGAAGAGATCCGCTGCCACCTACGGTCCGGGCCCGCAGGGGGCAGGGCGGCTGGCGGGCGTTCAGCAGGTGATTCAGGCGGACCTGGCCGATTGGCTGGCGGGCGTGCAAGATGGTCGTTACGGTCGCCCGCCTGAGCAGGGAGTACTTCTGTGCGGGGGCTGGACGATGGCTTAATCATCCCCATCGTCCCCGTCATCCCCATCGTCCTCGTCGGCTCCGTCATCGACTTCCCAATCGTCGTCGTCGCTTTCGTCGCTCTGCAGGGGGAGCGGTGGCGGCACCACCTTAGCGGGGAGAGGGGGGCCGTCTTCGGGTGCAACAGGTTCCGGGACAGGACTTGGCACAGTGTCGGACTGCGGCGACGAGGGGGACGGTGCCATCGGCATGGGTGACGGTGCCTTGCTGGGCTCCGTGGGTGGGGCCGGGGTTGCGGTTTGGGTGAATGACGATCCAAGATCCGCCGGCTCGGGATCTGCCAGGGAGCTCGCCAACCCGGCGCCGGCCGCAAGAACTCCGCTCAGGCATACCGCACCCACCAACCAGGTATGGAGCGACGGGGACTTCATGTCCTAAGTATCCCCACTAAAGATGAGACCCGCATGAGAATCCGGGAAAAATCAGTTCTCCTCGGCGAGGGTCTGCAATAGCGGTTCGGTGCGGTACGGGATGTGTTCGTGCAGGGCCAGAACGGTCTCGGTGCGAATCACTCCCTTGATGCGCAGGATCGATCGAAGTGCAGATTGCAGGTGATGCGTGTCGGTTGCGGTGACACGACACCAGATATCGCCACGGCCCGAGATCTCATGGACTTCCAGTACCTGATAGAGGCGTCGAAGGCCGGCAATGACGCCGTCGAGCTCGCGGTGGGAGACCTCGATGGTGACGAAGGCCGCAACATCGTAGTTGAGCGCTTCCAAATCCAGTTCGCGACCGCTCGATCGCAGAGTCCCAGATCTGAGCAACCGTCGAATACGTGACTGGGCTGTGTTGCGGGCAACCCCCAGCTGATCGCTGAGTTCGCCAATCTGTGCCCGCGGATCCCGAACGAGCTCCAGAAGGAGCCGGATGTCGACCAGGTCCAATTTGCTCATGACGTCCACTTCCTGTCAGTAACGTAGTCAAAAATTGGTGATAACGCTCAAGTTACTATCCAAAATGCTCCGATTGCACCTGAGGACCGGAGAATAAGGGGGATATGTGCTGTTTGTTTAACTGTATGGAGTCGAAGTGAGTATTCTCAGCGAGCTGCGGATGAAACCGTCGGACAAGATCCGCTGGGGCTGGGACGCGTCAGTCAAAAGTCGGCTGGTGCTGGCTGCGGTGGTCATCTCGACCCTCCTTATCGGGGCCAACCTGGCAACGCCGATCTATCCACTCCTGCAGTCAAAGATTGGAATTTCGCCGCTCGAAGTCACAGTGGCCTTCTCCGCCTATGTGGTGTCGCTGGTGGTCGGCCTGCTGCTCGTGGGCCATTGGTCTGACCATGTTGGCCGGCGGGCGGCCCTGGTGCTCGCCGTCCTGATCGGTTTTGCCGGGGCAGGGGTATTCGGAGCAGCAACCTCGCTTCCAATGCTGGTTCTGGGGCGCTGCCTGCAGGGTGCGGCGGTCGCCCTGGCGACCGGGGCCAGTTCCGCTGCATTGCGAGACCTATTGCCACACCGACCAGACTGGGCTTCACGATTCACGCTGCTGGCGTCAGCCGGGGGAGTTGCCGCCGGGCCAATTATCGGCGGCTTGCTATCCCTGCTGCCCGATCCCAGCAGGACCCCGTTCGCCATCTATTCGGTGGTCCTGCTGATGCTGCTGGTTCCGCTGCTCACCCTGAAGGCCCGGCCAGCCATCAGGACGGCTGACCCAGCGTCACCCCTCCGCGCCCTGAAGCCGCGTCGTCCCGCTGTGTCGAAAGCCGCTGGTAGGGCCTTCTGGAATGCATCAGCAGTTGGATTCCTCAGTTTTGCCGTTTTCGGTTTCACCCTCAGCTTGGCGCCGACGTGCTTTGCCTCGCTCGCCGACACTAGCTCCCGGCCCCTGATCGGGCTCCTGGCAGCTCTGGTCCTGGCCTCGTCGGCGCTGAGCCAATTGATGAAGGTGCGGGGTAGGCATGTCGTCGGACTCGGGCTGACCGCACTAGGGGTGGGGGTGGCACTGATCCCCGTGGCTGGGTCTATCGACAGTGTGCCGCTCTTGGTTGTGGCGTGTGTTATTGCCGGGGCGGGACAGGGGGTGGCGTTTCGGATGGTGTTCAACGAGGTGTCCCTGCGGGTGGAGTCATCCCAGCATGCCCAGATCATCAGTACCCTCTATGTCCTCACCTACCTGGGAAGCAGCCTTCCGGTGGTCGGCCTTGGTGCCGCCACCCAAGCGTGGGGACTGGACCGTTCGGTAGCTGGCTTCGCGGGACTGATCGCTCTGGCAAGCTTTGCTCTGGCAATGCGAAGCCTGCGCAGCACACTTCGAGGCCACCTCCCTGGGTAGCTTTCACCGCCCAGCTACTGAGGCCCCACTACAAAGATTTCTATGCAAAGAAACCCTTGCAAAGAAAGTTTTGTAACTGTATCTTGGGTCTATGAGTACACGCCACGGATCCGATGCCCAGTCAGCCGACCGCACCCTGGATCTCGCCGGGCTCAAAGCGCTGTCTCATCCGCTTAGAATCCAGCTTTTGGAGCAGCTATCTCAACTCGGCCCCCAGACCGCCAGCACACTTGCTGCCCGGCTTGGGGAATCGAGTGGTGCGACCAGCTATCACCTTCGCCAACTCGCCAAGCACCAACTGGTCCGAGAGGTGGAGGGTAAGGGCTCAGCCCGGGAGCGCTGGTGGGAGCGGCCACCGGGTGCGCTAAGCCTGTTTTCCAGTGATCTGGCCGAAGATCCTGCGGCCCTGCACGCGTCACGAATACTCAACCGTGAGATTGAGCATCACCGGGCGGCTCTGTTACAGGACTTCATGGAACAAGGCTATGACTACCTCCCACAGGACTGGTTTGACGGGTCGGTGATCGCCACCATGAACGCCCGGCTGACTGCCGGGCAGCTGGCCGAGATCACTGGAGAGATGCTGAACCACGCCAGAGCCCTTCTGGCGAAATATCGTGACAGCGGCGCTACCGATCCCGACGCTCGCGCAGTGCAGCTGCACTTCAACGCTTTCCCCATCCTGCAGGGACAATTCGACATTCCGCTACAGCATCAGGGGAAGCCACCTTCATCCGAACCTTTGACGTAGAAAAGAAGCAGTGATGACCACTTTTGCCACCTATTCCCCGTCCGTCAGGCCCACGGGTTTCGACGCCCTTCTCATCCTGGTGGGTCACCGCCTGGTCTCCATCGGCGAGCGACTCGCACTCGATCATGCCCGCCATAGTGAAGCAATCCATGCTCACGACGAGCGACGGCGGGATCTAGCGGCCGCGCACCACTCAGGCCTGCGGCCGTAGGGGCCCAGTTGTACCTGACCCCGCAGCGTCCGTCGTCGCGGCTAAGGCAACACCCCGGTATTGCCCGGTAAATGGTTGAACACCAGGGTCGTCTCGGTGTGGCCTACCACCGGATCTGTCGTCAGATGGTCCAGTACCCAGTCCCGCAGGACCTCCGTGCTTGGCACCGCCAGATGCAGCAAATAGTCCACCGATCCTGCGACGTGAAAGGTGGAAACTACCTCCGGCAGATTCGGCACCCGATCAGTGAACCGATCGATCTCCTCGCGATTATGACCCTTGAGCTGGACCGAGACCATGGCCTGAACGGCGCGGCCAATTGCCGCGAAATCGAGCTGTGCGTGATACCCGCTGATCACTCCGCGGTCCACGAGTTGTCTCGTTCGTAAGAGAGCCGTCGACGGCGCCACCCCAATCCGCTCCGCGAGCTGCGCGTTGGTGATCCGTGCGTCGGCGACCAGCTCCTTCAGGATCTGCTGGTCTGTCTGATCGAGCATCGGGGTATCCCGCGCACGGTTGGGGGCGGCTAGGGTAGGTGCGGCGTCTTCAGCCATGGGCAAGCCACTTCCTCGTGAACGATTGCGGTTGGGTTCCACCCTAGCGGTCGAGCTCGGCTATTAGGTGTGCCACCAGGTCGGTCGCCCCAATCGGCTGAGCGGCGCGGTACCCCGTGCCGGCCCACAATGCCAGCAGCTCAGGATCGCCAGCAGCTGCGGCTGCCGCGCGCAGGGGTGATGTCAGATGGTGCACTTCCGGGTATCCGAGCGGGGCATCGCGGTGTTCCCTCATGAACCGATTCTCGAGCCCCCTTGCCGGTCTTCCGCTGAATGCCTGGGTCACCGCAGTCCCCTGAAATGCCAGGGAGGCGAGAGCGTCTTTGTGGATCTGGCGCGCACCGCTTTCATGGGTTCGCACAAACAGTGTTCCGAGCTGAACGGCTGTCGCCCCGGCGTCGAGCGTCCGCCGGATGTCCCGTCCTCCGGTGAGACCTCCCGCTGCAATCAGTGGGACTGTGGAGTTCGGGATCAGCGAGGCAATCAGGGCTGCAATGTCGGTGGTTGGCCTCTCGGCCGGATGGCTGGGTTCGAAGACAGCACTGTGGCCTCCCGCTGAACTGTGCTGGACTACAGCTGCGTCGACCCCGTGCTCCTGGGCTACGACTAGCTCACGTTGGCATGTCACCGTTGAAATGACCACGGTGCCGCGTTGCTGGAGTGCGCCAATGATTGCCCGGTCCGGTAGCCCGAAAGTCAGGCTTACGAAGGGGACTGGCTCGTCCATCAGGGTGCGGACTTTGGAGTCCCAGCCGTCGTCGTCGTACTGGGGATCGGGCAGTACCACGCCATAACGGTCAGCAAGGGAAGCCAGCTTCGCGCGGTAGGCCAACAGCGGTTCCCGGTTTTTCGCAGGACCACCGGGAACGAACAGGTTCACCCCGAAAGGCAGGCCGGTCAAGCGGACCGATGCAATCTCAGCGCGCAAAGCCGTGACTGATTTGTAGCCCGCAGCGAGGAAGCCAAGGCCGCCGGCCCGCGCGACAGCTGACACCAAGGCCGGGGTCGATACGCCGCCGGCCATGGGCGCCGCGATGATTGGGGAAGGGAACATCACTCAGTCCTGTGGCCGGTCGCGTTGACCACTGAAAGGGCAGTGGTGCAGTTAGTAATCAGCTTTTCGAGCTGATGTCGGAGTAATCCGTCGTCCACACCGTCGTCGACGGCGTTAAGCGTCGCTTCGAGCCCGTGCCACGCGGCGTCGGTTAGCCGCCGACCCGAGAGCGTCAGGTCGACCACGTTCGCCCGCGGATCTGCGGCGTTGATCGACACGCTGACCAGGCCCTGCTCCCTGAGCTGGTGGACGCGTTGAGTGACCGATGCCCTGCTCACGTCGAGTCCCTGGGCTATTGCCCGCTGCGGAGACGGGCCAGCGATGCGAAGGGTCAACAGGACCAGGAAAGGTGCGTAGTGGATGCCATGACGTGCGATGAGGTACTCGTCGGACACCCGGGTCACCAGTGTTGTTGCCCGGTGCAGCTTGAACACGGTCGACTGTCGGAGATCCATACTGTTAAGTAGTTAACATTTTGCCCGGCGGGTCAAGTTCCAGCATCCGACGAGCGATACATTGCCGGGAGCAGGACCACTCACACCGCACGCTGGTTAGACTTGCCGCCATGAGTGCTGCATGGGATACGAGGATTGGCGCTTACGGGCTGATTATCGACAACGGCAAAATCCTTCTGGCGCATTGGAACGAATCAGGGGCCGCTGGCTGGACCCTTCCCGGCGGAGGTTTGGAGTTGGGCGAAGACGCGCCGGCTGCTGCCGTCCGCGAAATATATGAAGAGACCGGCTACACGGCCGAGCTCGATCACCTGTTGGGTGTCGACAGCCTCCACATCGCAGCATCCGACCGCCTCAACGGTTCTGACAGGCCGATGCACGCACTCAGGATTGTTTATCGAGCTCGCACCATCGATGGATCACTCCGCCATGAGGCTAATGGGTCGACCGACCGGGCCGCCTGGGTGAACCTCTCCGACCTGCCCACCCTTGACCGGGTGGGGCTGGTAGATGTCGCCTTATGCATGGAGAATTTACTGTGAGGACAATCAGTGAACATGCTGCAGCAGTACGGGTTTACCCAGCGGGTTAGCGCCCACTTCACTAATCACTTCCCTGGCACGGATCTCATTCCTGCCCGAGTGATACGGGTCGACCGCGGCAGGATTCGGCTGGCAGCCGAACACGGCATCCTGATAGTTGCCGCCCATCGGGGCGCAACTACCGGCGATTGGGTTGCCGTCGACCTCTCGGAGCCGGAGCATCCCGTCGTTGTTGGGGTGATGCCCCGGTTGACGGTCGTGCAGCGCAGGAAAGCCTACGATCCGATCGCTGAACCGCAGGTACTCGCGGCCAACGTGGACATTGTCGGAATTGTCGTTCCGATTGATCGCCCCATCTCAGCCAACCGGCTCGATCGCACCTTGGTGGCAGCCCGGGACTCGGGTGCAACTCCGCTGGTTATCCTCACCAAAGCGGATCTGAGCAACAGGTTCGACTCGGTGGTGGCAGAAACCGTTGAACGGGCTGGGTCGGTGGCTGTTGTGACCACTTCAGCCGAAACTGGAGACGGTCTGGACGAGCTGCTCACCCGTGCCAAACCGGGGCAGACGATGGTATTGCTGGGCCCGTCGGGTGCCGGCAAATCAAGCCTGGCCAACGCGCTTGTCGGGAGAGCAGTGCAAAACATCGGGGCGGTCAGGGCTGTAGATGGGCGCGGAAAACACACCACCACAGCACGGGAGCTGATTCCACTGCCGGGTGGGGTGGTGCTGATGGACACCCCAGGCCTGCGTGGATTCGCGCTATGGGAGGCGGAGGATGGCCTTGATGCGTCCTTCGAGGACGTCGAGAACCTCTTCGTAGGCTGCCGATTCGCCGACTGCCAGCACGGTCCGGAGCCCGGCTGCGCCGTGCAGGAAGCACTCGCAGGTGGAACACTGGATCAGCGCCGCTGGCTGAGCTACCAAAAAATGGAGCGAGAGCTGGCGAGTCTGCGCCGCCGACAGACTCCGACCCGGAACCGTGCGCGAGGCCTGAACAGCCACCAACGGGCCAGAGAGGAGGTCCAGTCCAAGGACTATCGGAATAGGTTCCGTCAGCCGTAACGAAAGGCAGCGCCGAGAGGCGCTACGGAGTGCTAATCACGTATCCCACCGCTGTGCTGTGGCATCCTGTGTAAATGGCAGAATTCAAGCAGTCAAACAAGCTCCAGAACGTTCTCTACGACATCCGGGGGCCGCTGCTCGATCATGCCAAGTTCATGGAGGCCGAAGGACACCGGATTCTGAAACTGAACATTGGTAATCCAGCGCCGTTTGGTTTCGAAGCCCCGGAAGCCATCCTGGTGGACATGATCCGCCATCTCCCCAAAGCCCAGGGCTACAGTGACTCCCGCGGCATTTTTTCAGCACGAACGGCAGTGGTGCAGTACTACCAGGGTCGCGGCCTTACCCACATGGACGTCGACGACGTCTACCTGGGCAACGGTGTCAGCGAACTGATCACCATGTCGTTGCAGGCATTGCTGAACAACGGCGACGAGGTACTCGTGCCCACCCCCGACTACCCACTGTGGACCGCATCGGTGTCCCTGGCCGGTGGCACTGCCGTGCATTACCTCTGCGACGAGGAAAACCATTGGTGGCCCGATCTCGAGGATCTTGCAGCAAAGATCACGAGCCGGACCAAGGGAATAGTACTCATCAACCCCAACAACCCCACCGGGGCGGTCTACCCACGCTCAATCATCGAGGGGATGGTGAAGTTGGCGCGCGAGCACGACCTCATCATCTTCGCCGATGAAATCTACGAAAAGATCCTGTACGACGATGCGGTTCACATCAACGCGGCGACCGTCACGGGTGACGACGTGCTGTGCCTGACCTACAGCGGTCTTTCGAAGGCATACCGGATTGCCGGGTTCCGCAGCGGCTGGATGGCGATTACTGGGCCCAAGCATCGGGCTGCAGATTACATTGAAGGGATCAACCTGCTGGCCAACATGAGACTCTGTGCCAATGTTCCGGCCCAGCACGCGATCCAGACAGCGCTGGGCGGGCACCAGAGCATCAATGACCTCATCCTGCCCGGGGGACGGCTGAAGCAGCAGCGCGATAAGGCCTATCAGCTGTTGAACGAGATCCCCGGCGTGAGTTGCGAACTGGCGCAGGGTGCGTTGTACCTGTTCCCACGGCTGGACCCCGAAATGTATCCGATCAAGGACGACGAACAGTTCGCCCTCGACCTGCTCAAGCAGCAGAAGATCCTGATCTCCCACGGCCGCGCCTTCAACTGGATCAATCCCGACCATTTCAGAATGGTCACGCTGCCCAACGTGGACGACCTTGAGGATGCCATCGGCAGGCTAGCCGAGTTCCTCAGCACCTACAAGCCATAAATCGCTTCTGGAAGGAACACTATGACGCCCGCAACCCCAGCGTTTGAGACCAGCCCCAGCAAGGCCCTGCTGGTGGGGCCGGATATCGACCTCGCCTCGATCGATTCCCGCTCCACCCCCGGATTTTCGGGGGGTAAGAAAAAGGGCCGGCTCAAGCTGGACGCTGAGAACGCGGAGCTGTCGGAGCTTCAGGAGAAACTCTTTGCCGAAAGCAGGTTCGGCAGCGAGGTCTCGCTACTCGTGGTGCTCCAGGCCATGGATACTGCGGGAAAGGGCGGAATTGTCCGCCATGTGGTGGGGGCAGTCGATCCGCAGGGCGTCAAGCATTACGCATTCAAGGCACCCACGGCCGCAGAGAAGCGCCACGACTTTCTTTGGCGGATCAAGAAACAGTTGCCCGGTCCCGGAATGATCGGCGTCTTCGATCGCTCCCACTACGAAGACGTACTGATCCAGCGGGTGCGCGGATTGGCGAAGCCATCGGTGATCGAGGAGCGCTACGACGTCATCAGGGATTTCGAAGCGTCGCTGGTGGAATCAGGAACACGCATCATCAAGGTAATGCTTCACATCAGTCCGGAGGAGCAGAAAGCTCGACTGGCGGAACGGCTTGAACGCAAAGACAAACACTGGAAGTACAACACCGGCGATCTGGACGAACGCGAGTTGTGGGACGAGTACCAGGCCGCCTATCAACTGGCGATTGAGCGCACGACCACTCCCGAGGCGCCGTGGTTTGTGGTTCCCGCAGACCGGAAGTGGTACGCACGGATGGCTGTTCAGCAACTCATCATCGACGCGCTTCAGGATATGCAACTCAGTTGGCCGAAAGCCCAGTTCGACGTCGAAGCCGAGCAGTCACGCCTCGCCCAGTCCTGACCGACGTCCCCACCAGCCAACCCGCCCGGCCGTCCTTGGTCGCGGTGACTGGCTAGCCGGTTTGCCCGGCTTTGTCGCGGGCCGCCGCGAGACGTTTCTTGGCGCCCTCAAGCAGGATTCGCAATGATCGGCCAGCGCCTCGCCTCGTTCCCATAGGGCCAGGGAACGCTCAAGGGTCACTCCGCCGGCCTCAAGCTGGCTGACGACCGAGACGAGTTGCTCGCGTGCCTGTTCGTACGACAATTTGCTGACGTCTTGATCTGCTGCCGGGTCGTTGGCAGCAGATCCGGTGGGCTGGCTCATGGGGTGTCCTCTGGATTGGTGATGTGGGGGTGGCTGGATGCGAGGGTTGAGGCGGCGAGTTCACCGCGCGCCAGACGGATCTTGAGCAGGGACCCGGGAGGAGTCGACGCGGCATCCCGCGCGATGGACCCGTCCTCAAGCTGGACCACCGCGTAGCCGCGGTCGAGGGTGTTCTGCGGAGAAAGTGACCGGATCTGGGAACGAAGGTGGTGCACTCGGTCCGTGTCGCGCGAGACGGCCGAGGTCACCGCGAGCCGGGCGCGCCCTCGTAACCTCTCAACGTCATCCACCCGTACCGACACCATGCCCTCAGGCTGGGCCAACACTGGCCGCGAACGGAGGTGGGTGAGCCGCTCGGTTTCCCTTGCAACGAGCGTTCCAATGGCCCGGGAGAGTTGCGCCCGAGACTGCCGGATCCGTTGGAATTCCTCAGCGACGTCGGGGACCACGCGCTTGGCTGCATCGGTGGGGGTGGACGCACGGAGATCCGCCACCTCATCAATCAGTGGTCGGTCTGCTTCATGCCCGATTGCGCTCACCACTGGAGTCCGGGCCGCTGCTACCGCCCGGACCATTTCTTCACTGCTGAACGGCAGAAGGTCTTCGAGTGAGCCGCCACCCCGGGTAATGATGATGACGTCCACAGTGGGCATGGCGTCCAATTCGGCCAGTGCCGCGGTCACCTGGCCGACGCAGCCAACCCCCTGAACCGCGACCTCCCGGATCTCGAACTCGACGGCCGGCCACCGCAGGCTGGCGTTTCGTAGTACGTCCTTCATCGCGTCCGAACCGCGCCCGGTGATCAACCCAATCCGGTGGGGGAGCAGAGGGAGGGGTTTACGGAGCCGTGCGGCGAACAGACCCTCGGCGGCGAGTGACTGCCGAAGCCGTTCAATCCGCGCCAACAGGTCACCGAGGCCCACCTGCCGGATCTGCCACGTCTGCATGGATAGGCGCCCGGTCTTCAGCCAGAAGTCAGGCTTCAGCTGGGCCACCACACGTGAACCATGTTCGAGCGGCAGGTCCAGGCGGGACAACACGTTGCCGCGGATCGTCAACGGCAGAGACACCTCAGCGTCGACATCCCGTAGCGTCACGAAACACATATTGGACCGGCGGTTCACTTCAATAATCTGCCCTTCAACCCAGGCGGCCGGAGCGCGTTCCAGATGAGCCTTCAACTTCTCGGAGAGCAGGTGAAGGGGCCAGGGCCGCTCGGCCGTTGTTTCGGCCGCGGTGGCAGGAAGAGTCGTGGGCTGAGATGGGTTTACACCAGCCAGGTCCTGGCTCTGGAGGCGCACACCGTTGGAACCGTTGCGCGGCTGCACCGCGCCGTCGTCATTCATCAGTTGACACTCCCAACGCTTGTGGCTGGAACAAGGCGTGGCGTTGCACCTTGTTCCCTTCATGTTTATCAGCTTGCGCACCCGGCCGGGTCCACACAGACTCGGTGTGGAGGAAGAGTCCAGCTGGCCGGGGCATAATCAATACTTCTCTCACTACAAGGCAGGACAGAATATGCGGACGTTTGGTGCGGCGTTTTTCACGCTGGTAGCGCTGGTGCTGGCCGGGATTGCCCTGCCGGGTGCCTGGATCGACAGGAACTTCGTGCAGGTGGACGGTTTCGTTGAGCTGGCCGGACCGCTTGGCTCTGATCCCGAGTTTCAGGCGCAGCTAACGTCAGCCCTAGCCTCCGAAGCTACCGCAAATGCTGGGCTTCCCGAGGCCCTGACCGGCATTGTTGAACCGCTCATCGCGGAGGCGGCGGGCAACGTCGTTGGCCTGCCAGGCTATCCAGCGGCATGGAATGACACGTTGCAGCGGTCGCACGAGCTGAGTTTCCCGGCCGACGCCGACGTGTTCAACGGTGTTGACTCGCCCGAACCTGTGAAGCTCGATCTCGCCCCGGTTCTCGCCCTCGCCCTTCAGGAAGTGGGGACAAGACTGGGGGTAGACGTCCCGGCTCCGGAGCAGACCCTGGTGGAAGTCGCTTCACCGGAGCGGCAAAGCACTGTGGGCCAGCTTGCGGCCGTCGCGGGGCTGTGGCCGATACTGGGTGCCGGCGCGGTGGTGAGCGCACTGAGCGCCCTTGGGCTAGCCCGACGGCGGAGCACAACCCTGGCGTTCCTGGGCCTGGGCACGGCGGCCCTCGGGGTGCTCTACTGGGCGGGGGTCCGGGCCGCGCCAGAGATTCTGGAACGGGTGCGGGCCGAGCGCGGAGCATCTGAAGGTTCCATCTCCGCCCTGTTCCAGGACGGTTTGGTAGCCCGGGCCGCGGAGGTCAGCGAGCCGCTATGTCTGGCGGTCATCGGAGTGGGAGTGGTGCTGCTCCTGGTAGGGGTAGCATCCCGGCTGATCAGCGGCGGTCGAAGAACAACCGTGGCTTAGCTCTCAGCGGATCAGGGCCAGCTGTCTCGGGTCAGAGGGCCCACAACCGTTAGCATTGAGGGATGACCAGCACAGCAGTCTCAGTGCCCATGCCCTCGGTGCCCAGGAGGCGGCGCTCGCCTGCCGAGATCGACGCCGCGCAGCCCGTCTCGGGGGGACGCAAAGTCCTGCTCGCTGCACCGCGCGGCTATTGCGCCGGAGTGGACCGGGCCGTAATCGCCGTCGAGAAAGCTCTCGAACACTACGGCGCGCCGGTGTATGTGCGCAAACAGATTGTTCACAACCTGCACGTGGTCTCCACGCTTGAGGCCAAGGGTGCCATCTTTGTGGAAGAGAACGAGGAGGTACCCGAGGGTGCCCTGGTGGTCTTTTCCGCCCACGGCGTCTCGCCAGCAGTGATCCAATCGGCAGCAGACCGGGGGCTGCGCACCATCGACGCCACGTGCCCTCTGGTGACCAAGGTCCACAAGGAAGCGGTCCGCTTTGCGAGGGACGATTTCGACATCCTGCTAATCGGTCATGAGGGCCATGAGGAAGTAGAAGGCACCGCGGGGGAAGCCCCGGAGCATATCCAGATCGTCAACGGTCCGGAGGATGTGGACAAGGTGACGGTCCGCGACCCCGACAAGGTGATCTGGTTGTCGCAGACCACCCTTAGCGTCGATGAGACGATGCTCACCGTCAACCTGCTCAAGGAACGCATCCCCACCCTGCAGGACCCGCCGAGTGACGATATTTGCTATGCCACCTCCAACCGGCAGGCAGCGATCAAGAAGATCTCACCCAGCTCGGATCTGGTGATCGTGGTTGGTTCAGCCAATTCCTCCAACTCGGTACGACTGGTCGAAGTGGCCCTCGAATACGGCGCAAAGGCTTCTTACCGGGTCGATTTTGCGAACGAGGTGGACGAGAGCTGGTTCGAGGGCGTCTCAACCATTGGTGTCACATCGGGTGCGTCTGTCCCCGACAATCTGGTCCAGGATGTATTGCGTCTCCTCGCAGACTATGGGTACGGCGACGTCGAGGAAGTGGTCACGGCCGAGGAGGACATCATTTTCTCGTTGCCCAAGGAAATCCGCGCCACCCTCAAGGCGATGGGGGATTCCACCAGCGGCATCGGTGGCAGGGGACCCCGGCCCAAGCGCTGAGGCCAGTCCTACGCGCTGCGGCGGTCGCCGTCGTTCCCTGACGCGTTATCCTCAAGCAGCTCGGGTGCGCTCAGGAGCCGTGGTGTTGACTCCACCGCTGGTACCCGGAGCGTGCTGGACGGCTGCGCCGGATCGGTCGACGAGCCGTCCAGGGAAGCGGAATCGAAGTCGTTGATGCGGCGGGCCGTTGGCAAGACCCGTGACTCAAGGGTTCCCACAAACGAGTTGTATTTCTCCACCGACGATTTCAGTGAATTGCCGAGCCTGGTCACGTGCTCTCCCATGGTGCCTAGCCGGTCATAGAGCTGCCGGGACAGGTCAAACAGCTCTTTGGCATTTTCGGTCAGGACATCCTGCCGCCAGCTGTACGCCGCACCTTTCAAAATGGCCAGAAGCGAAACCGGTGAGGCTAGTGCCACGTTGCGGGTGAAGGCGTAATCGAGAAGGCCGGGATCTGCGCGCAGCGCCGATGAAAGCACCGACTCTACGGGAATGAAACACACCACCAACTCCGGGGTGTTCTCCACGCCCTGCCAATACCGCTTTCGTGCCAAGGCATCAATGTGTGCCCGCAGCGCTTTGGCATGCTGCTGCAGCAGGATCTCGCGCTGGCTGGCCGGCTGGCCGTCTCCACCGTCGGATCCCTCGGGCAACTCCTGGGCGTCAAGGAACGCAGCCAGTGGCACCTTCGCATCCACTACCAGCTGTTTACCACCGGGCAGCTGAACGATCATGTCGGGCCTGGCTGAGGTGTCTTTGGCGCCAGCGCTGAGTGTGATGGTTGCCTGCTCCAGGAAGTCGACGCGGGGCAGCATTCCTGCCGCCTCCACCACCCGTCGAAGCTGTACCTCCCCCCACTGGCCGCGGGCGCTGTTGCTCCGCAGTGCAGCCGTCAGCGAATGCGTGGTGGATAGGAGTTGCGCGTCCGAGTGCCGTGCCTCCCTGAGTTGTTCGGCGAGTTGCCCGAACTGCTCCACCCTGTCGCGTTCGAGGATCCCCACCTGAGACTGGAGATGAGTCAGCTTGTCGGCCACCGGCGCCAGCGCACGCAAGACCGACTGATCACTTACTGACCGGGAGGTGAGCTCACGGTTTTGGGCGACCAGCATCCGGTTTTCCGCTGTTGCAGTAGCCAACGCGGCGTTGGTGCTCCCCAGACGCTCGCCGACGTCGTCGAGCTCCTCTGCCAAACGCTGCACCTTGAGACGTGCCGCCCAGGCGACACCCACCGCCCCGAGGATTGCGCCGATGAGCACCGACAATACGATCAAAACCACAATGAATCCGTCCATGCCACCACCATCTCAGTCAGCACCGACATTCTGGTTCACCCGCCGCGGCGCGGTGGAAGCTGGGGCAAACGGTAGACTCTATTCCCGTGGCTCTTACTATTGGCATCGTCGGACTGCCCAACGTCGGCAAATCAACCCTATTCAACGCGCTCACCCGCAACAATGTGCTTGCTGCGAACTACCCGTTCGCGACCATCGAGCCGAACGTCGGGGTGGTGAGCCTGCCTGACGCACGGCTTGGCAAACTGGCCGAAATCTTCGGGTCGCAGCGCATTCTGCCAGCCACAGTTTCTTTCGTTGATATCGCAGGGATCGTCAAGGGCGCGTCGGAGGGTGAGGGACTAGGAAACCAGTTCCTGGCCAACATCCGTGAGGCCGAGGCTATTGCTCAAGTAATCCGGGTGTTTGACGACCCCGATGTGATTCACGTTGACGGCAAGGTCGATGCTCGTTCCGACATGGAGACAATCAACACCGAGCTGATCCTTGCTGACCTCCAAACCCTTGAGAAAGCCATTCCCAGGGTTGAGAAGGAAGTCAAGATCAAGAAGCGGGAACCGGCGCAGCTCGCAGCCATGGTTGCCGCCCAGTCGGTGCTGGAACGCGGCGACACCATTTTCGCCTCGGTCGCCAAAGACAAGCTGGAGATGGAACATCTTCGCGAACTGAGCTTGCTTACCGCCAAGCCCTTTATCTACGTCTTCAACGCCGACGATTCTGTCCTGGGGAACGAGGAACGCGAGGCCGAGCTCCGCGAACTCGTGGCGCCCGCCGACTGCATCTTCCTCGATGCCAAGCTCGAGTCAGATTTGGTCGAGCTGGACGAGGAAGAGGCTCGCGAAATGCTCGAGATGAACGGCCAGAGCGAGTCCGGTCTCGATCAGTTGGCGCACGTCGGTTTCCACACCCTCGGCCTGCAGACCTATCTGACAGCCGGCCCCAAAGAAACCAGGGCGTGGACCATCACCAAGGGCGCGACCGCTCCCGAAGCTGCGGGAGTCATTCACACCGACTTCCAACGCGGCTTCATCAAGGCAGAGGTGGTCTCCTTCGACGATCTGGTGGACGCCGGATCGATGGCTGAGGCCAAGTCCCGCGGCAAGGTCCGCATCGAGGGCAAGGAATACGTTATGGGCGACGGCGACGTCGTGGAGTTTAGATTTAATGTATAGTTTTCAGGCGATTGCTTGAGGAAGGCCCGGGATGCTGAGTGCATCCCGGGCCTTCCTGTCGGCACGGCCATCGAGGGGATTGGTGCCCTCATCGGTTTTCAAGGTTGGGACTACGCCGGCCCGGCTGGAAAGGGCATGTACCGTCTCGCGGAGAACGTCTATGTTGTGAGGATGCTAGACGTGCCTACTGCAGGCGGTTCGCAAGCAACAATTGAGCTGGCGAGCTGGGACCTGCCCACATCCAGTATTTGGTCTCGCCATCTCTTGGCGTCTAATTGCTGGCGAACCTAGCGCTCCTATCAGCAAAAGTGCGATTTCCACGTTGCATCACTGCGGACAGGAAAGATCCGCCGGTTGTGTCCGAATACGCCCATGTTGTCTGCGAATCACGATCCGACAGGGGTTCTCTGGCGCAGTGTCGGGACGGGAGGAGGCGAATGGCAGGTTTAGACTGCTGCTATGGGGCGGCGCTGGCGGGGTCAGGAAATGCGTTTAAAGTTCGACGCGATCACGTGCGGGGGATGCAAGGGTAGGCGGCTTCTAGACCTGACCTGCACTGACTGCGGGGAGCGACCCAAAGCACAAGAGATCCAATACGACCTCCAGCGCCGAGAGCGCCTGGTTGCAGAGTTCCGGACCACGCGCAAGGTCCCGGACCATACGATTAAACCCGTTCTGTCGTCCCTGACCGGGGACCTCGACGAGTTGTTGGGCCAGGTACTAGGTGCGCTTTCTTCGACATCGAGGTCTGGGCGCACATCCGAGCCATTGGTGGACGCATTTGGCGAGATGGACCAGTTTGTGGCGCACTGGGCCAATCTGTTGCCCCGACCACATCGGAACCGAGGAAAAGTCATTGGGCTCTCGCTGCGCGAACTTGCCGAGGGATTGGAACTTTTTTTGGACGCGCTCTGCGCACCGGATATCCAGGAGGCCAAAGGACTTGAACGGCAGGGCAACAAAAAGATAGAACAGGCCGGGGTAACCCTTGATGGGATCGCCGAGCTAAATGCGGCAGAAGCGGCTTTTATTAGCGGATGAGTGTCCGACATGCAATGGCCAACTGCTTCGGACCGCCGGCATCGATAGCGGCAGATCCTCGGATTGAAGAATTAGAGATGACGGCGTTTGACGCACATTGGTGGGACATCGGCTACGGCGGATTTCAGCGGTCGTTGCAACAGTTTATGATTCTGTCGGTGGTGAGATGAGCCTAGCGAGTTGCTCCACGGGGCTTTCCCAGCCGAGGATTTCCCGTGGTCGACGGTTGAGTTCATCGGCGACCCGGGCGAGGTCCTTGATGGTGTGGGTTCCTAGGTCTGTCCCTTTCGGGAAATACTGCCGGAGTAATCCGTTGGTGTTCTCGTTGGACCCGCGTTGCCAAGGACTTGCGGGATCGCAAAAGTAGACCGGGATGAGCGTCCGGCGGGTGAAGTCCTGGTGGCAGGCCATCTCGGTACCCTGATCCCAGGTCAGCGACTTACGTAGATGTGCTGGAAGCGCGCTCATCGACTCGGCCAGCCGATCACGGAGATTCTCTGCTCCTCTGTTGCCGGCTAGATGCACGAGGATCGTGAACCGTGTGGTGCGTTCCACCAGGGTTCCGATCGCTGAGCAGCTTCCCTTCCCGATGATGAGGTCGCCTTCCCAATGCCCCGGTACCAATCTCCCGGTGACCTCTGCTGATCGGTCGCGGATCATCACCATATCTGGGAACCGTTTGGTGCGGTGTTCTTTCCTCCTGCGGGGTCGGCGTCCGGTTCGTCCGGTGCGCAGCGCCAGTGCAGGGCTGACGGCAAGATCCAGGCTTCCGCGCCCATATAACGCCTGGTAGACGGTTTCAGGCACGACCTGCATCTCGGCACGGCCGGGAAACTCCGTACGGAGCCGGTTGCTGATCTGGCGTGGGCTCCAGCGCTCTAATAGATGGGTCCTCACGAACGCCGTCAGCTCAGCACTGGCAGCGATCTTCCCGGTCCGGGGTCGACTTCGCCTGCGTTCGGCGCTGCGCTGGGCTGTCCGTGGCCGGTAATTTCCAGAGGGCTGGTGGGTGTTCCGTCGGATCTCTCGGCTCACGGTTGAGGGACTGCGCCCAAGCTCCCTGGCAATGGTCCGGACGCTTCGTCTGGCGTGGAGCAGGTCCGCGATCGTGATTCGCTCCTCCTCCGAGAGAAAGCGTACGGAGGTGACCCGTGGTCTTTGTCGTGAGATCGGCGGGTACTTCGTGACCACTCCCGTCTTTGAGATGGCGGTGTGGCCGTGGCGCCACCGAGTGCCTGAACTTCGGCTGATCCCGACGATCCGGCAGGCCTCAGAATTACCCATTCCCTGTTTCATCAACTGATCATAATGAGCGCGGGCAGCGTTCTTCGGAGGTGCTCCCCGAACCCTTCGTGCTCGTTTCATCAAGGCCATAGTTGCAACTCCTAATAGTCAGGTGTCGCAACGACCGCTAGACGCCAAGCCGTCACAACGGCTCACTTTTCGACCGTCACCGACACCACGGAGGCCTTTAGCTATCGTGCGCTATGACCAGTGGCGAAACGGTGAAGTCTATCAATCAACCAACCAGACTTCGGTATAGGGACAAGCGGGCAGGCCCCGTTGGGAGCGGGAGCATACCGAGTGAACAGAACTCCACTCCGATATTCATCCTCGTAGGTGACGACGATCGTCGACTCCAAAACCTGTCCGTGGCCGAAGGTTTTGATATTGGGGAGCTTCGCTCCGGAAATTAGCCCCGTGCTAGTGCTGCTGGCCGTCAGTGAGACGAAGAGCGGCTTTTATCTTGTCCTTTCCCAGCTGAAGTTGACCTTCAGTTCGACTCACCTGCAGGAAATTTCCGAGGTCATCGAGAAGAGTGGGCTTAGATGTCAATAGCGAGTCAAGCGCGCTCGTTACTTGCGTGGGCGTGAGCGCCTCAACTGCACTGACCAGCTCAGGCGGTAAACCACCATCTTCTATACGAGCGTTGGCCAAGAGCCGCATCTTTCATTAGCGAAGTGCCGGGCGATGAGTGCTTCAGCGAAGTGCTGGCGGGCCTCGCCACTGCTCATATTGGCCTCGTAGGCGTCGAGGGCGTCGCCGACCTCGTTTGTCCCATTGACGGGCGTGGCCTCGGAGGCAGTCGTAGGCACATCGGATTCGACACGCTTGCCTGCTCTGCGCCGGGGCATATGCGCCCGCCACTGCCCCCGCTGAAAATTGAAAAAGGGGATGACACGCTCTCTCCAGATGCGCTGTAGGCGCGGCTGCATCCACTCTGTGGCCTTGACGAAACCGAGAGTGATCAAGAGCCCGAGTATTTCCTCGAGTTCCTCCTGCTCCCGCGTCTTCTGAGGCGGCGAATCAATGTTTTCGTGAATGAAGATGATCTGCGGCTCGACGGGCGTGGTGTCATTCTCCGCGCTCG
Organism: Arthrobacter sp. Bz4; assembly: GCF_003075455.1. Taxonomy (GTDB): domain Bacteria; phylum Actinomycetota; class Actinomycetes; order Actinomycetales; family Micrococcaceae; genus Arthrobacter_D. The sequence continues at coordinate 182,310 of NZ_QDAE01000005.1, forward strand.
TGACATCGGGCTTGAGGCGAATTTCGACGTGCTCTGGTCCCTTGTCCGCTGAGTTGGGGGTGAAACCGCGACTCCATCCATCGGTCTTCTTGGAATCTGCCAGACGCCTGCCCTTGGGCATACGAATTACAGCATCGACTTCGACGTAGTCCTGGTCGTCAAGCACGATTCCCCTCCCGTTGGCCCGATGGGCACTGCCCGATGCAGAAGCACATGTCCGTAAACATCATGCGTTCACTTTAGACCGAGGACAGTTGCGCCCATCGATTTTTGATGCCCACACACCTAGCTGCGCCACGGTACGCGTCTTGGTGCCGCCGCGGCGCTCCAAGCGGCATTGGTAGCCCAGAATGTCGACCGGCTCGTCCGGCTGCATATGTTGGTGCACGTTCCGGCGCTTAGGCACCACAAGCATTTCGCCGCACCACGACGAACAGGGCGCTGAAGAATCAATGTTGAGTTGTTCCTCACCTCCACAATCGTGAACTAACCGCCGACCAAGTCGTGGGTTTTGTCATCGCATCATCTCAATACGCGAGAAAAAGGCGCCTCAGGAATCTAGCCAGCCGGCTACCTCTTCGAGCTGGGCTCGGACGTCGTTCCAGGGGGAGTTTAGGTCGAGGGTTCGCGCGCCGATCCGATTACCTTGGATAACGACGTCCAAGTCGGGCTGCTCTACGGCACCGGTACGCGCGTATAGAAGCAGGCCGCTGACGGAGCCGTCGCGCCGGGTGTCCTCGTTCTTTACATATGAAAACACTTGGTACAGATTCGTGGAATGGACGGTCGCCTTGCCCCATGCTCCGGTCTGCATCGTATGACTGTAGTACTTCGCGTCGATGATGAGAGTGCGCCCGCCGCTGCGAAGCGTGACGTCGGTACGCATCAAGGGCAGTTGCAAGCTGTTGCCGCCCGGCTCATCGAGATCCCAACCAACAGTGGGCGCGCCGGGGGAGAGCTCGGGATGGTGGACCGTGTAGTACTCGCGCAGAAACCGCTCGTACAGTGTGCTCATCACATCATCCGAAACCCACGACGTGAGTTTCGAGGTTCCGCAGTCATGAGTGGGGAGGAGCCCGCGAACGATCAGCTCGCAGACGCCGAGCAGCAGCCGGTAAGAGGCATTGGCGCGGTGGTAGGTGAGCGCGTCCCATCTGATCGACGTCGGTGCCACCAACGTGACTGCGTCCAAGTAGGGCAGCAGCCGGCGCAGCGCACCTTTGCGCGCCGCGGAGACCTCGCTGTGGCGGATGAGGAGCACGATGACCGACTTTAGGGCCCGGTTATGGGGCGTGTCTGCTTCGTACTCGTCGAAATCGCACACTAGCCGTCCTCGGGTGGCCGAGCGGGTAGCGATAGTGCGTGTGACGTCGATCCGGCCGCGAACGGTTGCGATCTCGTCACTGCGGTGAAGATAATCGCGATGGACTCCGCGCTTGACCTGGGCACCCACGCCGCGCACAAGGATCTCCGCAAGCAGGTCATGAAGATGGTCGAAGCGCTCAGCGGCAATTCTGTCGTTGCCTTCGCTGTGGATCGTCCGGAAGGCGTACGCCAGCATCACATACACATTGCGAATTAAGATCGAGCGGTCGGTCATTCCACGGCACTCCGGAGCCTGCCCGCCCACTCGTGCGCCTTATTCGGCTCGTCGAACCAGTACTCATCGAGCAGTGGGATGAGTTCGTCTTGGACGACCGAGTACAGCCATGAGTCGTCGGCGTCGCCACCCGCTGGGCGTGTCAGGTAACTGTGCCCAACCGCAAATCCTGGGCCGAGAGCCGGGTCCTCGGTGATGGTTTTGTTCAGGTCGAGGACGACCGAGATGAGGCGGTCGAGGGTGGAGCTGCCTGCCGCCTGCCGCCAGCGGGTGAATCCGGCGGACTCGAAACCGGGGGGCATCTCGAAAAACCCGAAGCGACGCCGCAGGGCGTAGTCGAGCACGGCGAGGCTGCGGTCTGCGGTATTCATCATGCCGATGATGTGGACGTTCGCCGGGACGGAGAAGGTCTCGTTCTTGTAGACCAGGCGAATTTTTTGTCCTCGTTTGTCGGATTCGATAAGCATGAGCAATTCGCCGAAGATCTTGGACATGTTGCCGCGGTTGATTTCGTCGATGATGAAGAAGTAAGGCCGGTCATCGTCATCGGCGCGGGCATCTTCGCAAAACCGATAGAATGTGCCCTCGGCGAGCGTGAACCCACCTGACTCAGTGGGTCGGTAGCCCATCATGAAATCCTCATAGGAATAGCTCTGATGGAACTGGACTGCCTGAATCCTGCTCGGATCCTTCACTCCCAGGATCGAGTACGCCAATCGCTTAGCTGCGAAGGTCTTACCGACGCCAGGCGGACCGGCGAGGATGACGTTTTTTTTGCGCAGCAGCAAGGCCTGCAGCCGGTCGTACCGAGTCTCTGAGAGATAGACTTCCTTGAGAAACGCGGCCTTGTCATAAGACTGGAGCGGCGTTGCCGCGACAGTCGGCTCGGGCTCGACATCGCCTGTGACGAGAGCCTCCAGTTTCTCGACGTAGTCGCGGTAGGGCGTAATGTCGGTGAGTGTTTTTGTTGCCGCGTCGCCGGGGTGTTCCCAAGACCCCGTGTGCGTCCACTTCACCGAGCGGACGTGGCGGAACGAGGCACGTTGCGGTTCGAACCGGCTGCCCGAGGTGACCTCACCGCGACCGACGATCTCACGACGACCGCGCTTGGCGTAAACGATGTCGCCCACGGCGATCTCATTCTGGAACTGCCACACTGCCAGAACGGCGTTCCTCATCGATCCGCCGCTCTCCTCGACGTCGAGGGCCTGACGGATCGCCTCCCGGCTCGGGTACGAAGCGAGGTTGTCCAACTCATCCCACCCGATCGCCATGATGTCGCTGGCCGAGAACCCATCCCACTCAGCGGCTTGTGCTCCAGGAGAGTAAAGCCAGTAATGGCGGGGACGAGGTTCGGCCAACGTGGCGACATCGGTGGTGACAGGGTCGGGTTCGCTGGCGGAGGAGTCCCAAAGCTCTTCCACGCCCGGTGTCCAGAAGTGGAAGGGGCCTTCGATCGATCGGGCCAGAGCAGCACGGATCCCCAGCAGGTCGCGGTCAATCGACGCCGGGTCGCTGCCCGTCCCTCCGCCGATTCGGTCGGCAAGTCCGTCGCGAATCCTTTTCTTCATTCCCCCGGAGGCGATCGGCTCGAAGACGTCGGGCCTAGCGAGGAACTGCAGGGCGTTTCGGATGTCCGACCGATCATTGCCGGAAGCAAGCATGACTTGTTGTAGTGTCCACGGATCGGCGCGCGCGGCATCACGTTCGTCGTTCGGCAGCCCTCGCCAGTAGCGGACGAAGGAGGCGGTCCAAGTGACATGCCGCCACATTGCGCTGTTGTACCAAGGACCCGGTTCGAAGCCAGCGGTACCTGTCGGGCGGCCCAGCCATTCTGACATGGGCTCAGGAATCGACACCGGGGATTCGAGGTGGGATAGAACCCTATCAACATGGGCTCGGCGAGTCCCTGGTAGTGCTGAGCGCAGCGGATGCTCGCGGAGGAAGATGATTTCTGCCGCTAGAAGTATGACTTCGCGTGGCGCGCCTTGGAGCTGCTGATCGAGCTTGTCCCACTGTCTCTGGTCGGACCCGACAATTAGGTTGTCCTCGATCCGGGCACGAAGCTCCTCAGCTGCCTCGGCCGTCCAGATCGTGGCCGTCGGGTCGATCACAGACCAGCCGTCGCCGAGCATGTGAGCGATCACCTCACCGGCCTCACGTGCTACCGCCATGTCAGGAGTCGTTCGGGTTGAGCTAACAGCCGCCCTTTCATCACCCTGGAATTGTTCGTTAGTCATATCAGTAGTCTCCTGGTTGGCTGAGTCCTCATGCTGTGATGCCCTCGGCCAGAGCGTACACGACCCTGCAAATTGCCCATGCCACATTCGCAAGTGGCATGCGGCGAAGAATTGCGAGTGCACGCACCGTCACGAGTGCTCTGCGTAGATTTTCGGCATAGACACCACGGTGAGGAGATTGGTCCAGAGGAAGCCCCCTGCATCGACTCCCAGACCGAAGTTGCGGCTGCGATACTCCGGTCGTTTCCGGGCGAAGATCCATTCGCATCTGAGGATTGCGGATTCGACGGGTGGCCCGCTAACTTGACGGTTCAACATCCTTTTAACAAATGCTCAGCTCGGTATTATGAGGCCATGCACGACTTCTCATCAACGGCGGACCGGATTTTGCATCCTTCTTCACTCCACCGCCCATCGGACGTGAATGAGGCGCCACGGGTTAAGGGCATCTACGGTTGGCTGTTTACACCAGGGAGTTTGCCGGTCCCGGACGCTTCGTACTCGTATACCGACGGCTTCGCGCTCATGTATGTCGGCATTGCTCCGAAGAAGCCGGACAGTAACGGGAAGGAAAGCACGAGTCGCCTTCGCCCCCGCCTAGCAGCTCATTACAACAGAGACGCGTCTCGGTCGACGCTGCGGCTGACTCTCGGCGTTCTACTGGCCGAGGAACTGAGCCTTTCTCTCGGCGTTCACGGAGGACGCTTGAACTGGGGAGTGGATGGCGAAGCTCAACTGACCCGTTGGATTAACGCCAACGCTCGCGTGGCATGGGCTGAGAACTCGACGCCGTGGGATGTCGAGGACGAGTTGCTGGCGTATGCAACGTTGGCGCTGAATATTGACGGTAGGACAGATGCGTTTTCGCGCGAGTTGAGGGATCGGAGAGATCGGGTGCGTAGCAACGCCCGTATCGCCTCTGCTAGGTTCTGAATCTCAATGCTGCAGGTGCACCCGGTCCCGGATCTGCTAGTGCGTCTGGTAGAAGGCCACAGTGGCAGCGCTGGCCAGTTCGCTCGGAACGCCCTCGTCAGTGAGAATGTAGCCAACGGAAAACACAATGGCCATGGTGGCGAGCCGATGCGCCTCCAAGTCCCGGTCGATGTGAGGAGGCTTGCCAACGCCTATCGTGTGATTGTCCTCTGCCGGTGCGTAGTGACCAGCCAAGAACCCCGTCGCGTGAGCCCAAGTCGAGTCCTCACGCCACAGACGGTAGATCATCCCGAGGTTTAGTTCCGTGGCCTTAACCGCTGCAGTCAGGTTCTTCGCCTGCTCTTGCATGGCCTTCTCTTTTGAGGCGTCTAAGACGAAGTCCTCCATGGCGGCGATGTCGATGTCCGAGGGGATGCCCATCGACTGCATATGGGTGTGAGTGGTCTTCTCAGTTGAACGGCCGTGCGCAATCATCGTGTCCGCGGCCTCCTCACGGTCCGACCGACCCAGGCCTGCGAACCACAGCAACCGTACAGTCAACTCCCAGAACGCGCGACGGTTGGGAGCGATGGCATGCCCCATCCCCAGTTTCGTAAGTCTGGAGATGACCCGGCTTTGTTCGAAAGCCGCACGCATCCAGCCGACCGCGAACTGATTGACACGGGATTGTGGCACCTCGTGGAGGTCAACCGCGAGAACAGCATCCGCCGAACGGAGTGCGAAGTCAGCGTTTACCAGGTACGCGGGACGCTCATGCTGCGCCCGTCGCTGTTTCTTGGTTCTACTGCCGCTCATGTCATCACTGTATCTGCGGCGGGAGCGACATGCCGACGAGCGTTTTGACCTTGCCAGAGAGGACTTGAACAAAGGGGGAGGTGAGGTCGGCGGCCTTGGCGTTGGCCGCTCTCACTGCGGCTGTGCGGCCCTGGCGCCCGGCCCGTCTCGGTACTTTGTGCAGGGCTCTGGTGCTTCACGATGACGATAAGGAATGGTGATAAGGCTGTTCCGTGCCAGAACGTGGTTGAATCTAGATTTAGTGTCCATTTGAGTTCGATCGAACAAATCGCTGGGCCAGCCAGGTTGTTCATTGACTGTGCTCGTTCATAGGTTAGACGCGTCTCGGCGGCGCGGAAGGGTGTTGGCACGTGCCACTTTGGGATCATCAGATAGCTGCACTGACGATCCTGCGCAAGTACCTTCGTGAGGGCTCAGCGGCGGGTGCGGCACTGATATCTATGCCAACGGGCAGCGGCAAATCGGCCGTGATCGCTTCACTCGTCGCGGCAACGGAAGTGGGCGGAAACAAGCAAAGCGCTCTGATAGTCACGCCTTGGTCTGGTTTGACTCGGCAGCTATTGGAGGACATAAATAGTCGGGTCTGGCAGCGCCTAGGGCAGCAACGTCCCGAGAATCTGGCGAAAGTGGAATCTGTACGCAGCGCCTCCGACTTCATCGAAAAGATGCAATCGCAGGAGCAGCGACAGCCCAAAGTTTACGTCACCACTCTGGCAATGGTCCTGCAGATCTATAAGTCAATTGGCAACGACAGCACTGAGATGGCGTCACTATTTCAAGGCTTCGCGACCGTCGTAGTCGACGAATGCCACTACGAACCGGCCCCGGGGTGGTCCCGGGCTGTACGTGCCACAGGGCTTCCTATATGCCTGTTTACAGCAACTCCTTTTCGAAACGACAACCGCATGTTCGTACTCGATGGAGCTGCGCACTACCGGTACAACCACTTCCAGGCTGTGAAAGACAAAGTACTTCGAGAACCAATATTTGTGATTACCAAGGAAACTACGTCTGTCGGTGACTACGTCGATGATCTCCTTGAGCACGTGGCTGACAAGCTGGTGGATGGGGAACGGGTCATTATCCGGTGCGGAAACCGGGCAAGTGTGGAGGCGGTCGCTCGCGCGCTTAGTCTGAAGGGCCGCACAGTGGTCGCTGTGCATGAATCATTCGTTCGCGATGAAACTGCTCCATATCTCAGACGGTCAGTTCCTGCTCCCTCCGGTCGTCCGGACGCGCAGTTCCTAGTGCATCAACACAAGTTGACCGAAGGATTCGATGATCCGGCGGTCAAGGTTCTCGCAGTGTACGAAGGCTTCGGGAATGACCGGTCGCGCATCCAACAGGTTGGTCGGATCCTACGTAACCCCACGCGAGCCGAGCATGCTTCGGCCTTTGTTCTCTCCTCGGACGCAACGATGCAAGAAGCCTGGGGGCGTTACCGGCGATTCGATGACGGCGGTGACCCAAAGTCAGTCGCCACCGACCCGGCAGGTGTCGCCGGGCTCATGGATGCGCAACCGGAGATCTTCTACTGGGATCGGCTCTTTCGCGAGCAGGCGGATCTGCGCGGGGACGAAGCGTGGAAAGAGGTCAAGTTTCGACTTAGCACCTCCGTCCGCAGGCCCATCGAAGCGTTCGGACTGGACGCATTCGCAAAGCAGGTTGAGGACGATCTCGCTTCTAACGATCGCCAGGTGCTAAGCGTAGGCAGTCCCGACGAGGATACGCGCGTCTTCCTTCACCTTACTGTTCGCAACTCGCCGATCTTGCGCGAAGCGGCTTTTGTAGAGATGGCGCTCGGATACACCGTGATTCACTGGAACGGAGAACATCTGTTTGTGTCCGACTCGGACGGCATTCCGGAGTCGGTCCGCTCCCACACAACTTCGATAGGTGCCGGCACGCTCGTGGGCCTGCTGCCTAGCGATTCGACAGTCACTTCCATGTCCCTCACCAATAATGATCTCAGCGATTGGTCGGTGCGTTCACGCTCACTGAGTGCTCGGGACATTGCTTTAGTGGCAGCCGAGGTCGGGGATTCGACCTTTGGGTACTCGACGGCCTCCGGCACTCTCGTCATTGACGGCGATAAAGTTGGTCGATACACAGGCGTGAAGAATGGCCGGGTGAGTGACTCTCGTAGCTCAAAGGGGCACTATCCCGAGCTACGGGCATGGTTCGACGAACTGTCCGTTTCCCTGCAACGGGAGGATCCCCCCGCGTCGGCGATAGCACGCTTTGGACTCCCCGTCACTATTTCCGAGCCCCCGGTTGCTGCGCACGTGCTCCTCGACTTGGCGCAGCACACCTTCGATCCTATAGAAGACGGTGGTGCCCCCCTCGTGATCGATTGCTCCGGTGGTGTCGCAGAGGACGGGCAATTCGAAGTGGAAATCAACGGACGGCCAATCGAGTCCAAAATCCGCTGGGACAAGGCGCTAAATAGGTTTGAACTCTCTTCCGCTCAGAGCGTGCCGTACAGGTCCACCATCGATCCTCGCTCGACTTTTTGGCAGTTCGTCACGCGTGAACAGCTGGTGAGGGTGGCAACGGCTGGAGGTTTGGTCTACTCGAACCGTAACTTTTGGTCTATCAACCGTGAAAACTTGAGTTCACCTGACGGTTTGTTGTCGATCTTAGAGACGAGCGAGCAGTTGGCGAGGGTCGTGGGAGAGAAGGGCCATGCAGACGGGGCGGGGCCTTGGCCGCCTGACACTGTGTTCGGACATATTGATGATGTGCTTTTGCTGAAGGCTTTGGGCGAGGGGGCAACTGTTTTGTGTACCGACTTGGGCGCCGAGATAGCTGACTTTGTGGGATTCAATGACTCGAAGGTTGTTTTTGCCCATGCCAAGAGCAAGACCGAAGTCAAGCCCTCAAGGATTTCGGGGGCTGCGCTGCACGAAGTGGTCTCGCAGGCGACAAAAAGCTTACGGTTCCTGACTATAGGAAACCAGGACCGCCCGGCAACCAACCTCTGGGCAAAGGATTGGAGCATCCAGCCAAAGCTTGGCTCCACGGCGAAAGCTATGGGGCCAGCGAACCGCCTACGCC
>NZ_QDAE01000006.1 GCF_003075455.1 Arthrobacter sp. Bz4
TGCCGGTGCGGGCGCAGGCGCGGGCGCGGGTGTTGTTGGCGCGGGTGTCAACGGTGCCGGTGCCGGTGTTGACGGCGCCGGGGCTGAGGGACTCGGCCGATTTACCGCTGGCGTAGTGGGATTAGGTGCCGGCGCCTCGGAGGCGGGTGCCGGTGGGCGAATTGCGGCGGGTGCGGCCTGCTGGACGGCCAATGGCGATCCCTCGGACCGCTGCGTCTCCGCGGCGGCTGCGGCACGCTCGGACTCAGCGATGATGCGAGCAAGCTCTTCCTCGCGCTGTTGCTCCTCAATCCCTGAAATGCGCTGCTCTTCGAGTGCTGCTGTGGTGTTGCGCAGCGAGGCCAGCTGGTCAACCAGAACGGTGCGCTCCGCCTGCCGCGACTCGACCAGTTGGGCTGCGGCGTCTGTGGCCCGCTGGTTGTCTTCCCCGGCTAGTTGGGCAGTCTCGGCCGCGTCTGCTGCCGCCTGTCGGGCAGCGGCAGCGTCCAGACGGAGTGCTTCCCACGTCTTGGCAGCGGTCTGTGCGTTTGTAAAGGTTGCGGCCCGGTTGGCTGACAAGCCGTACATGGTGGAGGCCCGGGACATAATCTCGTCGGGGTTCTCTCCACTGAGCAGCATCGTCATCCCGGGGGTAACGCCGCCCGACCGATACAGGTCGCCAGCCAACTGCCCCACCTCAACTGCTGCGGCGTCGTGGGTCAGCGCTGCCTCTTCGGCAAGGGCGGTGGTTGCAACGGCGGTGGCGCGTCGCTCGTCCAGGGCAGCGAGTGCATCAATGTAGGCACCCTGAGACTGCATCGCCGTTGTCTGTGCATCCTGAAGGTTTGCCGTGGCTTCGGCGAGGATTCCTTCGATCTCGCCCACCAATGCGGCTTTCGCCGTCGTGCTGTCCAGCGCGTCGGCGATCTCGGCTTCCGTGGGGATTGCGTTCGTCTCGGGGGCGGCCACTCCCGGAGCCAAGCCAACACCACTGAGTAGGACTGTCGTGGCGAGGACACCGACTGCTCTAAAGGAGCGCATGCGCCGCTTTCCTGATGACTGCACTATTCCCCAAATCTTCGCGCGGCGTATTACACAACAGTCACGACAGTAATGGGATGCATGTCACTTTAGCAACATTAGTCACACAGGTACCCTAAACAACAGGAGTGTCATTTGATGACGTTTGATCACGGCGTGTCGCGAAAGCGTTGGAAATTCAAGCGTGCTGGCGGCTTTCGTGAATGGCGTGCTCCGCAGGCTCGATCTGGAAGGTGCAATGCTGGGTATCGAAATGGTTACGGAGACAGTGGGTCAGCCGATCGAGCACTCGGTCCACGCCGTCTGCGTTGAGGGTGGCTTCGTCTACCACCACGTGGGCTGAAAACACCGGCACACCGGAGGTGATAGTCCACGCGTGAATGTCATGGACGCCGACGACGCCGTGCACCCCAAGGATGTGACTGCGAATCATCTCCGAGTCCACACCCTTCGGCGCCGATTCGAGCAGTACGTTGATGACATCCCTGAGGAGGCTCCAGGCCCGCGGCAGGATCATCAGCGCGATGGCTATCGACGCGAAGGTGTCGGCGGGAAGATAGCCGGTCGTTGCAATCACGACGGCGGCAACGATCACCGCTACGGAGCCCAGCAGGTCACCGAGCACCTCCAGGTACGCGCCGCGGAGGTTGAGGCTTTCGGCTTGCCCTCGACGGAGAATGAGCAGGCAGACGAGGTTGGCGACGGCACCAACCACAGCCGTGATGATCATGATGTCGGAACGGATGTCGGGGCTCGTGTTGAAGCGGCGTAGCGCTTCGATCAGGATCACGACGGCGATCACCACCAGAATGATCGCATTTGCGAGTGCCGCCAGGACCTCTGCCCGCTGGTACCCGTAGGTACTTCGCCGGGTGGCGGGGCGGGTGGCTATCCAGGAAGCGAGGAGGGCAATTGAGACGCCGGTGGCGTCGGACAGCATGTGCCCGGCATCGGCGAGCAGGGCGAGTGACCCGGACCAGATGGCCCCGACCACCTGGACCAGCACAATCGTCAGGGTGATTGCGACGACGATGACCAGCTTCCGGCGATGCTTGCCGGTCGCCGTGCCCTGGGGTAATCCGTGATCGTGCCCGTTCATAAAAACAAGTATCCGCTGTCGGGTCGAGGATGTGCGAGCAGGACTATCCCCAACCGAGCTCGTGCAGCCGCGCGTCGTCAATCCCGAAATGGTGGGCCACCTCATGGATAACCGTGATCAGGATTTCGTCAATGAGTTCTTCACGGCTGTCACAGTGCCGCAACAACGGCTGCCGGAAGATGCTGATGCTGTCCGGGAGGGATCCCGCGTCCCACCAGGAATCCCGTTCGGTCAATGGGGTGCCTTCGTAGAGCCCGAGGAGTTCGGTGTCCGGATCCTCGCCGGGGCCCGGCTCGTACTCTTCACGCACAAAGATGGCGACGTTGTTCATGGTGCGCATCAAATCTTCGGGGATCTGGTCGATCGCGTCATCCACGGCTGACTCGAAGTCTGCAAGGGTCATTTCGATGGGCACACCAACGACTGTACCGTCGGGGCAGGCCCGCCGACGGGTTCGTTTTGTGGAATCGCCAAACAGGCCCTATAGTTTTATAGGTCCACAGCAGGGGAAAATTCTTGCCTCGTGTGGTCCTGGCCCCCATCGTCTAGCGGCCTAGGACACCGCCCTTTCACGGCGGCGGCACGGGTTCGAATCCCGTTGGGGGTACGCAAGAGCAGGCTGGTTTCGGAGCACTTCGAGGCGGTCAAGAAGCGGCAGAGATGCTGGTAGGCTGAAGCTCTTGCAAAAAAGCAAGGCCCTGTAGCGCAGTTGGTTAGCGCGCCGCCCTGTCACGGCGGAGGTCGCGGGTTCAAGTCCCGTCAGGGTCGCTCAGGTTCATCAGTTTCGACTGGTTGACCGCGGTGACTGTCGTAGGATAGTTGCACGGCTCTGTAGCTCAGTTGGTAGAGCGTTCGACTGAAAATCGAAAGGTCACCGGATCGACGCCGGTCGGAGCCACCAGCTAAAACCCCCGGATAATCCGGGGGTTTTTTCTCTTTCACCGCCCTTTGTCGAGAAGTCGACTGCACAACGATGATCCTTGACGGCAAAACATGAACTGTGATTCACTTGTTGAGTACACGGAGGGGAGTACCCCCTAATAGTCCCGTCGTCATTACGGCCCCACGGTGGCCCGGCAGACAAGCCCTTTGAGGGCTGGGAGAGACCTCCGATCGATTCGATCGGAGGAATTTCATGGATGTCCCATTCTGGATTTGGGCTGCGGTACTCGGCTTCATCGTTGTCATGCTGGCTATCGACCTTTTAGCTCACCGGCGGGCTCACGTCATCGGGGTTCGAGAGGCAGCTGTCTGGTCAGGTGTGTGGGTGGCCTTCGGGGTCTCTTTCGGTGTGCTGATCTGGATGAACTGGGGTGCTGAGTTTGGTCAGCAGTATTTCGCCGGGTATCTCATTGAAAAATCCCTCTCGGTAGACAACGTCTTCGTCTGGGCTATCATTTTCAGCTACTTTGCCGTACCCCGAGAATTTCAGCACCGGGTCTTGTTCCTGGGTGTGCTGGGCGCACTTGTATTCCGCGGGATCTTCATCGCCGCCGGTGCCGTGCTGATCCAAAACTTCGCCTGGATCCTCTACGTTTTTGCCGCATTCCTGCTTTACACCGGGTATCGGATGATCCGCCAGCGAAACGACCATTTGAACCCCGAACAGTCACTGGTGTTGCGCGGGTTCCGACGCTTCGTGCCAATGAGCGAGGCGTACCACGGACAAAAGCTGCTGGTACGCCGCAACGGTGTACTGCTGGCCACTCCGCTCCTGGCAGTGCTGGTATTGATTGAGTTCACCGATGTAGTTTTCGCCGTCGACTCGATCCCGGCGATCTTCGCGGTTACTGATGAAGTGTTCCTGGTCTTCACCGCCAACGCCTTCGCCATACTGGGTCTGCGCGCCATGTACTTCCTGCTGGCGGATATGATCCACCGTTTCATCTATCTGAAGGTCGGATTGGCCCTGGTGCTGATTTGGGTCGGCATCAAGATGCTCCTCAAAATCGATCTGTTCTACATCCCCACGACTTTCTCGCTGGCGGTGGTTGCAACGATTATCGCGGTTTCCGTCGTCGCCAGCCTGCGCGCGACCCGAGGGCAGGGACGTAAATCCATCCCCCAACCGACGGATCCGCCTTTCCGGGTCGCCACGGAGGAAGAGAACGCGGAGCTGGAGCCGGTCTGGCGGGGGCGCAGGAGGGAGCTCGGCGGGTCTTCGGTCGACGCCGGAGGCACCGGCAAGGACACTGATGAAGACGTTCGCGACCCCACCGACGAGGTTGACCCGGAGTCAGCGACTAAGGGTGGCGGCGTACGATGACCGGAGCCGCATTCATTTTGTGTCGTCCCGTCGCCGCTGTCATCACCCATGATTCAGATGTCACCGTCCTGGCGCATAGCGCAGTCGGGGTGGCTTCAGAGTTAGGCTCTCCGTTGCTCTTTTTCGTCCCCATCCAGCGACCGCCGTTCACCGCCGATCCGGCGATCGTAGCGAGGATGTATCAGCGAGCATTGCGTGAAGCCGAATCCCTGGCAGCTTTGGCGCGGCCGATACTGGACGCAGCAGGGTTCTCCAGTTCCACGCGCGTTGTCTGGCACGGCAGTTGGTCGCTCAGGCGTTCACGCCCTGCCCTGACGACGGCCCTGGCCCGTGCGGTACGCAAATCGGGCGCTACTGCCGTCGTCACCCCCCTTGAACTACCCACGCGAGCCATCCGAGGTGTAAGAATCGTTCACCTGGATGCCATCAGAAAGCATCCGGCAAACTTGTTCGAAGCAACTCCCAATACGTCGAAGGGAAGAACTACTCCAATGTCCGGAATAGACAACACGAGAACGGCAATGGAGAACCCGGTCACCAGGGCGAAGACCCCGAGCACGGTCCCCGCCCAGCGTCCACCGTGGACATTTCTCACTAATCACGGCCATGTACTTTTGGCGGTGACTGCGAACTCCCGCGCCCTCGTCGAGGACATCGCTGCCACCGTTGGCATCACGGCCAGAGCAACTTTGCACATCCTTGCTGACCTGGAGGACGCCGGCTACCTCCAACGGGTGCGGGAAGGCCGCCGGACCCGATACGTCGTCCAGCCCACCCAGCACTTCCGTCACCCAGCCACAGCGCATCAGGAGATCGGTGCGCTCCTGGCAATCTTCACTCCGACCAACGTCACCCCACCCAAAGAGTCTTCATGAGGTAACGACCACCGCCCTTCTCGAAAGGCCACCGGACCGACGCCGACGGTTGCCTGCTGTGGACCAAAGAGAATGCCCCGCGCCCTGGACTGCGGGCGCGGGGCATTCGGGTAACTACCCCAAACGGGAGCTACCTAGACGGTGTCCGGGCGGGTGTCATCGTCCTGGTTCTGGAACGGCGTGTCCTCAACCTTGGCGGGGTTGCCCCCGCTGGGGCCGGTGGACGCTGAACCGGTGGACGCTGAACCTGTGGAGGTTCCCTTGGCGTCATCGGCCTTGTCGCTGCGGTGCAGTGCACCGGAGACCGACTCCTTGGCCTTCTTGACGGCGCCGCCAGCCTGCTCCTGCACCTCGGGCATCTTGTGCTTCAAGGTGGAAGCGGTGTCAGCAACAGTCTCCTGCACCTTCGGGTTGTTCCACAGTTCGTCAGCTTTGGTCTTCAGCTTGTCGTAGCTGTCCCTACCGGCACGCGAGCCGAGCACATAGCCGGCGGCCATGCCTGCTGCGAATACAAGTTTGTTCTTCATGATGGTGCTCCTGTCTGATCGTTCTAAGTTCTTATTGGCTGGATGAACCGTCTGGTGTGTTCGACCCAACCAATCTTCTAAGCAACCTTAGTTTATTCGAGGTGGATCCGATAGGCCGTGTCAACGCCGCCCGGCATGGAGGGCTAGCTGGAGTTCGAATCGGATCTGGGGATTCTCCAGGTCGTCACCGAAAGCCTCGCGAAGCTGAATGAGCCGGTAGCCAACCGTCTGCGGATGAATTTCCAGTTCGGCGGCAATGGGTGCCCGCTGCCCCCAATGCTTCAACCAGGATTGGAGAGTCTCCACGAGTCGCTCCCGCTGGGCCGGCCGCAACCCGTCCAGCGGCGCCAGCCGACGCTGGGCCAGCTCGGTGATTGCTGTGGGTTCGGCGCCAAGAATGACCTGTGCCAGATGCTCGTCGGCCCAGATGGGAGGATCCTCGGGCCCTTCACGTGGTGGGAACACTGTGGCGGCCAGAACTGCCAACCGCAACGAGTCGGGGACCCGTTCCCAGCCGGAGGCCGGCCCCACTGCTGCCGACCGTCCCTGTAGTGCCTTCGATAGCTGGCGGCGGGCCGTTGGGGTGTCGCGGGTGGGGACCAGGACCACCGCGTCTGTTTCCCGTTCCACCAACAGGGAACCGGGGTCGAGCTGGCGGCGCAGCCCCGCGGCCCGGTCAAGGGGCAGCGTGACCACGGTCATCTGTGCTGGCAAAGCCCAATCAGCCATCGATGCCGCCTGCCGCAGCGCCGCCTCGTCTGCCTGCCCGAGCAGTAGCAGTTCCAACAGCTCGGTCCTGCGCCGATCGACTGCCCCGGCACGCTCGGACTGCTCATACGCATACGCCTCGGCGCTCACCGCCGAAAGCTCGTCAATGTAGGCCAGGATTGACTCACCAAGGTTCACCACCACCTCAAGGCCCAGATCCTGCTTCATTGAGATCCGCGACATCTCACGGAAGGTCACCCGGGCACCCATCCGGTAGGCGCTCAGCAGGGCATCCATGCTGCGACCCTGCCGGAATTCCCCGCTCCCCAGCCCTGCTACCAGCTGCCTACTCTCCTCGGACAGGGCGGGCAGCCTGGTCCCCGGCAGCTGCAGGAAGCGCTCAAGAGCTACCGCGACCCCGCGCCGTAAGCCCCGACCGAACCGACCCTCAATGGGCCTCGCATAAGTCGGAACCAGTTGCGGCACAGCCTCAATGATCGCTTCGACGACGCCCGGCATCAGGGGACGCAGCAGTGCGCTGATCTCTTCGGGTAGGGCAAGCCAGGGTGGCTCCAACGCAAGACTCGCAGCGCCGGGTGTGGTGGAACTCATGCAATGCCTCGAGGATTGTTTCGACGGGATAGTTTCCTTGGCATAATCGTATGTCCTGCTAGGAGAACTACGGCGACCGTTATTCTAGACTTGAAGGATGATTCGGCTCCGTCAGCTTGCCCGCGCCGCATCCGTTCTGATCACTCCTCTCGCCCCTGAAGACGTACTAGCCCTCTTCAACCCGGTGTACTCGAGCCGTCAGCTGCGCGGTGTGGTTACTAAAGTCGTGTCCGAAACGCCCGATTCGGTCACCATCCACTTTCATCCCGGGTGGGGTTGGAAAGCGCACCAGGCTGGCCAGTGGGCTCGGATCGGTGTGGAACTGGATGGCGTTCGCCACTGGCGCTCCTATTCGCTAAGTGCCGCCGCAGGCGCGGATCCCGCAATTACGGTGACCGACGCCGGCGCAGTCTCGGGGGTCCTGGTACGCAATACCAAGCCGGGCGATGTCCTGTTCCTCGCTCCACCGCAGGGCGAATTTGTCCTCCCTGAACATCCCCGCCCGCTGCTCATGCTTACCGCCGGTAGCGGGATCACTCCAGTGATGTCGATGGTCCGGACCCTGGTGCCACGACGCCCGGACGCCGACGTCGTCCTGATCCACTCGGCGAGGACGCCGAAGGACAGTCTGTTCCTGGAAGAGCTGAACGAGCTGGCCGACCAGTTCTCCAATTTCCGGGTAACCCACCTGTTCACGGCGGAGCGAGGCAGGCTGGACTTTGGATCCGACGCCGAGCTGGAAGAGTTGTGCTCAGACTGGCGTGAACGTGCAGCCTATGCCTGCGGTCCTGAGGAGTTCCTCGATGACGCGGAGGCGCTGTGGGCGTCCCAACCCACGCTGTCTGCGGGCCAGGAGGCCTCGGAGGGAAGTACGCTCACCATCGAGCGGTTCAGCACCAATCTTGCCGGCGGTGAGGGGCACGACGGCGGATTGGTTCAGTTTGAGGCGTCCGACCGCGAGGTTGAAGCCGATGGCGATACACCCCTGCTCGACGTCGGCGAGGACGCTGGCGTGCTGATGCCCAGCGGATGCCGGATGGGCATTTGCCATAGTTGTCTTACCCCGTTGCGAGCCGGTCAGGTCCGCGATCTCCGCACGGGGGAAGTTCATGGGGAACCCGGCCAATTAATTCAGACGTGTGTTTCGGCAGCAGCCGGACCCGTCAATCTGGACCTTTAAGGAGCACCACCGTATGACGACACTGACCGAACGCACTGAGACGAAGCCCGTAGTGACCCGGCCCGGGGCGCTCGCTGCAACCGGGCATCCGCTGGTGAGGCCGCCAGCAGCAGCGCATCTGTCCGATGAACAGATTGCGGAGCTGGGACGCGAGCTCGATGCAGTCCGCGACGAGGTGCTCGCCAAGCGTGGAGCCACCGACGCCGCTTACATCCGGCGGGTCATCAAGGTTCAGCGCGGCCTGGAAATTGCGGGCCGTGCTTCCCTGTTGGTGGGCCGCAACAAGGCGGCGTGGGTGGCAGGCACAGCTATGCTCAGTGTCGCCAAGATCCTTGAAAACATGGAAATTGGGCACAACGTGCTCCATGGCCAGTGGGACTGGATGAGGGATCCTGACATTCACTCCACCACCTGGGAGTGGGACTTCGTGACTCCTGCCAGGTCCTGGCAGCACACCCACAATGACCTGCACCACCGTTGGACCAACGTGGTGGGCAAGGACCGGGACGTCGGCTACAACCTGCTGCGCATGGATGCCGATCAGCCGTGGACCCCCTTCAACCTGGGCAACCCGCTCTATAACGCGATCCTGGCGCCAGTCTTCGAGTGGGGAATTGCTCTCTACGACCTGGAAATCCCCGAGTACAAAGAGGGCCTGAAGTCCAAGGAGGACATGTCGAGGGACCTCAAGGCGGTTGGCGTCAAAGCGGTAAAGCAATTCACCAAGGATTACGCTGCTACGCCCGCTGTTGCGATGTTGACTGGTTCCGGAAAGCAGGCGCTCTACGGTACGCTCGCCGCCAATGCGATCCGCAACGTCTGGGCGCACGCGGTGATCTTCTGTGGACACTTCCCCGAGGGCACCGACACGTTCACCGAGGAAATGGTTGAAGGCGAAACCCGCGGCGACTGGTACGTCCGCCAAATGATCGGTTCGGCCAACATCTCTGGCTCCAAGTTCATGCACCTGATGACCGGCAACCTGTCGCACCAGGTGGAGCATCACTGCTTCCCCGACCTGCCATCGAACCGCTACGCCGAAGTTGCTGTGAAGGTGAAGGAAATCTGCAACCGCTACGGATTGCCCTACACCACCGGGCCCCTGCCAAAGCAGGTTGCGTCAACCTGGGCGAAGGTCTTCAAGCTGGCACTTCCCGAAAAGGGACGGTTCTCGCTGCGTCAGAAGGTTACTGCCTAACGTTTGGTGAGCTACCGCTCAGAAGGCGCCCCGGTCGAGGAGAAGACCGGGGCGCTCGTGCGTTAAGTAACATGTCAGTGGGAATTCAAATGAATCGGGAGATGCCTGGGTGTTGGGATCGCGTGTCACAGTTGCTGCCGTGTGCGCGCTTGCCTTCTCGCTCACCGGTTGTGGTGACTCCGGCCCTGAGCCGAAAGGCACCGCGATTGAACTTCCCGACCTCACCACTGACCCACCCACCGACGAACCCTCCGCTCCGGCTGAGGATTCCCTCGCCGAAACCGCCGACCCGGAGAGTTCTCCCGGCTCCTCATCACCTGACAACTCAGGGGACAGCGGATCCGTGGGCACCAGCATGAAGGACTGCGTCATTGTGGCCGCCGGGGTTTCCTCGATCCTGCTGGCGCCGTTGAGCTTCATGGGATCTTCGGATGATGAAACGGTCGAACGGCTCCACAACCAGATCGACGATGTGCGGTCAATGGTTCCCCCGGAGCTGGCTGACGATTTCGACCGGCTGCAGGAGGTCGTCACGGCCAGTACCGAAAATGGGGGGAGTTTCGACGAAGCCTCCTACCGGGAGGCCGTGGCACCCGTTGAGCAGTGGCTGCACGAGCATTGCAACAAGCCCGTTCAGTAGTCGCCGTCGACGGGGGCCCCCTGGCAGTGCCTTCCAGGGCAGGTACCCGTTAGGCTGGGCTCAACGAAAGGGTGCAACGCCGATGGATGAGAACAGGACACCACCACCCAGCCACCGACCGGCTGAGCCGCTTCCCGGCGTCGCTGACGGGCCGCTCCCGCGGGAGACCGGGACCACCGTCAGCACGGTTGATGCGACGGGTGGGAAAACTACCATTGCCGACCCTGCGGTCGCCAAGGTCGCCGCCATTACTGCCGGGAAAGTTCCGGGTGTTTTCAGCCTCGGAACCGGGGCCGGTAGGGCGCTAGGCGCGATCCGCGACGCCGTCGGCGGCAACGACCTGAGCCAGGGTGTGCAGGTGGAGGTAGGGGAGACCCAGGTAGCGGTGGACGTTGTCCTGGTGGCTGAGTACGGTTACCCCCTCACCACCGTCGCCGATCAGGTGAGGTCGGCTGTCTATCAGGGGGTCCAGGAACTGGTGGGGCTGCAGGTTATCGAAGTGAACGTGGAGATCACCGATGTCCACGTACCCGGCCTCAATGACCCCAAAACCCCCGACAAACCCCGCCCCGCAGCTAGTTAGGCCATCACTATGACCCCCACCGTAGTCGGTATGGCGCTTGGCGCCGTCCTCGCATTCACTGCCCTGACCTTCGGGTTTTGGGGATTCCTCCTCATGGCCCTCTTCGTCGCAGTGGGCGCGCTGCTGGGTCGGGTTGCCGAGGGCAAAGTGGACCTGGCCAGCGTCCGCGACGCCCTCACGGGCCGACGCTCCTCCTCGTGAGCGCGGCACCACCGGGTCTCGCGGGGCACAACCGGATCAGCACTCAGGCGCTCACCAGTACCGCGCGGGCGGTTGCTGCCGACGTCTTCGGTGTTCCAGCCCAGCAGATCCGCGCGAGCTGGTCCGACGACCAGGGGCTGCTGGCCCTGCGCCTCGCGCTTCCCATCGGCGTCCCGTCCCTCACCCGTACGCTCCAGGATCCATCCCTGGTCACCGGGGTGGGTGGATCGATCTGGGACCGCACGCACGCGGCGAAAGCTCTCGTGCTGCAACAGGTAGCCCAGCTGAGTGGTTCACGGCTGAGTCGGGTCGACATCAGAATCACCGGCATCATGGCGGCTGAGGGGGGACGTGCCAGGTGAATGAACGCACTGCCCAGCTGACCCGCAAGGTGGTCCGCCGTGAACTGCATTCATCGCGCGCGCTACCAGCGGTCGCCGTCGCCATCCTGATCTCAGTCATCTGCCTGTACGTGATGTTCGAGGCTGCGCTGAAGGCAACCGGCCAGAACGCCTGGCTGGTCAGCCCGGAGCAGGTGGCAGCGTGGCTGGGGGACCTGCCCGACAATGTCCAGCTGGCCCCGTTGGTGGGCGCCGGGTTGCTGATGTTCCTGATTGGCCTCCTGTGCTTTCTTAGCGCCGTTCTGCCGGGGCGCCGGGCGCGCCATGCCATTCCCGACCAGCGCACCGGGATCGTGGTCGATGCTGAAGTGCTCGCCTCGGCCCTGGCCCGCCGCGCGCGGGTGGCCGCCGGGGTGACCCCGGATCAGGTGATGGTCACCGTGGGGCGTCGGGCCGTCGATGTTCAGGTGCGTCCGACGTCGGGCGTGCCGGTCGACGTCGAACGCATCCGCGGCGTCGTCGAGGACGAACTGCGGCTGACATCCGTCGCGCCGGTCCCGGCGGTGCGGGTAGCCGTCGCCCCTTCAGGGGTGATTGGCCAGTGAACCAGACACCACGGATCCTCAATCGGTTGTTACTGGGTCTCATCGGCACCCTCCTGATGGCTGCGGGAGTGGCAACGACTCTGTTGATGTTCCCGGCGGCAGCCCGCTGGTGGCGATCGGTTGCTGCCGATCTCGGCGAGGGAATCGACGGGTTGCTGCGGCAGACCACGCTCGACGGACAACGGGATAGCTGGCTCTGGATAGTGCTGGCGCTCGTCATGCTGCTGATTGTGGCGTGCATGGTCGGTTGGATCGCCGCGCAGGGGCGTGGGCGCTCCGGAACATTGGCCCAGGATGACAGCCATGCGGATGCCAGCGGGCAGGCTGCCGGTCGGGTGATAATCAACGGGTCGGTCGCGGAGCAGGCGCTGAAGGCAGCCCTGCAGGAGCGCGGGGATCTCGTGAATGCAGCGGTCACCACCTACGTGTTCGATGGGGAACCGGCCTTGAGAATCAGGGTCTTCCCTCGATCGGGGGTGTCTCCGCACGAGGTGGCGACCGAGGTCACTGACCTGGTCAGAGCCCTCGACCTGCTGGTGGGACGCCAGACGCCGGTGCTGATCAGTATCAGCGCCGGCGCCCGGACCCGTTTCACCCGGACGGAGCGGGTGCGCTAACCATCAGGAACTGAGCGGCACCAACCACACGGACGCGTTGGTGGTGAGGCGCCCGCCGTCGACCGCTGACCCGTCACTGGCCAGGATCACCCGGTGGTCATTGGGCAACTCGATCGTCGCGGCCCCCATGTTGGCAAGCACCAGGACAACCCCGTTGCGGTAGGAGAGGACACCCTCCTGCGGGCTGTTCAGCGGAGTCCATTCCAGGTTCCCACGACCCAGCTCATGGCTGCGGCGCAGGCCCAGTGCATCGCGGTACAGCTCGTAGGTGGAGCCCGAGACATCTACCTGGGTGTCGGCCGCGTAGCCGGCGAAGCTTGTCGGTTGCGGGAGCCAGGGGGCGGCGCCCGGCGCGCTCACGGCGTCGTACATTCCGAATCCGAAGCCGGGAGCCTCCGCAAGCCAGGGCAGGGGAACCCGGCAGCCATCGCGGCCGATCTCCGTACCGTTGGTCCGGGCGAAGGTCGGGTCCTCGCGGACGCCGTCGGGAAGGGTCGTGTGCTCGGGAAGCCCGAGCTCGTCCCCCTGATAAATGTAGGCGGAACCGGGTAGGCCCAGCATTACCAGCGCGGCCGCCCGGCCGCGGGAGAGCCCCAACGCCTCGTCAGGCTGCTCGTGGTCAGTTCCGAGACCCTTGGGGAACTGGGTGGGGTCCTCCAGGCCGAACCGGCTGGTGTGGCGGACCGTGTCGTGGTTGGACATCACCCAGGTGCTTGGCGCTCCCACTTTCCCCGCCTCGGTCAGCGATTCGGTGATGCTCTCCGTCAACTGGGCAGCATCCCAGCCCGCCAGCAGGAAATCAAAGTTGAACGCCTGCTGCATTTCATCGTGACGGACATAGCGGAACAGCCGTTCCGCAGGTTCCACCCAAGCTTCGGCAACCAGCATCCGATCGCCGTCGTACTGCGCCAGGACCCTGTTCCATTCACGGTAAATCTCGTGCACGCCCGGCTGATCGAAATAGGGCGGGGTTTGATTGAGATCTGCATCGGATTTATCCGAGTTCCCGCCGTCGATCATCTGGGTCTGCTCCGCCCAGTCCGGCAGACCTTCGGCCTTGACCATGCCGTGAGCGACGTCGATGCGGAAGCCGTCCACCCCGCGGTCCAGCCAAAACCGCAGCACAGACACCATCTCCGCGCGCACCTCAGGGTTGTCCCAGTTGAGGTCCGGCTGCTTGGTGTCGAACAGGTGCAGGTACCACTGGCCGTCCTCCAGCCTCGTCCAGGCGTTGCCACCGAAGATGGACTGCCAGTTGTTGGGCGGCAGTTCCCCGTGGGCGCCCTTGCCGTCCCGGAAGATGTACCGGTCGCGTTCCGGCGAATCGAGGGCCGCATGCTTGGCGGATTTGAACCATTCGTGTTCGTCGGAGGTGTGGTTCGGGACCAGGTCCACAATCACCTTCATGCCGGACTCGTGGGCTTCAGCGAGCATTGAGTCGAAGTCGGCCAGGGTGCCAAACAGCGGGTCAACGTCGCGGTAATCGGCGACGTCGTATCCGGCGTCCGCCTGCGGGGAGACATAGAACGGTGAAAGCCAGATGGCATCCACTCCGAGCTTCCGTAGATAGGGGAGCCGACTCCTGACACCCGGCAGGTCCCCCATGCCATCAGCATTGCCGTCCGCGAAGGAGCGGGGATAGATCTGGTAGATCACCGCGTCAGCCCACCACGGGCTAAGGGTTGTTGGAGTATCGGTCGAGCGGCTGACTGCAGGTGCAGAGGCGGTCATTGACTCTCCTTGGAGAAATCGGGAGTGGGGGAAAGGGATGCTGAGGTGCACGTCACGATTTGGTATCAAACACTGTGACATCTGGCACAAGTATTGTCCTGTAATACGTAAGCGCTTACATTCATTTTACCAAATGCTGAGGCGGGGCGGGTTTTGTAGGCTGCCACCGCCAGACAAAGGAGTCTATTCATGGCGACAATTCCGACCAAGAAAACGCTGCTGCCAATCGCGGCACTGAGCGTACTGACACTGGGCCTCTCCGCATGCGGCAGCGGGTCCGGGGACGACGGCGGCGGCGGCGACGAGCCTGCAGCCGACTGTGCGGCCTACGAGAGCTACGGAAACTTCGAGGACGCCGAGGTCAGCGTCTACTCAACCATTGTGGACACCGAGGCAGAACTGCTCGAGAATGCCTGGGCAGACTTTTCCGAGTGCACTGGGGTTGAAGTGGTGTACGAGGGTTCGAAGGAGTTCGAGACACAGATTGGGGTCCGCTCGCAGGCTGGAAACCCCCCAGACATCGCGATCTTCCCACAGCCTGGCCTGCTGGCTGCCGAAGTCGCGGGCGGCAACGTCCTGCCCGCACCGGCCGAGGTCGAGGCGCTGGTTGATGAGAACTGGACCGAGGACTGGAAGGGATATGGCACTGTCGACGACGTCTTCTATGGTGCGCCGATGCTCGCCAATATCAAGGGTTACGTCTGGTATGACCCAACGGTGTTCACGGACATGGGCTGGGAAGTCCCTGAGACCCTCGACGACATGATGACACTCACCGAGGACATCGCGGCCGACGGCACCATGAAACCGTGGTGTGCTGGTTTCGAATCCGGCGAAGCCACGGGTTGGCCCGGGACCGATTGGGTGGAGGACTACGTGCTGCGCCAGGCAGGTCCGGAGGTTTACGACCAGTGGGTGAACCATGAGATCCCCTTCAACGATCCGCAAATCGCTGAAGCCTTCGACGCGGTGGGGGAGATCCTGAAGAACGAGGAATACGTCAACGGGGGAATTGGAGATGTGCGGTCGATCCTTTCCACCCCGTTCGCTGATGCAGGGCAGCCAGTTCTCGACGGAACTTGCGCTATGCACCACCAGGCATCGTTCCAGGCTGCCAACTGGCCCGAAGGCACCGAGGTATCCGAAGACGGCGACGTGTGGGCGTTCATGACACCGGGCGTTGAGGCTGGTGGCGGAGCAATCACCGGTGGTGGCGAAATCATCGCTGCCTATGCCGACCGTGAAGAGGTTGTCGCCTTTCAGTCGTTCATGGCCAGCGGCGAGTTTGCCAATGCCAGGGTGTCCCAGGGCAGCGGAATCAGTGCCAACCTGGCACTTGACCCATCGGTTGCAACGTCCGACCTGGATCGTCAATCCATCGAACTGCTGCAAAACGAGGACACCGTCTTCCGCTTTGACGCATCCGACCTGATGCCGGGCGCTGTTGGTGCCAACTCCTTCTGGAGCGGCATCGTGGAGTGGATCAACGGTTCGGAGACCGAGGAGGTCCTCGACACCATCGAAAGCTCCTGGCCGCAGTAGTTCAAGAGCGAGCCCGGCGTTCCTTCGTCAAGGAGGAACGCCGGACTTGTCCTGACATTTTCCGCACCGTACTCGCTACCGTGTCGTTCGCAAAAGCGCATTCTGCGTCACCCTTTATCGCACCAAGGAGGCTGCGCAATGGAGGATCTTGGCAATAAGTTCCTGCAGGTGGTGGTGGCTCTGGCCATTTTCGCCGCCATTATCGGATTAATCATGCTCATCGTTGACCGGGCACCCAAGTCGTTCCGGGATAAAGCGACAGTCATTGGTTTCCTCGCCCCGGCAGCGATCCTGCTTGTCGTCGGGATGATCTGGCCTGCTGTCCAGACGTCCCTGCTGGCTTTTACCGACCGTGATGGCAACCTCAACGGTATCGAGAACTTCGTGTGGATGTTCACTGAACCCACCGCACTGATTACTCTGCGCAACACTGTGCTCTGGGTCATCCTGGTGCCACTTCTGGCATCCGGTATTGGGCTGGTGTACGCCGTCTTCATCGACAAAGCCAAGGGCGAGCGCACCCTGAAAGCACTGGTCTTCATGCCAATGGCCATTTCAATGGTGGGCGCCGGCGTCATCTGGCGATTCGTGTACGCCTACAAGGGTCCGGAGCAGGAGCAAATCGGTCTGCTGAACCAGATCCTGGTTTGGTTTGGTGGCGAACCTCAGCAGTTCCTCCTCGACGCGCCCGGCAACACCTTTTTCATGATCGCTGTGATGGTCTGGATCCAGGTTGGCTTTGCGATGGTGATCCTCTCGGCCGCCATCAAGGGCATTCCCATGGAGATTGTTGAGGCGGCCAGGCTGGATGGCGCGTCAGCGTGGCAACAGTTCCGTGACATCACCATTCCCTCCATTCGAGGAGCGCTGGTCGTGGTGGTCACCACTATTACCATCATCACTTTGAAGGTCTTCGACATTGTCCGCACCATGACCGCGGGTAACTACGACACCTCGGTAATCGCCAACGAAATGTACACCCAGGCATTCAGGGCCAATGAACCCGGTCGCGGCGCGGCGCTGGCACTCGTTCTGTTCCTCATGGTGCTCCCGGTGGTCGTATACAACGCACGCGTACTCAAGCAGCAGAGGCAGATCCGATGAGCTCGACGCCGACTATTCCCCCAGTTCCCGCATCAGCCCAGCCCGGGGAAACCCCGGCCGGTGCGCAGCCGCCCATCACCCGCCGGGTTAAGCAGAAGCTCACTTCCCGGGGTGCAACCATCGCGGCGATCATCATTGCTACCGTGTGGACTATCCCCACCCTGGGCCTCCTGATTTCCTCCTTCAGACCTGAGGAGAACATCCAGCGCAACGGCTGGTGGAACGTGTTCGGGGATCGCGAGCTCACGGCCGATAACTACGTGGATGTGCTGGTATCCGGAGGGAGCCAGTCGCCGAACCTTGGCCAGTACTTCGTGAACTCGCTGGCAATCGTCATTCCCGCCACAATCATCCCGCTCGTGATCGCCGCCATGGCGGCTTACATGTTCGCCTGGGGAAAGTTCAGGGGGAAAGACACGATGTTCGTGTTCATTTTCGCCCTCCAGATCATTCCCCTCCAGATGGCGCTGATACCGCTCCTGAGCCTGTTCGTGAACCTTCAGATCGGTGATTTCCAGTTACTGCCGTCAGGATCCTACGCCCAACTGTGGATCGCGCACTCAATTTTCGCCCTCCCCCTCGCCATCTTCCTGCTCCATAACTTCATAGCTGAGATACCCGGTGAAGTCATCGAAGCGGCCCGGGTGGACGGCGCGGGTCACGCCACCATCTTCTGGCGCATCATCATCCCGCTGTCAGTTCCGGCACTCGCCTCCTACGCCATCTTCCAGTTCCTGTGGGTCTGGAATGACCTGCTGGTCGCGCTGGTCTTCTCCGGTGGCACGCCCGACGTCGCCCCCATCACCCAGCGGTTGGCGGAACTCACCGGCACGCGCGGCGGCGAATGGCACAGGCTCACCGCTGGTGCCTTCGTGTCGATGATCGTTCCGCTGCTGGTCTTCTTCGGCCTACAGCGCTACTTTGTTCGCGGTCTGCTGGCGGGCGGCCTTAAGGGATGAACCGATGACCAGCATTGACGACGTCGCAAAATCCCTTGGCGTCTCAACGGCGACCGTTTCCCGGGCGCTCCGCGGGCTGCCCGGAGTGTCCGCCAGCACCCGGTTGCGGGTGCAATGTGCCGCAGAGGAGCTCGGCTACGTGCCGTCGTCGTCGGCGTCGGGTCTGGCGTCCGGCCGGACCATGGCGATGGGAGTGCTGCTGCCGCAGATTGAACGCTGGTATTTCTCGGCGGTGCTGGAGGGGGTGGATCGCCAGCTCCGTGCAGCCGGATATGACCTGGTGGTGTTCAGCCTGGGCGGGTCGGGGGTCAACCGGCAACGGGTGTTCCACCGGTCCATCCTGCGCAAACGCATCGATGCGCTCCTCGTGATGTGCATGGAGCTGACGGATGATGAACTCCGATCGCTGCAAGCCCTGGATTCGCCCACCATCGTGGTGGGCGGATCCGTCCGGGGAGTCCGTCATGTGGGAATTGACGACGACGCCGCGGCCCGGGACGCCGTCGAGCATCTAATTGCCCTGGGGCACACTGACATTGCACACCTGCGGGGCGGCGGGTCATTTGGTATCGAGTTCGAGGTGCCCCGCATCCGTGAGGAGGCGTATCTTTCCACGATGGCCCGGCATGGGCTGCCCGTCCGACCGGAGTGGTCAGTGTTCGGGGACTTCCGTTTCAAACGTGGAAAGGCGGCGGCGCTAACCCTCCTGCAGGATCCGGCTGATCGGCCAACGGCAGTGTTTTGCTCCTCGGACGAGATGGCCTTCGGCGTGATCAGTGCAGCCGCCGATCTAGGGATCAGCATCCCCGGGCAGCTTTCGGTGGTGGGAATCGACGACCATGAATTCGCGGACCCGCTGAGCCTGACGACCATCCGGCAAAGCCCCGAGGAGCAGGGGGCGTATGCGGCTGATCTCCTGCTTGCCGAGCTCGAGGGGGGCGTGCCCGTTGCCGCCCCGGCACCCCGTCCGCACGAGCTGATCATCAGGACGTCAACCGGGCCGCCGCGCTACCTGTCCGCTAGGTGACTACCCCGCCCACTGAATCAAGCTTTCGCTGGGCAGATACGTAACGCTCCACTGGATGGTGCGATTCGGTGGGCAACCGGGTAGATAGAATCGGCGGATGGCTACCGAACTGATGTACCTGAACGACTTCGATGTGTTGACCGGCGCCGCACGCGTGCAGTCGGTCAGCGTCGACGACGACGGCCGCACCGACGTCGTCCTGGACCGGACCTGCTTCTACCCCCGCGGTGGTGGCCAGGACTGGGATACCGGCGCGATCAGGGGAGCCGCCGGGGAGTTCGCGGTGGAGGAGGTCCGGTTGGACCCCGAAGGTATGGTCCACCACCTCGGAAACGGGCCAATCGCCGTCGGGGACGAAGTGTCGCTGGCGGTCGACACGACCAGGCGGGTGATGAACACCCGCCTGCACTCGGCCGGTCATGTGGTGGACCTGGCGGTTGAACGGCTCGGCCTGCCCTGGGTTCCAGGCAAAGGCGCACACTATCCCCACATGTCCTTCGTCGAATACAACGCTGCGCTGGCTCCGGAGGAAACCGAAGCCACGCTCGTGAGGATCCAGCAGGCAGCGCGTGATGTGGTCGGCGCCGGAAGCACCAACGAAATCAGGTTCATGCCGGTATCGGAGATGGGCGACTACTGCCGCAACGTTCCGGACAACATCCCCACCAACAAACCAGCACGGATCGTGCTGTACAGCGATGACTTCGGAGTCCCCTGTGGTGGCACCCATGTCCGGGACGTCAGCGACATCGGCACCCTGACCATCACCAAGATCAAGTCCAAGAAGGGCGTCACCAAGGTGTCCTACGCCGTGGAGGGGATCAACTAGCGCCGTCGTCGTCCGGTCTGGTGAGCGACCTGGACGTTGGCCCCCGACGTCAAGGTTCCTCACCGGAACGGCGCAGGTGGCGGCCGACGACGACGGCGCGCGCCCGGGCAGGCGGCTGGCAGCGAGGTGCTGGTGTCGATGTGGCCGGTAGCAGGCGGCTAGTTGGCGCGGGCCAACTGGCGGATCGGGATCCAGCGGGAGGCCAACCGACGATACGACGCTGCGGCGCCCGTCATGTCGCCTTCCGCCAGGCACTCGATGCCCATCCTGACGTCCATGGGTGACTCGTCGGGGAACACCAGGTCGGCGACCGGGCCGTAGTCGAGTTCCACCACCGCGTCGAGACGGAACAACTGGAGCCATTCGATAATGTCTGTCAGGTCATCGAGCAGGTCCAGCTCCGGCGCAGCGATCGCCAGAGACGCCATCGCGTGCTTGGCCCGCTCGATGCATTCGTGCACCGCCGCGGCCATCCGCACGGTGCGGACCTTGCCGCCGTCCTCAATCACCTCGGTGAGATCGTCTTCGTGGATCAGGACAAACCAGGAGAATGGAATCCCCCAGGTGGCTGATCGGGTGTGGAGCTTGGCGGTCGTCTCGGCGACGGTCTCGGGATCGAGTCGCGCCTGGTGTGCGTCGGTTGCCGCTTCGGGCAGCAACACATCCACCAGCGGACCGCGAATCGTTTGTCCCAGCGACTCGGCTGCCAGCGAGGTGCGGACCGCCAGCTGATTGGGGCAATAGTACTGAGCGGTGACGCCGTTAGTGCCGGGGAAATGAAGGACCCGGACCAGGTCTGCCCCGTGGTGGGGGAACGGGTCCGACACCTGGCGAAGAATCCGCTGCAGCGAGTTGTTGCGTTCAATCCCCTCGGTGTCCTTGCGTTCCCGCGACCGCTGCTCCAAAATCACCAGTTGCTGGGCGTCGCTGAATGCCTCAAGCGGTTCGAAGACCCTGAGGAACGACACGTAGGGGAAGGTGTGGCCCGTGGCGGCCGGACCGATGGCCGCCATCAGTTACCCCAGCTCCACAATGACCGGTGCATGGTCCGAGGCGCCCTTGCCCTTGCGTTCCTCCCGGTCGATCGAGGCGCCGGTCACACGCTCGGCAAGCGCCGGAGATGCCAGCACGAAGTCGATCCGCATGCCCATTTTCTTGGGGAAGCTCAGCTGCTTGTAATCCCAGTATGTGTAGACGCCGGGGCCCGGGGTGTGGGGGCGGGCGACGTCGGTGAAGCCCGAGTTTTCGAACGCGTGGAAGGCGGCGCGCTCCGCCGGGCTGACATGGGTGTAGCCCTCCCGCTGGAACAGGTCGATATCCCAGACGTCCTCATCCTGGGGGGCGATGTTCCAGTCGCCGGTCAGGGCGATCTGCGCCGTCGGGTCGGTTTCGATCCAGCCAAGGGCTTTTGCCCGCAGAGTGTCGAGCCAATCAATCTTGTACTGCATATGGGGGTCGTCGAGGGACCGTCCGTTGGGGACATACAGGCTCCAGACCCGCACGCCGCCACAGGTGGCACCGATAGCGCGGGCTTCCTGGATCGGCTCCGCGTCCTTCCCGAAGAGGGGCTGATCCTCGAAGGTGCGTTCGACGTCGTCGAGCCCCACCCGGGAGGCGATCGCGACGCCATTCCACTGGCTCAGACCAAAGTGGGCCACCTCGTAGCCGTTGGCTTCGAACAGATCCCAGGGGAAGTTCTCGTCCTTGCATTTGGTCTCTTGAATTGCGAGGACATCGACGTCGGAGCGGTCTAGCCAGGCTTCGACGCGGTCCGCGCGGGCTCGGAGGGAATTTACGTTCCAGGTGGCAATCTTCACAGGGAACACGTTACCAATGTCCCGGGCGTCAGCCCCGCCACCAGGTGTCCAGAATGGTGACAGGGACGGTGCGCTTGTGGCGGGTCATGGTGTGGCGGCGCTCAATCGCGAGAGCAGCCCACTCTTCCACCTCCCTGCCTTCCAGATAGTCGTCAATCTGGTCGTAGGTGATTCCCAGTTCGTGTTCGTCGGTGCGGCCGGGCTGATGATCCAGCAGATCAGCCGTCGGCACCTTGGTGTAAACCTGGGGCGGCGCGCCGAGTTCCTTGAGCAGCTCCCGGTTCTGGCGCTTGTTGAGGCCAAACAGCGGCAGAATGTCAGCACCGCCGTCGCCGTACTTGGTGAAGAACCCGGTGACCGATTCCGCTCCGTGGTCGGTGCCAATCACCAGGAGGTTGTGCTGGCCGGCGAGCGCGTACTGGGCAATCATCCGCGCCCGGGCCTTGATGTTTCCCTTGGTGAAGTCGGAGATGTCCTCACCCGTGGCACTGGCATACTCCGCTTCGAACCCGTCAACAGCTGCTGCGACGTTGAAGGTGCGCTGGCTTTTCGGCTGAATAAACTCCAGGGCCGCCTGCGCGTCATCCTCATCCTGCTGTTCCCGGTAGGGGAG
This sequence comes from Arthrobacter sp. Bz4, assembly GCF_003075455.1. Classification (GTDB taxonomy): domain Bacteria; phylum Actinomycetota; class Actinomycetes; order Actinomycetales; family Micrococcaceae; genus Arthrobacter_D. Next base: position 22,095 of record NZ_QDAE01000006.1, read on the forward strand.
GCGGACGGCGATGAAGTCCGCCTCAGTCCCTTCCTCGGCCAGTTCAGTCACGGCCAGCTGGGCGAGCCTGCCGGACAGCGAAGAGTCCACTCCGCCGCTGATCCCGAGAACAAAACCGTTGGTCCCGGTGGCCTTGAGGTAGTCCTTCAGAAAGGTGACCCTGGCACGGATTTCCGTTGCGGGATCGATGGTGGGCCGCACGCCCATTTCCTCAATGATGCTGGCTTGGTTTTCGCGCATGTGGAAAGGCTACTACGGTGGCGTTTCCGGTGCGTTACGGCAAATCACACGGCCGCTACACCGGCCCGCCCTACAGGGGCCGCGCCCTGGGACAGGAGCCCGCTACTGCTTGAAGGCAGCATCGAAGGAGGCGCCCGAGGGCCCGAAGTTAAACTGCCTCAGGAAGGCCAGGGCTTCGGGTGCACCCTGCAGCCGGTCCATCCCGGCGTCCTCCCACTCCACTGAAATGGGCCCGTCGTAGCCGATGCTGGTCAGTGCCCTGAAACTGTCCTCCCACGGCACATCGCCGCGGCCCGTGGACACGAAGTCCCAGCCGCGCCGGGAATCTCCCCACGGCAGGTGCGAGGACAGGATGCCGTTGCGGCCGCCGCCCATCCGCATCTTCGTGTCCTTGCAGTCGACGTGGTAGATCCGGTCCGCGAAGTCGGAGATGAACGCCACCGGGTCGATCTGCTGCCACATGAAGTGGCTGGGGTCCCAGTTCAAACCGAAAGCCGGCCGGTGCCCGATGGCCTCGAGCGCCCGCTGGGTGGACCAGTAGTCGTAGGCGATCTCCGACGGGTGCACCTCATGGGCAAACCGGACCCCGCACTCGTCGAACACGTCGAGGATGGGGTTCCAGCGGTCCGCAAAGTCCTGGAAGCCGGCGTCGATCACGTCCTGGGACACCGGCGGGAACATGGCCACGTACTGCCAGATCGAGGAACCGGTGAACCCCACCACCGTTTTCACCCCGAGCTTCTGGGCCAGCCGCGCGGTGTGCTGCATTTCCTCGGAGGCGCGTGCCCTGACGCCGTCGGGCTCCCCATCGCCCCAGACCCGGGCGCCGACGATGGCCTGGTGCCTGAAGTCGATCGGGTCGTCGCACACGGCCTGACCCTTGAGGTGGTTGGAGATGGCCCACACTTTCAGCCCGTTACGTTCCAGAATGTCCAGCCGGCCAGCGATGTACTCATCGTCGTCCCAGCGCCACGCATCCAGATGGTCCCCGGAGACGGCGACCTCCAACCCGTCGTAGCCCCATTCGCCCGCCAGCCTGGCTACCTCCTCGAAGGGTAGATCGGCCCACTGGCCGGTGAACAGGGTGTAGTTGCGTGCCATGGTGTCTCCTAGGAAAGGGTGAGCTGGGACGGGTCCCAGTCCTCGGGAAGGGGATCGAGTGCTGCGGCGGAACTGGTCACCGGCACGAATGCTCCGGTGTCGACTGATTCGGCAATCGCCACCATCGCATCGAGAATGTGGAAACCGGTTGAGCCCTGCGCGCGGTGAGGTACGCCTGCCCGGATAGCCCGTGCCATGTCCAGCACGCCGGAACCACGGCCGAATACCGACCCGACGGCGGGTATGGTCTCCCAATCATCGGCACCGTGCCGGTGCAACCGGACCTCCCCGTGGAACTCGTTCGGGTCGGGGAAAGCGATGGTGGCATCGGTCCCGGTGATTTCGACGAAACCCGTTCGGGGCCTGGGGGAGTCGAAACTGAAGATACTCTGCGACGACCGGCCGCCGTCGAACTCTGCCAGGGCACTGACATGGGTGGGCACGGACACCCTAAACGATTCACCCGCCTTGGGCCCCGAGCCGATGACCCGGGTGTCCCGCGCGCGGGAGCCGAGGGCCGCGACCCGCCGGATGGACCCGAACGCCTGCACCAGGGCGGTCAGATAGTAGGGGCCGATGTCGAAAAGGGGCCCTGCCCCCGCCTGGAACAGGAAGGCAGGATTGGGATGCCATGATTCCGGGCCCGGGGACTGCATCAGGGTGAGGGCGGTCAACGGCGTGCCGATATCGCCGCGCCGGATGGTGCGCAGCCCAGTCTGGAGCCCCGCGCCGAGGAAGGTGTCGGGGGCGCATCCCAGCCGGACTCCCGCTGCTTCGGCCGCGGCCAGTAGCTCGGCTCCGGAGGCGCGGTCGAGGGAGAACGGCTTCTCGGACCAGACATGCTTTCCGGCCGCGACGGCGGCAAGGGCCACCGGCACGTGGGCGGCGGGGGTCGTCAGGTTGACGATAATTTCCACGTCCGGGTGAGACAGGGCAGCTTCAACCCCACCCGCCGCTGCCACGCCGAACTCGGCGGCGCGGGTGCGCGCGGCATCCTCAAAGAGATCGGCGACGATGTGAACGTGGAGGTCGGGGAAAGCGGTGAGGTTGGTCAGGTATTCCTTGCTGATCACCCCGGCGCCGATCACGCCGACGCCGACAGGGCCCCTCATGCGCCGGTCCGGGCAAGCAGGAACCGGCGGCTCTCCTCAATGGCGGTGAAAAGGTCCCCGGCGCTGTCGTCGAGTTCGACCACTGCCGTTTCGACTGTCGACGACGCGGCCAGGACCCCCTCGATGTCCATCCGTCCGGCGCCGACTGCCACCTGGGATTTGTTGTCCTGGTCGACTGCACCGTCCTTGATATGGATGAGCCGGACCCGGTCACCGAGGCGTCCCAGCAGGGCCGCCGGATCCTGCCCGCCGACCGCCACCCAATAGGTGTCCACTTCCAGGACTACCGACTGATGCAGGTTTTCGGCCAGTACCTCAAGACCAGTGCGGCCATCAAAATCGGTCTCTATTTCGAACCAGTGGTTGTGGTAGCCCACGCGCAACCCATACTCCGCGGCGAGCGTCGCAGCCTCATTGAGCTGCGCGGCCGTGGCGGCGATGTCGGCAACCGATGTCCAACGGTCGGGGTGCACATAAGGATCGATCACGGTGCGCATCCCGAGGGTGCGGGCCGCCTCGAAGATCCTTGCCTGGTCGGTTGAGAGCAGTGGTGCGTGCCCGGAGGGTGCCGAAAGGTGGTTCCGTTTCAGGGCTGCAGCCAGCGGAGCCGGATCCGCGGCGAAGTTGTACGGCTCGACGTTGGTGAAACCCATCGCCGCGATCCGGTCAATGGTGCCATCGAGGTCCGCTTCGAGGGCGTCGCGGACGGTGTAGAGCTGGACGGACAGTTCCATAGGTTTCTCCTGCGTGCAATAGATCGTCTCAGGCGGGTGCGACGGCGGCGCCCGCCTGGGCGGCGCTGGCCTCCACTGCGGCCAGTACCCGCTGGGTTGCCAATCCGTCCTCGAACGACGGCGTCGTCGGTGTGCCCGAGTTGATCGCTGTGAGGAAGTCGGCTGCCTGGCTGGTGAAGGTGTGGTCCCAGCCGAGGGTGTGCCCGGCGGGCCACCAAGCTCCAAGGTACGGGTGGGATGGCTCGGTGACCAGTATTTTGCTGTACCCCTGCAACTCTGCCGGTGTGCCGCTGTCGAAGTACTGCAACTCGTTCAGGTGCTCCAAATCGAAGCGCAGCCCACCCCGGGAACCATAGATCTCAATCTGCAGCGAGTTCTTGCGCCCCGTCGCGAACCGCGAGACTTCAAGGCTGGCGACCGCCCCGGAGGCGAGTCGCAGGGTGGCCCAGGCGGCGTCGTCGACGGTTACCTGTTCGGGGCCGGCCGGGCCGGGACGCTCCGCCACGAACGTATTGACCGTGCCGGACACGCTCGCCACCGGGTCATCGAGCAGGAAGGCCACCTGATCAACAGCATGCGATGCCAGGTCGCCCAGGGCACCGGAACCGGCCGATGCCTTGCGCAGACGCCAGCTCATGGCGGCCCGCTCGTCGGCTAGCCAGTCCTGCAGGTAACTCACGCGAATCTGACGGACGTCCCCCACCCGCCCGTCAGAAATCAGGGTCCGCGCCAGGGCGAGCGCGGGAAGTCGTCGATAGTTGAAGCCGACCATCGACTGGACGCCGCGGGACCGGGCTGCCACAGCCGCTGCGACCATCAGCTCGGCTTCGGCAACCGAGTTGGCGAGCGGCTTCTCGACGATGACGTGTTTGCCTGCCTCCAACGCGGCGATCGCCAGTTCGGCGTGCAGGTGGCCGGGGGTGCAGATGTCGACAATGTGGATATCGTCGCGCTCCAGCACTTCCCGCCAGTCGGTGGAGCTTTCGGCCCAGCCGAATCGGGTGGCGGCGTCGGCGACGTGACCGGCGTCCCGACCAACCAGGAGCTGCTGGGTCACGCGAGGGGTCGGATAAAAAGCGTTCACATTGCGCCAGGCGTTCGAGTGCGCCTTCCCCATGAAGGAGTAGCCGAGAACGGCCACCCCGAGCGTGCCGGGCACGGCAGCTGCTGCCGAGGCGGGGGTGGTCATCGGTGGTCTCCTTGAGGCAGGGGCGTAGCGGTCCTGGGCGGCGTGATCGAGCGCAGGAAGGCGAGGCCGTCTTGGGCTAGCCGGTCCTGGGACTCGGCGAGGGGCCGCCAGATGGAGGCGGCGATGGCAATGCTGGCGTTGTGCGAGGTGAAACTCTCAATATTCAGTGGACCCTCGTAGCCCACCGTATCGAGGGCTTCGAGGATGCCGGTCCAGTCGGTCTGGTCGCCGCCGGGGGCACCACGGTCATTGCCGCAGACCTGGACGTGCACCAGGTGTTCTCCGGCACTGATGATGGCGGCCGCAGACGAACGATCCTCGATGTTCAGGTGGAGGGAGACATCTTTCAGCACCTCAATACCAAAGAAACTCTTGGACAGTCCGGAGACACTTAGCACCGTCGAGGTGCTGTCCCGAGACTCTGAGGGGAAGACATCGTTATCCACCAGCCCACTGTGACATGGAACTTATACTTTTGTCGAGCATCATTCAAAAGTAGGCCGTTGTACATGAATTAGTGGAATGTGAGACACGCCGAAGTTCCGCGTGGTTTACTGAAACTGTGTTGAAGATTGAGTCCGAAAAGCAGGCCCGAACCTCGGCTTTACCTGCTCCTGGTGCCAGCGAGGTGTTCCAGCTCCTCCGCGATGGGCAGCCGCGGACCCGGGCGGAACTGGCTCAGCTCACCGGGCTGGCCCGGTCAACCGTCGCTTCACGGGTGGAGACGCTGATGACCCTCGGGTTGGTCGCCCCGTACGGGGGTGCCGTGTCGACCGGCGGCAGGCCGCCGTCGTTGTTCGCCCTCAACCCCGGGGCACGGGTGGTGATCGGCGCCGATCTGGGCGCCACCCACGCCCTGGTAATCCTGACGGACCTCTCCGGAACAGAACTAGCCAGCGCACGCCAGTCCATGACCATCTCCGACGGGCCAGAGACGGTGCTGGGCTGGTTGGTGGCAGCGATCGGTACCCTGCTGCGGGAGGCAAAGCGGTCCAGCTCCGAACTGGCAGCGATCGGCATTGGGTTGCCCGGGCCGGTGGAGCACGAGACGGGCAGGCCTATCAACCCGCCGATCATGCCGGGCTGGGACCGGTTCGACGTGCCGGGGCTGGTGCAACGCAGCTTCAACGTGCCGGTGCTCGTCGACAACGACGTCAACATCATGGCCCTCGGCGAGCTGAGCGGTAACTGGCCGGACACCACCGATCTGATGTTCATCAAGGTGGCCACCGGTATCGGCGCCGGGATCATTTCAGGATCAATGCTGCAGCGCGGTGCGCAGGGCACGGCCGGGGACCTCGGCCACGTCCGGGTCCCACGCGGTGGTGAGATTCCGTGCCGCTGCGGAAACACGGGGTGCCTCGAAGCCCTGGCCGGCGGGCCCGCGCTCGCGGCAGCATTGAACGCACTTACCGGGGGTGAACTGACTTCCAGTCAAGGGGTGATCGACCTGGTGCGTTCGGGCGACCGCGACGCCATCCAGGTGATCCGCCAGGCGGGCCGCGACATCGGCGATGTGCTGGCCACCTGCGTGAACCTCATCAACCCATCGGTGGTCGTGATCGGTGGGAGCCTGGCGCAGGCGGGCGAGCACCTGCTGGCCGGGATCCGCGAAGTGGTCTACCGGCGTTCCCTGCCTTTGGCCACTGAGCACCTGCGGATTGTGCCATCGGTTGCCGGGCAGAATGCTGGTGTCCGGGGTGCCTCGGTGATGGCCATTTCCCACGTCCTGTCGCCGGAATCAATCGAAACCGCGAGCCTGAGCGCCCCCTGACAGGTTTAGGCATGCCAGGGGAAAGGCACTTGGCGTCCGGTCACACTGACTGGGACCTGGCATCTCCGGTACCGAAAGACATTAGGATTGCAACCATGACCGCCGATAGCACCGCCCGCGTCCGCCTGCGTGAACTGATCCAGGAACTGGCCATCGTGCACGAGAAAGTGACGCTGTCCAGCGGCAAGGAAGCCGACTATTACATTGACCTTCGCCGGATCACCCTGCACCACGAAGCATCCCAACTGGTGGGGCAGGTCATGCTGGAGTTGCTCGACGACGCCGGAATCGCCTTCGAGAGCGCCGGCGGCCTGACCATGGGAGCTGACCCGGTGGCCACCGCCGTGATGCACGCCGCGGCCCGCGACAACCGTGGCATTGACGCGTTCGTGGTGCGCAAAACCCAGAAGACTCACGGCATGGCCCGCCAGGTGGAGGGCCCGGACATTACTGGCCGGTCCGTCGTCGTGCTCGAAGACACCTCCACCACCGGTGGGTCAGCGTTGACCGCTGTCGAGGGTGTCCGGCGGGCTGGTGGCAAGGTGCAGGCAGTGGCGGTGATCGTCGACCGCGACACCGGGTCGAAGGAACGCATCGAGTCTGAGGCAGGGGTGCCGTACCTCTACGCTTTCGGCAAAGACGAGCTCGGTCTGGGGTAACACCCCCGACTACCTATGACTGAGGACGCCGAACGGCTGCTTCGCTACGCGCACGGGATCAAGGGCATGTCCCGCCGCTCTTTCCTGGTCGGCTCCGGGTTCGGCCTCACCCTCGCCGCCGACCTGTTCCTGACAAGGAGGATCCAGGAGGAACGGGAGGAGCTGCAGCTCCTCCCGGTTGAGGATGAGGAGGCGGCGCGGCGGTTCCCCCGAACCCGATGGATCATCTTCCCCGGGTACAAAACGAGTTGGGAAGAGGGCGGCTGGATCGCCAACTCCCTTCGACCGGCCCTCGCGCAGCGCGGACAGATTTCAGTCATGGGGTACTCGAACCGTGGGCTGAATATCACCAACATTGTTGCCGCACTGAACCGCTATGTACGGATCTTCCAGGTCGAAACCCTCTACTTCTATGGGCACAGTTTTGGTGGGATGGTAGCCATCGAGGTGGCGTCGCAGCTGCGTGAGTTGGGGATCAACGTGAAGCTGATCATCCTCGACTCCAGTCCGCATTCCCGCACCGATGTGCTGGACCAGGCGGTGTTCGAGGGTGTGGTGCGCCTCTACGACGCCGGATACCGGGTGCCTACCGTATTGAGGGGCGGATACGAGCTGGGAGAGCGGATCGTCAACAAGAACGAACGCAGCTGGCAGCAGGTCATGAACCAGACCCTCGAGCAACTGTCTCCGCTGGCGCCGTCGAGTTTGCTGATCCAGTCACAGTCGTCGTACATCTACCACTACAACGTCACCCGGTTCCAGGGCACCCTGGGGGATACCCAGATTGCCTTCATCGGCAACCCCAATGACAACACCGTGAACTACACGACGACCCGGCCGGGATGGGCTGAAGCGTTCCCGGACAACCTGGTGTCTGCTGACTACGTCACCGAGGGTGCGCTCCCAGCCCACGCGAGCCCGCAGTGGAACCCCTTGATCTATCAGGGCATTGTGGTGGCGCTGCAGGAGGAGTTCCTGCCGCTCCCACGTGGCGGGTCGCTGCGAACCGTCTACTGACCGTTGAGTGTCTTCCGCAGTCGCGTCAGATCGTGGCGGTCCATGCCAGCTCCCGTCAGGAAAGCGTCAACGGTCCCGTATTCGCGGCGCAGCCCGTCGATGAACGTGGCCATGGCTGCAGCCGGGGAGGTGAGGATTACCGGCGGGTTGTCGAACGACATCCGTTGCGAACCGGATGGGGCGTTCCCCAGCCAGAGCTTCGCCAGTGCTGGCAGGATTTCGGGCAGGGCGCCCGTGGTGTGGGCGTAGTCCTGGATGATCAACTCGTCGGACACCCCGGCGACCAGGAGGACGACGGCGGTGATCACGCCCGTCCGGTCCTTACCTGCCGCACAGTGCACCAGCGTGGTGCGGCCCGCCACGATCGGTTCGAGGGCGCTGACCACCGCTCCCGGGCGGCTATGCAGCCAACCGACGTAGTAATTCCCCAGGTCCTCGGCGGTCAACAAGCCCATGGTCGATGCGGGGTTGGCCTCGGAGGGGTCGAGCGGTGCGGCGACGACGTCGATCCCGGCGTCGGCGGCGACCAGCCAGGGCACCATCCCCGCCTCACGTTCGCTGCGCAGGTCGACGATTGTCTCGATGCCCCGGCCGGCAAGGAACTCCATCGTCGCGACGAGGTCCCAGTCAAAGGGCTGGCTGGAACGGAACACCCGGCCCGGCGCGGGCGCCCTCGGATCGGAGGCGGTGAGTTGAGCGATGTCGCGCAGGTTCAGGATTCCCGCCACTGCCTACACCTGGTCGATCAGGTCGGCCACCGACTCCAGGATCTGGGCGGGACGGAACGGGTAGGCGTCGATGTCGGCGCGCTGGGTGATCCCGGTCAGCACCAGGACGGTGTGCAGTCCGGCCTCCATCCCCGCGATGATGTCGGTGTCCATCCGGTCGCCGATCATGGCGGTGGTTTCCGAGTGGGCGTCGATCTGGTTCATCGCCGACCGGAACATCATGGGATTAGGCTTGCCCACAATATAGGGGACACGACTGGTGGCGGCGGTAATCAGCGCCGCCACGGCGCCGGTGGCAGGAAGCGGCCCTTCCTTGGATGGCCCGGTCACATCCGGGTTGGTAGCGATGAACCGTGCGCCGCCTTCCACCAACCGGATCGCCTTGGTGATGGCTTCGAACGAATAGGTGCGGGTTTCACCCAGCACCACATAGTCGGGGTGCTGATCGGTGAGCACGAAACCCGCGTTGTGCAACGCCGTCGTCAATCCGGCTTCGCCGATGACGTAGGCGCGTCCACCCGGCAGCTGCTCCTTGAGGAACTGGGCCGTGGCGAGGGCCGACGTCCACAGGTTCTCCTCGGGAATTTCCAGGCCCGAGGCTTTGAGCCGCGCCGCCAGATCCCTGGGTGTGTAGATGGAGTTGTTGGTCAGCACCAAAAACCGTTTGGAGGTGGCCACCCAACGGTCAAGTAGATCGGCCGCGCCTGGGATGGCCTGGTTCTCGTGAACGAGAACACCGTCCATGTCCGTCAGCCAGCATTCGATGTGTTCGTTCTCGCGCATGTGATCTCTCCCTGCCGTCCGGGCGGTGCTATCGGTCCCAGTCTTTCACCTTAGGCTGGGAGCGTGAAAGAAAATCCCGAAATTCCGCTCATTCCGGTAGGTGTCGGGCCCTGGGAGGGTCAGTTGCCGGCGGGCAGCCAGTGGGACCCCGAACTGCTGGCGGCAGGTGACACCCGCAACGTCGTCGATCAGTACCGCTACTGGACGCACGACGCAATCGTCGCCGACCTCGATTCCCGCCGTCACAACTTCCACGTGGCGATTGAGAACTGGCAGCACGACCTGAACATCGGTTCCGTGGTGCGTACCGCCAACGCCTTCATGGCCAAGGAAGTCCATATCATCGGACGACGACGCTGGAACCGTCGGGGTGCCATGGTCACCGACCGCTACCAGCACGTGCGACACCACCCGACCGTCGAGGAATTTGTTGCCTGGGCCAGCGGCGAGGGACTACGGATCATCGGGATCGACAACTTCCCGGACTCGGTGCCGCTGGAAACCTACGAGTTGCCGGAGAACTGTGTGCTGGTTTTCGGCCAGGAGGGACCGGGTCTGACCCCGGAAGTCCACGCCGCCGCCGATGCCACCCTGTCCATTGCCCAGTTCGGTTCAACGAGGTCCATCAACGCGTCGGCGGCTGCGGCGATCGCGATGCACGGGTGGGTTCGCCGGCACGTGTTCGGTCAGGGCGTCTAGCCTGGTCAGGTGAGGCCGTTTAGCGTGGTGCGGGGCCAGAAACGGCCCCCGCCGTCAGGTTTGGCGGTTGCAAGCGGCAAACCTGACCCTCCGGGTCGTTTCTGCCGAACGAGCAGTCGAATAGGATGGAATGAGCGGTCCGTTACCCATCCCGCCTGTCTAATACGCATTCCACAGAGGAGTCCTTATGCCTATCGCAACACCTGAGATCTATTCGGAAATGATCGACCGTGCCAAGGCCGGGGGCTTCGCATATCCGGCCGTCAACGTCACCTCTTCCCAGACCCTCAACGCCGCAATGCGGGGGTTCGCCGAGGCCGGATCCGACGGCATTGTGCAGGTCTCCACCGGCGGAGCAGCGTACTGGTCCGGTGCGTCGGTCAAGGACATGGTGGTGGGATCCCTGGGATTCGCAGCCTTCGCCCACGAGGTGGCCAAGAAGTATGACGTGAATATTGCGCTGCACACCGACCATTGCCCCAAGGACAAACTGGACGCATTCGTCCTCCCCCTCCTTGCCGCATCGGAAGAGGCAGTCAAGCGCGGCGGCAACCCACTCTTCCAGTCCCACATGTGGGACGGTTCAGCGGAAACCCTTGAAGAGAACCTGCGGATCGCCAAAGACATCCTGCCCCGCGCGGCGGCTGCCAAGATCATCCTCGAGGTCGAGATCGGCACTGTCGGCGGTGAAGAGGATGGCGTCGAAAACGCCATCAACGACAAGCTGTACACCACTGTCGAAGACGCACTGGCCACCGTTGAGGCCCTGGGCTCCGGCGAACACGGCCGTTACCTCACAGCGCTGACCTTCGGCAACGTCCACGGCGTGTACAAGCCCGGCGGCGTGAAGCTCCGCCCCGAAATCCTCAAGGACATCCAGGATCAGATCGGCGCCAAGCTGGGCAAGGACAAGCCCTTCGACCTGGTGTTCCACGGCGGATCCGGTTCCTCAGCCCAGGAAATCTCCGACGCTGTCTCCTACGGCGTCATCAAGATGAATATCGACACCGACACGCAGTACGCATTCACCCGACCCGTGGTGGACCACATGCTGAAGAACTACGACGGCGTGCTGAAGGTCGACAACGAGGTTGGCAACAAGAAGGTCTACGACCCACGGGTGTGGGGCGCCGCAGCCGAGGCCGGTCTTGCAGCCCGCGTGGTCGAGGCCGCAGCATCACTGGGATCCGCCGGGAAGAAGCTCTAGCATGTCGGACGAATTCCGCCGCAACCTCCTCGGCCCCGAGCCCACCCTCCTCCCCGAGGAAACGGACCTGGGTGCACGCCTCGACGCCGGCGACGAGGCGGTAGACCTCGCCGCCAAGTACCCGACGTCGTCGTTGGTGTGGGCCATCCTCGCGGATGAGGCCTACGCCGAGGGGCGCACCATCGAGTCCTACGCGTACGCCCGAACCGGGTACCACCGCGGCCTCGATGCGCTGCGGCGGAACGGATGGCGGGGCACCGGCCCGGTCCCGTACTCGCACGAACCCAACCGCGGGTTCCTCCGCTCGCTGTACGCGCTGGGCAGGGCTGCGGCCTCCATCGGAGAGATGGACGAGGCGGAGCGCATTGCCAAGTTCCTCGGCGAATCCGATCCGGAAGCCAGCAGGCAGCTCGGCAACTGAAGGTGAAAAACTAGGTTGACGGTCGCTTGATGCTGGTCACCACGGTGACCAGCATCGGCGCGGCCGGGGCGGAGCTGAACCCGAACCGCACCGGTGGGGACAGCCGGGCGAGTGCGCCCTGGTCCCTGCCGTGCCAGCGCACCGACGCGGCCGCAATTTTCACCGCCGCCGTCACCCCGTAATACTCGGTGCGGCCGTTGCCCGCCGAACCCGCCGTCTGCACCCCCGGCATCACAAGACCGGCCACCGGGTTGATCAGGCTGAGCCAGCGCGGTGACGTTGCTACCCGGGCGGGAACGAGGCTGAGCAGCCGACCGAGCCCTGTCACGCCGCCAAGGTCGGCGGTCAGTTCGAGCGGCGCCGCTGACACCGTCAGCCGATGCTCGTCGAGTGTGGAGACCACGTCCACCACCTGAATCTGATCGAACGTGTAGGTAGCGCTGACGTAGTCCGCGACGGCCTGGTTCGGCGCGAGCAGGGTGCGCCGGCCGCCGTCGTCCTCCACCATGACGTCGGTAAAGGCGCCCAGCGGCGAATCCGCCCACAGGCCAACGACCAACCGGATTCCGGCGGCGGTACCAACTCCCGCAATGTTGCCAACAAATCGATCCATGATCATATTCTCCCCTCCCGGTGCGCCCCAGGTGGCATCATGAGCCTATGCAGACGAACCGGATGGAACTGGTGTGGGTGGCGCTCGCCGCCGTGCTCGCGTTCTTCTTTGTCCGGGCCGGGATCGAGAAGGTCATGGGGGACCCCGCCGCGCTGCTCCCGTTCCAGGAATCCGGGCTTCCCGGCTGGACTGTCTACCTGACCGCTGCCGGCGAATTCATCGGGAGTGCTGCCCTATTCGTTCCCAGGGTGCGCACCCCGGGAGCGTTGCTGCTCGTTCTTGTCATGACCGGCGCCGCGGTGACGAACATCGTCAACGGTGACGTGGGGTACCTGTGGACCAACGTGCTGCTGGGCGCCGGTGCCATGGTGCTGGCCTGGCAGGGGCGAAGCCACCTGCTGAACCCACTCCGGCGGGACAATCGTCCGGGCTGAGGAGCTCGAGGCTTCCGGGACCCAGAACAGGTCAAGAAGTCGGTTGTGGATGCCGCTGCCGGAGCCGGGTAATCATCAAGCCGAGCGTCAACGGGATCTGTTGCTAAACTTGGGTGGTAAGAGCCCCAGATCTCTTGCCGCAATGCACTGAGGTCTTGGGGCATTCTCATGCACTTCTGGCGGCATCGGCACGGTGTCCGGATGCCGCCGCAACGATGGGGGAGGATCCCATGCCAGCGATCGTTATTGTCGGAGCCCAGTGGGGCGACGAAGGTAAAGGCAAAGCAACAGACCTACTCGGCGGGCGGGTTGACTACGTCGTCAAGCCAAACGGCGGGAACAACGCGGGGCACACCGTCGTCGTCGGCGGTGAAAAGTACGAGCTGAAGCTCCTTCCCGCAGGCATCCTGAGCCCCAACGCGGTCCCCATCATCGGCAACGGCTGCGTCATCAACCTTGAGGCACTCTTCGAGGAGATCGAGGGGCTCGAGGCGCGCGGCGCCGACACGTCCAAGTTGCGTATTTCGGCGAACGCGCACCTGGTCGCTCCGTATCACCAGGTGTTGGACAAGGTCACTGAACGGTTCCTGGGCAAGCGGGCCATCGGCACCACCGGGCGCGGCATCGGTCCCGCCTACATGGACAAGGTGGCACGGCTGGGGATCCGGGTCCAGGACGTCTTCGATGAGTCGATCCTGCGGCAGAAGGTTGAAGGCTCACTCGCCCAGAAGAATGAACTCCTGGTCAAGGTGTACAACCGGCGTGACGTGGAGGTGGAGGAAGTGGTCGAGTATTTCCTCGGCTTCGCCGAGCGCCTCCGGCCGCTGGTCATCGATTCCACCTATGTGCTGAATGAGGCGCTCGACGCCGGCAAGGTGGTGCTCATGGAAGGCGGCCAGGCCACGTTCCTGGACGTAGACCACGGCACCTACCCGTTCGTGACCTCGTCGAACCCCACCGCGGGTGGCGCATCGGTCGGCTCGGGGATTGGCCCTACCCGGATCAGCCGCGCAGTGGGCATCATCAAGGCCTACACCACGCGCGTCGGCGCCGGTCCCTTCCCCACCGAACTCTTCGACGACATGGGCATGTACCTGCAGACGAAGGGCGGCGAGTTCGGTGTCAACACCGGGCGGCCACGCCGCTGCGGTTGGTACGACGCCGTCCTGGCCCGCCATGCGGCCCGCGTCAACGGCTTCACCGACTACTTCGTGACGAAGCTTGACGTGCTCACCGGGATCGAGCGGATCCCGGTTTGCGTGGCGTACGACGTCGACGGCGTCCGGCACGATGAGATGCCGATGACCCAGACCGATTTCCACCACGCCAAACCCATCTTCGAGTACTTCGAGGGCTGGACCGAGGACATTACCACCGCGCGGACTATCGATGACCTGCCCGATAATGCGCAGGTGTACGTTCGGGCGCTGGAGAAGATGTCAGGTGCCCGGTTCTCGGCCATCGGCGTGGGTCCAGACCGGGACCAGACCATCGTCATCAACGACCTGATCGGTTAGGGAACCGGTTGGGCCCCGCTGGCGACGACACCGGTCGGCTGCTTGAGGACGCCATTCGGCGGCTCCTCGACGAGCGGGCCCCCGAGGCGACGATCTGCCCGTCGGAGGCTGCCCGCGCAGTATCCGACGGGCAGTGGCGGGACCTGATGGAGGCGTCCCGGGACGCTGCCAAGCGGTTAGTTGCCGCCGGTGAGGTGGAGATTACGCAGGGCGGAGCGGTCATCGATCCGTCCACCAGCAAGGGGCCGATCCGGATTCGGCGCCGTCGCGCCTAAACGCTTACATTTCGGTCCGCCTCGCCGACAGTTCAGTGAGGAGCCGACAACCACCCGAATCCAGGTCGTCGCCCACACAACTTTTGAGGGGCGGAAATGGCGCCGACGGCGTTTTCTGAGCGAGCCTTTCCCGCTCACCGGCGGCAGCCGTGAGCGCCGCCGGGCTGGACTATCAGGCGCTCTTCGATCATGCCCCCTGCGGGTACCTGCTGGCCCACGCCGTCGGGATCAAGGCGGTAGCCGAGGGCGTCGAAACCGAGGGGCAGCGTGAGGCCCTGATCGGGCTCGCCTGCGACCTGGCCCAGGGATATCACTACGCCCGGCCACTTCCAGCCGACGAACTGGCGTCATGGTTCGCGATGGAATCCCCTGACCGGACGCCGGTCAGTCCCGGTGCCGCAGCCCTCTAGCTGCGGCACCACCTGCCTTAGAGGTTGATCGTGATGTCAGCTTCCTCGCGGAGGCTGGATACCAGGGACTCCGCTGCGGCGGATTCCTTCTGGGTCTGGAGCTGCTCCTCGAGAGCTGGCCGTGCTTCCTCGAACGGGGGAACCTCGGTCTCTTCGCCGCTCTGGGCGTTCTGCTCTTCCTGCTGGGCCACTGCCTCGTCGTAGGCGGTGGTGAGCTCCTCCTCGGAGGGTGCGGAGTCCCCAGCCTCTTCCTGGATGAGCTGTTCCACCTGGACCTGGGTGGCGAGCTGGTCGTTGACTGTCGCCTCGTCCATGCCCTGCTCGGCGAGCGCTGCGTAGAACTCCTCGGCCGAACCAAGCTGGTTGGCTGCTACGAGCTCATCGAGTGCTGCGGTAGTTGCTTCGTCGCTTGCCTCAATCCCCCGTTCGTCAGCTTCCTGAACCAGCAGTTCGGTGCCGATCATTCCCTCGATGGTCTGGGTTTTGAGCTCATCCTGGTCGACTGCTTCCCCTGACATCTGAGACTGGATTGCGGCCTGCTCGTACTGGGCGGTGTAGACCGATTCGAAGTCCGCCTTCAGGATCTCGGTGCCGTTGACCAGCGCCACGACGTCAGGCACGCCTTCCAGATCGGCGTCGGCAACTTCGGGGGCCGCTTCGGGCGCTGCGCTCTCATTGGCGGGGGCCTGCGACGTCTCGGATCCCGACTCGCTGCCGTCTTCGGGGGTGCCGCACGCGGACACCACCGAGACAATTCCGGCCAAGGCAATACTCAGTAAAAACTTCTTCCGCACAATATTCTCCTGCCAGATAGATAACCAACCTGCGAAGGTATCAGTCCTCTATGAGCGTTAGCTGGGCGTCACCGTTCGACGGCGGGGTCGCACTGTCGGGACTGGGCCCGGACTACCAGCCCCAAGTGCCGGGGGCGCCTTTGAAAGGCCCGACGATGCGGCTGGTGATCCAGCCGCCGTAGAAGTCGCCCTCCTGCGCCTTGACCACTTCACCGTCAATAAGACAGCGGTCCATTGCTCCCGGATAAATCGCTACCCGGGTTTGCAGTGCCTCGAAGCCGGGGGTGGGGGTTGGGTAGGTCCACCCGGCGCGGGGTGCGCGGTGCTGCCCGCTGACGACGTCGTAATACGCTGCCATCCCCTTGTACTCACACAACGATGAGCCCTCCACGCGAGCCAGGGCGCCGGCGACGAAGTCGCCCATCGGAACGTAGTACACCGGGGGGTGGCTGGTTTCCAGGACCCGGACCGAATCGGTGCTGTCGGCGATCACCATACCGCCGAACTCAATCAGCACCCGCTCGGTGGTGGGCTCCAGCCGTGGCGGTCGCGGGTAGTCCCACACTGATTCCTGGCCGGGGCCGGGGACGATAGGTTGCAGTGTCATAACCCAACAATAAGACGTTCAGGCATTCGGTAGGCTGTGAGGGCACCTATTTCATGACTGAAAGCGGCGACGATGAAGATCAGCGTTGGGCAGTTCCGACCGGGCGGTAGCGTCTCGGACAACCTCAAGACCATGCGTGGGCTTGCCGAACAAGCGCGTTCCGAAGGGTCCGAGCTGATCGTCTTCCCCGAGGAATCCATGTTCTCCATCGGGAAGGTGGAGGGTTCGCTGGCGGCTGCCGTCGACGAAAACTGGTCGACCTTCGTGCAGCAGCTGTCCTTCATCGCCGTCGAGCTCGGCATAGCCATTGTTGCTGGCGGGTATGAGGGGAGCGGCGAGGACCGCCCCTACAACACGCTGGTCCTGGTGGATGCCACGGGAAAGATTGTCGACACCTACCGCAAACTTCACCTCTACGACGCTTTCAGCTATCAGGAGTCCACCCGGATCAAACCCGGCGACGGCGGCATCAAGGTGGTCACGATCGGTGACCTGTCAGTGGGGCTCATGACCTGCTACGACATCCGCTTCCCGGAACAGGCACGTGCGCTCGCCGACCGCGGGGCGGATCTGATCCTGGTGCCGGCCGCCTGGTTCAAGGGCGATCACAAGGTGGATCATTGGGAAACCCTGCTGAAGGCCCGCGCCATCGAGAACACCGTCTGGATCGCGGCAGCCGGGACCTCGAGCGGGCATACCATCGGGCACTCGGCGATCCTCGACCCCATGGGAATCCCGCAGGTCTTCCTCACCGACGAGGAAGAGGGAGTGGTCACCACCAACGTGTCACGCCGACGGATCGCCGACGTCCGCGAGTTCCTGCCCGTGCTCAAGAACCGCCGATTCGCGCGCAACGAGGAAATCGTCGAGTCCCACTAGCCCAGCCACCCTGCCCCCCAACCAACGGGACTCGATGGGGTGTGGGATGGGGCTAGATGATGGGTGGGGCTAGGCGGTAACCTGCCGCTTCGACGAAATCACTCCGGTGTTGAAGCCAGCCAGGTTGAGTCCACCGTGGAACCGCGCGTGCTCAATCTTGATGCAGCGGTCCATCACCACGTTCAGGCCCGCCTCCTCGGCGTCGTGCGCAACGTCCTCATGCCAGGACCCCAACTGCAGCCATAGTGTTTTCGCGCCAACAGCCTTCGTCTCCTCAAGGACACTGGGCAGATCATCGTGCTTCCGGAACACGTCGACGATGTCGGGGACCTCCGGTAGGTCGGCCAGGGACGCGTACACGGGCTGCCCCAGAATCTCCTTCGCCACCGGGTTCACGAAGTACAAGCGGTAGGGCGACGACGACTGCAGGTAGGTGGCCACGAAGTACGACGCGCGGGACGGCTTATCCGACGCCCCAATGATCGCCACCGACTTGGCGTGACGCAGGAGCGAGAGTCGTTCAGGGGCGGACGGGCCCTCCCAGGTCCGTACCGTTTCCAGATTGGCGCTCATGCGGTGGCTCCCTCGTGCGGAGTAGATGTTGAGCCCTGCGAGGTTGCAGTGGCAAGGTCCAGTGCCTGGTCGATGTCCCACAGGATATCGTCCAGGTCCTCGAGTCCGATCGAAATCCTGACCAGGTCCTCGGGGATGCCGGCCGTGACCAGCTGCTCGGCGGACAGCTGCTGGTGCGTGGTCGAGCCGGGGTGGATGACCAGGGTGCGCGCATCGCCCACGTTGGCCAGGTGTGAGGCCAGCTGCAGCGACTCAATAAACTTCTGCCCTGCCGCCCTGCCCCCTTTCACCCCAAAACTGAAGACCGACCCGGGCCCTTGGGGCAGGTACTTGGCGGCCCGCTCGAAATGCCGGTGCGAGGGGAGGCCCGCGAAGTTCACGTACTCCACCCGAGGGTCGTTCTCCAGCCACTCGGCGACCGCTTGGGCGTTGGACAGGTGTTCGTCCATCCGCTGGGCCAGGGTTTCCACGCCCTGCAGCAGCTGGAAGGCTGACATGGGGGAGAGGGACGGCCCGATGTCCCGCAGCTGCTCGGTGCGCAGCTTGGTCAGGAAGCCGTACTCGCCGAAGTTGGCCCACCACTGGATATTGCCGTAGGACGGGACCGGTTCGGTCATGGTGGGGAACCGGCCGTTACCCCAGTTGAAGGTTCCGGCCTCGACGACGACGCCGCCCAGGGTGGTCCCGTGCCCGCCGATGAACTTGGTGGCGGAGTGGATCACAATGTCGGCGCCGTGCTCGATGGGCCGGATCAGGTAGGGGGTGCTCAGGGTGGAGTCGATGATCAGCGGCACACCGGCGTCGTGGGCGATCTTCGCTAGCCCCTGGATGTCGGCGATTTCACCCGAGGGGTTCGCGATCACCTCCGCGTAGACGGCCTTCGTGTTGTCCTGGATGGCCGCAGCATAGTCAGCGGGATCCGTGCCGGGGACGAAGGTGGTGTCAATGCCGAACCGGCGCAGGGTCACATCGAGTTGGGTGACCGTGCCGCCGTAGAGCTGCGACGCGGCGACAATATGATCCCCGGCCTGGCAGAGGGCCGCGAACGTGATGAATTCGGCGCTCATGCCCGACGCCGTCGCGACCGCCCCGATGCCACCCTCCAGGGACGCGATCCGCTCCTCGAACGCGGCGACCGTAGGGTTGCCGATCCGCGAATAAATGTTGCCGTACTTTTGGAGCGCGAAGAGGTTGGCGGCGTCGTTCGTGTCCTTGAACACGAACGAGGTCGTCTGGTAGATGGGTACCGCTCGGGCGCCGTGGGCCGAGTCGGGGGTGCCACCCGCGTGAAGAGCGCGTGTACGGAAACCGAAGCTGCGATCAGCCATCAGACACCTGCCTTAATCTGGTTGTCAACATTGAAATCTAGGCCCTCTTTACGGGCGAGGTCCGCTTCGAGTTCGCGGACGATGGGGAGGATGTCTTTGCCGAAGGCTTCGACCTCCTCCTGGAAGTGGAGGTAGCAGGTCAGCATCAGGTTCACGCCGATTTTCTTGTACTCGATGATCCGCTCGGCGATCTGCTCGGGGGTGCCGATCAGCTGGGTCTTGAAGCCGTCGTTGTACTGGATCAGGTCCTCGAAGGACGAGTCCGCCCACATGCCCTTGCCATCCTTGGTCGAGGCCCCGGCTTCCTGCACTGCGCCCCGGAACCCCTCCACCGCCGGTTTGTGGGCCTTGGCCACGATCTCGCGGAGCGTCTCGCGGGCTTCCTTCTCGGTATCGCGGGCAATCACAAAACCGTTGAGCCCGTACCGGGGGTCGCGGCCGACGTCGGCCGCTGAGGCCTGCACGCCGGCGATATTCTCCTTGAATCCCTCGAGGTCCTTGCCGTTGGAAAAGTACCAGTCGGCCACCCGGCCAGCAGTGGCCTGCGCCGCCGTCGAGTTCCCGCCGAAGAAGATTTCCGGGTGTGGACGCCCGGGCACGTCGACGGGCGGCGGGTTGAGGGTGAAATCGGTAATGTTGTAATACTTGCCGGCCTGGGAGAAGTTCTGCTCGGTCCAGAGGCCGCGGAGGATCCTGATGAACTCTTCGGTGCGGACGTAGCGCTCGTCGTGCTCCAGCCACGGCAGCCCGAACCCGGTGAACTCACTCTTCAGCCAGCCGGACACAATGTTCACCGCCGCCCGACCACCGGAGATGTGGTCAGCGGTGATGATGAACTTCGCCAGGACTCCGGGCTGCCACATGCCGGGGTGGACGGCGGCGATCACCTTCAGCTTTTCGGTCGCACCGAGCAGCGCCAGGGAGAACGACGTGGCCTCATGCTGCTTGTCGGCGCCGTACGACGCCGCATACCGGGTTTGCGAGAGGGCGTACTCGAAGCCGGCGTCCTCCGCGATGCGGGCCAGCTTCTTGTTGTACTCGAAGTCCCAGCTGGTGCGCTGCTCAATGGTGGAGACCACCAGGCCGCCGCTCACATTGGGCACCCAGTACGCGAACTTCAGGGGTTGGGAAAGGTCAATAGCCATAGTGGTCCTCCATCGTGCCTGGCATTAGCACCCTAATGTCACTGCCGTGGGCAGTGGCCAGGGTTGCTGCGGTGTCAATGAGCCAGATCTCTCAACCGCTCGGGATGGTCCCCACCAGTGTGACAGTCCTCTCACGGTCGACCAACATTGTTGCTCTCCGTTGCGGGTTGTCCCTCCGGTGGGGTTTACAGGCGGGGTCACGGTGACGCCCTTGCGGCCAGTGCGGCAGCGATGCCGGGCACGCACGCCTCGTTCTGCAGGGAAGTGGTGTCACCCAGCGTTGTGTTCTCGAACAGTTGCGTCAGGAGTCGGCGCATGATCTTGCCGGACCGGGTCTTCGGGACGTCCGCGACGACGACGACGGCGGCCGGCTTGGCGATCGGCCCGATCACCGCCGCGACGTGGTCCCGCAAGACCCGGCTCACCTCCTCCGCCGCGTGCGCGCCGGCCCCGTGGGACGCAGCCAGCACCACGAAGGCGGCAATCGCATGGCCGGTCCGCGGATCGGAGACCGGACAGACGCCGGCCTCGACCACCCACGGGTGAGCAACCAGGGCCGATTCAATCTCGATGGTCGAGAGCCGGTGGCCTGACACGTTGAGCACATCGTCGACCCGGCCGAGGATCCAGGTGTCGCCGTCGTCGTCGTTCCTGGCCCCATCACCGGCCAGGAACCAGCCCTGGGCGGCGAACTTTCGCCAGTAGGAATCCAGGTAGCGCTGCGGGTCGCCCCAGACGGTGCGCGCCATCGCCGGTCCGGTGCGGTCCACGACGATCAGGCCCTGCTCACCGGTGGGTACCGGGTTTCCGGCGTCGTCGACAATCCGGGTGCTCACGCCGGGGAGGGCGCGGGAGGCAGAACCGGGCTTGAACGAGGGGTCAGTGGGGCGGGGAGAGAGGATGGTGGCGCCGGTTTCTGACTGCCACCAGGTGTCGACGACCGGTGCGGTGCCAGCCCCGAGGTGCTCCCTGAACCAGCGCCAGGCCTCGGGGTTGGTGGCCTCACCGACGGTGCCGAGGAGACGGATCGAGGACAGGTCGTAGCTGGCAGGCACGCCGTCCGGGAACCAGCCCATCAGCGACCGGATCAGGGTGGGGGCCGTGTAATAGCTGGTCACCTTGTAACGCTGGATGATCTCGAAGTGCCGCCCCGGATGTGGGGTGTTGGGAGTGCCCTCGAAGATCACCTGGGTGGCGCCGTTGGAGAGCGGACCGTAGATCTCGTAGGTATGGGCGGTCACCCAGGCAAGGTCGGCGGTGCACCAGTGGACGTCCTGGTCCCGCTGCGACGGATCGGGGTTGCTGAACAGGTAGTCGAAACTCCACGACGCCTGGGTCAGGTACCCACCGGAGGTGTGCACCAGGCCTTTGGGCTTACCCGTGGTGCCGGAGGTGTACATGATGAACAGGGGAGTCTCGGCGTCGAACGCCTCGGCAGCGTGATGCGGGGCCGCGGCGCCGACTGCGTCATGCCACCAGACGTCCCGGCCCTCGGTCCACTCGATGTCGCTGCCGGTCCGGCGGATCACCAGAACATGTTCGATGCTGTTGGAACCGGACACGGCCTGATCGGCGTTGGTCTTGACCGGCACCGCTGCGCCGCGCCGGTACTGCCCGTCAGTTGTGACCAACAGTTTGGCGCCGGTGTCCTCAACCCGGAAGCGTAAGGCTTCAGCAGAGAATCCGCCGAACACCAGTGAGTGCACCGCCCCGATTCGCGCGCACGCCAGGGTGACCACAATCGTTTCCACGAGCACGGGTAGGTAGATCACCACGCGGTCGCCCTTGCCGATCCCGAGGTTCAGCAAGGCGTTGGCTGCGCGTGACACCTCCTCCTGCAGGTCCGAGTAGGTGACCGTTCGCTGGTCCCCGGGCTCACCCTCGAAATGCAGTGCGACCTTGCTGCCCAGCCCGGCATCCACGTGCCGATCCACGCAGTTGTGGGCCACGTTGAGGCGGCCCCCCGCGAACCACTCGATCGCCGGGACGGTGAGCTGCCCGTCGGCGCCACCCGATACCGGCCGGGCTGGCTGAAAGCTGTGCGCCGTGGTCCATTCGGCAGCCCAGTCCAGCCGGCGCGCCTGCTGTTCCCAGAACGCCAGGCGGTCCGTCTCGGTCAGGGGGTCGGCCTCCTGAAGGCTCACGCCCATCGCCGGACCGCCCACTTCTCGGCGATCCCCAGGAGGGCATCGGTGGTTTTGCCGATGATCGCCAACAGGATGATCGCCAGGAAGATCCTGTCCACCCGTCCGTTGTTTTGTGAATCACTCAACAGATATCCGAGCCCCAGCGAGGAGGCAATCAGTTCAGCCGCGACCAGGAACAGCCACGCCTGGGCGAGGCCCAACCGGAGACCGGAGAACACTGATGGAATCACGGCCGGGAGTTGCACCGTGGTCAGCAGTTTGAAGCCCTTCAACCCGAACGCCCGGCCGGCCTCCACCAGGTTCCGGTCCACGTGCCGTAGCGCGAGGTACACGGTGGTGAAGACGGGGAAGAAGGCGCCAATGAGGATCAGCGTGATCTTTGAATCCTCGCCGATCTTCATCCACAGGATGAGCAGCGGCACCCAGGCCAGGGACGGGACAGCACGCAAGGCGCCGATGGTGGGAGCGAGCAGCGCGTCCGCGATCCGGGACAGCCCGACGAGTGAGCCGATCGCGAGGCCCAGGGCGGCGCCGAAGGTGAAGCCCAGCAGTACCCGTTGGGTGGAGATGCCGATGTGGGTCCACAGCTCGCCGCGCTGGATCAGTTCGACTGCCGCATTGAGCACCGCCGCGGGCGGCGGCACCTGGACGGCGCTGAACAGGCCGGTGACGGAGTTCAGCTGCCAGACGGTGATGATCAGCCCGGGCAGGATCAGCCCGAGGAGCAGACGCACCCAGCCACGCCGCAGCGGGCCGGTCTGGGACCATCCATGTGCCGGTCCGCCCCGTTCGGGCGGCGGCTGGGTGGCGTCTGCCGTTGCCACGGTGGAGCCGGAGGCTTCCAGGGAAGTCTGGCTCACGCCCGTGACGCTGTTCCCGGTCACGTACGGATTCCCGATGTGGGTCATGAGGAGGCCTCAATCGCCGTGGGATCCGCGTTGCGTACCAGGGAGTCTTCAAAGAGGGTGTCGAGCGCTTCGTCAACCTGTTCCTGGCTGGAGACGTCACCGGATTCGACGAACACCGGACCGATCTTCTCCAGCACAGCCCGCTGCGCGTCACCCGGGATGGGGTCAACGTCCAGGTTGGTGCGGTCGATGATGACCGCGTTGGCGATTTCGACGTCGATCCCTGCCACCTCGGCGAGGATCTTGGCCGTCTCTTCGGGGTTCTCGATGGCCCATTCGCGGGCCTTCTCGTAGGCGTTTACGACGGTCTGGGCCAGCTCGGGACTCTCCGCCAGGAAGTCTTCGGTGGCGTTGAGGAAGCCGTAGGTGTTGAAGTCGATGTCCCTGAAGAACAGGGTGGCCCCATCCTGTTCGGCCGAGGCCATGATCGGGTCGAGGCCCGACCAGGCGTCCACCGATCCGTTGGCGAGGGCGGCCCGGCCGTCGGCGTGCTGCAGGTTCTGCACCGTGACCTCGGAGGGATCGACGCCGCCGGCCTCGAGCGCCTGCAGAAGGAAGAAGTAGGGGTCGGTGCCCTTCGTGGCGGCGATCGATTTGCCCCGCAGGTCCTCGATCTCCTGGATGTCCGAGTCAGCGTTCGTGACCAGCGCCGACCATTCCGGCTGGGAGTAGATGTCGATCGTCTTGATCGGGGAGCCGTTGGATCGGGCGAGCAAGGCAGCGGAACCGGCGGTGGAACCCACGTCGATGGCTCCGGCGCGCAACGCCTCGTTCGCCTTGTTGGACCCGGCGGACTGGATCCAGTTGACGGTGACGTTTTCATCCGCCAACTCGTCCTCCAGCCACCCCTGTTCCTTGATCACCAGGGACAGCGGGTTGTAGGTGGCGAAGTCAATGTTCAGTTCGCCGCCCGCGGGGGCGGCCGCGCCGTCGGCGTCCTCACCGGCCATGCATCCCGTCAAGGCGAGGGAGGCGACGGCGGCCAGTGACGCGGCGCCCAGAAAGGTGCGGCGGGGGTGGGGTGCTGGTTGGCGGTTCATGAGTGTCCTTCGGTGAGACGGGTCGTCTGAGACGAGTTGGGTGAGACGAACAAAAGGGTGGGTACGGTGTGACACAGCGCGCAGGCCGTGCAGGGGTGGGTGAAAAGAGAAACCCGGAGGGCAGGGGAAGGTGCGGCCTAGTGGCCGGTGACTCCCAGGGAGGCGAGCAAGGAGCTGCGCATTCGGCCGAGGTCGGCCGCGTTGCGGTCGCGGGGGCGGTCGCCGGGGACGGTGAGAACCTCGGTGATGGTGGCGCCCGGCAGGTTGCCGTCGGTGCCCAGGACGATGATGCGGTCTGCCAGTTGCAGCGCCTCGTCGACGTCGTGAGTGACCAGTAGCACGGTGGTGGGTTGGGCTCGGTGGATGTCGAGCAGGAGATCCTGCATCTTGATCCGGGTGAGAGCATCAAGGGCGCCGAACGGCTCGTCGAGGAGGAGTACGCCGGGGTTGCGGGCCAGGGCACGTGCCAATGAGGCTCGCTGTGCCATTCCGCCGGAGACTTCCCGCGGACGGTGCTTGGCGAACGAAGCAAGCTCGACCAGTTGCAGCAGCTCGGCTACTTTGGCTTTACCCACGCTGGCACTCGACGCCTTGGGCAGACCAATGGCGACGTTGGCCTGCAGGGTGTGCCAGGGCAGCAGCCGGGGTTCCTGAAAGGCGACGGCGCATCGTTCGTCGATGCCGTGTACCTCGGTGCCGTCAATCAGGACGGACCCGGCGTTGAGGGAGTCCAACCCGGCGGCAGCCCGCAACAGGGTGGATTTGCCGCAGCCGCTCGGGCCGAGGATGGCGAGGACCTCGCCGGCGTGCACTTCGAAGTTGATGTCCCGCAGGACGGTCCGCCGATCGGAGGCGGCACCGAAGCTTCGGCCGAGGCCGGCGAAGGTGACGTTGAGTGCCTGTTTGGTGGGCGCAGTGGTTGACTGTGGTGATGCCAGAACGGTCATAGGATTAACTCCATCGGTCCTGGCGGTAGCACCCTACTGTCACCGGTTGGCCGCTGCACTTACGTGCTGCAGATGGTCAGCCGGATGGCCAGGGTTGCTGCGGCTTCATCGATCCAGGTCTCTCAGCCGCTCGGGATGGTCAAGCACTACTAAACTCCTGTGCACGGGTTCTCCGCAAGTGTTGGCGTAACAATCCGACCGATTACAGCGAAAGGGCACACCACCATGGCACACAGCAACGATCCTGAAGTGATCCGCACGCTCCTCACAACTCCCGCCCGCTGGGCGGTGGTCGGACTCTCCAACAACCCCCGGCGCGCGGCGCTCGGAGTCTCACGGTTCCTGATCGACCACCTGGGGATGGAGGTGATCCCCGTCAGTCTCAAGGGCGACGACGTCCATGGGCGCACCGGCTATCGGCGACTGGCGGATATCCCCGGGACCATCGACGTCGTCGACTGCTTTGTGAACTCCTCAAAGGTGGGAGCGGTGGTGGATCAGGCCATCGAGGTGGGCGCGAAAGCGGTCTGGCTCCAGCTAGGGGTCATCGACGAGGCGGCCGCTGACCGCGCGCGGGCGGCGGGGCTCGACGTCGTCATGAACACCTGCCCGGCCATCGAAGCGCCACGCCTCGCCCGCTGACGACGGCGGCAGACTACATCTTCTGGTAGCGGGACCGGATCACCATGAACACACCGTAGGCGATCAGACCAACGGCGACGACCCCCAGAATCCAGGCGCCGTACGGCTGATCCTGCAGGGACTTCAAGGCCCCGTCCAGGCCGGTGGATTCTTCCGGGTTGTTCTTGACCGTTGCCACGATGAACAGCAGGCCCAACACCAGCAGCGCCACTCCCTTGGCGATGTAACCGACCATGCCGAGCCGGATGACCGCGGTCCTGGCGCCGTGGCCGGGCAACCCGGACAGGTTCTTGGTGAAGTGTCTGGTGGCCCCGCTGTAGACGAAGTACCCGCCAACCACCATCACACCCGCCCCGACCGCCATCAGCAGGACCGAACCCGCCGGGTTGGACATGAGGGAGGCGCTCAGATTCTGGGTGCTTTCGCTGCTGTCGCTGCTGCCGCCCGACGCATAGGTGGCGAACGTTCCGCCGATGACACCGTAGGTGATCGCCTTGGCGCCGTTCTTCGCGCGGAATTTGAGCTTGTCGGAGTCCTTCATGCCGCGGGCCCCGAAGAAGACTTCGCTGAGCATAAAGAGGGCAAGCGCAATCGATCCGATGGCGCAAGCCCAGAGGAGCATGGCGCCGCCGGGGCCGTCGCCGAGCGCGCTGATCGCACCGCTTTGGTCGGCACTGCCGGATCCTCCCAGGGCCACCCGGAGGGCAATGACGCCGATCAGAAGGTGCAACAGGCCGGCAGCGATGTAGCCGGCGCGTGCCGCGATCTCGAAGGCCTTGGAATCCGATACGTCCTCGGCCGTGTCCACTGCCTTATCAGCCTGGCGTTTTGCCTCGCCCATGGTGCGCTCCTGCGGTTGGTTTTCTCCTATCCTGCCATCCTTTGGCAGTAAGCTCGGCCCATGGATCCAGTTGTTCTGCGGGAGTTTTGCCTGGCACTGCCGGGTGCCTTCGAGGACTTTCCCTTCGGGCCCGCAGCGTCGGTGTTCAAAGTGAGGGCGGCGGGCGGTGCTGCAAAGATGTTTGCCTTGTCCGACCTCTCCGCTCCCAACTTGTCGGTCAGCCTGAAATGCGAGCCGCAGCTTGCCGAACAGCTGAGGGCCGCGCACCCGGAGATTGTTGGGGCCTACCACCTCAATAAGACCCACTGGAACGGGGTTTCATGCACCGGGAACCTTCCGGATGCGATGATCCGCGACATGATTGAGGATTCCTACGATCTGGTGGTGGCCTCCTTGCCGGCACGGGATCGCGAAACGCTCGGCTGGAGCAGATTGGCAGCAGATGGTAAAACCTGATTTCACGTATGAGCCGCTCGGGCTGAGCCAGCGGAACGAATCCCCGCCCGGGTACCGGGTGGTGGACCGGCGGGTCCGGGTCGGAACCGGGTATGCGGCCTACGCCCGGCTCGCTGATGGGATTCTGTCCTGGCAGCTGCATCGGGGCGCCGGGTTGAGGGTTCCGCCGGGCCAGGGACGGGCTGCGGTTGGCCGGGACGTGGTTCCCACCTTCGGCGTCGGCCCGCTGCGGCTGCCAGCACCGTGCCGGGTGGTGTGGACCGAGGAACCGGTCGAGGACGACGGCGGGGCCCAGCGTGCCGGTTTTGGGTACGGTACGCTGCCGGGCCACCCGGAACGGGGTGAGGAAGCGTTTATGGCTATCCTCGATCCGGACGGTGCCGTCTACTTCGAGGTGTTCGCCTTCAGCCAGCACGCCAACTGGTTTTTCAAACTGGGCGCACCGGTCGCCCGGTTATCTCAGGAGTTCGTTACCCGCCGGTACCTTTCCACCGCGCAGCGGCTGGCCAGCTAGCTTCCGGGCCCCCGAATCGCTGGCGTCCAAATCCGCTAGCGCCCCGAATCCGCTAGCGCCCCCGATCCCTGCAAACGCCCCAGATATCGGCGGACGCCCCTGAAATATCGGGGGCGTTCGCCGTTTTGTGGGGCGACTGCCGGGATCGGGCGCGGTGGACGGTCAGGCGAAGTGGTTCGGCAGGGTGGCCTCGTGGGCGGTCCGCAGTTCGTCGAGTGGCAGGGTGAAGTGGCCCTGCACGTCGAGGGCTCCGTTCTCCGCGTCGACCACACCAATCCGCAGGTGCGGGTAGTTGCGTGCCGTGCACATGTCGTTGAACCGCACCTCTTCGGAGCGGGCCACGCTGACGACGGCGCGGCCCTGGGACTCGGAGAACAGCGCAGTGAACGGGTCAATGCCGTCGCGCTCGCAGAGCTCGTCGATTCCGATCCGTGCGCCCACCCCGAAGCGCAATGCCGCCTCTGACAGCGCTGCGGCGAGACCGCCCTCGGAGAGATCATGGGCGGCGTCGATCATGCCGTCACGGGAAGCGTTGATCAGGATGGCGGCGAGGGTCTTCTCGGCCGTCAGGTCGGCGACCGGAGGTTGCCCGCCCAGATGGCCGCGAAGATTCGCCCACTCCGAGCCGTCCAGCTCGTCCCGGGTGGTGCCGAGCAGGTAGATGGCCTGCCCGTCGTCGCGCCAGCCCGAGGGGGTGCGGCGGGCGACGTCGTCAAACACGCCGAGAACGCCGACCACCGGGGTCGGGTGAATCGGGACGCCGCCGGTCTGGTTGTAGAGGGACACGTTGCCGCCGGTGACCGGGACGCCGAGCTCCTGGCAGGCATCGGCGAGGCCGCGCACGGTTTCGGCGAACTGCCACATCACCTCGGGGTCCTCAGGGGAGCCGAAGTTCAGGCAATCGGTGACCGCCAGCGGCTTGGCGCCGGTGGTGGCGACGTTCCGGTAAGCCTCGGCGAGGGCCAGGCGGGCACCCTCGTAGGGGTTGAGGTAGGAGTAGCGGCCGTTTGCGTCGGTGGAGATGGCGACGCCGAGGCCGCTCTCTTCGTCCACCCGGACCACGCCCGCGTCGTCGGGCATGGCGAGGGCTGTGTTGCCCTGCACAAACCTGTCGTACTGGTTGGTGATCCAGTCCTTGGAACACATGTTCGGCGAAGCCATCAACTCCAGCACTGCGGCGCGCAGGGTGCCGCCGTCAGCTGGCCGGTCGCCGTCGAACGTGTTCTGCTGTAGCGCGTCGAGCCAGGTGGGGCGGTGGAAGGGCCGGTGGTAGACGGGGCCGTCGTGGGCGACGGTCCGCGGGTCGACGTCGACAATCTTTTCGCCGTCCCATTCAATGATGAGCCGGCCGGTGTCGGTGACCTCACCGAGCCACGAGTACTCAACGTTCCACTTGTCCATGATGGCCTCGAACGCCGCGGCGTTGGCCGGGGTGACCACGGCCATCATGCGTTCCTGCGACTCGGACATCAGGATCTCGCCCGGTGTCAGGGAAGGATCGCGCAACAGCACATCGGTCAGCTCGACGTGCATGCCGCCGTCGCCGTTGGAGGCCAGTTCGGAGGTGGCGCAGGAGATCCCGGCGGCGCCAAGGTCCTGGATGCCTTCCACCACCGAAGCCTTGAACAGCTCAAGGCAGCACTCGATGAGGACCTTCTCGGCGAACGGGTCTCCCACCTGCACGGCGGGGCGCTTGGAGGGCTTGTCAGCGTCGAAGGACTCGGAGGCCAGCACCGAGGCGCCGCCGATGCCGTCGCCGCCGGTGCGGGCACCAAACAGGACCACCTTGTTGCCCACGCCCGAAGCGTTGGCCAGACGGATGTCCTCGTGCCGCAGGACGCCGACGGCGAGTGCGTTGACCAGCGGATTGCCCTGGTAGACCGAGTCGAATACCACTTCGCCGCCGATGTTGGGCAGGCCGAGGGAGTTGCCGTACCCGCCGATGCCGGACACAATGCCGTGCACCAGGCGGGGGGTGTCCGGGTGGTCGATCGCACCGAACCGCAGCGGGTCCATGATCGCGACCGGGCGTGCGCCCATCGAAATGATGTCACGCACAATACCGCCGACGCCGGTCGCTGCGCCCTGGTAGGGCTCGACGAAGGAGGGGTGGTTGTGGGACTCGACCTTGAAGGTGACAGCCCAGCCATCGCCGATGTCGACGACGCCGGCGTTCTCGCCGATGCCCACCAGGAGGTGTTCCTTCATGGCGTCGGTGACCTTGTCCCCAAACTGCGCCAGGTGCACCTTCGAGGACTTGTAGGAGCAGTGTTCACTCCACATCACCGAGTACATGGCCAGCTCGGCGGCGGTGGGGCGGCGGCCGAGGATTTCGACTACCCGGTCGAATTCGTTTTCTTTCAGGCCGAGCGCGGCCCAGGGGAGTTCGACGTCGGGAGTCTCTAGGGCGTGGGCCACGGTGTCGATGTTGAACTTGCGGGCCTCGGCGGGCGCGGCGGAGCTATTGAGGGTCACTTACTTAACCAGTTTCTTCAGTACAGAGGTGAATATTCCCAGTCCGTCGGTGCCACCGCGGACACCGACCTGTCCGACGGCCGACGAATCGGGGCCAAACCCGGCTTCGACTGCGTGTTCAGGGTGTGGCATCAGGCCCACAACATTCCCGGCAGCGTTGGAGATGCCGGCAATGTCCCGGCGGGACCCGTTGGGGTTGCCGCCGACGTAGCGGAAGACGACCCGACCCTCACCCTCCAGCTCGTCGAGGGTGCGTTCGTCAGCAACGAACTGTCCGTCCTGATTCTTCAACGGAACCACGATCTCGTCGCCCGCAGCGTAGGAAGCGGTCCACGCGGTGTCAGCATTCTCCACCCGCAACCGTTGGTCCTGGCACAGGAAATGGAGGTGGTTGTTCTTGATCATCGACCCGGGCAACAGGTGGGCCTCGGTCAGGACCTGGAAGCCGTTGCAGATTCCCAGCACCGGCAGCGCGTTCTCGCCACCCGATGCTGCGGCGGTGATCTGTTCCATCAGCGGAGCGAACCGGGAGATGGCACCGGCGCGCAGGTAGTCGCCGTAAGAGAAACCGCCCGGAACGACGACCGCGTCAACGCTTTGCAGGTCGTGGTCACCGTGCCACAGCGGGACTGCGGTGCCGCCGGCGAGGCGAACCGCCCGCGCAGCGTCGCGGTCGTCAAGGGAGCCGGGGAAGGTGACTATGCCGACCCGGACTGAGTCGAGCGTCGAGTTGAGGGTGTCGGCTTCCAGGGTCACTGCTCGCCCTCGGCGGATCCCTCGGGGAGCACCTCAACGCGGGTGACATCCTCGATGACCGGGTTGGACAGCAAGGTGGCGGCCGCGGTCCGCGCCTGTTCCAGCAACTCTTCGGTCACCTCGCCGTCGACAGTGAGTTCAAAGCGCTTTCCCTGGCGGACCCCTGAGAACCCGGTAAAGCCCAGCCGGGGCAGTGCGCCGGCAATGGCTTTGCCCTGTGGGTCAAGGATCTCGGGTTTGGGCATGACGTCGACAACTATCCGGGGCATCCGGTAACTCCTGGGCTCAAGGTGCGTTAAATGCAGTGGCTTCGGAGGTGCCGTCTCACGCTGAGGAATGTGGTGAATCCAGCGCTCCGCGAGCTTGCCCTACCAGTCTAACGGGGATCGCCTACCAGCTGTGATTTTATCTGCGCAGCTTACGAAACGCCGGCGGTGGTCACAGGGCGCCGGTGCCGCCAGGGGTCCCGAGCAGCGGTTCGAACAGGCTCCACCTGTCGATCTCACAACCGTTCTCACGGGAGAAGGACGCGTCGATCTGTTCGCCGTCGAGGGTGCCGGTCACGACGGCGATTTCCGGTCCTCCGTACTGCATCGTGCACATGGCGTCGGGGTCCGGCTCCGTCTTGATCAGGTCGCCGTGCGCCGCCAGCACCGCGCAGGCCGCCGCTGGATCCGGTAACGCCGACTCGCCGACCGGGGCTCCGGCGGCACAGGCCAACTCGTAGGTGACCGGTTCGACGTCGTCGCCGGCTGACACGATCACTGTGAGCTGGGAATCGGCGGTGGCCTCGTCTCCGGGGGATGCTGACGCTTCGGGCGTGCCCGTCGTAGCGTCTGGGGTCGGTGCGGTGCTGGTGGACCCAGTCGCCGGGCCGCTGCTTTCGGCACCGCATCCCGCAAGAGCCAGGAGCAGTACGCCTGCACCGAGGAGAAGATTCACCCGCGACAGCTGGTGTCGGGGTTGGTGTTCGCGGATCATGGGGGCTCCTTCACTTGCCGTGATAGGACGTTTCTGCTGGGCGCCGGGGGTTCACTGATCCAACGCCTGCTCGGTGCCCGCGGGTTCCAGTTTCCCCAAAGCGGTACCCAATCGTTGCCGAAGCTGCTGCGACTCCTCGGAGAACCCACGCTGCAGGCGGGCATATTCGGCGCGGCCCTCAGGCGTTTCAATGCGGATCGGCGGGTAGCCCCACGCGCTGAGGTCATAGGGCGAAGCCTGCATATCCATTGCGCGGATCCGCCAGGCAAGCTCAAAACAGTCCATCACCAGATCGCTCGGCAGTAAGGGGCTGAGCTTGTAGGCCCACTTGTAGAGGTCCATGTTGGCGTGCAGGCAACCCGGCTGTTCAAGGTCGCGTTGTGTTTCCCTGGTGGGCTGCAGCGTGTTCAGCGGCGCAGCCTGCGGCGTATAGAAGCGGAACGCGTCAAAGTGGGTGC
This sequence comes from Arthrobacter sp. Bz4, assembly GCF_003075455.1. Taxonomy (GTDB): domain Bacteria; phylum Actinomycetota; class Actinomycetes; order Actinomycetales; family Micrococcaceae; genus Arthrobacter_D. The sequence continues at coordinate 54,499 of NZ_QDAE01000006.1, forward strand.
AGCTGATCCGGCTGTCCTCCACCAACTGATCGGTTCCTTCAGCCCCGAGCCGGAGTTCAAGATACTCATGCCGCACGCCGTTGACCTGGGACCGGTACGCCATGGCCCACTCATGCAACCCGAAACAGCCGAGTTGCGCCCGCCGGGCTTGCGTGCGGCGAACAATGATGGCTGCGAAATCCAGTGCTTCCGCCCGGTCCTGTCGAAAGCCGTCGACGTCCGCGGTGACGGCGACGTCCTCGCCGGCCAGCGCCAGCACCGAGCGCTCTGCTCCGGTGAGCAGCCGATAGTGTTTCCAGTTTGCCCGCTCGGCGGCCTCGGGACCGACGAGCACGACGCCGGCGCCCGGGTGCCACCGCGCCAGTGGGCCTGGTTTCTGGGTGTAGTAGGTGAACAGGAAATCCTCGACCGGATGCTTTTTCCCAGCCGCGCGACGGTTCAGGTAGGGCTGCGCGAACGGTTCCACTCTCGCCCGATGAGTTTCGGCTGCGGCAATCCACTCGTCCCGCTGGAGCACCGTGAGGGTGCCCGGGCGGGCCGGCGTCGGCGCATTGATTGTTGAACTACTCACCCAACAAGTGTCTCACCGGGCCCGTACTCCGGTCGAAGCGTGGGGCCTCTCAGCGCAGGAGGATAATGAGAGAAGACACTCGGTCAAGCAGGACCCGCGGAAGGAACAGCATGGCTAGCAAGCCCAGTTTTGTGCACCGGTTCATGAAGGCGACCGGACGTGCGCGAGCGGTGTTCGGGCCGGCGCAAAGCAGTTCCCTGGACCACCCGATGACCAGTGAGAGTCAGGCGTCCCTGAAGGAGCGCGAAGCAGACGCGTCACAGTGGGAGACCGTGAAGCGGCCCGACGGCAGCACCTACATCGTGCCGAAAAGTTAGGGCTACGCGGCGCCGGTCAGGCGGTGCGCGCCGCGGCCGGCCAGGGTCTCCGGGCCGACCGGCCTTCCGGAGACCGCCACCAACAGATCGAGGGGATCCCCTTCGACGTCGTCGCCCAACCCCCACGATGTTCCGGTCCCGCGATCAATCAGCCGCAGCCCAGCGGCCCGCTCACGACCGCCCCCGTAGGAGACACGGGTTTGTAGCTGGTAGGCGAGGGCCTGAATCACCGCTCGGTGTGGGTAGCTCCCAGTAAGACCCAGGGGGCGGCGAATATCTTCGCCGTGCACGATTGCCTCGACCAATCGGGTTGCGGGGTTGGCCGGAGGCGTCCGAGTCAGATGCGCCGTGTCCATGAACGCGGCGAGCGTATCCCGCGGGTCATCCCGCCGGGTGCGAGCCACACCAACCTCGTTCGCGCGGTCAAAATTCATTCGCGCCGCTAACAGGTCGCGGATAAAGGAGACCCTGCTGGTCCGGGCGGTGTCCACCAGGTGGGCGAGGACATCGTGGATTGTCCAGCCCGGGCAGAGCGATGGAACTGTCCACTGTGATTCGCTCAGATCGGACAAATCTGCGGCCAGATGCCGTCGTTCGGCGTGCACCGTTTGCCAGATTGCTGCTGCCGAGTTCCGCATCGCGGGTTCCTTAGGGTCGGTCCGGTGGGCTGTGTCTCGATTGTGCTGGACACGGCTCAGGAACGGAAGGAAGGCCCCGGGAATGTGGGCGCCTTTTCGGTGCTTTGGCGGTAAAATTGGCCAACGGCGTATCGCGAGGAAAGAAGGCGGTTCGAATGAGCGAGTCCAGCAGGAATTCCCCTCGAAAATGGCTGAAGAACCCGGCCAAAGTGTTCCTGGGTCCGGCCGAGCGGGGCGATCCCACCCTCCCGGTGGTTCACCGGCATGACGAGTTCGAGCAGGCCTCCGAGGCGGACCTCGCCGGGTTCGAGGTGGAGGAAGATTCGGAGGGCCACCACTACGCCGTGCGTAAGGAGCACCCGCCGGCCCCGCCACCCGAACCTCCGATGAAGTATGCCGACTGGTCAGGCAAGAAACCCCTTCACACCGAGGGTTAGCGGCCGGTACCTGCGTGAACCGTAGCGACCGTTTCGCCGTCCAGATCAAACGCCGCGTGCACAGCGCGGACGGCGCGGTCCAGCAGGTCCGCGTCCGTCACCACCGAAATGCGGATCTCGGAGGTGGAAATCATGTCGATGTTCACTCCGGCGTCGGAAAGCGCCTTGAAGAACCGGTAGGACACGCCCGGGTTTGACCTCATGCCTGCGCCGATCAGCGATAGCTTGCCGATCTTTTCGTTGTAGTCGACGCTTTCATAGCCCACATGCTCCTGGGCGCTTTTCAGCGCGGCGAGCGCCTCAGAGCCCTCGACAATCGGCAGGGTGAAGGAAATGTCTGTGCGGCCCGAACCGTGGGTGGAGACGTTCTGCACAATCATGTCGATGTTGGAGTGCGCCCCCGCGACGATGCCAAAGATTTCGGCGGCCTTGCCGGGAATGTCCGGTACGCCCACCACCGTGACCTTCGCCTCCGAACGGTCGTGGGCGACGCCCGAGATAATGGGTTGTTCCATGGGATCTCCCTCTTGAATTTTGATTTGGTCATCGGGGCTGGGTAGCACCCAGGTCCCTTCCTGCTCGCTGAACGAGGAGCGGACGTGCAGCCGGACCCCGAACCGTCGCGCGTACTCGACGCTCCGCAGATGCAGGATTTTCGCGCCCGAGGCCGCCATCTCCAACATTTCCTCACTCGAAATCTCGTCGATCTTCCGGGCGCTGGGCACCACCCGGGGATCAGCCGTATAGATGCCGTCCACGTCGGTGTAAATTTCGCACACGTCAGCATTCAGCGCAGCGGCGAGCGCCACCGCCGTCGTATCCGACCCGCCACGACCGAGGGTGGTGATGTCATTGCTTTCCCGGCTCATACCCTGAAACCCGGCGACAATCGCGACGTCGCCGCGGTCAATCACGGTCTTGATTCGATGCGGGGACACCGAGATGATGCGGGCACGGCCGTGGATGGCGTCAGTGATCATGCCGGCCTGGCTGCCGGTGAATGACTGAGCCGAGGAGCCGAGACCCTGGATGCCCATCGCCAGGAGCGCCATGGAGATGCGTTCACCGGCGCTCAGGAGCATATCCATCTCGCGGGGGGCGGCGACGACGTCGTTCGAGACCTGAGCGGCCAGGTCGAGAAGCTCATCGGTGCTGTCGCCCATCGCCGATACCACCACCACCACCTGGTGGCCGGCGCGCTGCGTCTGAACGATCCGCTGCGCGACACGTTTGATCCCGGCGGCGTCCCCCACTGAGGAACCACCGAATTTTTGGACGATCAGGCTCATGCGCACGCTCGCTGACGAATGTTGGTAGGTGTTGCCGTGCGACGACTACGGCGCCTCGGTTGACGGTCCAAGTTTAGCCCTGTGCCTTTTGTGGCAGCCAATTGCGCGTCCGATTGTTCCGTCCATATCCCCTGGAGGTGACGCAAGTCGCATAGGGTTCACCTTATGAACAACGAGTATGGGGGAATCGTTGCCAGAGGGATTGCGCGGAGTTTTGGCTCCGTTGCGGCTATCAGGCACATCGACTTTGCGGCGCCGCCCGGCGAGGTTACAGCGCTGATTGGGCCTAACGGCTCAGGCAAGACCACTTTGCTGCTGATCCTTGCCTCGCTCCTCGCGCCCGACAGTGGGACGCTCACGGTTGGCGGGGTAGACCCGATGCAGGACGCCGCGGCGGTGCGACGCCGGGTGGGGTGGATGCCTGACACCCTGGGGGTGTGGGAATCGTTGACCGCTACCGAGATCCTCACCGTCATGGGCTCGCTCTATGGAATGCCGGTTGGGCAACGCCGGTCACGGGCTGCGGAGCTGCTCGCCGCCGTACGCCTCGAGGAATTCGCGGACCAGCCAGCACGGGTGCTGTCCCGGGGGCAGCAGCAGCGACTGAGCCTGGCGCGGGCGCTGATCCACGACCCGGCGGTTCTCCTCCTCGACGAGCCGGCATCGGGGTTGGACCCGGGCTCCCGGGTGGAACTTCGCGCCACCCTGCGGTCTCTGGCAGACCAGGGGAAGACCGTTGTGGTGTCGAGCCACGTGCTGTCTGAACTCGACGAAATCGCGGACCGCGCGGTGTTCATCAATCGTGGTGAGTCGGTCAAGAATCAGACGCTTGATGAGGCAGGCACCCAGATCCGCCGCTACTACATTCAGGCGGAACCCATGCAGCCGCTGGCGGATGCCCTCACCAGCCATGGCGTTGAGTTCGAGGTGCGTGGCGATTCCCGCCGCGCCGAATACCAGGTGCTGGTTAGCAGTGCAGACGAGGCGGCGTGGCTGCTACGCACCCTGGTCATGGCCGACGTCGCGATTACCGCTTTCGCCCCGGCGGGTGGAGCCCTCGAAGAAACCTACATGAGCCTCGATACGGACAGACAATGAGCGTTTCAATCGCAGAGCAGCCGGGCTCGACCGGCGCGTCCCCTGACCTGGCCCTGACGTACTGGGGCGGCGTCAAAGCCGTGTTCGGCCTCGAAATGCGGCAGCGGCTCCGTGCCCGGGCCTGGTACATCATGCTCCTCGTATGGTTCGTTGTCATCGGCCTGGTGTTTTTGCTGGCATCGGTGACCACTGCTGCAACGTTCGGATCGGGGGCCATCCTTTTCGACCTGGTGGTGGGCTTCGTCCTCTTTTTTGGGCTTCTGGTGGCGCCGGGACTTTCAGCCAATGCCGTGAACGGAGATCGAGCGGCCGGGACGCTCGCCATCCTGCAGATCACCCTGCTCACCCCTGGGCAAATCCTGTGGGGCAAGTGGCTCGCCTCCTGGGTTGCCTCGCTCGCCTTCCTTCTGGTCAGTACCCCGTTCATTTTCTGGGCGCTCGCTCTCGGCGGAGTGAACCCCGCGGAGGCTTTCGTCTCGCTGCTGATGCTCAGTGTGGAACTGGGTATCGTGTCGGCGATCGGGATCGGCATTTCGTCGTTGGCCAACCGGCCGCTCTTCTCCATCGTCACCACCTATATGGTGGTGGCCCTGCTGGGTATCGGCACCCTGATCACTTTCGGCCTGAGCTATGCGCTGATCGAGGAGGAGAACGCGGAGGTGACCTACTCGTACCTGGACTATCCGGCGGACACTGATTTTTCGGTAACGCCGCCGCCGGAAGACCAGCTGGAATGCGTCACCCAGACCCAGATCCAGACCGTGCACCACACCGAACGGACGGCCTGGTTACTAGCAGCCAACCCCTTTGTCATTGTGGCGGATGCGGTGCCCTACGGTCGCGGGTTCGACGTCGGCCAGATGTCGGAGCCGGCTAACGCCGATGTCTACCGGCAGCCCGGTATCATGGAGAGCATCAGCGAAGGTGTCCGCTACCTGCAGGCCGGACCCGACTACGACATAAGCTGCGATGAGGTCCAGGGCTACGGCCGGGACCTCCCTGAAGACCGGTTCCCGATCTGGCCCCTCGGGCTGGTGCTGCAGTCGGTGCTCGCCGGCGGACTGTTATGGCTCGGGCAGCGGAAGCTGGTGACCCCGGCCCGGCGGCTCGCGCAGGGGACCCGGATCGCCTGATCCGAGCCGGGGGACAGGGCTAGGAAACGGTGCGGCGTCCTTCGAAGGCGCGGCCGAGGGTCACTTCGTCGGCATATTCGAGGTCGCCTCCCACCGGCAGTCCTGAGGCCAGGCGTGTCACCTTGATCCCGATGGTCTTGAGCATCCGGGCCAGGTAAGTGGCGGTCGCTTCCCCTTCGAGGTTCGGGTCGGTGGCGATGATGATCTCCTCGATCTTGTCGTCGGAGAGTCTGCTGAGGAGCTCACGGATCCGGAGCTGGTCCGGGCCGATACCAGCGATCGGGTTGATGGCGCCGCCGAGCACATGGTAGCGCCCCCTGAACGATCGGGTCCGTTCGACGGCGATGACGTCCTTTGACTCTTCCACCACACAAATCGCTGTCGGGTCGCGGCGCGGATCGCGGCAGATCCCGCAGGTTTCCTGCTCAGCCACATTGCCGCACACCGTGCAGAATTTGACCCGTTCCTTCACCGTGACGATGGCATTGACCAGGCGCTTGATGTCCTCGCCGTCGCCCTCCAGGATGTAGAAGGCCAGCCGCTGGGCCGACTTGGGTCCAACTCCCGGAAGCCTGCCCAGTTCGTCGATGAGCTCCTGGACTGCGCCTTCGTACACTGGACCTTCTTCTGGTTGCTATTTCACTGGAACGGAACGCTAGGGGCTGTCGACGCCGCGTTCCTCAATCAGTTTGCCGTTCAGGATGCGTTCGATGGCTGAGCGTCCAACCAGCCCGGACTCTTCGATGGTTTCATCGTCGGCGCTCGGCTCGTCCTCAACGTAGGTCAAGTCTACGGCGCCTTTGGGGGGATTGGCCGCTTCCTCTTCCAGCCGCTTCCGCTCCGCTTCGTCAAGGAGCCGCTGATACCTGCTGAGCGGTTTGGCTGGCTGGCCGGCGACCGCCGGTGGGGGCTGGTCAACCGCAGGAGCCCGCGGGGGCTGTTGCTGCGATGTGCCCACCGGGTCTGCCGTCGGCCGTTCCTGGGCTTTTTCCCGAACCGGCGCGTCGGGCTGCGCCGGTGTTGAGTTCTGACCTGGGGCGGTCTGCGGCGGACGGCGGGTGGACAGGGTCTGACCAGAGTCGTCGGGGGCTGCGGGTTGGGCTGTTTGCCAGGCATTGCTTTCCGGGCCCAGATCATATTCGTCGGAGGGCGGCTCCACGGAGGCCCACGAGTCGTCCGGTTCCGAAGTTGCCACCCTGCTTCGCTGGGGGCGGCTGGGTGTGGCGGCGGGCGTAACGGGGGACTGCGGGGCGGGACCGCTCTGGCCTGCGCTGGTGCTGGGGCCGGTATTCCAGCGGGCCGGCGGGGCCCCGACTGACGGTTCCGCGGCCCGGGAGGGGGCCGCAGGTGGCGGCGAGCTGGGCGGCGCAGAGGATGGTGACGGCGCCGAAGCTGCCGAAGCTCCCGAAGCTGCCGCCGTGGCGGGAGCGGACGGGGCGGACGCCGAGGGCGTAGCGGGCGCCGCACCGGGCGTTACGGACGCCGCCGGTTCCGCGGGTGTAGCTGCGGATGGTGGTGCTGCCGGGGTTGCAGGCTGGTGAGGTCCGGCTGGCGCCTCAGGTGAGGGCGCCGTTGTCGGGAGCGACTGGCTCGGCTGAAGTGATTTGGGCGTCGAGCTGCTGGGAGGCTCTGTCGGCGCCTGCCGACTAGTGGGTACTTTTGGGTTTGGCTCACCCGCTGCCGCTGCCGCTGCTCCGTCGTGGAGTACTTCGATGGTGACGTTCAGGGCCAGGATTTTGTGGATCGCCTGTTTCACGTTGTCCATGTGAGTGCCGCGCTGGAAGGCGATGGCGTTTCCCTGGGTCGCGAAGGCGAGGACCAGTTGGTTCCCGTTCATGCTCCGCGGCTTGGCATCCGGATTGACGTTGAGCCACGTGGTGCGTTTGATGCGGGCGAGTTCATCCATGATCTCGGGCCACGCACGCCGGATCATTTCCACCTGCGGTGCCCCGGAGGAGGAAGAAGCCGATGCTGGGTCCTGCCGCGCAGGCTCGGGCGCGGCCGGGGATGCGGCCGGCGCCGACGACGACGGGCCCGCAGCCGGACCTGAAGCATTCTGACCCGCAGCATTCTGCCCTGCAGTTGAACCTTCAGTGTTCGGAGCTGATGTGGCCGGCCCTGATGCGGTCGGCGCTGGGCTGCTCGGGGCTACGCCAGCCGGGGTGACTGACGGTGTCGTTGGCTTCTCTGCGGGAGCAGTCTCCTCGGGCCACGTCGCAGTACTGGCCGTCTTCCCATCCGGGTCGGAGCCCGCCGAGGGGGCAACGCCCTGGGAGCGGCCTGCCGGGATCGCGGGAGCGTGGTCCTGGGCGGTGGCAGCAGGGGCTGTCGGTTGGCTGGGCGCGGCATCGGACCCGGCGTCGGACCCGGCGTACTGCAGGCGGCGTTCGATCCGGTCAACGCGGGCCAGGGTTCCCCGCTCGGTCTCATCGGCGGCGGGCAGCAGGATCCGCGCGCAGATCAGCTCAAGGTGAAGACGCGGTGACGTGGCACCGGTCATCTCGGTCAGAGCCGTGTTGGTGATGTCCGCGGCGCGGGAGAGTTCGCCGCGGCCCAGCTGGTTGGCTTGGGTGCGCATCCGGTTCAGCTGGTCGTCGGGGGTGCCCCGGAGGATCGCCGCCGCACTGTCGGGAACCGCGTTCACGATAATCAAGTCGCGGAACCGCTCCAATAGGTCCTCAACGAACCTGCGTGGGTCATGCCCAGTCTGGATCACCCGGTCGACGGCGCTGAACACCGTGCCAGCGTCGCCCGCGGCGAAGGCGTCGACGACGTCGTCAAGCAGGGACGCATGCGTGTAACCGAGGAGGGACACGGCAAGCTCATAGTCGAGACCGTCCGGACCGGCGCCGGCCATGAGCTGGTCGAGTACGGACAGTGAGTCACGCACGGACCCGCCGCCGGCCCGGATCACGAGGGACAGCACCCCTGGGGCCACGGGGATGCCCTCCTGTTGGCAGAGCAGATCAAGGTAGGCCATCAGCGGCTCGGGCGGCACCAACCGGAACGGGTAGTGGTGGGTGCGGGACCGGATGGTACCGATCACTTTGTCAGGTTCGGTGGTGGCAAAGATGAACTTGATGTGTTCCGGGGGTTCTTCGACGATCTTCAGGAGGGCGTTGAAGCCCGCCGACGTGACCATATGGGCCTCATCGATGATGAAGATTTTGTACCGGTCGCGGACCGGTGCGAAGGTGGCGCGCTCCCGGAGATCACGGGCGTCGTCGACGCCGCCGTGGCTCGCAGCGTCGATTTCAATCACGTCAAGGCTGCCGGAGCCGCCGCGGGCGAGCTCAACACAGCTATCGCAGACCCCGCAGGGGACCGGGGTGGGGCCCTGGGCACAGTTCAGGCAGCGCGCCAGGATGCGTGCCGATGTTGTTTTTCCACAACCGCGCGGACCGGAGAACAGGTAGGCGTGGTTGACCCGGCCCTTCTCAATGGCAGCCATGAGGGGCTCGGTGACGTGCTCCTGGCCAATGACGTCCGCGAAGGCTTCGGGACGGTATCGGCGGTAAAGGGCTGTGCTCACAAAAGAACCCTATCGGTTGGTGGTGACGTATTGCGGTGGCGGAATCAGGACAGCTCGCCGGGCTCAACTATCCAGGCTTCACGCGGCACTCCTGCCGGGTGAAACGCCTCGAGCGCTCCTGCCAGCGTACCCGCCGGGAGCCCCGCCGACCGAAGGATCAGGTCCCTCACCGAGCTGGCGGTCCAGCCCTTATCGGCGAGCGATTCGAGGGTGACGGCGCCGTCACGCTTGGCGAGGCGCTGCCCTTCCCGGTTCAACGCGAGTGGGACATGCGCGTACTGGGGCGGGGCGATCCCCAGCAGGCTGGCCAAATAAGCCTGCCGGGGGGCGGAGCTGAGCAGGTCATCGCCGCGGACCACCTGGTCGATTCCCTGCGCGGCGTCGTCGACCACCACCGCAAGATTGTACGCGGGAACACCGTCACTGCGGACAATGACCAGGTCATCCACCGGTCCGGTGTAGCTGCCGTGCAACTCATCCTGGACCGTCCAGTCGGTCACCTCGGATCGCAGCCGCAGAGCAGGGGGTCGGCCATGCTGGCGGTTACGAGCCGACGCCGGCAGGGTCCGGCAGGTGCCCGGGTAGGACCCGGGTAGCGAATGGGGGGCGGTGGCGGCCTCGGCAATGTCACGGCGGGTGCAGTAGCACTCGTAAAGCAGGTCAGCTTTCCGCAAGGACCCGACAGCGGCCTGGTAGAGGGGGAGCCGGTCACTCTGACGGACCGGTGCCGCATCCCAATCGAGCCCGACGGCGGTGAGCTCGGCGAGCTGCGCGGCCTCGGCTCCGGCGCGGGCCCGGTCCAGGTCTTCGATCCGTAGCAGGAAGGTCCGGGAGGTGCTGCGTGCAAACAGCCAGGCGAAGATCGCGGTGCGGAGGTTCCCCAGATGTAGCTCGCCGGAGGGGCTGGGGGCGAAGCGGCCAGCGCCGGGGCTGTTCATCGGTGCTCCTGCAGCATCAGGGGATGAGAAGACCCCCCATGCACCTGCCAGAGCCCGCTTACCCTTGCTACCTTCCGGTCCTGGGGGAGTTCACAGGGTGACACCACATGAGGGGCCGGAAACGAGTCTACAGGAATCTCGGGGCCGGATTCGAACCGGCAGAATCGTCGGTCGCCGTGCCGCGGGGCGGGCCGAACGCTGGCTGATTGTCCGCTGAACCGGGTGTGATCCCAGAGCTGCCCGACAAGGTCACACGGCGGCGATTCGTTAGATCGTTCGCTAGTGGGTATTCTGGTATCTGCTCCAAACTAGGAGGATTCGCCTAGCGGCCTATGGCGCACGCCTGGAACGCGTGTTGGGTTAACGCCCTCGGGGGTTCAAATCCCCCATCCTCCGCACATTGGAAAGCGGCTCAGACAAGGTATTACGCCTGTCAGGGCCGCTTTTCCTTTTTTCCGTGTATCGGATCCCGGTCCCGCGACACTTCCCGCAGGACCGGCTCAAACGACCACCCACCAGCCCGTTTCGCTGAGGATGAGAGGTCAGGCGCAGCGAAATCCCGTCCCGGCGGGCAGCTGTGACGTTGGCGGGACCTCACATCCCGGGCTGGGGTGGATTCGCTTCAGCGTCAGTGCCCCGCAGCCGGGCGAGCCGGCGGAGCGCGGCCGCCTCGCTCGGGCCCTCGGGGCCGAGGCCGAGACGGACGATGAACATGACCAGGCGCGTCGCGGTGCGCACCGGCAGCGGAATGGGCCCCAGCGACGGAACACGGAGCCCTAACAGGTCCCGGTGGCGGGGTTCGAGTGTGGCCACGGCCCCTGCGAACAACACCCGGTAGCCGAATCGCTGTGACATCGGCAGCGGCGGACGTTTGATGTACCGGAGCGCTTCGGTGACCTGCGGGCCGCACACCAGCTCGTCGTCGAACGCTGCCAGTTGCGCTGCCAATTCAGCCGCCGACTCCGGCGGATCGGTGACCCCCATGAGTCGCCCGGCCTGTGCCCACTCAGCCACATAGTTGTCGGCACCGCCGGGAATCGGCGGCCCATACGCCAGATGTGACGCCAGAAAAGCGTCAGTGAAGGCCAGATGCACCCAGCGCAGCAGATCGGGGGAACCCGCCGAGTAGGGCTGGGTGACACCCCTACTGTCGATGTAGGTACCAGTGACCCGCTGATGGAGCCGCTGCACCCAGGCCGAACCGGCCTTCGCCGTTTCGGCTGAGCCGTAGGTGACGGTGAAAATCCACTGGATGGTGCCGGCGAGACGGCCGAGTGGGTCCTCGCGGTACCGGGAGAAGTCGTGGACGCCCGCCATCGCACCCGGGTGCAGGGCCTGCAGCAGCAGCGCCCGGATCCCGCCGACCAGGGGGGTCATTGACCCGTGCACCGCCCAGGCCGCTGACGACGGCGGGAAGTAGCCGACGTCGTCGCCCTCGTCCAGCTTCTCTGCCCAGGCTGGTGGGACCTCCGCGTTGCCGGTGAAGGTCTTGCGGAGCTGGGTTCGCCAGGCGGTTAGCCCGGTGTTTCTAAGTGAGGCCACTCCTTCATTATTGCCTAGGCCCATCCGCTGGCTGTTACCGTACGAATGCTAAGCAGTCGCCTACCGGGAGTAACCATGTCACCAACGAATCTGCATTCCATCCCTCTGACCATGAACGATGGCACCGAGAGGTCGTTCGGCGATTTCAAGGGCAAGACGGTGATGGTGGTGAATGTTGCGTCGAAGTGCGGCTATACCCCGCAGTACGGGGGGCTGGAAAACCTGTACCAGAAGTATCGGGACCAGGGATTTGTGGTGGTCGGAGTGCCCTGCAACCAGTTCATGAGCCAGGAGCCCGGCACCGACGAGGACATCCAGTCCTTCTGCTCCACCACCTACGACGTCACGTTCCCGCTGACCAAGAAGGCCGACGTGCGCGGCAAGAATCAGCACCCGCTGTACTCGGAGCTGACCAAGTTCAAGAACGGAATCCTGCCCGGCATGGTGAAGTGGAACTTCGAGAAGTTCCTGGTGAATGATCAGGGCTCGGTGGTGGCGCGATTCGCTCCGACGGTTGAGCCAGAGTCGGCAGAGGTTGTCGCGGCGATCGAGGGTGCCCTCGATAAGGCAGCCTAACTGCGTGCCGGTTCCTCGCTGGCGGTCTGCAACGATCGCACGCAGCGGGCCAGGAAGGCGGCTCCGGCGTCGTCGTTGGTCAGGTGATCCTCGGTGAGCACGGGGTACGGAGTCTCAGGGACCCCATCGGCGGGCCGGACGTCAACATGGGCGACGTCGTACCCGTGTTCGTGGAGGTAATCGGCCATCGCGTAGTCGGTGCGTGAATCCCCGACCGTCCGCCAGCGGGACGGAATCTGGCCGAGCAGGGCCAGGGCCCGTTCGGCGCCGAGGTCCTTGCCGAGACGGACCGATTCAATGTCGGTGGAGATGATGGTCGGGTCGATCCGGTAGTCAATGTTGTCATCGCTGTCCGGTGCATGGTGGGCCAACCGGCAAACCCCCATCCCGAAGGACCGCATCAGGGCCAGCGCGTCGGCGTCGAACCCGGCCTGCTCAGCCAGGTAGTCGGTGTTGTCCACCTCAATGTGCTGTTCCACCGACACCATCGCGTATTTGGTCTCATCGAAAAACATGTGCCCGAAGTACTTTTCCGCCACCAGATCGCGGATCCCTGCCCCGAACTCCTTCGGCAGCGCCAGAGCCTGGTCGACATGCAGTTTGCCCGCCCCCGACCGGTCGAAGCTGAACCACACGCCCCCCTTCTCGCAGATGGCGTGGAACACCACACCCTCGGGGATCCCCGCCGCCAGCATTGGCTCCATCACCTCGCTGCGGATGAACGAATCAGACCGGCCCGTGTTGAAGATGACCGGCCACCCGGCGGCGGCGAGGGTCATCAGGTCCTTGATGATCGCCGGCCGCACGGTCCGGGACACGGGGCTCGCGATTGGTCCGTCGACATCCAGCAGAAGTCCGGTCAGCGGGTGAGTGATCGTAGCAGGCATACACCTATTCTCCATGTTTTCTACAAGGTGCCGAAGTGAAAATTGAGCGGTGACAGTTAATACCCGAAGAAGTCACTGTTAAGAGCGGATAGACCGATGACCACACTGTTAGGGGAAGTATCGCAATCCATTGGCGACGCAGGGATAGTCAGTGAGGTAGGTTGCACGGCCGATGAGAGCCCGGGCCTGACTCGCCGTGTCTTTGGTGTGCTGGTCGGGGTCACGGTGGCTGGCACAGCGGCAGCGGGCGGCCTGCTGGCAGCGGGTACCTCTGCCAATCCGCCGGGAGTCAAGACCTCCTTCGGCAGCGTTCGACTGACCGAGGCCGAGCGGCAGATGCGGCTTCCCCCGGCACAAGATTCCAGCGGCGGCGGTACGTCTGCTCAGGCCGTGACTGGCCACCGCGGTCACGGGCCTGCGGTCATCGGTCATTCAGTTCAACCGGCAAACAGCACCTGGGGGGACCATATTGCCCTTCGGTTGGAAGTCCATAATGCGACTGACCAACCGGTGCTCTTTGCCCCGGGCCAACTGCGGCTGCAGGTCGGGGTGGATGGACCCACCGTGACGAACCGAGACGCGGAAGCTGTCACTGGCCCGCTACCAGCCGGATCGACAACATCCCTGTGGATCAATTTCCTGGTGCCCTCAGATGAGACGAGTCTCTCCGCTGAGTTCACTGACCCTTGGGGCGGCGGGCCCCGCTGACCCTCGAACTGCCGTCCGTGCTCCACCGGCCTGGTTCGCTGGCGGTGGATCATGACTGACATCCAGGAAACCGCGAAAACCAGCGTCGGGAACGTGGCGAAACCCACTGATCTTATGGCGACTGCCGGTCAGCTGGGCCGCTGGGACTTCCTCAGGTATGGAGCCGCCGCAAGCGTTGGGGCAGCGGCGTTGCTCTACGGGCAGTCTTCCAAGCCCGCCCAGGCCCGTGTAGTTGCATCGAGCCAGCCTCTGGCGGTCACCCCTCTTCCAGGGGTTCTAGATCTGTACATCAACGATGGCTACCTGAAAATGGTCGATGCCTCACTGGTGTATCACCGGGGATTTGGTGATCGTCCTACTGACGTCAACGACGCCAACCCTAGCCTGGCTATTGTTCCGAAGGTGTTCACAGCCGATGGTCGGCTAGTGGAGAGCCGAAGTTACCCTTTGGACGCCGTTCTTCCACCGGAAGGGACTCCGCTGCCTTACGGCCCGGATCCGGCTAACCCGGGGCAGTACTTCATCCGCCGCAACTACTGGGCGAGCTATTTTCCACAACGAACTATCATCGCCGAAGTGGGAAGCAGAATTCGCCTTCGGGTGCACAACCGGCTGTCCAAGCCTCATGAGTTTACTCTGCATGGGGCCGGACCCAACCGCGGCAACGTCAGTACCGGGATCATTGATCCGGCAGGAAGCAAATTATTGGAACTTGATGCGCCCGCCCCCGGAACCTATATCTACTCCGATCCGACCAATCAGCCAGTGGAAAGGGTTCTGGGTCTCTTCGGGGTCCTGCTGGTCATCCATCCGGACCATCAGTGGGCTATCGGGGAGGATCTTGCTTCGTTCGAACGGCAGTGGCTCTGGATCTGCCACAATGTCGACTCGGTGTGGGCCGGGATCGAGGCCTCCGGGGGAACCGTCGACCCACGCAAAACCAAAGCAGTACCGCGTTATTTCACGCTCAACGGACGCAGCGGCTATGAATCGCTCGGCATCACCACCAACGACGCGTTGAATCTGGCGACTGAGGAAGAGACGCTGATTTCGGGCTACCCGCGGCAGGTGGACGTGCGCCAGTTCGGCGAGGGCACTGAACTGGGGACGCTGCGCGGAGGGCAGCTTGTCAGGCTAGTCAACCCCGGCATTGTGTTCCATCAGATGCACTTCCACGGCAACCACCTGTGGACGGTGGGGCGAAACAATTATCCCTGGCCGCGCAGGGAAGGCTTCGTGGACCCCGAGGGGCATGTGGTGGTCCAACAATGGGAGGACGTAGTCGAACTGGAACCCATGGACCGTAAGGACTGCATTCTTCCGATCAAGCGGCCACCAGATGCCGTCAACGCTGTCTGGGCAGCCAGGACCACCGACTGGGGATACCCAATGCACTGCCATGCGGAGCCATCGCAGACAGCCGCTGGTGGTATGTACCCGGGCGGGATGGTTGCCCACTGGACGCTGAAAGCACCAATCATAGGAACAGGACCATGACCAACGTTCAAGTACCCAATAGACGCGATGGTCGCCGCACCTCGATGTTTAAACGCCAGGCAGAGCGGGATGAGGAGCTTGCCAAACGCCAGCGGGAGGCGGAGAAGAAGGCCCGGGAGGCCGCTGAGAAAAAGCGTAAGGAGGCGAAGAAGAAGGCCCGGGAGGCTAATCGTAGGAAGTCGACCCCTAGTCCGAGTGCAACAGCAACAGCGACTCCTTCGGCTACAGCCAGCGCATCTGCTACGCCTGTTCCCACTCCCACAGTTACTGCATCGCCCACTCCCACAGTTACTGCATCGCCCACTCCCACAGTTACTGCATCGCCCACTCCCACAGTTACTGCATCGCCCACTCCCACACCTACACCTGTACCTCCTGTCAACGATGACGGGACGCCGAGTCACCGCTTCCGCAGTCAGGCGGACTTCAGCTCAGACCAGATGGATGTGGATAACCCCGTCACAGAATTTTTACAAACCCCGCAAACAGCAGTGGTTTTGAAATTCTTTTCCCGGGACCTTGAATTTGATGACGGAAATAAATTCGAGATTTGGAGTTTCGAATCGGAAAATTCCGGGCGAAGCCTGCCGGGACCGACGCTGCGGCCCAAAGAGGGCGAGATATTCCACGCAACATTTACTCCGAGTAAAGGAGCTCACACTATCCATTGGCACGGCATGGAGCCGGACCCACGCAACGACGGCGTAGGTCACACCTCCTTCGAGATTGGAGAAACCTACACCTACCAGTGGCAGGCCGAACTGGGTAGACCCGGGGACCCCAACTATGGGGCGGCGGGAACCTACTTTTATCACTGCCACGTAAACACGGTTTTACACGCCCAGATGGGAATGTTCGGTGCCCTGGTGGTTGACCCAACGGTGCATCCCGACTATCCGGTAAGCCCAGGAGCCCGCAGAGCCTTCGTGGACGGACCCGAGTACGACATCGCGACGGAATGCATCCTCGTTCCATATTCGGTGGATGCCCGCTGGCATGAGATGGACCATGCTGCCGGGCTGTCCGGCGAGGACGTCGGTTTGAATCGGTTTGAGCCCAAGCACTTCTATCTGCTGGGAGGTAATCTGGCGGACCCGGGTGACACTGATGACCGCGTCTGGAGCCTCTCGACCATCCAGGCCAACGTGGTTCCGGGGGAACGAAAGCCCACCCTCCTGCGGATTCTGAACGCCAACTATCTGCCCAACCGGATGTACTTCACTGACGCGGAGGGGAACCCAGCGCAGATTGCCGAGATCATTGCCCACGACGGGCGGCCCTTCAGGGACACCTCTGTGCCAGGGGTACCTTCTCCCCCCTGCTCGGCAGCGGGCTATCCGCTGCTCACCAGCCTGCTGAGTTTCGGGGCAGCCGAACGTTACGATGTCATGCTGACGCCGCCTTCGGCGGGCCGATACGAGCTAAGGGTCGAGTGGGAAGATTGGATTACCGGCGAAATCCTTGCGAAACGCACTGTGCCAATCATCGCTACCTGACGGCTGAACGTAACCTTTCGGCCACTAAGGACCGTTAGGTGCGGCTCATGTTCCATTGCCCGATGATGTTCTCTAGTCTGTATTGGTGATCTTCAAAGCCGTAAGCGCAGGACGCCCCTACCCTGACCATGGATATGTGACCCCCAAGGATTGGGCGGGTGTGGCACCCCGACAGGTACGGCTGGACGAACTGGTGACCACCAAAACCACCCTCGACCTCGAGGCGCTCCTCGCCGAGGATTCAACATTCTTCGGTGACCTGTTCCCGCACGTGGTTCAGTGGAACGAGACGCTTTATCTGGAAGACGGGCTGCACCGTGCCGTCCGCACGGCCCTGCATCAACGAACCATTCTGCACGCGCGCGTGCTGGTGATCAATGACTGACCAGCCCCCGCACCGGCACGAGACCAAAAAGTCCAAGAAAAACCCCATTGAATGGCATGGCCACCGGATCGTTACTGAAAACGATCTGGACAGCGTCTTCGCAGACACGGGGGAGGTGGAGCGCCCGCACATTTACATGCGCCGGCTCCGCCACGGGGTGGTTCTGGTCGTACTGGTTGCTCTCCTCGCCGCGGCGGTTTTCGTCGCGATAGGAATCAACCGTGGAGACATCCGCATCGCTGCGCTGGAACCGGACCTGGAGCCGACGTACACCTGCCCGGCGGGCCCGTTCGAGGTGCAGTCCCCTTCGGCCGTCACCGTGAACCTGTACAACAGCACAACCATTTCCGGTCTGGCCGGTTCCGTCGGTGAGGGCCTGGCGGAGCGAGCATTCGTGTTGGGCGAGATCGGCAACCGCAAGGTGAACCGGGTCGGCATGACCGCCATCGTGGTTGCCGGACCAGAGGGCTACGCGAATGCCTTCACCGTACAGCGCCAGATTCCGGGAACCATCTTCGTGGAGGATGAGCGCACTGACGCGACCGTCGACGTCGTCGTCGGCTCAGGGTACGAGGGTCTCATCGCTGAAGCCGAGCTGGATGAAACTCCGGCCGGACTGGTGTGCACCGACCCGACGACGGCGTCTGCCGAGGCCGAGTCCACGTCGGGTGCACCGGAATCGACCCCGGCTGCCCCCTAGCTGCAGGCTAGTTGCAGCCCTCCGGCCCGCACGCTTCGCCGTCGGCGGAGGCCGCGGCGGATCCGGCGGGATTCACGAGGGTCAGCGGGTTCGCTTCCTGCCACGCGGTGGTGAGCGCCTCGGCGAACAGATCGGCGGGCTGGGCTCCGGAAATGCCGTACTTCCGGTCGATGACGAAGAACGGTACTCCGCTGATCCCGAGCGTGCGTGCCTCGGCAATATCGTGGCGGACGTCGTCGGCGAACCGGTCTGTGCCGAGGGTGGCCCGCACGTCGTGCTCCGTGAGGCCGATCTCCTTGCCGAGCTCCACCAGGAAGTCCGTGTCCGAGGTGTCTTTGCCCTGTTCAAAGTGGGCGGACAGGATGGCCTCCTTGGCGGCGTCGCCGAGCCCCTGGGATTTGGCCAGGTGCAGGAACCGGTGGGCGGTGAAACTGTTGCCCACCACGACGTCCTCGAACCTGAAGTTCAGTCCCTCGCCGGCGGCCGAGGCGGACAGGCTGTCCCACATCTCGCGGATCCGGTCTTCGGAGATACCCTTGCGTTCAGCGAGGTACTGCTGTTCGGTGCCGTCATAGTGATCCGGGAGATCCGGGTCCAACTGGAAGCTCTTCCAGGTCACGGTGACCTGATCGCGGTGTTCGAAGCCGGCGAGGGCGGTCTCAAACCGGCGCTTGCCGACGAAACACCAGGGGCACTTGACGTCTGACCAAATTTCAATCTGCATACATCGCACAACGCGGGGTTGGCTCCGGGGTATTCCCGCTACACCCCACCGCAGCCGCGCCGCACCCTCACCGCACCCTCACCGCACCCCGCGGTGGAGGAGCGGCGGGGTGCGGTGAGGATCGGTCTAGACCGTCGCCAACTCGCGGTTCTCGTGCAGGTAGCGGGCGTAGGCAGGGACGGTGAGGAACGTGGGGAATTCCTCACCGAGGGCAACCTCCTCGAAGATTGCCAGGGCGTCGTCGAAACGGTCGCCGTCAAAACGCTCCATCGCCGCGAACTCCTCCTCCAGCAGCTCGGCGACCCACCCGTGGGTGATGGCCTCGCCGTCGTCGGTGACGGCGCCCGAGTAGATCCACTGCCAGATCTGAGACCGCGAAATCTCGGCCGTCGCAGCGTCCTCCATCAGGGAGTTGATCGCCGCAGCCCCGTTGCCACGCAACCACGACTCGATGTACCTCACGCCCACCTCAAGGTTCTCGCGGATCCCGGCCTCGGTGATGACCCCGGGGGTGCCTGCGATGTTGAGCAGTGCCTTGTCGTCGGGGAGGACGTCGTCGCGCAGCCTGGTCAGCTGGTTGGGCCGCTCGCCGAGGATGGCATCGAACACCTCCATCGCCACCGGAACCAGGTCCGGGTGGGCTACCCAGGAACCGTCGAAACCGTCGTTCGCTTCCCGGGTCTTGTCCGCCCTCACCTTTTCCAGTGCGACGGCGTTCGCTGCTTCGTCTCGCCGGTTCGGGATGTTGGCCGACATGCCGCCAATCGCGTGGGCGCCCCGGCGGTGGCAGATTCGCACCAGCTGCTCCGTGTAGGAGCGCATGAACGGCGCGGTCATGGTCACCATGGACCGGTCGGGGAGGACGAAGCGGGGTCCGCGGGTCCTGAAGTTCTTGATCACCGAGAAGATGTAGTCCCACCTGCCAGCGTTCAAACCGGCGGCGTGTTCGCGCAGTTCGTACAGAATTTCCTCCATTTCGAACGCGGCGGTGATCGTTTCTATCAGCACCGTGGCGCGGATAGTGCCCTGGGGCAGCCCCAACAGTTGCTGGGCCTGGACGAAAATGTCATTCCAGAGCCGTGCCTCGAGATGGTTCTCGATCTTCGGCAGGTAGAAGTAGGGGCCCCGGCCCTGGGCGATGAGCGTCCGGGCGTTGTGGAAGAAATGCAATCCAAAGTCGACCAGGCCGCCGGCGATCGGGGTGTTGTTGATCAGCAGGTGCTTCTCGGGCAGGTGCCAGCCGCGGGGGCGCACCACGATGGTCGGCCGATCCTCTCCCAACCGGTATTCCTTCCCTTCCGGAGAGGTGAAGCTAATGCGGTCCGCCAGCGCGTCGCGCAGGTTGAGCTGCCCGTTGATGACATTGGACCAGCTGGGAGTGGAGGAGTCCTCCATGTCGGCAAGCCACACCTTGGCGCCTGAGTTGAGGGCGTTGATGGTCATTTTCCGGTCGACGGGTCCGGTGATCTCCACCCGGCGGTCCTCCAGGCCCGGGGCGACCGGCGCAACCCGCCAGCCGTCGTCGTCGCGAATGTGTTTGGTCTCGGGGAGGAAACGCGGATCGGTGCCGTTGGAGATCCTGGCGCGGGACTGTTGCCGCAGGTGTAGGAGTTCCTGCCGGCGGCTGGCCGTCGACTGGTGCAGTTTCCGGAGAAAGTCGAGGGCTTCCGGGGTGAGGATTTCGTCCTGGCGGCGCACGGCCGGCGCCGTCAGGGTAACGCCGTTGAGGGTGATCAGGTTGTTCATGGTGTGCCTCCTGGAAAAATGTGGGTGCCCCGCCCCCAGCCCCGGCCATCCTAGGTGGGGGCCGGGGTTGGGGGTGTGGGACGGGGTGGAGCGGGGCGTGCAGCGGGGGTTAGTGGAACTGCTGCGCCTCGGTGGATCCGGCCAGGGCGAGGGTGCTGCCCGTGGGGTTGAGGGCGGTGGCAACCTGGTCGAAGTAGCCGGTTCCCACCTCACGCTGGTGCTTGGTGGCGGTGTAGCCCCGGGACTCGGCAGCGAATTCGCGCTCCTGGAGTTCGACGTACGCGCTCATGCCGTCGCGGGCGTAGCCCTCGGCCAGGTCGAACATCGAGTAGTTGAGCGCGTGGAACCCTGCCAGGGTGATGAACTGGAAGGTGAACCCCATCGCGCCGAGCTCCCGCTGGAACTTGGCGATCGTTGCGTCGTCGAGGTGCTTTTTCCAGTTGAACGACGGCGAGCAGTTGTACGCCAGCATCTGGTCCGGGTGCTCCGACTTGATGCCCTCAGCAAACTTGCGCGCCAGGTCAAGGTCGGGGGTTCCGGTTTCCATCCACAGCAGATCCGCATACGGCGCGTAGGCCCGTCCCCGGGCAATGCACGCCTCGAGGCCGTTGCGCACCTTGTAGAAGCCCTCGGAGGTGCGCTCGCCGGTGATGAACGGCTGATCCCGTTCGTCGACGTCGGAAGTGATGAGGGTCGCGGCCTCGGCGTCGGTGCGAGCAATTACTACTGACGGCGTCCCAGCGACGTCGGCGGCGAGCCGTGCGGCGTTGAGGGTGCGGACGTGCTGCTGGGTCGGGATAAGTACCTTACCGCCGAGGTGCCCGCACTTCTTCTCCGAAGCGAGCTGGTCCTCCCAGTGAACGCCAGCAGCGCCGGCCTGGATCATCGATTTCATCAGCTCGTAAGCGTTGAGTGGGCCGCCGAAGCCTGCCTCGGCGTCGGCGATGATGGGAACCAAATAGTCCTCCACCGTCTGGACCCCTTCGGCGAAGTCGATCTGGTCCGCACGCAGCAGTGCGTTGTTGATGCGGCGCACCACGGTGGGCACCGAGTTGGCGGGGTACAGTGACTGGTCCGGATAGGTGTGCCCGGAGTTATTGGCGTCGGCGGCGACCTGCCAGCCGGACAGGTAAATTGCTTTCAGGCCCGCCTTGACCTGCTGCACCGCCTGATTACCGGTCAGTGCGCCAAGCGAGTGGGTGTACTCACCGGTGCGGGCCTGTTCGGTCAGCTGCGTCCACAGCTTCTCGGCGCCGCGCCGGGCGAGGGTGTGCTCCTCCTGGACCCGGCCGCGAAGGCGGACGACGTCGGACGCCGAGTAGTCGCGCGTGACGTTATCCCAGCGGGAATTGGCCGACCACTCGAGTTCCAGCTCCCGCTCGGCCGATCCTTCGGCGCTCTGGCCTGTCGATGCGGTGTTTGCCTGTGGGGTGGTCTGGTCCTGTGTCATTGCATTCTCCTTTGAATTCCCTGAGCCGTTGATTCGAGTGCGTGAAGTGTTCGTTGGCTTCGTAAAACCAACCTTTCTCTCATTTCAACCCCTTGCCTAGCCGAAACTGCTGGCAAAAAACGCACTTCTTCGCGTAACCTCAATAAATGACCAACATGCCGATCAAACCAGCCACCTGGAACCGACCAGAATCCGGTGGAGCCGCTGAGGCGGGCGCCGGCGCGCCGGACGACCTCGACGCGATCAGCCTGGGCCGACGGATCCGACATCTCCGGAAAGCGAAGGGGATGACGCTCGATGACCTGGGCGCCGTCGTCGGCACCGTCGCGTCGCAGCTGTCGCTGATCGAAAACGGCAAACGTGAACCAAAGCTGGGGATGCTGCAGGGCCTCGCGTCGGCCCTCGGGGTAGGCATCGATCAGCTGTTGGGTGCGGAACCTCCCACCCGGAGGGCAGCACTGGAGATCGAGCTGGAGCGGGCGCAGCGCGGCCCGCTATACGGGGCGCTCGGGCTGCCGAAGGTGCGGATCTCCTCACGGCTGCCGATGGAGGTACTCGAATCGCTGGTGGGCCTTCAGGGCGAGTTGGAGCGCCGGCTCAACGAGCAGGTGGCCACCCCGGAGGAGGCCCGTCGGGCCAACGCCGAGCTGCGGCGCGAGATGCGCAAACAGAACAATTACTTCCCCGAACTCGAGGCCGAGGCGCAACGGGTGCTGGATTCGGTGGGGCACACCGCTGGGCCGATGTCCCAGCACCTGATTGCCGACATCGCCGCCCATCTGGGGTTCACCCTCCATCACGTGGGCGACCTGCCGCATTCAACTCGTTCTGTCACCGATTTGAAGAACCGCAGAATTTACCTGACCCAGTCCCAGCGCACTGACCACGATCCGCGCTCGGTGCTGCTGCAGGCGCTCGGGCATTACGTGCTGGACCACCAGACGCCTGAAAATTATCGGGAGTTCCTCAGGCAGCGCGTGGCCACCAACTACTTTGCCGCGGCACTTTTGCTGCCGGAGAAGCCTGCGGTGGAGTTCCTGCAGCGCTCGAAAGCGGCGAAGGAGATTGCCGTGGAGGATATCCGGGACGCGTTTGCCGTGTCCTATGAGACTGCGGCGCACAGGTTCACCAACCTCGCCACCGAGCACCTGGGCATCCCCACCCATTTTCAGAAGACCCATGAGAGCGGGATCATCTACAAAGCCTATGAGAACGACGGCGTCACCTTTCCCCAGGACCACACGGGTGCCATTGAAGGCCAGCCCTCCTGTAAACGCTGGACTTCACGGGTGGTGTTTGAGGTGGCTGACAAATTCCGCGCCTACAACCAGTACACGGATACGCCCAGCGGCACCTACTGGTGCACGGCCCGGACCGAACGGTCAGCGAGCGGGGAGTTCTCGTTGAGCATCGGGGTGCCGTATGCGCATGTGAAGTGGTTCAGGGGCAGGGACACCACCATGAGGGAGAAGTCCTTTTGCCCGGATGAGGCGTGCTGCCGGCGTCCGCCGTCGTCGCTGGCTGAAAATTGGGCAGGTCACGCCTGGCCGAGCGCCCGGGCGCACTCACATCTGCTGGCCGCAATGCCGCCCGGCGCGTTCCCCGGGGTAGATGAGACCGAGGTGTACAGCTTTCTTGAGGCCCACTCGGGTTGATCTTTCACAATCTCAAACCACCGATCAGGAGAAGAACATGGACCTATCCACAGCGGACCTCTACGACCAGTTCGGAGACACCGTTCAATCAGTTTCAATCCAGTTCCAGGATCTGGGAGGGGAGCAGGCTTTCAGCGGGCCGATACGAACCGTGAAGTGCTATCACGACAACGTGGTGCTGAAGTCGGTCCTTTCCACGCCTGGTGCGGGCGCGGTCCTCGTCGTCGACGGCGGTGGCTCACTTGAGCGGGCGCTGATGGGAGACATGATTGCGGAGATCGCGGTGAAGAACGGGTGGAACGGCGTCATTATCAACGGTGCAATCCGTGACCGCGCGGTGCTCGCTGGGTTGCCCCTCGGCGTGAAGGCACTCGGCAGCAATCCCCGCAAGAGCGTCAAGAACGGCGTCGGTGAGATTGACGTGCCGGTGGCGATTGGAGGGGTCATCTTCACCCCCGGAGGGACCGTGTATGCCGATACCGATGGGATTCTCGTGGCGGGCCCAGCAATGTAGCCACTCGACAATGTAGCCACTCGACACAGTAGCTTCTGGGCAAAAAAGTGGTGGCCACCCGTTGCCGGGTGGCCACCACTTTTCTGTGTCTAGCGTTTACTATCCGTGGTTACGGGTTGCAGCCGCCGTTGTCCTCGGTGTAACCATCGAGACGCTGGATGAAGGCTGCCATCGCGTCGCGGGCGACCGGCTGAAGGCGCTTGTACTCGCCGTCGTCGAAGCCCTGGGTGATGTTGTTCTCGGCCATCCAGGAGATCTCCCGGTGGAACTGATCGTTCACCGGAACGTCCGGGAACGGTGCAACCTGCGGTGCAACGTAATCCGCTGCGTCGGCGATGATGCAGTACTCACCAGCGAAGCGGTTCATGAACGCGGCCATCGCGTCACGGTTGACGGGAGCGAGCGGACGGAAGGTGCCATCGCTGTAGCCGGTCGACAGGCCGGTCTCGGCCATCCACGCCATCTCCTTGTAGAACTGGGTTCTAGGAGTGATGTCAGCGAATGGAGAGGTGGTGGGCTCCGCGAAAGCAGGCTCACCAGCCAGGCGGTAGAGGAACGCCGCCATGGCATCGCGGTTGATCGAGGCCAGCGGACGGTAGGTGCCATCCGGGTAGCCGGTGGTCAGCCCCTGGTCAGCCAGCCAGTTAATGGCCTCCTCATGCTCATTGCCCGCAACATCCGGGAACCGGAGCTGGTCAACCTGCATGTCGAGGATTTCATCCTTCAGGCCCGTTGCGTTGTGGTGGTGCAGGAACAACGCGCGGGCGTCGGTGACGCCTTCCTGACGGTTGACGCCAATCGTTGTACCCTCGGCGGCAATGAATACCGTGTCGGGGGTGACGCCTTCGAACCACAGCTCAGGCTCGGTGACGTTGAAGTCAATCCACTCGGTCTCGTCGACCGATCCCGCGGTGTTGCCATCCTCGTCCACATTGAACGGGCTGGCGGTGGAGACGCGGTACTGGATCGGAGCCGAAGCACTCAGGTCCAGGCCCAGGTCAGCAACCGGGACAGGCAGAGTGATGACGTTGGTGTCGAAGGTGTTCGTGTCCAGGCTGCCGTCGACGCCGTTGGCGAAGTACAGGCTGTCACCCTGGCCCAGCGAGCCATCGTCAAGCACCGGTGCCACCTCGAACAGGATCATGTCCAGGTCGTCGAGGCGCAGGGTGATGACCACCATGTCGGCTTCGGTGTCACCGTCAAGATCCAGTTCAACTGCAACCTGGCTATTGCCACCCAGCTGAGCCCAGTTCTGCCAGGTGCTGATACCGAGGTTCAGGTAACCCTCTTCTGCTTCGCCGCCGGCTGCGACAACTGCCGGAACCGTTGATGCGGCACCAACCGAGCGGAGGTCCAGGGAGTACAGGGACTCCAGCGGACGCTCGTCGGCCCGGGGGCTTTCAGCGCCAAGAACCAGCGGGGTCACGAGCGATGCATAGCGCGAATCCGATCCACCCTGCAGCAGGCCGCGGCCCTCAAGCACTACTGAGCTCTCAAGGGTTGAGGCGTTCTCGAACATGATCTGGGCGCCAGCCGAGATTTCCGATGTGGGCTTCGGTGCTGAGTAGACGGGAACACGCAGCGTGTTCACTTCACTCGCGAACTGCACGCGGCCCGACACATCGGCAAGGTACTGACGGGCGACGCCGAACTGAGTCTCCTCAGCAGCCGGGTCGATCGTCTTCGCCAGGGCGGCTGGATCATCAATGGTCAGCGTGACGTCGACAGTTGCCGTGCCGTTGGCTGGAACATCGAAGGCATTGGTGAGCGTTTCAGGCGCAAGCACCTGCGGCGTCACACTGATCTCGGCGCCTGGCATCGTTGACGCCTCAAGGTAGGAGGCGCTGTAGCGAATCACGTCGTCCGACTTGTTTTCCACGGTGATCTGCTTGGTCATGGTCATCGCTTCGCTGCCAAGCTCCAGAACGCCGAAGTTCACCGAGGTGAGCGATGGCTGTTCTGTCGAGTAGGCCAGGACCGGGGTGTCCAGTGCCAATACGGCGTCGACGCGTCCGGAACCTACGCGGTTCGGGGCGTACTCGACGCCATCGGCTGTCACCAGATCGGCGATGGCCGTATTCATGATCATGGACTTGATCTCATACGGGTTGAAGTTGGTCTCTGCGTACAGCAGTGCAGCGATGCCAGCCACGTGTGGGGCTGCCATTGAGGTGCCGCTCTTGACCGATGCGCCGGTTCCCGTGCCAACCTGGACCGAACCAGTTGAGACGCCGGGGGCTGCTACATCGGGCTTCACAACTCCGTTGGAGCCGTGCAGCCCGCGGGAGGAGAAAGCTGCGAGCGTGTCGAGTGCGTCGGAGCTGCCGCCGGCAGTTGCCTGGTAACCGGAATCGAGACGAACTTCAAGGGTGCCAGCTTCTGCTGCTGGTTCCAGCTGCTCGGAGAATTCGGCGTTGAACTGGACGCCGGGAATGGTGGCGTTGCCGCCGATGCCGGACTCGAAGACTGAGCGGGGCGAGTCGAGGACCACACCTGCTCCGCCTGCGGCTTCAACGTTGTTGAAGCGGGTAACGGATCCGCAAGGGAATGTTCCATCCTCTTCCCACTGCAGCCAGACCCATTCACCGTCGAAGGTGCCCGGTGCGAAGGGCTGGCAACCGAACGCGTTGGCGGGATCAGCCTTGACAACCGTGCCCGTGAGCTCTTCCTCAGTGGCCGTGGAGTAGTCGTAGTTGACGCTGTACTGGCCAGCAGCCTGCCCGACGACGTCGTCAGGTGCGAGCACGTCAACCCGGTCGAGGGTGATCTGCGAACCGACGCTTGCGGCGACGGTCAGGGCGGACTCTGAGCTGCCTGGGGAGCCGCCGATGTCGTAGACGTCGCCGCTGTTGCCTGAGGAGACAACGGAAAGGACGCCCTGAGCCGTCAGAGCGTTAACGATGTCGTTTTCAGGATCGTCATAGGCGGGGAATGCCGCGCCGAGTGACATGTTGACAACCTGAGCGCGGTCGTCGAAGTTGCCGTCACCGTTCGGGTCCAGCACGAAGTCGAGTGCTGAACCGACAACTGCGCTGGAACCCGTGCAGCCGAAGACCCGGAGGGCGACCAGCTGGGATTCGGGAGCCGAGCCGGGACCGATCCGCATGGCGTTGACGCCGTCGGCGTCGAGGGTGGCGTAATCGCCGTCAAAAGTGGAGCCGTCGTCGTTGACGCCGTAGCCCGAAGAGGTACCGGCGACGTGCGAACCGTGGCTCTGGCAGTCGAGGGGGTTGAGGTCTGGTTGAGGAATGTCATTGTCGGGGTCACCGGCGTCATAGTCGTCGCCCACCAGGTCGTAGCCGCCCACAAACTTAGCGGCGTCGAAGAGAGCTGGGTCTGGGACCAGGTCTGCCTGCGCCTGCTCGAAGGCCTCGATCGTGCCCGGGCCGCCGAAACCGGAGTGGGTGTAATCAAGTCCGGTGTCCAGCACGGCAACGGTGATGCCGTCGCCGGTCTGATCGCGTGCGGTCCAGGCATCAAGCGCGCGGGTGTCGATGTCCGCGCCCTTGTTGGTCACGGTCTTCGGCACAATACCGGTGATCTTCACGACGTCGGGGCGGGCAGCAAGTGCCTTGATTGCCTCGGCGTCACCTTGAATGGCAACACCAGGGATGGTGTTGGTGGTGGTGTAGAGCTGCGAGGCTGACGCCTCGGCCGCTACCTCATCGGCCTGGGCCTGAATTCCGGCCCTGATGTTCAGAACATCGTTGGTCCGATCGACGGGGGACTGAATTCCATTGCGAACCGCTACCGGCTGCGTTTGTTCGAAGGCGCCTTTTCCTGCGAACTGGATATAGGCCGCTGTGGGGCCTGTCCGATCCGCCAGATCCCTGCTGACCTTAAGATCGGGTACTGCCTGGAGCTCAATTCCCTCGGCTGTGGGTTCACCCGATGACGGTGATTCCAGAGCCGAAGCAGGCGCCCACATGCTGGAAGCCAGAACAAGGCCAGTTAGCGATGCCAACACAGCCTTCCCCGTATTCCGGTGGTATGACTTGCTCATACTTCTCCTTAGTGAGGCTCAGTCATGACCACCCGCTGAGACCTGTGATTAGCTCCCCGCAAGTACTGCTGACACGGCCATGACAGATGTGAGTGACGTTCCCTGAATGAACAAGTTGCGTCAGCAGTAGTTGAACAGTGGATGCCGGTTGCCCGACCCCCTCCACCGGTACTACCTTTCTGTGTGATCAGTCACAAGTCAACGGCTACCACACAAAAAACTTAGTTAAGTTAGGCAATTTCCTGGTAATTCCCTGAGCAGGCCCACGCGGTGTGAAATCGATGACTATTCAGGGCTTCTAGCGCCCCAGTATTCTGCTTTTCAGCTGGCGATAGCGACGCCTCACCAGCGAGACGAGGCTAGCGTCACTGACTGCTTCCTCAAGCCGCTGCACCCGTTCGGCCAGCCGGTTGTTGGATTCGAGAATCTGGCGCAGGAGGTCTTCCGAATAGTTCTGCCGGTGATGCAGGTGGTCGAACTCGCGCTGCTGATAGGACGTCTGGTAAAGCAGTGAGCCCAGCCCTGACTGGCTGACGTGCTCTTTGAGGTGGATCTCGCGCACCAACTGATCCAGCCGCCTGTGCTCGGCGTCACCAACGATCACGCTGTTCCCGAGGTCTCCGGTCGCGTCTTTTCGCTGGTTCCAGAACGCCAGCGGCTCCTCATCGAGGAAACCCAGCGTGTGCTGCTGGAGCAGGCGGAGCTGAAATTCCCAGTCGCCCACTACCGAGAGGGATTCGTTGTAATAGCCAATCCGGTCATGAACTGAACGGCGATAAAGCAGCGAAATGGGGACGCACCGGTTGTGCCGGAGAGTATCAAACAAGGTGATTGACTGCAGCTGCGGCTGGAAAATCTCCCGGCTAATTTCTTCGATTGTCCCGTCGGTGATCCGCTCGTAGACCAGTTCGGTGCGGACAGCCACGCCGGCGTCGTCGTGGTGCGCCAGATAAGCCAGGGTCCGTTCGAGGAACTCAGGGTGCCATTCGTCGTCGTCATCGTGGATGGCGATGAACTCGGAGTCCGACGCTTTGATGCCGGCATTGGAGGCTGCCTCCATTCCGCGCGCCACGTCATGGTGGATGACCTGGACCCGATCGCCGAGCTGCAAGCGGTAGCGGTCCACCACCGGGTCCACTTCGGCGCGGTCGCCGCCGTCGTTCACGACGACGAGGGTCCACTGGGTCATGGACTGGCCGAGGAGATCGCGCAGTGCGCGGTCCAGCAGCACCGACCGGTTCCGGGACCGCATGATAACGGCGACTGAGGGAGAAGGAGGGAGTGTCACTGAAAGTCCTCAGACGGCTTTGCGCGGTCGGAACCGCGTACGTAGGGAGGCTAGTTTGCGGACCAGCCTGAAACTGGAGGAATTGAACCAGCCTTGCAGCTCGTCCCGGGCGGCGGCGGCTTCCCCCTCAAGGTGCTCGCGGGTTTTGCGGAGGTCAGCCAATTCTGCCGCCATCGGGAGGAACACCACCCGCGCCGTGTCGGCGGCTGCGGACCAAGTTCCCCGTGGGACCCATTGGCGGTGCGGCAACGGCGACTGAACCTTGGCTGGCTTGCCTTGCAGGGTCCCAACCACTGAGTCCCACCAGGCGGAAGATTCGGTGAGCTTCTGGGGTCGGAGAGACTGCACCTGTTCCGCTATGACTGTGCGGCGTTGCCAGGCCTCACGGAGGGCCTGCCCGATCGTGCCGTCGAGCAGTGACGGCAGGGGCAGAGCGAAGTCGGCCAGGCCCCAGTTGGCGAGGGCCCCACGCAACCGCACGTCGCTGTATTCATCGAGGGACAAGGCAACCGTGGGGACGCCGCCGTCGAGAGCGAAAACCACCGGGTGATACCGCGACGTGACCACCAGGGCTGCCCGGGAGGTGAGGACTGCGGTGTCGCGCGCCGACGCGATGGGTTGTGACTGGACGGAGGAAGTCATCGCCGCTGCAATCTCCGCGTGTATTGCTTCATCGATGCCGCCCTCACCCTCAACAGCCATGTGGGGCAGGAGAAGGACCGGCAGGCCGGTGAGGTCGGCCGCGTCGTCCAGGGCTTTCGCGACGGCCGTTACGAACAGGTCGCGGGGACAGGCGCCAGTGTTGCCGGCGAAGGTGCCAACGATATAGGAGGCCACAGGTGGGGTGCTTCCCGGCGGGTGACCGCCGTCGTCGGGCTGCTGCCGGGCGGCGGTGTTGGACGCGAGGAAGGAAGCATCGTCAAGGCACCGCACCACGCTGGATCCTGCCAACTCCCGTCCGAGGCTGAGCGAACTGTCCTCACGTGCACCTACCAGAGCGGCGCGGGAGAGCATCTGTACTGCCACTTCACGGTCAGCGCCGTACAGCATAGGCCCGATAGTCTGGCCAGCAATCACCACTGCCTTGCCGAGGTGCCGCGCAATTGCGGTGACCGCTGCGCGTTCGTAGAGCAGCCAGCCGTACACCGAGTTCATGTTGCCGCCCCCTGCGATCAGCACTGAGTCGCAGCCGCGGATGGTCTCGATGAGCCCGTGCACCTGGTCGTTGTCGGCAAGGCTATGAGGCTCGCCGTTGAGGAGTGAGAGTATCTCGTTGAGGTAATGCTGGTAGTCGGCGTACGGCCACGGAAATTCGATGGTCGGCGCTGCCTCGGTGCCGAACCGACCGGTCGTGTCAGCTGCGTTCCGGCTGAGCAGGACAACGTCCTTGATGCCGCGGGCTGCGAGTTCATCCACGGCGGCATGAGTCATTGCATCATCACCGACGTGGTAAATGCGCTGTCCGATATCGCCCAGAATCGCTACCCTCATGCCGGGATCCCGGCGGCGCCGCCCTGCCAGACTGCATCGAATGGTGCCTGCGAGGACAACCTGTGACGAATCGCCTCGGTCACGAAACTCTTGGCTGTTCGAGCCGCATCAAGAGGACTGGCGCCCTTGGACAGTTCCGCAGCAATGGCGGCGGCGAGGGTGCAGCCCGCGCCGCTGACAGCTACTTCGCCGACCTTCGGGGCTGACAGCAGCTCCAGGGTAGTGCCATCGAAGTAGACGTCGACGGCGTTTTCACCTTCCAGGCGGATGCCGCCCTTGGCGACGACGACGGCGCCGCTGATCTCATGGATCCGTTTGGCGGCCTCCTGCAGATCCTCGATGCTGTTGATGGTCATGCCCGACAACGACTCAGCCTCGAAGTGGTTGGGAGTGACAACAGTTGCGAGCGGGAGAATGTTTGCCTTCAGTGCCTGATCCGTGTCGAGCGCGGCGCCGGGCTCCTGGCCCTTGCAGATCAGCACCGGGTCCAGCACGATGTTGCGCCACTGCTGGCTCTTCAACGCCGTCGCAACAGTGTCAATGGTTGCCGGAGTACCCAACATGCCGATCTTGACGGTTTCCACGGGGTAACAGGTCAGGACTGCCTCCAACTGGTCGGCGATGACCTGCGGCTCGACCGCCACGAAACGATGGTTCCAGTTGTCCTTCGGATTGAACGACACGATGCAGGTCAGCGTCGCGATGCCGAAAACGCCGAGTTCCTGGAAGGTCCTGAGGTCCGCCTGGGCGCCAGCGCCACCGGTCGCCTCGGATCCGGCGATGGTGAGAGTCACTGCGGGGGCGGAATGAGTTAGGGGCATTTGTACAGTCTGCCTACTTTCGGGCAGGGCGGCCAGTTCAGGGCGCACCGCGGGCGTGGCAGAATTGGACTGCCCGGGGGCAGCCGGGCATCAGTGCTAATACAGCGGACCCAATCGTGTCCGCGAACCACTTCGATGAATGAGATGACGTTGACTCAACTGCAGGAAAAAACCCGCGCCAAATTCGCCTCCTCGGGCAGTACCTACTTCGCGATCATGCTGGCGACCCTCGCCGTCGTCGTGCTGCTGTCCAATATCGGGGCCTCCAAGGGTGTGCTGATCGGTCCGATTATTGGTGACTTCAGCATCATCACCGACGGCGGATTCTTCCTTTTCCCGCTGGCCTACATCCTCGGCGACGTCATCAGCGAGGTGTACGGTTTCAAAGCCGCCCGGCTGGCGATCATCGTGACCTTTGTATTGTCGGCGTTCGCCTCGCTCTGCTACCTGGTCATCATCGCCCTGCCCGGGTTCGACGACGACTTCGGCACCTCGAAGCAGGCTGCCCTGGAAGGAGCGCTCGGACCGGTTCCCTTAATTGTGCTTGCCTCCCTCCTGGCCTTCGCCGTCGGTCAGACCCTCAACGCCTGGGTCCTGGTCAAAATGAAGGGGCGCTTCGGCGAGCGCGGTCTAGTGGGCCGGCTGCT
This sequence comes from Arthrobacter sp. Bz4, assembly GCF_003075455.1. Taxonomy (GTDB): domain Bacteria; phylum Actinomycetota; class Actinomycetes; order Actinomycetales; family Micrococcaceae; genus Arthrobacter_D. Next base: position 86,582 of record NZ_QDAE01000006.1, read on the forward strand.
CGGCTCGACAGTGGTCGGCGAGTTCGCTGACACCCTGATTTTTTGTGCCATTGCTGCGTCGGTTATTGGTATCACCACCTTCAGCGGGTTCCTCAATTACCTGCTCTTCGGCTTTCTGTACAAAACCCTGATCGAGGTGCTGTTCGTGCCGGTCACGACGCTGGTCATCAAGGCCATCAAAAAGCGCGAACCGAGTTACGCCGCGTCCTAACGGTCCCGGTCTCACGCTCACCCGGAAAAGTGCCGGAGCCGCAGACGAGTGGTGGGGCGGCCACCCGTCTGCAGGTCACGCACTTTTCCGGTGCAATGAGCTCGCGCGGTGCAGAGCCACCAGGATGCGTGCCTTAAGCTCTGCCTCACGGAAGAGGTCCGCCCATTCGATGCGGATGAACTGCCAGCCGTCCTCCATCAAGGCCTTTTCCCGCGGCGCTCCTCGAACAGCACCTCCTGCGTCGGGGAGAAGTCGAAATACTTGATCCTGCCGTCGAACTCAAGGGCCAACAGAAGCTCCCGCCAGGCAAAGTCGAGCCGGTGATCGCCGTGCCTGGTCCGGACAGAGACCTGTTCCTCCGGCATCGGCAGCCCCATCCGGCGGAGAAAATGTCTGGTCAAGGTCTCGCCCGGGGACTCTGCCAAAGCGCTGGCTCTGGCGGTGATCGCCCGAGCGTTGGCGATGCCCTTGTGGCCGGAGAGCTGCAAGGCGATGTCCTGCATCAGGGACTGGTTTCCGCCGAGTTGCAGTGCGTGATCGGCGATGATGAGCGACTGGCGGTAGGAAAGTATTCGGGCACAGTCCACCACGGTGCGCTCCAGGGCTGTGATTCGCAGGCCCTTCCCGGAGGAAACGTCCTGGGGTGACAGTGACGAGTAATGGGCCCGGACGTCCGGACCATGCCCGTGTGGGCTGGTCGGAAACCCCTGGGTGAGGTGGACCAGGTCATCAACCTTCCACAGGTGTAGGCCATGGATGCGGGCAGCCGAGGTATGGCTGTACACCATCCCCCTCCGTGTTGTGGGCAGCAGCGCGTGATGATGAGCGTAGATGCGTTGCAGGGCCCGGGTCTCAAGCGACTGTTGCTGCCAGAGCTGGCCGGAAAGGTAACAGCCGCGTCGCAACCGGACCAGATCTCCGCCTGGACGAACCGGGCAATCTGCCGATCGCTGACGTTTCGCTCGGCGAGTTCCTCAGTGGTCCACGGACTCGTGGAGGCCTTTAGCCAGGGCGGGCACTCGATGTTCATGCAGCCAGCATGCGCCGATCCAAACTCGATGGGGTGGGTCGACGCCGTTATGTGGACAACTCGGCGCGGTTGATGGCTGTGGAGGAGGAGTCGGGCCGCGGGGGACGCAGGCGTGACGCCCTGCCGCACCCGGAAAAGTGGCGCACGTGCAGGGTCGCTGCTGGGCAACCACTAACGTGCGGGTCAGCCACTTTTGTGGGCCGCGGGCGCGGGGCAGCCACTCTTTTGCGCGGGAAGATGCGCGGGAAGATGCGCGGGAGGATGCGCGGGCGGGGCCGGGGAGGGGCTAGGCGTAGTAGCGGCCAAGCACCTCAGCCTTGAAGTCGAAGAAGGTGCCGTCGCCGATTGCGTCGCGGGCGCGTCGACCAGTTTCACAATGAACCGCTCATTGTGGATGGAGATGAGGGTGGCCGAGACCATTTCCTTCGCCTTGTACAGGTGGTGGATGTAGGCCCGGGTGTAGTTGGTGCAGGTGTAGCAGTCGCAGCCGTCCACCAGCGGTGTGAAGTCCTTCCTGAACCGGGCGTTGGACAGATTCCACCGCCCATCGGGGGTGTAGAAGGCTGAGTTGCGGGCTACCCGGGTGGGGGAGACGCAGTCGAAGGTGTCGGCGCCGTTCTCGATGCCGGTGAACAGATCGTCTGGTTCCGAGATCCCCAACAAGTGCCGGGGCTTGTTCTCCGGCAGCTCATCAGCGCACCAGCCCAGAATGGTCCCAAGGTTCTCTTTTTCCAGCGCCCCGCCGATCCCGAACCCGTCGAAGCCCATGCCGCCAAGGTCCCGGGAAGCCTTGCGTCGAAGATCCTCGTACTGGGCGCCCTGAATGACGCCGAACAGCGCCTGGTAGGGCTTTCCCGCCCGTTCCTCGGTCAGCCGGTCATGTTCGGCGATGCAGCGCTCCGCCCATAACCGGGTGCGCTCCAGCGACTCTTCCTGGTACGTGCGGGAGTTCATCAGCGTGGTGAGTTCGTCGAACGCGAACATGATGTCGGCGCCGAGCTGATGCTGGACCTGCATCGAAATCTCCGGGGTGAAACGGTGCCGGTCTCCGTTGAGGTGCGATTTGAACCACACGCCGTCGTCGTCAATGTGGGCGAGCCGCTCCTTGCCGGCGGCCACCCGGTGGTCGGAGCCGCCCCCCTCGGCGTCGGCGACGTTCATGGTGATGACCTTCTTGAATCCGGATCCCAGGCTCATCACCTGGAAGCCGCCCGAATCGGTGAAGGTTGGCCCATCCCAGTTCATGAAGCGGCCCAGCCCGCCAGCCGCGTCGAGGATCTCAGGACCGGGCTGCAAATACAGGTGGTAGGCGTTCGCGAGGAGTGCCTGCGCCCCCAACTCCTGCATCGACTCGGGAAGCACTGCCTTGACCGAGGCTTTGGTGCCGACGGCGATGAAGGCCGGGGTGCGGATTTCGCCGTGAGGGGTGCTGATGGTCCCGGTGCGCCCGTGCAACGGTTTACCTGTCGGGTCGCTCAACCGCTCGTTGACGGTGAAGGTGAAAGTGGATTGCTGGGTATCGGTTGGCACCAACCCATTTTGCCAGCAATTACGTGGACGGCTTTCCGGTCCGCCCCAGGGCTGAAGTGACGAGCGGGTCAGCATCGGGGTAGTGGTCACGGCGCACCGCTTCCCATCCGTCCCATACGCTATGCAGCGCCTTGGCGCCGAGCGCGTAGGTCGAGGCGATGACCAGCGACGACGGCTCGTCGCGGACCCCTTCAGTCACAGGCTGTTCGGCGAGGATGAGCAGTCCGTCGCCGTGCTCGGCGTACTGGGCCACAGTCAGCCCCAGCTGGTGTTCGGTGCGGAACCACACCCGGCCGGTGATCTCCTGCCCACCCGGCAGGGTGAGGGAATAGGGGTCACCGGGTTCGCCCACCGATCCGGCTCCCAGCCGGTCAGCGATGGCTTGTCCGTCGGAGGGGGTGCCCGCGAAAAACGCTGTGTGCCGGTCGGTGTTGGGATGCCGCTCCAGCGCGAACCGCAGTTGCTGGAGAAACGAGATCCATCCCTCGGTGATGTCCGCATACCAGTCGGCCATCTCCGACTCCGGTTCGGGTAACCCACGTTCCACCGTGACGACCGTTCCATCCGGGCCCGGCTCCAACAGGAACGTGTCTCCGTCCTCGAGGGTCAGGGAACGGTGGTCCTGGCCTTCAGTTACCCCCGGCGAGAAGAAGATGAGGCGGATCTCCTCAGCCAGCCCGTCGTAGTCCCAGCCGTGCCACTGGGCGACCTTGGCTGGCTCGCGGAGCATCACCCAGACCTGGCGGGCGTCGGCGTTAATGTGGACGCTGAGAGGATTTACCCCATCTTTCCCGACAGCGCTGCTGGTGCCGGAGGGGGCCGATGAGTGATTCATGGCGACACTCTACTCCCGCAGCAGGTTTCACTCCAGAGCCCTACAGGGCGCGGATCGCCACCAATTCGTTGTGGATCCGCCGGGTCAGTTCATCAGCGGTCAGCGTCTCGGATCCGCCGTGGGATCGCAGGTACAACAGAGACGACAGCCGCACCACGCGCCAAGCCCTTTCGACGGCGGCATCCCCCGCGGCTGCTGCGCGGCTGATCTCCGGGTCGTAAAGGTTGGGAGCGTTCAGTTGGCGCTGCCGGACCGCAGCAGCGAGCTTGGCTTTCAAAGGGTCCGTCTCGGCGTCGTCGGCGGTACGGAGAGACGCCGAATAGGCCTCCGAGCGGGCGACGTCGCCGTCGTCGTAGGCGAGGTAGGAGGCCAGCGCCAACGCTCCCTCAATCCACTTCCACCGCCCGAAATTACCGTCGAAGGGTAGCGGGGTCAACAGGTCGCAGACCCGGAGCGCGTTTGCGGCGTCGGCGAAGTCAACCAGAAGGCTCACCGCGAGATCGTGCACATCCTGCAGGTTGCTTCCCGACTTGAAGTTCACGCCCTTGGTGAGCCGGTCAGCAAGACCCTGCAACTGGGCGCTTTCGGGATGCACCGACACGGCGTGGGCGATGACAGCCTCTGGGGTCCCATCCTGGGCGGGGATGGCACCTACCACCGGTGCGCCGTCGTCGACGGTGATCTGGACCTGCGACCCGGCCGCGATCCGCAGGGTGTCGCCGGACTCCAGGGTTGCGACGACGACGGCGGGAGTCCCGAAATCGTCCGTCTCAATGTCGGTTTCCACCACCTCTGCGGGGTCCGCGCCCGCCGGTCCAATGATGTGGTGACCGGCGGTGACAGCTTCGGCGCCAACCCGTCGGACACGCGTGGGTTTCCGGTTGCCGGTCACTGGTTAGCGTCCCCAGCCGGCGTAGGCCAACGCCTGACGGAGCAGTCCGCCGCGCCCGCCGGAGAACTCTGCCTGAACACCATCGCTTAATGCCTCATCGGGGGTCATCCAGGAAAGCTCCAGCGCATCCTGGCGCGGCTGGCATTCACCGGTGACAGGAATCAGGTAGGCGAGGGCGACGGCGTGCTGGCGGTCATCGGTCATGCCGGTTTCCGACGGTGAAGGGAAATACTCCGCGACGGTGAAGGGCGTCGGGCAGGGCGGCAACTGCGGCAGGGCGAACGGCCCCAGATCCTTCTCCAGATGCCGCACCAGCGCGGCGCGGATAGTTTCCCGATACATCACCCGACCAGAGACGAACGTCCTGACCATTTCACCCTGATCGTTGGCCTGCAACAGCAAACCCACCTCAGTGACATAACCGAGCGAGTCGCACCGCACCGGGATGGCCTCCACATAGACCATGGGGAGGCGGCGGCGGGCTTCGTAGAGGTCATCCTCTGAAAGCCACCCGGGATTGGGGTCTGGGGTGCGAACGTTCATACCTTGTTTTATCGCAGACAAGCCGTCGACGGCGGGCGGCGCGCTGCACTTCGGCCATTGGCTGAATTGCCAGACCGCAGCACACCCCTGATGCGGTGACCGCCGGGCGGGGGCGGCCGGGCAGCGATCGCCGGGGGTGGCCGCCCGCCGTCAGCTCAGCCTTCCGGCCGCTCACTGATGGTGAATGACCGGTGCGCTGAGACAGGCACGGTCAGGATGCGGTTCCTGCCCGTCCCTGACATTTCGGCGGAGAAGCCGGCGTGCTGCACCCGGAGCCGGAGGTCCGCGACGTCGCCCGCATAGTCAAAACCCACCTGGAAGTACTGGTGTCCGCCGGTCCGTACGACCACCCGCCCGCCGTTCTTGGCGGTGAAATCCGTTGCTTCGGCCGCCGGGCCGTGGGGGCGTGCCCCAATGTCTCTGAGCATCCTGGCTGCCCTCTGCGGGTCGGGGGTCGACCAGATGCAGACAACGGTCAAGGCGTGATCCACGTCGGGGTCCAGGAGCCGATCGCCCTGATCGACGGGGATGGTTTGTCCCGGCGCCTCGACCCGGACAGCCGTCATGCCAGCCGCATCCCTGATCACTTCCGCTGCTGTTCCGCTCTCGGCGGTGCGGCGGGCAAACTCTTCGAGAACTCCCGCCTCGAAGCCCAATAGCGTCAGTTCGGCGGTGCCCGGCTGGAGCGCGATCCGGCCACCGCCCGCGTCGAAGAAAGCAGTCCCCTGCTGCTGGACCATTCCCAGGGCCGGAAGCAGGTCTCCCAGCAGCTGGGGGTCGGTGGTGATCAGGGTGGGGCGAACGCGCAGCATGTGGGGCCTCAACGGATTCTGGGGGTCGGGAAGCTCAGCCGAGCATGAAGGTTTACAGTAACCCCATGAAGGCTGAACTGCCCGAACTGTTGGTTCCCGATGCGTCGGCGTGGAAGGAATGGCTTGGCGCCAATCACTCCGTCTCCCCGGGAGTCTGGCTGATCCTGCACAAGAAGGGCGGCTCCGTCACCGGGCTGACCTACGCCGCGGCGTTGGATGAGGCACTGTGCGTGGGCTGGATCGATGGCCAGGCCCGACGACGGGACGAGGGGAGTAGCTTCCAGCGGTTTACCCCGCGCGGCCCGCGCAGCATCTGGTCGGTACGCAACATTGGCTTCATTGAACGCCTCACGGCTGAAGGCCGAATGATGCCGGCAGGGCAGGCCGCCGTCGACGCCGCGAAAGCCGATGGTCGATGGGAGCGGGCCTACGCTGGGCCGGCCACTGCTGAGGTTCCGGACGACCTAGCCGCGGCCATTGCCGCCGAACCGGAAGCACAGGCCATGTTCGATGTCCTGACCTCACAAAACAGGTACGCCCTGATCTTCCGTCTGACCCAGCTGAAAACCGAGGCCGCCAGGGAACGGAACATCGCCAAGTTCGTGGCAATGCTCGCTCGACACGAGACTTTGTATCCACAGCGGAAGCTACCCTGAGCCGTCACAAAACTAATTAGGGCACACTTCTGTGACTAATTCGAAAAATTCCCGTGTAAGGTAATCCTTACCAACACTTCAACACTGGAACATCTTCGGAGACATCACACTCATGACCAACAGATTTGCTGCCCTAGCCGCTGGCGCCACCATCCTCGCCCTCGTGGGCTGTGGGGCGACGACCGAATCAGGCTCCGATCAAACGGATCCAGCACCAGCCGCCGAGTTGGAGAGCGACAATGCGTTCACCCTCTACTCCGGCCGCGACGAAGCACTGGTCCAGCCACTGATCGACATGTTCGAAGAATCCACGGGCGTTGAGGTGGACGTGCGTTACGGGAACACCGCTGAACTCGGTGCACTCCTCCTGGAAGAAGGCGAGCAGACGCCGGCCCAGGTCTTCCTTTCCCAGGATGCGGGGGCGCTCGGCGCTCTCAGCAGCGCCGGGTTGTTCAGTACCCTCCCGGAGGACCTCGCGGCCACCGTTCCCGACGGATTCACCTCCACGGATGACAGCTGGGTGGGTGTCACGGGCCGGGCCCGCGTCATCGTGTACGACGGCGAGGAGCTGACGGCTGAGGAAGTCCCAGTCTCCGTGGATGACCTGACCGAACCCGAATGGTCCGGTCGGGTGGGGGTAGCCCCATCGAACGCCAGCTTCCAGGCCTTCGTCACGGCCTACCGGGTGCTGAACGGTGAAGAGGCAGCCGATGAATGGGTATCGGCGCTCGCGGCCAACGACCCACAGATCTTCGAGAACAACGGGGCTGTCCTGACCGCTGTGAACGAGGGAGTTGTCGAAACCGGTTTGATCAACCACTACTACTGGTTCCGCCAGGCAGCCGAGGCCGGCGAGGAAAACATGCGCGCCCAGCTGTCCTACCCCGAAGCCGGAGACCCAGGCTCCATCGTGAACGTCACCGGTGCGGGCATCCTGTCCAACGCCGCGCAGGACGCCGACGCCCTCAAGTTCGTCGAATTCCTGGTCTCGGCTGAAGCGCAGCAGTACTTCGTCGATGAAACGTTCGAGTACCCGCTCGCGGACGGTATTGACGCACCCGAGGGATTGCCAGCGTTGGATTCGCTGGTCAACCCGGACCTGGACCTCTCGGATCTGGAATCCCTGGAACAGACCCAGGAACTGCTCAGCAAGCATGGGCTGATCTGATCTAGGTAGGAGCCGGTGACCCTCGAATGACCCTCGTCCGAACTGGACGCGCCAGCAGCACGCCGGCGCGTTCAGTTCGTGCGCCCGGCACCGGCCGTGCCCCCTGGGTCAAGCCTCCCGCCTGGCTGCTGCTTCTGGCCATGCTGGCTGCCACCACGGCAGCGATCCCGTTGGTCTACCTCGTCGCACGCACCACCGACGCCGGGTTCACCGAACTCGTCGACACGCTCCTGCGGGCCAGGGTCCTGCAGCTTGCGCTGAACTCGGTCCTGCTGGCGGCATCGGTGACCATCGCATGCCTGGTGTTGGGTACCGCATCGGCGTGGGTGTTGACCCGGGTCAGAATCCCCGCACCCCGCGCCATGCTCCTGATCTCAGCTTTGCCGCTCGCCGTCCCCTCCTACCTCGCTGCCTACGGCTGGCTGGTCTGGTTGCCGACCCTCGACGGATTCTTTGCGAGTTGGCTGATCATGACGGCCGTCTGCACGCCCTATGTCACCTTGCCGGTTGCCGCAGCGCTCCGAGGCGCCTCGGGCGATCTCGAGGCGGTGGCCCGCACGTTGGGCCGCGGTCCCTGGGGAGCGTTCAAAGCCGCGACCTGGCCGAGGGTCAGGCCTGCGGCCGCCGCGGGCGCCCTCCTCGTTGCCCTGTACACACTCTCGGACTTCGGGCTGGTGTCCATGTTGCGGTACCAGACCCTCACCTGGGGCATCAATTCGGCCTACGGCGCAAGCTTCGACCGCAACCAGGCGGCGCTGCTCGCGCTCATGCTCGTTGTCCTGGCGCTGACGGTGGTGGCGGGGGAGAAACGGTTCCGTGGCCGGGTCAGCCAGGGGGCAGGCCGCGGCAGGGTGCCGCTGGTCGCGCCCCGGCGCTGGCTCGCCGGGGCGCTGGCCCTGGTACTGGCCGCCCCAGTGGTCGCCGTCGTCGTGCCCGTCGGAGGACTCACCAGCCGCCTGCTGGACGCTGCGACGTTACGCGAGATGGACGTCAGCCGCCTGATTGAGGCGATTGGGGCCACGCTGGGACTCGCCGCAGCCGGGGCCGTCGCAGCAGTGTTGTTGGCCCTCCCCATCGCGGTCCTGGCCGCACGCTATCGTGGGCGCCTGATCGCGGCAGTCGAGGCGGTCGGGTTCCTGGGGCACGCGCTCCCCGGCATTGTGGTGGGTCTGTCGCTGGTGTTTTTCGCGCTTGGGGCGGTCCCAATCCTGTACCAAACCGTAGTGGTGCTGATCTTCGGGTACGCCGTCCTGTTCATGCCGAAGGCTATCGGCACCATGCGCAACGGGATAGCCGCGGTGCCGGAAAACCTGGTTGACGTGTCCCGAATGCTGGGGTTGTCCCCGCTGCAGACCTGGTGGCGGGTGACCGCGCGGCTGGCGCTGCCCGGTATCGGAGTTAGCGCGCTGCTGGTAGCCATCTCGGTCATGAAAGAATTGCCTGCGACGCTGCTGTTGCGCCCCACCGGCACCGCCACCCTCGCGACAGAACTGTGGTCCAGGACCACAGTGTTCGAGTATGGGGCTGCCGCACCCTACGCGGCCACCCTGGTGCTGCTCGCCGCCGTCCCGGCGGTGGTGCTTTCTGGATTCCGGGGCGTAGCGAAGGAGGACTTGTGAGCTGGGTAGTCATTGATGGGCTGAGCGTTGCCTACGGGGGCACGACGGTGCTCGACGGCGTGCACCTGGAGATCCCGAGGGGATCGCTCACCGCTGTCCTGGGCCCGAGCGGTTGTGGCAAAACCACCCTGCTGCGAGCCATCGCCGGATTGCTCCCGGCGGCGGGTGGAACCATCCGGGTGGGCGAGAATCTCCTCTCTTCTCCTACGGTCCAACGGGCACCCGAGAAGCGGGGTGTCGGCTGGGTCCCGCAGGACGCCTCACTCTTCCCTCACCTGACGGTCGGCGAGAACATCGGTTTCGGGCTGAAGCGGAGCGCTGGCAGGTCCGGGCGGATCGCGGACCTCGCCGCGATGGTGGGCCTCGGCGAACTGATCGACCGGGCACCATCCCAGCTTTCCGGCGGCCAGGCGCAACGGGTGGCACTCGCCCGGTCCCTCGCACCACGGCCCGATCTGGTGCTCCTCGATGAGCCGTTCGCTGCCCTGGACCCCCAACTCCGGTCAACCCTTCGCCGGGAGGTCGCGGACCTGTTGCGAGGCCAAAGCAACACCAGCCTGCTCGTCACCCACGACCAGGAGGAGGCGTTGTCCCTGGCCGACTATGTTGCGGTGATGCGGGAGGGCCGGATCCTCCAGTGGGGCACGCCCCACGAAGTGTATGAGCGCCCGATCAGCCGCTGGGTGGCAGCCTTCGTCGGGGACACCGTGGAAATGGATGGTTTGTGGGCCGGCGGCCGGGTGCAGTGTGCTCTGGGGCTGGTGGAGGCCGAGATGGCCGACGGCAGCGAACCGGTAGACGGTTCACCGGTGTGCGTCATGCTCCGCCCGGAATGGTTGGATGTGACGGCTGGCGGGACGGATGCGACAGTCACCGCAGTGTCCTACGCGGGCCACGATGCCCTGGTCGGTCTTGAGTTGCCGTCCGGCTTCACCGTGCGCGCACGGGTCGCCGCCCCCGATCTGCCGCGCCGCGGGGACCGGGTGACGGTGGGTATCAGGCACCGGGCGCTGGCCTATCCGGTCGTTTCGGCCTCGGTGCCGCGCCCGCGGTCACCCGGTAGGCGGCTTCCAGAATCATCCACGCCTGCAGCTGCGTCGACAGCTCGGAGCCCCGGGTGCCAGCGTCGGCCCCGGTTCCTGCCGGGAATTCCAGCACACCCGCCGCCGCAGGAGAACGACGGCGGCCGGTGCCGCCGCGGGCCGTCGTCCCCTGCGCCGTCTTCCGCTTCGGCGCTGGCGTCCCGTCAGGTACAGTCCGTCCGGTCCACAGCGTCTCGGCCGTCGTCGTCACCAGTGCTCCGGCGGTGCGCCGTGTCGCGGACGGCAGGGCGGGGGTCGCAGCAGCGACAGCCAGGTAGCGGGCCAGAATTCCGGTGAACAATCCGCCGTCGCCCCCACCATGCGTCCACAGCACGCCGTCGTGCGTCAGCTGCTTGTCGACGGCGAGGATCAGGTCTTCAGCACTGGACAGGTTATCCGGCCCACCGAGTTCCAGGAGGGCACCAAGCACGGGCCCCTGGTTATAGGTGTAGATGGTTGGTATCAGCCTCTCGCGTCCGCCAGCGATCCGGATACCATCCTGGAACAACCCGGTGCGGGGATCCTGCAGGCGACCCTGCAGCCAGTCGACCAGCTCCTGGGCCCGGACCGTATCGCCTCGCCGGGCGAACAACAGGGCGGCGGGTCCCGTGGCCGGGGTGTTCTTGAAGTCACGGTCGGTGTTCCAGTACAGCCCGCCGTCGAGCTCGGGGGTGTGCGCAGACCGAAGCGCCCGCATCAGAGGCGAGCCGGGATGTCCACCGCCGCGCCCCAGCTGACGGAACCGATCGGCGGCGAGCGCAAGCCACGCCATATCGTCGTAATAAGAGTTGGTCCAGCGCAGTCCGTTGCGTAAGTAGATGCTCCGGAGCAGCCGGCGTGCCGTGACAGCCTGCTTTTCGGCGGCACACTCATCGGATTCGCGCAGGGCCGCATCCACCAGTGCGTCAAGGTAATGAGCCTGCCACCAATAGTGCCAGGGGGACAGGCCCCGCCCGGGAGGAAAACGCACGGCGCCGAGGTGGGTGCCCGGCAGACCCCACAGCCGATGACCGAACCTGGACCCCACGGATTCAGCTGCGGCCCGAGCCCGCAACCCGGCTGTACGGACCGGGTGTTCCTCCCGCGAATTGAGCATAAAACCACCCTAGCCGGACAGCGCGGTACCTGTATTGAGCAATCTGCCAATTCCCGGCCACCCCGGATGCAGTATGGGCTACGTCACAGTAATGTTTAGTGGGCATCAGGTTCCATCCCAGCACCAAATGGCGGCAAATCGCCCAATGGCACCAACTCGAGGAGACTTCATGGACATCAACCACACTGTGGCCCTGATCACCGGAGGAGCCTCCGGCCTGGGACAGGCCACTGCCAGGCAACTGCACGGCGAAGGCGCCACCGTGGTGCTGGTGGACCTGCCCCAGTCGGCCGGCGCCGAGTTCGCTGCCGCGCTGGGCGACCGGGCCGTGTTTGCCCCGGCAGACGTCACCGATCCAGCACAGGTCCAGGCTGCGGTCGATACTGCTGTTGCGCTCGGCCCGCTTCGCACAGTGGTCAACTGCGCGGGGATCGCCACCCCCGGGAAGGTCCTCGGACGTGACGGGGTACTTCCCCTGGAGCAGTTCACCAAGGTCATCAACATCAACCTGATCGGCACCTTCAACGTGATCCGGTTGTCCGCGGAGGCGATGGCAGCAACCGATCCCGTGACGCCGGAGGACGGCTCGGCTGAACGCGGGGTCATTGTGAACACCGCGTCAGTCGCAGCGTTCGACGGTCAGATCGGCCAGCCAGCCTATGCCGCCTCCAAGGGTGCCGTCGCCGCGATGACCCTGCCCATCGCGCGTGAACTGGCCCGGTCGCTGATCCGGGTGGTCACCATTGCGCCCGGGATTTTCGAGACCCCAATGATGTCGGGGCTGCCCCAGGAGGCGCAGGATTCCCTCGGCGCCCAGGTCCCTCACCCGTCCCGGCTCGGCAAGCCCGCCGAGTACGCAGCCCTCGTCTCCCACATCGTGCAGAATCAGATGCTCAACGGCGAAACGATTCGCCTCGACGGTGCCATCCGGATGCGCCGAAATAGCTGCCCAGCGCAGCCCAGAAAGGAACAGCTCAATGGAGAGCACCCTCCCCTCCGCCGATTTTATGGGCTTCGAATCCCTCCTCAGCCCCACCGAAAGCGCCAAACTCGACGACGTCCGTGACTTTCTTGCTAAAGAGGTCGCTCCGTCGGCGGAGGAGTGGTGGAACCGGGCCGAGTTTCCCATCGAGGTGCTGCCCAAACTCGCCGCACTGAACCTGAGCACGCCCGTCCAACAGGGGTACAGCTACCTCTTCGGCGGCATGGTCATCGCTGAAATGACCCGCGCGGACACGTCCCTGGCCACGTTCTTCATGGTGCACCACGACCTGTTTGTCGAAGCATTGCACGAGTTCGGGTCCGAAGATCAGAAGGCCCGTCTCCTCCAGGACGCGATGGATCTGAAGATTACCGGCGCGTTTGCGCTCACCGAGCCGCTGCACGGGTCGGACGTGGCGGGAGGCCTGTCCACGACGGCCACGCGCGACGGCGACACCTGGGTCCTCAACGGAGCCAAACGCTGGATCGGGAACGGGACGTTCTGCGACTACATGCTGCTCTGGGCCAAAGACACCGCCGACGGAAGCATCAGGGGCTTCATCCTGGACGCAACACTACCGGGGATAACCCGCACCCGGATCGAGAACAAGATCGCATTGCGTACCGTCCAAAACGCCGACATCGTGCTCGACAATGTGCGGGTCCCCGAAGCGGACCGGTTCGCCGGTATCAGTACCTTCGCCGATACCCGTCGGCTGCTGCGCGGCTCCCGGATCCTCGTCGGCTGGCAGGCGGTGGGCCAGCAGCTGGCCGCGTTCGACGTCGCCCGCCAATACGCGGTGGAGCGCCACCAGTTCGGTCGCCCCATCGGCGGTTTCCAATTGGTGCAGGACCAACTGGTGCGGATGCTCGGCAACACCACGGCCAGCCTGGGGATGATGGCGAGGGTGGCCCAGCTGCAGGAGGACGGCGGAGGGGACATGCCGCAGGCAGCGCTGGCCAAGGCCTACACCACCGCACGAATGCGGGAAACTGTCGCACTGGGACGCGGGATCCTCGGCGGCAACGGCATCACCACCGACTTCCGGATGGGCAAAATCTTCGCCGACGCCGAGGCAATCTACACCTATGAGGGTTCCTATGAAATCAACACCCTCATTGTCGGTCGGGCGATCACAGGGCTTTCGGCGATCAACTAGAAGACTGAACTTGTCCCATCTGGTACCTGAATCACATCGGGCAGTCACTGTGGGTCGCCACCCTGCTTAGGTGGATCGTCAACGACAAAATGAAATCCCTGAGCCACCCGATCCGAGGCTCGAACTAGGGACTTGATCCGGAAGTCGTGCTCGTGCCCAAAGCAGGGGTGCGGTTCGCCGTCGATCATCAGAAGCTTGTCACTATCGTCGAACGCGCCGCCGGCTGGGAAAGCAGCGCTTGTTCCCGACGCGTCGGGGATCGGCTCCGCCGAAGACCTGGTGACCGCCCCACACGAGGACCGCGACTAGAGGGCCAGCGGTGGCAGACTGGGGGGATGCCCTCGTTCCGTGCCCAACTCGACATCATGGGATTGCTCCCCGGCCATCCACCGGAGGCGGTGATGGATTCCGCTACGGCCGCTCTGGGGGCGGCCCACCTGGTGGAAGCAAAGCAGCTGGACGTGGTGGCCGGAGTACCGCGGATCACACTCCGGTTCCTGGTCGAGGAAACCGACTACGAGACCGGGGCGCGGCAGGCAATCAGCGCTGCAGTGAACATGCGCCACGCAGTGGAGCGGGTGGCTACAGTGGGGATCCTGCGGGTTCTCCGTCGTCGTAGAAATCGATGGGAGCGACTGTAGCCATCTGTCGTGCGCGCAATTCACGACGGTAGGCATGGTCCACCCGGTGCCGCCGCGATCCGGCAGAGATGATCAGGAAGAAGACACCCAGCCCGGCTGCGAAGGCCACGGGGGTTGATTGCAGGTCGCCGAACAACCGCTCGGGCACTATCAGTGTCACTCCCCAGACCACAGCCATAGCGACGGCGATCCGGCCACGATCCGTCATGCATACGGCCATCGCCGCCAGAATGAGCAGGATGACTCCGATCAGGGCCCAACGCTGGGCACCCCACCCCAGCCAGTCGACTTCCAGGACCGTCAGCACCGCTCCGGTGTGGACCACTGCGGTGACCCCAGCCCAGCCGAGGAACAGCCCGAGCGGGACGTCCACGAGGGCAGCCTCAGTCCTGGTCTGCGCCGGGTAGCGGTTGAGCCACCGCAGGGCACCCAGCAGAAGAACCACCAGCAGCCAGATCAGCACCAGGCTCGCCGTCGCGTTGGCCTGCTGGAGGGTGAGCGCCCATGCAAGTGTGACGAGCAGCGAAGCCACGACCAGCCAGCCAAGCAGCCGGTGCCGGGGACTACGCCGTTGGGACGGCAGCCACTGGTGCGCGGTGTAGCCGAGCAACCCGGCCCCGATCACCAGCCACAAATAGGGTGCAGGGAAGGCGGGTGAGACCAGCGTCGCCGCGGGATCGAATGTCCCCAATGAAGCCTCCCGGATATCCGGTCCGCCGAGGGCCCCTGCGGCATTGGCGGTGCCCAGAGTCGATCCAATCACCACGATTGTGACTGCGATCCGCCTGACCAGGTCCGGGTCCCACGACCTGACACTCTGAATAACGGTGCTGCTGCCCCGCGCTGCTCGGCGAGCAGCAGCACGGGACGCGCTCCGTCGTTCCCCCGCGGGCGGCCGGGGGCCGGCATCGGGTGCAGGGGCAGCGATCGAGCCCGGGGGGTGCTCCGCCGTCGGCCCGCTGGCTAATCCGATTTTGGGGCGGCCAGCCCGCAGGCGCTCCAACGCGGGAGACACCTGACCGTGTCCGGTTTCGTCCGAGGAGGAGTGCGGCTCCCGGGAATCCTGCGCCGCGGCTGGCGAACTAGTCGGTTTGTTCGGCAGTCGGGGAACGGGCGGGGTCGGGGTGCTCATTAGTGGTTTTAACCTTCCGGCGTTGCTTGAGCGCGAGGAATGCGGCAATGACAAGTCCCACCAGCGTACCTACACCCATTCCCAGGAGGGCACTGACCCACAACGGGAAGCCTGTGGTGACGTCCGTGATATACCCGAGCATCACCAGCCAGGAGGCCCAAAGGATGCCCCCGACGGCGGCGCACACGAGGAAGGGGCGGATCGGAAGATTAGCGATGCCTGCCGCCGCGACGCCCGCAGAACGGCCAGCAGGAAGGAACCGGAGGGCAATGAGCCCGGCGTAAGTCGGTGACTTCCCGGCCTTTTCCACGGCGCCCCGGATGCTCCGATGGATGCTGCGCCCCCACTTGAACTTGTCCAACCATGAGGTCAGGCGGTTGCGGAACAGCAGGTACAGGATGATATCGCCCAGCCAGCTGCCCAGGGTGGCCGTCAACAGGGCGACGGGCAGCAGCAGGGCACCTTCGGACGCCATGGTGCCCGACGCGATTACCAAAAATTCGGAGGGCACAGCTGGAATGAACACGTCGATCACCACGATGACGAAGGTCAGAGGATGGAACAGCGGTGACCATGCTCCGAGATCGGTGAGGTCCACCGTCCCAATCTACAGGGGTCCTGCGGGGTGCGGTCTAGAGCAGGGAACCGCGTTAGGCGAAGTTCTGGAGCTGTAGCTCGCTGTCGAACCGCCGGGGGGTGCCGCTGAGCGGGTCATTGAACCCGATACTCTTGGCCAGCAACTGGAGCGGCCTGGTGTAATCGTCGGGTGCCTGAGGGTGCAGTACCGGGTAGAACGGGTCGTTGATGATCCCGAGCCCCAGCCCCGCCATGTGCAGTCTAAGCTGGTGGGTTTTGCCGGTATGCGGGGTGAGCCGGTAACGTCCGCACCCGTCCCGTTCTTCGACCAGGCTGACCAGGGTTTCAGTGTTGGGTTCACCGGCCACCTCCTGCGCCAGCAGATAGGTGCGGCTCTTGACGATCCGGCTGCGCACCACCCGCGGATGGTCCATCAGGTCCAGGGCCGGGTCCACCGGCGCGGCGGCCTCGTACTCCTTGGAGATCAGCCGGTTCTCGAACAGCAGCTGGTAGTTCCCCCGAGTCGCCGGATTGGTGGAAAACAACAGAATTCCCGCCGTCAGCCGGTCCAAACGGTGCATGGGGATCAGATCGGGGAGGTCCAGCTGAACGCGCAACCGCACCAGCGCCGACTCGGCCACGTACCGGCCGCCCGGAGTGGTGGGAAGGAAATGGGGTTTGTCCACCACCAGCAGGTTGTCGTCCTGGTGCAGGATGTTCACCTCCACGGGCAGGCGTTCCTCAACCGGCAACTCGCGGTAGTACCAGACGAAGGTGTGCTCGGCGAGCGGGGTGGTCCGGGTCAGCCGCTCCCCGTTCAGTGCGACCACCTCACCGCGGTCGAAGCGGGCGGCGATGCCCTCGGGATCCACATGGTCCCACCGGTCCAGAATGTAGTCGAGTGCGGTACCCCACGGGCCCTCAGTGGGCAGGCGCAACCGGGTGGCGTTGACACCGTTGCGGACAGGAAGCGGGGATTGCATCACCTATCAAGGGTACGCGCTAGGGGCAGCCCACTATCTTGTACAGGGCTGCATCACCTTCCCGGTCTACCAGCTCGAAGCCAGCGCTGGGGGAGAGGTCCCTGAGGCCGGAGAACACCGGTGCGTCCCCGCCATGGACCGAGTCGGTTCCGAAGTCCAGGACAAAGGTTGTGTTGGTGCTGCGTACAGCCGCGCAGACCTCAGGGTTTTCCCGCATGGTGTCCAGCTCGTCAAAGATGAGCCTGGCCTCGGCTGTAGCCGGGCTGGTCCCGAAGGGCAGGAGGGATCTCCGGCCAGCGAACGCATAGTTGAGAGCCGCCCCGGTCAGCGGCTGGCCCGCAATCACCGCGTCGGCGGGGACGTGCTCGGGTAGGCGCTGCAGCAACGCCAACTCATCCGAGGTCAGCAACCGGGACTCTTCGGTATACCGGTAGTGGTAGGCGGCCTCGCTGACCGCCCGCTGCACCGCAAACAGCGGCGCCACCGCCAACCCAATGACCACCAGCACGGTGGTCACCAACGGCACAAACCAGACGGGCTCCGGGGCACTGCGGGTCGAGCGGACCCGCCGCGCCGTCTGCATCAGGGAACCGGCCAGCGCGACGCCTCCGATGCTGGCCACCAGCATCCCCGCCGGGGCGAGCATCGCACTGATCCGGAAGTAGTCGTTGTACCAGACCCCCGCGACGATCCACCGGAGGGTGGGTGCTTCCTGCCAGCTGCCGACGACGAATAGCGTGCCGGCCACCAGATACATGACGATCACCCACCGATGGCTGCGCAGATACAGCACGACGGCGGCTCCCACGGCGGTGAGGATCGCGGCCAGGAGAGCTATCGGTCGGCCAAGCGGTCCGTGGAACACCACTTCCGAAATGGCTCCACCGGCATCGCCCATCTGGTCCCAGTTGGTGGACCGGGCGGGGCGCACCGTCATCCACAGGACCGCAGAGAGCACCACGAACGTGACCGTGCCCGCGGCCACCGCCAGTCGTCGTCGGCCGCGTTCGGACCGGAACCGGGCGTACGCCACCGCGAGGATGGCTGGCGCGGCCAGCGCCAGGAGGCTCAGAAGGGACGAGGGGTGGGCCAGGAGCAGGCCGGGTAGCAGGCCCAGCAACAGCAGGAGGCTCCCGAACCATCTGAGGGGCACCTCGGTGCCCGCCCCCACGAGCTGGATCACTACCCCCAGTGCTGCCGGGAGAATCGCGATGGACAGCATGAAGGGGTAGACCACCCCGAACTCCAGCAGCAGATAGGGGAAGGAACTGTAGGCGGTGGATAGCACGGCGGCGACCAGCAGGGGCATGGTTCGCTCCCCGGTGAGGCGGCTGACCAGGAAAAGGCAGCCCAGACTCCAGATCCCGGTGATCAGCACCAGATTGGCCACGTTGATGGCAGCGGTTAGTGGAATGCCAGCGGTCGCCATGACCAGTGACACCATCGCATGCCAGCCGGCCGGATAGAACGTGCCTTCCCGGCTTCCCAGATAGCCCAGGGTCAGCGATGACGAGTTGCCGGTTTCGGAGATGTAGCGCAGGGCGTTGAGATGGAAAATGTTGTCGTGGGATTGGGCGATGTTCTCCGGCACGCCGAACATCCAGAACATCCACGCCGCCACCGGCACCGCAGCGACCGCCCACGCGATGAGGACCGGCGCCCAACGGGCCAGCGGTTCAGCATTCGCGACGTCGCCGTGGATCAGTTGCCCGAAGCTGCGGCGCAGCAGCCACAACGCGGCGCCAACCGTGACGGTGACGGCCAGCACCGGTGCCAGCGACCAATCAACACCAGCGAGGGCGGCGACCTCGGCGGACACTACCACCGCCGTGATACTGAACGGTCCGGCCAGGGCCAGCAGAGTCAACCGGCGCAACCCCAGCGCCGCACCCCAGGCCAGCCCGGGCCCGAAGACCACGAGGATGGCGACCGCAAACGCCGGCAGGGTTTCCGCCCAACTCATAGGTCCCCTCGGGTTGTGGTGGATGACGTCATTGGGCGGCGGTCGGACTGGCTGGCTGACAATACGGACAGTAGTACAAATCCCGCAATTCCAGGGCGTTGTCCCCGAGCTGTTCCAGGGTCACCCTGGTGCCGCACCGCAGGCAGCCGCGGTGTTCCCGGCCATAGACCCACAGCGTGTCGCCCCTCAGATTGCCGGTGGTGGCTCGAGTGGACCGTGCCTTGTTTGCTTCCAGCAGCTTCTTCGCCAGTGCCACCATCCGCGGCAGGTCCCTGACCCCGGCGACCGGGGTCAGAGGGTGCACCCCGGCGAGGAAGCACAGCTCACATCGATACACGTTTCCGATGCCCGCAAGGTTCCGTTGATCCAGCAGGGCCAGCCCAATCGGCCGGTCGGGCTGCGACAGCAGACGACGCAGCACCTCGTCGGGGTCCCAGCCCGGCCCCAGCAGGTCAGGGCCCAGATAGCCCACAGCTTCATCCTCACCGGACCGGGGGAGGACCTTCAGTAACCCCAGTTCGAATCCGACGGCGGCGGACTCGGGCGTTTCGAGAATGCAGCGTGCTTTGAATGCCGGACGGCGCCATTTGGCGCCCTTCGGGTAGATATGCCACAGGCCTTCCATCTTCAGGTGCGAGTGGATGGTCCAGCCGTCGTCGCCCCCCACCCGGATCAGCAGGTGCTTTCCACGCGCCACCACGTTCTGCACCGTCTCGCCCGTGAAGTCGACGGTCGCGAAGCGGGGGACCCGGATGTCGCAGCGCGTCAGCGTGCGGCCGGCCAGGGCCGCATTCAGTTCCCGGGCGGCGCGCCAGACGGTATCTCCCTCAGGCACGGATCCTCAGCCCTCTCGGGGTGGAGTAGAACCCTGCGGCGGTCAGGGCGCGGCCCACCTCCGAGTCCAGGACCGGCTCGCCGTTGACCTTTTCGATTGCCATTTTCTCGGCTGCCCCACGCCGGATGATCGCTACCAACGCGGCCGCGGCGGCGTGCAGGGCCGCCGAATCGTCGGTGAACGCCAGGACAGTCTTGCCGCCCCGCTCCACATAGAGGGCGAGCCGCCCGTCCTGCAGGATCACCAGCGCTCCGGCCTTCCGGCCAGGGCGGTGCCCGCCGTCGGAGGCGGGCCACGCCAGTGCCGCACCATAGGGGTTCGCCGGGTCGGTCGCGGCGAGGGCAATCGAGGACCGCACGACGGTGGGGTCCTCACCCGGGCGGCGTTCCTGCTGGGCGTCGGCTCCGAACGAGCGCAACCGGTCCACTGTCGCGGGGACGGCGAACTGGGCGGCGCCGAGGTGTTCGATGAAGTATCCGCGCCGGCACCTGCCCATTTCCTCAAGCCGGGCCAGGACTTTGTACTGCAGTCCGAACCCGCCGGGGGTACCTTCGCTGCCCACCGACCCGCGGGTGACCACTCCGTACCGGTCGAGCAGCAGTTCGGCTGTGGCATGGGCGTGGACGGTGGTTTCGGTCTCGACCTGCGGCAGCACCGTCCAGCGACCGGCCGCCATGGGAGGGGTGCTGCGCTGGTAGCCGCGGACGCCGTCGTCGTTACCCTTGACCCGCATTGACGACCCGGTCAGGGACGCACCGGGCGCCCGGCCGAGCCGTCCGACCCGCGATGACCGGGCGCGCGGCGGGGCGGCGCGCTGCTTGTGGGCGGTTTTGCCGCCGGCCAGCAGACTCCGCACGGGGGTGAAGGTGTCGTTACTGATCCGGCCGCCCCACACCAGCTCCCAGAGCGCGGTGACCACCTCGGAATCGTTCCGTGGCGCCTCGGAGTCGAGCGACTCGACCAACTGCCTGAAGAAGTAGGCGCCACCCCGGTCCAGGAGCTCCAGGAGGTTCAGTTGCAGGGCGGATGGTTCGAACACCGGGTCGGGTCTGAGGGTGAGTGGTGCGTTCTCGGCCAGGTGCAGGGCAATCCACCCGTCGTTGCCGGGCAGCGACCCGGCCCCGGACCAGACCACCTCCCCGGTGGCGGTCAGCTCGTCGAGCATCGCCGGCGTGTAGTTGGCGACCCGTGAGGCGAGGATGAGCGGCTCCCACGCCGACGCCGGAATGGGAACCCCCGAGAGTTGGTCGACCACGGTGGCCACCCCGTCCAACCCGCGGAGGGAGGAACCGACGTGCTGCCAGGCGGGAAGGAACCTGCCGTAGGCTGCGGGGTCCACCGGTTCCACTTCCTGCCGCAGCGCGGCCAGGGACCGACGGCGGAGCCGACGCAGCACCTCGACGTCGCACCATTCGCTGGGAGCCGCAGCGTGGGAGGACGCGGGGGTGTTCTCGGGGAGTGAGGCAACCGGGCGGAACTCACCTTCGACCACCCGGCCGTCTGCGGCGAGGCGCTGCAGGGCAGTCAACACCACGGCGACCCCCAGGCCCAGGCGCTGCGCCGTTTCGGCGGCGGTGAACGGTCCATGGGTGCGGGCGTAGCGCCCCACGAGGTCTCCCAGCGGATCCGCCACCGGTTCGATGAAGGCCAGCGGGATGCCCATCGGCAGTGGGACCCCCAGCGCGTCGCGCAGGCGGGCAGCATCCTCGACAGCCGACCAGCGTTCCTCGCCGGCGATGAAGACCTGCAGCGCCCGGTTGGCCTGACCGAGTTGCAGGAGCAGCGACCCCACCTGTTCGACAGCTGGGGTAGCGGCGGACTCCTCAGGAGGCTGGAACCGGTCAGCTACCTCCTGCGTGGTGAGCGGGCCGAGGAGCCGCAGGAGGTCGGCGACGCCTTCGAGACCACGCACGGTCCGGTCCGGTGCGAGGCGCTGCAGTTCGCTTTCAGTGGTGGCAATGACCTGCGGGTCCAGCAGTTCACGCAGTTCCGCGCGACCGAGCAGCTCGTTGAGGAGAGTGGGATCCAATGACAGGGCGGCGGCGCGGCGCTCGGCGAGCGGGGAATCGCCCTCGTAGAGGAAGGACGCTACGTAACCAAACAGCATGGATCGGGCGAACGGAGACGGCTGGGAGGTGGTCGTTTCGACTATGCGCAGTTCCCGGCGCTCGATGCTGGCAGCGATGTCCTTCAGCGCGGGCAGGTCATAGACGTCCTGCAGGCACTCGCGGACCGTCTCCAGGACGATCGGGAACGTGGGGTACTTCCGCGCAACGTCGAGCAGCTGCGCCGAACGTTGCCGCTGCTGCCAGAGTGGGGAGCGTTTCCCGGGGTTTTGCCGGGGCAGCAGGAGGGCGCGGGCAGCACACTCGCGGAACCGTGAGGCGAACAGGGCCGAACCGCCCACCTCGGTGGTGACGATGCCATCAAGTTCCTCCGCGTCGAAGAGGAACAACTCAGCACCCGGCGGCTCATCATCCATCAAGGGCACCCGCAGCACGATCCCGTCGTCGGAGGCCATCGCCGAGCCGTCCATGCCGTAACGCTGCTCGAGGCGCGCCCCGACGGCGAGCGCCCAGGGGGCGTGCACCGGCATGCCGAAGGGGCTATGCAGGATCACCCGCCAGTCGCCGAGTTCGTCGTGGAACCGTTCAACCACCAGGGTGCGGTCGTTCGGGACAATCTCGGTGGCCGCACGCTGTTCGGCGAGGTAGGTCAGGAGGTTTCCCGACGCCCAGTCATCGAGACCGATCGCCTTGCACCGCGCCTGCGCGTCCTCGGGGGAGGCAACAGAGGTTTCGCGGACAAATCCGCCGATCGCGCGGCCAAGTTCCACCGGTCGGCCCAGGGAATCGCCCTTCCAGAACGGCAACCGGCCCGGCTGCCCGAACGCGGGGGAGACCAGCACCCGGTCGTGGGTGATGTCCTCGATCCGCCAGCTGGTGGCGCCGAGCGCAAACACGTCACCCACCCGCGACTCGTAGACCATTTCCTCGTCGAGTTCCCCGACCCGACGGCCGCCCTGTTTCCCCCCGGTGCCGGGTTCGGCTGAACCGACCAGGAAAACGCCGAAGAGCCCCCGGTCGGGGATGGTGCCACCAGACGTGACCGCTAGCCGCTGGGCGCCGGGCCTCCCGGTGATGGTGCCTTCCACCCGGTCCCAGATGATCCGGGGCCGCAGCTCAGCGAACTCGTCGGAGGGGTAGCGCCCCGCCAACAGGTCGAGGGTGGCATCAAACGCAGATCGGGGGAGGGTGGCGAAGGGGGCGGAGCGGCGGACGACGTCGAACCACTCCTCCACATCGATGGTGCCCAGGGCTGCCGCTGCCACCGTTTGCTGCGCCAGGATGTCCAGCGGGTTGGCGGGGATGTACAGCGGCTCGATTTTCCCGGCGAGCATCCGCTCCACGGTAACGGCGGTGTTTACCAGGTCTCCCCGGTGTTTGGGGAAGAGCACACCCTGCGAGACTTCGCCCACCTGGTGCCCGGCACGGCCCACCCGCTGCAGTCCGCTCGCCACCGAGAAGGGTGACTCCACCTGGACCACCAGGTCCACTGCACCCATATCGATTCCCAGTTCAAGCGAGGACGTCGCCACCACGCAACGCAGCCGCCCGGATTTAAGGTCATCCTCGATCAGCGCCCGCTGGTCTTTCGATACCGACCCGTGGTGTGCGCGGGCCAGGAGGGGCTCTGAGCCGTCAGTCTGGCCGGCCTGGCCCATCAGCTGGGCCGGTGGTGACTGGGTCGCCTGGTCCGCCGGAGCCTTCTCGGCGCGCTGGCCGGTCCCGGTGCCTGCCTTCGGCGCTGAGTCCTCAGCCGGTGCTGCCCGCAGTGCCGCCGCTTCCAGCCGTTCGGCGTGGATCTCGTTGAGGCGGGCGGTGAGGCGTTCGGCGAGCCTGCGGGAGTTGGCAAACACGATCGTGGAGCGGTTGGCCTGGATCAGGTCAACGATCTTCTCCTCGACGTGCGGCCAGATGCTGCCCTGCGGGACAGCTTCGGCGCCGTACGCGTCGTCGTCGTCGTTCCGCGTCGGCGGCCCGCCGAGCTCGGTCATATCCTCCACCGGCACAGTGACGGTCAGGTCCCACTGTTTTTTCGACGGCGGCGCGACGATCTCAACTGGAGCGTTGCCGCCCAGGAACCGGGCGACGGTCTCCTGCGGTTCTACTGTTGCTGAGAGCCCGATCCGCTGCACGGGTTTCTCCAGCAGGGCATCCAGCCGGGCGAGGGACACCGCGAGGTGCGCTCCCCGTTTGGAACCGGCCACCGCGTGGACCTCGTCGACGATGACCGTATCGACGTCGGTGAGGGTCTCCCGCGCCTTGGACGTCAGCATGAGGAACAAGGATTCGGGGGTAGTGATGAGGATGTCGGGTGGCCGGGTCAGCAGGGCGCGGCGATCCGCCTGGGAGGTGTCACCGGATCGCACTCCCACAGTGATTGACGGCGCTGGAAGACCCAGCCGTTTGGCAGTCTGGGTGATACCGATCATGGGGGCACGCAGGTTACGTTCGACGTCGACGCCGAGCGCCTTCAACGGCGAGATGTACAAGACCCTGGTGCCGCGCTTCTTCGCGGGTACTCCCTTGGTGGCCGGTGCCTCCTCGGCCGCGCCGGCGGCGATGAACTTGTCCAGCGCCCACAGGAACGCTGCCAGGGTTTTCCCGGAACCCGTCGGCGCAATGACCAGGGCGTTCGAGCCCGCCGAAATGGCGTTCCAGGCCCCCTCCTGCGCGGAGGTGGGCGCGGCAAAGGCTCCGGCAAACCACTGATGGGTTGCGGGAGTGAACTTATCCAACACCGATGTCACCGATTCATCATCTCTCAGGCGACTGACATTTTGCGACGCAGCGGGCCGAGGCTCCCGCACCGCGGCCAAATGGAGGGTAGCTTTCAAGGTAGAACGCCCCAACTGCAGCAGGAAAGGCTCACCCATGAGAGGCCAGGTAGGAAACAACTGGGTTCCGATGGCCGGTGTGTCTGCTCTTTTTCTGGGCGGTGCGGTGGCCAGCCTGATCGCCGGTGAAAACACTGGCGCCGTGGCAGCCTACTTTGTGGTGGCGACCCTGATCCTCATCCTGTTGGCGGCGCCCTGGCTGGTGCGCAACCCGCCAGCGATCAACGCCAACTCGGGCACCTACCTGATTCTGGCGGTGGTTCTGGAACTCGCGGCGCTGCTCGGCGGATCAATCGAAGCGCTCCGGGGGCTTGGCGGCTGGATCGTTCTGGGCGCGGGTCTGGTCACCTACGGACTGCTGGAACGGGGTCGGGTAATGGTGACCGCCGGAGCCTTCGCGGCGCTGGCCGGCGTCGCCGCCGTCGTTGGCCAGCAGACCTGGTTGACCTTGACGCTCCAGCTCCTCACCGCAGCGATTTTCGCCCTCGCCGCTGGACGGTTGAGGCACCTATTATTCAGCGAGCGTCGGGCATCGGACGGCACCACTGACTCACGATCGCCAGTCTTCCGCTAAGACTGGTTCCCGGCAGTATCTGGGCTACATGGCGGTGACAGGGCCAACGGTCATGAGGATGATGTCCTCGGCCGCGCAGCCAACCGATTCCTGGACCGCGATCAGCGAGTCGGTGGCACCTGGTGGGTAGACCCTGACACCGGTGGTTTCGGTGATGCTGCAGCCGTCACCGTAATTCTGGGCATTGGTCTGTTGCAGGGTGGCGATGGCGGACTGGCCCGGCGCCAACACCACGGTGGGGGACTCCGCTCCGGGTTCCCGGTCGGCGGGGGCGCCGACCTGCGCCTCTGATGCATCGACGTAGGACACTCCCGGGTAGCCGGTCATGGTGCATTCCTCGTCCGACATATTCGAGAGGATCAGGTTGCGTGCGGCGGTACCCGCGCTGCCAGCACCCATCGGTGTTTCCACTGTGGCGGCCAAATCGGCAGCGGTGCAGCTCCCGTCGTCCTCGGGCTCGGCTGCGGTGGGCTCTTCCGACGCTTCTTCGGTCGGGGTGGCTGAAGCCTCCGGGGAGGGGGATTCGCTGGCTTCCTCGGTCGGTTCCGTGGTCGGAGCGGCGGAGGTGGTGGCTTCCGGAGCGGGCGTCGATTCCTGCTCGGTGGAACTGGACGCACCACATCCCGCAACCAACGCGATGGAACTGATGGCCGCGAGGACGGCAGCGGCTTTGGACGAAGTGCGTGTGTGGATACCCATGGACTCACCTTCGCCGGTGATTGCCCCTGCGTCATCGGCCGCACTAATGAGACGACCGATTGACGCAGGGATCGTTACCGACTGCTATTTGGCGCCGCGGCTCCGGACCAGGGCCAAGACGCCCGCTGCCAGACCGAGCAGGCCGGCGGCCAGTGCCACCCAAATCACGGGCTGGGTTGCCGTTGATTCGGTGGCGGAAGCCTGCTCAGTATCGGCGGCGTCGGCCTCATCGGTGGCTGACGCGTCGTGGCCGTGCCCGCCTTCCGCGGTCTCGGCGGTGGTGACGAAGGAGGGTGCCGGGCTTTCGGGTTCCTCGGCACCTTCCTCGGCTACCTCATCCCAGCTGGACACACTGCCATCGGAGTACGTCTGGATGGCAGGCAGCGTGACAGTGGTTCCGGCCTCGGGTAGCCGCCCCACTGACAGCGAGAAGACCTGGTACTCGTCGGCGGACAGCGAGTCCCCTTCGCTGTCCGCGGTCCACACCACTAACAGGGCGCCCTCGGTGATGGTGGCGCCGTCGACCTCGACGGGCTCGGGAAGCTCGCCGCGGACGACCTCGGCGGTCCAGCCCTCTACCGGTTTGGCACGCACCGAGGTGAAGGGGTTATCGGTGGGCAGCTGGACCTCAACTTTCTCGGTCAGGGCCGTGTCCGATTCGCTGGGTACCGAGAAGTTGAGTTGCGTGTAGCCGCCCGCAGTGGTGCTGGCTGGACTCACATTGACGTGGGCTGAGGCCGTACCGAGACCGAGGGCCATGAGGCCCGCGGTGGTAACGGCGAGTGCCGAGGTGGTGACGGTCCGGCGTGATGAAGCGTTCATGGGAATGCCTTTCAGGATGCTGCCCGGGCGCACAGCGCTCGCAGGGTCAGCAAAAAATGGGTGTTGTGATGAGGCGGTTGCCCCCGTGGCAACAAGGTTCAGGCAGGCAGCAAGACGGGGACGGGCAGGTGCGGTGGCCCCCGGAGCGCGGGAGTGTCGCGCAGGGCGCGTACCGAACGGAGCGCCGGTGCCGGCGGGAACAGGGGCATTCGTGGGACAGGGACGCCGATGACGACGTCGGGCAGTCGGAGTAGTGGTACGAGCCAGGCGGCTGCCAGGTGCAGGGCGGATTCGCCCCGGTGGAGCATGAACCCGGTGGCGGCGACGGCGACGCCGTGGAGCGTGAGCATCCAGAGGTCGGTGTGCGCGGCGGCGGGGTGCGCGTGCGCACCATTCGGCATGCAGTTGACCGCCTGGACGGCGTAGTGGGTGGCGGGTGCGGTGACGCAGGCCGCCGTCGTCGACGTCAGACTGAACGCGTGGTGCAGGAGCCATTGCCCCAAAGCGAGAACGAGAAGGAGGGCGGGTAGCGATAATGCCTTTTTGGAGATGACTGTCACTGCCAAGAGCGTTGCCGACCCCAGCACGGCAACGATCAACGGGGCTGGGAGGTTTCCCCCACCAATAACGTGCGCCCCGGCAGCAAGGGCGAGGACAACTGCTGAAGTCACCGAGGAGCGGACCAGACGATGCGAAGCCGGTGCGCCGCTCATGATCCTCCCTCAGGTCCAGTGGTTGTCCGCACTCGTACTACGGCTGAAGGGCTACCCGCCCTACCCAAGGGTATTCGACGCCGGGTGGGGGACGGCTTGGTGAGGGTGTTACTCGTGGTGATAGGGGCGCCCGGCTACGATCTCCTGCGCGCGGTACAACTGTTCGGCGAGGATCAGCCGGACCAGCTGGTGCGGAAAGACCAGGGGGGATAGCGACCACACCAGGTTGGCGCGACTGTGGACTGACGGGTCAACCCCGTATGCGCCGCCGATGATCAAAATCACAGTCCGGGCGTGTCGATGGGCTGTTGGAGGGTCCGGGCCAGGCCGGGGGAATTGAGGGCTTTGCCGCGTTCGTCGAGCAGGATGACGAAGTCGTTGGCCGTGAGTTTCGCGAGGAGCCGTTCGGATTCTTCGCGGCGGGCGGCGTCGTTCTTCCGGGCCGAGTGGGGAATGAGCTGCCAGCTCAGGTCGAAGGGTTTCTTGAGGCGCTTCTCGTAACGCGCGATGCCGTCACTGACCCACGCCTCGTGCTTCTTACCTACCGCCAGAATCCGCATAGCCACAGGTGACACCCTACAAGGGTGCCCCTGCGTCTCGGGGACAATGAAGTTATGGCCCACCGACAGCGCGGAACCACGCAGGAACCCGACGACAAGACCTGCGTGTCCTGCGGGCGACGGATGGAGTGGCGCGCCAAATGGGCGGCGAATTGGGCTGAGGTGCGCTACTGCTCGACCGCCTGTCGACGCCGGGGGGTCACCCCCACCGATCAGGAACTGGAAGCCAAAATCCTTAGCCTGCTGGCTGCGGCGCCGACCATCTACCCTTCCGATGCAGCGCGTGCGGTGGGTGGCGATGACGGGTCTCGCCTGGAGGAGCCCGCGCGACGGGCGGCCCGGAGGCTGGTCGCTGCCGGCCAGGTTCAGATCACCCAGGCAGGCTCAGTGGTCGATCCCTCGACGGCCAAAGGGCCATTCCGCATCCGGCGGGCGCGGTAGACGGGTCGACCCCCGCACCAGACATCGACAACTGTCGATGCCATCACGTAGTCTAGCGCCATCGAATGAAGCCGCCCTCTCAGGGTGCAAACACAAAGAGTGAGGCGCGATGACCGATCCCGACGAAAAAAGACTGGTACCCATGAAGCCATCAGTGCTGTTCGTATGTGTCAAGAACGGCGGCAAATCCCAGCTGGCCGCAGGCCTCATGAGGTTGGAAGCAGGTGATGGGATCTCAGTCAGTTCTGCTGGCACCAAACCCGGAACCGCCATCAACGCACTCTCGGCTGAGGTTCTTGCAGACCTCGGTGTTGACATTTCAGCGGAGCAGCCCACCCTGTTGACCGAGGAGGACATGCGTGCCGCCGGGCTCGTCGTGGTTCTCGGCGGGGAAGCAAAGGTCCCTGCAGTCCAAGGCGTTGAGGTGGAAATCTGGGAAACCGATGAACCTTCCCTGCGCGGTATCGAAGGGCGTGACCGGATGGTACTGGTCCGCGACGACATCCACGCCCGGGTGAAGGGCCTGAGGGAACGGCTGCTTTCCCCGAGCTGACGAACCCGTTTCGAGGGCAGCGTACGCCCGCCGGAAACAGGTAAGGCCCCGGTTCCCTTTGTTTACAAGGGAACCGGGGCCTTACTCACTCGCGGTGACGGTGGGATTTGAACCCACGTTGGCTTTCACCAAACAACATTTCGAGTGTTGCACCTTCGGCCGCTCGGACACGTCACCAACGCAGTTACTTTACCGGTTGGCGGGCCCAAGCCCCAAAACGCTAGAGATCGACGACGTCGTTCTTGCCTGGATCGGCGCGCTCACCGGTCATCAGACCCTTGGCGATCTTGAAAGCCGAGACGATCTTCGGGGAATCCAGGGTCCAGTATTCGGCGGTATCGGCGTCGACCTTGATCAGGGCCACCGAGTTGTCGTCCTTGCCGTTCTCGAACCACGGCTCCACCGAAGCACTCCACAGCTCGTCGATCTTGGCGCGGTCCTTGGTCAGCGACGCGGTGCCCGTGATCGATACG
The DNA here is from genome assembly GCF_003075455.1 of Arthrobacter sp. Bz4. GTDB lineage: Bacteria > Actinomycetota > Actinomycetes > Actinomycetales > Micrococcaceae > Arthrobacter_D. Next base: position 116,062 of record NZ_QDAE01000006.1, read on the forward strand.
TAGCCCTTGCCGCTGCTGATCGACACGTTCACCTGCGGATTGGTGCGGATTTCCGCGGACTTCGGCGAGGGGTCCTCCGTGAAGAACCACAGATCGCCGTCGAACTCGGCCTTCTGCACGGCGAGCGGGCGGCTGACCAGCTGGCCCTCACCGTTGATGGTGGTCAGGATTGCGATGTCTGCATCCTTCAAAACCTTGTGTAGTTCCTTCATGCCATCCTGCTGCGAGGTCATCAAGTGCTCCTTTTAACTATGCGGCTTACCGGATTTAGTCAGCCTACGCAGTACCTCAGGTCAGCGATACCGGCTTAGCCTCCAGCGAAATCCGCTGGCACTGCCCGACGGTGTCACCGTTCGTTGCGCTGGGCGGTGAAAAAGTCCTTCAGCAACTCGGCACACTCGTCTTCGCGGATCCCGGGCACAACCTCGGTCCAATGGTTGAGCCGTCGTTCCCGCAGCACATCAAAAACCGACCCTGCCGCGCCCGCCTTGAGGTCCCATGCCCCGAACGCGACGCGCGGGACGCGTGCCAGCACCGAGGCGCCGGCGCACATGGCGCACGGCTCGAGGGTGACCACCAGGGTGCACCCGTCCAGCCGCCAGTTGCCGGTGGTCGCCGCGGCACGGCGCAAGGCCAGCACCTCGGCGTGGGCTGTCGGATCCCCGGTCGCTTCACGCTCATTCCAGCCGGTCCCCAGTACCGTGCCATCTGCGGCGACGACGACGGCGCCAATCGGCACATCCGCCGTCTCCAGGGCGCGGTGTGCAGCATCCAGTGCGAGGCCCATCCACTGGGAAAGGAGCGGGTCGGTTCCGAGGGGGTTTGGCGGCATGCCCCCAATGATACTTTTGAGCTATGCGCGTACTGGTTGTAGATCATCCCCTTGTAGCCCACAAACTCACCGTCCTCCGGGACAAGGACACGGCATCGCCGGTGTTCCGGCAGTTGACCGAGGAACTGGTGACGCTGCTCGCCTACGAGGCAACCCGCAATGTCCGGGTGGAGCCCGTCGAGATCGAAACGCCGGTGACTACCGCGATCGGGACGGGATTGGTGAAGCCCACCCCCCTCGTCGTCCCCATTCTTCGTGCTGGCCTGGGCATGCTGGAAGGCATGACCCGGTTGGTTCCCACCGCCGAGGTGGGTTTCCTGGGCATGGCCCGCAACGAGGAGACCCTCGAGGCCATCACCTACGCGGAACGGCTGCCCGACGACCTCACCGGCCGCCAGATTTTCGTCCTCGACCCGATGCTCGCCACCGGCGGCACCCTGCGCGAAGCGATCAAGTTCCTGTTCAAACGCGGCGCCGCCGATGTCACCTGCATCTGCCTCCTCGCCGCACCCGAGGGCCTTGCCGCACTGCAGGCCGAGCTCGAGGACGCCAACGTGACCATCGTGCTGGCCTCCATTGACGAGAAGCTCAACGAAAATGCCTACATTGTGCCCGGACTGGGTGACGCGGGAGACCGCCTGTACGGCGTCGTCGGCTAGTCGCGGCCTCGATCGCGGCAGCTGCGTGGGGGCGCCGCCGTCGACGTCGTCGTTGACCGATTTCGCGTTCGGTGAGCCTGTGTGCGACGGCGTTGCGCCCTGCTCCGGTGGGCAAGCTCGACTCAGGCGGTCAACCAGGGCCTGGGTGAGCGGAATGTCGCCCACCGATTTCCAGGTTGCTCACCCAGAGCGGGGAATTTGGTCCGCACCGGCGGAATCGCAGCGGGAAAAGGGCGACTGGCCGCACCCCAAACCATTGTTACTTGCGCGTAAAGGAATGTGACGTGCAATAATTTGTAACGTGTTTACCCACTCATCGGCATCTCCAGTTGCAGCATCAACCGCAGGCGCACAGCCTGCGAGTGCCACGCGCTGGTGTCGAATGCACGCGTAACGGCTTACCCACACCCCTTACGCACTCCTAGCCCAACGGCGGGCTCCATTGAAGCCATCTCGACTCGGGCATACCCCCGCATTCGTGCCGTGATGACGGCCATTCACGTAGAGGCAAGCGATATATGTCAGTAGCATCCGGATACGTCCACATCTCTCTCCGCAACGCACAGAGCCGCGCCAACCTTCAGGGCCGCTCCTACCAGTCGCGCCCCTCCTTCGTCCCCTACGGCGAGGTTCCGGCGCAGGACCAGGCCGCGTCCGGGTACCGCCCCCTCCAGGCCGTGGCTGGCCCACTGGACAGCGCCCACCCCGATACGGCGCCCACCCCGGTAGTCACCCCGAACGGAGTGCCCGGCCCCCAGTCCGTGACCGGTGATACCACCGCGCGCGGCTTCGTGCTATATGTCGCACTGGATGAGGGAATCGCTGCCACCTGCGGCACCACGTTGACCAAGCTGGCCCAGGACGTCAGGGCCTACGTTCGGTCCGTCGTCCCAGAGGCCCAAAGCCACGCTGCTGTGGCGCTGGCACCCGCCGACGCCGTGGGAAGCGATATCGACGTCGTCCGGCAGGCTCTCGGCGACCCCACAGTTACCCGGCGCGTCCCCGCTCAGGCGGCCCAGCCTGCCGCACCGCGACCCACGGGTGTCCTTATCGACCTGTCCCGGCGAGAGGTTCACCTCGACGGCGACACGCTCAACCTCACTTTCAAGGAGTTCGAACTCCTCAACTACCTGGTCGAAAACGCGACCCGGACAGTTGGCCGTGAGGAACTTCTCAGTGGGTTGTGGCGCAATGCCGAAGAGGTGCCCAACGAGCGCACCATCGACGTCCACATTCGCCGTCTTCGCTCCAAGCTGGGGCGGCTCGCGAACACCGTCCGAACGGTCAGGGGGCAGGGCTACCGGTTCTACGAGCACCCTGAAGTCATCGTCTGGGCCGCCCCCGAATACTCCATCTAGTCGGGTCAGCGCCTAATCGCCGCCGCCAGCCGATAGCAAAACCGCCACCAGGGGTACCAAACCGCAGCGGCAAGTGCTAACCTGTGGCAATCTCATCATCGGGGTGACTGTTGGGAGTCAGTCGCCCTCAAGATGAGATGGGCCGGGTAACCAGTGGCTGCAGAAGCGGAAGACTATACGATTCCCTGCGCCCTGGCGGGTGTTCGGGATGGTGTGTGACGAGGCGGTAGTAGTTGCCAGTTCCCATTTCCACACTCGCCACATTGGGGATAGGTATGACTGGGGACAGAACCCGCGGCCAGTTGCTTTCGCAACTGGAGGTGCTGCTTCGTCGCGGAGTGTCGGTGGTCGTCGAAGGCCAATTCGGTTCCGGAAAAACGGAGTCCCTGAAGATCGCTGCCCGGTCGCTTGAGTCCGACCGAACCATTGTGCGCCTCCGCGGAACCCCCCGAGGCACCAAGACCGCATACCTGGCGCTCGCAGACCTGGTCAGGGTCCGTCCAGGCACGGTCCCACACCCGGCCGTGATGTTCGCCCAGCTCGCCCAGCGGCTGAGGAAGCTGGCCGTTGAACGCCCGGTGATCCTCCTGATCGACAATTTCGATTTCCTCGACCCGCAGAGCAGGGCCATGTGCACCATGCTGCTGGAAATGCCCTCGGTAACCCTCCTGGTCTCCTGCAACCGGGTCGAGGACACCCCCGAACTTCGCGCGGCCGTCAACAGCCGCACCATGGAAGCCCTCACCCTTTCCTCGCTATCGGTTGCCGAGGGTAGGGAGGTTATCGAGCGCTTCCTCGGGGGCGAGGTCTCGACTTCGGTTGTTAACTCGCTGCACGCCCATTCCAGAGGCAATGCAAGGATTCTGACCATGCTCGCCGCGCATGGTCGCGAGAACGGCAACATTGCACACGTCGACGGACTCTGGCGCACCACCGCCCACTACGCCGAGCCCTTCACCAGTAGCTCATTGCGCAGCGGCCTGGCGGTGCTGCAATCGCGGCTGAACGCCGATGAACGCGCCGCATTGGAAGTACTTGCTGCGGCCGGATCAGTCCACATTGATGTGCTGGCACGCCACTGCGATATGCGGGCACTCGAACACCTGCAGCGCGAAGGCATGGTGGACGCCCGCGACGGCGGAAACACCTACTGGCTGCATAGCAAAGGGCTGGCCCACATTCTGCGGCAGACTCTGGGGGACGCCAGAAGCCGTCAGATCTGGACCGAAATCGTGGAGCCCGGGATGGCCCTCCGAGGGGTACGCCCACCGGGCGCGAACATTGTTTGGGCGCTCCAACGCGGAATCGAGGTCAATGACACGGCCCTCCTGAACGCCGCCGACGACGCGATGCGCGCCTATTCCCCCCGCATCGCCCTCGATCTGGTTTCCGCCGTGAAACGGAAGACTGAACTCTCGGCCCGGGTGCAAGCGGAAGCCCACTGGTTCCTCGGGCAGGTGGAGGAGGGCCGGCGTGCCCTGGATGGTCAGGCCGACGCGCCGGAGGCGTCGACCGCACCGGCCGTCGATGACGCGGCAACCAGCCAACTGGTCCGGTCTGTCTTCGCGGCCGATGATGTGGCCTGGGATGAGGACCCGGAGCAGCTGACCGAGGACCCGCTGCGGCAGCTGCTGATTCACCGGCGGACCGGCAACTACCCCGCCCTGTTGTACGTCTTCCGCGCGAACAGTTTTCCTTCGGGTTCGGACGCCCGCTACCTGGTCACAATGCTGGCCGCGGAGGCCTATGCCGCGTGTGGAGACTCGGCGCGGGCACGACTCATGACCATCGAATGCGGGCTCGTGGCTGGGAGCGTCCGGTCCGCCGTCGTGCGTGAACTTGGTGAAACCGCCCACTACCGGGTGCTGTTCCTCAACGGCGAGTGGCGGGTGCTCACTGACATGCTCTCCCAGCACGTACTGCGACGGCCAGGCCGCTTGTTGTTTGGCGAACAGTCGACCCTGTCGCTCCCACGCCTGATCTCCCGAGAGTCGCGGGACGGCGTCATCGCCGGAGATCGTAGTGCGGCGCGTCCCGCTGACCTGTTCGCCTGGTTTATCCAACGGTCGGCGGACCTGTTCGCCCTGCAAGGCTCAGGCCGTTCACCGGCCACCGGGTTGCAGGAATTGGCGGGGGACAGGAAGCTCACCGGCCTGTTTGGGCTGCAGCTGTTCGCGCTGGGTTCCCTGGTGCTCTTGCAGGGGGAAGGCGACACGGAGGCTGCCCTCGCTGACCATTTCAACGAACTGGACCTCAAGCGCCTCGAACGGTGCGCCCGAAACACGTCGGGCCCACTGGCTCGGCAGTTGGGGCTCCTCGCCGAAGGTCTGCTGGCCGGCGATCCAGCTACCCTCGTCCGGGCAGCGCAGGTCGCCGCCCGCCACGGAAACGTCGGACTGTCGGCCGTGGCCGCCACTCTCGCCTCGCGGGCTGCTGGCAGGATCAAACAACCCGAGGTCCAGCGGGCTGCGCAGGTACTGGTGCCTGGTTCGGATTCCCGCCCCACCATGCCTGAGGACACCTCGATGCTGACCCGCCGAGAGCGTCAGGTGGTTGATCTCGCTATGTCCCGCAGCAAGAACTCGGAGATCGCCGCAGTCCTTGGCATTTCACCGCGGACAGCCGAACGCCACCTTCAAAACGCCTACCGCAAACTGGGTGTCTCCACCCGCGAGCAGTTGCGGCTCGTGCTGCAGTCACCGGATGGCGCCGCCGAATCGGGCGGTGCGTGAAGAGGGTGTCCCCCGCCGGCAAGCTGACACGGAGCATCCTCGACGAGGTACTCCACGCCGCGGGACGGGAACTCGTCACCGCCCGCTCTGGGGGGCTGCTCCTCACGACGTCGACGGTTTTCGGCGGGGACTTCCTCCTCACGCGCGTTCTTGCGTCCGCCGATCCCTTTTATACGGTCAGTGTGCAGGGAACGGAGTCGTTTTCGGATGTTCCGTACGCGCCGCTGGCACCCTTGCTCCAGGATTCTCCGGACATCGACTTCGAGTCGGAGCTGGACGTCCTCTCCGCGGTTCGCGATCGGATCCAGCGACTGACTGGGGGGCGGAGCTGTGTTGTGGTGGTGCGTGGACCGGAGCATCTCGATTCGGCGAGTATCGCCCTGTTGACTAGGCTCGCCGAGTCGCCCTCGGTCGGCTTGCTGATCCGGAGCGGCCCCCGCAGCAAGCTACCGCTGGACCTGGAACTCGTCCTTGCTGACGGTTTTATCGAGGAGGTTCACATCCCGGTGCTGACCGCCGCCGACGTCAGGGAGTACTTCGATTCCATCCTGGGAGCCACCCTCCCGATGTTGTCCAGCACCCTGGTCTGCGACGTCATCGGTGGGAGTCCGGTCCTGCTGGAAATGGTGACCCGGGACGGCGAACTGAAGGACCTGATCCAACTGCGCGACGGCGTCTGGATCCTGCCGCGTGAACTCAGCCTGACCGACCGGATGGCCGAGCGCATTTTCAGCCTGATCGCCGATTATGCTCCGGAGGAGACCGACGTTCTCCTGACTGTTGCGCTCGCCCACCAGATACCGGTCGAGGTGGCGGTCCACTTTTGGGGGGTGGACCCGGTCAACGCCTTGTTGCTGGAGGGTGCGCTCTCCAGGGAAGAAGATGCCGGGACGATCTGGCTGCGCGCGGCGCCGCCCATCCTCGGCGCAGCTATCCGGCACCAGGTTGAACCTTTCCGGTCCCGACGGCTCTGGGAGAACGTCCACGAGCACCTCACCGACCTCACGAACACCCCGGGCATCATCCACCGGGTGCTGTGGAAACTGTCAGTCGGGGTCACCGTCGACGACCATGAGGTGCTGACCGCTGCCACGATGGCGAACCGCCTCGACCAGCCAGACACGGCGGAACTCCTGCTCCGCCGGCTACCGTCCGATGTTGCAGCGGACCACTCCGGCGTCTTTGCAGCTGCAGAGGTGCAGCGTGCACGCACCGAGTTCTATAACGGCCGAACCGACCTCGCCCTGGCGCGCCTCCGACGGCTCGTTCTCAGCGATCCCGGATCCGAGGTCCTGATCTCGGTGATCCACTTCATCTTTCAAATTAATCTCGCCACGGGGTTGGGAGCATCCGCACTCTCCGAGGCGATCCGGCGTCACACAGCGACTGGCCCGGCGGGCAAGGCCTACGAAAGCACCCTGATCGTGCGGCTGGGCCGCGAGCTGCAGCAGCTCACCGCCGGAATCATCCCCAAGAACCCGGTGGTCGAAGCAACCGGGGTGCCGCAGGATCCCCGGGAAGCGCTTTGCTGGCATCTCGTCTCGGGTGAGCTGCTCTACCGGCGCGGCGACCTCCTGGGCGCAGCAGCAGAACTGGACCTCGCGCTGGACCTGGTGCTCGATCATGAGCACCTGCGCAACCATGGCGGATACATCGTGACCCGGCTGATGTTCCTGCTGGCCGGAGGCGGCTTCTGGGACGAGCTGGCGGCACTCCAAACCAAGGTGACGGCCCGCCGGGCTCCCTGGATCAAGCGGTTCACCGGGTTTTGGGAGCTGGTTGAGGGGCTGACAGCGCTCCGGAGGGGACGGCCCCTGACCGCACTCGCGCACTTCAGGACAGCTGTTGTGGTTCTCCGGGCACGCGACATCAAGCAGTTCAGGCCCCTCGCCGCCGCGCTTGCTACCTATACGGCGTGGCTTATCGGCGATCCGAGTCTGAGCGATTTCGTGGGGGAGTACCGGAGGCTTACCCACCTCGGACCGCCGGAACGCCGGATGCTCGCCGAAGCCTACATGGCCGTGGTGGGTGAGGCTCCGGCCAGCGCCTCAACGCGTCAGCGCGGACTGATCCCGGTTGAGGCAGCAAATCCGCAGATTCGCGCCGAGCTGAGTGTCCTGCGGGTGCAGATCGGCGCCGATGACGCCGTCGACGTCGCCATCGAACGTACCGCTGGACTTTCTGATCCGCGCGCCCAAAGCCTTCACACAGTGCTGACCGCGCTCGCCTCCGGAAGCGTGAGCGAGCTGGTTGACGCAGCAGAGTTTTGCCTCGACCGGGGGCAGGACCTGTTGGTTCCGGTCTGTCTGGGGGTCCTGCTGACCCAGTCGCCGGGATCGAACAGCAAGGTGGTGCGTAGTGCCTCGAAGCTGCTCGCTCGGCTCGACCCCGAACTTCAGCGGCTACACCCCCAGCTGGCGTCGCTGCGTCACGCCACCCGCCTCACCTCGCGTGAGGCAACCATCGCCGCTGACGTCGCTGCCGGGAAGACCGCCAAGCAGATCGCCAAGCAATACGGAGTGTCGATCAGGACGGTCGACGGGCACGTGGAAAGCGTCCTCACAAAGCTGGGATTGTCGTCCCGGAAGGACATCGGAAAGCGTTCACCGTAGCGGCGGATCCAGAAAAGGAAAAAACTACGTAGCGTCTTCGAAAAGTCGGGTAGTACCTGCGTAGTGATGGTAAGCGGTTCGCAGCCTATGTTGATTACAGGGAAGAAATTCCCAGGTCGGTGCAGACACCAGCACTGAAGCTTAGAGCCGGAGGCGGCGGAGGGACTCCCCAACGAACCTCGCCGCCTCTGCCTCCGCCAGTGTGGAGGGCAGCATCGACCGAAGCGGAACACCGACCGCTGACCCACAGATCGGAGCGGTTTCCCGGGGCGAGAGCCGGGAAGCCGCTCTTTCTGTTGGATCCCTGGAAGTGGCGATCCGAGGTGCGTCACCCTGGCGGGGAAACACCATAGACTTCAGGCCATGGCATCTCACCACCTCAAACGGCTCATGCTGCTGCGGCACGCCAAATCGGACTGGCCGCGCAACGTCGAAGACTTTGAGCGTCCGCTCAGCACCCGCGGGCACCGTGATGCACCGTTGCCCGGGCTCTGGATGGTGGAAAACGACTCCGTCCCGGACCTTATTCTGTGCTCGTCCGCCCTGCGCACGCGGCAGACCTGCACCTGGGTCTGTAAGGAGCTCGGTGATAAGGCGCCGACCCCCAAACTTGAGGACCGGCTGTACTCGGCGTCTGCGGCAGCGATCCTGGCGTTGATCAACCACGTTCCCGAGACGGTCACCAGCCTTCTGGTGATCAGCCATCTGCCCGGAGTCCAGGAACTCGCCATGCGGCTGGCCTCGGTGGATTCGGACGAGGAAGCGGTGATGGACATGGCGACCCACTACCCGACGTCGGGCCTGTCAGTCCTGCAGCACGACCGACGCTGGGCGGAGCTGGATGGCCGGGACGCCGTGATGACCAACTTCGTGGTGCAGCGGGCCTAGAGGCCGTACTTCTCCAGCAGGCGTAGCCAGACTTCGCTGATGGTCGGGTAGGCCGGCACAGCGTGCCACAACCGGTCCAGTGGGACTTCCCCAGCGATCGCAATGGTCGCGGCATGCAGTAATTCAGCGACGTCCGGGCCGGCGAAGGTCATCCCGACCAGGACTTTACGATCCTCGTCCACCACCATCTGCGCCCACCCCTGATAGTTGTCGGCGTGGAGCGCGGACCCGGCCACCGCAATCTCCAGCGATGTCTCGCTGACGTTGAGGCCCGCGTCCTGCGCCTGCTCCAGGGTTCGCCCCGCCATCGCGATTTCGGGGTCCGTGAAGACCACCTGCGGGACGGCGTACTGATCAGCGGAGGCGGCGTAGGCGCTCCAGTCCTCGACGGCGTCCTTGAGGGTGCCAGCCGCACGGGCGGCGATCGCCGAACCGGTGATCCTTGCCTCGTATTTACCCTGGTGGGTCAGCAGGACCTTGCCCGCGGCGTCGCCGACGGCATACAGCCAGTCGACCCCCTGTACCCGGCCCGACGGGTCGATGACGAGCTTCTTCGGGTCAAGACCGAAATCCTCCAGGCCGAGGCCGGCCAGGGCAGGGGACCGACCGGTGGATACCAGTAGCTTCTCGGCGGTCACTGTCTCGCCACCTTCAAGGTGTACGGTCACCGAGCCGTTGTCCTGCTGCCTCACCGATTCGGTTGCAGTGTCAGTCCTGATGTCGATGCCGTCACTCTCAAGCCCCAGACGCACCAGTTTGCTGGCCGGGGCGGGGTAATTGGAGAGGAGGCCGCTGCGGGCAATAATCGTCACCGCCGAGCCGAGCCGGGCGAAGGCTTGTGCCAGTTCGGTGCCCGCGACACCGCCACCAAGGACGGCGAGGGACGTGGGGATCCGGGGTGTCGAGGTGGCTTCGCGGGTTCCCCAGAACTCAACCGTGTCCAGACCGTCGACCGGTGGGATGGTGGGCGTGGAGCCGGTCGCCAATACCACTGCAACCCGGGCGGCCAGGGGGGTGACGTCGTCGTCGTGATGCACCTCGACCGAACGCTCACCCGTGAGGCGTGCTGTGCCGCGGACCAGGGTGATTCCGCTGTCCTTCACCCAGTCGGCCTGCGACGAATCGTCCCAGTTGGATGTGAATTTGGTGCGACGATCCAGCACCTGCCCTGTGTCGAGGGAGCCGGTGACTGCTTCCCGGGAGCCGGCCACCGCCGAGGCGGCCTTTAGCGCCGTGCCGGGGCGCAGTAAGGCCTTGGACGGCATGCAGGCCCAGTAGGAGCATTCGCCGCCGACCAACTCAGCCTCGACCAGCGCCGCTGAGAGTCCCGCCCGCACCACGCGATCAGCCACATTCTCGCCGACAGCGCCAGCACCGATCACAATTACGTCAAAATCCCTGGAGTCGTTCATGCCTTGAGCTTTTCACTGCCGGTGCGCCGGGGCAACCTTTGCCTGGCAGTTATCCAAAAGCCGGCACGCAAAAGCCTGGGCAAAAGAAAACACCCCCGGCCGAAGCCAGGGGCGTTTTCTTTTTTGCTGGTGAAGCACTGTGCGCGCGAAGGGACTCGAACCCCCAACCTCCTGATCCGTAGTCAGGTGCTCTATCCATTGAGCTACGCACGCAATCTGGTCAACTTCGGCGATATGTTCAACGCATTCCTGCGTCAGTCACGCCGTTCTTGACCTTGGATAACTTTACAGCTATTGCTGAGTTACGCCTAATTCGGGGGGAAGGTAGAAGCTTTTGGGCCAGCCACCGCGACATGCGCGACCGCTCGGACTAGACCGGTCTACGTGACCTTAATCACATTGCGGGGTATTGACAGCATCTCAACACCGTGGATTCTAGGGAAATACCGTCGCAAACCCCATCCCGAGCCCGTTGATGGTGCAAGGGCTGGGAGTGACATGGACCATAGCATCGTTACACCACCCACCCAACGAAGGGACATGTTATGGGCGATCCTTTGCGCCAACTGGTTGAAGACAAGAACCTGAAGGCAACCGATCAGAGCGGCATGCCCGTAGTGCACGTCGGCGGGTTGCAAACCCCGGCACCGACCACACACCCAGCTTTAGTCGCGTGGGTGCAGGAGGTTGCCGACATGGTTCAGCCTGACCGGGTGTATTGGGTCGACGGTTCCGAGGCCGAAAACAAGGCGCTGACCGACGAGCTGGTGGACGCCGGAACCCTGCGTCGGCTTAACCCTGAAACGTTCCCCAACTCGTTTGCGGCCTTTTCGGACCCCGCGGATGTGGCTCGTGTGGAGGAGCAGACCTTCATCTGCTCCGAAAACGAGCGCGACGCTGGGTTCACCAATAACTGGATGGACCCCAGTCAGATGAAGGAGAAGCTGCGAGGCCTCTTCACCGGATCGATGCGCGGGCGCACCATGTACGTGATCCCTTTTGTAATGGGTCACCTCGATGCGGTGAATCCCAAATTCGGCGTTGAAATCACTGATAGCGCTTACGTAGTCACCTCGATGCGCATCATGGCGAACATCGGCACCGAGGTGCTGGAGCGGATGACCGAGCTCAACGCCGAGTACGTGCCGGCGCTGCACTCCCTGGGTGCGCCCCTCGCCGATGGTGAGGCTGACGTTCCCTGGCCCTGCAACTCGGAAAAGTGGATTGTCCATTTCCCGGAAGAGCGCTCAATCTGGTCGTTTGGATCCGGTTACGGCGGCAACGCCCTGCTGGGCAAGAAGTGCTATGCCCTGCGGATCGCCTCGGTGATGGCCCGTGATGAGGGCTGGCTGGCTGAGCACATGCTCATCCTCAAGCTCACGTCACCGGAGAACAAGACCTACTACGTCTCCGCAGCGTTCCCCTCGGCCTGCGGTAAGACCAACCTCGCCCTGCTCGACCCAACTATCGAAGGGTGGAAGGTCGAGACGCTGGGCGATGACATCACCTGGATGCGGTTCGGTGATGAGGGTGAGCTGCGTGCGATCAACCCCGAAGCCGGATTGTTCGGTGTGGCACCGGGTACGGGCTGGCTGACCAATCCGAACGCGATGCGCGCCATCGCCAAGGGTAATTCAGTCTTCACCAACGTTGCGCTGACTGACGATGGCGGAGTCTGGTGGGAAGGAATGACCGCTGAGGTGCCCGAGCACCTGACCGACTGGCAGGGGAACGACTGGACGCCGTCGTCGGACAAGACGGCGGCCCACCCGAATGCGCGGTTCTGCACGCCGATCGACCAGATCGACATGCTTGCCGACGAGTTCAACGACCCCAATGGCGTCGAGATCTCGGCCATCCTGTTTGGCGGCCGCAGGAAAACCACGGTGCCGCTGGTTACCCAGTCGCGCGACTGGGCCAACGGAATCTTTATGGGGTCAACCCTGTCGTCCGAGACGACGGCCGCCGCCGCTGGCGAGGTGGGTCGAGTTCGCCGCGATCCGATGGCGATGCTTCCGTTTATCGGGTACGACGCCGGTGACTACCTACGCCACTGGATCACCCTGAGCAGCAAGGCAGATCAGGAGCGACTGCCGAAAATCTTCCTGGTGAACTGGTTCCGGCGGACCGCCGACGGAGGCTTCGCCTGGCCGGGCTTCGGCGAGAATTCGCGGGTGATGAAATGGGTGATCGAACGGCTCGAGGGTACCGCCGATGCCGTCGAGACGCCCATTGGCTATGTGCCGACCGGCGCATCACTTGACCTCACGGGGCTGGATATGACGCCAGAAGAGGTGGACGCCGCGGTGCGGGTGGATCCCGAGGAGTGGGCGGCCGAGCTGCAGGGTATCGAGGAGTGGTACTCGCGGTTCGGGGAGTCACTGCCGTCCGAGCTGGAGGATCAGCTGAAGGGCCTCAAGGAGCGATTCGGGGTCTAACTTTGGTAGACCATGCACCTAGTAGACAAGTCGACTAGGTGCATGGTCATACTTTTGTATGATCCTTTCTCACGTCATTCTGGGCCTGCTCGCCGTTGCCCCAATGACGGGCTATGACCTAAAAAAACGATTCGACACGAGTGTCAACCATTTCTGGTCTGCCGACAAAGCGCAGATCTACCGCACCCTGAGCAGGCTGGTCACCGACGGCCTTGCTGAGGTGAAGATCGTGCGGCAGATTGGCCTGCCGGACCGTCAGGAGCACCACATCACCGAGGCCGGTAGAGCCACACTCGGCGAGTGGCTCGTATCTGCACCCGACGCCCACCGGGAACGGGACCCCTTTCTGGCCCGGATCTTTTTTTCGGGCACGCTTCAGCGAAGCGAGATTCTTGCGTTGACTGCGCAACGCAGAATGACCGCGGAGTCGTTGCTGAATGAGTTGTTGGCTCAGCTGGCACCAGGCGAGAGCGCCCCACAGACCCGGGCGGAGTACATGAGATTCGCAACGCTCCGGAACGGTATCAGTCATGTCCGCGCCGAGCTGGAATGGCTGGACGAAGTCGAAAAGGATTTGCCATGACGGCGCTCCAGTTCCCGGTCCTCCACCCGGCGCGAGGCAACGCCTCCGCGTCAGTCGTTTTTCTGCATGGCGGGAACGTCGCGAACTGGATGTGGCAACCTCAAGTCGAAGCGTTCAATGACTATCAGGTCATCACCCCGGACCTCCCCGGCTTCGGCGCCCGAACTGGCGAGCGGTGGATAAGCCTGGATCACGCTGCGGACGAGGTGGCTGAGTTGATCAGGGCAAAAGCCGACGGTCCAGTGCATCTGGTGGGGCTTTCCCTTGGAGGTATAGTGGCGCTCCGTCTGTTGGCGAGGCATCCACGCCTGGTAACCAGCTCGCTGGTCAGTGGGGTGCCAGCTCTCGGCGTCGACGGCGTCACGGGCGCCCTGGCCCGAGTGCAGCTTCGATGTTGGGACTATAAATGGTTCTGGCAGTTGCAGGCGCGGGCTTTCAGGCTCCCGGCGGATAGCTATGGCGTGTTTGTGGAACACGGCCTGAGGATGCAGAGCGCCAACGCTCATCGGATGCTGGGTGAAGTGTTCGCAGGCGGCCTGCCGCCCGGGTTGGTTGAGTACCGCGGGCGGCTGCTGGCGCTCGCCGGCGGCAAGGAACCCCGGGCCATATGCGATGCGCTGAAGGTGATCGCCCGGACCGTTCCCCACGGCGTGGCTGCGGTTGTCCCGGGAATGCACCATGTCTGGAATGTCGAGGACCCTCCTCTATTCAATGAGGTCGTGCGTCAGTGGATCAACGGGTCGGTGCACGCTGGCCTTAACGTCCCGGACACGACCGCCCGGTAGGCCCTTCTACTGCCGGACCTGCCCCAAGACCTCGTCGGTCAGGGTCCCGAGAATCTGCGGGTCGATCGCTTCGGCATTCAGGCGCAGGTAAGGCTCCGTGTTCGAGGCGCGGAGGTTGAACCACCAGGACCCGTCATCAGCCGTGAAGGTGAGCCCGTCGAGCTCGTCAACGGTGACACCATCGTTGCCAAACTCCTCGCGGACGCGGGCAACAGCGGCCGGGACGTCATCCAGGCGCGAGTTGATCTCGCCGGAGGAAAAGTACGGCTCGTACTCGCGGCCGAGGTCGGAGAGGGGGCCGGGCTGCTCGCCCAGCGCCGCGAGGACATGCATGGCAGCCAACATCCCGGTATCAGCGTTCCAGAAGTCCTTGAAGTAGTAGTGGGCTGAGTGCTCTCCGCCGAAAACGGCGCCCTCCTCGGCCATCACTGCCTTGATGAACGAGTGTCCCACCCGGGTGCGGACCGGCCGTCCACCCAGCCGTTCGATCAGCTCGGGCACGGCCCGGGACGTAATGAGGTTATGGATGACGACCGGGGCGCTCACGCCGGCGGCCTGGGCGCGCACTATTTCTCGGCGTGCCACCATCGCGGTGACGGCACTCGGCGACACCGGATTCCCAAGTTCGTCAATGACGAAGCAGCGGTCGGCGTCGCCGTCGAACGCAATCCCGATGTCCGCCTGATTGCTGAGCACTGCTGCCTGCAGGTCCAGGAGGTTCGCCGGTTCCAGTGGGTTGGCCGGGTGGTTTGGGAACGACCCGTCGAGCTCGAAGTACAGGGGGACGATGTCGAGGGGGAGGTTCGGAAGCAGCGCATCACCCAGGACGGCGGGAGTGGTCAGCCCGCCCATGCCGTTGCCGGCGTCGACGACCACCTTCAGCGGGCGCGATCCTGACAGATCCACGAGGGAGCGCAGGTATTCGGCGTACCCGCGAAGCACGTCGCGGACCCCGATGGTGCCGGTTCGTTCCGCCGCGGGGATGTCACCGGTGTTCAGGTATCGCTCGGCGAGAGCCTGAATCTCTACCAGCCCCGTCTCGGAGGAGACGGGTACTGCGCCGGGACGGCACATCTTCATCCCGTTGTACTCAGCCGGATTATGGCTGGCGGTAAAGGTGACTCCCGCAGCGTCGAGGGTGCCACTGGCGTAATAGAGTTCGTCGGTCGAAATGAGGTCGAGGAGGACGACGTCGGCTCCGCGCCGGGTGGCGCCCTTTGCGAAGGCGTTACTGAACTCCGGTGAGGACGGCCGCATATCGCCGCCAACCAGGACAGTGCCGCCAGCGAGATCGAGTACGTCAACGAACGCAGCGCCTACCGCCTCGACAATTTCGGAGGTGATGCTCTCGCCGACGATGCCGCGCACGTCATAGGCCTTGAAGGACGCTGAAAGGTCAAAGGATTTAGTCACGGACAGAGTCTAACCGCTGGCTCCCTCCGGACAAGGGCTGTGGAGGCCAGGTCAAAGGGGTTTCCCACAACCGCAGTCCCCGCAGGCACGGCTGTCAGCGGGGACTGCGATACTAGGCTCATGGTCGACACCACCACACTTCATGATCAGGCAGCGGTTATTCTGCGGACCCTCGTTGGACGAGAGGACGCCGAGTTCCACGACGGCCAGTTCGAGGCGATCGAGGCCCTGGTGGACGGTGGCCGCAGGGCCCTCGTGGTCCAGCGCACGGGGTGGGGGAAGTCGGCCGTCTACTTCGTCGCGAGCCTGCTCCTGCGCGCCCGGGGGGCGGGACCAACGCTGATTGTGTCCCCACTGCTCGCGCTGATGCGGGACCAGGTCGCGGCTGCGGCGCGTGCCGGGGTGCGTGCCGAAGCGATCAACTCGGCCAACCAGACGGACTGGCAGGAGATCACCGACAAACTCGACAACAACTCGGTCGACGTTCTTCTGGTGTCACCGGAGCGGCTGAATAACCCGGCGTTCCGGGAACGCCACCTGCCCGAATTGATCCGACGCACCGGGCTCCTGGTCATCGACGAGGCACACTGCATCTCCGACTGGGGGCATGATTTCCGCCCCGACTACCGCAGGTTGCGTGACCTGATCACCCAATTGCCGGCGGGTGTGCCAGTTCTGGCGACGACGGCGACCGCCAACTCGAGGGTAGTCAGCGACGTCGAGGAACAGCTGGGGACTGACGGCACCGAAGTATTCACCCTGCGAGGCAAGCTTGCCCGCGATTCTCTGAGGCTGGGAGTCCTCCGGCTACCGAGCCCCCGGTCTCGCCTCGCGTGGCTGTTGACCCACCTTGATGACCTCCCGGGCAGCGGGATCATCTATGCACTGACCGTTTCGGCCGCCGAGGACACGGCACACCTGTTGCGGGCGAACGGCCATCAGGTCCTGGCGTATACCGGCCGGACCGACCCGGCCGAACGGGAGTCGGCTGAGGCCGCGTTGAAGAACAATGAGGTCAAGGCCCTGATTGCGACCAGCGCACTGGGGATGGGGTTCGACAAGCCGGACCTCGGATTCGTGGTCCACCTGGGGGCGCCCTCATCACCGGTGGCCTACTACCAGCAGGTGGGGCGTGCGGGCCGTGGCACCCCCAACGCCGACGTCCTGCTCCTGCCGGGCACTGAGGACCGCGAAATCTGGGAGTACTTCGCCACGTCCTCGATGCCATCGGAGGAGAAGGCAACCCGGGTGCTCGAGGCACTGCAGCCCGGCGCGGTCCTTTCCACGCCGGCTTTGGAAGCCCGGGTGAATCTTAAACGCACCCCTCTGGAACTGCTGTTGAAGGTCCTTGACGTGGACGGCGCGGTCCGGAAGGTACAGGGCGGCTGGGAAAGTACCGGCGCGCAGTGGGTCTACGACAGCGAACGGTATGGGCGGATCGCCAAGGCGCGGATCGCCGAACAGAAGTCCATGTTGGACTATGAGAACACCACACAGTGCCGGATGGAGTACCTTGCGGCAGCACTCGATGATCCGACAGCTGCGCCGTGTGGGCGGTGTGACAACTGTGCGGGCGCGTGGTTCTCGGATGAAGTGGCGCATGATGCCTCAGACAGCGCCCAGAAGGCGCTCAGCAGGGTGGGCGTCGAACTTGACCCGCGGGGTCAATGGCCCAGCGGGATGGACAAGCTGTCGGTCCCGGTCAAGGGACGGATTCCGGCTGGCCAGGCCAACGCGGAGGGCCGGGCGCTGGCCCGACTGACAGATCTAGGGTGGGGGAGTCGGCTGCGAGAACTGCTGGCTGACACGGCCGAAGATCAGCCGCTGGGCCCGCTGGCCATCGAAGCCTGCGTCTCGGTGCTCGCACAGTGGGGCTGGGAGACGCGCCCCGTGGCCGTGGTCAGTGTGCCGTCGCGTCGTCGACCGTTGCTGGTCCAGTCGCTGGCCGAGAGTCTCGCCAAGGTGGGCCGTATCCCGTATCTCGGTGCCCTGCAGACACCGCACGGCTGGCCCAGCGGGGCTCCGGGCGGCAACAGCGCATTCCGGCTTGCAGCAGTTTGGGATCGTTTCGCAGTCCCCGAGGAGGGGCGAGACTGGTTTGCCGCGAACCCGGGCCCGGTCCTGCTCGTGGACGATCTTGCAGACAGCCGGTGGACCATTACCGTCGCCGGTAAGGCGTTGCGGGACGCCGGCGCCCAGGAAGTGCTGCCGTTTGTCCTCGCCCTGAAGGCCTGACCCCGCCGGGGCACTCCAGCACAGGGCTGACCCGGCCGGGGCATTCCCGCACGGGGCCCGGGCAAAAGAAAGCACCCCCAACCGAGGCCGGGGGTGCTTTCTGAAAAACGCGGAGACGGGGGGATTTGAACCCCCGGTAGGCTTTAGGCCCACACTTCATTAGCAGTGAAGCCCATTCGGCCGCTCTGGCACGTCTCCAGCGGCTATTACTAGCCACCCAAGGCTACCTGTAAGACGCGGGCAAGAGCAAAACCGCCGGCAGCTATAGGCCGCCGGTCAGCGCCTTCCACAAAAACTCCTGCGACATTACGTGCATGCGGGCCGCTTGCCGGTTATCCGATGCGCCGGCATGGCCACCCTCCAGCGCTTCGTGGAACCACACATTGTCGATCGACAGAGCCTTCATCCGGGCCGCCATTTTCCGTGCCTGCACCGGCCCAACCCGGTCATCGCTCGTCGCCGTCCAGATCAGGGTGCGCGGATAGTCGACCCCCGACCGTAGCTGGTGGTACGGGGAAAAGGTCTGGACGTACTCCCACTCCTCGGGCTTATCGGGGTCACCGTATTCGGCGATCCAGGAGTAGCCCGCCGACAGCTTCGTGTAACGACGCATGTCCAGCAGCGGCACACCGCAGGAGATAGCCCCGAACAGGTGTGGGTAGTGCGTGAGCATGTTCCCCACCAGCAGACCGCCGTTACTGCGTCCGGTGCAGCCGAGGAACTCTGGTCGAGTGACGCCGCGTGCCACCAGGTCCTCGGCGATCGCCGCGAAATCTTCGTAGGCCCGATGCCGGTTGGCGTGGAGGGCCGCCCGGTGCCAGGCCGGCCCGTACTCACCACCCCCGCGGATGTTCGCCAGCACGTACACCCCGTGCCTGCCGCTTTCGGTGGTCCGCTCCAACCATCCTCGTCCGATCACTCCCGAGTAGGCGGGAACCATCGCGTGCTCAAACCCGCCGTAGCCGGACAGGAGGGTGGGGTTTTCCCCGTCGAGTGCCAGCTCCGTCGACGCGACCTGAAAGTAGGGGACCCGGGTCCCATCCTTGGACACCGCGAAGTGCTGCTCAACCGTGAACTCGTTGTCATTGAAGAACGACGGCGTCGCCTTGACCTGTTCGTGCGCGCCGCCCACCGTGCCGCGCAGCAGGGTCGTCGGGGTCAGGAACCCGCTGGCCAGCAGCCAGTAGTCATTCCCGTCGACGTCGTCCTCGTCATCAACGGCGAAGGCGTCAACCGAATGCAGGGGCGGGCACGCATCAAGCACCTCCGCCCGCCAACGTTCAGAGGGTTTCAGGACACGAATCTCCGAGGACACGTCACTGAGCAGATTCACCAGCAGATAGTCCCGCGTCCAGCTCCAGGACTGCAACGACGTCTGCGCGTCGGGCTGGAACAGGACGGTCAACGATCGGTCGCCGGCCAGGAAGGAGTCAAGATCGACGCCGAGCAGAGACCCCGAGGCGAACACCGTCCCGTCCACCTCCCAATCGGTGCGCGGCCGCAGGATCAACCACTGCCGGTGCAGTGAAACGTTCACATCGTCGGGCACATCCAGTCGGACCCACTCACCGTTGTTGCGAAGGTGCGTGCGGCTCGAGTAGAAGTCGATTGTGTCAACGGCGATGTCCCGCTCGAAGCCCGGTGTCTGATCCCTCATCACCACCGCCATCATGTGGTGCTCGGGGATGTCGAAGTACAGCTCAGCGTCAGCCAGGGACTGCCCCCGCTGCAGCGTGCGCACCGTCCGCGGATAGGAACTGGTGGTCATTGACCCTGGCCCGAAGTCGGTGGCCAGATGCAGTGCATCTGGCCCGGCCCAGCTGATCCGACTTTTGGCTGCGGGAATGTCGAAGCCATCGGCGACGAAGGTCCGGGAGACGACGTCGAATTCGCGGAACCGCCGGGCGTCACCACCGTCAGGGGAAACAGCGATCAGGGCCCGCTGATACGGCTCGCCGTCGGCGGGCCGGAGGAACATCGCCCCGCCCCACACCCATTCGACGCCTTCGTCGGCGCTGAGCCGGTCAAGGTCCAGCAGCACCTCCCACTGAGGCGATGCGGAGTTGTAGCTGTCCCAGTCGGTGCGCCGCCACAGCCCCTTCGGGTGTTCTTCATCGCGCCAGAAGTTGTAGTAGTGCCCGCCCCGTTTGGAAACCATCGGGATCCGGTCAGTGGAGTCGAGCACCTCCAGGACCCTGCGCTCCATGTCCAGAAAGTCGCCGGTGACGAGCTCTTGCTCGGTAACAGCGTTCTCGGCGTGAACCCACTGGAGGGGTGACTCACCGTAAATGTCCTCGAGCCAGAGGAACTCGTCGTGGTCGGGGATCGGACCGGAGTGCTGGTCTGTGGTGGAGGTCATATTTCCATCCTATGCACGCCTTTCCGCTGCACCCATTCCGGCACCGCCGCGCAGGTCCGGCCCCCCCGACGCCGCCAGCCTGGTTCCTTCCCGTCCTGGCCCAGCGGATACCCTTATCGAATGCGCATGGGTCGGAGTCTTCGGGTAGCTGTGGTGGGTGCTGGCCCCCGCGGCACCTCGGTGCTGGAACGACTTATTTCCCAGTGGGAGGCCCATCCGCCCGACCAACGCCAACAGCTCGACATCCATGTCATCGACCCGGAAAGCCCCGGCCCGGGCCATGTCTGGCGGCCGGTCCAGTCCCGACTCTTCCTGATGAACACTCCGTCGCTGTTCCCCACGGTGGTGCCCGTAGGGGCTCCGGACCATGGGTTGGTCCCGTCAGTCGTGGGGTACTCGTTTGACGACTGGCGTGTCCTGGTGACGTCCGACCCGGTCCCCACGCTTTCCAATGCCGACCGCGAAGAGCTGTCGGACCTCGGAAGCTCCGGTTTCCCCAGCCGTGCCTTGTACGGCAGGTATCTGGAGTGGATCTATCAGCAGCTGGTCGACCGTTGCGGTGACGGCGCCACGATCACCCACCACGCCACCGACGCAAGGGAAATCTCCCGGGTGGCTCCCGGTTACCGTCTCCGGTTAGGCGACGATTCGGTGCTGGCAGCGGACGCAGTGGTGCTGGCGCTGGGACATGTTCCCTCGCAGCTCAGCCCCGAACAGGAGACGCTAAGGGACGGCGCCGCACGCTACAGCCTCAAATACTGGCCGCCCGCCGTCCCCGCCGACATCAACTGGGCAAAACTGCCTGCCAAAAAGCCGGTCCTGGTCCGGGGCCTGGGCCTGAACTTTTTCGACGCCATGATCCAGCTGACCGAAGGACGCGGCGGTCGGTTCACCCCCGACGAGGGTGGGAAACTGAGCTACCAACCGAGCGGCAGCGAACCGCAGATCATTGCTGCCTCCCGGCGAGGGGTGCCGTACCGGGCGAAGGCACAACTGGATAGTTACCTCCCTCGCAGCGTGACCTTGCGCTATTGCACGCTACCGGCGCTGCAAACGTTCGCCGACCAGGGAATCACACCTGGCTTCGACCACGATATCTGGCCGCTATTGCACCGTGACGTGGTGACTGCCTACTACTCCACCCTGGTGCGGGTGGCCGGCGCGGACCTGGTGGCCAACCCGGACGGATTCCTGGAGAGAGTTCACACCGCTATCGCCGTGAGCGGCCCGGAATGGACTGCTGCGCTGGACGCGGTCCTCGCCAGCGAGCTGCCCCCCGTTCACCACCTCGATGTTGAGCGGCTGTCTCACCCGTTCGCTGGGCGCAGGTTCGCCAGCGCCCAGGATTACCAGGAAGCGGTGCTTGACTACCTCGACGCCGATGTTGCCGAGTCCTTCAGGGGCGAAGATAGCCCGCTGAAGATGGCGATCGGCGCCATGAATGCTGGCCGTACTGTGATCAAACAGGTGGTCGCCGACGGCGGGCTGACCGATCAGGCCTGGCTGACCGAGCTCAGGGGATGGTTCGAACCCCTGGTGGAGGGCGTGGCCAGCGGTCCGCCAGCGATCAGGATCGCCCAACTGGCTGCCCTGGCACGAGCGGGTGTGGTGCAGTTCATCGGGCCCAACCCCCAGTTCGTTGTCGACGTCGACACCGAACGATTTGAAGCGTCGTCACCGTGGGTGGAGGGTGCCGGGGTAGCAGCGAGCTACCTGGTCGACGCGATGATGCCGCCCAACCGCGCCGCCACCACCCTGTCCCCGCTGCTGCGCCAACTACTCGGCGACGGTCTGGTCCGGCCCAAAATGATGATGGCGACCGACGGCGCGCCGGTCAGCGCGCCGGGACTGGACGTCACGCTGCCCCCTTACCGGGCAATTGACGGCTCGGGTCGCGCGCACCAGCACCTGTACGTGGTGGGTTTGCAGCTCGCTTCGGTCCAGTGGGGGACAGCAATTGCGGCCCAGGCTCACACGTCGCCTGCTGCCGGTAGCCGGACGCTCCGGGACGCCGATGACATCGCCACGGCCATCCTCGCGATCACATAGTTAACCGGAACGGCGGGCCCCGTGAGGGACCCGCCGCCGGTCTGGCTAGGTTGTCGGACTAGAGGCCTGCGGCATACCTGCCGCAGGCTCCAACCTCGTCGTCGAACCGGTTGACGAATGCTGCCATCGCGTCACGCGCCACGGGGGTGACTGGACGGTAGGTGCCGTCTCTCCAGCCCTCGGAGATCCCGGCATCCTTCAGCCAGGAGATCTCCTTCTCGAACATCGTTCCAACAGGTACGTCAGAGAACGGCGCACCCTTGGGGTTTACATAGCTCATCGCTTCCGCATCGAGGCAAACCTCGCTGGCGAGACGCATCATGAATGCTGCCATCGCGTCCCTGTTGACCGGGGTCACCGGACGGAAGGTCCGGGTGCCGTCGGTCTCAGGCCAGCCGGTCGACAGGCCGGAGGTGTGCATCCACATGATCGCTTCGAAGTGCTCAACCCGGTCCGCTTCGTCAGCGGGGAAGGCTACGTCGCTGAACGGCGACTCCTCGGGAAGCTCGAACTCTGGTTCCCCGGCCAAGCGGTACAGGAACGCCGCCATCGCGTCGCGGTTGATGCTCGCGAGTGGACGGTACGAACGGGTTCCGTCGGCTTCCAGCCAGCCGGTGGAGAGACCGTTTTCTGCCATCCACTCGATGTGGTCCTGGTGTTCGTTGCCTTCGACGTCGGTGAACTCAGCGATTTCGACGCCAATGGGGAGGCGTACCTCGGTGCCGGAGTCGGGTGCGGTCAGGTAGAACGTCGCGCCGAGGGCGTCGGCGGGAACGGTGAACGCGATCCGTGCTGCTCCGTCAGTCACGTCGAACGTGCTGATCTCCGCTGGCTCACCGTCGCCGACGGAGTAGGACAGGACGATGCTGGTGTTGGTGGGGCTGCCCAGGGACGTTAGGTCCAGTTTGGAGACGTCGAAGCTGACCTCCTGGCCGAGAACCACGTTCGTGGGTGCGCCCTGAACCTGCACCGCGCGGCGGTCGAAGGTCGGTGAGAGCGGGCTGTTGGCTTCGATGTAGTCGAACCATGCTTCCCGGTCAACCAGACCCGAGTCCAGGGTATCGGCGCCTTCGTTGAAGACCACGAAATCGTCGCCGCCCTGGATCAGGAAGTTGAAAGTGCCAACCCGGTAGTCACGGGTTGGCTCAAGTGGCGCCCCGTCGATGGTTACCGAAGTGATCCGGGAGCCTTCGGCCGCCTGGGCATCGTAGGTGTAAGTGACATTGTCCGACAGTCCCAGATGCAGGAAGTTGGTGCGGACGCCGCCCTCGCGGGGCCACTGCTGCTCCAGCAGTTCGGCGAACTGGGCGCCGGTCAGCGTGGTGGTCGCCAGGTTGTTCAGGAAGGGCAATACCGCGTTGGCTTCAGCGACTGTGATGTCGCCGTTCTCGTCGTAGTACAGCTCGGCACGGAGCCCACCGGGGTTGGCGACGCCGATTTCGGCTCCGCCGCGCAGATCCGACTGCAGTGACGACAGCAGCGAGTCAGCGACCAGATTGCCCAGCGTGGATTCCGATCCGCGGTCATCACGCGAATCACCGGTGAACGCGGTGGTGATGTCCTCGGTGACCTTCCCGAGGACAACGCTGCCGAGCTCGTCGGCAGTCGCAATCGCTTCGTTGACGATCGTCTGGACCTCTGCCACCCGCGGGTAGTCGGCGACCAGCTCGGCGTCGTCGATCCCTGTGCGGGGTACGTTGCGGGCTTCGTACTCGACGACGTCGCCGGTGAGGGTGTCGACGGTCAGCTCGATCTGACCGATGAACTCGCCATAGGAACCTGTTTGGACGATCGGACGGGTTTCGCCGGTCTCGCCGGGAACTGGAGCGTCTGAGGCGTAGAACGAGTGGGTGTGCCCGTTAAAGATTGCGTCCACCAGTGGTGTGGTCCCATTGACGATCGCATCGAATTCGCTGCCCGGGATAACTTCGGGAAGGGCTGCCGAGTCTTCGCTCGATCCGTCAGCACCCGCATGGTACTCCGCGACGATGACGTCGGCCAGGTCGCCGTCCTCGATCTCCTGCGCCACACGGTTGACGGCCTCGACGGGATCCCCAAAGTCGATGGTCTCGATGCCGCCGGGGCTCACCAGGGTAGGTGTTTCCTGGGTGACAGCCCCGATGACAGCTACTTCGATGCCATCCACTGTGAAGACTTCGTACTCATCCAACGCCGGTTCCTGGGTGCCCTTGGTGTAGACGTTGGCGCCCAGGTAGGAGAAGTTTGCGATTGGTTCAACACGCTCGGTGAGGTCCGCGAATCCGCCGTCGAATTCGTGGTTGCCGACCGCCGAGGCGCGCAACTCCAGCGCGTTGAGCACATCGATCGTTGGAACGTCGCGCTGCGATGAGGAGGCGTACAGCGACGCCCCAATGTTGTCACCGGCCGAGATGAAGAGCGTGTTCTCCGCGCCGGCCTCAGCCCTCAACTGTTCGACGGTGCCAGCGAACTTCACCGTGTTGCGGTCGATGCGTCCGTGGAAATCGTTGATGTTGAGAAGACTGATCTCGGTGGTGACGCCGGGGGCTTTGACTTCGACGTCGGTCTGTTGCGTCGCATAGGCGGGTAGTGCGGCTATCGGGGAGGCGAGTAGCCCCACCGCTAGCGTGGCACCAAGCCCGCCCTTCCATGACGAATGTTTCATCCGCTAGTTCTCCTTGGCTTTGGCTGTTGACAGCCGCGAGTGAGTCCGCCTGTGTGTGAAACACGGGCTGGTGGCTCGAAAAATGTGCTGAATGTGATCCAACTGACCTTTTGAGTCAAACCGAGCCAACCAGACCATGGTGAACGAGAGGTGACTAAAAGTGAAGAGCAGGGGGCCAGCCTTTAACGAAAGTTGGCCCCGGTTCGAAGCCGGGGCCAACTTTTCCAGGGCGGAACGCGACGCAGGACTTACCTGCCGCAGGATCCAAACGTGTCGTCGAACCGGTTCACGAAGGCTGCCATCGCGTCGCGGGCCACCGGGGTGACCGGGCGGTAGGTGCCGTCGCCCCAGCCCTCGGAAATCCCGGCGTCCTTCATCCAGGAGATTTCCTCCTCGAACATCATGCCCTCAGGCACGTCCGTGAACGGGGGGCCGCTGGGGTCGACATACTCGATGGCTTCCTCGTTCAGGCAGGTCTGCCCGGCGAAGCGCTTCAGGAATGCTGCCATCGCGTCCCGGTTGACCGGGGTCACCGGGCGGAAGGTCCGGGTGCCATCGGTCTCTGGCCAGCCAGTGGAAAGCCCCGATTCGTGCATCCACATGATCGCGTCGAAGTGCTCAACCCGGTCAGCTTCATCGGCGGGGAAGGCTACGTCGCTGAACGGTGATTCGTTTGGAAGTTCGAACTCAGGTTCCCCGGTCAGCCGGTAGAGGAACGCGGCCATCGCGTCGCGGTTGATGCTTGCCAACGGGCGGTAGGTCCGGGTGCCATCGGCTTCCAGCCAGCCGGTGGAGAGGCCGTTTTCTGCCATCCACTCGATGTGGTCCTGGTGTTCGTTGTCCTCAATATCGGTGAACTCAATGACTTCGTCCAGATCCAGACCGACAATTACTGGATCGTGGTCGCTGGCGCGGTACTGGTCAGCGGTGTAATAGTTCACCGGGGTGTAGTTGAACCGGCTGTACTCGAGCGCCACCGATTCGACCGCATTGATATTCCAGATGTCGACGCCGGTGACAGTTGCATCGGCTTCAGGTGAGGCGAGGATGTGATCCAGTGATCCTGACTGTCCACCAAAGACGTAGGAGTACTTCCCGGTGTCGGCGCCCTGGTTGATGTACCCGGCTTCGTAGAACACCTGCATGGGGTCTTCAGCCGTGTAGGAGTTGAAGTCACCCGTGAGGAAGACCTTATCGGTGCCAGCTTCGGCCTGCATCGTGTCGGCGAAGTCCACGAGAGCTGCTGCCTGCTTTACGCGGTCAGGGTTTGAAGCTCCCTGCCCGTCGCCCTGGTCTTCATTCTCCCCGGAACCGGAGCCCTTCGACTTGAAGTGGTTCACGATCGCAAGGAACCTCGTCGACTCGCCGCCGCCAGCGACCTGGAAGGCTTGAGCGAGCGGCTTTCGGGCGTTCGAGAACGCGACGTCGTCATCGAGGATGACTGAATCACCGACGGTCTCTACCGCGGCGGGCTTGTAAATGAAGGCGTTGCGGATGACGTCTTCGTTGGTGGGCACCTCGGCGGGGGAGGGGACGAAGTCCCAGACCCCCGGCTCAACTTCGTTCAGGGCCGTGGTCAACGAAGCGAGCGCCTCGTCACGATCCTTGCCGAAGGCGCCGAGTTCTCGATTTCTTCCAGCGAGACCATGTCGGCGTCAAGGTTGGTCAGCGCATCAACGATCTTGGCTTCCTGGCGCTCAAGGCTTTCAGTGTTGGCAGCACCGCGAGCGTCACAGCCGCCCCGGACCGTGATGGGGTTGCCAGCGCGGTCGTTGTAGTAGGTGCACCCGGTCAGCTCATCACCGGTAGTGCTGAAGTAGTTCAACACGTTGAACGAGGCAATTTTGATGTCGCCGCCCACTTCCACGGGGGTGGCCGGCCGCTCGCCTGCGAAGGTGACTGGCTGAACTTCATCGGCATTATCAGGGGTGAGGTGTGTCACCGGCTGGAATCGCCATACGCCGAAGTCGAAGTCGACGATGACGTCGGAGACAAAGGTCGCTGACCCGTTGACCCGGACTGGATTCTCGACCGTCAGGTAGGGCAGGGCGCGGTCCATGTTCCGGACGAAGTCGATCGTGGCGCCGTCGTCGAGAGTGACTCCGCGGGCGCTGTTGTCTGCCTGAACGGCCGCGTTCTCCGGGGTGCCGGGAGGGGCAATTTCGGTGGGCTGAACCAGGGCGTCGGTGCCGAAGGCCAGATCAATTTCGCCGTAGCGGTTCAGGTCATAGTTGTCCGTAACGGTGAAGTCGCCGGTGGGCCTGACGAGCATGCTCTCGAGCACTTCACGCTCGGCGTTGGTTGCCGGCCAGGGCGTGATGAGGGACTTGACCTCCTCGGCTGGCTCGGTCAGCACGGTGGCCGCACCGGCCACTACCTCGATCTGGGTGACACCGAAGTTCTCCCCGGCCTCACCCGTAACCTCCACATGGTCACCGATCGCGACGTCGGCGACGGTGCCTGGGGAGTAAATGAAGATGCCGTCAGAGGCGGCACCCGCTTCGCCGCCGGTGCCTTCTGTCTGGATCACGTAGCCGTCAATGCCACCGGTGGGATAGGCGGCGGTAACAACGCCCCGGGTGGTGACCGTTTCACCCGCCAGCGGTGTGGCAGTTCCGGTGCCCTGAATCTCGTTGATGGGAACAACGTCGCCGGCGACCGGCGGTTCTGGCTCCGGTTCGGGTTCAAAGCTGCCCGTCTCGCCGTCAGCGTTCGTCGGTGTGACCGCCTCGCTGAGGGTGAAGTCGGCTGAGTTGTCGTCGGTGTCGACGAAGCCTGCCCGGTTCAATGACCGGGGGTCGGAGTTGCTGTCGGGTTTGGGCGCAACAGCTGTTTCGAACGTGTTCGAGGACCCGTACCCCAACAGGTCTTCGATCGCAGGGTTGCCGGTCACCGAACCGGTGGCCAGCGGATTCAGGGGCGCGGAGTCATTCGACAGGATCAGGGTGCCGCCGCCCCCGGCGAAGCTGGCGCCTATCGTCGCGTCCACCTCAGGCAGCGCGACACCGTTGTCGGCGTTGCTGGATCCGCCGACCAGGTAATGGCCATTAGCCGGAATGGTGCCGGTCAGCGGTGCAACACCGGTTGGTGCGGCGGACCCACTGGCGGACCGGTACTGCAGGGACCAGCCGCTGATGTCCACCGGCTGATCTGTGGTGTTGTGGAGTTCAACAAACTTGTTCAGATACGGGGCATTGGCGCTTCCCCCGTTCACATAGGCCTCGTTGATCACGATGCCGTTCGGTGCCGCGTAGGCGGGAAGCACGGCTACCGGCGAGGCGAGCAGCCCCATCGTTAGCGCAGCACCAAGCCCGCCCTTCCATGACGAATGTTTCATCCGCTAGTTCTCCTTGACTTTGGCTGTTGACAGCCGCGAGTGAGTCCGCCCGTGTGTGGAACACGAGCCTGATGGCTCGAAAAAAGTGCTGAATGTGATCCAGCCGACCTTTTGGGCCACGTTCGAGCCAACCAGACCATCGTGAACGAGAGGTTGCGGAAAGTGAAGGGTAAGCGAGTCAGGCATTAACGAATGTTGGCCCCGGTATGAAACCGGGGCCAACACTTTCTACGGGCGGAAGGTAAGAGATTCGAACTCTTGGTACGGGGTTACCGCACACTGGTTTTCAAGACCAGCTCCATCGGCCGCTCGGACAACCTTCCCAAGTGAGTAGTGTTTCACGTAGCTTCCAGTTCAACCAAAAAACCGTTCCAGTGGAGGACCTTTTGAGAGCAGTAGTAATCACCGAACCAGGCGCACCAGAGGTGCTCAGTGTGTCGCAGGTGGCTGCACCCCAGGCAGGGCCGGGGGAGGTGCTGATCGACGTCGTCGCCGCCGGGCTGAACCGGGCGGATGTCCAGCAGCGCAAAGGACTCTACCCTCCACCGCCGGGTGCGTCGGAGTATCCCGGGCTGGAGGTCTCGGGCAGGGTTGCCGACGCCGGTGGGTCCGGTTTTTCGGTGGGTGACGAGGTGGTGGCGCTGCTGTCCGGCGGCGGGTACGCGGAGGAGGTCGCCGTCCCTGCCGGTCAGGTCCTTCGTGCGCCGTCGGGAATGGATCTGGTAGCGGCTGCGGCACTGCCGGAGGTTGCGGCGACTGTCTACTCGAACCTGTTCCTCACCGCGCACCTTCAAGCCGGCGAGCGGGTGTTGATCCATGGGGGCGCCGGCGGAATTGGAACCATGGCCGTCCAGCTGGCGCTTGCGTTCGGGGCTATCCCGCTTGTCACTGCGGGATCGGCGGCAAAGCTCGAGGTTGCACGGGGCCTCGGCGCCGTCACCTGCATCAACTATCGGGAGCAGGACTTCGTCGCTGAAGTAGCCGCAGCCACGTCGGGTCGAGGGGTGGACGTGATTCTCGACGTCGTGGGCGCCAAGTACCTTGAGCAGAATGTTCAGGCGCTCGCCGTCGGGGGACGCCTGGTCATCATCGGTTTGCAGGGCGGCGCCAGGGCCGAGCTGAATCTTGGTGCGCTGATGACGAAGCGCGCTTCGGTGGCCGGCACCACACTGCGTGGGCGTCCAGTGGCTGAGAAGACTGCCATCATGGCGGCGGTCCGGGACCATGTCTGGACGCTTGTCGAGTCGGGCAAGGTCAAGGCGATGGTAGACCGCACCTTCCCGCTGGAGCGTGCCGTCGAAGCCCATCAGTACTTTGATTCCGGGGAACACACCGGGAAAGTTCTCCTCACGGTGGCTCCTCCCCACTGATCAGCAGGGATGGATGAAACGACCACTTGAATCCGCCGACTGTCTAGACCTT
The DNA here is from genome assembly GCF_003075455.1 of Arthrobacter sp. Bz4. Lineage (GTDB taxonomy): Bacteria > Actinomycetota > Actinomycetes > Actinomycetales > Micrococcaceae > Arthrobacter_D. The sequence goes on from NZ_QDAE01000006.1 coordinate 145,820, forward strand.
CCCGCTCAGCGGGCACGATCGGTGTATTTCTGTAACGGGGGGCTACTTCTCGAAGTGGGTGGTGGTTGGTGCCTGGTTGGCCGAAGCCACAACCGCGCTGGCAACTTCGCGCAACTTGATGTTGCGGGCACTGGATGCGGACTTCAGGATCTCGACCGCCTCGTCCTGCGAGCACCGGTTTTGGGCCATGATGATTCCTGCCGCAAGGTCGATCACCGTGCGGGACCGCATGGCGGCTTCGAGGTGCTTGCTGGCATCGCTGAGCTGAGCCATCCGCACCGCAAGCCGCAAGGACTTGGAGGCTTCCAGTGCAAAGGCTTCGGCAGCCGCGACGGCGTCGTCGTCGAACGCGTTGGTCACGGTCGAATAGAAATCGAGACCAGCCCGCGACTCGCCGCCCAGGGGGACGGGTATCCCCAACGCCGAGCGGATGCCGTGCTCGGCGACGGCGTCCCGGTAATCGGGGAACCGGGTGTCATTGGGAACATCGCGCACGTGGACCGTCACGTTTTCGCGTGCGGCCCGCAGGCACGGACCGTCGTCGAAGGCGTACTGAATCTCGTCGGTCTTCCGGGCGAGCTCGCTGCTACTGGCGACCGTCCCCATGGTGCGGGGGCGGAGGAGTGTCAGCCCACACAGCACCTCACCGGAGGCCTTCGACGTCAGCGTTTTCGCGGCCAGCTGGGTGAGCCCGGTGAGAAAAGTGCTCACGTCGTCGCTATCCATCACCATGTCCAGCAAAACGTTGTGAATATCCGACTCCACCCGCTGGGCTTCTGACATGCTGTTCTCCACTTCTTGGCGTCCTTCAACGACCCCACACCTGACGGAGTCAACTCTAATCGGTGCGAGACTCGGGCGGGTTCTGGTCGGCGATCCGGTGTTGAATAGCTGCGCCGCCCAGTCTTGTCGGGATGGGATATAGTCATAGACAGGTTGAGCAGACAGCCACGGGAACCTCTCCTCGTAAACAGGATTTCGATGGCCTTAACGCTGCACGGATTGCCCCTTCGGGCCCCGGTCAAGACACCCACATCCTCCCGCGCCGCGGGCATCTCTCAGACGGCTTGTCCCTCGGCAATTCCGCGTCTGTGAGGACCGCCCTGCGTCCGGCCAGCTGGTGATGTCACCCGTTTGGCCCTGCTGCTTTGTCAGCGCCTCCTCGTATTTAGTCATCTTGGAAGGACCCCCATGACCGACACCACCCGCCTCGCTCCCGATGAGGCGTTCCCTGACGACCTGACACAGTTGGAGAGCTCCGAGGTGATGATCCTGAACAGCAGGATTCATCGCGAACTCGACGCCGAATACGTCAGGTATGGGCTACCGGACCCTGAGACCGAGGGGCGACTCGAGGAGATTACCGAGGAGCTGGATCGTCGTGAGAACCAATGCTACCGGTCGTCGTCACCACAGGAAATCGTCGGCGACTAGCCGGGTCCTCGGCTGCAGGAAGTCCGGGGTAGCTCCACGGGGAGTCATCCGGGCCTTCCCCAGTGGCGCACCGTGAGACGATAATTCCATGAGTAAACAGCAGAGTCTTGCTCAAACAGACACCACTCCGGCCCGTCTCCTGGAGTTCGTCGATTCCCCAGCCAGACTGGCGCGCCGCTGATCGCCATGGGATTCTTCTCCGCTGCCCGACAAGGGCGCAAGGACGATGCCGAGCTCGGCACGGGCGTCTGGCGGCGTGCCCATGACCGCTTCCGCCGCGGCCTGGACCGGTATCACCAGATTCTTGAAGGCGTGGCCGACGACGAGGTCTATAACCAGCTGGCCGGACTGGCCAATGAGCTCGGGCCCCTGCTGGAACGGGTGCACACCATTTGTGTGACCGCGCAGGCGTCATCACCCAGCCAGGGGTTGGACATCCCGGGCGCGCTCACGCCAGTACACAGGGCGCTTTCGAGGGCCGGAAACTCCCTCGCGACAACGGCCGAGGCGGCCGCGATGGCGAGGCTCGACGGCGAACGCTGGGGGCTGGCATCTGCTGGCCTGGATAACGTGAAAAGGCGAGCCGACCTGGTCGAAGAAGATATTGCCGAAGCTGAACGTCAATTGGCGGCAAGCCTGAACGTCTGACAATAAAAAGGGTGCTGACGAAATAATTCGGCGTGGATAGCGGTTCACTTTAGTGACATCGCATTCATTCACACGGCGAAAGGCATTTATGACTACCTCACCGAATCTCACATTCCACGATGGCGTTAGCATCCCCCAGCTCGGCTACGGCGTATGGCAGGTTGACGACGCAACCGCGGAAGACGTCGTCGGGCGCGCCTTCAAGGCCGGGTACCGCCACATCGATACGGCGGCCGCCTACCAGAACGAAGCGGGTGTAGGCCGGGCCATTGCTGCCTCCGGTCTGGACCGCGACGAGCTTTTCATCACCACAAAGCTGTGGAACGCCGACCAGGGTTATGAGAGCACGCTTAAGGCGTTCGACGTCTCGATGGAGAAGCTTGGCCTGGAGAAGCTCGATCTTTACCTGATCCATTGGCTGCAACCGAAGCAGGGTAAGTACCTTGATACGTGGAAGGCGCTGATCGAACTGCAGAAGCAGGGGCGGGTCACTTCGATCGGGGTGTCGAACTTCACCGTCGAGGCTCTTCAGGAGATCATCGACGCAACCGGAGTCGTTCCCGTGATCAACCAGGTGGAGACGCACCCGTTCTTCAACCAGGCGGAGCTCAAGGCCTTCCATCAGGAGAAGGGCATCCTGCACGAGTCCTGGTCGCCGCTGGGTTCGGGCAAGGGGCTCCTCGAAGACCCAGCCCTGGTCGAGATCGCCTCCAAGCACAACGCCACACCGGCACAGGTTGTCGTGGCCTGGCACCTCGCGCTCGGCAACGTGGTGATCCCGAAGTCAGTCACTGAGTCTCGGATTGTCGAGAACTGGGACGCCCTGGATGTCACGCTCGACGCCGGGGACATCGACGCCATCAACGCCCTCGATAAGGGTGCCGACGGGCGTATCGGCGCGGACCCGGCAACTGCCGACTTCGCCTAACCGCCAGGCGCGTTAGCTTCACGCGCTCCGGTAAGCAACCTGGACATCGGTGTGGGAAATTCCCTCACCGGTGTCCAGGTTGCTAACGCGTGTCCGGGTTGCTCACCGGATTAAAGAAGTGGAGCCTCCTGCCAGAGTCGAACTGGCGACCTTCTCATTACGAGTGAGACGCTCTACCGACTGAGCTAAGGAGGCTGAAGCTTCAGGAGACGCGCGTGAGCACGGCCCAATCCACAAGCGTCAACTCTATAAGAGCAGCCGCGTGCAGGTCAAAAGCAGCCACGGTGGGCGCGTCAGTCGCAGCTGACACCGTCCTCGGGCAGCGTGCCGTCAACGAAATAGTCATCCACGAGGTCCCCGATGCAGTCGCCGGCCCGACCGTAGGCGGTGTGACCTTCGCCGTCCCAGGTGACGTGGACTGAGGTTTCGAGCTGATCCGCCAGCGCCAGCGACCAGTCGTAGGGCGTCGCGGGGTCTCCGGTGGTGCCGATGACCAGCATTGGTGCGGCATCGGGGGCCGACGCCGGAGCGGGCTCGAGCACCGGCCCGTACTCCCACGCGTCGCAGGTCACCCCGCCGTAGGCTAGATAGGGGCCGAAGGTCGGCGAAGCCTCGGCTAGTTCGTCGGCGTCGGCCGCCAACGCCGCGGGGTCATTGGTCATCGGGTAGTCGAGGCAGTTGATCGCGATGAACGCTGCGTTGCTGTTGGTGAGGTAGCTGCCGTCTGCTTCGCGTTCAGCACCGAGGTCTGCCAGTTGCAGCATCGCGGACGGGTCGCCCTGCAGCGCCTGGTCGAGCGCGCCGGTGAGCAGGGTCCAGTTGTTGTTGTCATACAGCGGCAGGATGAAGCCGCTGAAGAAGGTGCCGATCGTGACCAGCCGGCCGTCAGCGGCGGTCATCGGACTTTCCTCGACCGACCGGAACAGGTCCTGGATAACTGCCACGCCCTCCTCGATTCCGGCGGGAAGGGGGCAGTCGCTGGAGAGCTGGCAGTCAGCCACATAGGTGCGCAGCGCCGTCTCGAAGGCCTGGGCCTGCCCCAGCGTGATCTCTTCATTGCTTAAGGACGGGTCCACTGCGCCGTCCAGCACCAGTCGCCCGGTGTTGGCGGGGAACAGTTCGGCGTAGGCCGCACCGAGTGCCGTGCCGTAGGAGAACCCAAGGTAGTTGAGGTCCTGGTCGCCGACGGCGGCACGCAGAATGTCCAGGTCGCGGGCCGCGCTGTCGGTGTCCACGTACCCGAGCAGCTCACCGGTTCGTTCGGCGCACTGTGCGGCGAAGTCCTCGGCTTCGGCGGTGAGCGTCTCAAACGCTTCCTCGTCGAGATCTCCGGCTCCAGATATTCCAGCCTGTCCGCTTCGCGCTCCTCGTCGGTCTGGCAGTCGACGGCCGACGATTTCCCCACCCCGCGGGGGTCGAAGCCGACGACGTCGTAAGCCTCCCGCAACCGGTCGCTGGTGACGTACGTCAGTGCGTCCTTGACGATGTTGACGCCGGACCCGCCCGGGCCGCCCGGATTGACCAGCACCGAACCCTGGGATTCGCCCGTCGCGTCGCTGCGAATCAGGGCGATATTGATCGAGTCGCGCGCAGGGTCGGCGTAATCCAGCGGGACCTGGACGGTGGCGCAGGCGAACGTCTCCTCGCACAGCTCCCAGGCCACCTCCTGGGTGTAGAAGCTTTCGAGGTCCGCGGGCACATCCCCAACGACCTCGGGGTTCACTGATTCGACCCCCGTTTCCGGACCATCGCCCGGCCCGGGGGAGAGCAGCTGGCAGCCGGACAGCGCCAGCGCGCCGGAGAGGACGACGGCGGCTGAGGCCAGACGACGGTGGGGAAAACGTCTCACGCGGTGTAATCCTTTTCGGGGAGGAGGCTGACTGCCATGGCCTCGATGGCAAGCAACGGGGCAACGTTGGTGTTAACGATCCGGTCCCGCACTTTGTTGATGGCCTCAATCCGCACCAGTGTCCCCTCGGGTGTCCCGGACCGGGCGAACGCCTCCAGCTCGGGGCGCAGCGGCTCGTTCACCAGATCGCGACCGCTGGAAACCTGCAGCATCAGCACATCCCGGTAGAAGGACGTCAGGTCGGTCAGCGCACGGTCAAAGTAGTCGTTCTTCGACCGCTTGGCCCTGCGGGTCTGGTCATCCTCCAACCGCTTGACCTGCCCCCGGATAGCCGGCGGCAGGGTGCCGCTTTCGGGCGCGCCGAGGGTAGCGAGCAGTGTGGCCTTCTCCTGGGCATCCCGCTGCTCGAAGGAGCTCTGCGCCTCGGCCTCGGCTAGTTTCACCAGGTCCGCCGCCGCCTTCATTGCCCCGGCGACGCTCTTCAGATCAAGCGGCAATCTCACGATCTGGTTCCGCCGGTCCCGGGCGCCGTCGTCGGTGGCGAGCCGTTTGGCCACGCCGATGTGGCTTTGCGCTGCCCGCGCTGCGGCTTCCGCCGTCGCCGGATCGATTCCGTCGCGGCGGACCAACAGGTCGGCCACGTCCTGCACCGGCGGCAGTCGCAGGTTGACGGCCCGGCACCGGGATCTGATGGTCACCAGCACGTCGCCGGGGCTCGGCGCGCACAGCAACCAGATAGTCCGGGGCGGCGGCTCTTCGATGGCCTTCAACAGCACATTGGTGCTGCGCTCCTGCATCCGGTCGGCGTCCTCCACGATGATGACCCGCCAGCGGCCGGTGGACGGCTTGTCCTGTGCTTTACGAACCAGTTCCCGCGCCTCATCAATGCTGATTGTCACTTTTTCGGTGGTGACGTTGGTGATGTCGGCGTGCGAGCCTGCCAGGGCGGTCCGGCATGCCCTGCACTCCCCGCAACCTCGCTCGTCCAATGCGTCCCGGTCGCAGAGCAGTGCGGCGGCGAATGCCCGTGCGGCGTTGGACCGACCCGATCCCGGTGGACCGGTGAACAGCCAGGCGTGGTTCGGCTGACCGGCAGACGCGGCGCGTTTGAGCTGCTCAACCACGGGCTCCTGACCCATCAGGAAGGTCCATACGCTCACGACAGATGCTCCTCGACTGCTTTGAGGATGGCGTCCGCCAAGTCAGTGACCGGGTTCCGGGCCGGCAGCACCAGATATTGGGCCGGGTCGGCGGCCGCCCGTTCGAGGAACGCCCCGCGGATCAGCGCATGGAAAATGTCCGGCTCGGATTCCAGCCGGTCCTCAGCCCCGTTCTGCATCCGGCGTCCACGCCCCTCCAACGGGTCGACGTCGAGCAGCACCGTGAGATCGGGGCGCAACCCCTCGACGGCCCACAAGTTGACCTCGAGCACGCTATCCGTCCCCAGGCCGCGCCCGGCGCCCTGATAGGCCACCGAGGAGTCGATGTATCGATCGCAGACGACGACGGCGCCCCGCTCCAGCGCGGGCAGGATCGTCTGGTGGACATGCGCCGCCCTGGACGCCGCGAAGATGAGGGCCTCGGTCCGGGGATCAATGTCGCCCTGACCGTGATCGAGGACCAGAGAGCGGAGTTTCTCCCCAATGACCGTGCCACCAGGTTCCCGGGTGCGTATCACTTCAAGGCCGCGTTTCTGCAGCGCGGTGGCCAGCAGACCCGCCTGGGTGGACTTGCCGGCGCCGTCGCCGCCTTCGAAAGCAATGAACAGCCCGGACGTGCGGCGTGCGGATGGTGTACTCACCCGACCAGCCTATCGAGGATCACCGACACACTTGTCCTGCCGGCCGTCACCCGGCCCAGGGGAGCGGGTCACATTTCACCCGGTCGCCACGGCCAACTACCCTGAACCCATGACCCACCACGATCACCACCAGCTCGCCCCGGACACGATAGTGGTGGCCGCCGGCCGTCCCCCGCGGGAGCACGATGCCCCGGTGAACCCGCCGATCGTGCTGTCCTCTACCTTCCACGAGGCGGTGGATCCAGCGGCGGGGGACCGCATCTATGGCCGCATGTCCAACCCCACCTGGGACCCGTTCGAGGAAGCCCTCGGCAAGCTCGAGGGTGCGGCGCTGCCGGCCCGCGTGTTCAGCTCAGGCCTGGGTGCTGCTGCTGCCGCGTTGTCGCTGGTGCCGACGGGCGGCAACGTTGTCATGCCCCGCCACGCCTACGCCGGGTCGCTCAGCCTCGCCGGTGATGAGGCGTCGCGCGGCCGGTTCACTGTGCAGACGGTTGACGTCGCCGACACTGACCAGGTGCTCGCCGCCCTGGCCGGCACCGACCTGCTCTGGCTGGAAAGCCCCACCAACCCCATGCTCGAAGTGGCCGACCTGCGCACCATCATCAGCGCCGCGAAAAAGGCTGGAGTCACGGTGGTGGTTGACAACACGTTCAACACGCCCCTGGTTTGCCGGCCCCTGGACTTCGGCGCCGACGTCGTGCTCCACTCGGTGACCAAGTATCTGGCCGGTCACTCCGACGTCGTCCTGGGCGCCCTGGCCACCTCCGACCCTGATCTGCAGGCGAAACTGCTCAAGCACCGCACCCTGTATGGGGCCATTGCCGGACCGTTCGAGGTCTGGCTGGCGCTCCGCGGGCTACGTACGCTGGCCCTCCGGGTTGAACGGTCCCAGGCCACGGCCCTGTACCTTGCGCGCAAACTCCAGTACCACCCGGCTCTGACCAGGGTTCGGTTCCCCGGACTACCCGAAGATCCCGGGCACCAGCGCGCCGCCGACCAGCTGAACGGCTTCGGCTCAATTATCAGCATCGAACTGGCAGATGTGGCAGCAGCCGAGGCCCTGGTCTCGGCGGTGCGCCTGTGGCTGCCAGCAACTTCCCTGGGTGGCGTCGAATCATTGATCGAACGACGGCGGCGGCAGACCGGCGAGCCGGTGACCGTGCCGGAATCCCTGGTGCGGCTCTCGGTTGGGATCGAAAACCCCGAGGACCTGTGGGCGGATCTGGAGCAGGCCCTGGCCGGGCTGGGAGAACTCGACGACTCCACCCGATAAGCTGGACCCGTGAACATCGCTTATGACATTCGGAATTATCTGTACCTGGCGCTCGGGTTGGTGGCGGTTGGTATTGAGATCTGGGCGCTTGTCGATTGCGTGAGGCGGCCCGCCGCGAACTTTGAGGCCACGATGAAGCGCACCAAGGGCTTCTGGACCGCGATGACCGGTGGAGCTGCCACCGTTGGCGTGCTGACGGTCCTCGTGACCGCATCTGGGCTCTTCGGCCTGCTGCAGATCGTCGCAGTGATTGCGGCGTGCGTCTACCTCGCAGACGTGAAACCGGCCGTCTCCGAGGTGCGGGGTGGCAGCGGTCCCTACGGCCCGTGGTAACCCACCGCCAGTAACAGAAGTGCACGACGGATGAACCTGAGCCTCCCATACGGCAGACTAAACCCATGACTTCCTACAAAGTGATCCTGCTCCGCCACGGCCAAAGTGAGTGGAACGAGAAAAACCTCTTCACCGGGTGGGTTGATGTGCCGCTCACCGAACAGGGCCGTGCCGAAGCCATCCGAGGCGGTGAACTGCTCGTCGAGGCCGGGCTTCTCCCCGACATCGTTTACACCTCACGGCAAAAGCGGGCCATCATCACGGCCAACCTCGCTCTCGAAGCCGCTGACCGCAGCTGGATTGACGTCAAACGCCACTGGCGGCTCAACGAACGCCACTACGGAGCCCTGCAGGGCAAGGACAAGGCGCAGACGCTCGCCGAGTTCGGTGAAGCCCAGTTCATGGAGTGGCGACGCTCCTATGACACCCCGCCGCCGCCCATCGAGGACAGCAGCGAGTTTTCCCAGGCCAACGACCCGCGCTACGCGGACCTCGGCGACGCCGTTCCCCGCACCGAATGTCTCAAGGACGTCCTCGACCGGTTCCTCCCATACTGGGAATCTGACATCGCCCCCGACATCAAAGCGGGCAAGACGGTCCTCATCGCAGCTCACGGAAATTCGCTGCGCGCGCTGGTGAAGCACCTCGACGGCATCAGCGACGCCGACATCGCGTCGCTGAACATCCCCACCGGTATCCCGCTGATCTACGAGCTGGACGAAAACCTGGTGCCAGTCAAGGCTGGCGGCACCTACCTCGACGCTGACGCCGCAGCCGCAGCGATTGAAGCCGTCGCCAACCAGGGCAAGCACTAACAGTCAACCAACGACGACGACGGCCGGTCCCCCTCACGGGGCCGGCGTCGTCGTTCAGGCCTGGGGGCTAACCCGGCGATATGTCGTTTTAGATCAGTGGTGCGCTGGGCTGCCATTCACCGGTCACCAGGTAGGTGACCTTACGTGCAACCGAGACGCCATGATCGGCGAATCGTTCGAAGTACCGGCTGGCCAGGGTCACATCGACAGTGATGGGAGCTGAAACATCCCATTCGGGTGAGGCGAGGGCCTTGAACACGCCAGCGTGCAGTTCGTTGATCCGCGCATTGTGGGCATAGATTTCGTTGCTCAGCTGGAGGTTGCGGGTCTCCAGCAGATGCTTCACCTTAATGGCGATCTGCTGATCCAGCTGGGCCATTTCCTCGAAGGTGGGTCGGATCGCCGCCGGAATTACGTGGTCCGGGTACCGGAGCCGGGCAAGCTGTGCCACGTGGCGGGCCAGATCCCCCATGCGTTCCAGCGAGGCGCTCATTCGAAGCGCCCCCACGATCATCCGCAGGTCGCTCGCAACCGGGCCCTGCAGGGCGAGAATGTCGATCGCGCGCTCGTCGAGGTCGTTCTGGAGGAAATCAATGCGTGCGTCGGCTGCGATCACATCCTGGGCAAGTTCGGTGTCAGCGGTTTCAAACGCGATGGTTGCCTTGTCCATCGCGTTCGCAACCAGCTGCGATATTTCGATGAGCTGTTCACCTATCTGGTGAAGCTCTGCCTGAAAAACCTTCCGCACGGGAGGCATCCTTTCCATAGAGATGACTGCGTACGTCTATGCACAGTCCCACACAGCACATTCTCAGTTGGTGATGAACTGTTATGCACCTTTGAGTGAACGTTAGTTGAACCACTTCCCTATTGCCACCGGAAGACTCAACCCCACACCAAAGGTGCGCATAAGCTAGGCATGTGGATCCCGTTCTTCTTATTCTGATCGCTGGGCTGGTGGGCGTCGCCGTGGGCACCTTCGGCATGGCTGCCTTCAGGCTGAGCGAAATCCAGCGGCGTTCCCTGCTCTTCGTGGACGAGCCGACCCTTCCCGAAGGGGCAGCGGAGGTGCTGTCGATTATTGGCCGGGCTTATGTGGTGGTGGATGCCATCGACGGTGTGGTGCGAGCCAGCCCTGCGGCGTACGCCTTCGGCCTGGTGCGCGGCCACACGGTGGTCCACGCCGAGCTGCTCGAACTGACGGCACGGGTGCGCCGGGACGGTGTGATCGAGCAGAAACAGCTTGAACTACCCCGCGGACCGCTGGGGCAGGGCACCATTATCGTGCTCGCCCGGGTGGCTTCACTGGGCGAAGAGTACGTCCTGATCCTCGCCGATGACCGCACGGAAATCACCCGCACCGAGGAAATCCGCAACGACTTCGTGGCCAACGTGTCACACGAGCTCAAGACGCCCGTTGGCGCCATTTCACTGCTCGCTGAGGCCCTGGACGACGCGGCCGAAGACCAGGAAGCGGTCCGGCGGTTCGCCCGCCGAATGCACAAGGAATCGGCCCGGTTGTCGGCCCTGGTCCAGGACATCATCGAACTCTCACGGCTGCAGGGCGCCGACGTCGTGCGGCGCGGTCGCCCTGTGGATATCAACACGGTGATCGCCGAGGCGGTGGACCGAAACCGGCTGCCGGCAGAAAGCAAGCAGATCGACATTGTGGTGGGAGGGCGGATCAACGAGCCCGTCTACGGCGACCCGGATCTGTTGATGACCGCCTTCCGCAACCTGATCGACAACGCCATCCGGTACTCACCCGAGCGCACCCGGGTCGGGGTCGGTCTGCGGTCCCGCGACGGACTCGCCGAAATCTCGGTCACCGATCAAGGAATCGGCATCACCGCTGAGGAGCAGGAGCGGGTGTTCGAGCGGTTCTATCGGATCGACGCAGCCCGATCCCGTCAGACAGGGGGCACCGGACTGGGGCTCAGTATCGTCAAGCATGTGGTCTCGAACCACGGTGGCGAGGTGACCGTCTGGTCCCAGAACGGCCAGGGTAGTACCTTCACCGTCCGTCTCCCCGAAATGGAGGCCGACGCCGAAACGGCGGAGGAGCGTGTTGTCTCCGGCGACAGGCGAAGCGACAAATCGCCGGGTAAGCCAGGCGGAAAATCCGATGAGAAGCCGGGCGGAACCTCCGCCCATGAACAAGGAGTGAGCGTTTGACCCGCATCCTGATCGTGGAGGACGAAGAGTCCTTCAGTGACCCCCTGTCCTATCTGCTCGGCAGGGAAGGGTTCGAGGTGGCGGTGGTGGGAGACGGGATAGAAGCCATCGTCGAATTCGACCGGGCCGGCGCCGATCTGGTGCTGCTTGACCTGCAGCTACCAGGCCAGTCCGGCACCGAGGTCTGCCGGCAGCTGCGCCAGCGTTCAAGTGTTCCGGTCATCATGCTCACCGCCAAGGACGCCGAGATTGACAAGGTGGTTGGCCTGGAGCTTGGCGCCGATGATTACGTCACCAAGCCTTATTCGTCCCGTGAGCTCGTGGCAAGGATTCGCGCTGTCCTCCGCCGGCAGGCCGAACCCGAAGAACTTATTTCCAGCACCGTGCAGTCGGGCCCCGTGCGGATGGATATTGAACGGCACACGGTCAGTGTCAACGGTGATCCGGTATCCATGCCGCTGAAAGAGTTCGAACTGTTGGAGATGCTGCTGCGCAATGCGGGCAGGGTGCTGACCAGGGGCCAACTCATTGATCGGGTCTGGGGTTCGGACTACGTCGGCGACACCAAGACCCTCGACGTGCACGTCAAACGGCTCCGGGGAAAGATCGAAACCGACCCGTCGAACCCAAGCCACCTGGTGACAGTGCGTGGCCTAGGCTACAAATACGAGTCCTGAGGGTTACTCTTCCTCTTCGCCGGTCTCTTCCGGCGTTGGGGTGGGCTCAGGGGTGTAACCACCCGGGACGTACTCCCGGTATTCCGCGAGGGTCCCGTCCAGGACAGGCACCCGCAGCTCGACGCTCTCCGAGTTGACGACAAAGTTCAGATCTACCAGGCGCCGGGGATTTCGCTGACGCCCTCGAGCACTCCATCATCGGTGGTCTCGTCTTCAAAGACCCATTTGCCCTCAGCGGGGACAGTGACGTCGACCGACGAGTTTTCGCCCTCGATGGTGAGCTGCACCGCTGAGTCTGAGGGATTGAACACCGTTCCGAGGATGGTGCCCGGTTCACCTTCTTCGGAGGTGATGATCAGGATGTTGCGGAGTTCAAGCGGGCCCACCTCGTCGACGATTCCATCCGATGCTGCGTACTGGATGGTGGTGGCCTGCTCGCTCGTCACGCTGCAACCGGTGGCACCAAGGACAGCGACCAGAGCCGCACCGGCAGCCAGGCTTCGCTTCGCCCGGATGTGCTGCAGGGGATTGATTCGGTCACTCTTCACAGCGCAAACTCCTACGGTGGTCGATCAGCATGGGGGAACAGCTAGTTGAATCTCTCCCTACAGCCTATCGGGAAAATCGGCCCGATGATGGAGCACTGCAGCACCCGGACAACTCTTTCAGAGCGACGTGGATCACTTAAAGCCTCATTCGTCAAGGGGCGAATCATAGCCACCTATTTCCATAAGTCCCGGCTGACCTGCGAAAACACGCCTTGGGCGTGTCGAATTCGTGATAAACTGATCTGCGGGAAAGGGGAAAGTCCACATGGTTTTTGAGGTCGGCGAAACAGTAGTTTATCCTCACCACGGCGCAGCGAAGATCGAAGAGATCAAGATGCGCGTGATAAAGGGCGAAGAGAAAATGTATCTCAAGCTCAAGGTGGCGCAGGGTGATCTAACCATTGAAGTTCCAGCAGAAAACGTAGACCTCGTTGGGGTGCGCGACGTAGTGGGCAAAGAGGGTCTCCAGCATGTGTTCGATGTGCTGCGGGCCGAGTTCACTGAAGAGCCAACCAACTGGTCGCGCCGCTACAAGGCAAACCTTGAAAAGCTTGCCTCGGGTGACGTGATCAAGGTTGCGGAAGTAGTCCGCGACCTGTGGCGCCGTGATCATGACCGTGGGTTGTCCGCAGGGGAGAAGAGGATGCTCGCCAAGGCGCGGCAGATTCTGATCTCCGAGCTGGCACTCGCAGAGAAAACCGACGAAGAGAAGGCCGCAAGCGTTCTTGATGAGGTTCTAGCTTCCTAATCGGTCTAACAACCGGGTTTGTTGAGGGGCCGCCCTGGTGGGCGGTCCCTTTTTCATGTCCTGGCATAGGGTAATCAGGTGTCAGAAACCAGTTCCCAGCTCGAATCCGCCCACGCGCAGGTCGGGGTCATCATTGTCGCCGGCGGCGCCGGACAGAGGCTGGGCCGCGGCATTCCCAAAGCCCAGGTGAAGTTTGCTGGCCGGAGCATCCTCGAGCACGCACTCCAGGGGGTTCTCGACGCGGAGATCGCCGCCGAGATCTGCGTGGTCGTCCCAGCCGGAGACCTTGAGCTCCGCGCCGCCGTCGTCGGCGTCTCCTCCGAGACTCCCGTGCGAGTGGTTGACGGGGGCGCTTCACGACCCGATTCGGTGGCGGCCGGCCTCTCAGGTTTGGGATCAGGCATCGGCCTGGTCCTGGTCCATGACGCCGCCCGCGCGCTCACCCCGCCGATAGTTTTCCGCCGGGTGGTCGCCGCATTACGCGACGGCGCCGAAGCGGTGATTCCCGTCATCCCCGTGGTCGACACCATCAAAACTGTCGACTGCGGATTGGTCATCGACACCCCACCCCGCGACACTCTCCGCGCAGTCCAGACACCCCAGGGTTTCAACCTGGACACCCTCCGTCGCGCCCACCAGCAACCGGGGGCAGCAGTGACCGACGATGCCACGCTGATGGAACGGCTGGGCATCCCGGTACGGGTGGTGGAGGGGGCGGACGCCGCGTTCAAAGTGACCACTGCCCAGGACCTCCTCCTCGCGGAAATTCTTGCCCAGACCCCGACAGGGAAGACCACACCATGATCCTGCCCCGCACCGGCATCGGCGTTGACGTGCACGCGTTTGCCCCCGTGGATGCACCCCGGCCGCTGTGGCTCGCGGGTCTGCTCTGGGACGGCGAACGTGGTCTGAGCGGCCATTCCGACGGCGACGCCGTGGCTCACGCCGCCGCGGACGCGCTCTTCTCCGCCGCGGGAGTCGGTGACCTCGGCACCCATTTCGGCACCGATCGCCCCGAATTCGCCGGCGCTTCGGGGGTCAGCCTGCTGACCGAAGCCGCGCGGATTGTGCGTCGCGCCGGATTCGAGATCGGCAACGTTGCCGTGCAGCTGGTGGGGAACCGGCCCAAGTTCTCACCCCGCCGGGCCGAGGCGGAAGCAGTGCTCAGCGCCGCGATGGGCGGACCCGTCAGCGTGTCGGCAACCACCACCGACGGGCTCGGATTCACCGGAAAAGGCGAGGGCATCGCCGCGGTGGCGACCGCCGTCGTCGTCCGGGTGGGGGACGGCACCAGATCGGCCGCAGGGTGAAGCAAGCCACCGCGACCGGCTAATCTGGAGCGGTGAGCCTGAGATTCTATGACACCGCAACCGCCCAGACCCGCGACTTTGTCCCCGTCAAGCAGGGCGAGGTAGGGCTGTACTACTGCGGTGCCACAGTGCAGGGGATGCCCCACGTAGGACATATCCGGTCGGCGATCGCATTCGACCAGCTCTCCCGCTGGCTGACCGCGAGCGGCTACCGGGTCACCACGGTCCGCAACGTCACCGATATCGACGACAAGATCCTGGCCCGCGCCCAGGAATCCGAGCACGACGACGCCCTCCCGCCCCAGTTACGCGGCGAACAGTGGTGGGCGCTGGCGTACCGCTACGAACTGGAATTCCAGCGGGCGTACGACACCCTCGGGGTGCGCCGCCCGACCTACGAACCACGCGCCACCGGTCACATCCCCGAAATGCACTCGTTGATCCAGTTGCTGATCGATCGGGGTCATGCCTACCCGGCGAACGACGAGTCGGGCGACGTCTACTTCGACGTTCGATCCTGGAAAGGGTACGGCTCGCTGACCCGGCAGAACATCGACGACATGCAGAGCGCCACGGATGTCGAGCCTGAGTTCGTCAACCGGAAACGGGATCCGCGCGACTTCGCCCTGTGGAAGGGGTGGAAGGAAGGCGAGCCCGAAACCGCTGCCTGGCCCAGCCCCTGGGGACCCGGTCGGCCGGGCTGGCACCTTGAATGCTCAGCGATGGTCACCAAGTACCTGGGTACCGAGTTCGACATCCACGGCGGCGGCCTGGACCTGCGGTTCCCGCACCACGAAAACGAGATGGCCCAGTCGCAGGCCGCCGGCCACACGTTTGCCAGGTACTGGATGCACAACGGCATGGTCACTTTCGAGGGCGAGAAGATGTCCAAGTCGATCGGCAACACGGTGAGCCCGGCTGACATGCTCGAACTGGCCAGCCCCCGCGTGGTCAGGTACTACCTGGGGCAGGCGCACTACCGGTCGGTGCTCGACTACCGTCCCACCTCCCTGCAGGAAGCGGGCGCCGCCGTGGAGCGCATCGACGGGTTCCTGGCGAAGGCCGCCGCCCGGGAGTTCCCGAACGGGCTCGGGTTCGTTTCCCCCGGTGCACCGGAAGCCTTCAGCGCCGCAATGAACGACGACCTCAACGTGCCCCAGGCACTCGCGGTCCTCCACGACACCGTGAGGGCCGGTAACACTGCCCTGGCCGCCGGGGACAGCGAAGCCACCAGAACGGCGTTCGTCGATGTGATGACCATGACCGGAATTCTGGGACTCGACGATGTTCAGGACCCCGGCAAGGGCCCACGCAGTCCCGAGCACAAGGCGCTGGACACCCTCATCACATCGCAACTGCTGCAGCGAACGATTGCCCGCGAAACGAAGGACTGGGCGCAGGCCGACGCCATCCGCGACGCCCTCACCAGTGCTGGCATTGTCATCGAGGACACCGCCGACGGTGCCGCCTGGACCCTGAAAAACTGACCAATCGCTTCGTCTCCCGGGTGACGGTGAAGTCTGCGGCGTTCCCCGCGTAAACTGAGGTGACAAATCTTCTACCCAAAGGTGTTTTCCCCATGGCCACTCACGGACGTCCCGGCGCTGTGCGCAAGAGCAAGAAGGGCCCCTCGGGCGGAACCGGCGGCCTAGGACGCAAGGCGCTTGAGGGTAAAGGTCCCACCCCAAAAGCGGAGGACCGGCCTTACCATAAGGCTCACAAGAGCAAGCAGCTTGCCGAGCGCTCAGCAGCCAAGCACTCCGGCAGCCGCAATCCGGGGTCGGCCCGCAACGCACGCGGCAAGGGCACCGAGGAGATGGTCACCGGACGCAACGCCGTGGTCGAGTCGCTCCGCGCCGGCATCCCAGCCAAGGCATTGCACGTGGCCATCCGGATCGAGATGGACGAGCGCATCCGCGAATCGCTGAAGCTCGCCACCGAGCGCGGCATCCCGCTGATGGAAACCGGCAAGACCGAACTGGACCGGATGGCTGACGGATCAGTGCACCAGGGCATCATGCTCCAGATCCCACCCTACGAATACGCTGACGCAGTCGATCTGGCCACCGAGACCATCCAGAAATGGAAAAAGGGCCACATCAACAACGCACCGTTGTTCGTCGCCCTGGACGGCATCACCGACCCCCGCAACCTCGGCGCGATCATCAGGTCCCTCTCTGCGTTCAGCGGCCACGGCGTCATCGTTCCGGAGCGCCGCTCGGTGGGGATGACCGCATCAGCATGGAAGACCAGTGCTGGCGCCGCAGTGCGTGTGCCAGTGGCGAAGGCCGGAAACCTGAACTCAACCCTCAAGACGTTCAAAGAGAAGGGCATCTTTGTGTTGGGCCTCGACGGCGACGGCGACGTCTCCCTCCCGGATCTGACGCTTGGCCGCGAACCAGTGTGCCTGGTCGTCGGCTCCGAAGGTAAGGGCCTGTCACGGTTGGTGCGCGAGAACTGCGACCAGATCGTTTCAATCCCCATTGACTCGGCGATGGAATCGTTGAACGCCTCGATGGCTGTGGGCATCAGCCTGTACGAGATCTCGCGCCAGCGCTCCGCCTGACAGTCGCACGGACGGTATTCATAGATCATGAGCGTCTCCCTCGAAATCAGCCCTCCGTCCAGTGAGTTTCCCCTGGGCGTACACCGGTCCCGAGCGCCGCACAACCTGAACGTTGCGGTGTACGCGCCCGGCGTGTCAGCGCTTGCAGTGCACTTCCAGTCGCAGGACGGCAGCTGGCACGATGTCCCCCTGACCGATTACACCCACGGGGTGCACCACGGGGCAGTGGAGGGGCTCGCCGACTCTGTGAGATACGGTTTCTGGCCGGCCGGAACTGGCCAGCCGGAAACAGGTCAGCTGCTGCTGGATCCTTACGCCCGGGCCATCGACACCGTCGATACCGTCGATGGGCCGGTGTACTGGTCGGTCTACGTCGAGGACGGCGGATTCGACTGGGGTTCCTCGGCTCCACCGCGCACGCACTGGCGTGACACCGTGGTGTATGAGGCGCATGTCAAGGGGCTGACCCAGTTGCACCCAGACATTCCGGTCGAGCTCCGCGGCACCTATGCTGGCCTGGCACACCCGGTCATGATCGGCTACCTCAAGGCCCTAGGGATCACCGCAGTGGAACTGCTGCCGGTCCACTTCCATATCGACGAACCCCATCTGGGGCCCCTCGGGCTGACCAACTACTGGGGCTACAACACCCTCGGGTACTTCGCCCCGCACCCCTCCTACGCGACTGAGGCAGCCCGCAACGCCGGCCCACGGGCGGTCCAGGACGAGTTCAAGGGCATGGTCAAACTGCTCCACGAGGCTGGCCTCGAGGTCATCCTCGACGTGGTGTACAACCACACGGCCGAGGGTCCGCCAGACCTTCCGGCGCTGAGCTGGCGTGGACTGGGCGACGAGCAGTATTACCGGCACGGCGACCACGGCCGCTACCTGGACACCACGGGTTGCGGCAATACCCTGAATTTCGCGCACCCACGGGTCATCGCCCTGGCCCTGGACTCGTTGCGATACTGGGTGGAGGAATTCCACGTGGACGGATTTCGCTTCGACCTGGCAGTGTCGATGGCCCGGGACGAAACGCACACCTTCACCCCACGTCACCCCTTCCTGGTCGCTGTTGGCGCCGACCGCGCGCTGCGCGGTGTGAAGCTCATCGCCGAACCCTGGGATATTGGCATGGGCGGATGGCAGACCGGCAACTTCCCGCAGGGCTGGGCGGACTGGAATGACCGGTTCCGGGACACGGTCCGGGACTTCTGGCTCACCGACCAGGCCAGCCTGGCGGCGGGCGGCGCCGCCGGATCGGTGGCGCGCCTGGCTGGATGCCTGAGTGGATCGGCCGATGTGTTCGGGCCTTCAGGACGCACGTCCATTTCCAGCGTCAACCTGATCACCGCCCACGACGGGTTTACCCTCGCTGACCTCTCCTCGTACAGCCGCAAACACAATGAGGCCAACGGGGAGGAGAACCGTGACGGCCACAACGACAACCGCAGCTACAACCACGGCATGGAAGGCCCCACCGACCAGGAAGGCATCATTGCGGCGCGGGCCCAGACCTCCCGCAACCTGATGGCCACCCTCCTGTTGTCCCTCGGCGTCCCCATGATCACGGCCGGCGACGAGTTTGGGCGGTCCCAGCGCGGCAACAACAACGCCTACTGCCAGGACAACGAGCTGGCCTGGCTGCATTGGGGTCACGACGACGACGCACGCCACCTCCTCGACCACACGCGTTCCCTGCTCCGGATCCGTAAGGAGTTCCTGGCCCACCAGCCGCACAGCTATCCGGCCCGCGACGACAGCTCCTACCTGCACTGGTTCAACCCGGCCGGCACCACCATGACTGAGGAGCAGTGGCGTGACGAGGGTTCCCGGATCGTGCAGCTCCTCCTCGGCTCACCCAACGGCATCCTGGATGGCCTGGTGGTCATCAACGGCAGCAGGGATGACGCCAAGATCACCCTGCCAAGGCGGGAGTCACTCCAGGAGAGCGGGCTTCCCTCCATCACCAGGTTCGAGCTGCGCTACACCACCGCAGCGGACCAGGACCGTCGGCGCGGGGCGCAAATCGGCTCTGGGGAGACCGACGTCGTCCCCGCCAACTCGATCAGCGTCTACCGGGTCTAGCCGGCCACGCAAAAGCGGCAGCCACCCCAGGAAACTCTGGTGTGACTGCCGCTGATGCTAAGCAGGCGGTTAGCCTGCAAGCTGTGATTGCCCGAGCGGGCTGCTACGCGTTGGCGACCAGACCGAGCTCGGACTTCGACGCCAGGCTAACGTGCTTGGGCAGCACCCGCACCGTGTACCCGAAGGACCCCGAGTGGTCGATCGTGACGCCACCCGAGAACAGGTACCGTCCCGCGCCAAGGTTCTCGGACACGTCGAGGTCGGCCAGGGCCACCTCGCTGAGCTCGTCATTGTCCAGGGCCCGACCGTAAGCCACCTCGACGGCGACGTCGTCGGGGGATAGCGCGCCAAGCGAGACGTAGGCGTTGACCGTCAGCGGGTCCCCGATCTGTGGATCCTCGGCTACGCCAACCGAATCTACGTGCTCCACCTGGACAGCCGACCAACCGTCGTTGATCCGTGAACGCCAGGCGGCGGTGTGCTTGGCCGCCGTGTAGTCCGACTCAGCCGCCAGGCAACCGGCACGCCAGGCGGGCTGGTACAGGTGGCTGACGTAGTCCTGCAGCATCCGCTCAGCGGATACGGCCGGGCCAAGGTTGGCCATGGTGTGCTTGATCATGGCCACCCACTGGTGTGGCACCCCATCATGGGACAGCTCAGACGGTCCGGCAGCGCCGGCGCCCTCCGAACGCACCGTGCTGTAGAACCGGGGAGCCACCTGCTCCTCAAGAAGGTCATACAGGGCCGAGGCTTCAATGTCGTCGCGTTCCTCGGGGGACGCGTCGTTGTTCGCCGTGGGGATGGCCCAGCCGTTGTCGCCGTCGTACATTTCATCCCACCAGCCGTCAAGAACCGACAGGTTAAGGCCGCCGTTGATGGCCGACTTCATGCCCGACGTGCCGCAGGCCTCCAGCGGACGCAACGGGTTGTTCAACCAGACATCGCAGCCGGGGAACAGGGTGCGTGCCATGGCGATGTCGTAGTTCGGGAGGAACACGATCCGGTGCCGTACCTCCGGGTCGTCAGTGAACCGGACCAGATCCTGGATCATCCGCTTGCCCTGCTCATCAGCCGGGTGGGACTTGCCAGCGATGACCAGCTGGATGGGGTTGTCCGGGTGAAGCAGCAAGGCCTTGAGTCGAGCCGGGTCCCTGAGCATCAAGGTCAACCGCTTGTACGTGGGTACCCGGCGGGCAAAACCAATGGTCAGCACGTCAGGATCGAGTACGTTGTTGGTCCATGCCAGCTCGGCGTCGGCCGCGCCACGCTTCTTCCAGGAGGAGCGGAGCCGCTGACGGACGTCGTCGATCAGGTTCGAGCGCAGGCGGCGGCGGAGCGCCCAGATATCGGAGTCTTCCACGTCGTACACCTTGGACCACTGGGGATCCAGGACCGACTCGGCGCCGAAACGGTCCCGGGCGAAGTCTGCGATCAGCGGGTCAACCCAGGTGGGCACGTGCACACCGTTGGTGACCGACGAGATGGGGACCTCACTGGTGTCGAATCCTGGCCACAGCCCGGAGAACATGCCACGGGAGACCACGCCATGCAGTTTGGCGACGCCATTGGCGCGCTGTGCCAGGCGCAGGCCCATCACCGCCATGTTGAACTTGTTCGGATCGCCGTCAACGTAGTTCTCGGCCCCAAGGGTGAGGACCTTCGCCGTCGGAACCGACGGTGCCAGACCGGCGTCGAAGAAGTGCTCAATCTGGGATTTCTCGAACCGGTCGATTCCCGCGGGGACCGGGGTGTGCGTGGTGAACACCGTGCAGGACCGGCCCGCGGTGAGCGCTTCCTCCCAGCTCATCGGCGACGCGCTCGAGGGATCCATCAGTTCACGGATGCGCTCGATGCCGAGGAACCCGGCGTGACCCTCATTGGTGTGGAACACCTCGGGGGCCGGAGTGCCGGTCAGCCGTTCAAAGATACGCAGCGCTTTCACGCCACCCATGCCCAGCAGAAGTTCCTGCTGCAGACGCTGGTCGCCACCGCCGCCGTACAGCCGGTCGGTGACATTGCGGGCGGCCTCGTCATTGCCCGCGACATTGGAGTCAAGGAGCAGAAGCGGAACGCGGCCGATGTCGGCCCGCCAGATGTGGGCGATCAGCTGGCGTCCAGCGGGAAGCGGCAAGACTACCTTCGCCGGGGTGCCGTCCTCCTCGCGGAGCAGGGTCAACGGCAGGCCGTCAGGATCGAGGACCGGGTAGGTTTCCTGCTGCCACGCATCGCGGGACAGCGACTGCTTGAAGTAGCCGGCCTGGTAAAGGAGTCCGACGCCGATCAGGGGGACACCAAGATCCGAGGCTGCTTTGAGGTGGTCGCCGGCGAGGATGCCGAGGCCACCTGAGTACTGGGGGAGGACGGCGCTGATGCCGTACTCGGGGGAGAAATAGGCGATGGACCGGGGCGCGTCGGCGCCGAGCGACTGGTACCAGCGGGGTTCGGAAAGGTACTGGTCCAGGTCGTCGCCGAGTTCCTGGATCCTCGCGACGAGACGCTCGTTGTCGGCGAGTTGGCTGAGCTGCTCACGGGTCACCGAGCCGAGGAAAGCGACGGGGTCCTGGCCGCTTGCCTCCCAGGCTGCTGGGTCAAGATCGTGGAATAAGCGGGTGGTCGGAAGATGCCACGACCAGCGCAAGTTGCCTGCCAGCTTGCCCAACGGGGCGATGCTTTCAGGGAGGACGGTACGGACTGTAAATCTGCGGATTGCCTTCACCCGGGAAAGGCTAGCGTATTTTTCCCGGCGTAGGACCGCTGGAGGGTTCCGATGAGAGCAAGTGAGAGTAAACGTTTGCGTTGACGCCCAACTCGACTGCAAAAAGCACTGATGTTACGTCCGCGCGCCTTAGCAATCTGGGCAAATACTCGCTAACGTCTAACGTGTGACGACTTCAATAGAGCCACCACGTAAGGGACGCACCGCCAGGAAGCCGATAGACAGGGCTGATCTGCGGTACGGACGAATTCCAATTACCAATATTTCTCCGGTTGTCGATGGTGGGGCCTTCCCCTCCAAAGCGATCCCTGGATCAGATATTGCGGTGGGCGCTACAGTCTTCCGGGAAGGGCACGACCAGCTTGGGGTATCAGCGGTCCTGCTCTCCGGTAAAGGCAAGGAAGTCCAGCGGGTGCGCTTGGCGCCGGTGGGCCAGGGGCTGGACCGGTATGAAGGTCTCCTCCGCCCCCCAGCTGTCGGCAACTACACCTTCGTCATCGAAGGGTGGGGTGACCTGTACGGCACCTGGCACCACAACGCTGAGGTGAAGATCGCGGCTGGAGTCGACGTCGAGCTGATGCTCGCCGAGGGCGCAGCCCTGTTCACTAACGCTGCGACGACCCGTAAGAGGAAGGACGCGGTGGTCTTCACCGAGGCCGCACGGGTCCTCGCCGACACTGAGCTCCCGATCGACGAGCGGCTTGCCGCAGGTGAGTCGGCGGCTATCCTCGCGGCCATCAGCCGGGAGCCCCTGCGTGACCTGGTGACCGTATCCCAGCCTTATCCGATCAAGGTCGAACGCGAACTTGCGGGACGTGCATCCTGGTACGAGTTCTTCCCCCGGTCCGAAGGCGCCACCTACGAGCCGGGGTCGGGCGCGTGGACCTCCGGCACCTTCGTCACCGCAGCCGACCGGCTACCCGCGGTCGCTGACATGGGATTCGACGTCGTCTACCTCCCGCCCATCCACCCGATCGGGCGCACCCACCGTAAGGGGCCCAACAACACACTGACGGCTGGCCCCGAGGACCCGGGGTCGCCCTGGGCTATCGGCGCCGCTGAAGGTGGCCACGACGCGATCCACCCCGACCTCGGCACCTTCGATGACTTCGACGTCTTCGTGGCGCGGGCCAACGAACTGAACCTTGAAATTGCGCTGGACCTGGCGCTTCAGGCTTCCCCTGACCATCCCTGGGTCACTTCACACCCAGAATGGTTCACCACCCGGGTGGATGGGTCGATTGCCTACGCGGAGAACCCTCCGAAGAAGTACCAGGACATCTACCCGATCAACTTCGACAACGATCCCGATGGCCTCTCCCGCGAAGTCCTCAGGATCGTCCTGCTGTGGATCAGCCACGGGGTGAAGATTTTCCGCGTCGACAACCCGCACACCAAACCGGTGGTGTTCTGGGAATGGCTGATCCGCGAAGTCAACCGGAAGCATCCCGACGTCGTTTTCCTCGCCGAGGCTTTCACCCGCCCGCCGATGATGCACGCCCTGGGCCGTGCCGGCTTCCAGCAGTCCTACACCTACTTCACCTGGCGCAACACCAAAACTGAGCTCGAAGAGTATTTCACCGAAGTCAGTAAGGTCAGCGCGCCATATTTCCGCCCCAACTTTTTCGTCAACACCCCCGATATCCTCACCGAGTTCCTTCAGTACGGCGGACCTGCGGGCTTCAAGATCCGGGCGGCCCTGGCAGCGATGGCCAGCCCACTCTGGGGTGTCTACGCCGGATACGAACTGTTTGAACACGTGGCCAGGCCCGGTGCCGAGGAGTCGATCGACAACGAGAAATTCGAGTATCGACCCCGCGACTTCAAGCGCGCCGAAGCCGAAGGCAGGAGTCTGGCGCCGTACCTCACCAGGCTGAACCACATCCGACGGGACCACCCGGCGTTGGGCGATCTCGAGAACCTGACCATTCACCACAGCTCGGACACGGAAACCCTGGTGTTCTCCAAGCACAAGGAGAACGTCGGCGGCGACAGTACAGTCAAAGACACCATCATCGTGGTGGTGAATCTTGACCCGCACGGGGCCAGGGAAAGTACAGTCTCCCTGAACCTCGATGCGCTGTCCCTCGATCCCGAGGACTGCAATGAGGACGGTACCTTCTGGGTGGACGATCTCATCACCGGCCAGAGTTGGGTCTGGGGCACCCACAACTACGTCAGGCTGGATCCGCATGTGGAACCAGCACACATCCTTTACCTCAGGAGGAAGCCCTAGTGGCCAACCCGTTTCAACTCAACGCACCCGGTCTCGCGCATGACCCACACTGGTACCGCAAGGCCGTATTTTACGAAGTTCTGGTGCGCGGGTTCGCGGATGCGAACGGCGATGGCTCTGGCGATTTCTCCGGACTGATCGACAAACTGGATTATCTGCAGTGGCTTGGCGTCGATTGCCTGTGGCTGCCACCGTTCTTCAAGTCGCCCCTGCGCGACGGTGGCTACGACATCGCCGACTACTACAACGTCCTCGATGAGTTCGGCACCATCAGTGATTTCAAGCGTCTGGTCGCCGAGGCACACGCCCGCGGCGTCCGCGTCATCATCGACCTGCCGCTGAACCACACCTCGGACAAGCACCACTGGTTCGAGGAGTCCCGAAACGACCCCGACGGCCCCTACGGCGACTTCTACGTCTGGAGCGACACCGACGAGAAGTACGAGGACGCGCGGATCATCTTCGTGGATACCGAGGAGTCCAACTGGACCTTCGACCCCGTCCGCCGGCAGTTCTTCTGGCACCGGTTCTTCTCCCACCAGCCGGACCTGAACTTCGAAAACCCCAAGGTTATTGAAGCGCTCTTCGACGTGGTGAAGTTCTGGCTGGACCAGGGCATTGATGGTTTCCGCGCGGATGCCATCCCTTACCTCTTCGAGGAGGAAGGGACCAACTGCGAGAACCTGCCGCAGACCCACGCCTTCCTCAAGGACCTGCGCACCATGGTCGACGAGAACTATCCCGGCCGGATCATCGTCGCCGAAGCAAACCAGCTGCCCGAGGAGGTTGTCGAGTACTTCGGCGACGCCGAGGGGCCGGAATGCCACATGTGCTTCCACTTCCCGATCATGCCCAAGCTCTTCTACGCCCTGCGGGACCAGAAGGCCGGACCAATCATCGAGACGATGGCCGAAACGCCGAACATTCCCGCTGGCGCCCAGTGGGGTACCTTCCTCAGGAATCATGACGAGCTCACCCTCGAAATGGTCACCAACGAGGAACGCGAAGCGATGCTCGGTTGGTACGCGCCGGACTCAAGGATGCGCGCCAACGTCGGTATCCGCCGTCGTCTGTCGCCGCTCCTGGACAACTCGCGGGCCGAAGTTGAACTGATTCACGCACTGCTGCTGTCCCTGCCTGGCAGCCCGTTCCTCTACTACGGGGATGAAATCGGGATGGGCGACAACATCTGGCTTGACGATCGTGACGCGTCGCGGACCCCCATGCAATGGAACCCCGACCGTAACGCCGGGTTCTCGACGGCTGACCCCGGGAAGCTCTACCTCCCCGTCGTCCAGTCGCTGGTCTACCACTACAACCACGTCAACGTTGAGGCACAGCTGGCCAGTTCAAGCTCGCTGCTGCACTGGATGCGCCAGATGCTTGCAGTGCGCCGGACCCGCCCGGCCTTCGGCCTGGGTTCGTACCGCAACGTGCCCACCGAAGCTGAGTCGGTGCTGGCCTTCATCCGTGAGGTGGAGGTCGATAATGCCGAAGGCGAGCAGCCAGAGGTGCTGTTGTGCGTGTTCAACCTGTCGCAACACCCGGTTGCCGCGCAGCTGAACCTGCCGGAATATGCCGGACGGGGTCTGCGGGACCTCTTCGGTGGCACGCCGTTCCCGACCTTCGGCGACGACGGTGCACTCACCCTGACGCTCGGAAGCCACGATTTCTACTGGCTCCGTCTCCGCTCAGCCAGCTCAAACACTGCTTCACCGCTTACTGAAGCCCTGCCAATAATTCAAGCCCCGGAGGCCGTAAAGTAATGCCCAAACTGACGCCGACCTTTCCAGAACTCCTCACTTCATGGCTACCGAATCAGCGGTGGTTCCCTGCCAGAGGCCGCGAGTTTGAACTTCGAAGGGTCGGCGGCATCCGGCTGGAGGATCCAGCCGGTGCGGTGGGCCTTGACGTTCACCTGATTGCCGTCGATTCCGGCCACCGGAGGGACATCGTCCAGATCCCGTTGAGCTACCGCGACGCACCCTTGAAAGGCGCGGAAGATGCGCTGATCGGCGAGGCGGAGCACACCGAATTGGGGCACCGCTGGATCTACGACGCCACCCATGACCCGGTATTCGTGACGGCCTGGGTTGAATTGATGCGCTCGGGCGGTGTCACCGAGGACGGCCGGACCAGGGGTTACCCGATGGAATCGTTCGCCTCGGCTAAACGGTTCGACAAGCCACTTCCGCTGACCGTTCTCAAGGGCGAACAATCAAACACCTCTGTCGTGGTGCGTACGCCGGCCGGCTCGATGATCGTGAAATTCTTCCGGGTGCTGGCACCGGGGGAAAGCCCCGACGTTCAGGTCAGCGCCAAGCTCACCGATGCCGGATCCGTCGATGTGCCCACCACGTTCGGGTGGGTCACCGGCAGCTGGGAGGACACGGGAGCCGGGGAGAAGCAGTGGTTGACCGGTCACCTCAGCGTCCTGCGGGATTTCATCGACAACAGCACCGACGCCTGGCGGACCGCCTCGGTTGCGGCCGCTTCGAACACCGATTTCACTGCGGAGGCGTCCGAACTGGGCCGGGTGACCGGGCGTATCCACGCGCAGTTGGCCGCTGCGTTCGGAAGCCGGGCAGCAAGCGACGTCGAACGCGGCGAATTCATCGAGACCCTGGTGCAGCGCATCGAATGGGCCTGGCAGGAAGCACACGACGTCGTTGGGCCGCTCGAGTCCGAGGTGGCCAAGGTTATTGAGCGGGTCCGCAGTGTGCAGACGCTCCCCGATCTTCAGCGCATCCACGCCGACTACCATCTGGGACAGGTTCTCAACGCACCTGACGGGTCTTGGCTGGTGCTCGACTTTGAGGGCGAACCACTGCGTCCCGCCGCGGAGCGCAGCGTCCCCGATGTGGTGCTGCGCGACGTCGTCGGGATGATGCGTTCGCTCGAGTATGCCGGTGCGGCAGCAGCCCATGGCAACGACGCCGCGACCGCCGACGCCGACCAGTGGACCGCGGCCGCGGGTGCCGCTTTCGCGGCTGGTTATCAGGACCAGACCGGGACGCTGGTTGACCCAGCAGATCCGCTCTTCCTCGCACTGTGGCTGGATAAGGCCCTGTACGAAGTGGTCTACGAGCTACGCAACCGGCCGGACTGGGTCGACATCCCGGTCCGTGACGTGCGCCGCGCCCTGACCGGGTCCACCAGCGCCACGCAGGAAACGCCATCATCTGCCGTTTCGCCGCCGCTAACCGCGGGGCCCGTGGACCCGGTAGTGGCCGTCGACGCCGTCGTTGGTTCTGATCCAGTCTTTAGTTCTGACACGGTCGCCGGTACGGACGCCGTCACCACCTCACCGGGGCGGATCGAACATTCAATCGACATCCTGCAACCAGTGTCGGAGGGCCGCTACCACCAGCCGCATGCTGTGCTGGGCGCACACCTCGACGGGCACGGGCTGGTCACTATCCGCACCCTCCGACGTCTCGCGCAGCGCGTCACCGTGGTGACCGGCAGCGGTCGCGTCGAATTGGAGCATGAACACAACGGCATCTGGGTTGGCACCCTTGCAGCGGAGATCGCCGGGCACGTCCCGGACTACCGCCTCGAAGTGACGTACGACGGTGAGCCGCAGATTGTCGATGATCCGTACCGGTTCCTCCCCACGCTGGGCGAAATCGACATGCACCTCCTGGCAGAGGGGCGGCACGAAACGCTGTGGACTGCGCTCGGCGCGCACGTCCGCCACTACACATCCGTGCTGGGCGACATCAATGGCGTCAGCTTCGCCGTTTGGGCGCCCAATGCCCAGGCCGTTCGCGTCAAAGCGGACTTCAATGGGTGGGACGGCTCAATCAACGCGATGCGTGCGCTGGGCAGTTCGGGGTTCTGGGAGATCTTCATTCCCGGGGCTGTCGCGGGGTCACGGTACAAGTTCGAAATCCTCGGCAGCGACGGGCATTGGCGTGAGAAGGCCGACCCGATGGCCCGCGGTACCGAAATCCCGCCCCTCACCGGCTCGCGTGTGGTCGAGTCGAGGTACACCTTCCAGGACGACGAATGGATGACCGCGCGGGCGGCAGCAGATCCGCACAACGGTCCCATGAGCGTCTACGAGGTGCACCTTGGTTCCTGGCGGGTGGGTCTTGACTACCGGGAATTGGCCGAGCAGCTCACCGAGTATGTTCAGTGGCAGGGCTTCACCCACGTTGAAATGATGCCTGTCGCCGAACACCCCTTCGGTGGCTCCTGGGGTTACCAGGTGACCTCGTACTATGCGCCGACGTCGCGCTTCGGTCACCCCGACGACTTCAAGTATCTGGTGGATAAACTGCACCAGGCCGGGATCGGCGTCATCATGGACTGGGTTCCAGCGCACTTCCCCAAGGATGAGTTCGCGTTGGCGAAGTTCGACGGCGGGACCCTTTACGAGCACGGCGATCCCTTCCTTGGGGAGCACCCCGATTGGGGAACCCTGATCTTCGACTTCGGTCGTCGTGAAGTACGGAACTTCCTGGTCGCCAATGCCCTCTACTGGCTAGAGGAATTCCACATTGACGGGCTGCGCGTGGACGCCGTCGCATCGATGCTCTATTTGGACTACTCACGCGAAGAAGGCCAATGGACGCCGAACCGTCTGGGCGGCAGGGAAAACCTTGAAGCGATTGATTTCCTTCAGGAGGTCAATGCAACCGCCTACAAGCGGGTGCCTGGTGTCGTGATGATCGCCGAGGAATCGACGTCCTTCCCCGGGGTCACCCGCGCCACCAGCGGAGGCGGCCTCGGATTCGGGCTGAAGTGGAACATGGGCTGGATGAATGACTCGTTGGAGTACATGGCTGAAGACCCGGTCAACCGTGGCTACCACCACGGCAAGGCCACCTTCTCCATGGTGTATGCCTACACCGAGAACTTCCTGCTGCCGATCAGCCATGACGAAGTTGTGCACGGCAAGGGATCGCTGCTGCGGAAGATGCCGGGTGACCGGTGGCAGCAGCTCGCCAGCGTACGCGCCTACCTGGCGTTCCAGTGGGCGCACCCCGGTAAGCAGCTGATCTTCATGGGCACTGAGTACGCCCAGGAATCTGAGTGGTCGGAGCAGTACGGTCTCGACTGGTGGCTTTCGGACACCCCTGCGCACAAGGGCGTCCAACATTTGGTGCGGTCCCTGAACGGGATCTATCGAAACACGCCGGCGCTATATGTCCGGGACAACGATCCGTCGGGGTTCCAGTGGATTGATGAGAACGACGGCGCCCGCAACACCCTGTCCTTCATCCGCTGGGATGGCCAAGGCAATCCGCTGGTTTGCATTGCCAACTTCGCCGGAGCGCCCCATGAAGGATTCAGGGTAGGGCTGCCCTGGTCGGGGGATTGGGAAGAGGTGCTCAACACGGATGCTGAAGAGTTTGGCGGTTCAGGTGTTGGCAACCTTGGCGGAGTAACAGCTGTCGAAGGACCATGCAGCGGGCAGCCTGCATATGCTGACCTGCGGGTTCCACCGTTGGGCGTTGTGTATTTGGCTCCAAAAAAGCCTTAGATCCGCACGGGGCCGGGCATTTTGCACCCGGCCCCGAGGGCGATTTACAACTTCGGCAGAAGGGTGCTAGAGTTTATATCCGCGCTGGTCGAGGGAATTGACCGGCTGACAACCACCAGAACTACGGTTCGTCTCTAGTGCAGTATGACTCAGGGATTGGAAGATCAGCCGATTTGACCTGAAGATGATCAGCC
>NZ_QDAE01000007.1 GCF_003075455.1 Arthrobacter sp. Bz4
GCGGATGACCCTCGATCCGGAACTCTCCGAGGCCGCCAAGGAAATCCTCAGCAGTCTCGAAAGTGGTCACTAAGCCAAGTGGCACGACTCAGGTCAGGCGTGAAGCGGTCGGACAGTCGGTAGCGCTGAGTCTTGCGGACTGCTTGCTGCCGTCGTGGTGCGATCTGGCCAGCGTCCATCCGCTGCAGCGCAGCCGCAATGGTCGTCATCTGCTCGATTTTGTGGCAACCCTGGTTCGAGTAACATCCTAGGACCTCGACCAGCAGAAAAGGCCTCGCGGCCGGTTGAAGACCAACCGCGGGGCCTTTTTTGTGGCTGGTCCGGCACAGTCTCCCACCCACCACGCGCCGACCAGTGGAGATTAAGCGGCGGCCGGAGCTGGTCTGGTGAACAGGAGTGCAAAGGCTAGGCGAAGGTGAGGCCCGTCAGCCGCTCATAGGCCTCAATGTAACGGCCGCGGGTCTTCTCGATAATCTCGGCGGGAAGTTCCGGCGGGGTGGCGGACTTATCCCACCCGGATGCCTCCGAGGTGAGCCAATCCCTGACGAATTGCTTGTCGAAGGACGGCTGCGCCTGTCCGGGGGCATACAGGGCAGCATCCCAGAAACGTGACGAGTCGGGTGTCAGGACTTCATCGCCGAGGGTGATCTGGCCGTCGGTAGAGAGCCCGAACTCCACCTTCGTATCCGCCAGGATGATCCCCCGGGACCGGGCAATTTCCTCGGCCCGGCCGTAGATGGCCAGGGTCAGCCGACGCAGTTCCTCCGCCACGGGCGCGCCCACGGTGGCGACGACGTCGTCGTACGCAATGTTCTCGTCGTGATCCCCCACCGCGGCCTTCGCCGAGGGCGTGAACACCGCCGGCTCGAGCCGCGACCCATCCACCAGCCCGGACGGCAGCGGAAGCGAGCACACGGTGCCCGACGAGCGGTATTCCAGCAGCCCGGACCCGGTGAGATACCCGCGGGCGATGCACTCCACCGGGAACATTTCCAGCTTCCGGCAGATCATTGCCCGACCCGCAACCTCGGCCGGCACATCGGTCGACAGCACATGGTTGGGTACCTCGGCCAGCTGTTCAAACCACCACAGACTCAGCTGGGTTAGGACCCGGCCCTTGTCGGGGATCTCGGAGGACAGCACGAAGTCGTAGGCACTGATCCGGTCGCTCGCGACCACCAGCACCCGGTCGTCTGGTCCGGTCAGGGGCGAGTACAGGTCACGCACTTTTCCCGAATAGATGTGCGTCCACCCGGGTACGTCAATGAACGACGGCGCGAAGGTCACGCTCAGGCCCCCGCGGGCGTGGCCGCCGACGCGGCAGTGACAGGCGACAACGGGGACGCCACAGCGGGCGCCACCACCTCACCCTGCGCGGCCTTCAACGCAATGTCCCGCCGGAACTGACCGCCCTTGAGGCTCAGCTCGGCGATCCCACGGTAGGCCCTGTCGCGGGCGGCCGTCAGGTCATCTCCGAGCCCGACGACGGCGAGTACCCGGCCACCGGCCGATACCACCTTGCCGTGCTTGAGGGCGGTTCCGGCGTGCAGCACCTGGACGCCGTCGATCGTCTCGGCCCGCTTCAGGCCGCGGACGCGGTCGCCCGTGCGGGGAGCGTCGGGGTAGTGCTCCGACGCGAGGACCACGGCCACTGCCGATTGGGGAGACCAGTTGAGGCTTTCAACCTGGTC
Source organism: Arthrobacter sp. Bz4 (assembly GCF_003075455.1). Lineage (GTDB taxonomy): Bacteria > Actinomycetota > Actinomycetes > Actinomycetales > Micrococcaceae > Arthrobacter_D. The sequence goes on from NZ_QDAE01000007.1 coordinate 1,692, forward strand.
CAGCCCGCCCTTGGCTGCTGCCATGAGCACTCCGCCTAGCGGAGTCTTCAGCCGGGCAAGGACGGCCTGCGTCTCGGGATCACCGAAGCGGACGTTGAATTCGATGACACGAAGGCCGCGGGTGGTGAGGGCCAACCCAACATAGAGGACTCCAACGAACGGTGTCCCGCGGTGGGCCATCTCGTCGATGGTGGGCTGGGCCACCCGGTCGATGACCTCGTCAACCAGTCCCGCTGGCGCCCAGTCGAGGGGCGAATAGGCTCCCATGCCGCCGGTGTTCGGCCCCTGATCGCCGTCGTAAATGCGTTTGAAATCCTGGGCCGGGGCGAGCGGAAGCACGTTACGGCGTCGGAGAGCACAAAGAGGGACACCTCGGGGCCGTCAAGGAACTCCTCGATGACCACCGTGCCGCCAGCGTCGAAGCAGGCCTGCGCGTGGTCCAGCGCCTCGGCCCGGTCAGTGGTGACGACGACGCCCTTGCCGGCGGCCAGACCGTCATCCTTGACCACGTAGGGTGCGCCGAAGATGTCCAGCGCCTCGGCTGCCTGCTCGGCGTTCGAAGCAACCCGGGCCATGCCGGTGGGGACGTTGGCTGCGGCCATGATCTGTTTGGCGAAGGCTTTGGACGCCTCAAGCTGGGCGGCCTCCCGGGACGGACCGAAGACGGGGATTCCCGCGTCCTGCAGTGCGTCAGCTACTCCAGCAGCGAGCGGCGCCTCCGGGCCGATCACCACGAGGTCCGAGTCCAGGGACTGGGCCAGGGCTGTCACAGCGGCCGGGTCAGCGGCGTCGACTTCGTGGGTGGGGACGATGCTGCCCATCCCCGCGTTGCCGGGGGCTGCATGCACCTCGTGGACGAACGGGTCGGATAGCAGTGCTCGGACAAGGGCGTGTTCGCGGCCGCCGGGGCCAATCACTAGAACCTTCACAGTAGTTCAGCGTACTGTCTCGGCTGGATCCTCGCGAAGCTGTGACGGGGTAATCGGCCCTGTGACAACCCATACCCACGGCGCACCACTCCGAATAAGGTGCATGAACGCTTTACGACGCCCCGGGCGCAAGGAATCCATGCTGGCAGCACTAGCTGGGATAGTCAGTGCCGGCCTGGTGCTGGGCGTGGCAGAACTGCTTGGCTCCTTCCTGACCGCCCGTGCCGCGCCCCTGATCGCCCTCGGCTCCACCTTCATCGACTTCACCCCGCCGTGGTTGAAGGACTTCGCGATCGCCACGTTCGGCACCAACGACAAGGTGGCACTTTTCGTTGGCATGGGCGTCACCATCGTCCTCCTCGCCGCCATCCTCGGTGTGGTCGCCTACCGGAAGTGGGCGCTCGGGGTAGCCGGCGTGGTCCTGATGGGCGCCGTCATTGTTGCGGCGGTGATTTCCCGGGCCGGCGCCACCCTGCTGGACGCTGTTCCCACGGTGATCGGGACCGCCGTCGGCCTCCTGGCCCTGCGCTACCTGATCCGTGCGCTGCATAAAACCCGCGACGACGCCGACGCCACCCAGGAAGCGACCAGCACCAACACCCCAGCCACCGGCACCAGCCGCCGCACCTTTTTGCCGCCGCCGGCATCACCGCAGTCATCGCGGGTACCGCGGCGGCCGGCGGCCGTGCCATTTCCAGCGCCCGGAATACCGTCAATATGGCCCGGGAGGCCCTCACGTTTCCCACCCCGGCCAGCGCCGCGCCGGCTATCCCTGCCGGTGTGGAGTCCGGCGTCGACGGCGTCGTCCCCTGGGTCACCCCGAACCCGGACTTCTACCGCATCGACACCGCCCTGAGCGTGCCGCAGATCGACCTGGAAACCTGGGAGCTGCGGGTGCACGGCATGGTCGAGGAAGAATTCACCATCACGTTCCGGGACCTGCTCGATGCCGACCTGATCGAACGCCACATCACCCTCACCTGTGTGTCCAACCCGGTCGGCGGAAATCTGGCGGGCAACGCCAAATGGCTCGGCTACCCGCTCCGCGACCTGCTGGCCCGCGCCAGGCCCACGGCCGGCGCCGACATGGTCCTTTCCACCAGCACCGACGGTTTCAGCGCCTCCACTCCCCTGCCGATCCTGCAGGATGACCGCGATGCGATGCTCGCCATTTCAATGAACGGCGAGCCCCTGCCGCTGGAGCATGGCTTCCCCGTCCGCATGGTGGTGCCCGGCCTGTACGGCTACGTGTCAGCCACCAAATGGGTGGTGGACCTTGAGGTCACCCGATTCGCCGACAAGACCGCCTACTGGACCGACCGCGGTTGGTCCGAGCAGGGGCCGATCAAGACCATGGCCCGCGTCGAGGTGCCCCGTTCCTTCGCCCAGGTGTCGGCCGGGACGTCGACCATCGGCGGCTCCGCCTGGGCCCAGCACCGCGGCATCACCAAGGTGGAGGTCCAGGTCGATGACGGCGACTGGGAGGAAGCCACTCTCGCCGCCGAAGCCTCGGTGGACACCTGGCGCCAGTGGTCCCATGAGATCAACGTCGAAGCGGGCTCCCACTCCGTCCGCGCCCGCGCCTACGACCCCGACGGCGTACAGACCGAGGAACGCGCCGACACGGTGCCCAACGGCGCCTCCGGCTGGCAGTCAGTGCAGTTCACCGCCGAATAGCGCTCCCCAAACCTTGTACCCACCGGATGTCCGTTCCTCCGGTGGGTACAAGCTCCACCTCGACAGCCGATAAGCGATACTTGTCTCATGCCTCAGACTTTCTCCTCCGCCGACGCCGCCGAACTTGCCGTCCTGGAACGCAACGGCTTCATCGAATCGCGCCACCTGGGATCTGCAGTGATCCTCGCCGCCGATGGCACTGTGGTCACTGAACTCGGCGACATCCACGCCCCCATCTTTCCCCGCTCCACCCTGAAGCCCTTTCAGGCGCTCGCCGCGATGCAGTCTGGAGTGCCGTTGCGTGGGCCTCAGGTCGCTCTGGCCGCGGCCAGCCACGTGGGATCGCATGAGCACATGGACGTGGTGCGCACCATGCTCAGCGCGGCAGGAGTCTCGGAGGAGCACCTCCAATGCCCCGCCGACTGGCCCCAGGACGAGGAAGCCCGCAACTGGCTGATCCGCACGGAGAAGGGCAAGCAGCGCATCGCGTTCAACTGCTCCGGCAAACACGCCGCTTTCCTGTGGGCCTGCACCGAGAACAACTGGGACCACTCCACGTATCTTGACCCCTCCCACCCGTTGCAGGAGCGCATCGCCGCGGTCATTGAGGAGTACACCGAAGAGAAGATTTCTCACTGGGGTGTCGACGGCTGCGGGGCTCCCCTCGCCGCCGTCTCGCTGACGGGCCTCGCCCGCGGCATCGGCAAGTTCTCCAAGGCACCCTCGGACAAGAACGCTGACGCCCGCGCCGCGACCATTGCCACCGCGATGCTCGACTACCCCTGGGCCGTACACGGCCGGGGCCGCGAAAACTCGGTAGTGATGGAGGATCTGGGCATCATCTCCAAGAACGGCGCCGAAGGCGTCCTCGTCATGGGCACCGATACCGGAGTCTCCCTTGCCCTCAAAATACTCGACGGCAACATCCGCGCCACCACCCTGGTGGGCCTGACCCTCCTGGCTGCCACCGGCGCCGTCGACGCCGACAAAGTGAGCGCAGTCCTCGCCAAGGTGGTCCCTCCGGTGATGGGCGGCAGCGCAGCGGTCGGCAAGCTTCGGCTCGCCGCACCGGTCATGGCTCTCCTGGACTAGGCCCCATGGCACGACGACGGATCCCCGCCCCGGCGGGCAAGCCAGCCATCGACGCTGTCCGGTCCGGCTCGGCCACCCGCCCCGAGACGGCCACCGCCGTGCGGTACGCACTCGAGGAATTGGCTGACCGGGCGCCGGGCAACAGCGTAGAGGTGCGGGTGCCGCCGTTTGGTGTGGCGCAGTGCATTGCCGGACCACGCCACACCCGGGGCACCCCGCCGAATGTGGTGGAGACCGACGCCGTCACCTGGCTGGCACTGGTGACTGGAAGTCTCGCCTGGGCCGACGCCGTCGGCGCCGGAAAGGTTGCCGCCTCGGGGCAGCGGGCCGACCTGAGCGATTGGCTTCCCCTGTTCCCCACCGGCACGCCGCCGACACCGTGACAGCTCAACATTCACTTCGCCGAACCACCTTCATCACTGAAGGTGTGCGGTCGTCGGTGGCAGCCGTCCGGCGGCAGCCACCCGCCGCGGTGATCATCGCCCTGCTGATCACCGCCACTTACTCGGTCTACTCCGTGGCGCAGTGGAACCGGCTCGCTACCCCGTCCTGGGACCTCGGCATCTTCACCCAGCTGGCCAAGGCCTACGCCGCTTCGACGCGCCGATTGTGTCGATCAAGGGTGACGGCTTCAACCTCCTGGGTGACCACTTCCATCCGCTGCTGGTAATTCTTGGTCCCGCCTACGCGTTTTTCCCCTCCGGCCTGACCCTGCTGATTCTGCAAAACATTCTGATCGGACTGTCGGTCCTCGTGATCGCTCGGCTAGGCATCCGGCGGCTCGGCACGGTGGCCGGCAGCTGCCTCGGCGTAGCTACGGATTGTCGTGGGGTCTTCAGACGGCGGTGGCCGCGCAGTTCCACGAGATCGCGCTCGCCATCCTGCTTCTTGCGCTCGCTCTTGAGTCGATGATCATCGGGCGGCTGCGCACCGCCGTCGCCTGGGCTGGACTGCTGGTTTTCGTGAAAGAGGACCTCGGCCTGACGGTTGCCGCGATCGGGTTGGTCATCGCGTGGCGGTATCGGGACCGGATCGGGCTGTGGCTGGCGGCGTGGGGCGTCGGCTGGCTGCTGCTCTCCGTGGCGGTGATCCTGCCGCTCCTGAACACTGGCGGCCAATACGACTATTCAGACCGGATCGACGTTCGCGGGATGATTGCTGACCCGGTTGGCGCGCTGGTCACCATTTTCTCGGCCAGCGCGAAATACGAAACGGTGTGGCTGCTGCTGCTGGCGGGAGGCTTCCTGTTCCTGAGGTCACCGCTGTCGCTGATCATGGTGCCCACCCTGGCCTGGCGTTTCGTCTCGGGCAACGATGTGTACTGGGGCCCGGAGTGGCATTACAGCGCCGTCCTGATGCCAGTCCTGTTCGCCGCACTGATCGACGCAATCGATACCTCCCGCAGGTCGGGGCGGCGGTGGCTGCGCTCGGCTGACGCCGTCGTCGTCCCCGCGGTGACCGTCGCTGCCCTGTTGTTGCTGCCGAGCCAGCCCCTGGGTGAGCTGGCCGATCCGGCGACCTTCCGCCAGTCCGAACGGTGGGCGACAGCGCACCAGGTGATGGCTCAGATTCCCGCTGGTTCGACCGTGGAGACGGGGGTGGTGCTGATGCCGTACCTGGTCCCCGACACCGAGGTGTTCTGGCTGGGCAACGATAATCCGGCGCCGGAATACCTGATTGTCGACGACCAGGACTGGAGTTGGGGTCCCACCCACCCGGCCGACGGGGTGGCGCATGCCGAGGAAACCTACCCCGGGGAATCCTACGAACTCGTCTTCCAGGAGAACGGGTACCAATTGGTCAGGCGGATCGGCTAAACGCCGGTAGCCTTAAAGCATGAGTTCAGAGCTACCCTCGCCTCGCGACGACAACGACCCTTCGGTTACTGCCCGCCCCGCGGCCGCAGGCCCCGGCGCGACCCCGGGGCAGGGACCAGCCCGTCGGGAAGTCACGGTGCGCCGTGCTCCGCGCTTTGCGCCCTTCATGGGCCTTGGCGTGCTGGTGGGTGTTGTTATCGCAGCGATCGTCGCCTACGCGGGCCCCGGCGACCCCACCCTGACCCGCGAATCCATCTTCGGATTCTTCATCATGGTGTTTGCGATCCCCGGCCTGCTGCTCGGCGCGCTGCTGGTGCTGGTGCTGGATCGGATCAGCGTCCGACGCTCCAAGCGGGCAGTCGCCCAGCGCACATACGACGACGACCAGTTCCCCGAGTAACCGGTGGAGCCGCAGACCCCAACGCGTGAGAGAATGATGCAATGGTTCGCGGTGACGGAAATCTTTCCCATGACCTTCTTCCAGGCGAGAAGGGGCCCCAGGATGCCTGCGGCGTATTTGGTGTCTGGGCTCCCGGCGAGGAGGTAGCCAAGCTCGCCTACTACGGTCTGTACGCCCTGCAGCACCGCGGCCAGGAGTCTGCGGGCATCGCCACCAGCAACGGTGAGCGGATCAGCGTCTACAAAGACATGGGCCTGGTCTCCCAGGTCTTCGACGAAACCACCCTCAACACCCTTGAAGGCCATATCGCTGTGGGCCACTGCCGGTATTCGACCACCGGCTCCTCCAACTGGGCCAACGCGCAGCCGACCCTCGGTGCCACCGCCGTCGGCACCGTCGCCCTCGCCCACAACGGCAACCTGACCAACTCGGCCGACCTCTACCAGATGGTCCTCGCCCGCCACGGCAAGCCCCGCAGCGGCGAAATGGCCCAGGGAAACACCTCGGACACCGCACTGGTGACCACCCTCCTGGCCGGCGACGACGGCCGCTCCCTCGAGGAAACAGCCCTCGAACTACTCCCCAAAATCAGCGGCGCATTCTGCTTCGTCTTCATGGACGAAGGCACGCTTTACGCGGCCCGGGACCCCCACGGCGTCCGCCCCCTGGTCCTCGGTCGGCTGGAACGCGGCTGGGTGGTCGCCTCCGAGCAGGCCGCCCTCGCCACCGTGGGCGCCAGCTTCATCCGGGAAATCGAGCCTGGCGAATTCATTGCCATCGACGAGGACGGCGTCCGGACCCGCAAGTTCGCCACGCCCACCAAGGCCGGCTGCGTCTTCGAGTACGTTTACCTGGCCCGTCCCGACGCTGCGATCGCTGGCCGTTCGGTGTACGAGGCCCGCGTGGAAATGGGCCGGCAACTCGCCCGCGAGAACTCAGCCGAGGCCGACGTCGTCATCCCCGTCCCCGAATCGGGCACCCCTGCCGCGGTGGGATTCGCCGAGCAGTCGGGTATTCCGTTCGCTCACGGGTTCGTGAAGAACTCCTACGTGGGCCGCACTTTCATCCAGCCCAGCCAGACCCTCCGCCAGCTCGGCATCCGCCTGAAGCTCAACGCGCTGGAGTCAGTCATCCGGGGCAAACGGATCATCGTGGTGGACGATTCAATTGTGCGCGGCAACACCCAGCGGGCAGTGGTGCGAATGCTCCGTGAAGCTGGCGCAGCGTCGGTGCACGTCAAGATTTCCTCCCCACCGGTCCGCTGGCCGTGCTTCTACGGCATCGACTTCGCGTCGCGGGCCGAGCTCATCGCCAACGGTGCGGCAGTGGAGCAGATCAGTAACTCGATCGGCGCTGACAGCCTGGCCTACATTTCCGAAGACGGAATGATCGCCGCCACCGAGCAGCCGCGCGAACGCCTGTGTACCGCCTGCTTCACCGGCGACTATCCAATCGCACTCCCGGCTGAGGAACGCCGCGGCAAGAATCTCCTGGAACGGGTCGATCCCGCCGACAATCCTGGCTCCAACGGCTGCGATCCCGGGCCTGACAGCGAGTTCGAGGCAGTGCTGACCGACGAAGACAAGAAAGAACGGGTATGACCTCCAACTCCCCCATCACCTATGCCAGCGCCGGAGTTGACGTCGAAGCCGGCGACCGCGCCGTTGAACTGATGAAGGACGCCGTCCGGGCCACCCACGGCCCCCAGGTCATTGGTGGGGTGGGCGGATTCGCCGGACTCTACGACGTGTCCCGGCTCCTGACCTACCGCAAGCCTCTGCTGGCGACGTCGACCGACGGCGTCGGCACCAAGGTGGCCATCGCGCAGGCCATGGATATCCACGACACCATCGGGTTTGACCTGGTGGGCATGGTGGTCGACGACATTGTGGTGGTTGGCGCCGAGCCGCTCTTCATGACCGACTACATCGCGTGCGGCAAGGTTGTCCCCGAACGCATCGCCGACATCGTGCGGGGCATCGCCGCCGCATGCTCGGTGGCTGGCACCGCCCTGGTGGGTGGCGAGACCGCTGAACATCCCGGGCTGCTCGGAGAACATGAATACGACGTCGCCGGCGCCGCGACCGGCGTGGTCGAAGCGGATTCACTGCTCGGTCCCGACCGGGTGCGTGCGGGCGATGTCGTCATCGGGATGGCGTCCTCCGGCCTGCACTCCAACGGCTACTCGCTGGTCCGCCGGATCATCAACCAGGCTGGCTGGGCGTTGGACCGCCAGGTCAGCGAGCTCGGGCGGACCCTCGGCGAGGAACTTCTTGAGCCCACCCGCGTCTACGCCGCGGACTGCCTGGATCTGGCCCGCTTCCTGCCCGTTGCCAACGACGCCGGTGTGCACGGCTTCAGCCACGTCACCGGTGGCGGTCTGGCCGCCAACCTGGCCCGGGTGCTGCCGCACGGCCTGGAAGCAACGGTGGACCGCTCCACCTGGGAACTGCCCGCCATCTTCAAGCTGGTCGCCGAACTCGGTGCCGTGCCGCTGCCGGACCTCGAACGCACCCTGAACCTTGGTGTGGGAATGGTTGCGGTGGTGTCGGCGCCGGCAGCAGACGCCGCCATTGCCCGGTTGACCGAGCGTGGCGTCCCCGCCTGGGTAATGGGCCAGATTGCAGCAGCCTCCAACGAGTCAACTGACGGACCGGATTATGTGCAGGGCGCCAAGGGTGTCGACGGTGGATCGGTGCGCCTCGTGGGCCAGTACGCCTAAGCCCCGCCCGCTTTCGAGCACAAAAAAGTGGGGTACCCGCAGAATCGCCGTTGCGCAACGGCTATTTTGCGGGTACCCCACTTTTTTGGTGCAGTGTCTCAACCAGTGCAGTGAATCAAACCGGTGCAGTGACTCAACCAGTGCGGCGTGTTCCGCCGTCGTCCTCGTCGTCGTCCACATCTGCGTACTTGTCTTCGTAAGCCGAGTAGTCCGGTTCAACCGGCTCCATCGGATCCGTAGAACGTTTGGAGGCTCGCTCGCCCGGGCCTGTGAGCTCTCGCTGCAGTGCCGTGTAATCAGTCGCGGGGCTGAAGTACTTAATGTCCCGAGCCTGCTTGGTAGCTTTTGCCTTTTGACGGCCGCGCCCCATGGCGTGACCCCCTTTTGCGTCGATCCGGAGGTGGTCACTGGGGCCTTATCGGCCCAAGGCTGCAGCGAGGCCCCGGAGTATTTGGTCAGTTTGTCGTACCTATAGATTACATGCTTTCCCAGTCTCCGCGTGCGCCCTCCCTGCCGCCCGAAAATCGCCGATCTTCGTCAGTACACTTGGTGCTACCGGCTCCCGCCTACTGCAGCCGAAACTTGGCTAAAGTCGTAGCAGAGGAGCCTGCAGTGAGGGCGGACGCACAAGAACGTAGAAGGCAGGGCGGAACATCATGAGCGATCAGGAGCGCACCCCGCGGGACTCCGAATCCGATCCGGCACAGAGCGGCGCTGAAGAGCACCAATCCGAGCCCATTCACGTCGCTGAACCGCAACTGGTTGACCCGGACACTGTGCAGCTCAGCGACGCCGAGGTATCCCCCGAGACGGTCGAGCCGGAATTGTCGGTCTCCGCCGACGACGTCCAGCTGGTTGAGCCTTCCCTCAACCCGGCACGGATCAGCGAGGACACCGCACGCGCTGCATCGCTTGAGGAAATCGCCGCCGAAGCCCGCCGTGTCGAGCAGGAGGCCCTGGATGCAGGCCTGCTCGTCGCCGGCGCGGTCCCGACGGCAGACCCGACAACGAAGGCCGCTCCCGCCGGGACAGCACCCGCCGGGGGAGCAGCGGGCGACACGACCGATGGGGGCCCGGAGGCCGCAGCCGACAGCACTGACGGCAATCCTGACGCCGTCGACGAGCCACGTGACGCGGAACCAGCCGACGCCCCTGACGCCCCCAAGGACACGAAAGACACCGCTTCCACAGACTCCACAGACTCCACAGGCGAAGCGGTCGCACTGGCCAGCACAGACTCCACAGACGAAGCGGTCGCACTGGCCAGCACAGACTCCACCCGCGCCCTCCCCAACTTCGCCGCCGACGGAGACGCCCCGGAGTGGACTCCCGCAGCCACTGATGCGCAGCGGTGGGACCGCCTCTTCGAAACCACGGGCCCCGCTTCTGATGCCAGTCCAGCAGTTGGGATTGATTCCGACACTGACCTGGAAGCGGACGCCGACATTCCCAGCCCGGTCTCAGCAGCGGCAGCCGCCAGCACGGACCCAGCAGCCCTCCCCGCGGGAATGGGTGCGGCGCCGCCAACCAGCCCCGGCACCCCAGCAGCTCAGACCGGCCCGCAGGGCAGCTACCCCGAGCAGCCGTCCGAGTCCCCTACCGAACCCACCGGAGGCCCCTACGGGCTACCTCCGGCCGGTACCCGGCGTCGCGACGGTCGTCAGGCGGCCAGCAACGGCAAAAACAAGCGGGGTCTCCTGATCGGCGGCGCACTCCTGGGGCTGCTGGCCCTGGGTCTCCTGATCTGGGGCCTGGTCGCCCTCATCACCGGCCTGACGGCGTCGCCGGAGCGGGAGCCCATTAGCAACGGCACACCGGGTGCTGACGGGATCATCGCCGAGAACGTCCTGCCCCTGGACCTCGAAGAGGGCCAGTGCCTGCGGGACTTCGTGGACATCAACAGCACCTCAACTGTCGTGACCTGCTCAACACCCCACAACGCGCAGCTATTGGCCAGCGATTTCTACGCGGACGACGCCGAGTTCCCCGGTGACGACGCGCTGGCTCTCCGCGCGCAGCAGGTGTGCGACGGCGTCGACCTCGATGAAACCGCCGCAGCCCGCTACGAGAACCTCGAGCTCCTGCGCGTCACCCCACGCGAGGGCGCCTGGTCCGACGGCGACCGCCGGGTGGACTGCCTCGTGACCAGCGATGAGGGCAACGTCATCAGCGACACCCTGATCAACAACTAGCTCGTCTCGAGTACCTCGGCAGCAACGCTGAGGCCATCAGCATCAACCACCCGGTCCACCCGCACCGTATCCCCGTCGTTGATGGTTCCGGCCAGGATGCCCCGCGCCAGGCGGTCACCGATCTCACGCTGCACCAGCCGGCGTAGTGGCCGGGCGCCATACGCGGGGTCAAACCCGGTGAGGGCCAGCCATTCGCGGGCTGCGTCGGTGACCGTCAGATTCAGCCGCCGCTCGTGAAGCCGGGAAGCGAGTGACTGCACCTGCAGGTCGACGATCCGGGACAGCTCCTCGAGAGTGAGGGCGTCGAAGAGAACCACATCGTCCAGCCGGTTCAGGAACTCCGGCTTGAAACTTGCGTTCACCACCGACATCACCGCGTCGCGCTTCGCGGAGTCCGTCATCGACGGGTCCACCAGGAACTGGGAGCCCAGATTGGACGTCAGCACCAGGATAACGTTGCGGAAATCGACGGTGCGGCCCTGCCCATCGGTGAGGCGGCCGTCGTCGAGCACCTGCAGCAGAATGTCGAAGACCTCGGGGTGCGCTTTTTCCACCTCGTCGAGCAGCAGCACGCTGTAGGGGCGACGGCGGACGGCTTCCGTGAGCTGACCGCCCTCCTCATAGCCGACATAGCCTGGAGGGGCGCCGACCAGACGGGAGACCGAGTGCTTCTCGGAGTACTCGGACATGTCGATCCGCACCATGGCGTGCTCGTCGTCGAACAGGAAGTCGGCGAGGGCTTTCGCCAGCTCGGTCTTCCCCACCCCGGTAGGCCCCAGGAAGAGGAAGGATCCGGTGGGCCGGTCGGGATCTGAAATACCGGCGCGGGCGCGGCGGACCGCATCCGACACCGTCGTCACTGCCTTTGACTGCCCGATCAGCCGGGAGCCAATGACCTGCTCCATGTGCAGAAGTTTCTGGCTTTCGCCCTGGAGCATGCGCCCGGCGGGGATGCCTGTCCAGGCGGAAATCACCTCGCGATGTCGGTGGCTGTGACGTCCTCCGCGACCATCGGCAGCGGAGTGTCCTCGGGTTCGGCGTCCTGTGCGGCGTCGAGCTCGCGCTGCAGGGTGGGAATTTCGCCGTACAGCAACCGTGAGGCCTGCTCAAGGTCGCCGTCGCGCTGGGCCCGCTCTGCCTGCGAGCGCAGGTCCTCGAGGGCAGCCTTCAGGTCACCCATCCGGTTGAGCCCCGCCTTTTCGGCTTCCCACCGAGCGTTGAGTGCTGCGAGCTTTTCCTTCTGATCGGCCATGTCGGCGCGCAGGGCGTGGAGCCGGTCCTGGGAGGCGTCGTCGCTCTCGCCCGTCAGCGCCAGCTCCTCCATCGTCAGCCGGTCGACTGAGCGGCGCAGCTGATCGATTTCCTCGGGGGCCGAGTCAATTTCCATGCGCAGCCGTGACGCCGCCTCGTCCACCAGGTCGATCGCCTTGTCCGGGAGCCGTCGACCTGAGATGTAGCGGTTGGACAGGGTGGCAGCGGCCACGAGCGCCGAATCGGCGATGGTCACCTTGTGGTGCGCCTCGTAGCGTTCCTTGAGGCCGCGAAGAATACCGATAGTGTCCTCAACGCTTGGTTCACCCACATAGACCTGCTGGAACCGCCGTTCCAGGGCTGCATCCTTTTCGACGTTCTTGCGGTACTCATCGAGCGTGGTGGCACCGATGAGGCGCAGCTCCCCGCGAGCCAGCATCGGCTTCAGCATGTTCCCGGCATCCATTGACCCTTCGGAGGCCCCAGCACCAACCACCGTGTGAAGTTCATCGATGAACGTGACTACCTGGCCGTTGGCGGACTTGATTTCTTCGAGGACTGCTTTCAGCCGCTCCTCGAACTCGCCCCGGTATTTGGCCCCCGCGATCATCGAGCCAAGGTCGAGGCTGATCAGGGTCTTGTCTCGCAAGGATTCAGGGACGTCGCCGGCAACGATGCGCTGGGCGAGGCCTTCGACGACGGCCGTCTTCCCCACCCCCGGCTCACCGATCAGCACCGGGTTGTTCTTGGTGCGGCGGGACAGCACCTGGATGACGCGGCGGATTTCGCTATCCCGGCCGATCACCGGATCGAGTTTCCCCGACCGGGCGATCTCGGTCAGATCGACGCCGAATTTCTCCAGCGCCTGGAAGGTGTTCTCCGGCTCCGGCGTGGTCACCCGCCGGTCGCCGCGAATGCCCGGCAGGGCAGCCGCAAGGGCCGCGCGTGAAGCGCCGGCGTTGTTCAGGATGGCGGCGGTTGAGCCGACCCCGGCAGCAATCCCCAGCAGCAGGTGTTCGGTGGAGATGAAGCTGTCGCCGAGCGTCTCGGCCTCCTGCTGGGCGGCCTTGATGGCTTGCAGGGTGTCGCGGGAGAACTGCGGCTGCGCCGTTGACGTACCCGACGACGACGGGAGCGCCTTGATTGCGGAGCTCGCCCGGGTACTCACGGCGTCGGGGTCGGACCCGGCGGCTTTGAGCAAAGCAACAGCGACGCCGTCACGCTGGTCCATCAACGCTTTCAGGAGGTGCGCAGGTTCGACCTGAGGATTACCTGCGGTCGAAGCATTCATGGCTGCGGCGGACAGTGCTTCCTGGCTTTTGGTGGTGAACTTGGCGTCCATGTCTCAACCTTTCAAACAGCAATAACCTTAGAGTTGAGTGTACCCCGCTCAACTTGGCACAGGTGCGTGTCCGCAGCTGGTTCGCTGACAGCAGACAGGCCCTGCACCGGCCCCCAGTAGAGCACCGCCAGGCGTTGACTGGTAGGGCCCTAAGCCTCTCTTCCCTGAGAGACCCAGGACCGGTCGGCGCTGCGGTCACCCACCACCAGCGCAGCCGCGCCGTCCAGCACATCAAGGTGCGCGGCGGACAGCACCACGGCGGTGGCGCCGGCGTTTTCCTCGACACGTTCCGGCTTCCGGGTGCCGGGGATAGGAACTACTGGCAGCCCGAACCGGCGGCCCTGAGCGGCAAGCCAGGCGAGGGCAACCTGTGCAGCAGTGGCACCCGTGTCCGCGGCAACCGCTTGGACCGCCTCAACCACGGCTGCATTGGCGGTCAGTGCGTCGGTAGCGAACCGTGGCACCCGATGGCGGAAGTCGCCGTCGCCAAGCGTTGCTGCCTGGACTGTGCCGGTCAAGAAGCCGCGCCCCAGCGGAGAGTAGGGGACAAATCCCACCCCCAGCTGCGCAGCCATCGGAACCACGAACGTCTCGACGTCGCGGCTCCAGATTGACCATTCGCTTTGGACTGCTGCAATAGGGTGAACGGCGTGGGCTGCCTGCAGTTCGTCTGCGGTGACCTCTGACAGGCCGAGGTGGCGCACTTTGCCGGCGGTGACCAGCTCGGCCATTGCACCCACCGTTTCCTCGATCGGGACGCGGGTGTCCCGCCGGTGCATGTAGTACAGATCAATGGCGTCGGTGCCGAGCTGACTCAGGCTCGCGTCCGCTGCGTCCCTCACATACCGGGCGTCCCCACGAATCCCCGAGTACCCCTGTGAGGGGCTGCCGATCAGCCCGAACTTGGTAGCCACTTCGACCTCGTCGCGTCGATGGCGCAGCAGCTGTGAGATCAGCGCCTCGTTGCTTCCTGCACCGTAGATATCCGCGGTGTCAATGAACGTGACCCCGATATCCACCGCATGATTCAACGTCGCCAATGCCTGACTCTCATCCAGGCCCCCGTAAACCTCGGTCAGTGCCATGCCACCAAAACCCTGGGCACTGACAGTAAAACCGCTGGCAAGTTCAATCCGCGAAACTGTCATAGTCATAGTCATAACCCTTAGTCCTATGCGCTCCTGAATCAAGAGTTCGGTTGCAGATCGGTCACGAACCACTGATTCGCTGGTAATTTTGATTCTACGACTTGGGGGGAGAAGACCAGGTTGGTAGCGTTGACAGGCCCGTCGCACCCTTACCCTCGCATAACCTGCACAGTTCAGTTGTAGTCCGACGCGGCGTCGATCAACGATTAGGCAGATGATGAGTCAAGAGATCAAAGCACGGCCGGACTCCCCCGGCGAGCCGAATTCAGAACCCAAAACCAGAGTCAACAAGACGGTCTTCATCGGCTCGGCCGTCGGCATTCTGGCAATCACCGTCTGGGCCATCGTCGCCCCGGTAAACGCCGCAGCAGTCATTGGCACCCTGGTCACCTGGGTGTCAGTCAACATGGGCTGGTATTACTTCCTGATCGTCACCCTCGTGGTCATTTTCGTTCTGGTCGCGGCGCTTTCCAGAGTCGGGAAGGTCAGGCTCGGGCCGGACCACTCCAAACCACAGTTCAGCATGTTCACCTGGGCTTCGATGCTGTTCGCCGCCGGCATTGGCATCGACCTGATGTTTTTCTCGGTGGCTGAGCCAATCACCCAGTACCTTGCACCGCCCCAGGGCTCGGGTGAAACAGTTGAAGCCGCGCGACAGGCTATGGTCTGGACCCTCTTCCACTACGGGATTACCGGCTGGGCACTGTATGCCCTGATGGGTCTGGCTCTTGGCTTTTTTGCCTACCGCCACAATCTGCCCCTCAGCATCCGTTCGGCGCTGTACCCCATCTTCGGGAAGAAGGTGGAAGGCCCGATCGGACACACCGTGGATATTGCAGCGTTGCTCGGCACCATTTTCGGCATCGCCACGTCCCTGGGCATCGGCGTCGTGCAGCTCAATTACGGGCTGACCCTCATGTTCGGGCTGCCGGAAAACCTCGCAGTCCAGATCGGTCTCATCGCCGTCGCCGTCGTGATGGCAGTGGTTTCAACGGTGTCGGGGGTCGAAAAGGGCATCAGACGCCTGTCCGAGCTGAACGTGCTGCTGGCCGCCGCCCTCATGCTGTTCATCCTCGTCGCCGGCAAGACCAGTTTCCTGCTGGACGGGATCATCCAGAACACCGGCGACGTCCTCAGCCAGTTCCCCGGCATGACCATGGATACGTTCGCCTATGACCGTCCCGACGAGTGGTTGAGCTGGTGGACGCTGTTCTTCTGGGCCTGGTGGATCGCCTGGGCACCCTTCGTCGGACTCTTCCTGGCACGCATTTCCCGAGGCCGCACCATCAGGCAGTTCGTCCTGGGCGTGATGATCGTGCCGTTCACGTTCATCCTGCTGTGGATCTCGATCTTCGGTAACAGCGCACTGGACATTGTGATGGGCGGCAACGCCGAGTTCGGCGAAGTGGGGATGAACAATCCGGAGCGGGCCTTCTACGGACTGCTGGAACAGTATCCAATGGCTCCGCTGATCATCGCGATTGCTACCTTCACGGGTCTGCTCTTCTACGTCACCAGCGCCGATTCCGGTGCGCTGGTGATGGCCAACTTCACCTCCCACCTCAAGGACGCCAACTCCGACGGCCCGAAGTGGCTCCGGGTGTTCTGGGCGCTGGTGACCGGTGCCCTCACCCTCGCCATGCTGTCCGTCGGCGGGGTCCTGACCCTCCAAAACGCGACGGTGGTAATGGGGCTGCCGCTTTCCATCCTGCTGCTGTTCATCATGTACGGGCTTTACAAGGCTCTGAAAGTGGAAAGCTCGCGGATGGATAGTTACCGGACTTCCCTACCGGGGATCATCTCCAGCAGATCCGGTAGCGAAGCCCGCGGTGGCCGCAGTTGGCGCCAACGACTCGCCCATGTCCTGACCTATCCGGGACGCAAACAGGCCCAGCGGTTCATCGACGAGGTGGCCCTTCCCGCACTCCAGGAGGTTCACGATGAACTCGCCGCGCAGGGCGCCGACGTCACCCTGACCGCCGGCAACGCTGGTCCGGGTGGGGTTGGACAGGTAGACCTGTCGGTCAGCCTGGGCAGCGAACGCGCGTTCAAGTACCAGGTCTACCCCGTGCAGTACGACACTCCGTCCTATGCGCTGAGGAGCGCCTCGACGGCGGACAAGTACTACCGCATGGAAGTCTTCTCCCTCGAGGGAAGCAACGGGTACGACCTCCTGGGCTACACCAAGGAGCAGGTCATCACCGATGTGCTGGATCACTACGAGACACATCTGGAATTCCTGCACAGCAACCGCGCCTCGCCCGGCAACACCGCAATCACCGAGGATCATTTGGCCTCGGACAACTGGGAATCCGATTTCACCAACCCCGAGGAGCGTTCATGAGTACCGCAACACTGTTTATTGATGGCACCTGGGTACCCGCTTCGGACGGTGGTACCCGGGAGATCCACTGCCCGGCTGACGGCGCACTGGTGGGCACGGTATCCGAAGGGACCGCCGACGACGCCGCTGCAGCCATCGCTGCCGCACGCTCGGCGTTCGACCGTGGCGAGTGGGCCGCCGTTCCCGCACCCGAGCGCGGTGACTTCCTGTTGAAAGTTGCTGCCCGCCTGCGGGAGCGCAAGGCCGAGTTTGCGCGCGCCGAAACCATGGATACGGGGAAGCGTCTGGTCGAGAGTGAGATCGACATGGATGACATCATTGGCTGCTTCACCTACTTCGGGAAGCTCGCCGGTCAGAACCAGGGCCGGCTGGTGGACCCCGGAAACGCCGCAGTGGTCAGCCGGATCGAGTACGAGCCGGTCGGCGTCTGCGCCCTGATCTCGCCCTGGAACTATCCGCTGCTGCAGTCCGCCTGGAAGATTGCCCCCGCGCTGGCGGCCGGCTGTACTTTCGTTCTCAAGCCCAGCGAGCTCACCCCCCACACCTGCATGCTCATGATGGACGTGCTGGACGAGCTCGGACTGCCCAAGGGGGTGGCAAACCTGGTACTCGGCGCCGGGGCCACCGTCGGGGCGCCGCTCTCGGAGCACGCCGACGTCGACCTGGTCTCCTTCACCGGGGGGCTTGAAACCGGCAAACGGATTGCCGCAGCTGCATCGGCAACCGTCAAGAAGGTGGCACTGGAACTCGGGGGCAAGAATCCCAACATCATCTTCGCCGACGCCGACTTTGACGCTGCCCTGGACAACGCGCTGAACGCTGCGTTTGTGCACTCGGGACAGGTGTGCTCGGCCGGTGCCCGGCTGATCGTCGAGGAACCAATCGCTGAACGCTTCGTCGATGAACTGGTGCGGCGCGCACAGTTGATCAAGCTCGGCGGTCCCTTCGATGAGAACGCAGAAA
Source organism: Arthrobacter sp. Bz4 (assembly GCF_003075455.1). Classification (GTDB taxonomy): domain Bacteria; phylum Actinomycetota; class Actinomycetes; order Actinomycetales; family Micrococcaceae; genus Arthrobacter_D. Next base: position 19,569 of record NZ_QDAE01000007.1, read on the forward strand.
CCGGTCCGTTGATCTCCGCGGCTCACCGTGACAAGGTCACCAGCTACGTCGACAAGGGCGTCGCTGAGGGGGCGCGGCTGCGCTGCGGCGGCACCTGGGGCACCGGGGACCTGGAAAAGGGCTTCTACTACACCCCGACGGTGCTCGACCAGGTCAAGCGGGGCATGTCGGTGGTAGTCGATGAGGCCTTCGGCCCGGTGGTCACTGTCGAGACGTTCAACGGTGAGGAGGAGGCCGTGGCGATCGGCAATGACACCCATTACGGTCTCGCCGGAGCGGTCTGGAGCCAGGACGCAGGGAAGTCCCAGCGGATCGCCAGGCGCCTGCGCCACGGCACCATTTGGATCAACGACTTCCACCCCTACCTGCCGCAGGCCGAGTGGGGCGGGTTCGGGCAGTCAGGTGTCGGACGTGAACTCGGGCCGACCGGCCTGTCCGAATACCAGGAGGCCAAGCACATTTACCACAACATCGATCCGCAGGTCACCGGCTGGTTTGCGGACCGTAAAGAGGAGCAGTAACCGTGTCTGATCAAATAGCAGCGACTGGCCACTTCGAGAAGACAGCATTCGATTACATCGTCGTGGGTGGCGGTTCGGCTGGCGCCGCCGTAGCGGCCCGCCTGAGCGAGGACCCGACCGTACAGGTAGCGCTGGTCGAGGCGGGCCCCGACGACCGGGGTGTTGACCAGATCCTCCGCCTTGACCGGTGGATGGAACTGCTGGAATCCGGATACGACTGGGACTACCCCATCGAGCCGCAGGAAAACGGTAACTCCTTCATGCGGCATGCCCGCGCCAAGGTGATGGGCGGCTGCTCCAGCCACAACTCCTGTATCGCCTTCTGGGCGCCCCGGGAGGACATCGATGAGTGGGAAACGAAGTTCGGGGCGGAGGGTTGGAACTCCGATACCGCCTATGCCCTCTACCAGCGGCTGGAAACCAACGAGGACGCCGGTCCGGACGCTCCGCACCACGGTGATGCGGGACCCGTGCACCTGATGAACATTCCGGCGTCGGACCCTTCGGGCAAGGCACTGCTTGACGCCTGTGAGCAGGCTGGTATCCCACGGGTCCACTTCAACACGGGTGCGACGGTGATCAATGGTGCCAGTTTCTTCCAGATCAACCGGCAGGCCGACGGCACCCGCGCTTCGTCCTCGGTGTCGTATATCCACCCGATCATGGAACGGCCCAACTTCACCTTGCTTACCGGCCTGCGGGCGCGGGAACTGAGGTTCGACGCGGACAACCGGTGCACCGGCGTCGACGTCGTTGACTCCTCCTTCGGGCGGACCCACGCGCTCACCGCACGGTCAGAAGTGATCCTGTCGGCTGGAGCCATCGATTCTCCGAAAGTGCTCATGCTGTCGGGCATCGGCCCGGCGGAGCACCTCGCAGCGCACGGCATCGACGTCCGGGTGGACTCCCCCGGGGTGGGCGAACACCTCCAGGACCACCCTGAGGGTGTCATCCAGTGGGAAGCCAAGCAGCCGATGCCTGAAACGTCCACCCAGTGGTGGGAAATTGGTATCTTCACCACCACTGAAGACGGACTGGACCGGCCCGACCTGATGTTCCACTACGGTTCTGTACCCTTCGACATGCACACCCTGAGGCACGGGTACCCCACCACCGACAACGGGTTCTGCCTGACCCCGAATGTCACGCATGCCCGGTCACGCGGAACGGTCCGGTTGCGCAGCCGTGACTACCGGGACAAACCAATGGTGGATCCTCGCTATTTCACCGATCCCCACGACATGCGGGTGATGATCGCCGGTATCCGGAAGGCTCGGGACATTGTCGCCCAGCCGGCCATGGCGGAGTGGGCAGGACGTGAACTGTACCCGGGCAAGGACGTGCAGACTGATGAGGAAATTGCCGACTATATCCGGAAAACCCACAACACTGTCTACCACCCCGCCGGTACGGTGCGGATGGGAGCCGCGGCCGATGAGCTGTCACCCCTTGACCCTCAGCTGCGGGTGAAAGGCGTGACCGGGCTGCGCGTCGCAGACGCATCGGTGATGCCGGAACTCACCACCGTGAACCCGAACATCACCACCATGATGATCGGCGAACGGTGCGCGGATCTGATCAGGCAGGCCCGGGCGGAGTAGGGCCACGCACGCTCCGGGCCGGGCTGCCCCTAGCCGGTCCGGAGCGAGCTGGCGACCCGATTCCGGCCGGCCGCCTTCGCCGAGTACAGGGCGTCGTCGGCTTCCTTCAGAAGTTGTCCGCTGCTCACCGCATGGTCAGCGGTGAAGGTTGAGATTCCGGCGCTGATTGTCAGCACCCGCAACGGGTTGCCGGTATGCGCAATGGCCAGTGACTCAATCCCCGAGCGGATCCGCTCAACCGCAACCTCGGCGTCGTGCGCGCCCTGATCGGGCAGGATCAGCAGGAATTCCTCGCCGCCGTACCGGTACACACCGTCGGTGTCCCGTGACAGCTGGGTGAGAGTCCTGGCTACCGCCTTCAGCGCTTCATCACCCGCCGGATGCCCCTGCAGATCATTGAAGCTCTTGAAGTAGTCGACGTCGCACAGCGCCAGGGAATACTGTCCGCCGTAGCGTTGGCTCCGGTTATGCAGGAGTTCGAGGTCTTCGGTCAGTTTCAACCGGTTGTCGACCCTGGTGAGCGGATCGGTTCTCGCCTGCCGGGTGAGTTCCTGCCGGTACTTTCCAAGCTGAGAATGCAGCGCGGTCACGCGGAGCGCCACCAGCAGTCGGGTGCGAAGCGTGAAGGGATCCAGCGGTTTGGTGACATAGTCGTCGGCGCCGGCTTCCATCCCCGCCAGCACGGCGTCCTGGGAGCCGAAAGACGTGAGCAGGACCAGGTAGGTGTAGGTGTCCTCCTCGGCGCTGCGAATTGCCTTACACAGTTCCAGCCCGTTCATGCCGGGCATCATCCAGTCGGTGACGACCACCTGGGGCTGATACCGCTGGAACAGGTCCCAGGCGGCGTCCCCGTTGGTTGCCGACAGGCACTCGTAGCCAGCCTGTTCCACCACAGCCTTGGCGACCATCAATGATCCCGGGTCGTCGTCGACCACCATCACCTTCATGGGGCTCCTCTCACGGAGTCGGCCAGGGCCAGGGAGACCAACTCCAGTTCTGCCGCCAGCTCTTCAATCCTTGCAGGGTGTGTCTCCGCGTCGGCAACCGCATCATTTTCGAGTTCGCCGCAGAGGGCCGCGACGCCGTCGGCGCCAATGTTGGCGGCAGCGCCCCTGAGCTTGTGCGCCGCGTCCCGCAGCCCTGTCCCCTGTTCGATTGCCCGTCTAAGCGCGGCCAGATCGGCGGGGACCCCTTCAAGGAAGGCGGCTGCTGCAGCGGGCAGCACTCCCCATCCGTCGGCTGCGCCGAGCCCGCGGAGTAGCTCCAGCCGGGCTGGATCCACCACCTGCCGCGGTGTGGCAGCGGGACCGGGTTCCGCTGCTGCTGCCGCGGGCGGCGACGCTGGAAGGGTTGGCGCCCTGACCGCCGGCGCTGGCACGCCGGGGGTGTGCACCCAGCGCAGCAGAGTGGTCTGCAGCAGCGCCAGATCAACCGGTTTGGCGAGGTAGTCATCCATTCCCGCGGCGCGGCACCGTTCACGATCCTCGCTAAGCGCGCCAGCGGTCATGGCGATGATCGGCAGGTGCGCACCCTCACGGCCGCGGATGGCACGGGTAGCTTCGAACCCATCCATCACCGGCATGTGGCAGTCCATCAGGACCGCCGCGTAGGTTTCGTGGGAGGTAGCCTTCACCGCTTCGGCGCCGTCGCCCACCAGGTCCACCCGGTACCCCAGCTTCAGGAGCATCGATTCCGCGACCAGCTGGTTCACCGCATTGTCCTCAACCACCAGGATGCGTACATTCGGACCATCCTGGGCATCCTGTAGCTGGACGGTGCGGGAGTGGATGGCTTCCGCTACCGGTTCAGCGTCGGTGTGGGTCATCAAATGCATCAGCCGGTCGTAGAGCGCCGAGCTGCGAACCGGTTTAGTCAACCATTCAGACACTCCGGCAGCGGCGAGCCGGTCGCGGTCGATATGCCCGATGGAGGTGAGCAGGATCAACCGGGTGGCAGCCAGCTCGGGGTGGCTGCTGATTGCCTCAGCCAGGTCGATCCCGTTGATATCCGGCATACGCATATCCAGCACCGCGATGTCGAAAGGCTCTCCGGCGTGGGCTGCTGCGGATAGCCGTTCCAGCGCCGCCTCACCGCTGTCGACGGCAGTTGCCTTCATCCGCCAGGACCCGAGCTGCGATTCGAGGACCAGCCGGTTGGTTGCGTTATCGTCGACCACCAGCACTTTCAGCTCGTCGAGCAGACTGGATTCGGGTGCTGCGGGGACCAGGGATCCTTCCAGCGGCAGCGTGAACCAGAAGGTGCTGCCAGCCCCCAGGGTGCTGGCGACCCCAATGGTCCCGCCCATCGCCTCAGTCAGCCGACGCGAAATGGCGAGGCCCAGCCCCGTCCCCCCATACCTGCGGGTTGTTGAGGCATCGGCCTGCGCGAAGGATTCGAACAATCTCTCGTGGTCGGCGGCCTCCACCCCGATGCCCGTGTCCTGCACCTCAAACCGGATCGTCGGCCGTCCGTCACCGGACGCGTCGGCTGGGTCCTCGCGATACACCCGGATGGCGATCTCTCCGGCCGCGGTGAACTTCACCGCGTTCGAGAGCAGATTGAGCAGCACCTGCCGGATCCGGCCGGCGTCGCCAATCAGCTGCGCTGGCACCTCGGGGAGGCAGTATGCAATCAGCTCCAGGTTCTTCTGCCGCGCACCCTCCGCGAGGAGGCCAGCGACCTCGTCGATGAGGGTGCGTGGGTCAAAGGATTCCATCTCCAGGTTGATCCGGCCGGCTTCGAGTTTCGAGAAGTCGAGGATGTCGTTGATCAGCAGCAGCAGGGACTCGCCGGCACCCTTGACACCCTGGGCATACTGCCGCTGGGTCGAATCCAGTGGCGTATCCAGCAACAACCCGGTCAGTCCGATCACCCCGTTCATGGGGGTCCGGATTTCGTGGCTCATGGTCGCCAGAAATTCGGATTTCAGCCGGGTCGCCTCGAGCGCGGCTTCCCGGGCATTGAGCAACTCGGTCTCCGCCGCGCGCCGCTCGCTGATGTCCTGAGCAATTGTCGCCAGCCCACGCATCACCCCATCCGTGAACACCGGGGATATGGTCATTGCGACCTGCACTACTGAGCCGTCGCTGCGTAAACGCTCCGTTTCGAAACTATGGCCCTCACCGCTGGCTGCCACGAGTGCCTGCGCGGCGTCATTCGCTGCATGTGCCGACGCCGGGACGAAGAAACCCTTGTCCCGGCCTATAGTGTCCGCCGCTGGATACCCGAAAACTCTTTCCGCACCGGGATTCCAGCTGACGATCTTGCCGTCGGGAGTGCAGCCGAAGATGGCGTCCGACGACGACGTCACGATCGCGCCGAGACCCTCCAGTTCCGCTGTGCGCGCGGCCACCTGATCCGCCAATCCGCGGGTCAGCGTGACGTTCGCAACGACGATCAGGACCTGGCGGATCACCAGCAAGACAAGGGCGACGACGCCGATCCCCAGCTGGACCGGATACGTACCGTCGACTGCCGTATATCCGGCGACGACGATCGCGACCACCACTGGAGCGTAGGGGACCAGCTCCAGGGCGACGGCGTAGCGGTGCCGGTCGGCGCCAGTTCTTGGCCGGCGCGGCACCAGGGGTGCGACGGCGATCAGCGTGAAGGCCAGCATCCAGCCGATCGTGAGCGGCGATCCGGTGACGCCGGTGACGCCCTCGAACGTGAGCCGTACGTACACGCTGTCGGTGATGGCCAGCACCAGCAGGCCGCCGCCCATGCAGAACCACCGGAGCCGGTCGCCGACCGGCCGCCGAATCCCCAGCACGAGCACCAGGGAAATGATGATGACGTCCACCACCGGGTAGGAGGTAGCGGTGAGCTGGCCTTCGACCCCCTGGCTGGATGACCTGTGGGCGGGGCCGAGGACCGTCGCCCAGCTGATGAACAGGACGGTTGCTGCGATCACCCCACCGTCCAGCAGCGTATGGAGGCCGGACACCAGCGTTGCTGGCGGCCGAGGGAAGAAGAAGAGGGCGGCTGTTGCCGGTATGGCGTAGCCAATGAACCCAATGTCGGCTACCGAAGGAAAGGGATACAGGTGGTCGCGGGTCACCCCGAAATAGGTCCAGGCCGCCATGCCGCCGAACCAGACGAGCGTCGCCGTCGCCAGCAACCACCAGGCTTTGGCGGATTCCTTGTCGCGGCATGCGGCGACGGCGCAACTGACGGCGGCCGCCAGGCTGAAGAGGAGGAGGCTGATGTTCCCGACATGCTGGGCCAGATCTTCGCCGCTATTGGCGACCAGGTAGCTCCCAACGGCTGCTGCCACGGCCAGCCCAGCACCTGCCAGCCACCACAATCCCGCGCCCGCTTCCGTCGGCGAATACTGCTGGTCGTCAACGACGGAAGTGCCCACGGGGATCCTTTCAGAGCGGCTCGGCAGCTCCGTGCTTCGATAACTTCTAGTTACCCTAACCTCTGGTCGGGTGCTCCCCGGCACTTCGACCGCAGTGTCATCCGAATGTGACTGCCGGTGGGACCTCGGCGACTCCGCGGGTACGTAATAATGACTCAATGGGGAACTTCACACGTCACACAGCTGTCCTGGCCGTTGCAGCGCTTGCCCTCGGTCTCACCGCCTGCACCGATGACCGTCCGACAGCGAACGACGCCGCCGCCGCCTTCGCCGAAGGCCTCAGCACCCTCGATGTCGCCGGCTCCGCGTTCACCACCGGGTCGGTGGAGACGGTCAATACGGACCTTGCCGCCATCACCGCCGCCCTCAACCCGCTGACGCCGTCGGTCTCCGTCGGCGAGGTGGAGTCCGCTTCCGAAGACCAGGCCACCGCGCAGTTAAACCACGTGTGGGATGTCGATGAAAGCGACGAGGACTGGACCTACTCCACCACCGTCGAGCTGTCGCGAACCGACGACGTGTGGCAGGTGGTCTGGGATCCGGCTGTCGCAGTTGAGGGGTTGGCTGCCGGCGAAGTATTGGCGACCTCGTCGGTCCCGGCGGCCCGCGGTGACATCCTCGGCGCCGACGGTGAGGTGCTCGTGACTGACCGTCCAGTCCTCCGCATCGGTCTCGACAAAACCCAGCTCGAGGAAGAGCAGCTCGCAGGATCCGCGCAGGACCTCGCCGGCCTTGTCGGAGTGGACCCGGCGGCCTTCACCAGCCAGGTGGAAGGGGCGGGTCCGGAGGCTTTCGTGGAGGCGATCGTCCTGCGCGATGACGCCTCACGCACCATAACGGATGACGAGCTCGACGCCGTTCCCGGCGTCCTGGCCCTCCCTGACGAACTTGCCCTCGCCCCCACCCGCACCTTCGCCAGGGAGCTGCTGGGGTCGGTGGGCCAGGCCAGCGCGGAGCTGATTGAGCAGTCCGGCGCCGAGCTGGAAGCCGGGGACGTCACCGGGTTGTCCGGCCTGCAGCTGCAGCACAATGACCAGCTGGCCGGCACCCCCGGCCTGACCATCACGGCGACCCCCGCTGAGCCGGCCGACGGCGTCGAAGCCCGGCCCCTCTTCGAGAAGGATCCGGTGGCTGGTGAGCCCCTGAACATCACCGTTGATCAGTCGCTGCAGGCCCTTGCCGAGGAGGTGCTTGAGGAGGAACCGTCGGCGTCCGCAATCGTTGCGGTGCGTCCCTCCACCGGTGAGATCCTCACGGTCGCCAATGGCCCCGGCAGTGCCGGTCTGCAGACCGCACTGTTGGGTCAGTACGCCCCCGGGTCGACGTTCAAGGTTGCCACCTCGCTGGCCTTGCTCCGCGAAGGGTTTACCCCGGAATCTTCCACCCAGTGCACCGAGGAACTGGTGGTCGATGGCCGGTCCTTCAACAACGCCAGCACTTACCCTGCAGCGTTCCTTGGCGATATCCCGCTGTTGCAGACCTTCGCCCAGTCCTGTAACACCGGTTTCATTGCCACCCGCGACGTCGTTTCGCAGGAAAAACTGGCGGCCGCCGCTGCAGATCTCGGCGTGGGGGTCGAAGCGTCGATCGGTATTCCAGCGTTCTTCGGTTCGGTGCCCGAAACTGCAGAAGGCACCGCCCACGCTGCGTCGATGATCGGCCAGGGGGAGGTCCTCGTTTCGCCCCTGGCCCTCGCCGTCATGACCGCGAGCGTGGGGGCAGGTGAGCGTGTCACCCCGACCCTGCTCGCCGCCGATCCGGCCGGGGATGTCACCGGGGCCGACTCGTCGCCGTCGCCGGCGGGGACGCCCGGTGCACTCACCGTCGAGGAGGCGGGAACGCTGCAAACCATGATGGCCGCCGTCGTGGCCGAAGGCGGCGCCACGGTGCTGGCCGATGTGCCGGGCGATCCGGTGCTCGCCAAGACCGGTACCGCCGAGTTTGGTAACGAGGACCCACCGCGGACCCACGCGTGGATCGTTGCGTTGCAGGGTGACCTCGCGGTCGCGGTGTTCGTGGAGGAAGGCGACCTGGGCTCGACGTCCGGCGGGCCGCTGATGGCTGCTTTCCTGCGCGGCGCCGCGGAGTAGCTAGCGGAGCTGCGGGACCCTGGTACCGCGCGTCTCGACGATTTCCTTGCCAAGCGGTGTCAGCGAAACCGGGATCATCTTCAGGTTCGCGATGCCGAGCGGGATCCCAATGATGCTCATAAACATGGGAATGGCGGTCAGGACGTGCCCGATGGCCAGCCAGATGCCAGCGACAACAATCCAGATGACGTTGCCGAGCGTCGACAGGGTTGATGCTCGGCCGCCCCGGTCCACTATCGTGCGGCCGAAGGGCCAGATGGCGTAGGCGGCGATCCTGAAGGATGCAATGCCGAAGGGGATGGTCACGATCAGCAGGCAGCAAATCACACCGGCGAGGACGTATCCCAGGGCTAGCCAGATGCCGCCGAAAATCAGCCAGATGACGTTCAGTATTGCGTTCATGGTTTCAATCTTCCTTCATTGCGCACGTTAGGTCCATGGGCGGCCCTCCCGACAAACAAACAGTGCCCCTCCCGCATGGGGAAGGGCACTGTTTGTTTGTCGACGGTTCAGCGTCTACCAGCTAGGGCTGCCAGCTAGTTGCTGCGGCGATCGTTTGATGCAGGTGCACTGGCACGGCGCGGCCCTGACGGGCGACGTCCGGCACCGGTCGACGGGGTGTGGTTGCGCTGGTTGCCTGGCTCCTGCTTGGCCCCTGATGTGCTGGAGCGGTGAGCGGACTTGCCCTGCGGAGCGACGTCGGCTGCCCGGGCGCCACTGGCGGGACGACGGGTGCGGTTACCGCCACCGTTGCCTGAGCCGGCTGGACGGTCGTCGTCGCGACGGCGTGCGCCGCCGGTGGTTGCGCCAGCCGAAGCGCCGGTCTGGCCGCCGAAGCGGGCTCCGCGGGGCTGATCCTGCCGGCGGTCTGACCGGTTACCTGGCTCGGCTGCAACGCGTCCGCGTCCACCACGTCCACCGCGGCCACCCGTTGACGGTGCTGCCGTGCCGCGGCGCTTGCGCTGGGCATTGGCTCCAGTGGAGGTACCGCCCCCACGCTGTGCCTCGCGGGATGCGACCAGCGACGCCCGGGTGCGGGGGTCAATCTTCTCCGCGACATCACCGATCAGCTTGCCGACCAGCGGTGAGGTGGCTTTCACGTTCTCGAAGGCGACGTCAACGCCTGCGGCGCGCATCAGCTTCTGCACCTCGGACTTCTGCTCCGGCAGGGTGATCGTGACGACGGTCCCTGACGAACCGGCGCGGGCGGTACGGCCCGAGCGGTGCAGGTATGCCTTGTGTTCGGTGGGTGGGTCCACGTGGACCACCAGTTCGACGTCGTCCACGTGCACACCGCGGGCGGCGACGTCGGTGGCGACCAGAACGCGCACGTCGCCGGAGGAGAACTCGGCGAGGTTCCGGTCACGGGCGTTCTGCGACAGGTTGCCGTGCAGATCGACGGCCGGGATGCCGGCATCGGTCAGGGTCTTGGCCAGTTTACGGGCGTGGTGCTTGGTACGCATGAAGAGCAGACGACGTCCGCTCCCTGAGGCGAGCTGAACGATCAGCTGCTTCTTCTGGGTCTGGTCGCCGACCAGCAGCACGTGGTGCTCCATGGTGGTCACCGAGGCCTGGGGGTCATCGACCGAGTGGGTCAAGGGGTTGGTCAGGTACCGCTGCACGAGCTTGTCCACGCCGTTGTCCAGGGTGGCCGAGAACAGCAGGCGCTGCCCTTCCTTGGGCGTGGTGTCCAGGAGCTTCTTCACGACAGGAAGGAAGCCCAGGTCAGCCATGTGGTCGGCCTCATCCAGGACGGTGATTTCCACGGCGTCGAGGGTGATGAGCTTCTGGCGCATCAGGTCCTCAAGACGGCCGGGGCAGGCGATGACGATGTCGACGCCGGCGCGGAGCGCCTTCTCCTGGCGGGCTTGGGAGACACCGCCGTAGATGACCGTGGTGTTGAGCCCGAGCACTGTGGCCAGCGGCTCAATGGTGGCGTTGATCTGGGTGGCGAGCTCGCGGGTCGGGGCGAGGACCAGGGCCAGGGGGCGACCGGGCTTCCGGCGGTAGGCGGCTTCCTGCTCGGCGAGCCGGGCCACCATGGGCAGCGCGAAGGCGAGGGTCTTACCGGAGCCGGTGCGGCCACGGCCAAGCACGTCGCGGCCAGCCAGGGTGTCTGGCAGGGTTTTGACCTGGATGGGGAACGGTTCGGTGATTCCCTGGGCAGTAAGGGTTTGGACCAGAGCCTTGGGCACACCGAGTGCAGCAAAAGTAGTCATGTAGGTACACGAACTTTCTTCTCATCTTCCCCACGAATCGGTTGACGCGAGGGGTTCGCCGAAGAAAAGTCAGACAGTGTCAACCGCGCTCACAATGTTGGGAGCTCAAATGCGGGACAAAAGAATGCGTTCATCGACGCAAGCTGCGATCGTTTTCCAGCACAGTTGAAGTGATCCCAACCAAGCCGACACGCAGACAAGTACCCCAACTCTATCAGCGAAAGCTGTCCTGGATTTGCGTTGGGAGCGGTTTGGCCGTGGACTGTGGGTGGAAGTGACTGACACCACAGCTATCGGGGGACCCATGACACACTCCGCTGAGACGGTACTCGCCGAAGCTCACGGCATCCAGGACGACCTGGTGCGCCTGCGCCACCGTCTGCACCAGGAGCCGGAGATCGGCCTGCAGCTGCCCCGCACCCAGGAGAAGGTGCTCGAGGCTCTTGACGGCCTGCCCTACGAAATCACCCTGGGCCGGGACACCACCTCGGTGACCGCTGTGCTCCGTGGCCAGGGCGCCTACTCGTCAGCCGACAAGCCGGTGGTCCTCCTGCGCGGAGACATGGATGCCCTGCCCGTCCAGGAGCAGACGGGAGTGGGGTACACCTCGACTATTGACGGGGCCATGCATGCGTGCGGCCACGACCTGCACACCTCGATGCTCGCCGGTGCCGCCACCCTCCTGGCCGAGCGGCGGGCTCAACTCGCCGGCGACGTCGTCCTCATGTTCCAGCCGGGAGAGGAAGGGTTCGACGGCGCAGGGGTGATGATCCGCGAGGGAGTGCTCGAGGTGGCCGGGCGGCTGCCCGACGCCGCATATGGGCTGCACGTCATGTCGGCGCTGGAATCCAATGGCCGGTTGGCGACGCGCCCCGGCACGCTGATGTCGGCGTCGGATGGGCTCTCGGTGACCGTGCATGGAGCCGGCGGGCACGGCTCCGCCCCGCATCTGGCGAAGGATCCCATCACCGCCGCAGCGGAGATGGTGACCGCCCTGCAGGTGATGATTACCCGGCAGTTCAACATGTTCGATCCGGTGGTGGTGACCGTTGGGGTGCTCAGGGCCGGCACCAAACGCAATGTGATCCCCGAGTCGGCCATGTTTGAGGCGACGGTCAGGACGTTCTCGGAGGCAAACCGGGAAAAGCTGCAGCACGTGATCCCGCGGCTTCTGGCGGGCATTGCCGCCGTCCACGGGGTTGAGGTGACCGTTGACTACTCGACCGAATATCCGTTGACCGTCACCGACGACGACGAGACGGTGCGGGCGGAATCGGTCATCGCCGACCTGTTTGGCTCGGAACGGTACAGCAGAATGGCCCAGCCGCTGAGCGGATCGGAGGACTTCTCGCGGATCCTGGCAGCGGTACCGGGCAGTTTCGTCTTCCTGTCCGCGGCGACGCCCGGCTCCGATCCGCTGAAGAGTGCCTTCAACCATTCTCCGTATGCGACGTTCGACGACAATGTGCTGGGCGACGGTGCAGCCCTGTACACGCAGCTGGCGCTGGCGCGGATCGCCGAACTGGCCGCCGTCGTGAGCTGACTGAGGCCTCCGCTGCAGATACCGGCAGCCGCGCCCAATATGACTACCGCGGCTGCCGGAATCTGCAGCGCTGGCCGGTATCTGCAGCGCTGGCCGGCCGGGCGCACCGCCCGGCGCGAGGTGCGCTGCCAGTGCTCCTCGCCTAGGGTGGAAATAACGACTAGAGGAGCACTCAATGAAAAAAGTCCTACTTGTACTGACCAGCGTTTCCGAACTCGGCGACACCGGCGAGAAGACCGGCTACAACGTGGCCGAGGCTGCTCACCCATGGAAGGTTTTCAAGGATTCGGGTCACTTCGTTGACTTCGCTTCCATCAAGGGTGGCGTCCCGCCCCGCGACGAGGTCGACACATCCGACCCGATCCAGGTGGCCTTCACCGAGGACGAGACCACCAAGGCCGGCCTGTACAACACGGCACGGGTCGACGTCGTTGATCCTTCGCAGTACGACGCCGTTTACCTGGTCGGCGGGCACGGCACCATGTGGGACTTCCCGGACAGCGAGGGTCTGCAGAAACTTGTTGCCAGCGTGTACAACGCTGGCGGAGTGGTCGGAGCCGTTTGCCACGGCCCCGCCGGCCTGCTGAACGTAGAGCTGGAGAATGGCCTGCGCCTGGTCGAAGGCAAGCGCGTTGCGGCGTTCACCAACGATGAGGAAGTCGCCGCCGACAAGGACAAGATCGTTCCGTTCTTCCTGGCTGACCGCCTTGAGGAGCAGGGTGCCACCCATGTTTCGGCTGGTGTCTTCGAGGAGAAGGTCATTGTCGACGAGCGTCTGGTGACCGGCCAGAACCCTGCCTCCGCCGGTGGGGTTGCCAAGGAAATGGAGAAGCTCCTCGCGGAGGTCATCCACCAGGAGAAGGCCGAAGAGCAGGACGAGTCCGAGGCCCTGCGGGCCGAGAAGGACGCTGAGAAGGCGGCAGCGGCCGCGGCAGCCGAGTCGGACCACTAGGCTCCCTCATTCAGGGCCCCGTTTTCCTGGGGCCCCGTTTTCCTGGGGCCGCGTTTTCTGGGACGCGCCCGCTGAGAGTGTTGGATTGACCCGCTCGTGCGGGGTCATTCTGACACTCACTGCGGGCGCGTTTCGTTCGCTTGGATACGCTTAGAACAATGAGCACTAACCCAGCAGCCCCCACTCCACCAGCCGAGCAGCACCTGTCCCAGCCGGTTTCCTTCGTCCGGAGGGGATCGCGCCTCCAGGGCCGGCGCCGCCAGGCGTGGGCGGAACTCGACGGCTTCGTGGTCGACGTCCCACGCAGCACCATGGCCGACACTTCAGTGGATCCTGAGTACCGGTTCGACGCCGCAGCCGAGTTCGACCGTGACGCACCCCTCGTCGTCGAAGTCGGTTCGGGCCTCGGCGAAGCGATCACCCACGCCGCCGAGCTGCAGCCGGACTTCAACTTCCTGGCGCTGGAAGTCTACAAACCGGGCCTCGCCCAGACCCTGCTGCGGATCGAGCAGAAGGGGCTCACCAACGTTCGGATCGCGCAGGCCAACGCTGCCGAGGCCCTCGCCACCATGCTGCCGGAAGGATCCGTCAGCGAACTCTGGGTATTCTTCCCCGACCCCTGGCACAAAACCCGCCACCGGAAGCGCCGCCTGGTCAAAGCGGACTTCGCCGACGGCGCGGCACGAGTGCTCGCACCGGGCGGCCTCTGGCGGCTGGCAACCGACTGGTCCGACTACGCCGTGCAGATGCGCGACGTCCTGGACGCGTCAGATGATTTCACCAACGCGCACGACGGAGAACGCACCGGCGCGGACAGCCCCCTCACCCAGGTGTGGGAAAGCGGGGTGGAACTGGTGGTCGGCGGAGCCCCGGTCAGGGAAGGGAAAGACCCCGTCAGCACCGGAAACACCGGAGTCAATGAGGGAATCGACACCCGCGGCGGGTGGGCCCCCCGCTTTGACGGCCGAATCCTCACCAGCTTCGAGAACAAGGCCCACGAGGCCGGCCGGATGATCTTTGATCTGACCTACCGTCGGGTTTAGGCGAGCGATGACCCCGCCCGCGACGTGGGACGGTCATGCAAAAGGGAGCCGAGCGTATAACCGGATGCTCTGGGCCCTGTTCTTCGCCGGAGTGGCTACCTTTTCCCAGCTGTACTCGGTGCAGAGCGTGCTCACGAGCATCGCCGACGGCTTCTCCATCTCGGCGGCGCAGGCAGCTCTCACCGTGTCTGCCGCCACCATCGGCCTCGCACTGGCGGTCATCCCCTGGTCCTGGGTAGCCGACCGGGCAGGCCGCAAACGCACCATGACCTGGGCCATCAGCGCCGCCGTCGCCTTCGGGCTGCTGGTTCCCCTGGCACCCACCTTCGAGCTGATGCTGGCGCTGCGGTTCCTGGAGGGCACAGCGCTCGGCGGCATCCCCGCCATCGCCCTGGTGTACCTCAACGAGGAGGTGCAGCGGTTACACGCCGCCGTCGCCGCGGGGACGTATGTTGCGGGGACCACCATCGGTGGGCTGTCCGGGCGGCTGGTGGCGGGCCCGGTGGCCGACCTGTTCGATTGGCGCGCCGGTGTCCTGGCCGCAGGCCTCATGGCAGCGCTGGCGGCCGTGGCCTTCGTGTGGCTGGCCCCCGCGCCGCGACGATTCACCCCCGTGGTCAGGGGGATCGGACCGAAGCTGTCTGAACGGATCGTCCACAACCTCAGGTCGCCGAGGCAGCTCGGCCTCTATGCCCAGGGATTTTTGCTGATGGGCGGGTTCGTCGCGGTGTACAACTACCTCGGCTTCCGGCTTGAGCTCCCGCCATTCGGCCTCCCCGTCGCGGTGATCAGCCTGCTGTTCCTCGCCTACCTGGCCGGAACCGTCACCTCCCGGGTGGCCGGAACCCTGGCCGTCCGGTTTGGCCGGCTTCGGGTGATGCTGGCCGGGATCCCGGTGATAGTCATCGGTCTGCTGATCACGCTCACCGATTCGCTGCCCCTGATTGTCGTAGGTCTGGTGATTTTCACGGGCGGGTTCTTCACCGTTCACGCGGTGGCTGCCGGGTGGACGCCACGACTTGCTGCGCTGGGCAGCGCCCAGGCGTCGAGCCTCTACAACTTCTTCTACTACGCCGGTTCCAGCCTGATTGGCTGGATCGGGGGCTTCTTCTTCGGCGGTTTTGGCTGGGCTGGTGTTGTTGTCTTTGCCAGCGCTTTGGCGGTAGTTGCCGGCCTGCTCGCGGCGTCGACCCTCCGCGGCGCGCCAAACCACTAGCTCACCTGATCACCCCGCCCCCCTCTTGCACACAGACTGGTTTGCGTGACCAACTAGTTTGCATAATCGGTTAGCGCGTAGTCCAGACCAAGGGGAACCAAATGATTACTCAAGCACCCGACGGCGATCAGCCGCTCGATCTCCACAACGCTCTCCGCGTGGTGAAGAGCGCCGAAGACACTGCTCGTCGTGAGCTCCGCGGCAATGAAGCCCTGCTGTATCTGGTCTGGGGGCTTTCCTGACTGCTGGGTTTCGGCACCCTGCATGGCTCCCGCTTCGGGTGGCTACCGCTCAGTCATGAGCCCGCGCTAGCCATCTTCTGCGTCTTCCTGGCGGGCGCCGCGGTGGAAACTGTCCGCTGTCGTCAGCAAAGGCAGCAGACCCATGCCTGAGCTGGACCCCATCATCCATGCCGAGACCCGCCTGCGAGCCATCACCACTCTCAACGAAGTCGGCGAGCGGGACCGCATTGCCTTCACCAAGCTGCGCAAGATCCTGGACATGACAGCGGGCAATCTGTCGACCCACCTGCGCAAGCTCGAGGAGGCGGGGTATGTGGAGATCACCAAGACCATTGAGGGGCGCACTCCCGCCACCTATGTCGCTATCACCGTCAAGGGTAAGGCGGCTTTTGCCGACTACCGGAAGGCCCTGCAGGACCTCCTCGCAGGACTCTCCTGATCATTCGACAGGAGTCACAGTGACCCGCTTTTCCTGACCCGCGGGTGAAATCCCAGCGGCAATACCGTTGGGAATTGCCGGCTAGCGTGTGGCACAGGTCTCACGGTAAACGTTTTGGTCTACAGTGATCTGTACGAAGCGCATTGAGGGGAGCAACCGTGGCGTCTAGTGATGCTTTCGTCAAGCCTGTCGGAATCGAGGATGTTGCTCGAGCGGCCTCCGTGTCGATCACGACCGTCTCTCACGCCTTGAGCGGCAGGGGCAAGGTTGCTGAATCCACCCGGAAGCGCGTGCTGGAAGTCTCCCGCGAACTGGGCTATGCCCCGAACCGGATGGCCAGCGGGTTGAGGAGCAGGCGTTCACAAATCGTCGGCCTGGTATCCGACGACATTGCTACTACACCGTTCGCCACCGGTGTTGTCCTTGGCGCCCAGGATGCCGCGTCAGAGCGCGGCCAGCTTCTGGTGGTCGTGAACTCAAATCGCGATAGCGACATTGAATCAAAACAACTTGCCGCGCTCCTGGCCGCCCAGATTGACGCTGTCGTCTATGCACGAATGTTCCATGAGGATTCCAGCGAATTACCTCCGGAGCTTGATCGAATCCCGTCGGTGCTGGTGGACACTACCGACAGCCGCGGGGAGCTTCGCTCAGTGGTTCCCGATGAGGAGCAGATCGGTCGGCTGGCTACCGAAACCCTCCTGTCCGCTGGCCACACTGCCATCGCTCACCTCACGGTCACCGGAGCCGGGCGCGGCAAAACCGGGCGGGCAACGGGGTACGAGGCGGCGATGCGCGACGCCGGCCTGCAGCCCAGGGTCTTTACCGGCCAGGATACCGGCACCTCGGAATCAGGCCGTGTCGCCTTCACGCAGATGATCGAGTCGGCTTCCCAAGATGTCACCGCTGTGTTCTGTTTCAACGATCCGATGGCGATGGGCGTGTATCAGGCGGCCATGAGAATGGGTGTGAGTATCCCCGCGGATCTTTCCTTCATCTCCGTGGACAATTTCGAGCCGGTCGCCGCGGCGCTACAGCCGGGCCTGACAACTGTCGAGTTGCCCCATTACGGTATGGGGAGGTGGGCAGTTGATGCGGCGCTGGCGGAGATGATACCGGAGCGACCCGCTGCCCCGTTGGAGACCCGGCTGCCGGGCAAGCTGGTGACCCGAGAGTCGATTACAGCGCCTCGCGTCGGGGACCTATTCCCGCGCTAGCCGATACACCGTCACGTCTGCACCCACAATGGTCCATGACTTCTCCAGCGCCGCCATCGGTGCGGCGAACACGCCGGCCCGCGAACAAACTTCGACCACGGGCCCGTCGACGATGATGCGAATGTCGCCCGCCCACGGGAAGCTGTATTCCTCATTCTGCAAACAGACCGCGAGATGAGTTGAACCGCGCTCGAAGGAGAGCACCGCGGCATGGTCCTGCCTGATTTCGAAATGATTCTCAGCCGATGCAGGCCAGAGGATGTCGTACGCCGAACCAGGTAATGTCTCCGATCGACGTCTGTCGGGGATTTGATAGTTATCAAGGTCGGGATGGGGTGTGAGCATCAACGAATCATCCTCGATCGAAATGCGATACGGAATCGAGTGAGCACCCATCCACTCCGTGCCAGCAATCTCACGGAGCCAGAACATCATGCAGGGCTTGCCCTCGGCGTCCTGGAAGGTTGTTGCCGCGTATGGCGAGGGCCCGTAGCTGAGTCGCCGCCAGGTGCGCACGGTGAAGGCGCCGTCGGCGAAGTTACCGAGGGCGTAGACGACGTCGACGAGGACGTCGTCATCCCACACGGAGACGATGAGCGCATGCTGCCCATCAATTTCCACGATCTGGGGGCACTCCCACATGGCTCCGCTCCATAGCGGACGGTTTTCATTCGTCGAACGGCTGAGTACAGGGCCATCCTCGCGCCAGGTGACACCGTCAGTGGACGAATATCCCAGGGCGCCAGCCCGGCCATCCGCGAAGGCGGCACCAACAATCATGTGCCAGCCGTCAGCTGAGCGGATGAAGGACGGATCCCGGAAAGCACTCAGACTCTCCACCACCGGCGGGGACAGCACGATAGGACCCTTTTGCCACTCAATCCAGTCATCGTCAAGGGGGGTCGCCGTCCGCACCGCACCCAGCGCCGGATGGTCACTGGTCACTGACGTATAGAAAATTGTCGGGGTTCCTGCTGCGTCGATGATGAGCGAGCCGGACCAGACACCATCGTCTCCTTCCCCGGGCACCAGGGCAGGCTTCAGTTCCTCGAGGGAGAACAGGTCCGGGCCGCTGGCGTGGCCCCAGGAACACCCCAGCCCCCAGGCCGTTTGCCCAGGAACATACTGGAAGAAATGGTGGTACCGGCCGTTGGCGAAGGTGATCGCATGGGGATCGTTGATCCACCCCTGCGAGGTGAAATGAAACTTTGGACGCGGCAGCGCAGGGGCAGGTTCCATGGTTCTCCAATCGTTATGTTCCTGAGACCTAAAACGTTTTGTCTTTGGGTGTGATTTTGGTTACAGTCGTTCAACACCAAACGTTTTGGTTATAGTACTCGTCATTGAAAGGACGAAGCGATGAAGCTTCCTAATAAGATCGCCGGCTCACTGACTGTCGCAATAGCGCTCGCCCTCACCGGTTGCTCCGGCGGCGGCGGCGAGGATGGCGGTGGCGACGCCAAAGAAATCACGATTCTGGGCGCGTTCACCGATGTGCAGGCCGCAGCGTTCCAGGCGGATCTCGACAAATGGTCGGAAACGTCTGGCGTCAAGGTCACCTACGACGGCAACACCGACTTCCAGACGGCCGTCGTCTCGCGTGCCAGTGCCGGAAACCCACCCGATATCGCGATCTACCCCCAGCCCGGCGTCCTCAAGAGCCAGACCAACACCCTTTACGCGCTTGAGGACCTTGGCATAGACGTCGCCGCGATTACGGCCGACCAGGCAAATGGACTGGGCACTATCGCCCAGGTTGACGGGAAAACCTACGCACTGCCCTACTCCATCAACGTCAAGTCACTTGTCTGGTACAACCCGAGTGCCTTCGAAGCGGCAGGCCTCAGCATCCCCAGCACGGATGAGGAATTGACCGAACTGCAGTCCACCATCATCGACGAGGATCTCGGTTCGCCCTGGTGCGTGGGGATGGAATCGGGTGCAGCCACCGGCTGGGTTGCAACAGACTGGCTCGAAGAGTACGTGCTGCGCTACGGCGGCCTCGAGGAGTACAACGCCTGGATTGCAGGCGACGTGACTTTCGACAGCGATCTCGTGAAGAAGGCTGGCGAAAAGGTGGCCAGCCAACTGTTGGAAGAGGGAAAGATCAACGGCGGCGGTCCCGCTGCTGCGACGACATCCTTCCAAACCGCCGGCAACCAGCTCTTCGCTGATGGCAAGGACAACGGCCAGTGCTTCATGATGCGTCAGGGTTCATTTATTTCTGACTTCTTCCCCGATGAAATCAAATCCCAGATCGAAGCGGGCGACCTGTCCAACATCGACTTCTTCCAGCTCCCCTCCCCCGAAGGCACCGATGCAGCGATGCTTGGTGGTGGAGACCTCGTCGGAGCGTTCACCGACTCAGATGAAACCAAGCAGGTCATCGAGTACCTCGTGGGCAAAGATTTCGGCACCAATGGATACGCCAGCCAGGCAATCTTCCTTTCCCCGCACAGTGACTTCGATGCCTCGAACTACACCTCGGAATTCCAGAAGAAGGCACAAGACCTCCTCGCCGAGTCGTCAGTCTTCGGCTTCGACGCCTCCGACCAGATGCCCGGAGAAGTTGGCGCAGGAACCGAATGGACCCAGCTGACCAACTGGTTCTCAGGCCAATCCTCCATGGAGGAAGCCTTCACCGCCATCGATGCCTCCTGGCCAGACCGATAACCACCTCCCAAGCGGCCGGGGGCCGATATTTGGTCCCCGGCCGCCTCGGCTCATCCTCGTAGAAACGTCAGGTGGTCCAAGCGATGCCCATCTTCAGCGCACTCATCTCCGTGGTCCTCGGACTCGGCATATCACTACTGATCTTCTGGAGCCTGAACTGGCTCGTCGAGCAGTCCAACAACAAGTGGAAGTCCCGGCTCCTGCCGTACGTCTTCCTAGCCCCCGTCTTCGTGCTGGTGGCAATATTCCTCCTCTACCCGGCTCTGCGCACCATCGTGCAGAGCTTCACCCAAACCAGCCTGAGGCGTGGTGAGGGCGACACTTTCGTAGGTTTCCAGAACTACCAGGAGCTGCTGACCGACCCAGGGTTCCTCGGTGTTCTGCTCAACAACCTGCTGTGGGTCCTCGTTGTCCCTGCAGCTACGGTTGTGATCGGTCTTGCCGTTGCGATCCTCACGGACAAGTTGGGGAAACGCCGGGAGACCACCTTCAAGGCAATGATCTTTGTGCCCATGGCCATCAGCGGCGTCGCAGCCGCGGTCACCTGGAGGTTCATCTACTTCTACGCCCCTCCCGGCAATCCGCAAATCTATCTGCTTAACTCGATCTGGACGGGCCTCACCAATCAGGATCCGGTGCCTTGGCTGACCCTGGACGCGGGTCGTCTCAACAGTTTCCTGATCATGTGCATCGCTATCTGGCTTTATGCCGGCTTTGCATGGTGCTTCTCTCAGCTGCTATCAAGGCCGTTCCTGAAGAAACCATCGAAGCAGCCCGGTTGGACGGGGCCAGCGAACGACGCGCCTTTTTCCTCGTCATTGTCCCGCAGATTCGCGGCACGATCCTGGCGGTCTTCGTCACCGTTGTCATCTTCGTCATGAAGATCTTCGACATCATCTATGCAATGACCGGAGGCCAGTACAACACCAGCGTGCTTGCCGTGGACTTCTACTCGCAGCTCTTCAGCTTCCAGAATCCCGGCAAGGCTGCCGCTGTGGTCATCCTCCTGATGATCGCTGTGGTCCCCCTCATCGTTTATCAGATCCGCAGCTATAAGGCGCAGGAGGAACTCCGATGACTCTCATCCCTACCCCGGTCGTCGACGAAACCAAAGGCCGAACAACCGTCGATGTCCACCGGAAGAAGCGGCGCCTCAATGCAGCAGGCGAAGCGCAGAAGCCCCACATCATCACCACCCTGATCATGGGGGCCATCGCCCTGATCTGGCTTTTCCCCTTGCTCGGACTGCTCATCACGAGTTTCCGCACCAAAGCCGGGGTCGACGCGACCGGATGGTGGACTGTCTTCGTCGATCCTTTCGGCCAGGGGTGGACGGGACAGAACTTCGTTGATGCGTGGGCCGCTCTCGATGTTGGAACCACGTTCTGGAACTCAGTGGCCGTTACCGTTCCTGCCACCGTGCTACCGGTCATGATCGCGGCGATGGCGGCCTACGCCTTCACCTTCTTTCAGTTCCGCGGTAAGGAAATCTACTTCGGCATCGTGCTGGGGCTGATGGTCGTTCCGGTTCAGCTGGCCATCATCCCCGTCCTCCAGCTGTTCGTCCGGTTCGGCGAAATTACCGGGATCCAGATCATCGGTCAGTACCCGGCAGCGTGGATCGTGCACGCAACGTTCGCGATGCCGCTGGCGATCTACATGCTCCGAAACTACATGCAGACCCTGCCCAACTCACTCATCGAAGCAGCCAAAATCGATGGGGCCAGTCACTTTCAGATTTTTTGGAAACTGGTCGTCCCGATGTCCGTTCCAGCCCTGGCATCATTCGCAATCTTCCAGTTCCTCTGGGTGTGGAACGACTTCCTCGTCGCCTACATCTTCATCCAAAGCGGAGATAACGCCGTGATGACACAGGGGCTGTACACACTCCTGGGTCAATACGGGCAGGGCTGGCAGCGCGTCGCGGCAGGTTCCTTCATCACCCTCGTCGTGCCTCTGCTCATCTTCTTCGGACTGCAACGGTTCTTCGTCCGCGGACTAACCGCCGGGTCCGTGAAGTAAATCCTCGCGGGTGCAGCGCGTGGGCCAGGTTTGACCAGCCGCAGGCACTCAACGCAGCAACCGCAGCGCAGTTGACGCAGAAAAGTCTGGCCGCATCGAGGAGTGTGCGGCCAGACTTTCGTCATCCGAGGACCTACCCCGGGCCAGTCGCTGTATTATTTTCTGGCCGCCTGTACATCCGCGCGCATCCTCATCAGGTGCCACCGAGTAATAAGGAGAACTGTGCCGACCACCGCTTCAGGTCTGCCTGATGACCATTTCCAAAAACAGTTGCTGTCCGCGCGGCGGCCTGCGACGTCGGATGCCGACTGGCAGTCCTTTGAGGCGCGGTTCGACCGGGAATTCTCCCGACTGCGATCGCTGTTTCACCGCATCTACGGGCCGGCGGCGGACGCCGAACTGCTGCAGGTGGTACTCGACGCCGCCGCGTCGTGGCAGGACCGCCCAGCGGATCTGAAGGGCATCGACGCCTCCCGCGCCATGACCCCGGACTGGTTCCAGTCCCACCGGATGCTCGGTGGTGTTTGTTACGTGGACCTCTACGCGGGGAACCTCGCCGGCCTGCGCGAGCGGATCCCCTACTTCCGGGAACTCGGCTTGACCTACCTGCACCTGATGCCACTGTTCGCGGCACCGGCAGAGAACTCCGACGGAGGGTATGCGGTCTCCAGCTACCGCGACGTCGATCCGGCGCTGGGCACCATGGACGATCTGGCGGCCCTCGCCCGGGAACTGCGCGACAGCGGCATCGCCCTCGTGGTCGACTTCATCTTCAACCACACCTCGAGCGAGCACGCCTGGGCCCGCAAAGCCATCGCCGGGGACCCGGAGTACAGAGACTTCTATCTGATCTACCCTGACCGGGAGATGCCCGACGCCTATGAGCGGACCGTCCGCGAGATCTTTCCCGATGACCACCCAGGGTCGTTCGTCCAACTCGAGGACGGACGATGGATTTGGGCTTCCTTTCACTCCTTCCAATGGGACCTCAACTACCGCAACCCACGCGTCTTCCGGGCGATGGCCGGGGAGATGCTGTACCTCGCCAATCAAGGCGTGGACATCATCCGGATGGACGCCGTTGCCTTCATCTGGAAGCAGCTTGGCACCACCTGCGAGAGCCTGCCCGAGGCGCACCTGCTGCTGCAGGCCTTCAACGCGGTTTGCCGACTCGGCGCGCCATCCCTCCTGTTTAAATCCGAGGCGATAGTGCACCCCGACGAGGTGGTGCAGTACATCGACCCGGGCGAGTGCCAGCTCAGCTATAACCCGTTGCAGATGGCCCTCATTTGGAACTCGCTCGCCACCCGGGAGGTCTCCCTGCTCGCCCAGGCCCTCGAACGCCGGCACAGCATCCCGGCGGGCACAGTGTGGGTCAACTATGTGCGCAGCCACGACGACATCGGCTGGACCTTCTCCGACGAAGAGGCCGCCGAGCTCGGCGTCAATGGGCATGACCACCGCCGGTTCCTCAACGCGTTCTACGTCAACCGGTTCCCCGATAGCTTCGCCCGCGGAGTCCCTTTCCAAGACAACCCACGTACCGGGGACTGCCGCATCTCCGGCACCGCGGCATCCCTCGCCGGGTTGGAAGCAGACGACGACGCCGCCGCTGTTGCACGTATCCTGCTCATCCACTCGATCATCCTCAGCACCGGCGGTATCCCGCTGCTCTATCTGGGCGACGAAGTCGGTCAGCTCAACGACTACTCCTACCTCGCGGATCCGGCCAAGGCTGGCGACAGCCGCTGGGTGGGCCGACCCGCCTACCCCGCAGACCGCTACGCGACCCGAACAGACCCCGGCACGGACGCCGGGGCGATTTACACGCGGCTGAGACACCTCATCAAGGTGCGGAAGCAGACACCAGAATTCGGCGGCGGACAACTCGTCCCGTTCAACACCAATAACCCGCATGTCCTCGGCTACCAGCGCCCCGGCCTGCTCGACGGTGAACCCTCGACCGTCGTCGTCTTCGGTAACTTCGCCGACACCCCGCAAAAGATCACCGCTGACACCCTCTCGGGTCTCCCCGACACCGCGCTGGAACTCATCACCGGCGAACGCTGCCGCCTGCACGCACCCCTGACCCTGGAACCCCACGGCGTGCGCTGGTATCGAACCCCATGATCCCTTTTCTGAAAGAATGTGCAATGCCTATCCACTTATCAGCGGCGGACACCAGCGTAGTAATCGACGCCTCCGGACCCGGCGTCCCGACCATCCTGCACTGGGGGCCGTCCCTGGGAGCCTTGAACGAGCAGCGGCTCTCAGCACTTGCGGCATCTCTGGTGCCGCAACGCGTCTCCGGGGGCCTCGATGTCCCAGCCCAGCTGTCGATCATTCCGCAGGAAGCGTTTGGCTGGCAAGGCACGCCAGGTTTCACCGGCCACCGGCAGGGGGCGAATATCTTTCCCGCGTTCCGCCACGCTTCGCTCGAGCAGACAGCGGTTGCTGGCGGGCAGGAGGTGGTGTTCACCGCTGACGATGAGGTTGCCCGCCTTCGCGCTACCGGGTCGATCAGCCTCACCGCCGGCGGTGTTCTGCGTCAACAGCTGTCGGTGACGAACACTGGTGACTCCGACTACGAGGTACGGTCGCTGCTGGCATCCGTGCCGTTGCCCGATTCAGCGGTCGAGGTGCTGGATACGACGGGGCGGCATTTGCGCGAACGGAGCCCCCAGCGCCACCTGCTTACCCAGGGAAGCTATCGCAGGGAAAGCCGGCGCGGTCGACCCGGCGCTGACGCCAGCCTCGTGCTGGTCGCTGGCACCCAGTCCTTCGGATTCGAGACAGGTCTGGTGCACGCCATACATCTGGCCTGGAGCGGGAATCATCAACTCAGCGCCGAGAAGACTCCGACGGGCCAGGCATTCCTCAGCGCCGGGGAACTGCTGCTCCCGGAAGAGATCGTCCTCGCGCCAGGCGAGACGTACACAGCCCCGCTGATGATGGCGTCCTGGGGGCACGGCCTCAACCAACTGTCCGCCCGCTTCCATGACGAGGTCCGTTCCCGCCCCGCTCACCCCTCCTCCCGCCGCCCCGTCACGCTCAACACCTGGGAGGCCGTGTACTTCAACCACGACCTCAACCGCCTTACCCGCCTTGCCGACAAGGCAGCCGCCCTGGGCGTGGAACGGTTCGTCCTGGATGACGGCTGGTTCGATGGCCGCCGCGATGACACCTCCAGCCTGGGCGACTGGTTTGTTGACCCCGAGGTCTGGCCCGACGGTCTCACCCCGCTCATCGATCACGTCCGGGGCCTCGGCATGGAATTCGGCCTTTGGTTCGAACCAGAGATGATCAACCTCGACTCCAAGCTCGCTGTGAACCACCCCGACTGGATCATCCAGGCCGAGGGGAGGCTTCCGGTCCCGGGCCGCCAGCAGCAGGTCCTGAACCTCGCGAACCCGGCCGCCTACGACTACATCCTGGAATGCATTGACACGATCCTGAGTTCCCACGACATTTCCTACCTCAAGTGGGACCACAACCGGGACCTGCTCGACGCCGCAGACGCTTCCACCGGTCACGCGGTCGTCCATCAGAACGTCGCTGCCGTGTACCGGTTGATGCGCACGCTCAAGGACCGCCACCCAGGGCTGGAGATCGAGAGCTGTGCCTCCGGCGGAGCCGCGTGGACCTCGGAGTTCTCGACCAAACAGACCGGATCTGGACCAGCGACTGCATCGATCCCCTCGAGCGGCTGACCATCCAGAAGTACACCGGACTTCTGGTACCTCCCGAACTCATGGGAATGCACATCAGCGGTCCGACCTCCCACTCCACCGGTCGAACCCATACCCTGCCCTTCCGGGCAGCGACAGCGATCTTCGGTCATTACGGCATCGAATGGGATATCTCCACACTCACCGCGATGGAGACAGCACACCTCAAGGGGTGGATCGACCTCCACGTCCGGTGGCGGGACATCCTCCACACCGGCATCGTCGTTCACGCGGATCTGCCGGATCCGGCGATGGACCTGCGCGGAACGGTCGCCTCCGACCAGTCCGCGGCCCTGTTCGCCTACTCGCTCACCGCCTCCAGCGCGTCCTACCCGCCGGGGAAACTCACCTTCCCCGGCCTTGACCCGGACCGCTCCTACACGCTGCGGCTCGCCAGCCCTTACACGTCCCTTCCGGGCAACGGCCAGTCACCCCTGGCCTGGGCCGAAGCAGCTCTGACCGGCACGCCACTGGAGCTGACCGGGGCCAGCCTCGCCCATGTCGGTATCCAGGCACCCGTCCTGTTCCCCGAGCAGTCCATCCTGATCGAACTTCATGCGACCGGAAGCCTTGGCGCAGCTGACTGAACCAGGCGGGCGCTTCACCCCAGGCTGTCACCCCAGGCTTCGCCCCAGGGAAAGCCTGGGGTGACAGTCAAGCGATGCGGGCAGCTCCTGCGCCGGGCAGGACGCTGAAGATGACCGGCGCCCGGAAACGGGCAGCGGCGAAGGCATCCTCGACGGCCGCCCGGATGGTGGGTACGTCCTCGACGGCTACAAGCGCGATGGCCGCGCCGCCGAAGCCGCCACCGGTCATGCGGGCGCCCAGTGCGCCGGCGTCGAGGGCCGCGTCAACGGCCGTGTCCAGTTCGGCACAGGAAATCTCGAAGTCGTCCCGCATCGATGCGTGACTGGCCACCAGCAGCGGGCCGAGCGCAGCGGGTCCCTCGCGGGTGAGGAGCCGGACGGCGTCCTGAACCCGCGCGTTTTCGGTCACGACGTGGCGCACCCGGCGGAACGTCTCCTCGTCGAGGACACCGGCAGCTTCGGCCAGGTCTTTGACTGATAGATCCCGGAGGGCGGGAACGCCCATCAGCTTGGCACCGAGTTCGCAGGAGCGGCGACGCGCCGCGTACCCGCCGGTGGAATGCGAGTGGCTGACGCGGGTGTCGATCACCAGCAGTTCCAGCCCGGCGGCCTCGAGGTCGAGGGGGACCAGCTGGGACTCCCCGGAGCGGCAATCAAGGAAGACGGCGTACCCGGCCTCGCCCAGCAGTGACGCCGACTGGTCCATGATGCCGGTCGGCGCTCCCACCATCCGGTTCTCCGCCAGTTGCCCAATAGCAGCAAGCTCCTGGTGGGATGCCCCCGCCTGAGCGAGCTCGTTTGCCGCGACGGCGACGGAACACTCCAGTGCGGCGGAGGAGGAGAGCCCGGCTCCCACGGGGACGGAGGAGTCGACCAGGAGGTCCATGCCGGGGCAGCGGTAGCCCGACTGTTCGAAGGCCCACAGGACACCGAGCGGATACGCAGCCCAGCCCTCGACACCGCCTTCGGCCAAGTCGTCGAGGTCGGCCGTGACGGCGTCGTCGTCGGGGGCGAAGGTGGACGCGACCCGCACCCACCGGTCCCCGCGGACAGCGGCCGCCACCGTCGTCGAGTGCCGGATGGCGAAGGGCAGGACGAAACCCTCGTTGTAGTCGGTGTGTTCACCGATGACGTTGACGCGTCCCGGCGCTGACCACAGACCATCGGGTTCAGTGCCGAACCGGTCGGTAAAGGCCGCCGCGAGGTCGTGCGGGGTGGAGGTCATGCGTGGTCCTTCCGGGCTGAAACGGCAGCAGCGTTAGTGGCGGGCGTGGCGCGGCGGAGTGCCTCCGCGACGGTTTCCGGGGTGGTGTCGTTGATGAAGGCGCCCATCGCGGCCTCGGAGCCAGCGAGGAACTTCAACTTGTCGGCGGCCCGCCGGGGCGAGGTCAGCTGGAGGTGCAGGTAGCTCGCGGGCCGTAGCCCGTCATCGATCGGTGCCTGCTGCCATGCCGCGATGTACGGCGTGGGGGTGGGGTAGAGGGCGTCGAGCCTGCCAAGGAGCTCCAGGTAGACGGTGGTGAGTTCGTTCCGCTCCTCATCGGTCAGGCCCGCCAGATCGGCGACCTGCCGGTGGGGTACCAGGTGTACCTCGAGGGGCCACCGTGCCGCGAAGGGTACGAAGGCGCTGAAGTGTTTTCCCTCGAGGACCATGCGGTCCCCGGCGTTCCGCTCGGCGGCCAGGGCATGGCCCATGAGGGTCTGCCGCCCGCCCGAGGCTTCGAAGAACGCCGCTGCCCGCGCCGCGAGGGTCGCGGCCCGGGGCGGGATGAACGGGTAGGCGTAGATCTGGCCGTGCGGATGCAACAGTGTCACGCCGATATCGGCGCCGCGGTTCTCGAAGCAGAAGACCTGTTTGATTCCGGGCATCGCGGACAGCGCCTCGGTGCGGTGCGCCCAGGCGTCGATGACCGTCCTGGCGCGCTCGGGGCTGAGTGAGCCGAAGGATCCTTCGTGCGCGGAGTCAAACGCCACGACCTCGCACCGTCCTGACGCTGTCGCCGTCGTGCCCCAGCCCGGCGTCTCCGGAAGCCCGTCAAGATCGGGGCCAAACGAGGAAAAGCGGTTCTCGAACACGACGACCTCGTAGTCAGAGGCTGGAATCTCCGAGCGGTTCGCCGGCGTCGTCGGGCACAGCGGGCACTGATCTGCGGGCGGCAGATGCGTGCGCGACTGGCGGTGGGCGGCGACGGCGACCCACTCGCCCGACAGCGCGTCGAAGCGCGCGGTACCGGCGGCTCCGCGGGGTGGCAGCCCCCGCGTGTCGCGGGTAGCTGCTGCGTCACGGTGCCGCACAGCGCTGTCCTCGTGCGCGTCGAAGTAGATCAGTTCGCGCCCGTCGGACAGGCGGGTAGGGGTGATGGAGGTCATGGGCGCTCTTCCAGATGAGGATCGAACAGGTGGGGGTCGGGAACGGGTTCGCGGAGGATGCGGGTGAGGGCCCCGTACTCGCTGTCGGGTTGCCGGTCCGTGACCAGGGCCGCAGCCGTGTCCAGCGGAGCGACTTCGGCGAGGCTCACGACGCCGATTTTCGTGGCGTCGGCGAGCACGACGAGTCTGCCGCAGGTGCGCGCGAACGCCTTGTTCGTGTCCGCCTCGGCGAGGTTCGGGGTGGTGATACCCGCGGCCGCGTCCACGCCGTGCGCTCCCATGAAGCACAGGTCTGCGCGCAGGGAGGCGATCGTGTTCGTGGCGAGGGGTCCCACGAGCGCCTTCGACGGAGTGAGCTGACCCCCCGAAAGCAGGACCCGCGGTGCACCGTCGCCAGAGGTTGCGCCATGCAAGCGGTGCAGTTCGTCCGCCAGGGGAAGGGAGTTCGTGATGACGGTAAGTCCAGGCACGCGGAACAGGAGTGGGGCCAGGGCGAAGGTTGTGGTGCCGCCCGTGATGGAGACGGTCATGCCGGGTGCAAGGAGGGAGACCGCAATGGCCGCGATCTGCTGCTTCGCTTCCTTCCCACGCATCCTGTTGGCGTCGAACCCCGGCTCCACCGCACTGATCGTGCCGGGACGCACGGCACCGCCATGCACGCGCACGAGCGCCCCGCGCGTTTCGAGGACATCGATGTCCCGGCGGATTGTCATCTCCGAAACGCCGAGGGCCAACGCGAGTTTGCTGACCCGCACCGCAGGCCGGCGGGTGAGCCTGTCGAGGATGGCGGCATGGCGCTCGGCTGCAAACATGATCCTCCTACCGGCTGTGTGGGCGCGTTGGCACTGCGTATCAGCGGATCACGACACTGCGAGAAGCGAACGGGTTCGCGCGGAAACGAACAAAATCTATCATGATGAACACGGGAAGGGAATAGGCGCTTCCCACTATCCGCTGGTGAGAGTCTCTGTGCCTCTCGGTCCCGACCTCGCTTGACCCCGGGATCGGCGGCGATGCCTTCCCGTGGAACGGTTAGCTGAAGGCGGCCGCTGGCAGGTCCTTCTCGCCGTTCACGATGGCCGCCACGATCCGTTCCGCGACGGCTTCTGGGTCCTTCCCTTGCGGAAGGCGAGGCGCGGATCCTGCTATCGCGCGGTTCACCAAGCCCGTCTCGGTGTGCGGCGGCCGAACATCGATTACCCGGATGCCCTGCCGCCGGGTTTCCAGCGTCAACGCTTTACCGAACGCGCTGAGCGCAGCCTTGCTGGCTGAATAGGCTGCCATGCCGGCGGTGGGGCTCTCGGCCACGACGGCGCTGACCTGAATCACCACTGAGTCCTTGTGCAGCTGCGGCAACACCGCCCGGATGAGCCGGATGTACGCCATCAGGTTCACCAGAAGGAGCTCGTCCAGGGTTTCATCGTCGAGCTCCGCGGCTGGGCCGAAGGCCACCACACCGGCGGCGTAGACCAAACCGTCAAGATCCTCGCAAGCGTCCGCGATTTCAGCTGGCGCTCCGGGATGCGTGAGATCGGCTGGGATGGTTCCGGCTACCGAGGTCCCGAGTTCTTCGGCCAGGCTGTCCAGCTTCTCAGTGGACCGTCCGGAAAGGGTCACCCGCGCCCCGGCTGCTACGAGTTGCCGCGCCACGGCGGCGCCGAGCACCCCAGTTGCGCCGATGACCAGGAAATGGTTGCCACTGATTGTTGTCATGCCGCCGAGTCTACCCACGCCGCCCGGGTTGGGCCCTAGTCGCGGGGGTGGTGGTTCTTCAGACGGTCCAGTTCCCGTTCGGTGGCCGAGCTGGCTTCGAGTTCCTCGAAGGCTTCTTCCACCCGCCGCGAGTTGGGGTCCGTCCAGGACAGCTCGTCGTGGGCGGCGGCCCGCGCCTGGACGCGTCGCGCTTCCAGCTCGGCCTGTCGAGCTGCGGCTTCGGCTCCCGCCGCTGCCTGCCCGGACCCGGCAAGTGCGTCCTGCATGCCAAGTTCGGCCTGGGCGGCACCGTGGCGGGCCTTCAGCGTCTGGTAGCGGATGCCGTTGTCTTCCACCCGGGTTTCGAGCCGCTGGAGGTTGGAGTCGAGCTGGCGCACCTGGGTGTCGAGATCATCCCGCTGACGGGTGAGGGTTTCGAGGCGCTTGGTGACGGCGAGACTTCGCCGCAGTGCCGCCCGGGCGGCGTCGTCGTCGCCCGCGTTGACCGCGCTGGACGCGCGGCGCTCAAGCTGGTCGAGCTCCGCCCGCGCTTCGCCCGCGAGCAGTTCAAGGCGGTGACGGTTGGCGGCCAGATCAGCAACACTGCGGCGGGCCTGATCCACCAGGTCGAGCTGCTGCCGGTGCGCTTGTTCAACGGTCTGGATGGGGTCGGTGGGCTTCTCCTTGGCAGCGGTCCGGTTGGCCCGGACGATGCGGGAAATGCGGCGGCCAATTGACATGGTGGTGGTTCCCTCAGCCTCTACTGGATTTGGTCGGGGGTGCCGTAGGACTTGCTCCACGCCTGCAGCACATTGATTTCGCGTGTGAGGTGGGTGCTGGCCCGCTGAATTTCGTTGGCACCGGTGGGCTGGCCCGCCTGCATCAACGACCGGCGGAGGTCAGCGGAGAGAGTGCCGTAGGACTGGACCTGCTCCCCAATCCGGCCGGCCAGATCCCGTTTGAGCTGCCGGTCGGGTTCGCGCTCGGCCATTCGCAGCTGGTTCTCGAGTGCCCGCTCCGCACGGAATAGGTCCTCGGCAACGATGGGAAGTTCACCGATCGGGCCGCCGCTCCCGGCTGCAGCATCGAGGGCCCGGCGGGTCGCCTGACCGGAGCGCCGCAGGTCCAGACGCAGCCGCGCGATCCGGCGGACGCCGTCGTCGACAGCGTAGGAACGGGCGGTGAGCACCCCGTTCGAGAAGCCGCGCTGCACCACACCGGAGCGACGGAGCCGCCGGACAATGATCCAGGTGGCGAGGGCCATGCCGAGGCCGATCACCAGCAGCGTCGCCCCACCGATCAGGAGCAGCTGCACGAGCGTTTCACCGAAGTCACCGGCGTCGGAGAACTGTTGAGGCATACCCCCAGTCTGCACCGTAACGGCAAGGGTTTCCAGCGGGGCGCCAGATGTACGCTCAGGGCAGGACCAGCCCTGGGAAGCGCCAGACCTGAACGCTAGGGCCCCTGCCCGAGAGCACTAGCATCTGATCTGCCAGCACTCCGGTTGCGTCCGGCCACCCCAGGGCAACCTGTTCGGCGTCGGACCACAACCCCGGCAGGAGACCCAGCGGAATCGTGACAGAGTCGTAGTCCGCCCTCGCCGCTACGATCACGAAGCATTCATGCTCATGCTCCCGGGCGAGCGCAACCACGTCCCGCGCAACAGCTAGCCAGCGCACCGTGCCCTCCAGGAGCGCCGGAGACCCCGCCCGCAGCGAGGCTAGCACTGCAATGAGGGCGCGCAGATCATCGGGCCGGTCGGCGGATCCTTGCCACGGCATTGGCGTACGGGAATCCTCGCCGTTGCTGCCGCGCAGCCCAAATTCATCGCCGGCGAAAAGAGTGGGCAGGCCAGGTAGCAGGAACACCAGGGCCATACCGACGGCGGGGCCGCCCTTGATCATCACGGTTCCTGCCCGTGCCGTGTCATGGGTGTTCAACGCGCTCATATTCTGGGTTCGTGCACGCCAGGAGAAGCCTGCAGAGAGGGCGAGGTGCGTCGCCACAAAACCATGACCGTCGATGCGCGGAATGCCGGTGATAGGGGTTCCGAAGAAGTTGGCTACCGCATCTTCACGTGCAAGCCACTGCCACAGTGGCCTGGTGAAATTGGAGTAGGTCATGGCTCCGTCCCACGCCTGGCTGGTCAGATTCTCGGTGGCATCCCCGGTGGATTCAGCGAGGAGCAGCAGTCCCGGTCGCACATCGTCCATGGTGGCCCGGATCAGCGCGGCGATCTGATGGTTCATGTCCACGTCTGAGTTGCGTCCCATCATGTTGGCCACGTCGATCCGCCACCCGTCCAGATTGAACGGCGGCAATAGCCATTTCGCCACCACCGAGTCCGTTCCCTCAATGAAGCGCCTGCGCAGCTCCTGGGAGGCCCAGTTCAGTTTGGGCAGACTCGGCACGCCGAACCAGCAGGCGTAGCCGGCGGATTCCTCGTCGAAGTAGTAGAAGCTGGCCTCGGCGCTTGTCGGATCGGCGCGTGCCTTCTGGAACCACTCGTGTGCGTCACCGGTGTGGTTGGCCGTCAGGTCACCGATCACTGCGATGTTGCGGGCGTGGGCTGCTTCCACCAACCGGATCAGGGCGTCATCCCCGCCCAGGAGGGGATCGACGACGTCGAAGGTTGTTGCGTCATAGCGGTGGTTGGAGCGCGCAGGAAAGAAGGGAGTCAGATACAGGATCGTGACACCAAGATCGACGAGGTGGTCGAGCTTTTCGGTAATCCCGTCAAGGTCCCCCCCGTAGATCTGCCGCGGGGTGAGCTCCCCTCGGGGCTCAACCGGGTCTTCCCAGGCACATGCTACGGCCCAGCCGGGGAGGTCCGCTGGGTGCTGCGTCTCTGACCTGGCGAAACGATCAGGGAAGACCTGGTAGACCACCCCGCCCCGGGCCCACTCAGCTGGGGCCGGCCGGCAATGGATGACGAAATCGTCCCGGTCTGGGGTGTCCCAGGGGGATGCGCCGGTGGCGGTCAACCAGGACCAGCTGGGGCCTTGGGCCTCAGCCCCCTTGAGCAGGAAGCGGTACCTCAGTGTCGGATTGACCACTGTGACGTCTGCCTCCCACCAGGACCAGCCGTCGACGCTCGGGAGGCTTCGGGCCTGGTCATAATGTGGTTCACCGTCCCTCAACGACCGAAGGAATACCCTGCGCGGTGTCCCCCAGCGCGCGGGAACCCGCAGCCGCAGGGCAAGGACATCGCCTACTACCGGTGACTGATTCCTGACGTATTGTGGCGAACCGTCGTGGTGGGGCGAGCTCAGGGTTGCATCTTGCACGGCTCAGCCCTTGACTGAACCGGCCACGAGACCGTTGGTGATGTATTTCTGCAGGAACAGGAACAGTGCCATCACCGGAACAGCGGCGAGGACGGCGCCCGCGGCGAAGACCCCCCAGTTCTCGGATCGCTGCTGCGCTACATAGGAGTAGAGGCCCACGGCGAGGGTCTGGGAGTCCGGGTCGGTCAGGACGACGCTGGCAATAACGAATTCGCTGCTCAACCCGATGAAGGCAAGCAGACCAACCACCGCGAGGATGGGCGTCACCAGCGGGAGGATGATGGTGAAAAAGACCTGGACGTGGCTTGCTCCGTCGATCCTGGCTGCCTCATCGAGCGACTTGGGCACCGTGTTGAAGAACCCGTACATGAGGTAGGTGTTAACCCCCAGGGCCCCGCCGAGGTAGACCATGATGAGTCCGAGTTGGCTGCCGAGGCCCAGCCACGGCACGATATCCGTAATGGCATTGAGCATCAGGAAAATGGCGACCACAGCAAGCAGCTGGGGGAACATTTGCAGGATCAACAGGGTAAGCAGGCTGATCCTGCGCCCGGTGAACCGCATGCGGCTGAACGCGTAGGCAGCGAGCGCCCCCAGGAAAACTGTCGCAGCGGACGTGACCACACCGATGACCATCGTGTTGATGAACCACCGGCCAAACGGCCGGCTCGGGTTGGTGAACAGCGCTTCGAAGTTGCCGCCGTCAATCTGGCTGAACAGGGCGTTGGAACCGACCATCGTTCCGTTCGAGTTGAGGGCCGCTGAAAGGACATAGATCAGAGGGAACACGGCAAAGAGGGTGGTCACCACACCCACCACATGCCGCCACCCTTTATGCCTGAACCATTGGCTGAAGGTGCGCTGGCGACGCTCGGGGATCTTGCCCGTGGATTGCGGGTGGGGTTCGGCGACGGCGGTCGCCCGGGGCTCGGTGAATGCAGTCATCAGTTGATGTCCTCCAGTGCCTTGGTCTGCCGGAAGCTGATGGCCGAGACCACGGCGACGATGATGAAGATGATGATGGATAGGGCGCTGGCCAGGCCATAGTCACGGCCCACCCCGGTGCCGAAGGCGATTTCGTAGACCATCGTGATGAGGATGTCCGTGTGCCCGATGTTTGCCGTCGTGTTGCCGAAGCGGGGCCCGCCGTCGGTCAGCATGTAGATGACGTTGAAGTTGTTGAAATTAAAAGCGAAGCTCGCGATCAGCAGCGGCGCCACCGAGACGAGCAGCAGCGGCAATTTGATGGCGGTGAAGGTCCTCCAGGCCGTGGCGCCGTCCATGCGGGCCGCCTCGTTGACCTCCTCGGGCAAGGATTGCAGGGCGCCCGTGCACACCAGGAACATGTAGGGGAAACCGAGCCACAGGTTGACGACGAGCACACTGACCTTCGCCAGCAACGGATCGGTCAGCCACGGAATGTCCGCTCCCCCAAAGAAGGTGTTATTGACGAAACCAAATTCCGGATTGAGCAGTCCGGACCAGACGAGACCGGCGAGGAAAGCCGGAAAGGCATACGGAAGGATCATCAGGATGCGATAGACCCGCTTGCCGCGGAGGTCGGGAAGATTGAACGCGTTGGCGAGGAATAGCCCCAGTGCGAAGGTGGAGAGAACTGAGACGATCGCGAAGGTGAAGGTCCAGAGAACCACCTGCAGCAGCGGTCCCCTGATGTTCTGGTCGGAGAAGGCCTTGGCGAAGTTGTCGAACCCGACGTTCACTTTCCACCCAGTACTGAGCTGCTCACCGTCGGCCGAGGTGAACGAGCCCTCGCCCGAATCGGTGTAGGTGGCTCCGGTTTCGAGGTTGGTGAACGTGCTGGTCGCCTCATCAAAGCTGAGCGAGGGACGGTAGACGTAGGCGCTCGATCCATCGCTTGTCTTTAGGCTGCCGTCCTCGGGGTCGTCTGAGAAAGGGACGGTGACGGCCAGGATATCGGCCTGGTTCGTGAGGATCTCAGCGAAGCCCAGTGTCCGGTACCCCTCCAGTTCCACTGCCCTGCCCGTCGAGTCCGTGACGGCCTCGCTCGCGTCTTCGAGCGGCGAACCAGTGGTGCCAACTGACACGTCGCCGTCGGGATCGGTGGCGAGGAGGTGGAGTTCGCCGTTGCGCTCCAGGATGGAGACGCGGTAGGCAGGCGAATCCGGCACCCGTTGCTGCGCCGACAACTGGATGGCGCTCACGGCGTCGGCTTTGGTGCTGTTGTGCCCGTCGCCGTAGTTGGTGAACGCGACGTACCCGCTGTAGAGCATCACAAACACCTGGAAGAGGACCAGGAAGAAGATGCCCGGTGCGAGGTACTTTGCCGGCAGTCCACCCTTCCTGAGATAGATCCAGTTGATGAGCAGTGTCACCGACGCGGCGACGATCAGGATTAGCCACTTCTCCTGAAAGAAGAGGGTAATCATGACGTACACGGCAAAAGCATCCACCAGGCCAAGTAGCGTGATTTTGACCAGCAGCCCAAAGGTGGAATCTGCGGTCGAGCCGGGCTTCTTCCGGGGCCGCGTTGTGGACCGGTCGGGAGGGGCAAGGGTAGACATCGAAAAGGCTTTCGTTGGTAGGCCGAGGGCGGCCGCTGCGGTGAGGTTATCCGCCGCGGACCGGGGAAGGGCACCGGCCCGCGGCGAAGAGGTTGCTGCCGGAGCAGCCAGGGGTGGCGCCCGCCCAAGGAAGGACGGGCGCCGGGTTGTTACTGCCCTGCGATCTTCTCTTCGATGTTGCTGACCATGGTGGTCCAGGCAGCCTCAGGATCGCTGCTGCCCTTGATCAGGGCGAGCTCGGTTGCTCCCCAGTCAGCCCAGACGGCCTGCATTTCTGGCAGCGCTGGCATAGGCACACCATTGGCTCCGATCTCGCCGAATGCTGCAACGATCGGATCCGAGGACGCCTTGTCGAAGCTGGCGTTGAGGGCCGGTGGGCGCCCCCCAACGGCGTACATCGCGTCCTGTGCTTCCTCGGTGCTGAGATAGTTGACGGCAAACTCATTCGCCGCGAGCGCGTTGGCGCTCTTCGAGGAAATGAAGAATCCGTTGACACCGATGAAAGGCTGCGCGTCTTCCTCCCCGACGGTGGGAAGGTTGTCGACAGCGATGTTCAACCCTGCGGCCTGGGCATCCGGCACGTTCCAGGGACCGGTCAGGAAGTAGGGCGACTCGCCCGCGTTGAATTTCTCCTTCGCGATATCGCCGGTGATGTTCGAGTTGATGATCTTCGACCCTTCGTCACCCCATTCGACGAGCTTCTTCGCGAACTCGACGCCGTTGGGCTCGCCCAGCAGCAGTTCGTCCGCGTTGTAGCTGCCATCGTCGTTCTGGCCGAAGACGGGGACCCCCATCGAGGTCTGCAGCGGGTACAGGTGATACGGATCGCCCTGCTTGGGATCCATGCCCACCAGGAAGGGGTATTCGGCGTCGCCCGCGGCGACGGCGGCCTCGCCGTTCGCGATGACCTCGTCAAAGGTGGTTGCTGCCTCGGGTACCAGGTCGGTGTTGCGCAGCAGCGCAATGTTCTCCAGCGCGTAGGGGACGCCGTAGACGCTGCCGTCGTAGGTCATCGCCTGGATGGCGGATTCCTGGAACTCCGCCGCCTTGTCACCAAGCTCCACCGGCGCCACCACGCCGTTCTGAACGAAAGTGCCCAACCAGTCATGTGGACCCACGATCAGGTCTGGACCCTTGCCGGTGGGCACCTGGGTGATGAAGTCATCACGTACTGCGGCGAAGTCCTTGACCGCGAGTTTCACTTCGATCCCAGTGTCCTCTTTAAAGGAAGCGGTGATCTCCTCAAGGGCGGGTGCTCGCTCCGCGTCAACCCACATGGTGAGCGTCGTGGCGCCCCCCTCTGAGAGGTTTTCCGCGGCGGGGGTGCTGCTGGTGCCGGCTGACTCGGATGCTCCTCCGCCACAGGCGGTGAGGGCCAGGACTGCAACGGACAGTAGTCCGGTGAATAGGGTGTGCCGACGCATCGGCTGGGTGGATCGCACCTTCATTGGTGTACCTTTCGTGAACGTCATCGGTCAGTGCCCGGCCATCGGAGCGGTACGTCCGCTCACCGGGAAACGTCTATGCCACAACCCGCCCGATCGGACCGATCGTGATAAGAGTCACAACTGTAAACGCTTGCACAAAATATTCCAACTGTCAGAAAAAACTGGTTGAAAATTCGCCCTCAAACCGGCATGCGGCAAGCTAGCCCAAGGCAAGCGCTTCCACTTTTAGTTGATTTGCGGTCTAAGATAGTCGGCATGCCTGAGATTGTTCCCGTCCTGAGCGGCGATCACCTGTCCTCGCCTGCCTCCTTCCACGACCCATTGCACGCCGCGTGGGGGGATGCCGAGTGGTGGCGCTCATCTGTCATCTACCAGGTCTACCCGCGCTCGTTCCGGGACTCGAACGGCGATGGTACGGGGGACCTTCCTGGCGTCCTGGCCGAATTGGACCATTTGGCAGAGCTCAGCGTCGACGCTGTTTGGCTATCCCCGTTCTACCCCTCTCCCCACCGCGACGGCGGCTACGACGTCGCAGACTATTGCGATGTCGACCCGATGTTTGGCACGCTAGCCGACTTTGACGCCCTTGTTGCAGGGGCGGACCGCCTTGGGATTCGGATTATCGTCGACCTCGTACCCAACCATTGCTCAAGTGAGCACGCGCTGTTTCAGGCCGCGCTGGCTGCCCCCGAGGGTTCGCCTGAGCGGTCCATGTTCATTTTCAGTGATGGCCGGGGCGCCGGCGGCGACGAGCCCCCCAACAACTGGCAGTCCCATTTCGGCGGCCCTGCGTGGACGCGCGTTACTGCTCCTGATGGCTCCCCCGGCCAGTGGTATCTTCACCTCTTCGATTCCTCCCAGCCCGACTTCAATTGGGACAACCCAGCCGTGCGGGAGGAGTTCGAGCGAGTCCTCCGTTTCTGGCTTGATCGCGGGGTGTCCGGGTTCCGCGTGGACGTAGCGCACGCCCTCATCAAGGCCAAAGGCCTGCCGGACTGGGGCGGCCGTGCCGACGGCGGATCCACGGAGGGCTTCCCTGGTTCGGATGCGCCCATGTTCGGGCAGGAGGAGGTCCATGCAATTTATCGTCGGTGGCGTGGCATCCTCGACGAATACGACGGAGACCGAATCCTTTGTGCCGAGGCGTCGATCGACCCCCTGCCCCGCCTGACCGACTGGGTGCGCCCGGACGAGATGCACCAGGCCTTCAACTTCGCATACCTTCATCACCCCTGGGACGCGCATTCCCTCCGCCATGTGATCTCGACTTCGCTGACCGCTTTCGACGCAGTCGACGCGCCCACCACCTGGGTGTTGAGCAATCACGACGTCGTCCGGCACGCAAGCCGCTTCGGCCTCCCCGAGGGCGCTCCCCGTGGTGGTGACGGAATCGGCAGGTTCGACGCGCAGCCCGACACCGCGATAGGACTGGCCCGGGCCCGGGCTGCTTCCCTCGCGATGTTCGCCCTGCCGGGGGGCATTTATCTTTACCAGGGCGAGGAACTTGGCCTGCCCGACCACACTGCAATGCCTGACGATGCTCGCAAGGACCCGACCTTCGGCCGAACCGAAGGGGAGCGACTCGGCCGTGACGGCTGCCGGGTTCCGTTGCCGTGGCTCGCCGATACGCCCACGTTTGGTTTTGCGGCGAACCACAGCGGCGCACCCCATGAGACGCCGACCCCCTGGTTGCCACAACCAGAGGGGTGGTCTGGCTACGCCCGCGACCGTCAGACGGAGGATCCCTCCTCAACGCTGTCCCTGTATCGGACCGCCCTCCAGCTTCGACGGGATTTGCGGCTCGGTGCCGGATCCCTGAGCTGGTCCCGCGAGTACGAAACGACCGACGCCGTTGCGTTCCTCAACGGCGAAGTGCTGGTGGTTCTCAACATGGGTGAATTCGCCATCCCGCTTCCGCCGGGCGCTATCATCGTCTCCAGCACGCCGGAAGAAATGGAAGCGGGGGAAACCCGAATGCTCCCACCCAATGCCTGCGTCTGGCTGATCCACTCCACGGATAGCGCTTTCGTGGCGACTCCGGAATGATCGAAGGAGGCACAGTCCAGCCGGAGTGCACCGCATGAATTTTGGGAGGGAGACACCATGGCCGGCATCAAGGATGTCGCCCAGCTCGCCGGGGTCTCCACCGCGACCGTATCCCGAGCGCTCAGCGGCAAGGGGCAGGTATCGGAGCGAAGCCGGGCGCGGGTTCTGCGGGCCGCAAAGGAACTGGGCTTCGTGGTGAGTTCGACTGCGTCCTCGCTAGCCTCGGGCCGTCACCGCAATGTGGGAGTCGTCGTGCCGTCGGTCGCCCGTTGGTACTATTCCCAGATCGTCGACAGCGTCGCGGCATCGTTGCTCGAGGCTGGGTATGACCTCACGCTTTATAACCTGAACGAGAACGCCGACCACCGCGAACGCGTCCTCACCGACTTTCTTCTCCGCCAGCGGTGTGACGGGGTGATCCCCGTTTCGCTTGAACTTCGCCGCGACGAACTGGATCAGCTCCTCGCCGTAGGAAAACCAGTAGTCGGCATTGGCGGGCCGCTTCCCGGGGCCGAGACCTTCAGCGTCGATGATGGTGAAATCGCCCGACTCGCCACAGAGCATCTCATCAGCCTTGGGCACCGGCGAATTGCCCACCTCGGTGGTGCCGATGCATTTGAAAATGATTTCCGGATTTCCGGCACCCGTCGGAACGGGTATGAGTCGGCCATGAGGAACGCAAACCTGGACATCCTCGACTCCTGGCGCGTCGACGCCGACTTCACCATTCAGGGCGGTCTAGCACAGGCGAAACAGCTCCTGGGCTATCCTCGCGATACTCCTTCGGCGGTCTTCTGCGCGTCAGACGAGATGGCGATAGGCACCATCCTCGCGGCGCGCGAGCTGGGACTTCGCGTCCCCGAAGACATTTCAGTGATCGGGATTGATGGGCATGAACTCGGGGAAGCTCTCGGGCTGACCACGGTGGCCCAATTCCCGCGGGAACAGGGGCAGCGCGCCGTCGAGCGCCTCCTGGCGATTCTGCAGGACCCGGCAGCCTATTCTTCTACCAATCACGT
The DNA here is from genome assembly GCF_003075455.1 of Arthrobacter sp. Bz4. Classification (GTDB taxonomy): domain Bacteria; phylum Actinomycetota; class Actinomycetes; order Actinomycetales; family Micrococcaceae; genus Arthrobacter_D. The sequence continues at coordinate 60,430 of NZ_QDAE01000007.1, forward strand.
CGCTCGAACAGCGCTCGTTATCCGATCAAGTACAGCCGCGCCGGCACTGTAGCCCGTACCGCGGTTACGGGCGCCACACGACCATCGCCTGACTCCGCGGTCGGGGGCGCTGACCGCGGGAGAGGGTAACGACGTCGCCTGCGAGTCCGGCGGCAAACACCCTGCTTGAGTCAGGCTGACGACGGCGGGACGCCAGTTCGTCGGTCAGCTCCTGAACCCGGTATTGCAGGGCGGCGACCTGATTCTCGAGCTGCAGGATCCGTCGGATACCCTCCAGCGACACCCCCTCCTGGGAAAGCCGCTGCACCTCGCGGAGAGTGGTCACGTCCCGCTGCGAGTAGCGGCGGGCGCGGCCGGGAGCCCGGCTGGGTGTCACCAGCCCGAGCCGGTCATACTGCCGGAGGGTTTGCGGGTGCATGTCCGCCAGTTCTGCGGCGACGGAGATCACGTAGATGGGCAGGCTTGCGTCGATTGCCATCGTGACCTCCTTTCGATGCTGCGTGGGCTTTAGAGTTTCGCTTTGGCGGCGAGGCCCGCTCGCGGGTCGGCGTCGACGGTCGCGGCGGCAAACGCCTCGACCGCAGCCTCTGCGTCCTTGTTCAGTTTTTGCGGGACGACAACGTCGATGGTTACCAGCAAGTCACCGGTCGCCTTTGCTGTGGACACCCCACGCCCCTTGACGCGCAGGGTCCGTCCGGACGGCGTACCGGCGGGGACTTTGACCTTGACCGTGTCACCGGTCAGCGTGGGGACATCGATATGCGCACCCATTGCAGCCTCCGGGAAGGACACCGGCACGTGGACGCGGATGTTGTCGCCGTCGCGCTGGAAGAATGGATGCGGTTTCACGCTTACGCTGACCATCAGGTCGCCATTTCCTGCGGCGCCGGCCTGGCCCTTGCCCCGGACGCGGACCTTTTGTCCGTCCTTGATGCCGGCGGGCACCCGAACATCGATGACTTCACCGGAGGGCTCACGCAATCCGATGGTGGTGCCGTTAATGGAACCGGCGAAAGAAATACTGGTGGTCGCCGTACGGTCGGCGCCTTTACGCGGGGTCGGCTGGTAGCCTCCGGGGAACCCACCGCCGCCCTGGCCGAAGCCGCCTCCCCCGCCCTGGCCGAACAGGTCGGCGAACTCGGGTGGAAGGTTGCCGTAGCTGGCGCCTCCGCCACCGCCGGGGCGTTGGCGTCCGGGCCTGGGCTGTCCGGCACCCTGACCGAAGAGGTTGCCGAAGATATCTTCGAAGCCAGCGCCGCCGGCTCCCCCACCGGGACCACCGGCGGTAAAGCGTGCGCCGCCGCCCATGGCACGGATGGCGTCATACTGCTGACGGTCCTCAGGATCGGACAATACCGAGTACGCCTCGGAAATGTCCTTGAACATCTTGTCCGACCCGCCGGTTGCCTGATTCTGGTCCGGATGGTGCTTGCGTGCCAACTTCCGGTACGACTTCTTGATGTCGGCAGCTGTTGCATCTTTGGGGACACCGAGAATTTTATAGAAATCCTTGTCGACCCAATCCTGACTAGCCAATTGGCGTCCCCTTTCGTATATGAATTCAAAGCATAGGTGAGTAGCGATGGAGCCGGAGCAGTGTCCGACCCGGCGGCTTTAATATTTCAAACGAGCTCTGCGAGCGAGGAAATTTCGTTGCCGCCGGTCGGGCACTGCTCCGGCTTGCCAGGCGCTACTCGGGCACTGCGACGATAACTTGGGCTGCCCGCAGGACGCGGTCGCCCTTCTTGTAACCTGCCCGCAGGATCTGGCTGACGCTGTCGAACTGTACGTCGGCACTGGGCTGCTGGATCAGAGCCTCGTGGATGTTCGGGTCGAACTCCACTCCGGTCTCGTCGATCCGGCTTAGGCCGTAGGTCTTCAGCGCGTTTTCCAATTTGGTGGAGATCGCAGCGAAAGGTCCGTCGGCCAGGTCGCCGTGCTGGCGAGCGGCGTCGATGTCGTCCAGGACGGGCATCAGCGAGTTCAACACTCCGATGACTGCCATGTCCCGGGCCACGTCCCGGTCACGCTCGACGCGCTTCCGGTAGTTGACGTACTCGGCCGAGAGGCGTTGCAGGTCGGTACGCAGCTCGGCTTCCACAGCTGAGGCCGATCCGGCGGCGGGTTCGGTGAACCCCTCACCGTCGATCCCGTTGAGGATTGCCTCGGCCTGGGCCAGCGCATCGCTACCATCAGCGGCCTGCTCCCCGGCGTCGGCTTCCTCAACGGGATCCTGAACGGAGTCCGGGGTCACAGGCTGGTCGGTGTGACCAGCCTGTGCGCCGTCGTCGTCCTGCTGCTGCCCACGGACCTTACCTGTCTCGGGGTCGATCTTCCGGTTATCGCGGAAGCTGACCGGTTCGGACTGGTGCTCTTCTTCGTTTCCGTGGTGCGGCATGACTACTTCTTTTCGGTGTTGTCGTCTTCGTCGACTACCTCGGCGTCGACGATGTCCTCGTCGTTCGAGGACGAGCCAGCGTCAGGCGCCGTTCCATCCTGAGGTGCGTCGGCGCCTGGCGCGGCGGCGTCCTGCTGTGCCGCTGCGTAGATTGCCTCGCCGAGCTTGGTCTGTGACGCCTGAAGCTTCTCAAACGCTGCCTTGACCGTGTCAGCCGATCCGGCTTCCTCAGGGTTGGCTTCGAGTGCCTTCTTCAGTTCGTCGACGTCGGCCTGAACCTCGGTCTTGACATCCTCGGGCAGCTTGTCCGAGTTGTCGGCGATCAGCTTGTCGACCGAGTAGGCCAACTGCTCAGCACCGTTGCGGGTGTCGGCTGCTTCGCGGCGTTCCTTGTCCTCGGCTGCGTGCTCCTCGGCTTCGCGGACCATACGGTCGATGTCTTCCTTCGACAGCGCGGTGCCGCCGGTGATGGTCATCGACTGCTCGGCGCCGGTGCCCTTGTCCTTGGCGGACACGTGGACGATACCGTTGGCGTCGAGGTCGAAGGTGACCTCAACCTGTGGCACGCCGCGGGGGGCGGGAGCGATTCCGGTCAGTTCGAAGGTACCCAGTGGCTTGTTGTCCCGGGTGAACTCGCGCTCGCCCTGGAAGACCTGGATAGCAACCGATGGCTGGTTGTCGTCGGCGGTGGTGAAGGTTTCGCTGCGCTTGGTGGGGATGGCCGTGTTGCGCTCGATCAGCTTGGTCATCATGCCGCCCTTGGTCTCGATCCCGAGGGACAGAGGGGTGACGTCGATGAGCAGCACGTCCTTACGCTCACCCTTCAGCACGCCTGCCTGGAGTGCGGCGCCGACGGCGACGACCTCATCAGGGTTGACGCCCTTGTTGGGCTCCTTGCCACCGGCGAGTGACTTCACCAGTTCGACGACGGCTGGCATGCGGGTTGAGCCACCGACGAGCACGATGTGGTCGATGTCGGCAACCTTGATGCCTGCTTCAGCGATGACGTCGTTGAATGGCTTCTTGGTGCGGTCCAGCAGGTCCTTGGTGAGGTCCTGGAACTTGGCACGGGAGAGGTGCTCGTCCAGGTGGACGGGGCCGTCTGGGGTGACCGAAAGGTACTGGAGGGAGATGTTGGTGGAGCTTGCCGAGGAGAGTTCCTTCTTGGCCTGCTCTGCCGCTTCCTTCAGGCGCTGCAAGGCGATTTTGTCCTTGGACAGGTCAACACCCTTGGCTTTGGCCTGCGACAGCAGGTAGTCAACCACGCGCTGATCCCAGTCGTCGCCGCCGAGGCGGTTGTCACCGGAGGTGGAGCGTACCTGAATGGTGGAGAAGTCGTCTTCATCCTTGCCGACCTCGAGCAGGGAGACGTCAAATGTGCCGCCACCCAGGTCGAAGACCAGGATGAGCTCGTCTTCCTTGCCCTTGTCCAGGCCGTACGCCAGTGCTGCAGCGGTTGGCTCGTTGACAATACGCAGGACGTTCAGGCCTGCGATTTCGCCTGCTTCCTTGGTGGCCTGGCGCTCGGCGTCGTTGAAGTAGGCGGGAACGGTGACGACAGCGTCGGTCACCTTTTCACCCAGGTAGCTTTCGGCGTCGGTCTTCAGCTTCTGAAGGATGCGCGCGGAAATTTCCTGAGCCGTGTAGTTCTTATCGTCGACCTTGACGTTCCAGTCGGTGCCCATGTGGCGCTTGACGGAAGCAATGGTGCGGTCGATGTTGTTGACGGCCTGGCGCTTGGCGATTTCGCCAACCAACACTTCCCCGCCCTTGGAGAACGCAACGATCGAGGGCGTAGTCCGTGCGCCTTCAGCGTTGGCGATAACGGTGGGCTCGCCACCTTCGAGTACGGAAACCACTGAGTTGGTGGTTCCGAGGTCAATACCTACTGCACGTGACATGCGTATTTCCTTTCAACAGCCCGTAATGAGGGGAATCGCTCAGCCCGTAGCCTGGCGAGTATTCGCCTGAAAGCCGGATCTTGAGCGTTCTTCACTCAACTGTACTCCGAGGCCGCAGAGAGTCAAATCTAAGTTGAGTGGGATAGGCTCAACCTTGCGTGCGGAGGCGCATTGAGTCGCCGAACTCCGCGGCGGTGGAGGGCATCAGTGGTTGTTCAGCCGTGAGAGAACGGGCCTTGGTCTGGTGCCGCGCCCCCAAACGGAGCCACCGTCTTTAGGGGCGTCGGGTGGCTCCGTTCAGGATGCCGTCACATGCCCGGCGTCCGAGGTGTGGGTGGCGGTCTCGGTACCATCGACTCCTCTTGAACGAGTTTCCACTCGGGGCCTTGGGAAATCCCTAGGTCAGAACGGAGGCGCCCCGCCGACCGCTTCCATCGCAGCGGCAAACACCGGAAGACTCCGCTGGAGCATGTCTTCATTGGCAGTCAGGGAAATCCTAAAGAAGCCGGGTGTCTCGAAATGCACGCCTGGCATCACAAAGACCCCCTGGGCTGCTAGGGTCGCCACGAATGCCTCGTCGTCGGGGTCCGGCGAGCGCACAAACAGGTAAAACGTTCCTTCCGGGCGGTTGACCCGATAACCCATCTCCTGCAACGCATCAACCATCCGGTCGCGTTTGCGTTGGAGTGCCGGGATATCGATCGAAAACTGTTCGAGTCTGGGCAATGCGTGCTGGAGCACGGCGTTTGGGTAAATCCATCCCATCGCCAGTTGCAGGGCGTCAAGTGCGCTGGCAACCACATCATAATCAGGCAGGTTCGGATGCAACGCCAGATAGCCGATCCGTTCACCCGGCGAAAGATGAGTCTTCCCGTACGAGTAGGCCAGCAGGGTATAGCGGTAAAACTCGATCGGACTATGGAATCGAGCACCGTCAAACACGATGCGGTTATAGGGCTCATCGGAAATGAGATAAATCCGGCGACCAATCGCGGCCGAGCCGCTCTCAAGCACTGCCGCGAGACGTTCGAGCACAGCTGGCGGATAAATCCGGCCGCTGGGGTTGTTGGGAGTGTTGACAATCACCGCACACGTGCGGCTGGTGATCGCCGCTGCAATCTGGTCCACGTCGAGGTCAAAGGTCTCCAAATCCACAGTGACCTTTACGGGGACGAGCCCGGCCTCGATGATGATCGGCTCGTAGAAGAACCACGGTGGAAGGCTGTAGATCACCTCGTCGCCGGGGTCTCCCACTGCCTTGAGCGCGAGGGCGATCGCCGTGAAACCGCCGGTAGTCAGGTGGATGTCCTCGGGACGAAATGGCACCCCAATGAGGCGCTGGAGGGAGGCCGCGGCCGCCTCCTGCGCCTCAGGGGTGTTTTGTTTGTAGGCAAACCATTGGTCGTGGCGTGGAATTGTGGCTTCCTGGAGCGCCGCAACATAGGCCTCTTGCGGCATCTCGTGTGGGTTACCGAAAGTCAGGTCGCAGATGCCTGGCTCGTTCCGGCGCGCAGCATACGTCGAGGACGTGAGGAAAGCATTGAGGAGCCGGTAAGGCTCGGCTGCTGCCACGTTCCCAGCCCGCTGCGATATCGGCGAACTGGCAAGCCCCGGTGTCATCGAACTGGAGCGGTCAGGATCAGGTATTCCCAGCTGCTGGCTGGTCTTTGGCGCCGGACCCTTAGCCAGTGCATCGTTGGCTGGTACGTCATGGTCGGGTGGGTTGGTTTGATCACTCATGATCGCTCCTCAGCTGTCGAATAATCAGCGCGCTGAATCAGTGGAGGCTGTGATGCGACCGATTATTGCCTCCACTGATTCAGCTGTAAAGAGCGCTTCCAGACCAGGCCTTCCCCTCCGCGGAACGGGTTGGAGGGGGCCGCGGACTGCTGCGGTGTTATCTACCCAGAGTGTTATCTACCCACGGTGAGCCGGTTCAGCGCGGTGGCCCTGCTCGTCCCGCCTGCCCGCCGAGCCTGGACCCGACAACCCGGATGACCCGCCGCGGTGCACCGGTCCGGATTCGCGTCCTAGCCGGGATGGCCACCAGATCCGCCGACCCAGGTCGTAGGACAGGGCCGGCACCAGCAGTGAGCGCACGATCAGCGTATCCAACAGCACACCGAAGGCCACGATGAACGCAATTTGGGCAAGGAACAGAATCGGGATGACCCCCAGGGCTGCGAAGGTGGCCGCCAGCACCACACCCGCAGAGGTGATGACTCCGCCGGTGACACCCAGACCCCTCAGAATTCCGGGGCGGGTTCCGATGCGTAGCGATTCCTCCCGGACTCGTGTCATCAGGAAAATGTTGTAATCCACCCCCAATGCCACGAGGAACACGAAGCCAAACAGCGGAACCGACGCATCTGCACCCTCAAAACCGAGCAGGTTGTTGAACACCAGGGCCGACACGCCCAGCGCCGTCGCGAAGGAGAGCACCACGCTGAGGATCAGTAGGACCGGCGCCACGATGGAACGGAGCAGGAGCATCAAGATCACCAGAATCACCGCCAACACGATCGGAATGATCTTCACCAGGTCAGCCTGGGCCGTGTCGTTGGTGTCAATCGCGATCGCGGTTACGCCACCAACCAGTGCCTCCGGGCTGGCGTCGTCCAGTGCGGTCCGCAACTCACGCACCACGTCTTCGGCCTCATCGGAGTCTGCCGGTGACTGCAGTGTGCCGGTAATCAGCACGTTGCCGCCACGGACGACGACGTCGCTGCCGGGTTCGGGAGACTCGGAACTGAGCGCGGCGTCAGTGATGCCGGCCTGGCTCTGCACCACTTCCAGGACAGCATCCTGATCCTGCTCTGGGGCGATCACCGAGACTGGGCTCCCCGAACCGGCGTCGAAGTGGCGCGCCAGGGCTTCCTGCCCGTCCACCGCATTCGATTCCGTGAGGATCAGTGCGGACTGTGGTACTCCGTTAGCCTGCAGTTGGAACAAGCCCAGGGAACCGGCGGCCAGGACGAGGAATGAAGCGATCCAGACGGGTCGGGCGTGCCGGGAGATCAGTGTCGCCACCTTCTTCCAGATGCCACGCAGTCCCTCCAGCCCGGTGGCGTTCACTCCTTCGGGCTGAACGTGGCTGGACCCCAGTTTGGGGCGCAGCGGCCAAAACGCCGACCTGCCGAAGAGCAGGAGAAGAGAGGGCAGCAGTGTCAGGGCAGCCGCCAAGGAGAAGAGGATTCCAATCGCCGCGATCGGACCGAGGCTCCGGTTGGAGTTGAGGTCGGAAAACAATAGACAGAGCAGCGCAACAATAACCGTGGCCCCGGAGGCAAGAATCGGTTCGAACGAGCCGCGGTACGCCACCCGCATCGCGTCCCATTTTGCGGCGTGTTCGCCAAGTGCTTCCCTGAACCGTGCAACAAGCAGCAGCGCGTAATCGGTCGCCGCGCCGATGACCAGGATAAACAGGATTCCCTGGCTCTGACCACTGAGCTGAATCCATCCCCAGTCGGCCAGGGCATAGACCAGAACGATCGATGTGGCCAGCGCAAACACTGAGGTCAGCAGCACCAGGAACGGAAGGATCACAGACCGGTAGACGGACAACAGGATCAGAAAGACCGCTCCCAGCGCCACACTGAGCAACAACCCATCAATGCCGCTGAAGGCGCTTGAGAGGTCGGTGGCAAAACCGGCCGGCCCCGTGACGTACCCGGTGGTACCGTCGGGGATCTCGGCGGTCAGCACCTCCCGAAGCGCCTCTACCACCTCCCCGATCTCGGCGTCGTCCGCTACAAACGCGATGTACTGAATAGCGAATGAATCTTCGGCTGGCACGGGCCCGATGACAGTTGGCGCTCCGGCTTCAGCAGGCTCCAGTCCCTCAACCGCCGCGAGGGAGGTAGCAAGCTCCTCGTACCCACCGAGGTCGGCTGGTGGAATCTCCGTCTCCGATTCGACGACGATCACCGCAGGCAGGGAGTCCGAATCAGTGAATTGGTTCTGCAGTTCACCTGCTTCGGTGGATTCGGCGTTGGCCGGGAGGAACGACGCCTGGTCATTGCTCGAGACTTCCTCCAACTTGCCGAAGGTGGGACCCCCGAACGCGGCGCCCACCAGCCAGATCAGGACGACGACGGCGGGCAACAGGACCCGTAACCACTTGCTGTGCATGATGAACGCCTCTCAACGAAATTATCTCTAAAACAAACTATATCCATCATGGAGATATAATTGGTAGACGGACTAGAGTTGTTTCTTGCGGTAACTGTTGAAACGACGAGGTGAGAGTGAGCATGGCAGAGAACCCCCGGCCCGAACTGATGGCGTTGCTCCAACAGTTCACCGTGGAAACGGATCGGTACGTGGATACTGTCAGCGCGCGGGATTCTCTCTATCGGACAGATCTGAATGCCCTCGGCGTCATGATGGGCGCCGCCCGGGCCGGTGCCGTCGTGACTCCCGGGATGCTGCGCTCCGAACTGCACCTGAGTTCCCCTGCGACTACCGCACTGGTGGACCGCCTGGATAATGCGGGCCATGTGAAACGCTCCAGGAGCGACGTCGACCGGCGGCAGGTCCACCTCGAAATGACCGAGAAGGCAATGGCCACCGGCGGCAAACTTTTCGCCCCACTGGCCCAGCACATCGGTGGCGCGCTGGCACAGTTCTCCACCGAGGAGCAGGAACTGCTGGCCGAGATGATGCGTCAGATCACGAGCGCAACCATCGCCGCGCGAGAGGAAGTAGCGCAGCAACCGGCCGGGTAGTGCTGGTTGCTAGGCTGAGCCAATGGATCGATCACGCGCCAGACAGGACCATTTCGACGCCGTAGTGGTGGGCGGAGGCCATAACGGGCTCGTTGCAGCCACGTACCTGGCCAAGGCGGGCCGGTCGGTGGTGGTCCTCGAGCGCCAGGACCAAGTGGGTGGCGCCGCCGTATCCGCAGAGGCCTTTCCCGGCACGGGAGCGCGACTGTCGCGGTATTCCTACCTGGTGAGCCTCCTCCCCCAGCAGATTATCGACGATTTGGGGTTGGATCTGGAGCTGGTCCGTCGACGATATTCCTCCTACACGCCGGTGGCCGGCGGCACTTCCGGCCTGCTGGTCGACAACGAGGACCGCAAAGCGACCCGAAAGAGTTTCCGCAGGATCGATGCGGGCGACGATGCTGGGGCCTTTGGCGAGTTCTACGGTCGCACCGCGACCCTCGCCGAGCGACTATGGCCCACGTTCACCAAGCCGCTGCTCAGGCGCGCTGAGGCGAGGGAACTGGTCGGCGACGACGAGATTTGGGCCGACTTCATTGAACAGCCGCTCGGTGGGGTAATCGAGCGCTCGGTGGAGTCAGATCTGGTACGTGGGGTACTCCTCACCGACGGCTTGATCAGCACTTTCGCGCGGGCCCACGACGAGGACCTGCAGCAAAACAAGTGCTTCCTCTATCACGTGGTTGGCGGGGGAACCGGGGACTGGGATGTCCCGGTCGGCGGCATGGGAGCAGTCAGCGGTGCCCTGGAACGGGCCGCGCTGGCCGCGGGAGTGGAGATCCGCACGGGGGCCGAGGTGACAGCGGTGGCGCCCAACGGCGTCGTCCATTACCAACCAGCGGAGGAGAACAGCCGCATGCGGAGCGTGACCGGCGAATACGTGCTGGCCAACGTCACGCCCGCTGTGCTGGGTCGGCTGATGGGCGGTCCGGGCGCCGACGGTTTCGCAACCTCCGCAGGTGCGGCCGAGGGCGCCCAGGTCAAAGTCAACCTGCTCCTCTCGCGGCTTCCGAAACTCAAGGACCCCGAGATCAGCCCCGAGCAGGCCTTCGGCGGAACCTTCCACATCAACGAGTTGTACTCGCAGTTGGACACCGCGTACACCGCCGCGGAGAACGGCAGGATCCCATCCCCCTTGCCGATCGAAATCTACTGCCATTCCCTGGCCGATCCGTCGATCCTGTCGGAGTCACTGCGGGAGTCCGGCGCCCACACCCTGACCGTTTTTTCGTTGCAGACCCCGCATCGATTAAGCCATGACGCCGATCACGACGTGCTGCGCGCGGAGCTACAGGCTGCAGTGCTCGAATCGCTGAACAGCGTGCTGGCCGAGCCCATCGAGGATTGCATCCTGCGCGACGGCGACGGCAAGCCCTGCATTGAAACGAAAACCACCCTCGATCTGGAGGAGACGCTGGGCCTGACCGGCGGGAACATCTTCCACGGTCCGTTGTCGTGGCCGTTCGCCGAGGACGACGCACCCCTGGACACCCCCGCCCAGCGCTGGGGTGTCGCCACCGACCACCAGCGCGTGCTGCTCTGCGGGGCGGGATCCCAACGGGGCGGTGGCGTCAGCGGGCTGGGTGGCCACAGCGCCGCCATGGCCCTCCTCGAGGAGCATTAGAGGTTCAGAAGAAAACGCCGAGTGGAACGCTTAACCGGTCATGTGACTGGTCCCGCCAGTAGAGTGAAAGCCTATTGACCCTGGACTTACCGCGAGTGTCCGCACCGGTGCGGAGCATCGGACGGCCGCTCACCATACCTTGAGGCGAGTTTGAAAAAGACACCAACCGAGGGACCGCGGGCCCTCGTCATCAGTACCAGCCGGGACAGGGGTGCGCTTGCTGCCGTCCGCTCGCTGCGCCAGTCCGGCTGGGTGGTTGGTGTCGGAACTCCCGACGGCGGCGGGATGCTCGGCGCGTCAGTCGCCTGCTCTTCCCGGCATGTGGTGCCACGACCGCGGCTGGATGGCGCCGCGTTCATCGAAGGAGTCCGCCGGGCGGTAGCCCTAGGGTCCTACGACGTCGTGTTCGGCGGCGGCGACGACTGGATGGCGGCACTCGCCACCTATCGGGACGACATTCCCACCCGGGTGGCCCACCCGCCGGCCGACGTCGTGAACGCTGCACTCAACAAGGTCGAACTTTCGGCGCTCGCCCATCAAATCGGCCTGTCGGCGCCCCGCACTGTCCAGGCATCCGATGAGGCGATCGAACAATGGCAAGGGCCGGTGGTAGTCAAGTGCCTGACGCACTGGGCGCACGGCCAGACCAGGCCACACCGGATCGAAGCGAAGCTCTTCCCCGACATCATTTCTGCCGGTCCACAGATCGAGCGGGTCAGGAAGGCCGGCGCCGAACCGATCCTCCAGGAACCGATCAAGGGGCATCTCGGTGCCCTCATCGGGATTTTCCACGACGGCCACCTGGATGGCCGGGTGCAACAAGTCACCTCACGCCTCTGGCCCACTCCAAACGGTGTGTCCACCCGTGCCGAGACGGTCCGGGTGGACGAGGATCTCGCAGCCAAGGTCGAAGCGCTGCTCCGCGAGCTCGGATGGTGGGGGTTGGTGGAGCTGCAGTTCCTGATTGACGACGACGGCGTCCATCACCTGATCGACCTCAATGGCCGCTTCTTCGGTTCGATGGCACTCACCAACGCCGCCCGGCCGGGCCTGACTGATCTGTGGGGGCGTCTGGTGCTCGGCGAGAAGATGCAGACATTGCCCGACGCCGCCCCTGGCATGCGCTACGCGTGGACGGCCGGGGATCTGCGACGGGCCAGCGTCGAACAGCGCGGCGGGCGGGTCGCCGACGTGGTGGATACCCTGCGGTGGGCTGGTCAGGCCCGCCACAGCGTGTGGGATCTGAAAGACCCGGGCCCCACCCTTCACCTTGCCTCGGCCCGGTTACGGCGGATCGATCGAAAGCCAAAATCAGTGGCAGCAGTCACCGGGTAGCTACTCGGCTAACCCCGCCCGCTCCTCCGCGCGACGCCCTTGACCATGTCGAGGGCCAGCAGTCGTTCTGGTGCCCGCAGCAGAATCAGCCCCAACAGGTACACGCCGAGGACCACCATGGCGACTGCCCCGCCGACCACAATGGCCGGCTGCCCAGCCACGATCACCAGGGCGCCGACGCCGGCCGCCCCGGCTACCGCGGCCAGCCCCAACGCGCGCGCTATCAACGCCACGGTGGGCCGCAGCTCCAACCCCCGGTGGCGTCGATGCAGCAGCCAACCGTTCGCCAGGGCCGCGAAGCCCAGTGACGCGGTGGTCGCCAGCGCAATGCCTGCTATCCCCATGATGGGAGCGAGCATGATGTCTCCAACCACATTGATCACCATCGCAATTACCGACACCACCACCGGGGCCCGCGCATCACCCAGCGCATAGGAAGTACTCACCACCACCTGGCGGCACCCGAGGGCCAGCAAGGCGGGCGCGTACCAGGCCAGGGCGGTAGCCGTTGAGGTGATGTCGTCGCCGGTGAAGGCGCCGCGACCAAAGGCCACCTCTGCCAGCGGTTCGGCTGCGATGATCATCACCACGCAGATCGGGGTCAGCACGCTGACCGCGACCGCCAGCCCGCGGCCCACCAGCCGGCGCACCTCGGCGATGTTCTTCGATGAAGCGCTCAACGCCGGGTAGAGAGGTACCAGCAGCGAAGCGATAATCAGGGTCTCCGGCAGGTTGACCAGCCGCCACCCATAGGACAGGGCTGTAATGGCCCCCTCCTCGAGGGTGGAGCCCACCGCACGGTCCACCAGGGTGTTGATATTGGCGATTGCACTGCCCACAAGCATCGGGGGCATCAGCCGCGCCATTTCACGGAATCCCGGGTCCCCAAGGTTCAACCGCGGGCGCACCCGCGTTCCCAACGAAAACAGCGGCGGCAGCTGCAACAGCAGGCGTGCGGCCGACCCGACGACGAACCCGACCGCGAGCGCGGCGATGCCATAGGTGGGCCCAAAGAGTCCGGCGGCGCCGATCATGATGATGTTGAACGGCACGCCCTGCAACGCTGACCAGACCACCCGACCATGTGACTGCGACAGTGAGGCCAATAGGTCCGTCCCAGCGATCAGCACCGTGGCGATCAGGACAATACGGGTCAGCGCCTCGGTTGTCTCGGCCTGTGCGCCATCAAAGCCCGGGGCGATCACCGCGGTGACTGGGCCGACGAAGATACTCATCACCACCCCGCCCACGCCGAGCACGATCATGGTGACGGTGAGCGCGGTGTCGAACCCCGGATGGCCCCGGCAACCGTCCTTCTCCTGGGCAGCCTCGCGGGAGGTGACGGGGATCGCCGACCGGGCCATGGCGTAGGCGATCAGGCCCAGCACAATGTTCATCAGCCCCTGCGCCACGAGGTAGGCGTCGAGCTCGGCACCGGCACCGAAGACGGCAGCAATCACGACGTCACGGACGAACCCGAACAGGGTGGACACGGCGGTTAGGCCGGTCACCAGTAGGGCTGCCCTCCGTATACCTGGCCTAGTCACCCTATGACGATACATTTTGTCGCCGGGATCGCCCGCACTGCGGCGTCAACGGCCCGTTAGGATTGGCTGGTGACTTTTTCTGTCTGGCTGGCTCTGCTCGGAGCGCAGGCCCTCATCAGCTTCAGCCCCGGAGCCGGGGCCGTCAACACCATGAGCAATTCGCTCACGGTGGGCTTCCGCCGGTCCATGTGGGGCATCCTCGGGCAGCAGGTGGCACTCCTCGTTCACATTGCGGTGGTTGCGGCGGGAGTTGGGCTCCTGGTGGCGAGCTCCCCGGTGGCGTTCAATGTCATCCGGTTCGGTGGCGCCGCCTACCTGGTCTATCTGGGTATCAGGAAACTCCTGCAGTCCCCCGATCTCGAGGAGCAGGCCGAGGTCCGCCGGGCCGAGGGCGCCTTTTCCCTGTTCCGCCGGGGCCTGTGGGTGAACCTCCTCAATCCCAAGGCAATCGTGTTCTTCCTTGCTTTCATTCCACAGTTCATCAGGCCGTCCGAGCCGCTGCTGGGTCAGTACGGCATCCTGGCCGGCACGGTCGTGGCGATCGATGTCCTGGTCATGTGGTTCTTCTACGCTGCAACCGCCAAATCGTTCAGACGGTTCACCCAGAATCCTCGTGGGCAGATCGTCCTCAACCGGATCTTTGGCCTACTGTTTGTAGCCGTGGGTATCCTGCTCGCCGTCGCCTAACATCACCCGAGGATCAACAGCCCATGGCACCAAAAGGCGGGACCACCGTCGCACCGTTGATCGTTGCTATCGACGGTCGCTCAGGGGCCGGCAAGACCACCCTCGCCGTCGAGTTGGCGGCACTGCTCCGCGAGCATCACACGGTCAGCCTGTTTCACCTCGAAGACATATACCCGGGCTGGGACGGGTTGGAAACGGGTATGAACCGCTATGTTTCGGCGGTGCTGGAACCCCTTGCCGCCGGGCACACCGCCGAGTGGCGGGCGTGGGACTGGGAGGCCAACGACGACGGGCCAGCACAGCACACGGAACCGGCCGACGTCGTCATCGTTGAGGGTGTTGGAGCGGCCTGCCGGGCCGCACTCGAATTTTTGGACGTCAGCATCTGGGTGGAAGCAACCGAGGATATCCGGCGCACCACGGCTCTGAGCCGTGACGGGGACGCCTACGCGCCGTTTTGGGAGCGGTGGGCAGCGCAGGAGCAAACGTGGCTCAGCCGGGATCAACCTCAGCTCACCGCCGACCTCAGCGTCACCGGGCATCAGGACGTCTCGGCGCCCGAACGGGTCAGGTTGGCCCTCACTGGCCTGCCTCAGTGCGGTTCGCTGCTCGCGGCTGAGCGCGCACAGCGCCGGGCCGTCACCCTGCAGGTGGAGCGTCACGACGGCTGCCCGGATGGCGCCGCCCTGTTCGCCACTCTCTACGGTTCCTCGGAACATGCCGTCTGGCTGGACAGTTCAGCCTCGGCTGCAGGGGTCGGAGGGCGCAGCCGGTTCAGCATCCTGGCCGACGACGGCGGCCAGTTCGGTCAGCTTGCCCGGCACTCCAGCGGGGCAACCGAGATCATTTCGGGGCAGGTCACGGCCCGCATCCCGGGCCCGTTCTTCCGTTGGCTCGATTCGGTCTGGGGCCGCAGGGCGGTGCCCACACCCAGCGACTATCGGTGCGGTTTCACACTGGGCTGGTTGGGTTATCTCGGGTATGAGCTCAAGCGGGAAACCGGTGGCAGTTCCGCGGCTCCTGGCACACTCCCGGACGCAGCCCTGATCTTCGCTGGCCGTGCGGTGGTCCTCGATCACGAGCAGCAGGCAACCTATCTCCTCACCCTGACCGCGCCCGGACATGACCAGGAGGTGCAGCACTGGCTGTCCGCAGCGCGGTTGGCCGTTCGGGAGGCGGACGCGCTCAAGCCGCCGGGCGCCACAGCTTCTCCGAGCGACACAGTTTTTCCAGGCGACACCGTTTCCCCGGGCGCAGACCCGCCGCCGGCCTTCACCTCCCGCGACACCCGCGCCAGCTACCTGGACAAGGTACGCCGCGCCCAGGCCGAGATTAGGGAAGGCAACACCTACGAGGTCTGTCTCACCACCTCTCTCCACGCGCACACGACAGGGTCCCTGAACCCGTTCGATGTGTACCGCGCCCTGCGCCGGGCCAGTCCTGCGCCCTTCGGCCATTTCCTCAGGTTCCCCGGCTTCGCCGTAGCCAGCACATCCCCGGAGCGGTTCCTGCAACTCAGCGCCGGCGGCGCCCTGCGCGCCGAACCGATCAAGGGCACCCGCCGTCGTTCGTCGGACCCGGCAGCGGACCTGGCCCTCCGAACGGACCTTCAGACCTCCCTGAAGGATCGCGCGGAAAACATCATGATCGTTGACCTGTTACGTAACGACCTCTCGCACGTTGCAGTCCCCGGCAGCGTGATCGTCAGCCGGTTGTGTGAGATTGAAAGCTACGCCACCGTGCACCAGATGGTCAGCACCATCGACGCCCAGTTGCGGCCGGGCGTCTCCCGGACCGAGGCCGTCTCCGCGGCGTTCCCGGCCGGCTCGATGACCGGGGCACCGAAAATCAGCACCATGGCCATCCTTGACCGGCTGGAGGCTGCCCCGCGCGGGGTGTATTCGGGCGCCGTCGGCTACTTCTCCCTGACCGGTGCAGCGGACCTCGCCGTCGTCATCCGCACCCTGGTGCTTGAGGACGACGGCGGCGGCACCCGGCTCAGCCTGGGCGTCGGAGGAGCGATCACTGCCGATTCGGATCCGGACGATGAGTGGGAAGAGGTGCGCACCAAAGCGTTCGGCGTGCTGTCAGGCCTCGGGTCCGCGTTCCCGGATAGCTAAGGCTGATGAATGGGGCCGCTGCGCGTCGTTTCACCGCAGGAACGGCCCCCAGGCCAAGGTCCGCCGCTTGCAACCGGCAAGGCTGGCACTGGGGGCCGTTTCTGGTGAGATCCGGCCCCCAGGCTACCCTAGCGGCGGACTTTGCGACGGCCGCTAACGCCCTCGGCGACGCCGATCAGCAGTACTGAGGCGATGACCGCTACGACGAATCCGAGAACATTCAGCTCGAAGATGTCCCCGGTGCCGAGAAGGTTCGCGATGACGCCGCCGATCACTGAACCGGCAAGTCCCAGCAGGAGCGTGGCCAGCAGCCCAAGGTTCTGCTTCCCGGGCTTGATCAGCCGTGCCAGCGCGCCGATGATGAGTCCTGCAACGATAAATCCGATCACAATAACTGTCCGTTCTTTGGGGTCTGCCCCGTTGCTACGAGGCCGCGTGCCATTGGTAACACTACTGATGAAATTCTATCCGGTGCCGGTTGGCACGGGAAAATACGACGGGTGCGGCACCGTCATCCGCGTCAGTGAGGCAACTAAGCTGATCGCATGACTGTTCTTGTGTTCCTGGATCCCGCCCACGACGACGGCCGCGTCGTCGACGCATCACTGCCACAGCTCATGGCGACCGACCTTGGCGCAACGCGCGGGGACGGCATATTCGAGTCCCTGCTGGCCCTCAACGGAGAAGCCCGGAAGGTGCAGGCGCACCTGGACCGGCTCGCCTCATCAGCCCGGGCCCTTGACCTTGATCTCCCGTCCGAGGATGCCTGGCGGCGGGCCATCACCACCGCACTCGACGAGTACGCCGCCGGGGCTCACGTCCAGGCGGATACTGAGCTTGCCGTGAAGCTCATGGTCACCCGTGGGGTTGAGGGAGCTGACGCCCCGACGGCGTGGGTTCAGGTGGCGCCGGTGCCGGCGAAGACCCAGCAGCAGCGCAGGGATGGGCTTGCGGTCCTGTTCCTGGAGCGCGGGTATGACAGCACGGTGGCGCAGCGGGCACCGTGGCTGCTCATGGGTGCCAAGACGCTGTCCTACGCGGTCAACATGGCGGCGGTCCGGTACGCGCGGGCGCACGACGCCGACGACGTCATCTTCACCTCATCGGACGGCAAGGTCCTTGAGGGTCCGACGTCGACAGTCCTCCTGGCACGGGTCCGGGACGGCGTCAAGACCCTGCTGACCCCGCAGCTGGAAAGTGGGATCCTCCCCGGCACATCGCAGAGTGCGTTGTTTACCGTAGCGAAGGCCGCCGGCTGGGAACTCGGGTACGGCCCGCTGGTGCCCGCTGACCTGTACGACGCCGACGGCGTGTGGCTGATTTCCAGCATCCGTCTCCTCGCACCGGTCAACTCCCTTGACGGTCAGCCGATCACCACCACCCCGGAGCTGACCAGGGAGCTGTCGGAGTTGGTGGCGAAAATTTCCTGAGGCCGGTTGTCGAACCCGGCCTACCCCAACCGTCAGGGGAAGGAGTCCGCCAGGCGCTGCACCGAGGGCCGACACTTTATAACGGGCGGCGCCGAACTGCAGCCGCCCACCACGGCACGGATCCTGCGCGGTGGGAGCGTTGGTATGACGACGGCCCGTACCCGGAGACCGCCGAACGGCTGGGCGGTTTCTCCCTGGTGGAAACCGCCGCCCCGGAGGCACTGGCGGAATTCGTCAATGAGTTGTTGGCTGATACCACCGGGCCTGCTGAAAGCCGGGCCATCATTCGACCACGCGAGGGCAGCTAAATGAAAATTGCAGTGTTTCTATACCAGGATGAGTCGATCTGGGCCAACGCCACCGAGGCCGAAGTGGAACAGTACATGGCCCAGCACGACGCCTTTTCCGAGGCGGCCCGCCAGCAGGGAAAGATCGTCGCGGGTGAGGCGCTCCCCAGCGTCTCGACCGCGACGACGGTGCGCCGCCGCGGTGACCAGGTGAGTCTCACCGACGGCCCGTTCGCCGAAACGGCCGAGCAGTTGGGTGGTTTTTACGTGTTGGACGTCCCCGATCTGGGTGTGGCGGTGGAACTGGTGAAGTTGCTGCCCGAATACACGGTTGAGTTGCGCCCCATCACCGACTACTGACCGGATTCCTGACGCTGCCAGGCCCGTCCGACGACGCGGCCGCTGCACTTCAGCGGGCCTGGCAGGGTCGCTGGGCTCGGCTGCTTGCGCTGCTCGTGGGCCACTTCGACCCGGCGCCCCTAGGAGGCGCCGATCAGGAAGTTCCACGTCCCCGCCCACACCGCCGCGGCCACCGCGGTCCCGGCGATCAGCACCCCGGCGAGGCAGACCCAGAGGTCCAGCCGGGTAAAAGTGCTTTCCCTCGCCCAGGTCCGGTCGCCGGCCCCGAATCCGCGCGCCTCCATTGCCATCGCGAGCCGGGTGGCCCGCCGGATCGCCTGCACAATCAGACCAAACCCCTGCCCCAGGAAATTCCTCAACCGGGCTACCGGATTGCCTTCAAACCCGACGCCGCGGGCGTGCCGGGCCAGCCCGAGGGTCCTCCATTCGTCCACCAGCAGCCCAACGAGGCGCAGCCCCGCAAGCGCGCCGAGCACAAACCGGTGCGGCATCCGCAGCTTTTGCGCCAGGGCATCGGCCAGGTCCGTCGGATCGGTAGTGGTGAGCAGGAAAATTCCGGGCAGGGCGATGGCCAACCCGCGCAGGCCAATCGCAATGCCCGAGTTCACCGAATCCTGGGTGAACAGAATCGGGCCGAACTCCAGCAGGACAGCGCCGGTCTTCTCGGCGAGCAGCGCCGTACCGTAGGCGGCAACCACTGCCGCCAGCACCAGAGGCCAGGTCCGCTTCAGCAGTTGCCAGGCGCTGATCCCCAGCAGCGGGAGCAGCAGCAACTCGCTCACGAGGACGACGGCGGCGCTGACCCAGTCGATGCTGAGCATCACCACCACGGTGACCAGCACGGCAGCGAACAGTTTGGATAGCGGGTTGGCCCGCGGCAGGAGCCGGCCCGTGAGGTGGGGGGTCAGAACGTCAACACTCACGGACGCACCTCCACGTCGGCTCTGCCGTCGGCGACCCGTAGCAGCCTGCTGCCCAGCGCGTCGGTGAACTCCTGGTCGTGGGTGACCGCCAGCAGGCTGCCGCCGTCCTGGATCAGTTCGGCAAGCAGCGCGACGAGTTCGGCCCAGGTGTTGGCATCCTGCCCGAAGGTCGGTTCGTCCAGGACCAGGATGTCCGGGTCTGTTGCCAGCATGGTCGCCACCGAAAGCCGCCGCTTTTCACCGCCGGACAGGGTGAAGGGGTTTGCCTGCAGCAGGGAGGTCAGTCTCAACCGCTCGGCGATGGGATCCACCCGCCGCCGGACCGCCGCCTCGTCAGTACCCCCTAGCCGCCGCGGACCAAATTCCAGCTCGTCGATTACCCGGTTGGTGAGGAACTGGTGCTCGGGTTCCTGGAACACCGTCCCAATCCTGGTCACCAGTTGCGCTGATTTCCAGGCGTGCGGGCTACTCCCGGCTCCGCGGGAGAGGGCCGGTGCGGCCTCCAACTGGCCGCGCCGCGCCGGCAACAACCCGGCCAGGGTCAGCGCAAGCGTCGATTTTCCGCCACCGTTGGGGCCCACGATGCCCAGGGATGAGCCGGCGGTGAGGGCGACGTCGACGCCGTCGAGCACCGCCGGTCCCCGTTTGGCCCGCGCCACTGATAGTCCCCTGGCAGTAAGCAGCTCCTCCCCCGGTGAGGATAGCTGCGTGGGAACCGACGGTTGATGACCGGGGAGCCACACCCCCGCCGCCGCCAGCCGGGCCCGGGTCGACGCGTCGGTCAGCACCGTTCCCGGGGGGCCGTCGGCGAGGATCCCGCCGTCGGCCGCCAGCACCACCACCCGATCCACCACATCGGCCCACACCGCCACCCGATGCTCTACCACCACAAGGGTGGCGCCGGTGCGGTCCAGGACCCGCCCGACGGCGTCCCTTACCTCCAGCACACCGGCCGGGTCGAGATTGGCGGTCGGTTCGTCAAGCAGCAGGAGCCCGGGTTGCATCGCCAGCACCGCCGCCAACGCCAGGCGTTGCTTCTGGCCGCCGGACAACGCACTGGTGGACCGGTCCAACGGCACCTCAAGCCCCACGTCGTCGAGCGCCCGCCGAACCCGCTGCCAGATCTGATCGCGTGGTACGGCCTGGTTCTCGGCGCCGAAGGCCACCTCGTCACCGACCCGGGCCAGCACAATCTGAGAGTCCGGGTCCTGAAGCACCAGCCCCGCGCGACCGCGCACCTCGCCGGGAGGCCGCCCGTCGAGGGTGAGGGAGCCGTGCTGTTCGCCCTGCCCCTCATCGCCGAGGACACCAGCCAACCCGTGCAGCAGGGTTGACTTCCCGGACCCTGACGCACCGAGCAGCAGCACCCGTTCTCCGGGCGCTACTGTCAGGCCAACGTCCCGGACCGCCGGGGTTTTCCGGCCGGCGTGCCGCCAGCTCCAGCCTTGCGCGCTGATGCTGACGGCCGACGGCGTATTTCCGTGGTCAGCCATACCGGTTAAACGTCAGCCGTTCGTCCGGAGGCGAAAGCCGACAGCACCCCCGTCTTGGCCAGGGCACGGACCGCCAGCCACGACACCAGGCCAGCGATAATCACGCCCGAGATCGAGGCGAACACCACGTACATCAGTTGCCATTCGAAGGCCCAGAGGGCGTTGTACAGGATGTTTTCGCTGATCGAGAGGGCCAGGCCCGCGCCAAGCCCGGCGAGCAAAGCCACCCCGAGGTTCCACCTGCGGTACAGGAACAAGAGGAAGATGAGCTCGGCCCCGACGCCCTGAATGGCTCCGGAGAGCAACGTGGTCAACCCGAACTGGGTGCCCAGCAGCGCTGAAACCGCTGCAGCCAGCACTTCGCAGTAGATGGCTGCTCCGGGTTTCCTGATGATCAGACCGCCAAGTACCCCCGCGATCAGCCAGCCACCCGTGTAGAGACCGGCCAACGGCGGGAACGCTCCGGTCAAGGCAGCGATGCCCGTGTAGCCGGCCGACCAGGCGAAGAACACCACCCCGACGGCGACCGCCACCACCGAGGCAACGACAATGTCGACCACGCGCCATTGATATCGGGCGCGCAGCGTCGACGTGTTTTGAGTTGGTGCAGTTGATGAAGCCATGTGAATTTACCTCCTGAGGTACAGGAGGGGAGGGTATCCGGGCCCATGGCGAGTGCCACCGGCCGGGCACCCTGAGATACTCGACTCCCTTCGCCGGTACTAGCCGGATCAGGTTCGAGGGTCTGCGGTAGGCCGCACTCTCAGCGCCCGTCCATCTGGATGGACGGCGCTCCCCTGTCGTATGTTTAGCAATTTCAACTCTACACCTGAGAGGTTCGTACCCACCACGGCGGCTGGCGGCGGGCTCCCGGCTGTGCTGGTGCGTCTCACCTCAACAGGAAAACGCTAGGCTTGAGAAAAGAGCCACCATCGAAGGAGACACCATGAATCAGCTTATGAAACTGCTGGGCGTAGCACTGAGCCTTGGCGCCGGCATCGCCGGAGCCAAGGTCGTGGATTTCATCTGGCACAAGACCACCGGCAAAGCCTCACCGAAGGACGAGGACGGGCTCGAGAACAGCCTCCGTTCCGCTATCGCGTTCGCGCTGATCTCCGGTGCCGTGCGCGCCGTCCTGCAGGTCCTCACCAACCGCACCACGCAGCGGGCAGCCAACCGGTTCGCGAAGTCCCGCGACCTGACGTAGGTCCTATTTACGTCTCATCGGGGCGCTCGGTCGGATTCCGGCCGGGCGCCTTCTTGTTGGCGGCCTTCTCCACAACCTCGTCGAGTTCATCCATGCTGAGCAGGTCTCGTCGCAGGTGTTTGGTGCGGTATCCCGCCCGGCCCACCATGTGGGCTGAGACTGGGACGGTCAGGAGCATGAAAATCCAGCACACCAGCAGGACCGGGATCAACACCCAGCTGCGCATCTGTAAGCCCATGGCCAGGAGGAACAGCAGCAGTCCCAGCACCTGGGGTTTGGTTGCCGCGTGCATCCGGGTGAGGAGGTCAGGGAAACGGAGCAGGCCGACGCCGGCAGCAACCGACATCAGTGCCCCTCCGATCATGAGAACGGCTGTCACCACGTCAATGAGAGTGTCGCTCATGTCCTACTTCCTGTCCGTGACGAACCGTGCGACGGTCACGGATCCAATGAATCCGATCACCGAAATCCCGACCAGAAGCACAATGTTGTCCAGGTGCCGGTTCACTGCCATGTCCACGGCCAGCGCTCCACCAATGATGGCGAGCAGCACGTCGATCGCGAGCACCCGGTCCAGGATCGAGGGGCCTCGCGCAATCCGATACAAAGCGCACAGGGCGGCGAATCCGAGCAACAGTCCCACAATAATTACGGCGCTCGTCATTTCCGGATCCCCTCCTCACGCTCTTCGTTCTCCTGATCGAACCGGACCTCAGTCTGCAGCAGCGCCAGATCATCCGGGGTTCCCATAATCCTGATCAGCCAGGCTTCGGTGGCCCGCACATCGGACCTGATCTTCGCTGCACCCTCCGGCGTCTTCACATTCAGGCAGTGCAGGTACAGCGTGGAGGTAGAGCGGTCCACCTCCACCACCAGCGATCCGGGGATCAGGGAGAGCGCGTGCCCGGTGACGGTCACCAGAAGGTCGGACTGGCTCCGAAGCTGGACTGCCACCACCGCGTTGACGAGCCTCGGGCCCTGCGTGAGCGAGAGCCAAAACACTTCGAAACTCGCCACCACGAGTTTGTACAGGAATCGTCCGATGAACGGGACCGCGTACAACACGTTGAATCGGCCGCTGAGCTCCACCGGCGGCAGGTACAGCAGGTTGGCCACTGCGTAGGCGATCAGGCCGCCAAAAATGAGGTTCCCCGGGCTGAAGTCCTGCACAGTGCGCCCCAGACGATGACCAGCCAGATAATCAGGGGCAGTTCCGTGATGAAGGGGATCTTCTGTCGGCTCATGGCGCGCTCCCTTCGCCCAGGACCGCTTCAATGTAATCGGTCCGCTCCAGCATGTTCTGCGCAGCGTTGTCGCTGATTTCAAACAACGGACCCGCCAGGAGGGTAAGGGTCACTCCCAGGCCGACCAGGCCCATGGTGGGACCGACCATGGTGCGGGGTAGCAGGTTCACCGGTTTGCGCCCGGAGAACCGCCCAGTGGTCTCGCTGTTGACGCGCTGCGAGGTGCGAACGGCTGATCCGTCTGCCTTGGTGGCGAGCAGGATGGGATCCGGGTGCAGTGCGTCTTCGGGGCGGCGCCAGAAGGCGCGGTTCCAGACGCGGGCAATCGCCAGCAGGGTCAGGAGGCTGGTGAGCACACTGGCGCCAACCGCCACATAGGCGATGGGTGTGCCCAGTTCGACGCCGGCCTGCAGGATACCCAGCTTGCCGAGGAACCCGGAGAAGGGCGGTATTCCGGCCAGATTCATTGCCGGGATGAAGAACAGTACGCCAAGTAGCGGCGATAGCTTGGCGAGCCCACCAAGGCGATCCATATTGGCGGTCCCACCACGGCGTTCAATCAACCCGGTCACCAGGAACAGGCTGGTCTGCACCGTGATGTGGTGCGCCACGTAGAAGATCGCGGCGCCCAAGCCGACGACGGTTGAGATCGCCAGCCCGAAGATCATGAACCCGATGTGGCTGACCAGGGTGAAGGACAACATTCGTTTGATATCCGACTGCGCCAAGGCCCCGAGGATCCCCACCACCATGGTGAGGATTGCCACCACCATCAGCAGGGTGTTGATGCGGTCGCCCGGGAAGAGCAGCGTCTCGGTGCGCACCATTGCGTAGACGCCCACCTTGGTGAGCAGGCCAGCGAACACGGCAGTTACCGGTGCGGGCGCTGTCGGATAGGAGTCAGGCAGCCAGAAGGACAGGGGGAAGACGGCTGCCTTGATTCCGAACGCCACCAAGAGCATCAGGTGCAGCATCATCTGCGTGGCAGGGTCGATCTCCCCTAGCTTCACCGCAAGATCGGCCAGGTTGATGGTTCCCGTTGCGGCATAGATCATGCCGATCGCAATCAGGAAGAGCAGCGACGACACCACGCTGACCACCACGTAGGTCACTCCCGCGCGGATCCGCTGGGTGGTTCCGCCGAGGGTCATCAGCACATAGCTGGCCGTCAGCAGGATTTCAAAGCCCACATACAGGTTGAACAGGTCGCCGGACATGAACGCGTTGGAGACGCCGGCCACCAGGATCAGGTAGGTGGGGTGAAAGATCGAGATGGGGCCGTCTTCATCGCCGTCGGTCATGCCCTGTCCGGTGGCGTAAATCAGCACCGCGAGGCTGATCGCCGTCGAAATAACCAGCATGAGAGCGGAAAACTGGTCGACCACCAGGGTGATGCCGAAAGGCGGCATCCACCCACCAATGAACACCGCGGTGGCTCCGTGCTCTGCGGCATTCTGCAGGAGGAACAGTTCGAGGATCAGTGTGATGCTCAGGGTCGAAATGCTGACCGCCCGCTGCGAGCGGGAATGCCGGATCAGGAGGAAGGCAACCGCTGCGCCAAGGAACGGGAGGACCACCGCCAGCGGTGCGAGGCTTGCAATGTTCACCGTGGCTCCTTCGGTTCGGAGGGAAGATCAAGGACGCCCGCGTTTTGAGAGCCGGGCGCTTCCTCGGCTTCCTCCAGCGGGGTGAACTCGGTGGTTTCTTCGGGGACATCGGCGTCGTCTTCAGCGTCGAAGCTGCCCTGGCTGGCGACCCTGCGGTCCTCCATATCGTCCTGGACCTCGTCGCGGCGGCCCAGCACCCAGGACCGGTAGATGATGCCCAGCATGAAGGCGGTCACGGCGAAGGAAATCACAATGGCGGTCAGAATCAGGGCTTGGGGCAGCGGATCCGAGTAGGCGTCGGCGGCGATCTCCTCCGAGTACAGGGGGGCGACGCCGGCCCGACCGCCCGCGGAAAGCAACAGGATGTTGGCGCCGTTGGCCAGCAGGATCAGACCCAGCAGGACCCGGGTCAGGCTGCGTTCCAGCAGCAGGTAGATGCCCCCCGCGAAGAGGGCTGCCATGACCACCAGCAGGGTGATGTTGACGCTCATCGAGCTACTCCCTCGCCGGTTTCGGTATGTTCTTGCTGTTGTAGCTTCATCTCGCTCGGGTCGTTCTTCGCCGAGAGGCCCTCGCTGCGTTCATCGATCTCCGAGCCCAGGCTGCGCAGCACGTCGAGCACCAGCCCGACGACCACCAGGTACACACCAATGTCGAAAATGGTCGAGGTGACGAACTTGACGTCGCCGAAGACCGGCAACCAGAACTCCAGGATGGCCGTCTGGAGGATCTGGCCTCCCAGCAGCAGCGGGATCAGCGCGCTCAGGGAGGTGGTCGCCATACCCGCGCCGAGCAGGACCCCCGCGCTCACCGGGCTGGCTTCCGCCAGTTCAAATCGGCCACCCGCCAGATAGCGCACGGTCAGCGCCAGCCCCGCCAACAGTCCACCCGCGAATCCACCGCCCGGCAGGTTGTGACCGGCGAGGAGGAGGTAAATGGAGAAGATAATGATCGAGTGGAAGAGCAGCCGGGTGACGACTTCGAAGATGATCGATCGGCGTTCGGGCGCGAGGGTCCGGCCGGCGACCAGCCACGCGTCCCGGGAGACTGACGAGAACTTCTTCGCCAACTCCAGTGCTGCGGCTTCCCGACCGAACTCGGCAATGGGTTCCTGGCCGCGATCGACGGATCCGGATTTGACGGTCTCTGCCCGCTGGCGGGTGTCGCCCCGGCCACGGATGAAGATCAGGCTGGCGATGCCGGTGGCTGCGATGGCCAGTACTGAAATTTCCCCGTACGTGTCCCAGGCCCTGATATCGACCAGGGTGACGTTGACGATGTTCTCTCCACCGCCGCCCTCGTAGGCCAGACCCGGGTACTCCAGTGACACCGGGCTGGCGACCCGTGATGCCATGGATGACATGGCGATTGCCACCATCACCAGGCCGAAGGAGATTCCCAGCACGGCGCGCAGCAACCGGTACCGTCCCGGCTCCCGCTGCCACAGCCGCGCGGGTAGCGAGCGCAGCGCGAGCACAAAAGCCACCAGCACAATGGTTTCCACCAGCATCTGGGTCAACGCCAGGTCCGGCGCCCCCTGCAGCGCGAAGATGAGGGCCATCCCGTATCCGGTCACCCCGACCATGAGCACTGCCATGAACCGCTTGGTAGCGCGGACTGCAGCCAGAATGCCGATAATGATGACGACGCCGGCCGCCACCTGCGCTGGTGAATCAGCGATGTGCCACCGATCCGGGAGCGGTGCATCGTAGAACAGGATCGCTGCCAGGGGGGCGAGGATGGCCATGGTCAGAATGACGAAGAGGTAGAACGCCAGCGAACCGCGCTGGGTGCGGCCGGTGATCCAGACGGCGACGTCGTCGAGCGTGCCGATGGTGTACTTGTAGCCGCGCTCAGCGTCGACCACTGAGGGAACCCTGGACTGGATACGCTCGACGTGGGCCCGGAACCAGAACAGCAGAATACCGACGGCGATGGTCACTACGGAGAGCAGCAGCGCGGGAGTGAACCCGTGCCAGAGGGCGAGGTAACTTTCCTCGCCGTCGGCTTCGAAGAGGGTGACGTAGGGCTGGATGATGGAATCCACTGGTGCAGGCCAGAGGCCGAGGACCACGGTGAATACGGTGAGCAGCGCCGGCGCGAAAAGGAAGGATTTCTCCACCTGCGTGAACGGGGTGGCGGCTTTGCCCTTGCAGGCGAAACCGCCCCAGACGAATCGCGCACTGTAGGCGAAGGTCAGGGCAGAACCAACAACGATGCCGACAAGCAGGAGTGTGCCGACGGGGGTGGGATCGATCTCCGCCTGGTGAACGAAGGTCTCGAAGACGGATTCCTTGGCCACGAAGCCCAGCAGCGGTGGGAGTCCCGCCATCGACGCAGCGGCGATCGTGGCGATCACGGCCAGGGCGGGGGCGGTTTTCCTGATTCCCGCGAGTTTGCGGATGTCCCGGGTGCCAGCCTGATGGTCGATGATGCCGACCACCAGGAACAGGGTGGCCTTGAACAGACCGTGGGCCAGGAGGAGGCCCAATCCGGCCAGCGCCCCGCCGGGGCCGCCGAGTCCGACCACCATCGTGAGGAACCCGAGCTGACTCACCGTTCCATACGCGAGAATCAGTTTCAGGTCATGCTGGCGTAGCGCCCGCCAACCGCCCACGAGCATGGTGGCAAGGCCGATTATCAACACCATCGGCAGCCAGGAGGCAGCATCAGCGAACCCCGGCGCGAACCGGGCGACCAGGTAAATACCAGCCTTCACCATCGCCGCGGCGTGCAGGTAGGCGCTCACCGGGGTGGGCGCCGCCATCGCTCCGGGTAGCCAGAAGTGGAACGGGACCAACGCGGATTTGGTGAGGGCGCCGACGAGGATCAGCCCGATGGCGACGTCGATCACCAGTCCGTTGGACAGCAGCGACTCGGACTGCGCCATGATGTCCGAGATCCGGTAAGTCCCGGCGGTCTGGCCTAGCATGATCATGCCGACCAGCATGGTCAGACCGCCGAAGGTGGTAACGATCAGGGCCTGGAGAGCCGCGCGGCGCGCCGCCAGACGATGCCGCGAGTAACCGATCAGCAGGTAGGACAGGACAGTGGTCAGTTCCCAGAAAATGAACAGCAGGATCATGTTGTCGGCGGTGACCAGGCCGAACATGGCCCCAGCGAACGCGAGCAGTTGGGCGCCGAACGGGCCGATGTTCGGTTCGTCCTGCTTGAAGTACCGTGCACAGTAGAACAGGACCAGGGCGCCGATACCCAGGATCAGGATCGACAGTATTGCCGCCAGGGCATCCATCCGGAAAGCCAGCTCAAGGTTGAGACCGGGAATCCACTGGAAGGCTATCGAGGGCGGGGCATTGGGCTGGCCCTCGAGGAGACTCTGCCCCTCGCCCGTGTACTGGTCGAAGGTGATGACCAACCAGACGAAGGCCGCTCCGGGAACCGCCCCGATCACGTAGAAGGCCGAGCGGCCGAGCCGGCGGAAGATCAACGGCGCGACAAAGGCTACCGCGAATAACGCGATGAGCACGATTAGCACGATGATCTCCTGATCTCTCAGATGAGACGGTCAGCTGATAGACAGCGCGGACGGTCAGGGGCTTCGACTTATTCTACCTGTGGAATACAGGCCGTCCCGACGTATTACGCCGTCGGCGACTGTTTCGGGGTTTCCGGAATACCGTGCCTGACCCGCGCGTTTGTGCGATCAACGGAAGATGTTCATGGGTTTGCGGGTATCCGCGGGATAGCATTCACCGTATGAGCGTGGATCCTCCCCAGCCGGTGCCGTCCCATCCAGTTCCAGCTGCCCGGCCGGAGGGTACGACATCGGGCACGACGGCGTCCGGTGCGGGCCGGCTGCTGTCCCGGCCGGTCCTCGCGTGGGCCTCCTGGGACTGGGGATCGGCCGCCTTCAACGCGGTCATGACCACCTTCGTGTTCACCGTGTATCTGACCAGCGACGCGTTTGGTGGGGAGGCCAGGGCCTCGGTGGTGCTGGGCTGGGGTCTCGCCGCTGCCGGAGTGCTCATCGCGCTACTGGCACCGGTGACGGGGCAGCGCTCCGACAGCGGCGGCCGGCGCAAGCTCTGGCTCGGCGTGAACAGCCTCCTCGTGGCAGTCCTGACCGGGCTGTGCTTTTTCGTCTTCCCCCAACCCGAGTTCCTGCTCCTCGGGGTCGCGCTGATTGCACTGGCCAATGTCTTCTTCGAGTTCGCCGGAGTCAACTACAACGCCATGCTGACGCAAATTTCCACCCCGAGCAGCATCGGCCGGATCAGCGGGTTCGGGTGGGCCATGGGCTACGTGGGCGGCATCGTCGCCCTGATCCTGGTGCTCGTGGCCTTCGTGGAGCCAGTGTTCCCCTGGTTCGGCTCCGATACCACCGACAGCCTGAACATCCGGCTGGTCGCAGTGTTCTCGGCGATCTGGTTCCTGGCCTTCGCCCTGCCCGTGATGTTCGTCGTCCCGGAGGTACCGCGCAAGGAGAAAGCAGCCCAACTGGGCTTCTTCGCCTCCTACGGTCTCCTCTTCCGGCGGGTCAAGGCAATCTACCGGACCAGCCCCCACACCATCTTCTTCCTGCTGGCCAGTGCCATTTTCCGTGACGGGCTGGCCGCCGTTTTCACCTTCGGCGGCATCATCGCCGCGGGTACGTTCGGCTTCACCCTGAGCGAGGTGATTGTCTTCGCCATCGCCGGCAACCTGATTGCGGCGGTCGGTGCCATCGGCGGCGGTTTCCTGGACGACAGGACTGGGCCCAAACGGGTCATCATCATCTCGTTGATCGGCCTGCTGGTAGCCGGGTCTGCCGTCCTGGTCCTTGGCCCGGGCACCCACGATGTGTTCGGCTACACCTGGACCGGAGATACGACGTTCTGGGTCTTCGGGCTGATGCTCACCCTTTTCGTCGGCCCGGCGCAGGCCTCATCGCGTGCATATCTTGCGCGTCTGGCTCCGGACGGAGAAGAGGGTGAACTGTTCGGCCTGTACGCCACCACGGGACGAGCCGTCAGCTTCCTCGCACCCGCTCTCTTCGCGGCGTCGATCACCATCTTCGGTGAACAGCGGTTTGGGACTATCGGCATCCTGGTGGTGCTGCTGGTCGGACTGCTGGTGTTGCTCCCGGTGAAGCCGCCCGCGAAGGTGGCTACCGCCGTCGTCCCGTCCTACTGAGGGTCGGCTGGGGCTGGCTGTCAGATGGCGGTGCGGTGGAAGTTCTGGTGGCTGCGCGACGCCGTCGGGCCGCGCTGTCCCTGGTACCGGTTCCCGTAGGGGCCGGAGCCGTACGGGTGTTCGGAGGGGGAGGTGAGCCGGAAGAAGCAGAGCTGGCCAATCTTGGAGCCGGGCCACAGTTTGATGGGCAGGGTGGCCATGTTGGAGAGCTCAAGGGTGACGTGTCCGGAGAACCCCGGGTCGATGAATCCCGCGGTGGAGTGCGTCAGGAGTCCGAGCCGCCCCAGTGAGGACTTGCCCTCCAGCCGTGCCGCGATGTCGTCCGGAAGGGTCACCGTCTCGTAGGTTGACCCAAGGACAAACTCACCCGGGTGCAGGATGAACGGCTCGTCCGGGTCCACCTCCACCAGCCTGGTCAGCTCGGGCTGGTCTTCAGCAGGGTCGATGTGCGCGTACTTGTGGTTGTCGAACAACCGGAAGTAGCGGTCAATCCGGACGTCGACGCTCGAGGGCTGGACCATCGCCTCGTCATAGGGATCCAGCACAATTCGCTGGCGGTCAATTTCGGTTCGAATGTCGCGGTCGGAGATCAGCACGGTTCAAAAATACCGCAGTCCCCGGGGTTAGTGGTTATCGGCCGATCTCGGTGCGCACGGCGTAGAGCTCCGGGAAGAAGGTCAGCTCGAGGGCCTTCTGGAGAAACCTACGCCTGAGGACCCGCCCGTGCCGCGTTTAAACCCAATGGTTCGTTCGACAGTCTTCAAATGCCGGAACCGCCAGAGCTGGAAATTGTCTTCCAGGTCCACCAGTTCCTCGCAGGCCTCGTAAAGGTCCCAGTTGTCCTCGGCGTTCTCGTACACCGCCTTGTACACCTGGACGAGTTCCGGGTTGAAGACGTGGGCAGTGCGGAGGTCCCGCTCCAACAGCTCAGCGGGGATGTTGTGTCCCCGGCGGGAAAGGAACCTGATGAACTCGTCGTAGATACTCGTCTGATCCAGCAGGGTGGCCAGCAGCTCCTGCGCCTCGGGGTCATTCGCGAAAACCTCAAGCATCCCGGCGTTCTTGTTGCCGAGCAGGAACTCGACGGCGCGGTACTGGTAGGACTGGAAGCCGCTGGAAGCACCGAGATCCCCGCGGAACTCGGCATATTCGGAGGGGGTGAGGGTGGCCAGTACCGACCACTGCTCGGTGAGGGAGCGCTGGATGTGCTTGATCCGGGCGATCCCCTTCATCGCCGATCGCAGGTCATCGACCTGCAACTTGGCACGCACCGCACGCAGTTCGTGAAGCACCAGCTTGAGCCAGAGCTCCGACGTCTGGTGCTGGATGATGAACAGCATCTCGTCGTGGTGCTCGGGGCGGCTGACCGGATGCTGCGCTGCGAGAAGCTCCCCCAGGGAAAGATAGGATCCGTAGCTCATCTTCGCGGTGAAATCCTTCTCGATGCCCGCTTCCAGGTCCCTGGTGTTCTTTTCGACGCTCATGGTCTTAGGGTACCTACCGCGGCGAGGCCCGGTGTCCGGCCCGGTGTTTTCGGGACGGTGAGGTTGAGGTAGGCTGAATCTCGTTGTTTTCGCAGGGATTCAGGCCACACTGTCGGCTGGTCTCCATGCGGGCGTAGCTCAATGGTAGAGCGCTAGCTTCCCAAGCTCGATACGCGGGTTCGATTCCCGTCGCCCGCTCCAGTTTTCGGCCCCACGGTGTCAGCCCACCGGCCGTGGAGCGAACATGATCACCGCCACCCCCACCAGGCAGAGCACCGATCCGCCGATATCCCAGCGGTCCGGACGGAATCCGTCAAACACTATGCCCCAGGCCAGGGATCCCGCGACGAATACCCCACCGTAGGCAGCGAGGATCCGGCCGAAGTTCGCGTCCGGCTGCAGGGTGGCGATAAACCCGTAGGCCGCGAGGGCCATCATGCCCAGCCCGGCCCACCACCACGGTTTACCTTCCCTGATGCTTTGCCACACCAGCCAGGCACCGCCGATCTCGGCGACCGCGGCAATGACAAAAAGGACCACAACGAGGACGACAGTCATACTGCATTATTGCCGAGTGGTGGGTGTGGCGGGTTCAGGGGACCCGACCGCCCCGTCACAGCCACCCGCTCGGCGGGCAGTTGGACGGGTGCGGGCTAGACGGCCGCGTGGCTCCTAGCATCGGGGGATTTCGGGACGATCGCCACCAGCCGCCGTCGTTGGCTGGGTGAAACTGTGTAGCGGAAGCGCAGGGTCAGCTGGCCCTTCTGAGCGAGAACGACGGCGAACACGCCGGCTGCCAGCAGCGGCACTCCGCCGGCGATCAACACCGTGGTGTGCGCCCCGATGTTTTCGGCCAACCAGCCGATCATGGGGCCGCCGATCGCCTGGCCGCCGATGAGGACCATCATGTACAACGCCATGACCCGCCCCCGGATGGCGAGGTTGGACGAAATTTGCACCAGCTGATTGGCGCCGGTGATGAACCACAGGCACCCGATCCCAGCGAAGAACATCAGGATCGCGAAGACCGCCTGGTTAGGTGCCACCGATCCAAGAGCCATGAAGCCGCCAAACGCGGCCGCACCGCCAAGCACCCCGCGCAGGCGGAGCGTCGTCCGCCGGGTGGACGCGAGCGCACCGACCAGCGACCCGGTGGCCAGTGCTGTGTTCAGGAAGCCATACCCCTGGGCGCCGGAGTCGAAGACGGTGTCGGCGAATGCAGCCATGAGTACGGGTGTGCTCATGGCAAACACCGAGACGAATGCGCCCATCAGCATGCACCAGAAGATGGCCGGTTTCCTCATCACGTAGCGGGCGCCCTCACGGAGCTGGCCTTTCGACCGGGGCGCCCTGGCCGCGACGCTCAGTTGGTCGGTCCGCAGCAGGGCGAGGGTGGTCACCGTGTAGAGGCAGGCGACGGCGTTCACCGCGAACGCCCACCCGCCGCCGATCGCGGTGATCAGCACACCGCTGACCGCGGGACCCACCATGGCCCCCACCTGGAAGATTGATGAGTTCAGGCTGATCGCGTTGCGCAGGTGCACTGGCCCCACCAGGTCGTTGACGAACACCTGGCGTGCGGGGGCGTCCACCACGGTCACCAGCCCCAGGGTGAAGGCGATGACGTAGACATGCCACACTTCGACGACGCCGGTCAGGGCTAGCACCGCCATTGCCGCTGCCATCAGGGCGGCCATGCTTTGCGTGATGATCAACAGGATGCGTTTGGGATAGCGGTCCGCGATGATTCCGCCATACGGGCCGAGGAGGAGGAACGGCGCGAACTGCAGTGCAACGGTGATCCCGACGGCGGTGACCGATCCGGATAGCTCCAGGACCATCCAGTCCTGGGCGATGCGTTGCATCCAGACGGCGATCACTGCGACCAGGTGGGAGATCGCGAATCGGCGGAAGTTGGGGATGCGAAGTGAGATGAACGTGTCACGCCAGGCTGGACGCTGGTTGGTGATCGGCAGGGGCGCGGTAAGCGTGGGGTCTCCAGCCGGGCCGGCGGAGGGTGGTGGGGGTGCCAAGGTGTCTTCCTGTGCTGGAGGGGTGAGATCGCTTTCCACGCTACGCACCGCCAATCCATGATGAAAGCGTATGGTGGCTATAACTCGTATTCGGAAACGTAATAGGCGGCATCATGTTTGACCCGGCCCAACTGAAAACCTTCCTTGCCGTCGCCGAGACCCTGAGCTTCACCGGCGCCGCGGGCCGGCTCAACCTCAGCCAGCCCACCGTGAGTCAACACATCCGGAAGCTGGAGGAGGCGGCCGGCAGGCTCCTGATTTCCCGGGACACCCGCGAAGTCAGCCTGACCGACAACGGCGACGCGATGGCCGGCTTCGCACGGACCATCCTCGCCGCCCAGGAACAGGCGATGGTCTACTTCTCCGGGTCGGCCATGCGCGGCCGGCTCCGGTTTGGGGTGGCCGACGACCTCGCCATCACCCAGCTGCCACGCATCCTCCGCCACTTCCGGCAGCTCTACCCGCAGATCAACCTTGAGCTCACCGTGACCCAGAGCCCGCTCCTGTTGCGCCGGCTGCGCGCGGGCCAGCTGGACCTGATCTTCATCAAGTACATGAGCGGCACCGGCGAGGGCACCCTGGTGCAAAGTGACCAGCTGGTCTGGGCCGGGCACGGGAAAACCACCCTTGAGGACGGCGCTCCCGTGCCGTTGATCGTCTACCAGTCCCCCAGCCTCACCCGCCAGATGGCCATCGATGCGCTGGAGAAGGCTGGCCGAACCTGGCGCATCACCTGCAACACCCGGGAGATCAACGGCGTCCTGGCCGCCGCCCGTGCCGGTATTGGGTTAGCCGTGTTCCCGCAGTCCCTGATCCCGGAGGATCTGGTACAGGTCAGCAACCGTTTCAACCTTCCACCGGTGGGCGCGGTGGACTTCACCCTGCTCAGCAACCCCCTCGCCAACCAGGAGCTCGTGGCGGCGTTGACCTCCGCGATCATGGGCCGCGCGCTGCGCAAAGCCCCGGACGCCTGAGCCGCCCGGCCTTCGGCGCCCGACCCGCCAACCCCGGCCGCACCAGCAGCGTGCCGAACACCACATAGCCGGGCACTTCGGAACGGCGGTAGTGTTAACGCTGATGAATCGCACAATGTTCAAGTCCAAAATCCACCGCGCCACGGTTACCCACGCTGATCTGCACTACGTGGGTTCCGTCACCGTGGACCTTGACCTGCTTGAGGCCGCCGACATCCTGCCCGGTGAGATGGTCTCCATTGTGGACGTGACCAACGGCGCCCGGCTGGAGACCTACACCATTGCTGGCGAGCGTGGATCGGGCGTGCTCGGTATCAACGGCCCGGCCGCGCACCTGGTCCATCAGGGAGACACGGTCATCCTGATCACCTACGCCCAGCTGACTGACGCGGAGGCACACAGTTACCTCCCCACAGTGGTGCACGTCAATGAGCAGAACCGCATCGTGGACCTGGGAACCGACCCGGCCGAGAGCGTCACCGAGGGGCTCGAACGGCCCCCTCACGCCCTGAACAACTCAGCACTCCGGTAGCAACCGCTTACCTTCCCGCCATCTTTCGTCGTCAACCTTGACCGGATCGCAACCCTTCAATCTGGCGATTTCCCCACCCAGGGCATATGGTCTCAAAGACAAGGTTGCTTTGGTTCGCCCGCTGTACCTCGGGTGAACGGACTGTCTACAACGATGTGGAGGCGCGGTGGGAATGCCGAACAGGCGAGGAAAAATTCATCCAGTCCGGAGCCGGCCGAAAGCGGCAGCTGTGGCGACACTGGCGATCGGGACCATGTTGCTGACGGGTTGTGGGCCGGCGGAAAGCGTGACAACGCTTACCTGGTACATCAACCCCGACGCCGGCGGGCAGGCTGCCATAGCCGCAAGCTGCACCGAAGAGGCCGACGGCGCCTACCGGATTGAAACGTCCCTGTTGCCTACCGATGCAGCAGCCCAGCGCGAGCAGTTGGCGCGGCGGCTCGCAGCCGGAGACACCTCAATGGACATCATGAGCATTGACCCGCCGTTCATCCCCGAGCTCGCGGAACCAGGCTTCCTGGCACCCATCCCCGAGGACTCAGTCGACGTCTTCACCGAGAACGTGCTCGAAGGCGCGCTGGCCGGTGCCACCTGGAAAGAAGAACTGGTAACGGTGCCGTTCTGGGCGAACACCCAGATCCTCTGGTACCGCGAATCGGTCGCCGAGGCCGCCGGGCTGGACATGTCCCAACCCGTGACCTGGGACCAACTGATCGAAGCAGCCACCGAGCAGGACAAGCTCCTCGGCGTGCAAGGCTCACCCGCCGAGTCGATGACCGTGTGGATCAACGCGCTGGTTGAATCGGCAGGGGGCCAGATCCTCGAGAACCCGGAGGCTCCCGCCGACGAACTGCAACTGGGCCTCACCTCCGAGGCCGGGCAGGAAGCGGCACGGATCATCGCCACCATCGGCACCGAGGGCCTCGGCGGCCCGGGCCTGCCGACCTCCACCGAGAACACGTCCCTCACCCTCTTCCAGGGCGACGACGGCTCCTTCATGGTCAACTACCCGTTCGTCTGGCCCGCCACCCTGGGCGCCGTCGAGGCTGGGTCCATCGACCAGTCGGTGGTCGACGACATAGGTTGGGCCCTGTTCCCAGCCGTCACCGAGGGCGAGGACACCGCACCGCCGCTGGGTGGGATCAACCTCGGAGTCGGCGCGGCCAGCGACAACCCTGACCTGGCCTACGAAGCGATCGAGTGCATCGTCCAACCGGAGAACCAGACCGAGTACTTCATCACCAACGGCAACCCGCCATCGAACTCGGAGGCGTACGACGATCCAGCGATCGAGGAAGACTTCCCCATGGCGACGACCATCAGGGACTCCCTCGAACTCGCGGCTCCTCGCCCCCAGACACCGTTCTACAACGAAATCTCCACCGGACTGCAGCAGGAATGGTCGCCACCCAACGAAGTGGATCCTGACCAGACTCCCGAACAGTCCCAGGAGTTCATCACCGCAGTGCTCAGAGGGGAGAGGCTACTGTGAGTAGCTCAACGATCAACAAGCCTGACGCCGGCGACAAGCTGAAGAAGCAGAAGATGCAGCACAGCGACCGGGTCAAAGCCGAACGCCGGATGGGCTGGTACCTCGCGGGCCCCGCCTTCGTGGTGATGCTGATGGTGACCCTCTACCCGATCCTGCAGGCCTTCTTCGAGTCCCTGTTTGCGTTCCGGCTCACCGCCCCCGATGAGCGGGAGTTCATCTGGTTCGCCAACTACATCACGATCCTCTCCGACAGCGTGTGGTGGCAGGGCCTCCTGGTCACGGTCCTCATTACGGTGATCACCGTCGCCGTCGAACTGGTTCTGGGCTTCGCCCTGGCCCTGGTCATGAGCAAGGCGCTGAAGTCTCTCAAAGGCATCCTCCGTACCGCGATCCTGGTGCCGTACGGCATCATCACCGTGGTGTCGGCGTACGCCTGGTTCTACGCCTTCGACATCAACTCGGGGTACGTGAACGCCTGGTTTGACTGGGTCCCCGGCATCGACTCGGACCTCAACTGGTTCGCTCAGACCGGCACGTCACTCTTCGTGATCATGGCGTCGGAGATCTGGAAGACCACCCCCTTCATCTCACTGCTCCTCCTCGCCGGCCTGGCGCAGGTGCCCGATGAGCTGACCGAGGCCGCCAAGGTCGACGGCGCCACCTGGTGGGAGCAGATGCGCAAGGTCGTCATCCCCAACATGAAGGCGGCGATCATGGTCGCCGTCCTGTTCAGGGCCCTGGACGCGTTCCGAATATTCGACAATGTCTTCATCATGACCAATGGCGAGAACAACACCGAAGTGCTTTCGCTCCTCGCCTACCGGACGTCGATCAGCCGCCTCGAGATTGGGCTCGGCTCGGCCGTCTCGGTCCTGCTGTTCCTGTGCGTCATCCTGATCAGCTTCGCTGCCATCAAGATCTTCAAAGTGGATCTTGCCGGCACGAGAGGAGAAAAGAAATGAAGAACTCTTCCCGGCGCGAAAAGATCTGGTGGGCAGTAATCTCGGTTCTGGTGCTGCTTTACGCCCTGTTCCCGGTGGCTTCCATCCTGGCTACCTCGTTCAAATCTCCCAGCGACCTGACCAACGGAAGTTTCCTGCCGTCGTCGGGAGCTGCCACCATCTCCAACTACGAGCAGATCCTCGTTGGTGACGCGCAGGAACTGTTCCTGACCTCCCTGCGCAACTCCATCGGCATCTCGCTCATCGCCACGGCAATCGCCGTCGTCCTGGCCACCCTGTGCGCCTATGCGATTGCCCGTCTCGACTTCCCGGGGAAGCGGCTCGTGCTCACCACGGCCCTCGCGGTTTCGATTTTCCCCGTGATCTCGATTGTCACCCCGCTGTTCAACCTCTGGCGCAACATCGGCCTGTATGACACCTGGCTCGGGTTGATCATCCCCTACCTGTCCCTGACCCTGCCGATCTCCATCTGGACGCTGGCTGCGTTCTTCCGCCAGATCCCGTGGGAACTGGAGCAGGCGGCGCAGGTCGACGGCGCCACCACCTGGCAGGCCTTCCGCAAGGCCATCGTCCCGCTGGCGGCACCCGGGGTGTTCACGACCGCGATTATCGCGTTTTTCATCGCGTGGAACGACTTTGTGTACGGCATTTCGCTGACCTCCACCGAAGCAGCGCGGCCGGTTCCGGCGGCGCTGGCATTCTTCACCGGAGCCTCCCAGTTCGAGTCACCCACCGGCGCCATCTCGGCCGCTGCGATCATCGTCACCATCCCGATCGTCCTGCTGGTCCTGCTGTTCCAACGTCAAATCGTTTCCGGCCTGACCTCGGGCGCCGTCAAGGGCTAATGGCGCAGTCCCAGCCGCCTGCGCCAGTCACATAGAAAAGGATCACCAGAAAATGGCTTCAATTACCCTCAACAACCTGGTCAAGAAATACGGCGACGGATTCCCCGCCGTCAATGACATCAGCATCGACATCGCCGACGGCGAGTTCATCATCCTGGTGGGCCCCTCCGGCTGCGGCAAATCCACCCTGCTGCGCATGATCGTGGGCCTGGAGGACATCACCGACGGCGAGCTCCTGATCGACGGCGAGCGCGTCAACGATAAGGCGCCCCGGGACCGCAACCTGGCCATGGTGTTCCAGAACTACGCCTTGTACCCGCACCTCACGGTGTATGAGAACATCGCCTTCCCGCTGCGGCTCGCGAAAGGCAAGCACAGCGAGGAACAGGTGAACAAGCTTGTCACCGAGGCGGCAGCCACCCTTGAACTGACCGACCACCTGCAGCGAAAGCCGGCCAACCTTTCCGGTGGCCAGCGCCAGCGGGTTGCCATGGGCCGGGCCATTGTGCGCCAGGCTGATGCGTTCCTCTTCGACGAGCCGCTGTCCAACCTGGACGCGAAATTGCGCGGCCAGATGCGCTCAGAGATCTCCCAGATGCAGCGCCGGCTCGGGGTGACCAGCGTGTACGTTACCCACGACCAGACCGAGGCTATGACCCTGGGCGACCGGGTGGCAGTCCTGAAGATGGGCGAACTGCAGCAGATCGCCTCCCCACGGGAACTCTACGAGCAGCCCCGGAACCTTTTCGTTGCCGGCTTCATCGGCTCTCCATCGATGAACTTCATCCCCGCGACCATTGAGAACGGCAAACTGCAAACCGTCCTCGGCGACCTCGACGTCCCCGCCGAGAAGCTGGCCAAGGTTGAAGGCAAGAAGGTGGTGCTGGTGGGCGTCCGGCCGGAGTTCTTTGAGGACGCGAAACTGGTCGAGGAGTCCAAGTTGCCCCACGGCTCCATCTTCACTGCCACGCTCACCCATACCGAGTGGCTCGGCAACGAACAGTACGGTTACATCAACTTCAACCCGGACCCCGAAATGCGCGAGCTCCTGAACAATCTGGCCCGCGAAATGGATGCCGACGAACTCCGCCCGCAGATCGTTGTCACCCTCGACGCTGCCAGCCGGATCCGTGGCGGACGCGAAGCCGAAATCTGGCTGGACACCCGGAAGCTGCACCTGTTTGATCCTGAGTCCGGGGAGAACCTCACCCGCGATGCAGAGGCGGGCGCAGCGCTGACTGCTGAAGCCGGTCAGGAGCGTGCCGAGGAGATCGCCACGGCCAAGGAAGCGGACCGCGTCAACGGCCACGGAACCCCGGATTCGGGCAGCGGCACCACCGACAACGGTCAGGGTGGCGGCAAACACGCCGCGGCGAGCTGACCATTGGTGGAGCGTGACGGTTCGGAGCTGATTGCCGGGATCTCCTCCGGATATACCTTCGAGGGGCCCTCGATCCATCTCGGTGCCGCAGTGCTGGATGGCGAGGTGTACCCCGAAGCGGCGGTGCGTCTTCCGCTGGCGATGATGAACCGTCACGGGCTCGTCGCA
The DNA here is from genome assembly GCF_003075455.1 of Arthrobacter sp. Bz4. Classification (GTDB taxonomy): domain Bacteria; phylum Actinomycetota; class Actinomycetes; order Actinomycetales; family Micrococcaceae; genus Arthrobacter_D. Next base: position 100,324 of record NZ_QDAE01000007.1, read on the forward strand.
GGGGCAACCGGCACGGGAAAAACCATCACGCTGCAGGTCATGGCTGAGCAGCTTAGCGCCCAGGGTGTCCCGGTGTTCCTGGCGGACATCAAAGGGGACCTGACCGGTCTCTCCACCCCGGGACCCGGCGGTGAGAAGCTGCTGGCCCGCACCCTGAGCGTGGGCCAGCAGTGGTCCGCCAGGAGTTTCCCGGTCGAGTACTTCTCCCTGGGCGGGCAAGGTGCCGGTGTTCCCATTCGCGCAACCATCTCCGAGTTTGGGCCGCTGCTGCTCTCCCGGGTGATGGACTTGAATGAGACCCAGGAGTCCAGCCTCACCCTGATTTTCCACTACGCTGACCTGGCCGGGCTGGAACTATTGAACCTCGCCGATCTTCGGGCAGTGATTTCGTTCCTCACCTCCGACGAGGGCAAAACCGCTTTGAAGGACCTCGGTGGCTTGTCGAAGGCCACCGCGGGGGTGATCCTGCGGGAGCTGATCACCCTTGAGCGCAGGACATGGCCAGATTCTTTGGAGAACCCGAATTCGACACCGCCGATCTGCTCCGCCAGGCCCCGGACGGCAGGGGAATGATCAGCTGCCTCGAACTGCCCACCCTCCTGCAAACACCCCAACTCTTTTCCACCTTCCTGATGTGGCTGGTAGCCGATCTTTTCGCCGACCTGCCCGAGGTGGGAGATCAAGACAAACCCAAGCTGGTGTTTTTCCTCGACGAGGCGCATCTGCTCTTCGACGACGCGTCCAAGGAATTTCTGCGGTCCATCCAGACGTCAGTCCGCCTGATCCGGTCCAAGGGTGTCGGCATCTTCTTCGTCACCCAGACGCCCAGGGATGTTCCAGCGGACGTCCTCGGGCAATTGGCCAACCGTGTTCAGCACGCGTTGCGCGCCTTCACCCCCGAGGACGCGAAGGCTTTGAAAGCCACGGTGTCCACCTTCCCCACCAGTGACTACGACCTGGCTGAGGTTCTCACCTCAGCAGGGACGGGCGAGGCGGTGGTGACCGTCATGAACGATCGGGGCGCGCCCACCCCCGTCGCCTGGACCCGAATGACCTCCCCCGAATCGACGATGGGCCCCTCAGTGCCTGCTGTCGTGGAGGAGATCGTCCGGGCCTCACCGCTCCGCACCCACTACGAAACGGCGATCGACAGCCATTCGGCCTTCGAAAAGCTCACCACTCCCGCTCCGCCCAGCGCGACGCCGCCCCGGGCCGAACCAGCTGCTGATGACGAGGCCCGCCGGATTGAAGAGTCAATTACGGGGCACCGGGGCGCCCCGCCAGCGTCCTCCGGTCCGGCTGGGACACCCCCACCCCTCGGCGTTCCCACGCCGGCACCCCGGCAGCAAGACGGTGAACTGATGGAGTTCGCGGTCAAGGCGGCAGGCGCCATCGGGGCGGAGCTCGCCCGGGGTTTATTCGGCACACAGCGGAGGCGCAGTCGTCGTCGTTGGTAACCGGGCACCACTCAACGGGTAACGTAATAGCGTGCAAACGTCTTCTGTGATCAAAGTCCTAGCAGCCTGGCTGCTCGGTCTGATGGTCGTGGTTGCGGCCGCGATTGCCACTGTGGTGGTGGTCAATACGCACATTTTCAACCCCGAGGAACAGGTCCACGACTACCTCGAAGCACTCTCGGACGGCGACGGCGAACGCGCCCTGGGGCTCCTCAACGCGTCGGTGCCCGAGGCCAACGCGGCCATGCTCAACGGTGCTCCGCTGCAGCAGTCGATGGCAGCTGTTGAGGGCGTGGCGGTCGGTGAGGCGGTGGAGGTCGGTGACGGCCGGGTGGAGGTCACCATCACCTACACGGTCCGCGGTGCAGCACACTCGTCAACGTTTTCCCTGGAGCGCACCGGTACGGAGTGGCTGTTCTTCAACACCTGGGAGTTTGTTCCCTCGGTGCTGCCCACCCTCGAACTGTCGGTGATCAACCAGGTCGAGGCCACCCTCAATGGGACCAGGGTAGGCATGCCCGAGGGCAGAAACCAGTTCGCCGTGTTTTACCCCGGGGACTTTGAAGCCCACTACACGAGCGAGTACTTCGCTGCGCCGGCCCAAACCGTTGCCGTCACCGACCGCTCGGGCGGCCAACGAATAGCGCTCGCTACCGCGGCCACCGATGCGCTGGTGGAGGCGGTGGACGGCCAGATCCGGCGCTTCCTGGATGAGTGTGCGGCGCAGACCGTGTTCCAGCCCGCCAATTGCCCCTTCAACTTCCAGACCGAGAACCGGGTAGCCGGGGACATCCGCTGGTCCATCACGGAATACCCGACGGTCTCCATCGAGCCGTTCAACGGCAGCTGGGTGATGCCGCCGCTCTCAGGCAACGCCGAACTGTCCACCTCGCTGCAGGACCTCTTCACCGGCTCGATCGAACCGGTGACGGTCCCCCGCGAGTTCGGCTTCACCGCCCGCCTGTCAGTGGGCGACGACGAAATCGCCGTCACCCCGGTGGTCCAGTACTAGTCGAGGCCCCGCAGGTCCAGGGTCAACCCGGTTTCGCCGTCGTCGCTGATCCGCACCGGGATACCCCAATCCTGCTGGTAGAGGTGGCATGCTGCATGATCGGGGATCTCGCCGCCCGGCTCCCCGTCACAGGCCGCCGCGCGGGCGGTGATGTGCAGGACGCCCTCGCTGACGGCGTCGGACAGCACCAGTTCGCGGGTCAGACCCACCGACGTTCCGCCACCGGACACCAGTAGTTCCTCGGGTGAGGAGGAGATCTTCAGCTGGGTGGGGTCACCCCACCGGTCGTCGAGTTTCTGTCCCTTGGGCGCGGAGAACCGGATCGTAAGCGCATGCGATCCGGCGACGACGGGGGTCTGCGGTCGTTGCGTCTGGGACGCGCCTTCATCGACGGCGAGCGCTTCCTTGGGGATCGGCACCCGGACCAGCTGGTGGCGGTTGGCTTCCACCACAATGAGGAGCGGCTCGCTGCCCGACGCGGTGGGGGTCAGGTCCACCAGAACGTCGCAGGGCTCCGAAAGACCGCGGGCCAGGGTTGAGACCTGCCCCGTGGCTGGATCGTACCGGCGCACCGCGCCGTTGTAGGTGTCGGCGATGGCCACCGACCCATCGGGGAGGGCGGTAATGCCCAGCGGGTGCTGCAGGCGTGCCTGGTCCGCGGCGCCGTCCCTGAAACCGAAATCAAACAACCCGGTCCCGATGGCGGTCCGCACCTGGGTGCGGCGGTGACCGTTGAACTCGGGGAAGGAAAGGGTCCGTACTGCCGACGTTTCCGAGTCGGCGACCCAGAGGTTGCCGCTGGCATCCTCGGCCAGGCCCGAGGACTGGGCGAACCAGGCCTCGGATCCGTCGCCGTCGAGCAGGCCCTCCAGTCCGGTGCCCGCGAGGATGTCGACGGATCCGGTGACTGGATCGAACGTAAACAGCTGATGGGTGCCCGCCATGGCAATCACCACGCGTTCCAGCACGGTGGACCACAGCACGTCCCACGGCGAGGACAGCGAGACCTCCAGCGGCCGGGTGCCCAGGTGGGTGTCGGTCAGGCGAGGGGTGGCGTCCTCCGGGGATTCTACGTCGTACCCGCTCGGCTGGTCGAAGTTCTCCTGCAGCTCGGCGGGGCGTGCCTTCACGTGGTTGCCAGCGTCCAGCAGCCGCTGCACGCCGTTGCCCGCAATGGTGGTGACCGCGCCGTCGGCGAGGGCCACGCCACGGAGCAGGTGGTTCACGGAGTCGGCGACGACGACGTCGTACCCGACCTGCCGGGCAACCTGCTGGGGCAGGACCGCGAGGCCCTGCGGCTCGTTGAACTGGGCCCCGGCAGCGGTGCCGTCGGCAGCGCCCTTCTCCCCCGAGCCGATGGTGCGGCGGACGGTGACCAGGTCGGCGTCGAGCTCCACCAGCCGGTGGTGGCCGGTGTCGCCGATCAGGAGCGAACCGTTGGCGAGGGGGACGGCTTTGCCCGGGAACCGGAGGTCGCCGGCGGTGCTTTCGGCAGGAACGTAGGGTCCGTCGCCGCGGTGCAGCGTGCCCTTCGCGGAGTGTTCCTCCACCAGCTCCTGGACGAGGGACTCCAGCCCGGCAGCGTGGCCCTCACCGGAGAGGTGCGCCACAATGTACCCCTCGGGGTCGACGACGACGAGGGTGGGCCAGGCGCGGGCGGTGTAGGCCTGCCAGGTGGTCAGCTCCGGGTCGTCCAGCACCGGGTGCTGGATGTCGTAGCGTTCCACCGCGGCGGCCAGGGCATCCGGGTCCGCTTCATGTTCGAACTTGGGTGAGTGGACTCCCACTGTGACAACCACGTCGCTGAACTTCTGCTCCAGCGGCCGCAGCTCATCCAGGACGTGCAGGCAGTTGATGCAGCAGAAGGTCCAGAAGTCGAGGATGACGATCTTCCCGCGCAGATCTTCGAGGGTGAGCTGCCGCCCGCCCGTGTTGAGCCAGTTGCGGCCCACCAGTTCGGAGGCACGCACCCGGTAATCGGTGCGGATCGAGGTCTCAGTCATTCACGCTCTCCTGGTGGTCAGGCTTCTGGGATGATGCTGGCTTTCCGGGTCCCGGTGTGCCTGGACCGCGGCGGTTGTCGCGTTCCGCCAGCGAAGCGAACATGTTGTTGTAAGCGGTGAGATCGGCGTCGTTATTCCTGTCCGCCGCACGATCGGTCCGTTTGGACTCCCGGGCGTCGTCACGCGACCACATGATGGCGACGCCGATCGCCACCAGCAGGGTGGGAATCTCGCCGATCCCCCAGGTCAGGGCGCCGCCGAGTTGCTGGTCCTCCAGTGCTGAGGGGCCCCAGTCCCGGCCCATGTTGCCGAACCAGGAAGCCTGGAGCAGTGACGTGGACCCCATCAGCGCGACACCGAAGAAGGCGTGGAAGGCCATGGTGGCGAAGAGGAGCAGGATCCGCAGCGGATACGGTGCGCGGCGTGGCACCGGATCGGAGCCCAGCATCGAAAGGACGAAAATGTACCCGGTGATCAGGAAGTGCACGTACATCAGTTCGTGGCCCACATGTTCCCGCATCGCGAAGCCGAACAGCGGTGAATAGTAGAAGATCACGATCGATCCGGCGAAGTTGGCTGCGGCGAACAGCGGGTGGGTCACCAGCACGGAGAAGCGCGAGTGCACCAGCACCAGGATCCACTCGCGGATCCCCCGGGACCCGTCGCCGCGAGGGGTCAGCGCCTTGAGCGCCAGCGTTACCGGCGCGCCGAGGACCAGGAAGAGCGGAACCACCATGGTCAGGGCCATGTGGCCCACCATGTGTGTACTGAACAACACCATGCCGTAGACGGCTGGAGCGCCCGAGGTGATGTAGGTCAGCAGCGTCAGCCCGACCAGCCAGCAGGCAAGCCGCAGGAGCGGCCATTTGTCGCCGCGTTTGCGGACCTTCACCACGCCCCGCACGTAAGCCACCCCGACGACCGCCACGAAGGCCACCCAGAGCCAGTCGAAGCGCCATTCGGTGAACCAGCGTTCAAACGTCAGCTCGGGCGGCAGGTCATAGCCGGAGAGGACCCGCGCCGGCGAGGCGTCGGGGGCGATCTCCTCGCTGACAGGCGGGGCCGTCCGGGACAGGGCAACAGCAACACCCGAGACTGCGCCCATGATCAGCAGTTCCACGGCGATCAGCTGCCACAGCACCCGCCGGGCGGAGAGCTGGCCGCCCGTGAGCGACCCGCTGCCCGTTCCGAGCTGGGGAATGATCCACTGCCGGTGCATGAGGCCGATCCCGCCGAGCAGCAGGGTAGCAACCGTCTTGAAGGTGACCAGCAGGCCCCACTCCGAGCCGAGCTGGCCCAGATCGTTGATGCGGAGGCTGGCGTTGATCACACCGGACAGCACCACCAGGATGAAAGCGAAACCTGCGAGGGAGGAAAAGCGGCGCAGCACGCTGGAGGTCAGGACGCCCAGCCGCCCGCTGATCACCGCCAGCACAATGATGCCGCCGATCCACAGGCAGACTCCCACCAGGTGCAGGGCGATCGAGTTGATGGCGGCGTAGTGGTCGTCGCCGCTGGCTGAGTGGCCGATCAGGGCCATCGGCATCAGGCCGAGGAGCGATAGGACACCGGTCAGTGCCAGCCAGCCGCTGGATCGGGCCCCGAAGGTCATGGTGGCGACGACGGCGGCGATCAGGACGGTGGACAGCCAGGCGCGGCCGGTGTCGAAGTCGGTGAGGTAGGAGGCCAGCCCCTCCGTGTAGCCGGGGTCGCTACTCAGCGGCAGGCCGGCGGCGTCGGAGTAGGTGAACAGCAGCACACCGACGGCGGCGAGGGTCCACGATACTGCGGCGACGGAGGCGAGGGTCATGACCGCGCTGAAGGCGGGGTGTTCGTCGCCCGGGGTGCCGGCGCTGCTGGTGCGCGCATTACTGGTGCGGCGGTGGGTCGATCCGACCCGGCGCGGGAGGATCATGACGGCGAAGACCAGCGAGCCGATGACGGCGGCAACCGAAATGTTGTTCAACGCCTTGGCGACCGGCAATCCCCAGCGGGTCAGGGCACCCGGGTCGCCCAGCTGACGCGGACCGGCAGCCCCCGAGAACAGCAGGGCGAGGATGAGTGCGACCACGACGGCGGCACCGCCGGCAATCAGCCAGCCAACCTTCACCCCTGGGGTCTGTATGCCCGGGCGGTCGGTCGGCCGGGGCGCCTTGGTTGTAGTAGCCACATCTACCATTGTCTACCCTGCGTAGAACGGGTAACAATTCGGTGACTCACGCCCGAAGTTGAAGTTCGACGTTAAAAGGAAAGGCCGCCACCGGAAAGGGTGGCGGCCTAGAGTCCTTAGCGGACCGGGTGACTGACTACTTGACAGCAGCCTTCAGCTTGGAGCCGGCGGTCAGCTTGACGCTGCTGCCTGCTGCAATCTGGATGGTCTCGCCGGTCTGAGGGTTGCGTCCGGTGCGGGCGGCACGCTCGGTGCGCTCGACAGCGAGCCAACCTGGGATGGTGACCTTGACGTTGTTGGCAGCTGAGGTTGCCAGTACATCGAACAGTGCGTCAAGAACGCCGTTAACGGCGGTCTGGCTGGTGTCAGCCTTCGCTGCTACTTCTGCTACCAGTTCGCTGCGGTTCTTGGTTTCTTTCGTTGCCAATTTACGTCCTCCTGGACTTGTCCGTTATTTGTAAAGCCTTCACGATTCTGAAAGCCTCTGTGCGAAAACTTACCAGCTTGAGCACCAAACTCCGGTCGTTTCCGGCGTTTTTGGGGGTTTTTAGATGCCAAAGGGCACTATTTCAGCTGCTGACTCGGGGAAATCCCTGTTTGGTGCCGGTGAAGACCACGACCAGCGCCCCGAGTGCCAGCCCCGCCGCAGCGAATCCGATTCCCGACGGGTCACCCACTGTCAGCATCTGCGCACCCACCAGCGCTCCGGCGCTGATCCCGATATTGAACGTCGAGTTATGAACGGCCGCCACGGTGTCCGGGTGGTCCCGGAACGCGCTCATCGCCGCGGTCTGCACATAGGCGGGAACCGGACCGTACAGCAGGCCCCACAGGATCACCACGGCCAGGGTCCAGCCCGGCGCCCCATCCAGCAGCGCGACCCCCAGGAAAGACACCGTCATCACCAGCAGAGAGAGCAGTAACGCGGGACGCAACGCCGAGTCGGTGAACCGGCTGCAGATCGCGAGTCCCAGAATCCCGGCTCCGCCGTAGGCGAGCAACGCGAATCCCACGTTCTCAGCGGTGAAGCCTGACTGGAGCAGCACCGGGGTGATGAAGGTGTAGAGGGCAAACTGGGCGGTCATCATCACCACCACCGCGACTATCACCCGCCGCAGTGCAGGTCCCGCCAACGCCTCACGCAGCTGTGCGCCGCCAGAAACCTTGGACCCGCCAATGCCCGGCATGACGACGGCGGCGCCCACCGACAGGAGCAGCGCAATGATGGCGGCGCAGCCGAACGACCAGCGCCACCCGACCGTCGCCCCCAGCCAGGTGCTCAGGGGCACCCCGAGAGCGATCGCGACGGCGTTGCCCGCGTTCACCAGCGCCATCGCCCCACCCAACCGGCCCGGCGGTGCCAACCGGCTCGCGTAGCCGAAGACCACCGCGAAGAACAGTGCGTGACACGCCCCGGCCAGGATTCGCCCGGTCAGCGCCACCGAGTAATCCTGCGCCAGGCACAGCACGATGTTGCTGACGCCGTAACCGGCGAGCAGCCCCACCAGCAGCGGCTTTCGGGGCACAGCACTGGTCCACGCGTTCAACGGGATGGAGGCGAACACCACCACTGCTGCATAGGCGGAGACCAGCAACCCGATGGCCGACTCGGTGACCCCCAGGTCCTCCGCCATCAGGGGCAGCAGACCAATGGGGAGCACCTCTGTGGCGACCGCAAGGAACCCACCCACGGACAGCAACAGCATCGGAGGTTCGAGCAGTTTCTGCTGCCGCACGGGCATTCCCTTCAGGATGGGTGCAGTCTGTCAGGACCGGCGCTTAACGCAAGAGGACGGCGACTCAGGGTCGCCGTCCTCTTGCAAACTGGTAGTTACCAGCCAGCCGGAGTTACCAGCTGGACTTGGTCACACCGGGCAGCTCGCCGCGGTGAGCCATGTCGCGGAAGCGAACACGGGAGATACCGAACTTCTGCAGCGTTCCGCGGGGGCGGCCATCGATCTGGTCGCGGTTGCGGAGGCGTACTGGCGACGCGTTGCGGGGCAGCTTCTGCAGTCCGAGGCGTGCAGCTTCGCGGGCTTCGTCAGTTGCGTTGGGGTCAACCAGCGTCTTCTTCAGCTCGAGGCGCTTCTCGGCGTAGCGCTCAACAATTACCTTGCGCTGTTCGTTGCGGGCAATTTTAGACTTCTTAGCCATGTGTTTAGCGCTCCTCTCGGAATTCGACGTGCTTGCGGATCTTGGGATCGTACTTCATCAGAACCATGCGGTCCGGGTCGTTACGGCGGTTCTTGCGGGTCACGTAGGTGTACCCCGTGCCGGCCGTCGACTTCAGCTTGATGATCGGGCGTACGTCTTTATCTTTTGCCATTAGAGCTTCACTCCCCGAGCCAGGATCGACGCGACGACGGCGTCAATTCCGCGCACATCGATGGTCTTGATGCCGCGGGCCGAAACCTGCAGCGTGACGTTGCGGCGCAGGGACGGAACCCAGTAGCGCTTCTTCTGGATGTTCGGGTCAAACCTGCGCTTGGTGCGGCGGTGTGAGTGGGAAATGCTGTGCCCAAAGCCCGGCTCGGCTCCAGTCACTTGGCAGTGAGCTGCCATGACGATCCTCCAAAGAGTTAATGAAAATACCTAGAACCAGCAGTCTTGTCTGCTGGGAATGCAATCAGAGGCGCCCCAAACGACAGCCGAAACTGTCGGGATGATTAGCGGTTTTCGCGCAACTTGAGCCCCTAACTACCGATTCCCCGGAAGATATGTTCCCAAGAATCGGAGCAATTGCGCACGCTCCGCCACCTGATGCCCTCCTATTCTAGGAGCTGCCGGGGGTTAAGACCAATCGCCGTTGCGGTCTACCACCGTCACGACGTCGTCGTCGCCCACCTGTGCTCCGGCGTCGAGCGTGGCACCGGAGTCAACTATGGACCGCACAATCCGGGCTCCGGAGGGAACGGTGACCCCGTTCAGCAGGATCGAATCGACGACGACGGCGCCCGCCTCCACCACCGTGTCCGGCCCAATCACGCTGTGGCTGACTTCGCCGAGGACGCGGCTGCCCGGCGCCAACAGCGAGTCGGCCACGACCGCACCTTTCCCGACAAACCCGGGCAGGCGCTGGGAGCTGCTGGTGAGGATGGGCCAGGCCGGGTGGTCGAAGGCCAGACCCTCGCCGTCAAGCAGTTCCATGTGCGCCCGGTGGTAGTTCTCGGGGGTACCAAGATCGAGCCAATACCCTTCAAGGCGGTGTTCCACCACTGTTGAATGCTGCACCAGGTGGGGCAGCAGCTGGTCGCCGTAGTCGTCGAGGCCGCCCTCTTCCTTCTCCAGCAGTTCCAGGGTGTCGAGCAGGTGCGCGGCATCGAATAGGAAGACTTCGGTGGCCACCAGGGTGGTCTTGGGCTTGTCGGGCTTGTACTCGAAGCCGGTGACGGCGCCGCCGGACACCTCGACCACACCGTGGTTGGAGGCGTCGCCGTCGAAGTGTGTGGTCACGATTGTCGCGGCGGCTTTGGCCTCCAGATGCGTTTGGACGACATCGCGGAAGTCCAGCTGGTACAGGTGATCGGCGCTCAGGAGCAGCACCAGGTCGGGGTCGAACTCACGGATAAACGCTGCCTGCCGGAACAGGCTATCGGCGTTTCCGTCCGCGAAGCCCTCCCCTTTCCTGCCCTCAAAGGGCGGCAGGACACGCAGTCCGCCGTTGGTGCGGTCCAGATCCCACGGCCGGCCATTGGCCAGATGGTCGTTGAGCGAGTTCGGCTGGTACTGCTGCACCATCCACACATCCGAGAAGCCGCTGTGGTGCAGGTTGGAGAGGGGGATGTCGATCAGGCGGTAGGAGCCGGCGACGGGCAGCGCCGGTTTGGCACGCTTATCCGTCAGCGGCCCCAACCGTCCACCCGAACCGCCTGCGAGAACGATCGCAAGGACGGACGGTCGGTTCATGGTTGCACTCCAGGTGTGGGTTGATTCAGGATCCAGTGGGTACTGTCGAGGCGGGCCAGGATCTTCTTGCCAATCCGCTCCAGGTCGCGAACGTCGTCGTCGGTCAACGCGTCGAAGACCGATTCCCGCACATGGTCAACATGCTCGCGGGCCAGTAACTGCAGATTCGTCAGCCCGTCCTCGGTGATCCGGGCGGTGGTGACCCGACCATCGCTGGCACTGGGGCACCGGGACACCCAGCCGCGCTGCTCAAGTTTCTTCACCACATGGCTCAGGCGGGACAGTGACGCATTCGACCGGGCAGCGAGTTCACTCATCGCGAGGGTGAGGTCATCAGTCTCGGAAAGCATCGCCAGGACGTGATAATCGAACAGCGTGATCTTGGCCTGCCGGAACAGGTGGGCGTCCAGCGTGCCAGGGAGCATGGTGGTGACGGCGTAGAGCGCAAGCCAGGCTTGCCGCTCCTCGGGATTCAGCCAACGGACACCACTCATCCCGCCATTCTGGCACAGACACCGTTTGCCACCGGGGCCCCGCCGGCCGGCTGGGACCCTAGGCCCACGCCGGGCGGGTGAGCTCCGGGTACTTGGCCGTCAGCACATCCCCCGAAGACACGCCGCGCAGGCGCCGCCCCACCCACGGCGACAGATAGTCGCGCGCCCACTGGGCGTCCGCTCGTAGCTGATCTATCCGCGACGACGCCGGCGCGGCCTCCAGCTCGGGCAGGTCGATCTCGTGGGAGGCCCGCAACACTTCGAGCACCCGCCTGGCCATAAGGGTGTGTCCGGCGGCGGACATGTGCATCCGGTCAGTGTCCCAATAGCCCCAATTCTGGAACTCCCTGAACCGCCAGTAGTCCACCACGTCGGCGTGGTGCCGGTCAGCAATTTCACGGACCAGTTCGTTATAGATGGCCGTCCGTCCGCGGGTCTTGCCGAACACCGCCGACCCCACCGAATCAAAACCGGTAAACAGCACCACGGCGGCGCCCGAGCTCGCAAGGCGGGCCACGCCGTCGTCGTAGGCGGCCATCAGCGCGTCAATGTCGATCCGCGGCCGCAGAATGTCGTTGCCACCCGCGTAGATGGTGATCAGTGTGGGCTGCAGGGCCAGTGCCCGGTCAACCTGTTCGTCGAGGACCTGGCGCACTTTCTTGCCGCGGACGGCGAGATTCGCGTATCCCCAGGAGCTGTCGGCAAGGATCAGTTGCTCGGCCACCCGGTCAGCCCACCCCCGCACCCCGTTGGGGCTGGCTTCATGCCAGTCGCCGACGCCTTCCGTAAACGAATCACCGAGGGCCACATATCGTTGAGAGAATTCCACTAGAAGAGGCTACCTGCTCCCGCCGCGCGATAAGGTGGCATTGCAAGCAGACTGATAACTTTTTGCAGTGCACCCCCGCTCCCCTCCCCACAACCTGAGAAGGACATCATGACCCAGCCCTCCGACACTCGGACCAAGCGCGCCGCGTTGATCATCAACCCGGTCAAGAACACCGGGGCTGATATTCGTGCGATCGTTTCGGAGCTCTGCGCTGCCGAGGGGTGGGACGAGGTGCTGTACCTGGAGACATCGGTTGATGATCCCGGCCGTGGCCAGGCACAGGAAGCCGTCGACGCCGGCGTGGACGTGGTGATCGCCGCTGGCGGTGACGGAACGGTCCGCTGCGTGGCCGAGGTCGTCAACGGCACCGGCATCGCACTGGGGCTGATCCCGCTCGGCACCGGCAACCTGCTGGCCCGGAACCTGGACATCGCCGTCGACGATCCGGAGGAGGCCGCCAAGGCAGCCCTGTTCGGCACCGAACGCAACGTCGACGTCGTCCATGTCACGGTTGACCGCGCCCAGGACTCGCACGTGTTCCTGGTGATGGCGGGGCTGGGGTTTGACGCGTCGATCATGGCTGACACCCGTGATGACCTCAAAGACAAGGTGGGCTGGCTGGCCTACGTCGACGCCGGCATCCGGAACCTGAGCGGCAAGCCTGCACGCACCCGGATCACACTGGACGGCGGCGAGGTCATCGAGCGTCGGCTGCGCAGCGTGATGGGCGGCAACTGCGGCAAGATCATGGGCGGGCTGGAGATTTTCCCCGGCGCCAAGATTGACGACGGCCTACTGGACATCATGACCGTGGCGCCCACCGGCCGGCTCGGGTGGCTTGGCGTCGTGGGTAAGCTGTTTGCCCGCGGAAAGGGCAAGGACCCGTCCCTCGAGTACTTCCAGTGCAAGGAAGCCGAGATCCAGCTCGACGAGCCGCAGGAAATCCAGCTCGACGGCGACCCCCTCGGCAAGGGCACCCACATGGCCCTGCGCGTGGACGCTAATTCGTTGCGGCTGCGGATGCCTTACGGCAAGAAGGATCCAGCGGTCGTCACCCACCCGGAGCCCTAAGCCGCGAGGGCCGGGTCCGGGCCGGGGCTAGAGCCGGGTCTGGGGATCGACTTTTTCGCCGTCGACCAGTAGCTCGAAGTGGAGGTGGCATCCGGTGGAGTTGCCGGTGCTGCCGACGGCGCCCAGGCCCTCGGCTTTGCCCACTTTCTGACCCACGGTCACGCCGAGCACACTGAGATGGTTGTACGAGGTTTGGAGGCCCCCGCCGTGGTCCACCACGATCCGCTGGCCACCACCATAGGCATGCCACCCGGATTCCACCACGGTGCCCGCGCGTGATGCGAGGACCGGCGTACCGCAAGCCCCTGCGTAGTCGGTCCCGGTGTGCAGCTCGTCGCCGTACCCGCCCATCGGGTTCACCCGGTAGCCGAACGACGAAGCAATTTCGGCGCCCTTGATCGGGGTGGTGAACGCTGCCACGTCGCTGGACAGGACAGTGGTTTTGGCCTTCGGGGTTGCGGCCGTCGCGAGCGGGGACTCCTTGCTGAAATCAATTTCTGCTTCAGCGTCAGCAGTAACCGGTGCGGCTACGGCGGGGCCGGTTCCGGCGGTAGGGGCTGCCGAGGGGGAAGCCTCTGGCGAGGGGAAGGCTGCGGTGAGAACGAGGCCCGCCGCTGCGGCGAGGACTCCCACGGCCAGCACAGCTGACCGGCGGTTGGATTTCAAGGTGGACTTAGGCGGGGCGGACGCGCGGCGGCGCCCGGACGTGACCGGCTGGAGCAAAACAGGAGCCTCTCTGCAACGCCGGTGAAGTTAGCTGTCGGATTCGAGCAAGAGTTGACTCGGCCCACTGCTGCTCTTCCAGTGAGCGGAAGAGTGGTTTGCGAAGGGCTGCACCCCAAGGCAGAAAACTGCCGAAGATGGGTCCTCCACCCCTGCCACGGTGAATTGGGGGCCGGCTGCTGACAGGGTTAGGCGTGCAGTCCGGGAGCCACAATGATGCGGATGGCTCCCTATAAGAATAGAGCGCTTAGCCGAGAAGTTATAATTTCGTTACACAGATCACGGCGTGGCGACTAGCCAAGTTCGGATCGACCCCTGCGCCAATACCCCATGAAGGCCACCTGCTTGCGGTCAATCCCGACATCGCGCACCAGATAACGCCGCAGCCCACGGACCACCGCAGCCTCGCCCGCGATCCAGGCATAGAACGGGAGCGCACCGGAGGGCCGGTCCGGGTTCAGCGAGGAATTCAGCGTTGACGCGTTCAGCCGCTGCGGGGTTTCCCACAGGATCGTTTCGTCAATGTTCACTTCTTCCGGCTCGGGGCCTGCTGTGGCTGCGGCAGCGGCGGCGAGGGTCAGCCCGGCGCGGGAGCTGGCGTCGACTCCGACGGCGAACGGCGCGGCCAGCGACACCCAGCCGGGCACCCGAACCGTATCCCGGACCGCCGCGTCCAGCAGTTCACCGTGGGGGCGTTCCCCCCGGGCGAGCCAGATGATTTCCACCGCTGAGGTGGTGGACACAGCCTGGAAGTCTGCGTGGTCCGGCACTTCAAGGAAGGCGTGCCCGCCGACATCGGCGGGGAGGGACTCCAGAATGGCGCTGATGGCGGGGACAGCTGTCTCGTCGCCAGCGAGGAGGACCTGCTGGGCGAGCCCCGGACGCCACTCGATCCCGCCGTAGGAGCCGGCGGTGGTGCAGGTGGCGGCGTGGACGTTCGGGCCGATCAGCCAGATCCGATCGCCGGGGGTGGCGGCGGCGGCCCACAGCGACGCCGGCCCCCCGTTCCCCTCAGCATCGAAGTGCATCACGAAGTCGACGTCGATCTCTGGCTGGTCGCCATCGCACCGGGCCGCCCTGACGGTGTAGGTGCGCATGGCGCCGCGCTCTGCGGGGTCCATTGCGAGCCACCGCTGATACCAGCCCGATCCCTCGGGCGGTGACTCGAGGAGCTCCCGCATGTTCACGCGGGGGGCATCGTCGTCGCGGGTGGCGGGGATCATGACTTTGATCCGCAGGTCCAGCGTTGCCCCCTGCACCCCGAAGTCCCTCAGGCAGGACCCGCCGAAGGTGATGCGTTGGAAGTTGTCGCTGAGGCGCTGCACCCGGGTGACGACGACGTCGAAGGCTGATACCGCCGAAACGGTTCCATCGGTGCGCTGGGATGCGCGCTCGCTCCGTCGGGCCGTGCGATTGCTGACTTCGGTCATGTTGCTGCCTCCAGGTGGTGCGCGGACAGCGTGTCCTGCGGATTAGGCAGGAACCCCTGCCCGGTGGACGTTTCGGGTGACGGCTGAGTAGCTCCGTCGCCTGAGTGGTGCCGGCCGACCGGCACCACCATGGGTGTGCCGGATACGGGGTCCGGGATGACGCGGCATTGCAGACCGAAAACCGAGGTGACGGTCTCCTCAGTCACCACCTCGGCGGGACTGCCCTGCGCGGCGATCTGGCCGTCCTTCATGGCGATGAGGTGATCGGCGTAGCGTGCGGCGAGGTTCAGGTCGTGGAGCACGATGGCCACCGTGGTGCCGTCGCGCCGGTTCAGGTCGGTGATCAGATCCAGTACTTCCACCTGGTGGGTGACGTCGAGGAAGGTGGTGGGTTCATCCAGCAGCAGGATGTCGGTTTGCTGGGCCAGGGCCATCGCGATCCAGACCCGCTGCCGCTGCCCACCGGACAGTTCATCGACAAAGCGGTCAGCGAGCTCAAGGGTGTCGGTGGCTTGGAGGGCGGAGGCGACGGCGACGTCGTCGTCGTTGGTCCACTGCCGGAACCAGCCCTGGTGCGGGTAGCGGCCGCGACCCACCAGGTCGGCGACGGTGATCCCATCCGGGGCTACCGGTGTTTGCGGAAGCAGCCCGAGGATCCGCGCGACGGTGCGGGTGGACAGCGAGTGGATGTCCTTGCCGTCGAGGTTGACGACGCCGGCCGACGGCTTCAGCAGGCGGGCCAGGCCGCGCAGCAGGGTGGACTTGCCGCAGGCGTTGGCACCGACGATCACCGTGACCTTGCCGGCCGGCAGCTCGACGGTGAGGTCCTGGACCACTTTGCGGTCGTCGTATGCGAGTGTCAGCTCGCTGGCTGTCAGAGCCATCTCAGCCTCCCTGTCCTGTCCTGTTGGCGGTCACGAGCAGCCACAGCAGGAACGGGGCGCCGAGGACGCCTGTTACTACGCCGACCGGAAGTGACACACCGGGAATCATGTTGGCTGCCACGAAGTCTGCGGCGAGAACTATCACCGCGCCCACCAGTCCGGCCGCGGTGAGAGACACGGCGCCCTTCACGAGGCGGCGCGCGATCGGGCCGGCGAGGAAGGCGACGAACGCCACCGGCCCGGCGGCGGCAGTGGCAACGGCAGCCAGGGCCACTCCGACGGTGATCAGAGCTAGCCGCGATGGTTCGACCCGGATGCCGAGACTGGCGGCGGTATCGTCGCCCAGTTCCAGTCCTTGCAGCCCCCGGGACAGGACGGCCGCCGCGGGGATCAGCAGCAGCAGGGCGAGGATGAGGATCGTGGCGCGGTCCCAGTTGCTAGAATTCAGGGAGCCGTTGAGCCAGACCAGGGTGTCCGATGCGGTGCGGATATCGGTGCGGGTGAGCAGGAAACTGACCACCGCGTGCAGCACCGCGGCGAAGCCAATTCCCACCAGGATCAGCCGGTACCCGGCCGCCGAGCCGCGGCGGGAGAGCAGGTAGATCGCTGCCGCGACGGCGAGTGCACCGATCAGGGCGGAAAGGGAGACCGCAACGCCCGCCGCCCCAAACAGCACTATTGCTGCCACGGCGGAGGCACTGGCTCCGTAGCTGATCCCAATGATGTCGGGGCTGGCCAGCGGGTTCCGGAGCATGGTCTGGAAAATGGTGCCCGCCAGGCCGAAGGCCACCCCGATAAGGACCGCGATCACCGCGCGGGGAAGCTTGTTTTCCATCACGATGAAGGTAGCGCCGGGGATATCGGCGCCGCCGAGGATCCTGAAGAAGTCCGGGATGGTCACGGTATAGGTGCCGAGCAGGACGGAGACCGCGAACAGGACGGCGGTGACCCCCGCGAGGATACCGATCACCAGGCGGCGCTGGGCTGCTTGCCGGCGTCGACCGCCGCTGACGGTAGCCGCCGACGGCGGTGTGGCAGCGCCATTCGGTGCGGCAGCGCCATCCGGTGTGGCAGCGCCATTCGGTGTGGCAGCGACGTCCGGGGCGGCGGGTGTGGCCGCGCCGGTCGGGGGCGCTGGGTGGAGGCTCATAGTTGGGCCAGCTTCCGGCGGCGGACCAGCCAGATGAACACCGGGGCGCCGATGACGGCGGTCATGATCCCCACCTGCACCTCGCCGGGTGGCAGGATGAGCCGGCCGACAATGTCGGCTCCGATGAGCAGCACCGGGGCAAGTGCCACCGAGAAGGGCAGGATCCAGCGGTAGTCGGGGCCGGTGAGCACCCGCACCATGTGAGGGATCACCAGGCCCACGAAGGCGATCGGTCCGGCGGCTGCGGTCGCAGCGCCACAGAGGATGACGACGCCCAGCGCCGCGACACCGCGGGCTATCGCCACGTTCTGGCCGAGCCCCTTCGCGATGTCGTCACCGAGGGACAGGCTGTTCAGTGCCTTACCGGTCAGGAGGGTCAACAGGATGCCGACCACGAGGAACGGCAGGACCGGCAGGAGGACATCCCAGCCACGGCCTGACACGGTGCCGACCTGCCAGAACCGGAACCGGTCGAGCGTCTCCTGGTTGGACACCAGGACGGCGTTCATCAGACTGCCCAGCCCCGCGGACAGGGCCGCCCCCGCGAGCGCCAGCTTGATGGGGGTGGCGCCTTCCCGGCCGAGGCTTGCGATGGCGTAGACCACGACGGCGGCGAAGGCTGCCCCGGCGAACGCGAACCAAATGTAGCCGGTCACCTCGGCGATCCCGAAGACGTAGATGCCGATGACGACGGCGAGCGCGGCTCCTGCGTTGACGCCGAGGATGCCTGGGTCAGCGAGCGGGTTCCGGGCCACTCCCTGCATGGCGGCACCGGCGAGGCCGAGTGCGGCGCCGACCATGAGGCCGGTGACGGTGCGGGGAATGCGGGAGTGGACGACGGCGTGGTCGCCGTTGGCCGGGTCGAAATCGGTTAGCGCAGCGACCAGGACGTCGAAGCTGATGGGCCGGGAGCCGAATGCGAGCGAGGCGGCGCAGACCAGGGCGAGGGCGACCAGCACTGCGCCCAGCTTCAGAACCCGGCGCTGTCCGCGGGGTCTGGCTGAGGCGATCGGAGCGCGGGCAAGAGGGGCTGGAGCAGTCTGCACTGCCATCGCATGCCTCCTCACCGTCTAACTCCGGACAGAAGTAAGGCTAGCCTACGGTTACCTCTATTAAGAAACGGTTATGTTCCCTAATTAGCCAGGGTGGGTCGTTCGGAGGGGCACCCGGCAGGTCGCTCCCTACCCGCCGAAACCCCACCCAGCAGCCGGGGAATCCGGTACGGGCGGGCTATCGGTTGACACGGTTTAGCTGGCTTTAGGCAGCGGTGGGCGGGGTTCCCTGCCCGAAGGGCTTGCCGCCGAGGCCTTCCCTGCCATGCTCGGTGTGCCAGTTGGCCAGATCCGGGCCTTTGGGCACAATCCCGGTCGGGTTAATGTCTTCGTGCACGATGTAGTAGTGATCCTTGATCTGGTCAAAGTCGATCGTGTCGCCGAAGCCGGGGGTCTGGAACAGGTCCCGGGCGTAGCCCCACAGGGCTGGCATTTCGGTGAGCTTGTTCCGGTTGCACTTGAAGTGTCCGTGGTAGACGGCGTCGAAGCGCACCAGGGTGGTGAACAGGCGGACGTCGACCTCGGTGATGGTCTCGCCTACCAGGAACCGCTGGTGGCTGAGGCGTTCCTCCAGCCAGTCCAGCGCGGTGAACAGGCGGTCGTAGGCGTCGTTGTACGCTTCCTGCGATCCGGCGAACCCGCACCGGTAGACGCCGTTGTTCACCTCGGTGAAGATCCGCTTGGCGACCTGATCGATCTCTTCACGCAGTTTCTCCGGGTACAGATCAGGGGCGCCGTCGCGGTGGAAATCTTTCCACTCAGTGGAGAAATCAAGGGTGATTTGCGGGAAGTTGTTGGTGACGACGGCACCTGAAGGCACGTCGACGATCGCCGGAACGGTGATACCGCGCGGATACTCGGGATCTCGCTTGAAGAACGCCTCCTGCAGTCGTTCGATGCCCAGGACCGGATCGCGTCCGTCAGGGTCAAGGTCGAAGGTCCAGGACCGCTTGTCGTGGGTCGGGCCCGGGGTCCCCAGCGAAATGGCGTCCTCGAGTCCGAGGAGCCGGCGCACGATGATGGCGCGGTTCGCCCAGGGACAGGCGCGGGCGGCGATCAGCCGGTACCGGCCGGCCTCCACGGGAAAGCCGTCCGACCCGTCCCGGGTGATCCGGGTTTCGATATAGGTGGTGTCGCGGCTGAATTCCTTGCCCGTGTTCACGTAGGCGCCACGAGTGCTGTGTTCGTTCTCGGTCATCTGTTCAGCCTAATCTTCTGTCGCTGGGCTGTTGGTTGGAACAGCCCGGCGACAGAGGTGGAATTGATCACTGGGTGATCGCCGGTTGGCGATCAGTTGTCCTGGCTCTGCCGGGCCGACTCGCGTTCGTACTTCCGGCGCAGCTCACGCCCGTTGTCGATGTCCTCGAGTTCCTTGTCGAGCTTCTTGCGGCTTGCGGTGGCGTCCCGTGGAGGGAGCTGGATGGTTTCCTCAGCTTCGATGCCGGCCTGGAGTTGCCGGCCGCGCTCCAGTTCGGCGTCGAACTCTGCACCGAAGAGCAGTGAGAGGTTAGCCAGCCAGAGCCACAGCAGCAGCACGATGACGCCGGCGATCGCCCCGTAGGTCTCGTCATAACTGCCGAAGTTGCCAACGTAGAAAGAGAATCCAGCAGTGGTGAGTCCGAGGACCAACAACGCAACAAACGATCCCATGCTCATCCAACGGAACTTGGGCTGCTTCACGTTGGGCGCCCCGTAGTACAGGATGGCGATCATCAGGATGGCAAAAACCACCATGACCGGCCACTTGGCGATGTTCCACACGAGGAGAGCCGTGTCGCCGAGACCGATCACATTCCCGACCGATTCGGCGATCGGTCCGGACAGGACCAGCAGGAGGGCCATCAGCACCACCAGCAGCAGGACTATAGCGGTGATGAGGAGCATTACCGGGCGCAGCTTCCAAAACGGACGCCCCTCCTCCACTTCGTACACCCGGTTCATTGCCCGGCTGAAGGCGTTGACATAGGCGGAGGCAGACCAGAGCGCACCGAGAACACCGATGATCAGCGTCAGACCAGCACCCTGTGAGGTAGCGAGACCTTCGATAGTGCTTTCGAGCGTCTCGTTCTCGGCTGCACCCGGTGCCACCCCTTCAAGGATGTCCAGCACGGTGTTGGTGGTGGTTTCCGCCTGACCGAAGACACCGAGCAGGGAGACCACCGCCAGCAGCGCCGGGAAAATCGCCAGCACCGCGAAGTAGGTCAGGGCAGCAGCCAGATCGGTGCACTGGTCTTTGCCGAATTCACGGAGGGTGCGCTTGAACACGTATCCCCAGGCTGGCTTCTTGATCTCGGTGGGGCTGTCGGGCTTCCGGTCGTCGTCAGGACTCGGCGCATTGCGTGCTTTGTCCTGGGTCTGCGCTTCGGGCGAATCCGCCGCTGTGCCGCCGCTGGGTGCCATTTGGTACCTCCACATAGTTCCTACAGGTCCAGCTGATTATTATAAGGACCCTTACTAGTGCATAAGCCTACCTAAGGATTACCGTTGGCACATGGCTTTCTCCCAGATTAGTCCAGCCGGCACCCTCCGAATTGCGGTTGTTGGCGCCACCGGTAACGTCGGAACCGCTCTGTTACGGCGCTTGCAACGGGCCGCGGCCGAGCATCCGGGCGGCGTGGAAATCGTCGGCTTCGCCCGCCGGCTTCCTGACACTGCCCGGGCCCCCTACGCCGGGTGCGAATGGCACGCCCTCGATATCGGGACCGACGAGGGACGCAGCACGCTCACCGCAGCACTCGCCGGCGTTGACGCCGTCGTGCATCTGGCCTGGGCCATCCAGCCGAACCGCAATGAACCGGCGATGCACCGCACCAACGTCACCGGTACCGCCAACGCGCTGCAGGCGACCGCCGACGCGGGAGTGCGCCACTTCGTCTGCGCGTCATCGGTGGGTGCCTATAGCCCGGCCTCGAAGGGCCAGCGGGTGGATGAAAGTTGGCCGCATGGGGGCATCAGCACCTCTCACTACAGTCGGCATAAGGCTGAGCAGGAAGCGCTCCTTGATGACTTCGACCGGAGGTACCCGGAGATCCCCGTCACCCGGATTCGCCCGGGGCTGATCTTTCAGCAGGATGCAGGGAGCGAGATCGGCCGCTACTTCCTGGGCCCGCTCGTCCCGAAGTTCCTGCTGGATCGGCTGCGGCTCCCGGTCATTCCCATCCCTGATCGGCTGATCTTTCAGGCGGTCCACGCCGACGACGTCGCAGACGCCTACTGGCGGGCCGTCGACCGGCGGGTGGGTGGTGCCTTTAACATCGCTGCCGAGCCGGTGCTCACGCCGGCCAAGGTCGCGGGGCAGTTGGGCGCCCGACGAGTGGTGAACCTCCCCGTGAAGGTGCTGCGCGCCGTCGTCGGCGTGACCTGGGCGCTGGGGCTGCAGCGTACCGATCCGGGGTGGATCGACATGGCTGCCCTGGCACCGGTCATGAACACCGACCGTGCACGCACACTGCTCGGGTGGGAGCCGGAGCATTCCTCACTCGACGCCATCCGCGCCGTGCTGACCGGGCTGAGCGCGGGCGACGGCGTGGACGGCTCCCCCAGCCTCAAACCCCGCACCTAGCCCTCCCCGCATTGGAGCGAGTCGACACAAATAGCAGGTTTCACGCCGGAACTTGGTTATTTGTGTTGACTCGATCCGAGGGCGGCGGGTTGGGGAGCTTCGAGGGCTTGGGGAGGGTGCACCGCCTCCCACCGCTGCCGGGGCAGCGCCTCGCGGTGGTGGGTCTGCAGGAACACGACCATTGATTCGCGGATCAGGCACTTCAGGTCCCAGAGGGCATCATTGTCGACGGCACTGACCAGCACCCGGGCCCGCACCATGCCGTCGGTGGCCTGGGTGATTTGCAGGGTGCTGGTGCGCCCGTCCCACAGGGTGGTCTCGGCGAGTATTGCGGTCAGGTGGGCCCGCATCGAGTCGATGGGAACCCGCCAGTCGAGGTCCAGGTCAACGGTGCCGAGCAGTTCGGAACGGCTCCGCGTCCAGTTCTCGAACGGCGTGGTGGTGAAGTAGGTCGAGGGCAGGATGACCCGGCGGTCGTCCCAGACCTTGACCACCACATAGGTCATGGTGATTTCCTCGACTGTGCCCAACTGTTCTTCAACGAACACGGTGTCGTCGATCCGCAGGGCGTCGGTGAAGGCCAATTGCACCCCGGCAAAAACGTTGGCCAGGGAACTCTGGACGGCGAGGCCAGCGACAATGGAGATTAGCCCGGCCGAGGCCAGGATGCCAGCGCCAAGGGCACGCACCTCGGGGATCGTCAGCAGCACGCTGGCCAGCGCGAAGGTGATCACCAGCGCCACTCCCACCCTGCGGGCCAGCATGATCTGCGTTTTCAGGCGCCGCATCCGCCCATGGTCAACGGTGTCCCTCCCGTATTTCCGCAACGCCACCGCCTCGAACACCAGCAGGAGCGAGGCGACCAGCCAGGCCACGGCCCCAATGAGAGCCAGCACCAGCGCGTAGTCCACCGGCCCAAACCAGTCGGTGTCGGCGGCAGTCACCGCAAGGGCTATCCGCGCGCCCACAATGGCGAGCACGAGCCGCACCGGGTTCAGCGCCCGACGGGATGCCCCCTGAATGGCGGGGACCTTCCGCAGGGCGCGCACAGCTATCCGGCGCAAAATGGCTGCGAGCAGCACGGCTGCGATCAAGGCCGCAGCGACCCCGACCACCGGGGCCAACGCGTTGACTAGTTCATCCATGGCTTCACCGTCTCAGATGACAGTGGGTAGCTGTCCAGCCGGAAGGGAAAACTGTGGGGAGACTCTCACCCCACGATCAGGTGGGGATCAGCAGGTGGCTAGTACAGGAAAATGTCGAACCATTCGCGGTTGTGCGCGTGAATCAGCACCAGAAACAACACAAAGTCGAACAGCAGGTGAACCGCCACAATGTAGCTCAATGATTTGGTCTTCTTGAAAATCCAGCCCTGCACCAGCGCAAAGGGGTAGATCAGCAAAGGCCCCCAGGCGTGGAAGCCCAGTTCCCAGAGGAACGAGGTGAACAGCACCGCCTGCAGCATGTTGGCCTGCCAGTCCGGCAGATGCCGCCGCAGCAGGGTGAAGGCCGTGCAGATGAAGAACAGCTCGTCCCAGATGCCCAGCACATTGGTGCCGAGGAACAGCCGCGCCACGGTGCTCGGATCCGAGGCTGCCGGCCAGTTCTCAAACACGCCGGTAGGAATCATGTAGACGGGCAGGAGAAAGTACCCCATCACGACGACGGCCACCAGGTACCAGCGCTCGGTCCGCGTCCACTTCTGGCCGGTGAGTACCGGAAACCGGATGGCGTGGTCCTTGAACACAAACCGTGAAATCGAATACGGCAGCCCCACCGCCAGGACCATTGCTGTCCCCATGGTGAACATGTGTTCGAAGCTGATGTCGGTGGTGATGGGCACCAGGCTCATGATGATCAGTCCGAGTGACAGCAGCGCCAGATCCTTGAACAGCTGACGCCCGATGAAGAACGACGACGCCAAGGCGGCCGCCAACAACAGGTAACCCAGCCACCGCTGATCCAGTCCGAACATCACAAACCCCGACCCGGCGATCAGCACCGCAGGGATCAGATTCGCGGCAGTCTTTCGCGTTTCCTTCAGGGTCTCCGGCTGCGTTGTCATACCACTGAGATTACCCGGGACGTCTGAAGTACGGGAGTTTCGGGGCATTTGCCGCTATACAGGAAGCAGCAGCCGATCGTGCCCAGACCACCCACAGGAGCAAATCCATGGAATACGACTTCGATGTTCTGATTGTGGGCGCTGGCCCTGCGGGGATGGCAGCCGCGGTGCGGGCCGCGGAACTCGGCGCCCGCGTGGCTGTAGTGGAACGGGCGAGGCTCGGCGGCACCTGCGTAAATTCCGGGTGCGTGCCGACCCGGGTCCTTGCGAAGACGGCCCGCCTGTACCGGGAGGTGCGCACCGCCTATGACTACGGGATCGTCGTCGCCGAACCGTCGGTTGACTGGCCCCAGATCGTCCGGCGCGTCAGGTCCACCGTGGACCGGGTGCTCGCGGCCAAAGGGTACGACGACGTCGTCGCCCGGTTGGGCATCACCCTGCTCACCGGCGAGGCTTCCTTCGCTGACTCACACACCCTGACGGTGGACGGCCGCGCAGTGACGGCCGGTTCGGTCATCCTCTGCGTTGGCGGCAACGCGCGCCGCCTACCCATCCCCGGCGCCGAGCATGCCGTCCTGCCGCCGGACATTCTCGACCTGCCGGATCTGCCGCGGGCCATCGCCGTGATCGGCGGCGGGCACACCGGCGCGCAGCTGGCCACCATCTTCCATGCACTCGGTTCCCGGGTGCTGCTGCTGGATCTGGCGCCGCGCATCCTCACCACCGAGGACGCCGCTGTCTCGGCGGCGGTCACCGATGGGTTCCGCGCCCGGGGGGTGAGGGTGGAGACGGGAATCGGCGGGATCAACCAGATCACCAGGGACGACGACGGCGGGCTACACCTGCACTGGACCAGCCCAACCGGAGAGCAGGTGGAGGCGGTCGACACGGTCGTGATGGCTGCCGGTTGGCCGGCGAACATTGAGTCTCTTGGCCTGGCCGCGGCCGGTGTCCAGGCCCAACGCAACGCGATACCGGTTGACGACTATCTGCGCTCGAACGTTCCCCACGTCTATGTGGCGGGGGACGCGAACGGCTCCAGCATGCTGGTGCAGGCCGCCGTGTTTGAGGGCGAAACCGCTGCCGAGAACGCGGTCCTCGGAGCGCATCGGACCACTCCACACCATTTGCTGCCCGCCGGTGGTTTCACTGACCCGGATTACGCCGGCGTCGGCCTCACCGAGGAAGCGGCACGGGCGCGTGACCGGGAGGCGACCGCCGTCGTCGTACCCTATGGCGAGGTGGAGCGCCCCATCATCGATGACCGGGAGCAGGGGTTCCTGAAACTGGTGCTGGACCGGCACCGGGAGCTGATCCTTGGAGCGCACGCAGTGGGAGAGAACGCGGTGGAGGTGATCCAGGCGGTCGCTCCGGCGATGGCGGCGGGCACCGACGTCGCAACCCTCGCGCGGGTAAAGTTCGCCTACCCCACCTACACGGCAATTATCGGCGAGGCGGCGCGATCAGCCAGGCAGTCGAGTCAACACAAATGACAGGTTTCGCCCCGGATATCGGTTATTTGTGTTGACTCGATCCCTGGGGAAAGACGTCTACCGGGCTGGTTCCTTTTTGCGGGTCGGAGCTGAACGCGCATCCGGTCAGCGTGATCACCGGTACTGCTAGGGTTGAATCATCCCAAAACTGCACAGGGGGCTTACCATTATTTACTGCCGGGCAGGAATCCGCCGCCAGATTAATTGCCCCACTGCAGAGACTTAAGGAGCACAATGGCAACTATGGACAGAAAGTTCTCTGTAACCGAAGAATCGTCAAGCAAGCATCCACATGACTGGGGCCGGGCCATGGCAGTGGCCATCAGCCGGCTGGTTGAGATGGCGCACGAGGCGGGTGACGTGGTCGAACACGAGAACCTTTATGGGGAAGACCTTCACCTGTTTGTGCGCGAGACCGAAGAGGGAGCCGACATCACCATGTCCTGGACCCCCCGTGACACGAAAGACCCATCACCCAAGAGGTCTGATTGGGAAATCTAGGAGGCACCGAATGACAGGACAGAACCCCGATCCACAGGGTGAGAAGATCACCGGGCTGGAGCCGGGCGGCGGAGTCCCCCCAGGCGAAACCCCACCGGGTGAGTCCTCGACCGTGGGACCGCAGGGCCACGACGAGGGCACTTCGAAGGCAAACCACCCGCTGCCGTGGCTCATTGGCATCGGAGTGGTTTTCGTAGCCTGCATCGTTCTGTTTATTGTCGGCCGTCTGGTCGACGTCTTCTAGCGATCACTGTTAACGCCGAACGCGCCCGCAGCTGCGGGCGCGTTCGGCGTTAAAGGGTCCCTGCTCTGGGGTCCGCTGGCGGACTAGTTGTTGTAGTAGTCCCGCAGGGTGGCCGTCTGCTCGTCGGTCAGCTCCGAGTCGGCAGTCAGGTCAGGCGCATCGGTGATTTTGTCTTTGGTGTAGGCGACGTGCAGGTCGCCGCCGTCGAGCCGGGCGCGTCGAACGGGATGAAATGCTCGCGGGTGTTGAACAGGCCCAGGCCTACGGTGACAAAGGCCGGCTCGCCGGTCCGGGCATCGAGGTGCACCTGGGACACCTCGCCCAGCTTCTCGCCGTCGGCATCCCAGGCGGTGGCTTCCTGCAGGTCGTGAATGTCTGGCTGTGCCATGGTGCATCTCCATCCTTGGTGAAACTAAGTGTGCTGATCCCATTTCAACCCACCCCGGCCCATAGAGCAACCGGTGATGCGGCAAAGGCGCCCCGCTACGTGAACTCCTCACGCGGCGAAACGCCTTTGCCAAACTTCTGGAGCCGGTTTAGCCCTCGGCCTGCTGCGCCGCCTCGTCCAGCATGGGGAGGAAAGTATCCAGCGCCCAGGGGAGGCTCAACGGGGTGGCAGCCGAGATCGACAGGGTGAGGGTGTTGTCCGGGTCGGCAACCAGAGCGCCCGACTCGACGGCAGGGATCTGGCTCAGCAGCGGATCTTCGGCAATCGCCTCAGCTGTGGCTTCGTCGGGAACCCAGGTGACGAAGATGTCCGATTCGAGCTCGTTTGCGCGTTCGGCGGACCAGGGGATAAAGAATTCCTCTGAACCCTCGGTGCTCTCGGTGACGACGTCGGCCTGGACCATGCCGATCGACTCAAGGAACCGCGGTCGGTTGTCGTTTGCGGTGTAGATGCTGACGCCTTCAGCACTGGCTGGGTCGAGGTTTCCGTAGATGAAAGTTTTGTCCACAATTGCCGGATAGTCGGCAGCAGCGGTGGCCACTGTCTCTTCGGTTTCGGTGATGAGCTCTTCGGCTTCGTCAGCCAGACCGAGTGCGTCACCGATGATGCGAGTCGATTCCTGCCACGGGGTGCCATAGGCGACCTCGGGGTAGGCAACCACTGGAGCGATCTCGCTCAGGGTGTCGTAATCTTCCTGGGTCAGCCCCGAGTAGGCGGCCAGAATGACATCGGGGTTTGTGGCTGCGACCTCATCGAACGCGTAGCCATCAGCTTCCGAGTACTGCACCGGTGCGTTCTCCGTGCCGATCGCCGCGCCGAGCTCTTCCAGCTTGGCGTCCTTCCACGGGGTGGAGGCGTTGTCGTTTCCGCCATACTCGTCGCTCTGCATGCCGACGGGGACGACGCCGAGGGCCAGCACGACGTCCGCGTTGACCCAGTCAACCGTGGCCACCCGTTCGGGCAGCTCTTCGATGACCGTCTCGCCGAACGCGTGCTCGATGGTGACGGGGAACTGGTCGGCAGCACCGGCCGCGACGGGAGCATCGGAGCCCGAGCCGCCATCGGCGGGACCTGTACTGCAAGCGGATAGGGCAAGGATGGTGGCGGCGGCCGTAGCGGCGGCTGCGAAACCGCGCAGGCGGGTGGGGGCCATGGGGGCTCCTCGACTTTCGGGAAACTGTGATTCGCGGCCGTTCGGACGCAACAAAGTAAGGCTAGCCTATCCTTGGACCTATTACGAAATGTTTATGTTGCGTAATAGGCCGAGGCCTCCGCCCGCCCCGGTCTCAGCCGGGAATAACAGGATCGCTGGTGCAGGCCTCAGTAGCGCGGTAGATGAACCAGGCCACTGCCCCGAAGAGCGGGACGACGACAGCGAGTGCAATCCAAAGGGCCTTCGCCGTCGAGCTCAAACCAGCACTACGCGCCACCGAGATGATTGCCGCAATAGCGAGAATCATCACGCCAACCCACACCAAACCAACCCACACCATCAACGTTGATACACCGGTCATCGTCTAATCCCCCTTTGGAACT
This sequence comes from Arthrobacter sp. Bz4, assembly GCF_003075455.1. Taxonomy (GTDB): domain Bacteria; phylum Actinomycetota; class Actinomycetes; order Actinomycetales; family Micrococcaceae; genus Arthrobacter_D. Next base: position 128,354 of record NZ_QDAE01000007.1, read on the forward strand.
CACCGACGCCGAGCGTCAATGGAGCCGTCGTCCTCCTTGGTGTCCCCCACCCTATCGAAGCCTCCCCTAGACAGGCACGGCAATTCCGGCCAGGTATTCGACCAGGGCGTCCGGCGCAGAGCGGGGCGCCTGAGCCTCGACAACCGCGTTGTAGTTCGTGTTGGTGTTCACGTCGTAGGTCAGGATGCGGCCGTCAGCGGTCTCAATGAACTCGATTCCGCACACCTCGATGTTGTTCCTCCGGGTGAACTCGAGGTACTTCCCGATGATCGGGTGGTCGAAGCCCTCGCGGAGGCTGAACAGTTGCTGGCCTTCCTCAGGTGCGATGGTGGCGCCGGGCGGCATAATGGGCTTGCCGGTGACGGGGTCAATGGCGCAGGCGTCGGCCGGGCAGAGCTGGAAGCCACCTCGCGCGGTGTCTGCCTGGATGGCGTAGATGAATTCGCCGCCCACAATCTCAACCCGGGTGATGATGGGTTCGGCTGCCTGGATAAACTCCTGGATCAGTGTGATGCCGTCCTGTGGTTCTTCGAATTCGGGCGACTCCACGTATTCGGCCAGTTCCTCGTGGCTTTCGAACTTGCGGACACCCAGGCCTTTGCCACCCTGGTTGTGCTTGGTGATGAAGGGGGCGGGGAAGCCCGCCGCCGCGTCGAGGATCCGGTGCTTGCCGATGGCCGCCACCGTGCGTGGCGTGTCGATGCCAGCCGCCTTCAGGGCGGTCAATTGGTCGACCTTGCTCATCTCTAGCTCGAGGATTCGCCGACCGTTGACCGTGCGGCGCCCGTGGGCCTCCAGCCAGGAGAGCACCGCGCGGGCGTAGTCCTTGGACAGGTGGTGGTCACGGGTGTGCGAGGAGGCACTGATCCGCGACCAGAAGATACCCTCTGGTGGCTCCTGGTCGAGGTCGAGGACACCGTCGGTGAGGAGCCACTCCTCCACCTCGATGCCCCTGGCCTCGAAGGCCTTGGCGAACGGTGGAAACCAGTCGGGGTTTTCATGCAGGGCAAAAATCTTGGTCACGACGTACCTCCAGCTTGGGTTCTCTGGGCATAACGGCGCTGTCAGGGGACCTATTCCTGCAACTTTGTGCGATGCAGGGGCCTGCGGGGACTTTAGCCCCTAGCAGCCGCAGGCCCGTACCGGTTTCATGAGTACTACGCGAGAGATGCGGTATCAAAGGGCAGGGGCGCTACACCGATGAAGACCCACACACCGTCGCCGATGGCCAGCGCCACGGTGGCGACGAAAACGGTAGCGACGAACACTGGCGCCACGCGGGAAAGCCCGCGGGAACGCTCGATGGCCGCGCACCCTTCCGCCTCGCACCTGAAACTCAGGATCCTGGTGACCACCGACGCCGACCTGGATAGCGTGCACATCCATGTCCACGGGTGCGTCTCACCGGTAAGCATTCACGGCCTCGACCTCCTGGTGCGACGAGCCAGTGCGCTGTCCCCTGACACCAGCGTCATCCTGGATCTGAGCGAATCCCAGGCCTGGGATTCACTGCGGGCGGACCTGCAGGGACCCTCGATCCTTGCCAGGCTGCAGCCCACCCTGTCGGCGCCGGGCAGACTGCGGCTGCGGGTCATCCCTCCCCCGGACTAGCGCCTTAGCCGCGGGCGGCGGTGGTGGACATGGCTGGTGCTCCCCTGACGTGCGTCGCGCAGGTTTCGTTGAGGAGGGTTCGCTCTGCCCGGCGGCGCAGTCGAATAGCGGATCAGCGCTCAGTCGAAGTAGGACGGAACGTCGATGGGCCCGCCCTGCTCCTCGAACTCCAGGCGCACCTGCCGCTGGAGCACTGGGTCCATCAGGTAATCCAGGGCTGTCAGCGCAAGACCAGCAGCGCCGTCGTACGCTCCCTGCACGGCCGCCTCGGACGCAGCAGCGGCAGCGAAGTCGGTGGTGTGCAGGGCGGTGCTCTGGTCGGCGATTTTGATGAGCGGGTGGATGCCCGGGATGCGGTAGCTGACGTTGCCGAAGTCGGTGGACGCCGCGAGGGTGTCGGAGACGACGCCAGCGGGGAGCGGGTTGCGTCCGCGCCGCTGCTGGGATTCCACCCAGCGCCCGGTGAGCGCATCGTTGGTCCGGATCGGGAGCGACGGCGGGTGCTGGTCCCAGTCAAGTTCCACTGTGGTGCCGGTCATGAGCGCCGCGCCGCGGGCGATGTCCTCCAGACGTTTGCTGAGGTCCTTGAGCGTGTCCGGGTACCTGGAGCGGGCGTAGAGCTTCATGACCGCCCGATCCGGGATGATGTTGGGGCTGCGTCCACCCTCGGTGATGTTGCTGTGGACCCGGTCAGACGGCGGCAGCTGCTGACGGAGCAAGCCAATCCCCTGGTAGGTGAGGCTGGCGGCGTCGAGCGCGTTGCGGCCCATGAACGGCTGCGCGGAGGCGTGGGCCGCGATGCCGGTGAACGTGATGGTGAGCAGCCGGCGCCCCAGCCAGACCTGGTCCGCGAGGTCGTAGCCGTAGGGGTGCACCATGATGGCGGCGTCGACGCCGTCGAACGCCCCATTGCGGGCCAGGAGCTCCTTGCCGGAGTGCCCTTCCTCGGCGGGGGTGCCGAGGAAGACGACCGTGCCGTTGAGCCGGTCCTTGATCCCGGCGAGCGCAAGGAAGGCGCCCACTCCGGTCGCGGCGATGACGTTGTGGCCGCAGGCGTGGCCGATCCCCGGGAGCGCGTCATACTCACTGAGCACCGCAATGGATGGCCCATCACCAGCGCCGCGGATTTCGGCCCTGACGGCGGTGTCCACGCCGTGGGCCCCCAGTTCGGCGGCGACCCCGTGTTCGGCGAGAATGTCGGCGATCAACCGGGCACTGGCATGTTCCTCAAAGGCGGTTTCCGGGTGAGCGTGGAGGGTGTGCACTATCCGCCGCAGGTCGTCGTGGAGGGCTTCGACATTACTGTCGACGGCGGCGCGGAGGTCCTCCGCTGCGCCGTCGAACTGTGACTCAGGCGGCACTGCGGTCAGCAGCCGGCGCTGGGTCTCGGAGTCGAGTTGATTGAGGTACGCCGGGTCAGGCGAGGCTGGTTCGGTCATCCTGGTAGCTTAGGCAACTCTTTGCCGGCGTGGCAGCCCGGCAATGCGATTCCGGGTCATGAGGCGCGGCCTGGCGGGGCAGTACGGGTCAGGACGCAACAAATTCACCGGGCCGAAACACCCCCGCAACACCTTGGGCGAACAATAAAACCATCGGTCGGACCTGCCTGCCCCGGCCACAGAACCAAGGAGTCATTATGTCCCTGCTTACCGCCACCGCCATCACCCGAATCCATGACCTCGGTATGCTGCGCCGAGGGGACGAAATCGAGGCGCATCGCAACCGTGAGGTCCACTACAGCGGCTATGTGGAAGACACCGCGCCGGGCCTGGGCATCGTCTGGATCCGCGACGTGTCCGACGGCCGCCGCGCCATCCTGCATGCGGACGAATACGCCATCTGGCAGATCAGCGCAGACTAGCGAGTCCTTCCTGATCATTACGTCTCCAGATCCGGTCCGACGTCGGCAATCCTGCCGGCGGGAGCCAGGGGTGCGTTAGCCATCGACTAACGGCGTCGCTAGGGTTGATGGCTGACCTAGCCCTGCCGGCCGCCCACCAGGCTGCTCAGCACGGCCCGCACCGAAGGACGGAGCCACCAGTGACTGTCGAAAACCAACCACCCCATAGCGGGTTCGACGCTCCGGAGACTGATACTCCGGAAGGCAAGAAGACAATCCGCCGGGCCATTGGCGCATCGGCAGTAGGCAACGCCACCGAGTGGTACGACTACGGGGTGTACGCGGTGGTCCTGACCTACATCACCGCGAACTTTTTCCCCGGCGGCGCCGAATGGGCGCTCGCCACCTTCGCCATTTCCTTCCTGGCCCGTCCGTTCGGCGGCTTAATCTGGGGGCCTCTGGGCGACCGGCTGGGACGCAAGGCCGTCCTGTCCCTCACCATCATCCTGATGGCGGGCGCGACCTTCTCCATTGGCCTGCTGCCCACGTTCGATCAGATCGGTTACTGGGCGCCGGCCCTCCTGGTGGCGCTGCGGATCCTGCAGGGCTTCTCGACCGGCGGTGAATACGGCGGAGCTGCGACCTTCATGGCAGAGTATTCGCCAGACAAGAAACGTGGCTTCCTGGGCAGTTTCCTCGAGTTCGGCACCATCTTCGGGTTTGCACTCGGCACCGCAATCACCCTGTTCCTGCAGATCCTCCTCGGCGCTGAAGCGATGACCGACTGGGGCTGGCGGATCCCCTTCCTCATCGCGGGGCCGATGGGCCTGGTCGGGTGGTACCTGCGGTCCAAACTTGAAGACACACCGGTTTTCCGTGAACTTGAAAACAACTCGGGCACCGAAGACAGCGGACCCACCACGTTGAAGCACCTGGCCAGCAAGTACTGGCGTCCAGTGCTCACGATGGCTGGCCTGGTGATCGCGCTCAACGTCGCCAACTACACCTTGCTCAGCTACATGCCCACCTACCTGCAGACGCAGATTGGCCTGTCCGACGACGGCTCCCTCACCCTGATCCTGATCGGCCAGGTGGTGATGATGATCCTGATCCCATTTGCCGGCGCACTCTCGGACCGGGTGGGTCGAAAACCGCTGTGGTGGGCCTCCCTGGTGGGACTCTTCGTCGCGGCCCTGCCGATGTACATGCTGATCGGCACCGGGTTCACCGGGGCATTGATCGGATTCGCCGTCCTGGGCATCCTCTACGTCCTGCAACTCGCAACCATCTCGGCGACCTTCCCGGCAATGTTCCCCGCCCATGTGCGGTTCGCCGGGTTTGCGGTGACGTACAACCTCGCGACGGCGCTGTTCGGCGGGACTGCGCCGCTGGCCAACGAAGCGCTGATCGGGGCGACCGGCAACCTGCTGGTTCCGGCCTTCTACTTGATGGGCGCGTGCCTGATCGGCATGATTGCCATGCCGTTTGTCAGGGAGACAGCCGGCGAATCCATCAGGGGCACCGATATGCCGGGTGACCCCACGGCTGCCGAACTGGCCACCACCCGCAGCTGACCCGACCGGGTAACCACTGAGGGCGGCACCGCGATCATCGCGATGCCGCCCTCCGTGCGTAGGGTCCGGGTGGTGTTGCCGGTCTAGCGAGTGGGTTCGCGGTCGACCGCTTCCCCGTGGGCCAAGTGGGCCCGGCGAATGAGGTCCATGAATTCGGTCTCATTCCGGATGAGGCGTTTGTACTTCTCGGGGAGCTGGCGGAGCATTTCTTCCTCTTCGACCATGCGGTTGAAGATCTTCTCACGCTCGTTGATGTCGGTCTCGTACTCCAGGTCCATGTACTCGGTAGCATGGCGCTTGGCCCCGGAGACAGCATTCTTCGCTTTACCCTTGGGGCTGAAGACCGAAGCCAGCACGGTGACGATAAGCACTCCGAGAATGACTGACAGGGACAACCCGGTTGAGATCTCGACCACCGGGACGGGCTCGCCCTCGTTGATGAAGCCCAGGTTATTCTCGTGCAGCGCATGGAGGATCAGCTTCACGCCAATGAAGCCGAGGATGATCGCGAGGCCGTAGGACAGGTAGATGAGACGGTCCAGCAGGCCATCGATCAGGAAGTACAGCTGACGCAGTCCCATCAGCGAGAACGCCGTGGCGGTGAAGACAATGAACACGTTCTGGGTCAGGCCGAAAATCGCGGGGATGGAGTCCAGCGCGAACAGGATGTCAGTGCCACCAATGGCTATCATCACCAGCAGCATCGGCGTGAGAACGCGTTTGCCATTCTCGATGGTGAACAGTTTGTCGCCGTCGTAGTGATCGGTGGCCGGCAGGAAACGCTTGGCCAGACGCACCACGATCATGTCGCCGTGATCTTCGCCGGACGTCGGCTTGAGCAGGTTGCCGGCGGTGAGGATCAACACCAGTCCGAAGATGTAGAAGATCCAGGCGAACTGGTTGATCAGTGCGGCGCCCAGGAAGATGAACCCAGTGCGGGCGATCAACGCGAAAATGATGCCAAAGAGCAATACCTTCTGCTGGTCGGCGCGTGGCACCTTGAAGCTGGCCATGATGATGAGGAACACAAACAGGTTATCGACCGACAGTGCTTTTTCAGTGACATAGCCGGCAAAATACTCGGTCCCCATGGTGGCGCCCCCGAAGACCAGCACGGCGAGCCCGAAGAGGATTGCGAGCCCCACATAGATCGAGGACCACACCGCAGCCTCCTTCAAGGTCGGGGTGTGCGCCTTACGGACGTGGAAGAAGAAGTCGAAGAGCAGTAGCCCCACAATTCCGGCGATCGTTAATGCCCAAACAATTGGGGATACTTCCATGCGGTTTGTTCTCCTCAGACGGGTGGCGTAGCACTCACGGTAGTTTGCACGGGGAGTGGACGGCAAGACGGTCCCAGGCCGTACATTGAACTCATGAGTCCCTCCACGATGCGTAGCGCGGTGCTTCACAAGACCGGCGCGGCCCGCCCCTACGCCGACAGTGCTCCACTCCGGCTTGAAAAACTCGCCGTTCCCTCGCCCCGGCCGGGCGAGCTCCGCGTAAGGATCGAGCGGGTAAGCCTCTGCCATTCGGACCTCTCGGTGATCGACGGTTCACGGGTGCGTCCACTGCCGATGGCGCTGGGGCATGAGGCGACCGGCGTCGTCGACCTGGTCGGCCCGGATGTCACCGACATCACAGCGGGTGACCGGGTGGTTCTGGTGTTTGTACCCAGCTGCGGGTCCTGCCGCGCGTGCGACGCCGGCCGCCCCGCCCTCTGCCACCGTGCGGCTGAGGTCAACGGCAGTGGGGATCTACTGCACGGCCCGGCCCTGTTGCGCACCGCCGATGGCGACAGGATCAACCACCATCTGGGCGTCTCTGCGTTTTCCGGGTATGCGGTGGTGGCCCGCGAGTCGGTGGTGGTGATTGACGACGACGTCCCCTTCGATGTCGCTGCCATGTTCGGTTGCGCGGCGCTCACCGGGATCGGGGCGGTATTGAACACCGCGCAGGTCAGTGAGGGGCAGTCGGTCATTGTGTTCGGGCTCGGCGCGGTGGGCTTGATGGCGGTGATGGCAGCCGCTCAGGTCACGGGTACCACGGTGATTGCCATCGACCCCCTGCCAGCGAAACGTGACCTTGCACTACGATGCGGTGCGACGTCGGTTGGTGCCCCCGACGCAGCGGAATCCCTGGTGCAGGCACTGGGCAGTGACGGGGTGGATGTGGCGATTGAAGCGGTCGGCAGTGCACGCGTGATGGAGGCGTGCCTGGGGTTGCTGACCCGCGGCGGTGCGCTGGTTTCGGTGGGGCTGCCGCACCCTGATCAGACCCTCACCACGCAGGCGCTGCAGTTTGCCGGTGCGGGTAAACGCCTGCTCGGCTCCTACATGGGGGACTCGGTGCCCGCCCGTGACATCCCCGCATATCTGGCGCTCTGGCGTGAGGGGAAGCTGCCCGTTGAGCTGCTCCACACCGACACACGGGACCTCGGCGACCTCAACGAAAGCCTCGACGCCCTGGCCGAGGGCCGCGTTGTGCGGCGGATCTTCACGCTCCGCTAGCGGCGGTGTGGGCAGTTTTTCGCCGGACCGGTGCGGCTAACGCCGGTGCTTCAAAACCCGATCGACGCTGAACATCGTGGTGGTGCCGCTGACTTCGTTGCCGACAGCGAGCAGCGGCTTCCCGGTGGGTGAATCCTTCGCCGAGATGAAGACCAGGCCCTCGGGGCCCAGATCCCCGGCCGCGCCCAGCGTGGACGGATCATCTTCGACTGACGCTGAGAAGTCGCGGTTGTTCACGTAGGTGACGAACGTCGAGTGCACGGGCGAGGTGATGTCGTAGACCATGACGCCGCCCACCCGTTCGAGCCCCACGAAGGCATAAGTCCGCCCATCCACCTCGCCTAGGGTGACGCCCTCGGGCTCGGGGCCCTTGTCGTCACTGCGACCCTCGAAATTGCTTTCACTGTGGTTCGAGTTGAAGAATTCGGGGACGGCTTCGGCGGTGATCCGTTCGAAATCGGCCGCCGTGTCGAAGACCTTGGTCCCCTTGTCGGTCCAGATGGACATCGACCGGGTGCCGTAAGTGAATAGTTCTTCGTAGCAGGCTCCGTCAGCCGAGAGTCCGTCGGCAAGCGTGATTTTCAGGCGACCAAGATTCTCGTCCTGCTGCAGCTGCTCGACGGTCATTTTGCTGCCGTCAGCGTTGCGCTTCATCGTGTCGAAATCCTCACAGATCGGCGGGAGCCCGTCGCCCAGATCCTTGACCCTCGCTTCCTCGGAGTAGCCTTCCCAGTCGCGGGCGTCACCCTCATTGGCGGAGACGAGGTACGTTTTGCCCTTCGCTGTGTAGGAGGCGATGGCGTCCGGCTGGTGGAAGCCCTTCACCGGCCAGTTCGCAATATTGATGGCGTCGTCCCGGTCCGAGACATCCATCGGCGTCGTGAGGCGGTCGACTGTCCCAAGCGGAATTATCCTGGTGACCTTGGCCGACTTCAGGTTGACCTCGGCAACCGCGTTGGCCTCCTGCAGCGAGACGTACGCGGTCCTGCCGTCCTTCGCTACGGTCACGTACTCGGGTTCGAGATTCTCGGAGACCGGGTACCTCGGTTGCACTCCGGTGGCGTCTTCGCGCCCGCCGTTGATCCTGACGCCGTCGGGCAGGTTCTTCTCAAAGGACCGGAAGCCGGCGGTCTTGACATCCTGCTGTCGGGGAACCTCGATCCGGTTGTGCTTCAGCTTTACTATCGAAACCGACCCCTCGGGATCCACCGAGTAGTCCTCGGCCGGCTCGGCCTCATTGGCGACGACGGCCTGATCGCCCCGGGGAGTAAAGGTCACCATGTCGGGGAGGGCGCCAACGCGGACGGCGCCGAGGGTTTCGCCGTCGCCGTTCGCATCGAAGAAGACCAGCCAACCCTGATCGGTTTTGGTGGGTGCTTCCACGGCCAGCGCTCCGAGGCCATCCGCTCTGACGGCCACCGAGTTCACGACTGCGCCGGCAGGGATCCGCGACCCGTCGCCCGACCTGACGCCTTCAGTCACGAGGTTGAACAACTTGGTTGGCTGGTTCGGGTCCTTGACGTCGAGCACCTCGACCAGCGCCTCGGCGGCGTTCACCACGAGGAGACGCTGGGCGCCCGGGTAGTGGGTGACGATTTCGGCTGCGCTGGCGTCGAAAATCCCGGTCTCGTAGGTGCCGATCGGGTTCAGCGAGAGTGCAGCGCGATCGGCTGAGTACCTGACCGGGTCCGCTACCACGTTGGCGGTAGCCGGAGCGGCGATGCCGAGGGTGCAGACGATGGCTGTTGCGGCGATCAAAGTCCGCGGGCTGTGCTTTTTCACTTTGGACGTCTCTCGATAGATGCGGCGGGGCAGAGTCGGGACCGCTGGGCCACCTCAGGGGTCCGGTGCGATGGCCCGATGGCTGAACGCAAATTACTCTAGGTTGAACGCAAGTTACTCTAGGTGCCCCGACTCCCCCGGTTCGGAAACCGCAGGTTAACGGCTGAGGAACGTTTGGTTGGAGTGGATTTGTTGCGGCAGGAGGCACCTCTTTGAGTGACCGTGGCGCAGATACGGCCCTCAGGGTCGGGGCGGCGCGAAAAAGCGCACTCGCCAGCGCGGACGGGGGCACCCACCAGTAGGATGTGCACCATGACTGAACTGCCTGTTGCCCTGATCACCGGCGCCTCGCGCGGCATCGGCCTTGCCATCGCCCGCGAGCTCGCCCCCACCCACCACCTGCTCCTGGGTGGCCGTGACGCCGAGGCGTTGAAGGACCTCGCCAGCGAGTTCCCCTCCGCCGGGCCCTTCGCGGCCGAACTGACCGAGCTCACGCCCGACGTCGTGCACGGCATCTCCCGCCTCGACGTGCTGGTGCACTCGGCGGGAGTGCTGCAGATGGGCCAGGTGGCAGACCTTACCCCCGAACAATGGCGGAAAAGTTTCGAGGTCAACGTGTTCGCCGTAGCGAACCTGACCCGGCTGCTGCTGCCAGCGCTGCGAGCCGCCAAGGGCCAGGTCATTGCCATCAACTCGGGCTCAGGGTACGCCTCCGGCGACGGGTCTGCGCTTTACAGCGGCACGAAGTTCGCACTGCGGGCCTTCACCGATGCCCTGCGGCAGGAGGAACGCGCAAACGGCGTCCGGGTCAGCTCCATCCACCCAGGCCGGGTGGCCACCGACATGCAGCAGGAGTTGCACGACTTTGAGGGCAAGCCCTACCGGCCCGAGGAATGGATCCAGCCTGACCAGGTCGCCAAAGCGGTCCGCCTGGCAGTGGACGCTTCACGGGATTCGGTCATCGAGTCGCTGAACATCCGGCCATCCGGAATGGTCTGACCCGACACCTTCCAACGGTGCCTTCCTCGCCGTCCCCATCATTCGGATCGAGTCAACACGAATAACGGGCTTCCGGCCGGAAACCTGTTATTTGTGTTGACTCGATGGGTAGGGGTTTAAGGCGGGGTCAGCCTCGCCGGATCACCCGCGGCTTACCGAACTGCGTCTGGACACCCGGCGAGTACAGCACCGATTCGGGTGGCCCCGTCACCTCGATTCCGGCGGCGCTGACCAACCCATCGTCGAGGTACTCGACTGTTGCGGGATGCAGCGGCCAGGGCGCGTGGGTGTTCGGGATGAACAGCGTGCGCCCGGCAAGTTCGGAGTGCAGGCCGAAGCGCGCGGTGAGGTTGATGGTCAACGGGTCGGTCGCGACCACCGAGCGGTTGGGTCGGACAGCGAACGACGACGTCGCCCCGCCCCTGAACCGCTGCACCGTATACCCTGCGAGACCCGGGTCGGGCACCGGCGCGCACCGGGACCACACGTAGGGGATTCCTGCCGCCCGCGCCACGAGGACCACGGCCAACCGTGACGCATCAAGGGTCAGGAACACCACCCCGCGGGTTCCCTCGGAGTCCCGCGAGTACAGCCTGACGTTGATCTCGCTGAAGGACCCGAAGTAAGGGATGGGCATCCCCGAACCGATCCCGGCCCCGACCATCCGGAACCCGATCAACCCCACCCAGGCGTCGCCGTCGTACACATCCGGTTCAGTACCGGGCGGCATGAATTGCGCGGCCGTCGTCACCGGGATCCGCCAGTGCAGGAAGACCGCATCCATCCATGCCTGGTCCATGATCGGCAGGCTGAGGAGGGGCGGTGCTGCCGGCCAGGCAACTGAGTCAGACATTGGTGGTCACCTGTGTTCTCGTTGGTTTCATTCGATTATCGATTTGCAGAACTGAAAAGCCAAAGCCCACGAACATGGCACCAATGAACACGCAGTTGATCAGGACCTCGAGCGGATCGATGAGCCTCAGATCCACAAACGGGTACGGGTACCAGGTAACCGCTGCGCCACGAATCAGCGTGTACACCAGCCATGTTGCCGGGAAGATCAGGGACAGCCACACCGTGTGGATGGTGAAACGCGGCCGGGGGCCAAACAGCAGCCACCCGAGCACCGTGAGAATCGGCACCACATAATGCAGAAGCGTGTCCGACAGCCTGCCCAGACCCACCAGAGCCTGCACCTCGGGGAGGCTCCGCAGCAGTGTGAAGGCGATGAGCCCGGTCACCGAGATATTGACGACGGCGTTCAACCGCAGCACCCGCCACAGGGTGGACTGCCTGCCCTCCGGGTTGCGGGCGAGGTCCAGGTTGATCATCAGAACCAGGATGTTGCTGAGGATGGTGAAGTAGCTGAAGAAGTTCCACCACGACATCGCGGGACCCAGCAGGGAGTATTTTTCCCCATTGATCAGTGCGATGACCTGGGCTCCGAGGCCCACTAGCCCAATCAGGGCGACGACGCCGTGCCAGCCTCTTGCAGCAATCCTCATAGTTTCCTCCGACAGTGAATGACAATGCCCTCCTGATCGTATGCCTAGTAGGCTGTGCCAGTGAATGACGAGACCCTTTGGGCTACAGAAAACCGTGAACACCCGGGGCACTCCGCCCGCTACATCAAACGGTTCGAGGCGATGCGTGAAGAGGGCCGTGACCTGCACGGTGAGGCGCGGCTGCTGGACGCGATGGCCGGACGAAGGAGCCAGATCCTCGACGCCGGCTGCGGCACCGGCCGGGTCGGCGGGGAACTGGCGCGGCTGGGTCACCATGTCATGGGTGTTGACGCGGACGCCGAGCTCATCGCCGCAGCACAGCACGACCATCCAACATCGCGGTGGCAGACCGGGGACCTGAGCACCCTGGAGCTGGCGCGAACCTTCGAGTTGATCCTGTGTACCGGAAACGTGTTGCCGTTCCTGGCACCCGGAACAGCGCCCGAGGTGCTCCGGCGGCTGCACGCGCATCTGATGCCGGACGGCCGACTGGTGGTGGGCTTCGGCAGCGACCGCGGGTACGCCGTCGACACCTTCTTCGCCGACGCCGACGCAGCCGGCCTCGAACGACAATCCCTGTTCTCCACCTGGGATCTCAGGCCGTGGGAGCCGACGTCGTCGTTCCTGGTCGCCGTCCTAGCCCGCAAACACGCCGTCTAAACGACAAACGGCACCCGGCGAGAGCCACGAAAGCTGCTCCCCGGGTGCCGTCAGGCGGTAATGGATCAACCCAGTACTTGATCGACCCAGCACTTGATCAGGCGCGGCTGATCCCAGCGCGTGCCATCGCATCGGTGTAGGCGGCCTGCATTTCCTGGCGCCACACTTCCTGCTTCGCCGGGGATCCCGCAAACGCGCGGTCGCCGGTGGAGCGCACCTTGTACACCTTGAAACCGCGGCGCTGAATGGCCCGGTTCTCCAGCTGGGTGAGGCGGCGTGCCACCTTGTGTGCATCGGTGCCGTGAGCCACGAGGGCCGAGGCGCGAGAGACGCGCTGCAGGAAAGCCAACAATGGCTTGACGCCTTCGTCGATCTGCTCTGGGGTGAGGGCCTTTTCCTTTACCTCTGTGACGTACCAGGGGTAAACGTTCCAGGGCATCACGAACTTGGGCTGCAGCCCAACGCTTTCGTAAATTTCAGCAGTGCGGATAGCACTCTGATCGTCGTTCTCCGCCGACACGAATCCTGAGGCGAGGCTTGCACCCGGGTTGGAGAACAGGCTCACAATCCGACACTCGTCGAGGTCATGTGCGGGGTCAATGTAGGGAAGTGAACGGTCCGGCTTCTGCTCGGCCAGAGTGTCACACATCCGGTTGATTTCTTCGATATTCGGGTCGTAACGTCGTTCCCACTGCTGTGCTCGGTAAGCCGGGTCCGCCATGCGTCGTGCCAATTTTGCCTCCTCGCGGACAATGCCTGAAGTGGCAATAATGTTGTCCGCAGTCTTCCAGCTTACGCGCCCAAGCTGAACGCGGGGTCACCCGGTCCTTGCTGGAGTGCATGGACTGCGTGCAGGATTCCCCAACTTCCGGGGCCGACGACGGCGTGTCCCGCCGAACACGCCGCGTTTCTGGCCGTTACCCCAGCGAAGGTGGGAGACCTGCACGCCCGACGCGACCGATGACCAGCCTAGGCATCGTCGCCGTAGATGAAACTTTTCGCGAAGGACACCGCCTTCTTGAACGCATCGTTGCGCAGGGAAACGTCGTCGACCGCATCACTGGATTCCAGGTATGCGGTGTGGCCGGGCCTGAGCACCCAGATGTCTCCCTGCGGGGGGAGATAGAACACGCCGAAAGACCGCTGCGACTGGTCATCACCCCAGATCGGGACGCTGCGACAGCTGCGCCGGTATCCACATTGATCCATTGGGCGCGCGGCTGCGGCTCACCACCCACTGCGGGGTCAAGGAACGGGGCGGCACCCTTTCCCCAGCGTTCCTCGAAACGCTCATAGAACGCGGGAACCAGCTGAGCGTCGTACCGCCGCCATCCGGACATCATGTACCCCTTAACTTCCTCAACCGTCGTCTACTGCGGAAGTGGGGCGGCCCCCGTTGCCCCCGACAAGGGCCGCCCCTGCTCGTTGCGGGCCGTTCGTCAGGCGTTGATCTCCTGCCGGGACTGCCCATTGCTTTCAATTTCGATCCGCCGTGGCTTGGCCTTCTCAGCGATTGGGATGCGCAGGGTCAGCACGCCGCCGTCGTAATTTGCTTTCACTTTTTCGGTGTCCAGGGTGTCGCCGAGGATCAGTTGCCTGCTGAAGACGCCGCGGGGGCGCTCGGCGGCGATCAGCTCGGTTCCGTCTGGGGCGGAGGAGCTCCGTTCGGCACGGACGGTGAGCACGTTGCGCTCCACATCGAGGTCAATCGAGTTCGAGTCGACGCCTGGAAGATCGAAGGCCACCACAAAACTTTCGTTTTCCTGCCACGCGTCCATCGGCATCGCTGCCGGGCGGGCGGTCGTCCCGAGGACCTGCTGGGCCAGACGATCCAGCTCCCTGAATGGGTCGGTACGCATCAACATGGTTCCTTACTCCTTCAGCATCTTGAGTTGATGAATAGCCTGCCAATCATCTGTAGTGATTGACATAGATTTTTTATAGCACTGGTGAGAGACTGATGCAAGAGGGATTGTTCGATAAGTTCGGACCACGGCTGGAGGGTTGGAGATGACTGAGAAACAAGACCCCAGCGCCGGCCTGTACGCCATCTCGGTGGCGGCTGAGCTGGTCGGAATGGGACAGCAGAATCTGCGGCTCTATGAGCGGAAGGGCCTGCTCGACCCGGCCCGAACCCCCGGCGGGACCCGGAAGTACAGCGATCTTGATCTGGCGACACTGCGCCGCATCGAGCAACTACTCGGCGAGGGGCTGAATCTTGCCGGCATCAGGATGGTCCTGGTGCTGGAAGCCGCGAACGGCAGGCTGCGCGACGAGCTCGACGCCGCCGAGTAGCCCGGCCGGCAGGCCAGGCGAGTAGCCGACTGAGTAACCCGCCCGGGCGGCCTAGGCCCGGCCTTTCAGGATCAGGTTCCAATACACCCGAGGCAGGATGCGCCGCTCCAGTACAAAGGTGGCACGGTGCTCCCGCATGATGCCTTTCCACGGGATGGACGGCTTCGCCCGGTACTGGTCATCAAATTCCGAGAACACCACCGTGGACCGCGACACCGTGAACGGGCAGGCCGAATAGTTGTTGTATTTCGCGTTGACGCTTTTGCCCTTCAGGACCGCCATCAGGTTCTTGGCAACCACCTGGGTCTGCTGCCGAAGGGCGGCGCCGGATTTGGAATTCAGGGTCGCCGCCGCGTCACCGAGGGACCAGACGGCCGGATACCTGATGGACCGCAGCGTCTCGGGGTCCACCTCGACAAATCCCGCAGGGTCCCCGGGCTTCGACAGATTGGTGGCCTTGAGCCAATCCGGCGCGGACTGCGGCGGGACGGCGTGGAGCACATCGTAGGTCAGGGTCTCGCTGCCACCGACACCGCTGCCAGCACCAAGGTCCTGCACCGTGACGGTGCGTTCGACGGCGTCGACGGCGGTGATCTCACTGTTGTGGCGCACCTCGATACCGTACTCGGCGATCTTGCGGTTGAGTTCCTCATTGGCCACCGCCTCGGCGAACACCGTCGGGGTGGGAACAATCAGCATCACCCGGATGTCCTCGAGAACGCCCTGCTGGGCCCAATAGTCACAGGCGAGGTACATCGGCTTCTGCGCCGCTCCCCCGCAGGTGAGCGGCCCCGGCGGCAGGTTGAACACCACCGTCCCGCGCCGCAAGTTCCGCAGCAGCTCCCAGGCCTTGGGTGCCAGCTCGATCTCATAATTGGACGCCCCGTACTTCGATGCCATTGCGTCGGCCAGGCCCGGTACCGCGTCCCAGTCCTTCTGGATGCCGGGGCAAACCACCAGCTGGTCGTAGCGAATCTGGCCACCTGATGCCAGGTGGATGGTGTTCTGGCCTGCGTCGATGTCGACGACGGCGTCCCTGACCCAGGTCACGCCGCGGGGAATCACCGAGGCCTGAGGCCGGATGGCCTCCGACGCCTCGGCTGTTCCGCCGGCAATGTGGGAAAACAACGGCTGGTACAGGTGCCGGGAGCTGGGCTCCACCACTGCAATGCCTTGGGCGCCATACCTTCGGAGCCGTGCTGCGAGCGATATTCCTGCATTTCCGCCGCCAATAATGACTATTTGATGGCGGGTCGGCTGCGGATCGCTTGCGGCAGCGGCCACGGCCTAGGCTGACTTCTCGGTGAGGGCGCTGGCCTTATGGGCAGCCTTGGCGCCGGTCTTGTCCGACTCGACAACGTACTGTGGCTCGTCGTCGCTGGCACGGTGGGTGTTGCCATCCAGTTGGAAATCACTGGTTTTCTTCTCCACAATTTTTCCGTGGGTAGTGCCCTGCGGGGTGTTCCACTCCACGCTCGTGCCCTTGGTCAGTGCCACAGTGACTCCTTCAATCGACAGTGTGCTTACCAGCCTACGGCCTCTTCCGTGTAGGACTGCGGGATTGACCTATGAATAGATGGAAGCCACCAGACGCACGCTGTCGTGCAGGCGGGGTATCACCCTGCACGACGACGGAGGACTTCATGAAAGACGGCGAAACTACAGCAGTGCACGGTCGCCATCTCTCTGATCACCCGACAGCCCCCGCCCCGGAACCCGGGGCGACGACGACGTCGTCGGCCTCGACGTCGACTTTGGCCGCGCCGGGGGCGACACGTAAGGGGTTCCGGCCCGAGGTCCAGGGTCTTCGGGCGCTCGCGGTCCTGATGGTGGTCACCTATCACATCTGGTTTGACCGGGTCTCCGGTGGCGTGGACATCTTCCTGCTCATTTCAGCGTTCCTGATGACCCTGACGTTCGTGCGGAAAGCCGACCGGGGAGCCCCCTTCGCCCTCCTGGCGCACTGGGTGCACCTGTTCAAACGCCTGCTGCCCGCCGTCGTCGTGGTCCTGATCGGAACCATCACCGCGTCGCTGCTGTTTCTGCCGAAGGCCCGCTGGAGTATGGTGCTCAAGCAGTCGTGGGCGTCGCTGTTCTACTTCCAGAATTGGCTGCTGGCGTCCGAATCCGTTGACTACTACGCCGACACCAGTGTGGCCAGTCCGCTTCAACACTTCTGGTCCCTCTCCATTCAGGGCCAGGTCTTCATCCTGTGGCCGCTGCTCTTCCTGGCAGCGAGCCTGGTGGCGAAAAGCATTCACCTCCGGTTCCAGACGGTCGCCGCGGTGATCTTCGGTGCGCTGTTCGTTGCGTCGCTCGCCTTTTCCATCTATCAAACCGATGCCAACCAGTCCTACACGTATTTCGATACCCGAGCCCGGCTGTGGGAGTTCGCGCTGGGAACACTGCTGGCTTTGGTGCTGCCGTATGTGAAACTGCCGAAGGCCGCAGCGGTAGCGGCGGGCTGGATCGGGTTGGCGGGGATGCTGAGCGTCGGCTACCTGGTGGACGTCGAGGGCGAGTTTCCTGGTTTCGTCGCGCTCTGGCCGCTCGTCGCTGCGGCGCTGATCATCACCGCTGGCCAAACTGGAAGCCGTTTCGGCGCTGACCGGCTCCTCTCCTGGGGGCCGCTGGTAAAAATGGGTGACCTGTCCTACGCGCTTTATCTATGGCACTGGCCCGTGCTGGTCATTTACCTCGTGTATCGGGGACAGGACGCCGTCGGCCCCGTTGCGGGCCTGGCCATCATCGGCTTGTCGCTGATCCTCGCGTACTTCACCACCCGGTTTGTCGAACGCCCACTGCGGAGCCTTCCCCGGGTAGAGGCTAGCCGGGTGCGCAGCCTCGCAGTCATCGCCGTCTGCGTCACCCTCGTCTCCGTATCGGTGGCCAGCGTGCAGTGGACCATGCGGGCACAGGCTCAAGCCCTGGCCAGTCAATCCGACACGCAGAACCCCGGCGCCTATTCGCTACTGCCCGGCTTCGTCGACCGCTCCACGGGTGACTCGCCGCCGCTACCGGATCTGGGCAGCCTCGACGCCGAGTGGGGCGTGCTCGGCGAGAAGTGCGTAGGAGAGCACATTCCGGTAGAAAACGACCGAGCTGTCCGCGGTTGTTCCTTCACCCCCGCGGAGGGAACACCGGCGAAAGAGATCCTGGTCATCGGCGACTCGCACACCGAGCAATGGCTGGAACCCATCGAACTTATGGCCCAGCGAAACAACTACCAGGTGACGGCCCTGCTGCTGGGTGGGTGCAGCAACGGCACGGAAAGCGACAACCGTTCCGAGGCCTGCAACACGTTCAACGACGCCGCGACGGACTACGCGCTAAGGATGAAGCCCGACGTCGTGTTCACCATGGCGACCATCTCCCACAAGGCAACCACTGCCGAACGTGAGGTCTCCGGTATCGCTGAGGCCAGCAAAATTCTCGGGGAAGCAGGCATCCCCGTGATCGGGATGCGGGATAACCCCAGATTCGAATTCAATATGATCAACTGCGTCGAGGAATACGGGCCGGACGCTGCCGAGTGCACCTTCCCGGTTAGCGAGAAACTTGCCGCGACCGCGCCGGTGCCCTCGGTGCAGGAAACGGGCGGCGCGCTCCGCTTCATGGACCTCACCGACCTGATCTGCCCCGCAGGGATCTGCAGCCCGGTGGTGGGCAACGTCTATGTCTACCTGGACGACAACCACCTCACCATTTCCTACACCGGAACAACCCTGCCCCAATTCGAGGAGCGCTTCCACGCCGCCTTGGGCTGACGCCGGCCGGGGCCAAGGTGCCTCCAGCCGGGCATGAAGAGAGGGACAGGGCCGGTGGCCCTGTCCCTCTCTTTACCGGATGGTTTATCTGGTCCGGATCACGCTGTTTGTCCAGCGACCTGCCTAGCGGCGCTTGGTGAGTCCGCTCAACAGGTTCGCGGGGCGCTGCTGCTCGCCCTGCTGCGCACCGAGGACAATGACCACTCCGCTGACCAGGGGCAGTGCCCACTGGACGATCTTGAGCTGCTTCTGTGCTGCGGCCAGTTCTGGTGAGCTGGAGGCGCCTGGTTCGGTTGCCCCTTTCGCGCCCTCATCGGCCAGTTCCCCGACCTTCTTGCCCAGGATCCCGGCGTACAGTGACAGGCCCATTCCGGCGACCGTCACGACTGACTTGACGACGGTGTTGGCCAGCGCGCCGTCCTGTCCTGCGACCCGGCCCTTGTTGCCGAGGATGAGGCCGACGCCGCCAATGGCGTGGGCGCCGAAGGCTGCGGTCTGGATGGGGGTCCATTTGGCCCAGCCCACCGTCGCCAGACGGGTGCGTTCCTTCGGATCCTTGGCCTCCGCGGCCGCGCCGTTGAGGCCGACGGCACCCATCAGGGATCCGCCAAACCAGGCAGCGGCACTCAAATCGTGAACGGATCGTGCCAGTAGATTTCCAGCCATAGTGATCACTCCTCCAATAGATTTCCGTTGAATAACGGCAAAACTTGTTCCCTAAGCATACTTACTATCGGGTGGTTACGCACACCGGGGTCAGCCCGCGGCTATCTGCGGGGCGCCTTGAAGCCTCCCGCTGGCACCGGCATCGCATAGGCTTCCCGCATGAGCCGCACACCAGCAGCGACTCCTGCCACCGTCGCCTTGAGCGCCGCCGGGGTCCACTTCTCAGTGCTGAACTACGCCCACAACCCTCGGTCGGGCAGCTACGGGGCGGAGGCAGCGGAAGCCCTCGGCGTCGACCCGGCACGCGTTTTCAAGACCCTCATGGTGGATGTGGACGGAACGCTCACGGTCGCCGTCGTCCCCGTTTCCAGCTCGCTTAACCTGAAGGCGCTCGCGGCCGCTTCCGGACGGAAGAATGCGGTACTCGCCGACCCTGCGCTGGCCCAGCGGCGGACGGGTTACGTCCTGGGCGGCATCTCCCCGGTGGGACAACGGCAAACCAGCCCGGCAGTGGTCGATGAATCCGCCCTGAGCTTCGCCACCATCCTGGTGTCCGGCGGGCGGCGCGGGTTGGAGATTGAACTGGCGCCGGCGGACCTGATCAGGGTGACCAGCGCGACAGTGGCATCCATTGCGCAACGATAAAGAACCTGAATCCGTTATCGTAAAAAACTTTGTCCGTTTCCGTGACAATAGTTACCCCTGGAAAGTAATCTTCTGACACCCGCCCTCTAGGCGGGCCCTAGATGACAACGCAGTCAATGGAGGAATTCCGGCATGGGAAAATTCTTTAGATCGACCAGGCTTTGGGCTTTGGGCGCAGCATCGGTGGTTGCATTACCCCTCCTCGGGAGCGGCCCCGCCCTGGCGGATGCCAACTTCCCCTCAACCGAGGGAAAGACCAGCACGGCAAGCATTCTGACCTACGAGGACATGGTCAAGGACCTGCTCAAGCTTGAACGAAACAGCCGCTACGAGGTGGATGTCTTCACCCTGGAGGAGGCCGGCACCACGGTCAACAAGAACGAACAGGGCCAGGATCTCTATGTCGCCACGGTAGGAAACGGACCCGAGGATGTTTGGGTACAGGGTCGCATCCATGGCAATGAACCGTATGGAACTGAATCCATTCTGAGTCTGCTCAAGAGCCTCGGCACCAACGGATCAAGCAATTACCAGGAAATCCGTGACGCCTTCACCATCAACTTCATCCCGATGTACAACCCGGATGGAAGTGAGATGAACATCCGGCAGACCGTCCTCTGGGACGACGCAGCGAACGCGCCGCTGTTGGACACTTCAGGAAATGAGCAGCGCGTCGACCTGAACCGGGATTGGGTTGCAGACCAATTCCGGGCCGACGAGTCCCTTGCATTCTACGAATACTGGACCATGGTCAAGCCTGACTACGGCATCGACATTCACCACCAGGGCCTCAAGCAGGAGTATGGAACCGGCGACGACGTCACCCTGTCCCTGGGCATCTCCCTGGCACCGGGCGGGCCCACCCTTCCCGCCCTCGCTAACGGCGAGTACGACATCCTCACCCGGCAGATGCACGGCTACGTGTACGAGGAACTCAGCAAAACAGGCTTCATCAACATGGACCGCTACCAGGTAGGAGGCAGCCTCGATATCGACATCAAGGGAGGCGTGGTGTCAGCGATGATGCTCGGACTGGACTACCAGGGTATGAACCCGACCGGGCACTCCACTCCAGTGGTATTTTTCGAAACCTCAGGCAACACCAGCGACGGCTCGCTGGGACAGAAGGCCAGGGGCAAGAGCATCCAGCAGAACATCCTCGCCATGGAGACGCTGCTGCTCGGACTGGCCACCCAGGAAGTACAGGCTGTCGATCCTGAAGTGTGGGAGGAAATTCCGCACGCACCGGTGACCGGCTACCTGACCGACTACGCGGGCGTCATACCAGTCACACCGTAGTAACAGTCCTGGCTGCGGGGATTGTGCGCCGGAAAGCTCATCGACGCAGAATCCCCGCGGCCAGCCCAAAATAGTCCCTGCAGGACGAGCTGTCCAGACCGGACCGCAGTTTCAAGCCGACTTTGTCAAAGATAGTTTTATTGCCTAGCGCAATCGGTTTTTTGCTATTACGCTCCGGTTACGGTCACTGCGTACGCTCGCCGGGACCGGAAGCATAAGATCCCAAGAGAGGTCCAGGTTTATGAAAAAATCGATCACTGCTGCCGCGTTGGCTGGAGCCCTGTTGTTCACTGCAACTCCGGCCGCCATTGCCGTAGGCGAAGGCCCCGGGTATGGCGGCAAGGAAACCATCAATACGTCGATCCTCCGCACTTACGACGAGATGGTGCAGTTTTTGCAGAACCAGGATGCAAAACAGCCGCACATGGAACTGGAAGTGATCGGCCAGTCCGTGAAGGGGCGTGACCTCTATCTGGCAAAGTACATCCAGAACCCAGACAACCCCACCATCCTCTTTCTGACCCAGCAGCATGGCAACGAGCAGTTGACCACCGAGGGAGCCCTTGAGTACATCAAGCATCTGGGCACGGGTAAAACCGGAGATGTTCTCGACGGCGTCAATGTACTGGTGGTTCCGATGCTCAACGCAGACGGCGCCATGGGCGACGTCGATTTTTCACTTGAAAACTACATCGCAAAGGGCGACCGGAACCTCACCCGGTTCAATGCACTGGGCGTAGACCTGAACCGCGACCACATCACCAAAATTCAGCCCGAAACACAAGCCCTCCACAACAACGTGCTGGCGAAGTACGACGTCGATTACATGATTGACCTCCACCACCAGGGTGCGAACAGCGAGCGGGATGGGCGCCTGGTCTCAGGCTCCATTTTGCACCCGACCACACCGAACGTGGACCTCGACGTCCTAGAGGGATCCAAACGGCTGGGAGCAGTTGTATTCGATGCCGTGGACTCCACCGGGTGGGGGCATCTTGGCAAGTACGCTGGTGGCTCTGCAGAAACCATCAGCCGGAATGGAATCGCTGTCGAGTACGGCATCTCTACGTTGCTTTTCGAGATGCGTGGCATGTCTGACCATTTCAACGAGGGAGCAATCCTCGGACAGAAGAGCAATGGGTACCTAATCAAGCAGACGATTACCACTCTGGATGCAACGGTTAGCGCGTTGTCGGATGGATCAATCGAAGACGCCGATACCTCGTTCTGGGACACGCTGGCAGTGCAGAACACCCGCACGGAATAAGGTCGCTGGACAGAGGGCTGCTCCCGCCGGTCTTCCGGTTCGGGGCAGCCCTTTGTGCTGCCCGGACGCTGCCGCGCTGGGGTGGTATCCCGGGGAATAGAACCGGAGTCACTCCAGTTGACGTAGTTACTTCTGCAACGGCAGTGGGTCAGTGAAGGGAGTGCGCCGTGAGCGATCACGAAAGTCCGGCACCCGCGCATCAAGCCGAGGCCGACGGCGGGGCATGCCCCTCCTTCGTGGCCGCCATGGACGTCATCGGACGGCGCTGGAGCGGCATCATCATCGAGGCGATCGGTAAGGGCAACACCGGCTTCGCCGACGTCAGCCGATTTGTCCCCCACATCGGCGACACCATGCTCGCCAAGCGGCTCCGCGAACTTGAAACCGACGGGCTCATTCAGCGAGAAGTCATGGCTGGGCGTCCCATCCGCGTGCGCTACTCACTTACCGTCGCCGGGCTGGCCCTGCTGCCCATTCTGCGGGACATCACCGCGTGGGGACATGCCTACTCGGTGACCGAGCAAACCGCAGCTGCCGAACAGGCGCCCACAGACCACCACCTCAACAAGGGACGATAAAAACTATGGCTTTCGAACTTGGCATCCTCACCTTTGGCGAGCTGACCACCGATCTGACGACCGGACGCATGCCCTCCCCCGAGGAGCGGATGAAGCAGACCATCGAGCAGGCCCGCGTCGCCGACGAGGTGGGCCTCGACGTCTTCGGCGTCGGCGAACACCACCGCACCGACTTCGTCGCCTCAGCCCCGCACATGGTCCTCGCGGCCGCAGCCATGGCAACCAGGAACATCCAACTCACCAGCGGCGTTACCGTGCTCAGCTCCGAGGACCCGGTCCGGGTGTTCCAGAACTTCGCCACCCTTGACCTCATCTCCGGCGGCCGGGCCGAGATCATCGCTGGCCGCGGGTCCTATACCGAGTCCTTCCCCCTGTTCGGGTACGACCTCGGCGACTATGCTGACCTCTTCCGGGAAAAGCTCGACCTGCTGCTGGCCATCCGTGCCGAAAATCCGGTGTCCTGGCAGGGCCGCCTGCGCGCACCGCTGGTCAACGCCGACATCGCGCCCCGCCCGATCAGCGACCTGCCCATCTGGGTGGGCGTCGGCGGCACCCCCGCCTCGGCGGTCCGCACGGGACAGCTCGGCCTGCCCCTGGCGTTGGCCCTCCTGCTTGGCCCCATCACCCAGTTCGAGCGCCCCGTGGATCTCTACCGTCAGGCATCGGTTGCGGCCGGCCATGACCTCTCCAGCCAGCGGATCAGCATCAACGCCCACGGCATGGTCGGCAAGACCAGCCAGAGCGCCCGCGACGACTTCTTCCCGTACTTCTCCCGCGGTCTGGGCGAGAACAACCACCAGCGTGGAGCCAGTTTCAATCTGCCGCGGAACGCCTTCGAGGCCCAGGCCTCCCCCGCGGGCGGCCTCCTGGTGGGCAGCCCCCAGGAAATCATCGACAAGCTGCTCACCTATCACGACCTGTACGGCGTCTCCCGCGCCGTCTTCCAGATGGGCTTCGGCGGAGTGCCGCAGCAGACTCACCTGGAAGCCATCGAACGCTTGGGCACCGAGGTGGCGCCCGTCATCCGCGCCGAGATTGCCTCCCGCGAATCGGTGAACGCATGAGCCGGCCCCTGCGCGTCGTCGTCGTCAATGGCAGCCCCACCCAACGCTCAAAGACCATGGGCCTGGTCAAGCTCATTACCGAGTCACTGTCGCAGAAGCTTGCGATCGAGGTCCACCAGACCAACGTCTACCACCTGGGCCCCTCCTTCACCGGCGCCATCTCGCGGGCGGATCTGGACCCGGCGGTCGAGGCCGAGTACGCCGCCGTCGAGTCGGCTGACCTGCTCATCGCCGCGACCCCCGTCTACCGCGGCTCCTATGCGGGGATGTTCAAGCACTTCTTCGACCTGGTGGGGCAGTACTCGCTGACAAACACGCCGGTCATCCTCGTCGCCACCGGTGGCAGCGACCGGCATGCACTCGTCATCGAGCACGCCCTCCGGCCACTGTTCGGGTTCTTCCAGGCCGCGACCATTCCCGTGGGCTTCTACGCGAACTCCGGAGACTTCGACGGCGACCTGGTGCTCAACGCTGAGGTGTACAGCCGGATCGAGGTCGGGCTGGGCGATGTCATCGATAGCCTGCACCAAACCGTCAACCGGTGAGCAAAGTAGACATTCGATAAGGAAATTTCCACCACCGGCGCCTACCTTGACCCACTCGGTCCAGATTGCTCACCGGATAGAGGGGTCGCTGACCGCCGTATCGGTATTCGGCTAGAGTTATACAGGTGAGGAATGGCCTACGGAACCCCGGTGTAGCGTGATTGACGACGCCGAGACGGACTCCCGGCGCCCCACCACCGCCCCCGCCTTTGTCCTTGCACAACTGCGCCGTGCCATCATCGCTGGCGAACTGCTGCCCGGGCAGGCGCTCCGGCAGGACGCCCTCGCCGAACGCTTCGGGGTCAGCCGCGTCCCCCTCCGTGAAGCCTTCAAGGTGCTGGAAGGCGAAGGGCAGGTGGTGTACGCACCACACCGCGGCTACAAGGTGGCCACCCTTTCACTCACCGACCTTCTCGAGGTGTACCGCATCCGCGAGATCCTCGAGGCTGAAGCCGTTCGAGTCGCGATCAGACGGTCCGACGACGGCGTCGTCACCCTGCTGAGAGCGGCAGCCCAGGAAGTGGAGACGGCGAGCGCGGCCGGAGACCTGCTGACCATGACCGAGGCGAACCGGCGGTTCCACTTCCTGATGGTGACTTCAGCCCGGATGCCGCGCCTCGAAAAACTGATCCAGGTGTTGTGGGATGCCACAGAGACCTACCGGTTCGTGTACTACGGCGACGAGGCCAACCGCCACCGGGTCGAGAATGAACACCAATGCATCATCGAAGCTTTCGCCGATCGCGATGCCGACCGGGTCATCACCCTGCTCAACGAACACCGCAGCCATGCTGTCGACGCCCTGAGGACTTTCCTAAACGGGAAGTGACCCTCGTCACGAAATATTTGTGATCCCTGTTACATTCTGACCGATAATTGGATACAGTATCCAAATGATCTGGTCACCGCCGCGCTCCTTGACGCTGCTCGCACCCTTGTTGCCCGGGGTACCGAAGTGCCAGCAGCCACGTTTCGGGAATCACTTCCATGAGTGACTGGCTCGGTCTGGGTGGCCAACGGGTCTTGGTCGCGGGTGCTGGCGGTATTGGCAGCGCGTTGGCTGGAGCCTTTGCCGACGCGGGAGCCCGCGTGGTGGTTGCCGACGTAAATCCGGCCGGCCTCGCCGCCCTGGATCCTCGAGTGCACCCCCTCGAAATGGATCTCTCCACCACCGCCGGGTGCGACGACGCCGTCGCCCGCGCAGCCGCCGAACTCGGCGGACTCGACGTCCTGGTCCACGCGGTGGGCGTCAACAACCGGGTCCCACTGCTCGAAACCACCGACGATGACTGGGATCGCATGATCTCCATCAACCTCACCAGCGCCTTCCGCCTCGGCCGGGCCGCCGGCAAGCTCATGGTCGCCGCCGGCTACGGGCGCCAGGTCTACTGTTCCTCGGTGTCGAGCCTGCTCGCCCACCCGGACCACGGCCCCTACGCCGCCAGCAAGGGCGGCCTGAACCAGCTCCTCCGCGTGATGGCCCGCGAATGGGCCGCCGACGGCGTCACAGTCAACGCCATCGCCCCCGGCTACGTGGAAACCGAACTCACCCGCGGTCATCTGGACAAACCGGGCGTCCGCGAACACTACACCTCGCTCGTCCCCGCCGGCCGACTGGGCACCACCGGCGATCTCACTGGCCCCGCCCTCTTCCTCGCCTCCCGCCAGGCCGCCTTTGTCACCGGCCATGTGCTCTACGTCGACGGCGGGCGGACCCTTGTCTGAGCAAGAGTGGGCTGAGCAGGAGTCAGCCGAGCGCCAGCCGACCGAGAAGGCCGACGGCGGCCGCTTCCCGTTGCTCGCGCCGGGGGTGCTCGACGACGAGCAGCTCGCCCTTTACAACACGATCGCCGGTCCACCCCGTGCGGGCGGCCCCTTCCTGGTGGTCGACGACGACGGCCACCTGGCCGGGCCGTTCAACGCACTGCTGTACGCCCCGCAGATCGGCCAGGCCGTGCAGGCGCTGGGCGCAGCGCTCCGGTTTGGTGGGAAACTGCCCGCCCGCACCCGTGAACTGGTGATCTGCGCCGTCGCCGCCGAACGCTGCTCAGCCTACGAATGGTATGCGCACAGCAGGGTAGCCCTCACCGTCGGCATCACCGCGACGGAACTGGAAAACCTCCGTGAGGGTTTCGTCCCGGCTGAGCTACCCGACGACGAACTCTCGGCCCTGACGTTCACCGCCGCCCTCCTCAACGGGCGGGCCGTCTCCGATGTCGACCATGCAGCCGCGCTCGAGCACCACGGCCACGAAGGCATCACCGAGCTGTCCATCCTGGTGGGCTACTACCGGGCCCTGTCCGGGCTGCTCGCCGCCGGCGACGTCGGCGCACCAGCGGCCAGGGCGCCAACCGCCCCCCATTCTCAACCTCCATCACACATCACCACCACCACTAAGGGAGAACGTCCATGACCACCTCACCACTGCACCGTCGCAGGGTCCGGCTTGCCGCCGCTGCACTCACCGTCCCCGCACTGTTCCTGTCCGCCTGCGGCAGCCCCGATACCAGCGGCGGAGACAGCGGCGGCGGAGACGCCAGCGCCGCAGCCGACGGCGGCACCCTGTCTATCGCCACCGGCGGTACCGGCGGCGTGTATTACCCCCTCGGCGGCGGCTTCGCCACGATGATCCGCGACAACGTCGAGGGCTACGACGCCACGGTCCAGGAGACCAACGCCTCCGTGGACAACATGCTCCTGATCGAGAACGGTTCAGCCCAGCTGGCCTTCGCCGTCGGTGACGTTGTCTCCGACGCCGTCGAGGGCGTCAACGACTTCGAGGGCAATCCCATCGAAATCTGCTCACTGGGCAACACCTACAACAACTTCATGCAGGCCGTCACCGTTGATGGCACCGGCATTGAGGGTGTCGCTGACATGGAAGGCAAGGTCGTCTCGGTCGGCGCTCCCGGCTCGGCCACCGAGGTCGCCGCCCTGCGTATCCTTGAGGCCGCCGGCATCGACCCCGAGTCAGGGGTAGAACGCCGTCAGCTCGGCGCCGCTGAAACCGTCGCAGCCCTGCGTGACGGCACCATCGACGCTGGTTTCTGGTCCGGCGGCCTGCCCACCGGTGCGCTGATCGACCTCGCCAGCGACGGGGACATGAACCTCCTCAACATCGGCGAGTACGCCGAACAGCTCTCCACCGAATACGGCGACTACTACGTCGAGGAAGACATCCCCGCCGACACCTACGAGGGCCAGACCGAGGCAGTCTCAGCGATCGCCTCACCGAACATCCTCGTAGCCAGCCCGGAAATGGACGAGCAGCTGCAGCAGGACATCACCGCGGCGATCTTCGACAACGTTGAAGCCCTCACCCAGGTGCACCCCGCCGCCGTCGAACTGGATGCCGCCACCGCAGGGGACATCGCCTACGTCGAAACCTGCCCCGGCGCCCAGGCGTACTTTGACGAAAACGCAGGCTAACCACTGATGCGCAAGCCCGCCGTCGTCGTCGCCGTCCTGGTGTGCTTGGCACGCTGGGCGGTGGGGCGTTCGCGGTTGCTGCCCAGAGTGTCCCCGAACGGGACGCTCCCGGGCGCAGCATCGTGATCACCAACGACGACGGCGGGCTGGCCTCGGTTCCCCTTCCCGGGGATACTTTCGCGGTCAGCTACCGCAATTCGATTTACGGAACCATCGCCGAGGAACGTTACACGGTCCTCCCCGACGGCAGATTCCGGCTCCACCAGATCGCCGCCGACCAGCTCGCGGTGCTCGAAGAGTATTACGGTGTCCCCGGCGCCCCCACCCCCGCGGACCCCAACGACCGGCGGAACTTTGTGGTCGAGCCCGACCCAGCACACCCCGCCGTGTTCACGGACCTTTCTATTGCCGCCACCGATCTCGGTGAACGCACCCTCCACCTGCCCGGAACAGCGCCCGTTTCGCTGTGGGACATGGTCGACGACGATCAGCCCTTCATCCTGCTAGACATCAAGGAGACCCCATGACCGAGCGAATTGACGGCGACGGCGCCGTCAAGGCCGGCAAGCTGCACCGCCCCACCCCCGACGAGGCGATCGATCCGAGCCGCCGCGACGAAGCGCGAATACCCGACGACGCCGAGATCAACCCGATCGATCGCAGCGACGAGATCGATGAAGACGCGCTGATCGCCGAGTTCGAGGCGGAGAAACCCGCCCGGCAGCTGGCGGGTCTTCCTGCCCTGGTGGTCAAGGTCGTTGCCGGCGGCATGTCGGTCTTCGCCCTGTACTGGGTGTTCAACCCGATGGCGACGCAGTTCTATCTGCCAGCGTTCCTGATGGTCGGGCTGTCCCTGACCTTCCTGGTGTACCGCGGGTGGGGCCGGTCGGATAAGGCCAAGGAAACCGGAAAATCCGATAATCCACACATCCTGGACTGGGTATTTGCTGCCATCGCCGTGGTGCCCTTCGCCTACATCATTTCCGACTGGGACTCCTTCTTCCGCCGCGCCATCAATCCCACCTACCTCGACCTGGCCATGGGCATCATCGCCATCCTCGTGGTCCTGGAAGCCGCCCGGCGGACCGTCGGTATCCTGGTGCCGCTGGTGGTCGTGGGATTCTTCGCCTACGCCTACTGGGGCCCGTACATTCCGGCGCCGTTCAACACGTCGTCGTTCGACTGGATCCGGCTGGTGGGCCACAACGTGATGGGCACTCAGGGAATCTTCGGGGTGCCCACCGACGTCGCTGCCACGTACATCATCCTGTTCACCATCTACGGTGCCGTGCTCGGCGCCTCGGGTGCCACCAAGTTCTTCATCGACCTCTCCTTCTCGGCGTTCGGCCAGTCGAAGTCCGGCCCCGGCCGGACCGTCACCCTGGCGGGCTTCCTGCTGGGTACCGTGTCAGGTTCCGGCGTGGCCACCACCGTCACCCTCGGTGGCATCTCCTGGCCGCTGCTGCGCAAGGCCGGTTACCCGAAGGAACACGGTGGTGGCATCCTGGCCGCCGCGGGTATCGGCGCGATCATGTCGCCTCCAACCCTCGGCGCTGCGGCGTTCATCATCGCCGCCCTGCTGGGCGTGTCCTACCTTGAGGTCCTGATCTGGGCCACCATCCCCACCCTGCTCTACTACTTCGGCATCATCCTCGCCATTGAGATGGACGCCCGCCGGTTCAAGACCAAGGCAGTGGAGATGGACATCAAGCCCGTCGGTAAACTGCTGCTGCGCTTCGGCTACCACTTCAGCTCCCTGATCGCCATCGTCGCCTTCATGGCCATGGGCATGACCCCGTTCCGGGCCGTGGTCTTCGCCACGGTGCTCGCTTTTGTGCTGAGCTTCTTCGACCGCGAGTCCTGGATGACCCCCCGGCGGATCTGGGATGCCCTGGCCACCGGAGCCACCGGCGCCCTCTCCGTCATCCCCGTGATGGCGGCGGCGGGCCTGATCGTGGGCATCATGACCCTGACCGGTCTGGGCCTGAAGCTCGCCAGCATCATCGTCGACTTCGCTGGCGGCAGCCTCCTGCTCACCGCGATCTTCTCGGCTACCGCGGTCATCCTGCTGGGCCTGGCGGTGCCGGTCACGGCGAGCTTCATCATCTCCTGGGTGATCATCGGCCCCGCCCTGCAGGACGTGGGCGTGCCGGGCTTCGCCGCAGCGATGTTCATCTTCTACTACTCGGTCCTCAGCGAAGTATCGCCCCCGACGGCGCTCTCGCCGTTCGCCGCGTCGGCCATCACCGGCGGCAAACCGATCAAGACCATGTGGCTCACCTGGCGGTACACCCTGTCCGCCTTCCTGGTGCCGTTCATCTTCGTCCTCTCCGGCTCGGGTGTTGGGCTGCTGCTCCAGGGCGGCGTCGCTACCGTGGCACTGGCCTTCTCCGTGTCGATCCTCGCGGTCGCAGCGCTGGCCGTCTCCACCGGTGGCTGGCTCATCGGCCCGGCCCGCTGGCCGGAACGGGTCATCCTGGCCATCGGGTCCCTCCCGCTGCTCACCCTCGATCCGCTGAACATTGGGATCGGCATCGCGATCATCGCCGTCGGTGTGGTGGTGCACCTGATCGGCCGGAAACGGCACCCGTATGATCCGGACGCCGAGCCGGCGGAAGCAGACTCAGCCGATTCGGTTGATTCGGTTGATTCGGTTGATTCGGCAACGAGGACGACGGCGTCGGCCACCTCCTCGGGGGCCGGTGCACACCGTGCGTCGTCCACCGCGGCAGGCACCTCGTCGCCGAAGAGTGTTGCGTCGTCGAAACCCACCACGGGTCCCGCCGCTTCATGACCAAAGCACCGTCGACGCACGCAGCGGTCACCATGCTGCAGGCCGTCTCCGTCACCACCACAGGGGTGCTTCCTGCCTTCCTGCTGGGTGCGTTGGCGGTGCAGATCCGTGGGGACCTGGACATTGGTCCAGCGGAAATGGGGATGGCTGCGGCCACTCTCTTCACCGTGTCCGGCGTACTGGCCCGCCCGTTGGGCGGGCTGGTGCAGCGCATCGGTGCCGCGAAAGGCATGGTCGCCTCGGCGACGCTCGCCGCCGTCGCCCTCGCCGGGGCCGGTCTGGCGCCGACATTCGCGCTACTGATCGTGGCCCTGTTTGTCGGTGGGCTGGCCAACGCGATGGCCCAACCGTCGGCAAACCTGGGCATTTCCCGGGCGGTCAATCCGAACCGGCTGGGCCTGGCGTTCGGCGTCAAGCAGTCCTCCATCCCGGCTGCCTCTATGATCGCCGGGATCGCCGTCCCGGTGATTGCCCTCGCCGTCGGCTGGCGGTAT
The DNA here is from genome assembly GCF_003075455.1 of Arthrobacter sp. Bz4. Lineage (GTDB taxonomy): Bacteria > Actinomycetota > Actinomycetes > Actinomycetales > Micrococcaceae > Arthrobacter_D. The sequence continues at coordinate 159,675 of NZ_QDAE01000007.1, forward strand.
GCCTTTCTGCTCGGCTCGCTGATGGCCATCGCGATTGCCGTGTGGGCGTTCTTCAGCGCACCCGGCACCCGCCCGACCCAGCCCGGAGAAACCCCCAAGGCGGACCGCGGCACCCCCAGGGGCGGGTTGGTGATGCTGAGCGTGGGCGCCGGGCTCGCCGCCGCAGCGGCCACCTCGCTGGGCGTGTTCCTGGTGGACTCGGCGGTGCAATCCGGGATGGCGCCCGGAACCGCCGGGCTGCTGTTCGCCGGCGCGGCGCTGCTGGGCCTGGTGATCCGCATCCTGCTGGGCCTCGCCATGGACAGGTACCCGCACCGCAGCCCGCTCGTGCTGATCACCAATCTCCTAGCAACCGGGGTGATTGGGTATTTGCTGCTCGCCCTGGGCACCAGTTCGCTGCTTTTCGTGCTCGGCGCACTGTTGGCCTACGGCGCCGGCTGGACCTGGCCAGGCCTGGTGCACTTCGCTGTGGTCCGGGACAACCGCGCCAACGCGGCCACCGCCACCGGCGTCATCCAGACCGGGCTTTCCCTGGGTGCCGCGGCCGGGCCGCTGCTGTTCGGGCTACTGACCGCCGCCACCTCGTATGACACCGCCTGGCTGGCCGCCGCCGTCGTCGCCGCCCTGGCAGCCGTGACCTTCACGGTGGCTCGCCGCATGATCCGCCGGTCGCGGGCACTCACCGCCGCCGCGCTGCCCGCCACAGACCACACCTTGACCCCAATGGAGGAGAAGAGATGACACCCACGCGTTTCGCAGTGGTGGGAGGTGGCATCGTTGGTGCCGCCGTCGCCCGCCGGTTGCTGCAGGTGCAGCCCGACGCCCACGTCACCGTGCTGGAGAAGGAACCCATCCTTGCCGGACACCAGACCGGCCGGAACTCCGGCGTCGTCCACGCCGGGCTGTACTACACGCCCGGATCGTTGAAGGCGCGGCTCTGCCGGCAGGGCGTGGACATGCTCAAGGAGTACTGCGAAGAGAAGGGCCTGCCCTACGACGAGTGCGGCAAGGTCCTCGTGGCCCGCAACCCCGTCGAGGAAGGCCGGCTCGGGGACATCATGGACCGCGCGGTCGCCAACGGTGTGCCGGGCGTGCGCCTCATCAACAAGGACGAGCTGCTGGACCTCGAACCCCACGTCAAGGGCACCTCTGGCCTGCACTCCCCGCACACCGCGATCGTCGACTACGGCGCGATCACCCGCTCCCTCGCCAAGGACGTCGAGGACGCCGGCGGCACCGTCCACACCAACTTCGAGGTCACCGCCCTGACCGAACGCGCCGGGCAGACGGTGGTCACAGGCAAGCACCACGGCGCCGAAACGTCCGACGCCTACGACACGGTGATCGTCTGCGCCGGGCTGCAGGCCGACCGGGTGGCGAAGCTCGCCGGCGACGACGACGACCCCAAGATTGTGCCCTTCCGCGGCGAGTACTATCTGCTGCGCCCGGAACGCCGGCATCTGGTCCGCGGGCTGGTGTACCCGGTACCGGACCCCCGGTATCCCTTCCTTGGCGTACATCTGACCCCGACCACCGACGGCGAGGTGATGGTCGGTCCCAACGCAGTGCTGGCCCTCGCCCGTGAAGGCTACAAGTGGTCCACTATCTCGCCCCGCGACCTCAAGGACGCGGTGATGTACTCGGGTTTCCGGGCCTTCGCGAAGCAGCACTGGCTCACCGGTGCCGCCGAAATGCTCGGGTCGCTGAGCAAGCGCCGGTTCGTCGCCGAAGCGCGCAAGTACGTTCCCGAGATCACCGCCGACGACGTCGTCCCCGGCCCCCGTGGCATCCGCGCCCAGGCGCTGACCCGCGACGGTTCCCTGGTGGACGATTTCCGGATCACCCGGCAGGGCTCGGTGTTGTCCGTAAGGAACGCGCCATCGCCCGCCGCCACCTCCTCGCTCGCCATCGCCGAGCACATCGTCTCGCTGGCACTCGACCGCGACTCCGACCGAAAGGACACCTCATCCCTGTGACTACACACCCTCTGACAACTTCCCCTGTTTCCCCGCTCGCCAAAGGCCTCTGGGGCGTGCTCGCCACGCCCTTCTCCGGCAACGACTTCGCCGTCGACACCGAGTCGCTCCGCAGCGAAGTCCGCCTCTACACCGGGCTGAACGCCACCGGCATGGTGGTGCTCGGCGTGTTTGGCGAGGGCGTGTCCCTGGACACCGCCGAGCAGACCCTGATCGTGACGACCGTCGCCGAGGAAGCCGGTGACACTCCGCTGGTGGTCGGCCTGTCGGCGCGGTCGACGGCGGTCGCCGTCGAGCAGGCGCGCACCGCGGTCGCCGCCGCGGGTAGCAACCTCGGTGCGCTGATGGTGCAGGCCAATAGCGCCAACCCCGAGCTGCTCGCCGCGCATCTGACGGCGATCAACGAGGTCATCCCAGCCGAGACCGGCGCCGGGATTGTGCTGCAGGACTATCCGGTGGCTTCGGGTGTGAAGATCAGCGCCGCACAGATTCTGAAAGTGCTGGAGCTCTGCCCGTTCATCAGCGCCGTGAAGTCCGAGGCGCCACCCACCGCCGTCCCCATCGCCGCGCTGACCGCTGCCACCACGGTGCCGGTCTTCGGCGGGCTGGGCGGGGTCGGGCTGCTCGATGAGCTGGCCGCCGGTGCGGCCGGCGCGATGACCGGGTTCTCCCACCCGGAGGGCCTGCAGGCGGCGTTGACCGCGTTCGCCGACGGCGGTTTCCCAGCCGCCCGCGCCGCGTTTGCCCCGTGGCTGCCGCTGGCGAACTTCGAGGGCCAACCCGGCATTGGACTCGCCCTCCGCAAGGAGATCCTGCGCCGCCGCGGCATCATCGCCGACGCCGCGGTACGCCCGCCGTCCCCCACGTTGCCGCCGGCACTCGCCGACATGATCGACGCCCACCTTGATGCTGTGAAGGAGATTGCCTGATGGATACCGGACTCAAGGGGAAGAACGTGCTGGTACCGGGCGCGAGCTCGGGCATTGGCCTGGCCATTGCCCAGGCACTCGCCGGCGAGGGCGCCAACGTGGTGCTCGCCGCCCGCCGCGAGGACGTGGTGCAGGCCGAAGCCGCCAAGCTGCCCTCCGCCGTCGGGATTGCGATGGACCTGACCGACGACGGCGCCCCCGCCGCCCTGGTCGAAGCCGCCGAGCAGGCCTTCGGCCCGATCGATGTGCTGATCCTCAACAGCGGCGGCCCACCCCCTGGCGGTGCGGCGGATGTCAGCGACGAGCAGGCCCTGGCCGCGGTACACCAATTGCTGCTGCAGCACATGAGGCTGACCAACCTGGTGCTGCCCGGGATGCGCGAACGCGGCTGGGGCCGGATTGTCGCCGTCGGGTCCAGCGGAGTGCAGCAGCCGCTGCCCAACCTGGCGCTCTCCAACATCGGCCGGGCCGGGCTGGCTGGCTACCTCAAGACCCTGGCTGCCGAGGTGGCGGCCGACGGCGTCACCGTGAACATGGTGCTGCCCGGCCGGATCGACACGGACCGGGTGGCGTCCCTCGATGCTGCGGCAGCCAAGCGGACCGGCAGCACCCCGGACGAGGCTCGCGCCGCGTCGGAAAAGACCATTCCCGCCGGCCGGTACGGTGCGCCCGAGGAGTTCGGCGCCGTCGTCGCCTTCCTCGCCAGCGTCCCCGCCGCGTACGTGACGGGCGAACAGGTCCGCTGCGACGGCGGCCTGGTCCGCGGCTACTAGCCCACCCGCAATTTCCTGACTCTCTCGTTCCCTATCCTTTAACCATTGACAGAAAGAAGCGCTGACCATGCATTTGGCCTCAGTACGCGAAGGCGGCGACGAACTCGCCGCGGTGATCCACCCCGAGCGCGGCGTCGCGCTGGTCCGTGACCTCATCCCGGGCTTCACCGGCGACCTGTTGGAGCTGCTGGCCACCGATTCGCTGGCAAAGCTGGAGTCGTTCGCCGACTCAGCGGACACCGACGTCTTCCGGGACCGCGACACGGTGACATTCGGCGCCCCGTACCGGCATCCGCGGATGCTGTGGGGCATTGGCCTGAACTACGTCGAGCACGCCTCGGATCTGTCCGAGGGGGTCCCGGACGAGCCGGCGTCGTTCATCAAGGGCGATCACACCATCATCGGTCCGGGCGAAAACATCACCATCCCGCACCAGAGTGTGCGCACCACGGCCGAGGCGGAACTGGGGCTCGTGATCGGCAGCTACTGCCGTGACGTGGAGCCGGAGGACGCGCTGTCCTATGTGGCCGGCGTCGTCACCCTGCTGGACCAGACCGCCGAGGACATCCTGGAGAAGAATCCCCGGTTCCTCACCCGGTCCAAGAACTTTCCCGGCTTCTTCTCCTTCGGGCCGGAGATCGTGCCGCTGTCGGAGGTGGCCGACGACGCCGGGTCGCTGGCCGCCGTCGAGGTGTCCACCGTGATCAACGGCAAGGTGCACCGCAGCAATGTGGTCGGCAACATGAGGTACTCCCCCGAGTACCTGGTCAGTTTCCACAGCAAGGTGATGCCGCTCTACCCGGGGGACATCATCTCCACCGGCACACCGGGCGCCGTGCACATCAGGGCGGGTGACGTGGCGGAATGCCGCATCCCCGGCGTCGGGGTGCTCAGCAACCCGGTGGTCGACCAGACAACCAGTGTTGGTCAAGAAGACAGTGCTCATCAGGAAGGCAGTGGCGTCAGTGAGTGACACCCCCGACGACGGATTACCGGCCGGCCCCCTGGACGGCATCAAGGTGGCCGACTTTTCCAGGGTGCTCGCGGGACCGTTTGCCTCGATGATGCTGGCCGATTTCGGGGCCGATGTGATCAAGGTGGAAAGCCCGTCCGGCGATGACACCCGCAGCTGGACGCCGCCGGTGGACGAGTACGGCGTGGGCACCTATTTTTCCAGCGTGAACCGCAACAAGCGTTCGGTGGTGTGCGACCTGACCACGCCCGAGGGGCAGGCGGCGGCGCTGGAGATCGCGTTGACGGCCGACGTCGTGATCGAGAACTTCCGTCCCGGCATCATGGAGCGGTTCGGGCTGGATTACGAGTCCCTCATGGACCGGCGGCCGGACCTGATCTACTGCTCCATCACCGGGTTCGGCAGCACCGCCGGTGCGCACCTGCCGGGCTATGACCTGCTGGTGCAGGCCGTCGGCGGACTGATGAGCGTCACCGGCGGGCTCGATTCCGAGCCCAGCAAGGTGGGCGTGGCCCTGGTGGATGTGGTGACCGGGCAGAACGCCGTCGTCGGGATCCTCGCCGCGCTGCGGTCGCTGGAGCAGACCGGGGTGGGACAGCGGGTGGATGTGAACCTGTTGTCGTCGCTGCTGTCGGGGCTGGTGAACCAGGCGTCGAGCACGCTGGCCACCGGTGAATCCCCGCAGCGGATGGGCAACGCGCACCCGAGCATCGCGCCGTACGAGACGTTGCGGACCGCCGATGGCCCGCTGGCCGTGGCCGTCGGGACCGACAAGCAGTTCGCCGGGCTGGTCCGGGTGCTCGGTGTGCCCGAGCTTTCCAGCGATGAACGGTTTGCGGGAAATTCGAACCGGGTGGCCAACCGGGTGGTGTTGAAGTCCCAGCTGGAAGAGCAGCTGGGCTCCAGGTCCGCCGCCGAGTGGTCGGAGCTGCTCAGCGTCGCCGGTGTGCCCGCGGGGAAGGTGAACTCGATTGTTGAGGCGCTGGAACTGGCGGACACGCTGGGTCTCGCCCCCGTCGTCGAGATCGCCAATGCTGACGGGTCGCGGACCAGCCAGCAGGTCGCCAACCCCATCCACCTCTCCGGGACCCCCGCCCGGTACCGCGCCCGCCGCCCCTACTCGGCGAGCACAATGGTGCCGCCTTTGACCTCCCCGCCGTTCCAGCGTTGCAACACCTACAGTGAAAGCAGGATCCCCAGTGACTTCCTCAACCGTTGAAAGCAGCACCATGACTGACATGTCAGACCTGATCGGTATTGAAGGCCTCCTCTCCCCCGAGGAAATCAGCCTGCGGGACACCGTGCGGTCCTTCGTTGACAGCGAGATCAAGCCGAACATCGCCCAGTGGTACGACGACGCCGTCTTCCCGATGGAAATCGTGCCGCAGATGGCCGAGCTGGGCCTGCTCGGCATGCACATCAAGGGCTACGGCTGCCCTGGTAAGTCCTCGGTGGAGTATGGGTTGGCCGCGATGGAGTTGGAGGCCGGCGATTCGGGTCTGCGGACCTTCGTGTCGGTGCAGGGTTCGCTGGCTATGAGCGCCATCTACAAGCACGGCTCGGAGGAGCAGAAGACCGAGTGGCTGCCGCAGATGGCTGCCGGGACCGCGATCGGTGCGTTCGGGTTGACCGAGCCGACTGCCGGGTCCGACCCCGGCGCCATGCAGACCTTCGCGAAGCGCGACGGGTCGGACTGGATCCTCAACGGTGCCAAGCGCTGGATCGGCCTGGCCTCGGTGGCGAAGCTCGCCATCATCTGGGCGATGACCGACGACGGCGTCCGCGGCTTCGTGGTGCCCACCGACAGCCCGGGGTTCGTGGCAACCCCGATCAAGCAGAAACTCTCCATGCGGGCGTCCATCCAGTGCGACATCACCCTGACAGACATCCGGTTGCCGGAGAGCGCGATGCTCCCGAACGCCAAGGGGCTGCGTGGCCCGTTCGAGTGCCTGAACGAGGCGCGCTATGGCATCATCTGGGGCGCTATGGGTGCGGCCCGGGACAGCTACCTCACCGCTCTGGCCTACTCGCAGGAGCGTCTGCAGTTCGGGAAGCCACTGTCCGGTTACCAGCTGACGCAGGAGAAGCTGGTGAACATGGCGCTGGAGATCAACAAGGGCACGCTGCTCGCCCTGCAGCTCGGCCGGTTGAAGGACGCCGGGACCCTGCAGCCGTACCAGATCTCGGTGGGCAAGCTGAACAACTGTCGCGAGGCGATTGCGATCTGCCGTGAGGCGCGGGCGATGCTCGGCGGCAACGGTGTCACCCTGGATTACTCGCCGCTGCGGCACGCGAACAACCTGGAGAGCGTCAGGACCTATGAGGGTACCGACGAGGTCCACACCCTGATCCTGGGCAACCACATCACCGGCGTCCCCGCGTTCCGGTGAGCGAAGCCGCTGCCCGTGCTTCTTCAGCTTCCGGCGGTAGTTCCGCCACCGGCATCCGCAAGGGCCTGACCAACTACGGGGACGCCGAGTTCTCGTTGTTCCTGCGGAAGGCGTTCATCAAGGGTGCCGGGTATTCCGACGACGCCCTGGACCGGCCGGTGATCGGGATCATCAACACGGGCAGCGGGTTCAATCCGTGCCACGGCAACATGCCGGCGCTGCTGGAGGCGGTGAAGCGTGGGGTGATGCTCGCCGGTGGGTTGCCGGTGGACTTCCCCACCATCTCCATCCACGAGAGCTTTTCGCAGCCGACCAGCATGTTCCTGCGGAACCTGATGTCGATGGACACGGAGGAAATGATCCGCGCGCAGCCGATGGACGCCGTGGTGCTGATCGGCGGCTGCGACAAGACCGTGCCAGCCCAGCTGATGGGTGCTGCCTCGGCGGGGGTGCCAGCGATTTCGCTGGTGACCGGATCGATGCTGACCGGCGGCTACCGGGGCGAACGGGTGGGCGCGTGCACCGACTGTCGCGCGTTCTGGGGCAAGTTTCGTGGCGGAGAGATTTCCAAACCAGAGATCGACGACGTGAACTCGCGTCTGGTCGGCAGCGTTGGCACCTGCTCCGTGATGGGGACGGCAAGCACCATGGCCTGCCTGACGGAGGCGATGGGGATTGCGATGCCGGGTTCGGCGTCTGCTCCTGCGGTCACGGCCGACCGGGTGCGGATCGCCGAGGCAACCGGGACGCAGGCTGTTGCCCTGGCCGCGGCCGGGACGAAGATGGACACGATCCTGACCCAGGAGGCGTTCGAGAATGGGCTGCGGGTGCTGCTCGCCATCGGCGGCTCCACCAACGCGATCATTCACCTGACCGCGGTTGCCGGTCGGTTGGGGATCCGGTTGTCACTGGAACAGTTGGACCGGATGAGCACGGAGACCCCGGTACTGGTGGATCTGAAGCCGTCCGGGAAGTATTACATGGAAGACTTCCATCGTGCCGGTGGCGTTCCCGCCGTCTTGCGGGAACTGGGTTCACTGATCCACCGGGACGTTCCGACCGTAACCGGCCGGACGCTGGGTGAGGAGATTGACGACGCCGGTCCGGGTTTCCCGCAGGACATCATCCGGCCGCTCTCCAATCCCGTGTATCCGGAAGGAAGCCTTGCGTTCCTTCGCGGGAATCTGGCGCCGGGCGGGGCAATCATCAAGCAGGCAGCCGTGTCGCCTGCGCTGCTGGAGCACACCGGCCCCGCTGTGGTGTTTGAGAATACGGCAGACCTGGCGGCGCGGATCGACGATCCCGATCTCGACGTCACCGCCGATTCTGTGTTGGTGCTGAAGAACATCGGTCCGGTCGGCGCACCAGGGATGCCCGAGGCCGGATATCTACCGATCCCGAAGAAGCTTGCCTCGCAGGGCGTGCGCGACATGGTGAGAATCTCGGACGGCCGGATGTCCGGCACCGCCGCCGGCGCAGTGGTACTGCACGTGACCCCAGAGTCAGCGGTCGGCGGACCCCTGCGGCTGGTGCAGACAGGCGACACGATCACCTTGAGTGTGAGCCGTCGGCTGATCCAGTTGGAGGTGTCCGATGCGGAACTGGCGCAGCGTGAAGAAGTGATGGGACCGGCAGCACCGGTGGTTCCGGAACGTGGCTACCGGAAGCTGTTCGTCACCGAGGTCACCCAGGCGGACGAGGGCTGCGACTTCCGCTTCCTGCAGGGCTAGTTGGCCAGTGGCTGGCGACTTGTCCGGTTACAGAGAATCTCCAAGCCTTGTTGCCAGTCCACCGACGCCCTACCCTAATCTCAGGTCACAGATTCCTAGGAGCCCTCATGAACGACATCCTTCCCGGCAGCCCAACCCGAGTGTGGACGTTCGTCTCAGGAGACTCCGCCCGCCAGGTAATCACCTGTGGGGCTGCTGCGGCGCAGGTCCTCTTACCCACGTTGTACGGTCCGCGCTTCAGGGGTGAAAACGCTCCGCCCAACGTGATCCAGCCAGCGCCCTACACCTTCACCGTCTGGTTTCCTATCTTCGCCTCCTCCATCGCCTACGCGGCCCACCAGGCACGCGGCCCGGCCAGCACCCGGGACATCTGGCGGGCAGCCGGGTGGCCCCTCGCTGGCGCGTTCGCCGCCACCGGCATCTGGGCGCCGCTGGTGCGATCCGGCAAGTTCTGGACCGGCCAAGGAGCGTTGGTGGCGATCGCTGTGCTCGCAGAGACGGGACGTCGCCGAATCGCTCAGGCCGAACTTAGGGGCGAGTTGAGTGCGGCCGAGATCATGGCGGCCGCCCCGGCAGCGGGAATGCTTGCGGCCTGGGGGCAGGCAGCCTGTGGAGTGAACCTGGCCGCCATCCTCGTCAGCAACCGTATTGTTCCCGCCGGGCCAAAAGCCGCTACGGCGGGAGCCGCCCTTCTCGCAGGGCTCGGTGTACTTGGCACCAGGGCTGCCCTTGCACCGGAGCACACAAGCATCTCCTCCCGTTTTTACACCGGCACCCTTCTCTGGGCATTCGCAGGTGTGATCATTGGCCAACGTCGACGCTCCTGGTCCGCAGCCGCAACAGCGGCCGGCGCTGCCACCGCGATCCTCGCCGTCACGGCACGCAACCGTTCGGAACCCTCTTCGAGCTGACAGGTGGTCCCGGGGCTGTGCTCAAACGGCTCACCGCGGGGCAGTAGCCGATCCCCTACCTCAAGCAATGTTGCTTGAGTCTGTGGTTGTGCTCGTCAGCACGGCTGTTTGGCGTCCGGCCCGTCCAGTTCGTCGTCGTAACGGCGACGTGCCTGCTCGATGAGCGGCATCTGCTCGGCGACCCAGTCGAGCATTACCTCTACCGGTGGCCGGAGGGTCTTATCGAGCGGGGTGATGCTGTATTCAACCGCCACGGGACGTGTGGTGAGGAGGACGCGGCGGATGATCCCGTTACGTTCCAACCGCCTCAAAGTGGCGGTGAGTGACTTTTGCGTCACTGCCGGGATGCTGCGCCTCAATTCGCTGAAGCGCATCGGCCGCTCGCACAACAAGGAGCACTTCGATGGCCGTTCACCTTTCTTCCCCCAAGACACTCATGCAGCCCGTCCCTTACCACCACGTTGCTGTCGCCACAGGTACCCGACACGTGCACGTATCGGGCCAGATCGCGCGCCCGTCCAACGGCGAGCCTGTGGCCTATAGACGCTGTGACGGATGAAATCGGCTTGCCCCTCCCGATGCCGCCCGCATCCCTTATCGGCGTCGATTACCTCTTCGAACCCGACCTGCGTGTCGAAGTTGAAGCAACCGCCATTCTTGATAGAAATTGCCTGGTTGGCTGCGGCGCAGACCTCGCGGGGCGACTAACCAACCCGCCCATGAGCTGATCCCCTCCGCGTCACGTGGTGTTCCTTTCCTATCGGATCAGCGATCGGCATCACCGGGATGGTAGGAAGGGATCGCGTGTGACTGATTCGTGCACTCTTATGGCTCGCCCGGATGAGGTCTGCACCCATGCCGAACTGTGGACAAAGTTTCACCAGCTGTGTACCTATTGAAGGGCCGAGCGAGGCCAGCAGACCTACCACATCGGCCGGTGAATTCCAGTCCGGTCCCGCGCCGTCAGGCACATCCACATCCGGACGCGAACTTCGGAGGAACGTTTGAAACTCTTGCTTACGTCAGGCGGCGTGACGAACCCGAGCATTCACTCGGCGCTCGTGCAGCTTCTCGACAAGCCGATCGGCCAATGCCATGCCTTGGTCGTTCCGACAGCGCAGTGGGGCCACCCGATGTGCGGACCGGCATCGGTGCGGGGCCTGCTGGCCGCCGAGCCCGACTTCCGTCACTTGTCCGGCCTGGGCTGGGCTTCCCTTGGAGTTCTTGAGCTCACCGCGCTGCCCACCATCGGCCAGGAGCGATGGATCCCCTGGCTTCGAGAAGCCGACGCGATATTGGTCGACGGCGGCGACGCGACCTACCTGTCTCATTGGATGCGGGAGTCCGGACTGGCCGAGCTGCTGCCGTCATTCCCAGACACTGTGTGGGTCGGAGTGAGTGCCGGAAGCATGGTGATGGCGCCCCGGATCGGCGAGCACTTCGTCGAGTGGCCCTCAGCGCCGGACGATCGCACGCTGGGGGTGGTGGACTTTTCCATCTTCCCTCACTTGAACGCTTTCCCAACCAATACACCGGCCCACGCCGAGCGCTGGGCCGCCGACGTCGGATGCCCTGCCTATGCCATCGACGAGCAGACCGCCATCATGGTTGTCGGTGGCTCCGTAGAGGTGGTCTCCGAAGGGCAATGGAAGAAGTTCGGGTGATAGGTACTGGGAGTGTGAAGGGCCTCGGCGCCTTCAATACGGCTGCCATCCCAGCTCTAGTGTCCACAATCGAAATGGTCATGGAACCGGCCCTAAGGCCTGACGTCGCGTCAGTGGCAACTGAATGCTGGTGCCCGCAAGGCACCTGCATCGGCTGCCGTACCCAAACAACGCTTAGGCACCATCAAGCCGTACTAGGCGTCAGCTAGGCCTAAAATGGCCCACCCCTTCGGAGGCAGGGTCAGCGAACCACCCGGGATGTCGAGCCCGCCCGCGCCGGCCAGAAGTTCGCGCGCCGCGGCCGGAAGCTCCAGCGTGACCGAAGTGTCCTCAAGATTCATTGCCACGAACAGGGCCTGACCGGCGTCGTGCACCTCGTAGAGCAGCTGTTCGTTGTTGAGCGTATGCACCCGGGTCCGGGATGCGTGCACCCAGTGGTTCCGGCGCCGCAGCCCGATCAATTCCCTGTGCAGGGTATACAGCGGTTGCCCGACGGCTGAGAGGTCGGCCGGGGAAGCGGGGAAGGCAGGACGAATGTCGTCGTCACCCCCGGCGCGATCCTCCTTGATGCCCCGGTAGCCCTGTTCATCGCCGTAGTAGATCACGGGAGTGCCCGGCAGGGTGAACAGCAGCACCAATGCGTGGGCCAGGCGACCCGACGGCGCCAGCCGGCTCGCTATGCGCGTAACGTCATGGTTGCCGATAAAGGTCAGCGGCACAAAGGTGTCCAGAAAGCTGTTGTGGCGCTCCAACGCGGCGGTCAGCTCATAGAAGTTCGCTTCCGCAAGTGAACTCCAGATCGCCTTCCACAGCTCGTACTGGGTGACTGAATTAAGGTGCCCGGCGCGGACGTCCTCAGGATAGTCACCGTGGATATACTCCCCCACAAAATAGGCCTCTGGGAACTCCGAGCGGACATCGTCAAGGACGCCAGCCCAGAACGACGACGGCACCGCATAGGCGGCGTCGAGGCGCCACCCGTCGGCACCGCGGCGAAGCCAGTGCTTCATCACACCTGCCACAAAATCCACCACAGCGGGCTGTTCATGGTTCAGTGCCACGAGGTGGTGGTGGCCTTCAAAGTCTTTATACCCGGGTTCAGTGCCCGGCACCCAGATGTCAGGCCAAGAGAAGCTGAACCAGTCCGCCGTCGGCGCCCCCGGCCCCTGCTCGAGCGCCTGGCTGAAGGGGGAGAAAGAGCGGCCAGTGTGGTTGAAAACCCCGTCAAGGAGGACCCGGATCCCGCGCGCGTGGGCCTGCCTGATTAGTTCGTCGAAGTCGGCATCGGTGCCGAACCGGGGATCAATGCGGTAATAGTCCGTGGTGTCGTAGCCGTGGGTTTCGGAGGCAAAAACCGGGCCCAGGGCGAGGCCGGAAGCGCCCATCTCGACGATGTAGTCGAGCCACTCCACCAGCTGCGTCAGACCGCGCGGTGCGGGAGCCGGATCCCCGCCGTCTGTGTGGCGCCGATCGGCGTCGTCCGATGTATGCCGGGCCGATTTTTCGGCTCCAGAAAAGCCCAGCGGATAGACCTGCCACCACACCACGTGCTCTACCCAGTCCGGCGTCCTCATGTGTGCTGGTCCTTTCGCGTGGTGGAGTGATGCCTTCTACAGTCTGTCACCAGCAACCTTGACACCCGGAAATCCGTGGCGCCATCGCTCATCGTCAGTCTCCCCTGCGAGTCTTACGCAGCATCGCCCGCGCGCCCCCTCTGTGGCTGTCTCCAGGT
>NZ_QDAE01000008.1 GCF_003075455.1 Arthrobacter sp. Bz4
TGGGTGGTCGGGTTAGGCGCCGGTGGCGACCGGCAGGTCCGAGCGGGATGACCATTGGGACCAGGACCCCGGATAAAGCGCCGCCGGGTAGCCAGCGATTTCCAGGGCAGCGATCTGGTGGGCGGCGGTAATGCCCGATCCGCAGTACACTGCGACGTCGACGGCGTCGTTGACGCCAAAGGCTTCGAAGCGCCGGCGCAGATCGGCGGGTGTCTTGAACCTTTGGTCGGGGGCAAGATTCTCGCTGGTGGGCGCACTCACCGCACCCGGAATGTGGCCGGCTTTGGGGTCGAGTGGTTCCACCTCGCCGCGGAAACGCTCTCCGGCACGCGCGTCCAGCAGCACACCGTGCTCGGCGATGCCCTGCACACCATCGATGTCGGTGACCGGCATTGCACCACTGCCGCCCTCTTCGTCGAGGCCCAGCTCCACCTCGCCGAGGCAGTGCTGTTCCTCGCCCCCTTCAGTCTCGTACCCGGCGTCGACCCAGGCAGCGAGGCCGCCGTCGAGCAGCTGTACCGTGTCGAGACCCGCCCACCGCAGCAACCACCAGAGCCGGGCGGCGGAGGTATTACCTGAATTGTCATAGGCCACCACCACGTCGCCGTCGTTGATGCCCCACTGCCGGGCGGCTTCCTGCAGTTGCTCGAGGCCAGGCAGCGGGTGCCTGCCCTCCCGCGCCGACGGTTCACCGCTCAGTGTGGCTTCGAGGTCAACGTACACGGCGCCGGGGATGTGGGCTGATTGGTAATGACCGTGGCCGTGGGGATCGCCCAACGCCCAGCGGACATCCAGCAGAACCGTCTGCAGGCCGGAGGTCATCCGGTCCCGCAGGGTCTGCACGTCCATCAGAGTCTTCATCAAGATCTCCTTTTAATGTGACCGGCAACACTGCCGGACCTGATGCAATCCAGTCCACCACAGCCCGGGCCGGTACTCCAATCTCGCCGCCAACGACTTTCCGCCCCTCCGTTGGGCGGCCCGGTAGGCTGAACCAGTGAACATCCCGAGCCCCCTCTCCAACCGGTCCTGGGCTGCTGAGGCCATCCGCCGGATCGAGGCTGAAAACAACCGGTCAGCCGACACTCATCTCTACGCGGTCCCCCTGCCTGAACACTGGGGAGTCGACCTGTTCCTGAAGGACGAGTCGACCCACCGGACAGGCAGCCTCAAACACCGATTGGCTCGGTCGCTCTTCCTGTTCGGACTGGTCAACGGCTGGATCAACGAGCATACGACGGTCGTTGAGGCGTCCAGCGGGTCGACGGCGGTTTCCGAAGCGTACTTCGCGCAGCTTCTGGACCTGCCGTTCATCGCTGTGATGACCCGCACCACGAGCAAGGAAAAGATCGACCAGATCGAACAGTATGGCGGCGCCTGCCACTTCGTTGACCACGCCTCCGAGGTTTACGCCGCCGCAGCAGGCCTTGCCGCCACGACTGGCGGCCACTACATGGATCAATTCACTTACGCTGAGCGGGCAACGGACTGGCGTGGCAACAACAACATCGCCGAGTCGATTTTCGGGCAGCTGGCCCTGGAGCAGCATCCGGTTCCCGACTGGATCGTGGTGGGCGCCGGGACGGGCGGCACCAGCGCCACCATCGGGCGTTACATCAGGTACCAGCGCCACCACACCCGGCTGGCCGTGGTCGACCCGGAGAACTCGGCTTTTTATCCGGCCTGGCGTACCCCCGGCACCGCGGCGGCGGGGAGTCCTTCCCGGATTGAGGGCATCGGACGGCCGCGGCTGGAACCAAGTTTTGTACCCGGCGTCATTGACCACATGATTCAGGTCCCCGACGCCGCGTCGGTCGCGGCGATGCGCCACCTACGCCAGCTCACCGGACTGCATGCGGGCCCGTCAACCGGCACCAACCTGTGGGGAGTCTGGGGGCTGATCGCGGACATGGTCGGCCAGGGTCGCCGCGGCAGTATTGTCTCGCTGATGTGCGACGCCGGCACCAGATACACCGGGTCCTACGACGACGACGCCTGGCTGGCAGCGCGGGACCTGGATCCAGCCCCCTACCTGGCAGTGCTGGAGCGCTTCTTTGTCACCGGGAGTTGGCCCGGTGATCCTGCCAGATAGCGGCGGTCTCGGGAACCGGGTAGAACTGAATAATGACTGATTCCCTGGTACTTGGCCCCATGATGCGCTACGTCGATCTGACCTCGGCCAGCATCTGGGTGGAAACCCGCCAGACTGCACGGGTCACGGTGACGGCCGGTGACCAGTCCTGGACTGCCCGGACGTTCGGTGTGCATGGCCACCACTACGCCCTGGTGGAGGCTAACGGTCTGGAACCGGGAAGCGTCACCGCCTACACGGTGTCGATTGATGGGGAGCAGGTGTGGCCCGTGGAAGGGTCAGCGTACCCGCCGTCAATGATTGCGACGCTGACCCCTGACAAGCCCATCAAAATGGCGTTCGGTTCGTGCCGGACCAGTGTCCCCCACAACGAAGCGAGAAACAGTAAACACGGTGTCGATTCGATGCGTGCCTACGCCCTGCAGATGGCCGCGGGAGTGGACGACGTCGCCTGGCCCGATCTGGTGGTGTTCCTGGGCGACCAGGTGTACGCGGATGTGACGAGTGACGCGATGCAGGAGTTCATTAGGGCGCGCCGGGACATTGACGAGGAGCCCGGGGAGGAGCTCAAGGACTATGAGGAGTACGCCCACCTGTACAACCTGGCGTGGTCCGACGACGCCAACCGCTGGCTCCTGTCCACCCTGCCCAGCGCAATGATTTTCGACGACCACGACATTCGGGACGACTGGAACACCTCCCTGGCCTGGAAGCACGCGATGGAGGCTACCTCCTGGTGGCAGGGCCGGATCGTCTCGGGGCTGGCTTCCTACTGGGTGCACCAGCACCTGGGCAATCTTTCACCCGAGCACCGGGACCAGGACGAGATCTGGCAGTTGATCAGCTCGCACGACGGCGAGACGGAACTGGACATCAGCAACGTGCTGGACCAGTTCGCTGACCGGGCCAATCAGGAGCCGTCCACCTACCGGTGGAGCTTTGCCAGGGAAATTGGTGACGTCCGACTGGTGGTCCTGGACTCCCGTGCGGGCCGGGTACTCGACCCCGCCCAGCGGTCAATCCTCGACGACCGGGAAATGAAGTGGCTGGATGGACAAATGCAGGGCGGCTTCCGGCATCTGCTGATCGCCACCTCGCTGCCGTTCCTGCTCCCTGCGGGTTTGCACCACATCGAAGCCTGGAACGAGGCACTCGCCGACGGCGCCTGGGGCAGGTTTGGGGCGAAGATCGGCGAAAAGATGCGGCGCACTGTGGATCTGGAGCACTGGGGTGCGTTCCAGCGAAGCTTCCGACAAGTGGCGACGATGGCGGTTGAGGTGGCAGATGGGAAGCGTGGCAAGGCACCCGAAACCGTCACCTTCCTGTCGGGGGACGTGCACTTCTCGTATGTCTCCGAGGTGGAGCGCACCTCCGGGAGCCGGATCATCCAGGCGGTCTGTTCGCCGATCCGCAACCCGCTCCCCCGCGCCATGCGTTTTGCTACCGCCATCCTGTCCTACGGCGTCGCAAGCCCGGTGGGGGCACTGGTGGCCCGGTCGGCGAAGGTGCCGAGTCCGCCCTTCCGCTGGTCCGGGCTGAAAGGCCCCTGGTTCGACAACAACCTGGCCGGCCTCGAAGACGGCCCAGCCGGTCTGCGGTTCTGGTGGGAGCGCGGGGTGGTGGTCGACGGCGACCACCTCTCACCCCGGTTGGAAGAGGTCTCCACGGTGACCGTCTCACCGCGGAACTAGCTCATCACGGAGTTTGAATCCGTCACTGCGTTGGATGTACTGACCGGAGCGGCTGATTGAGTGACTCACCCGCTCCGAGCGTGCACCGGTCTGGCGTTCGCTGGGGGTTCTCCGACCTCGTGGATGGTATGGCCGACGCAAGCCGTCCTGGTTACGCTGGCTCGTTCGATGCGAGACACAGTGAACCATCGCATTGCGTTGCGCAGTCGGCACCACCCCACCAGGTAGCACTGGCCGTTCGTGGCGGCGAACAGCACTGGCTCAGCGTCGCGGGTGGTCGTGGTCTCGTCTCCCGATGTGTAGGAAATGCGGAGTACCCGCTGCTCGGCCATCGCCTCCTCCAGCGCCGACTTGGTTGCGCGCGAAGAGGAGGGAAGCGCGTTGACCCAGACGCGGTGAGCGAGTTCGTCGGCTCGGGCTCGGGTTTTAGGATCTAGGACGTCCATAATCTTCTGGATACCTGCTGCCGCCAGATCGGCGTAGGGGGCATCGGGTGCAGCGGATACGGCTGCCATGAGGGCCACGGCCTGGGCTGGGGACAGGCTGACCGGCGGCAGGGACCCTTCTACAGCCAATCCGTAGCCACCGCCCGGACCTGGGCGGGACCATATCGGCGCACCGCTGTTCTCTAACGCATCGAGGTCTCTCTTGATGGTGCGCACGGATACCTCAAACTCTCTCGCCAACCGCTCAGCGGAAACGCCGCGCGCACCGCTGCGGCGCAACATCTCGGATAATGCGTGGAGCCGTTCGACTCGTCTCACAGTTCAGCACCCGACAAATTCATGACATAAATAGTGACACACCGTTGTCTTGGGTGCCTGCGATGGTTGAGGCATGACAACTACTACAAGCAATCCGATCATCATTCTCATCGCCGGCCACTGGCTGGGGGCCTGGGCGTGGGATGAAGTCCTTGAACACCTGACCACCGACCACTTTCGTGCAATCGCGGTGACACTGCCCGGTCTTGACGGGGACGATCCCGAGCGTGCGGCGAAGACTCTCGACGATCAGGCCGCAGCGGTCCTGGATGTCATCACCCAACTCGGGATTTCCGAGGATCAGCCCGCAACTCTCGTCGCTCACAGTGGGGCGAACGCCCCCGTCAGCCTCGTCCTTGACCGACACCCTGAGTTGGTTCATCGAGTAGTGTGGGTCGACTCCGGCCCGGTGGCGACGGGAACCGCCTTCGCCCCAGACATCCCCGAGGAGTTGAAGGAACTTCCGCTGCCACCCCTCGACGTCCTCGCACAGCAGGCGAGCCTCGAGGGCCTGAGCGCAGAGGTCCTCGAGCGTTTCCGGGCCCGGGCCGTCCCCGAACCCGGCCCCGTGCTTCGTCAGCCCGTCGATCTCACGAACGATGCCCGCCGCAAGGTCCGGACCACCCTGGTGTGCTGCTCGATCCCGAGCGCGCAGGTGCTCGAGCTTGCCCGCGCGGGCCATCCCATGTTTGCCGAAGTCCCGACCATCGAGCACCTCGACGTCATTGACCTTCCGACGGGGCATTGGCCTATGTGGAGCCGTCCCCGCGATCTCGCCAGGGCCATTCAGTCAGCGGCTTCTCAACCCGACGCTGCCCTAGATCGTCACGCTCTCACCGGGGGCAAGATGACGGAACTCGGTGCCATATAGGCCTCCGATCCGCGCCAGATGGCCTTCGACCAGCTGCAGACCGGTTTCGTTGAGGAGCGCATCGTGGATCTGGAACGCCCGGGCCGCCCGCACTGAAGTGACGAAATCGATCACTTCGGCTGTCTTGGACCACGGCGCGTGCACCGGCACCAGAACCGTCGACACGTCAACGCCATGCGGGACAATGAACGAATCGCCCGGGTGGTAGAGAGAACCATCGATGAGGTACCCAATATTGGCCACCATCGGAATATGCGGGTGGATCAGCGCATGCTGACCACCGAAGGTCTGCACCTCAAAACCTGCAACACTGTACCGCTGCTCGGGCTCGGCCGTATGCACCCGGTCCAGGCCATCGGCGTCGAGCCGCTCGGCCAACATACCGGCCACCTTCGCTGGTGCATAGATCAGCAGTGACTGGTCCCGTTGCAACGCCGCCACCACCTTCTCCTCGTCGAAGTGGTCGGCATGCTGATGGGTGATCAGCACCGCGTGTGCCCCCGCCAGTGCCGTCTCGGCCTCCGAGAATGTTCCCGGGTCGATCACGAGCACGGCACCGTCCTTCTCCAACCGGACACAGGCATGAGTGAATTTGGTGAGCTTCATCGCGTCAGCCTACCGCCGACCACCCCGGCAGCAACAGGACCGGCAGCTGAGCGCTGGTAACCTTATTCGCGACAGTCAGTAACACCCGAGCCGTCAGGAGGCGATCCGTCAGTGCCACCAACAGCAGAACCGACAGCACGCAAGGGACCGGAACAACGGGTCACCAAGCAGCGGCTGGCGGTAGGCGCGGCGCTGGATAAGCTCGACGATTTCGTCAGCACCCAGGAGCTTCACCGGCGCCTGCACGAAGCCGGCAACGCGGTGTCACTGGCCACCACCTACCGGATTCTCCAGTCGATGTCCGAAGACGGGTTGGTTGACGTGCTGCGCAACGGCGAAGGCGAAGCCGTCTATCGCCGGTGCGACGCCCCACATCACCATCACCATCTGCTCTGTCGGAGTTGCGGGCGCGCTGTCGAGATCGAAGCGCCGGCCGTTGAGAAATGGGCTGCACGGATTGCTGAAGAGTATGGCTACACCGAGGTGGCCCACACCGTTGAAATTTACGGCCTCTGCCCCGCCTGCACTGCCGGCGCTGCGGGTTAGGCCGGGCGCACCACTGCTGGTGTTGAAGTGGTCAACGCGGTGCGTCTTCCGCGCTGCCAGCTAATTCCCCGGCAGACGAGGTAGATCACGAAGGAAATTGTGGTCACGTAGGGACTGATGGGGATCCGGCCACCCAGGGCCAGAAGGATCCCGCCGACCACTGACACACAGGCAAAAATCACGCTGAGCAACACCACGATTCGTGGCGACGACGTCACCTTCAGCGCCGCTGCTGCCGGGGTGATGAGCAGGGCCAGGACGAGCAGCGCTCCCACCACCTGAATGGACAGCGCAACCGACACGCCCAGCAGGAACATGAACATGATGGAGAGCCCCCGCACCGGCACGCCGCGAGCCTCGGCGAGGTCGGCGTCGGCGCTGGCAAAGGTGAGCGGCCGCCAAATGGCGAGCAGCGCCACCATCACCGCCACTGCGCAACCCGCCAGCAGGGACAGCTGGACATCATCGACCGAGACAATCTGCCCAGTCAGCAGGCCAAACTTGTTGGCAGCGCGGCCTTCGTACAACGCCAGGAACAGGATGCCCAGGCCGAGACCGAAGGGCATAATCACACCGATGATCGAGTTCCGGTCCCTCGCTCTGATCCCCATGACGCCGAGGACCACCGCTGCGAGCACTGAACCCACCAGGGATCCGTAGATCACATTCGCCCCGATGAGGAGGGCAAACGCTGCGCCGGCAAACGACAGCTCGGCGATGCCGTGGACGGCGAAAGCGAGATCGCGCATCATCACGAACGTGCCGATCAACCCGCCGAGAAGCCCCAGCACTGCGCCCGCCCAGAGCGAGTTCTGCACCAGAGGAAGCAGATCCGAGTAGTTGTCGAAGTTGAAGATTGCGGTCAGGATCTCCTGCAGGTCCACTGTCAGTGTCCTTCCGCGTGATGGTGGGTGGTGTCATCGGGCAGCCCGACGACGATGATCCGGCCCTTGCTGTGCAGGACCTCGACGTTGCTTTTGTAGAGCTCGGACAACACTTCACTGGTCATTACCTCGTGCGGTGCGCCGACCCTGAACTGGCCTTCGGCAAGATAAAGCACCCGGTCGACGTAGTCGATGATCGGGTTGATCTCATGCGTCACGAAAACCACTGCCGACTCGTTGACCCGGCACTGCGAGTTGATCAACCCGCTCACTGCCTGCTGGTGGTGGAGATCAAGGGAGAGCAGCGGTTCATCGCAGAGAAGCACCTGCGGATTGGTCGCGAGGGCCTGGGCTGCGCGCAGCCGCTGTTGCTCTCCCCCGGAAAGCCGCCCGACCGGCGCGTCGGCATAGGAGGATGCACCCACCTTTTCCAGCAGGGCATCGACCGTGGCGTTGTAGTCCCGGCCCCTCCATCTGAGCCCCCACCGGTGACCGTCGACGCCGAGGCCCACCAGGTCACGGGCCCGCAGCGGGGTTTCCGGCGGAAAGGACTTCTGCTGGGGGATGTACCCGATGTCGCGGCTGCCGCGACGCACCGCCGAGCCGTTGACGGTCGCCGAGCCGGAGTCAAGTTGCTGAAGGCCCAGGAGGACCTTCAGGAGACTGGTTTTCCCTGAACCGTTGGGGCCGAGGACAGCGAAAAACTCGCCCTTACCGATATCGAGGTCAAGATTCTGCCAGAGGACACGGTCGCCGAAGGAGAGCGACGCCGATCGGAGCCGAACCATAGGTGCTGTTTCCGGCCGCTCGGCCGTGCGGTGGTCTTGGGTCAAAGCCAGTAGGTTCATCTCCAGCGAAAAGGTAGGTGGCGTGGCGTTTCCACCATCAGTTGATCAGGGGGCGAGGACGCTCTCGATACCGTCCACATTGGAAGTCATCCAACTCAGGAAGTCTTCCCCCTCAGGCACTGTCTCCGTGAAGTTGACGATTTCCACCCCGGCCTCGTCCGCGGCGTCACGAACGGTCTGGGTCTGGGGACTTTCAGTTTGCTCATTATAGGCAAGGAACGCCAGCGATTCGTCCTCCATGAGGCTCATCATTTCGTTCAGAACGGCAATTGAGACATCCGATCCCTCTTCAATCGCCTCACTGTAGCCATTCGGCGTGACGTTCTCCAACCCTGCCGCTTCGAGCAGGTAGACGGGGACCGGTTCGGTGATTGCGACAGTTTGGCCTGCGGAGGCCTCACCCAGTTCCGAGAGCCGCTCGGTCAGGGCGGTGATGCCCGCGTCAAACTCCTCAACATTGGCGCTGTACACCCCGGCGTTGTCGGGATCCAGCGCGGTCAGCTTCTCGCCAATCGCAGCGGCCACGGCCCGCATGGTGTTCAGGTCATACCAGACGTGCTCATTCGCCGAGCCGTGGGCATGTTCCTCTGCCGACTCACCGGCATGTTCCTCTGCCGACTCACCGGCATGTTCCTCTGCTGACTCGCCGGCATGCTCGTCCTCACCAGCATGCTCGCCCTCATCCTCGTGCTCCTCCTCGAAGCCCTCGAAGCCTGACTCGCTGACTGCAGAAATCAGGTAGTCATGGTCCATCTCCACCTCGTCGGCCAGCAGGTGCAGGAACGGGTCGTACCCACCACCATTCTCGATCAGCAGGTCGGCCTCGGAAACCGCCAGCTTGTCCTGAACGGTCGCCTCATAGGAGTGCGGGTCCTGCGCCAGGCTGTCAACAATCGAGTTCACCGAGACGTTCTCTCCACCGATGGTCTGCGCGATGTCTCCGTAGACATTGGTGGAGGCAACCACCTGGATCCCATCCTCGGAGGTGTCTGCTGCAGTATTGCCGCTGTCCGCCTGACCACAGCCGGTCAGGGCCAGCGCCATCGCTGCTACTCCGAGGAGGCCGGTTGAGGTGGAAAGACGTTGCATGTATCCCTCGATCTACGTGATTGGAACTTGGATCAATAACTCCTGACCTTGAGTCTAACGCAAACGCGAATCATTCGCATATCGAGGGATACGCTGTCGAAGCCGGGTGCCTAGCTAATGCTGCGGTCGAGGCCGAGCTCGTCCACACTGGAGCCAGTCCGCCGGTGTCCCTGATTTTGCGTGGCATCCCGGATCTCTCCGATCAGCTGCTCAATAACATCCTCGAGGAAAAGGACTCCGTGGGTTGCGCCGTCGGGACCCAGTACCCGAGCCAGGTGGGACCCGGTGCGTTGCATGGTGGTCAACGCCGTCTCGATCTCATCATCCATTCTCAGGTTCGCAAGGGTGCGGACCTTGTTTTCAGTAATCGGTTTGGAGTACATCTCCTCGGAAATCGACATGATGTCCTTGAGGTGCATGTACCCGGTGAGGACGTCGTTCTCATCCATCAACACGAACCGCGAGAATCCGGTTCGCCCCACAGTCTTCTCGAACTCTGCTGGGGTGGAGTCCGTCCTGACGCTCACCAGCTCATCCAGCGGCACCATGACCGTCCCGGCAGTCTGGCCCGAGAACTCGAGGGCGCCGGAAATCAGACCGGAGCCGTCGTCAACGAGCCCGTGGCGAGTGGATTCCTGAACGATCGACTGCACTTCCTCAAGGGTGAACGAAGAGGTCACCTCGTCCTTCGGCTCAACGCGCATAGCCCGAAGAATATGGTTCGCCAGCCAGTTCAGCGACCCAATAATGGGATTCACCACCCGCGCAATCATCACGAGCGGTGGTGCCAGCAGAAGCGCAGCCTTATCGGCGACGGATACCGAAATGTTCTTCGGGACCATTTCGCCGAACGTGACGTGCAGGAAGGTCACGATCAGCAAGGCGATGGCGAAAGCGATGATGTCAGCGGGTCCCGCAGGGATCCCCACTGATTCAAACGGAACCACCAGGAGGTGATGGATCGCGGGTTCGGCGACCTGCAGGATCAGCAGCGAGCACACGGTGATGCCCAGCTGCGCGCAGGCGAGCATCAACGAGACGTGCTCCATCGCCCAGAGCGTAGTTTTGGCACGCTTGGAACCCTGGTCGGCCAGAGGTTCAATCTGGCTGCGGCGCGCCGACATGACAGCGAATTCGGCGCCAACGAAGAAGGCGTTTCCGATCAACAGGACAATCAGCCATACGATTCCGGCCCAGTCGCTCATCGCTGACCTTCCATTGCGGCGTTTGATACTCCGCCAGTTTCATCTTCAGGGGGCAGCGGGATGAAGCTGACCCGGTCGATTCGACGACCATCCATACGTTCCACCTCAAGGATCCCCTCGGGGACATCGACCCGGTCACCTGGGGCAGCAATCCGGCCCAGCTGGGCATGATGTACCCGGCGACGGTTTCATAACCAGCCTCGTCGGGTACCGAGAGGTGCGGAATCTGCTCGGTGACCTCGTCCGGACGCATCAGGCCCGGAAAGAACCAGTTACCCGAAGCGCTCTGCAGCACCCCAGGTTTCAGCTTGTCGTGTTCGTCCGAGACCTCGCCGACAATCTCCTCGACCAGATCCTCGAGGGTGACGACGCCGGCAGTGCCGCCGTACTCGTCGAGCACCACCGCCAGCTGAAGATTCGCTTCACGCAGCTCTGCCAGGAGGGAATCCAGGTGTACCGTCTCGGGCACTCGTAGTACCTCGGTCATGATGGTCCCGGCTGGCAGCCCCGCACGCTTGCTGCGGGGAACCGCCACTGCCTTCTTGACGTGGACCACGCCGCGAATGTCGTCGGGTGAGTCAGCGATCAGCGGGAACCGGGAAAAGCCGGTCCGACGGGCCAGGTCGACGACGTCGGCCACGGTTTGATCCGAATCGATCGTTTCCATCCGGATCCGCGGGGTCATAACATCGGCGGCGGTCCGTTCGGAGAAGCTGAACGTCCGGGCCAGGAAGTTGGCGGTGCCAGCGTCAAGGGTGCCCATCTCAGCCGACCGGCGGACCAGGGAGGACAGTTCCGAGGGGGTGCGGGCGCCGGAGATTTCCTCTTTCGCTTCCAGTCCAAAGAGGTTCAGGACACGGTTGGAAAAACCGTTCAGCACCACAATCGCTGGCTTGAACACCCCGGTGAAGATCAGCTGAGGCCGCGCCAGCAGCTTGCCGATCTTGAACGGAAGGGCGATCGCCAGGTTTTTCGGAACCAGCTCGCCGATCAGCATTGAAAGCAGGGTGGCAAGTGTCATCGCGATCACCAGCGAGACCGTGCCGAGGATCGCGGCGGGGATACCGATCGCGCTCAGCGGGCCCTGGATCAGGCGGCCGACGGACGGTTCCATGACGTAACCGGTCAGCAGCGTGGTGAGGGTAATTCCCAACTGGCAACTGGAGAGCTGGGTGGAGAGCGACTTCAGACATTTGAGGAGGGGCACAGCCCCCTTGTCGCCATTGTCAACGGCCCGTTGAACGTAGGTCTGATCCAGCGCCACGAGCGAGAACTCGACCGCGACGAAAAAACCAGTACCGAGGATCAGCAGCAGGCCCGCTATCAGGAAATAGATTTCCACGGTGCACTCACCGCCAGCCGGAATTGATCGTGTAAATCACCCTGGTGGCATCGAAAAGACCCGGGCTCAACCGGTCTAGAAGGCTCCGATAAAGACTCCACTGAGCTGGCACCGGAAACGCTTGGTCCGTTGGGATCTGGTTCGATGGGGCTCAATACTGCCTGGAGTTGGCGATGGGCATTAATGCGGGGTCTGCCGGCGCAAGTCGACCGTTTTGCGGGAAAATGCCGCGAACGCATCGAGGGCCAGCCCCTAGAGGAACTGTCCATAAGAGCTTCAGTTTACATTAGGGACCGGCCCGCGCCAGTTCTGTTTCTACCAGCTCTGCGGCAGGGGCCTGCCCTCTTCGTAACCTGCGGCCGACTGCACCCCGACCACCGCGTTCTCCCTGAATTCAGCCAGGCTACGTGCCCCTGCGTATGTCATCGAGCTGCGTAGCCCCGCCGTAATCAGGTCCAGAAGATCCTCAACCCCGGGCCGGGCCGGATCCAGGTACATTTTCGAGGTGGAGATACCCTCCTCGAAGAGGCCCTTCCTGGCTCGCGCGAAAACGTCGTCGCGCTGGGTCCGGTTCTGGACCGCACGAGCGGAGGCCATGCCGAAGCTTTCCTTGTATTGCCTGCCGCTGCTGTCAGTCTGCAGGTCACCAGGGCTCTCATAGGTGCCAGCAAACCAGGAGCCAATCATCACCTGGCTGGCGCCCGCAGCGAGCGCCAGGGCAACGTCGCGTGGATACCTGACACCGCCGTCGGCCCAGATCTGCGCCCCGAGCTCGCGCGCCGCCTCAGAGCATTCCTGGACCGCGGAGAACTGGGGGCGTCCCACCGCGGTCATCATTCGGGTGGTGCACATGGCACCTGGGCCGACTCCCACCTTGACAATGTTGGCGCCGGCCTCCACCAGGTCACGCACGCCATCGGCGCTCACCACGTTTCCCGCGACGATGGGCACTGGCCGCGCGAGGCCATTGACGACACCTCTAACGGCTCGCAGCGCGTCGATCATCTTTCGCTGGTGGCCGTGGGCGGTGTCCACCACCAGCACGTCCACGCCGGCGTCGAGAAGTTCAGCAGCCTTCGCCTCGACGTCGCCGTTGATGCCCACCGCTGCTGCGACGCGAAGGGAGCCGTTCGCGTCGAGCGCCGGCCGATAGATTGTCGACCTGAGCGCACCCGTGCGGGTCAGGACGCCGAGCAATTCACCGTCACGGGAGACGGGTGCAAGATTGGTGCTCGCCGCGTCGAGTTCCTCGAACGCGAGTTGCAGTCCCGCCGCGGTGTTGCCCTCGAACCGGGAGGACTCGAAACTGATGAAGCTGGTGCGCATCACCGACTCCAGTGAAGCAAAACGGTCGACTCCTTCACAGTCGGATGCCCGGATTATTCCTACGCAACGATTTTGCTCGTCCACGACCATCACTGCCCCGTGGGAGCGTTTGTTCATCAGGTGCAGCGCATCGATCACCGTGTGCTCCGGCTTGAGGCGCAACGGAGTCTCGTATACGGCGTCCCGGCTCTTCACCCACTGGGTAACCTCGGCGATGACCGCCGAAGGAATGTCCTGAGGCAATACCGCCAGCCCTCCTCGACGCGCCACCGTTTCCACCATCCGCCGTCCGGTGACAGCCGTCATGTTGGCCACCACCAGGGGGATGGTAGTTCCGGTCGAATCGTCGCTCGCCAGGTCGACATCAAACCGGGAGATCACTTCGGAAGCGGAGGGGACCAGAAAAACGTCCGAATAGGTGAGGTCGGTGGCTGGCTGATTGATAAAACGCATGAGGGTTGCTCCTGGATCGGCATCAGCAAAAAGTCTATGTGCTGCACCGGACACTTCGAGCATTCGAGGGATTGGCTTGTTACCTCGGACTGTCATTAGACTGGCAACGGGTCTGTATACAGTTTTATCTCGCAATAAAACACGCTGCAGGCGACTGAACCGGGCTCAGGGCAACTTACGGAAGAGGCGTATTACTAGTGCCAGAACAACCCAACCACCGTTTACCTGAAGAATTCGGCGGAAACGAGTGGCTTGTCGACGAGTTATACGAAAAGTTCCAGCAGGACCGGAACTCGGTGGACAAGAAGTGGTGGACCCTGTTCGATTCCTTCGCGGCCGACGACTCAAAGTCCGAGAACGGCCGCCACACCGCCCCCCGCGCCGCGACAGCCAGCGCCAACACCAGCAGTGTCGATAACAGCAGTGTCAATAACGGCAGTGTCGCTAACAGCAGTGGCGATCTAGGCCACAACCCCGCCACCCGCGAGTTGCCCGTGGTGAACGCCGAATCCAACTCCCCCAAGTCGTCTGGCGAGTCTCCGGCCAGCTTCGAGGAGTCGGCAAAACCGCCGGTTCCCAAAGAGACCCATTCTAAGGCCGAGGTCAGAGCCGAAGACAACGCTGATCGGGCGATCGAAAAGGCAGCCCAGGAAAGAGCCGAGAAGCCCGTGTCCAGGCAGTCCGACAACGCCAAGGCCGAGAAGCCCTCGACGACGCCGATTCCCGCCCAGCTGCCCAAGTCGGACCGGACCACAGAGATGGACGAGGACACCGTCAAGGTGCTGCGCGGCCCGGCCAAGGCCATTGCCACGAATATGGACGCCAGCCTGACCGTTCCCACCGCCACGAGTGTTCGTGCCATTCCCGCCAAGCTCCTGATCGACAACCGGGTGGTCATCAACAACCACCTGGCCCGGGCCCGCGGCGGCAAGGTGTCATTCACCCACATCATCGGGTACGCCATCATCCGGGCGCTGGCCCAGTTCCCGTCCCAGAACGTGTACTACGACGTCGTCGACGGCAAGCCCGCAGCGGTGCAGCCGGCGCACGTAAACTTCGGCCTGGCCATCGACATGCCGAAGCCTGACGGGACCCGCCTGCTGGTGGTGCCCAACATCAAAAAGGCCGAGACAATGAACTTCTCGGACTTCTGGCACGCCTACGAGGAGCTGGTCAAGAAGGCCCGCGGCGGAAAGCTCGGCGCCGACGACTACGCAGGGACAACGGTTTCGCTGACCAACCCGGGCGGGATCGGTACCGTCCACTCGGTGCCGCGCCTCTCCAAGGGCCAAGCCTGCATCATTGGTGCCGGCGCCCTCGAATACCCGGCCGAGTTCCAGGGCTCCAGCGAAAAGACACTCGCTCAGCACGCGATCAGCAAGACCATCACCCTGACCTCAACCTACGACCACCGTGTCATTCAGGGTGCCGGTAGCGGCGAGTTCCTGCGGATCATCCACCAGTTGCTGCTCGGTGAGCAGAACTTCTACGACGAAATCTTCGAAGCCCTGCGGATTCCCTACGAGCCGGTGCGGTGGAGCGCCGACATCCAGGTTGATCCGATGGATGAGATCAACAAGGTTGCCCGCATCCAGCAGCTGATCCACGCGTACCGGGTGCGCGGCCATCTGATGGCCGACACCAACCCGCTGGAGTACGTGCAGCGCAAGCACGCCGACCTCGATGTACGGACCCACGGGTTGACCCTGTGGGATCTGGACCGTGAATGGCCCACCGGCGGGTTCGGTGGCAAGCCGATGCTCAAGTTCCGCACCATCCTCGGTGTGCTGCGTGACGCCTACTGCCGCACGACCGGCATCGAGTACATGCACATCCAGGATCCCGAGGAGCGTCAATGGTTCCAGGATGAGCTGGAGCACTCATACTCCAAGCCCAGCCGCGAAGAACAGATGCGGGTGCTGCACCAGCTCAACGCTGCTGAAGCGTTCGAGACCTTCCTCCAGACCAAGTTCGTCGGTCAGAAGCGTTTCTCCCTTGAGGGCGGCGAGTCGCTGATTCCGCTGCTCGATTCGATCATCTCCAACGCAGCCGACGACGGCCTCGACGAGGTAGCGATCGGTATGGCCCACCGCGGCCGGTTGAACGTGCTGACGAACATTGCCGGAAAAACCTACGGTCAGGTCTTCCGCGAATTCGAAGGCACCCAGGATCCCCGCTCGGTGCAGGGATCGGGCGATGTGAAGTACCACCTCGGCACAGAGGGCACCTTCACCTCGGACAGCGGCAATGAGACCAAGATCTATCTGGCCGCGAACCCGTCCCACCTTGAGGCAGTCGATTCCGTGCTGGAGGGGATTGTCCGGGCAAAGCAGGACCGCCTCGACCTGGGCGATGCGTTCCCGGTCCTCCCGATCCAGATCCACGGCGACGCGGCTTTCGCGGGCCAGGGTGTTGTTGCCGAGACCCTGAACCTGTCACAGCTTCGTGGCTACCGCACCGGCGGCACCATCCACATCATCGTGAACAACCAGGTTGGTTTCACCACCTCCCCCACTTCGTCACGGTCCTCGGTGTACTCCACCGACGTCGCGAAGATGGTCCAGGCCCCGATCTTCCACGTCAACGGAGACGACCCTGAGGCAGTGGTTCGGGTAGGCCAGCTTGCTTACCAGTTCCGGCAGAAGTTCAACAAGGACGTTGTGATCGACATGGTGTGCTACCGCCGTCGTGGTCACAATGAGGGCGACGATCCGTCGATGACCCAGCCCATGATGTACAACCTCATCGAAGCGAAGCGTTCGGTGCGCAAGCTGTACACCGAGGCGCTGATCGGTCGCGGCGATATCAGCCAGGACGAGGCGGAGCAGGCACTGCGGGATTACCAGGAGCGCCTGGAGCGGGTCTTCGCTGAAACGCATGCTGCCCAGACCTCCCCTATCCCGATCGTCACCAAGGACGCCGCAGCAGTATCGGACATCGAACGCCCCCTGTCGCAGCAGTCCGACACGGGGGTCGGCGTACCTGCCAGCACAGCGATCACCCCGGAAACCCTCGCCCACATCGGCAAGGTTCACACCGCAGTCCCCGAGAACTTCACCGTTCACCCGAAGCTGAAGGCGCTGCTCGACAAGCGCGAGCAGATGTCCCGCGAGGGCGGCATCGACTGGGGCTTCGGCGAACTGGCAGCGTTCGGCTCGCTCCTCATGGAAGGTGTCCCAGTCCGGCTGGCAGGCCAGGACTCACGCCGTGGAACCTTCGTGCAGCGCCACGCGGTCTTCCACGACCGGGCGACCGGCGAGGAATGGTTGCCGCTCGACGACCTCAGCGACGCCCAGGCGAAGTTCTGGATCTACGACTCGCTATTGTCGGAATATGCTGCCATGGGGTTCGAGTACGGCTACTCGGTGGAACGCCCTGATGCCCTGGTGCTCTGGGAGGCCCAGTTCGGCGACTTCGTCAACGGCGCCCAGACCATCATTGACGAGTTCATCAGTTCGGCAGAACAGAAGTGGGGTCAACGCTCCTCACTGGTGCTAATGCTGCCGCACGGTTATGAAGGGCAGGGGCCCGACCACTCGTCGGCCCGCATTGAGCGCTTCCTGCAGATGTGCGCCGAAGACAACATGGTCGTGGCCAACCCCACGTCCGCGGCATCCCACTTCCACCTGCTGCGGCGCCAGGCCTACACCCGGCCGCGGAAACCGCTGATCATCTTCACGCCAAAGCAATTGCTCCGGTTGAAGGCGGCGGCCAGCTCTGTCGAGGACTTCACCAACGGCACCTTCCTCCCGGTCATCCCGGACAAGCAGGAACCCAATGCCAAGGACGTCGACCACGTCATCCTGGTCTCCGGTCGCCTGTACTACGATCTGCTGGCATCGCGCCAGAAGACCGAAGACCAGAAGAGCGCGATTATCAGGGTGGAACAGCTCGCACCCCTCCCGGTCGAGGACATCAAGGCGGCCGTCGGCAAGTACCCCAATGCCGACCTGGTATGGGCTCAGGACGAACCGGCGAATCAGGGACCGTGGCCGTTCATCGGTCTGAACCTGCCGGAACACCTTGACCGGCCATTGCACCTGGCGTCGCGTCCAGCCTCGGCTTCGACTGCCACCGGCTCGGCCAAACGCCACGCAGTGGAGCAGGAGATCCTGGTGAAGAAGGCATTCGAACGGCAATAACAACCGGCCCATAGGTAGTTACGTATGATGTTGGGTGGGGTGCCGTGCACCCCACCCAACAGTTTTTTTGAGCTCGGTTCGAAACCCGGATCGCAGTGGCGCAACCAAGTGATAAAACGATGAGCGGACAAAGGTAACCAACCAGTGGAACAACGCAGAATCCGGCTCGCAGCCGTAGGTGACGAACTGCTCGCAGGCCTGGGCGATCCTCGAGCCCTTGGCTGGTTTGGCCGCGTCCTCGCCCGGACAGCCCCCGACGGCGTCTCCCTGCAGGCGTTCACCCTCGCCGCCCCGCAGGAGGGCACTGAGGCACTCGCGAACCGGTGGCTGCAGGAAACCGGACGCCGTTTCGATGACGGATTCGAGAACAGGCTCGTCATTGGCCTCTCCGATCGGGACCTCGATCTGGATCTGTCAACGGCGCGCAGCCGGCTCAACCTCGCCAACATCCTCGACGGTGCCGCGCAGATGAGCGTCAAGGTACTGGTGGTGGGGCCTCCCCCCGGTCTGGATGCCGAGCGTAACCGGAGACTGGCTGACCTTTCGGCGGCCTTCGCCGATGTCACCACGCGTCGGAAACATGTCTACGTGGACACGTTCACTCCCCTGCAAGCCCATGAGCAGTGGCGGAGCGATCTCGCGGCGAATGGTGGCGGGCCTGGTCAGGCTGGCTACGGTCTGATGGCCTGGCTGGTTCTCCATCGTGGCTGGTTTCAGTGGCTCGACGTGCCCGCACCGGAGTAGGGCCACTTCCTGATGGGGCCCTACGTTCCGTGACTCCGCCGCGCCCACTCCCGGTCCGTCGCGGAATCGGGTTCGCCACCGAAATACTGGTCCAGAGCGTCACGGAATAGTCCGCCGTCGGGGTCTGCCAGGCTGAACAGGGTCATCGAAGAGCGGAGCTTCTGCGCGTCTACTGTGCCGAAGATCTGCTCCGCACTCCCGGGCTGCAGGGTCCTGAGAATTCCGGTGACGTTCAGCAGCCGTGGCCCCAGGACCGGATGTCTGAGATACTCCCTCGCCTCCTCGGGCGACGAAATGGCGTACCGCCTCGCGGTGGCGCTGCGACCCAACCCGGCAATCTGCGGGAAGACGAACCACATCCAGTGGGATTCTTTTCGGCCGTCCGCAAGTTCCTTCAGTGCGGCATCGTAGGCCCCGCCGGCATCCTGGGCGGACACAAAACGCTGCAGATCATAGGTGTCCATGGTTTTGGCCTCCTGCGGGTGTCCAGGTACTGGGACCTAGTGAGTGAAGACGATCTTCCCGAATACCTCGCCCTCAAGCATTTTCCTGAAGCCCTTCTCGGCCTGCTCGAGGGGAAACACCTCGTCGATTTCAGGGCGCACCCCCGTGGCAACCAGGAAGCGGGTGAGCCTGATCAGTTCTTCACGGGTCCCCATGGTGGACCCCAGGACCTTCAGCTGGAGAAAGAACACCCGGTTGAGGTCGGCCCCTGGCGCGGCGCCGCTCGTGGCACCACAAGTTACCACCGCACCGCCGGGCTTCAACGATTTCAGTGAGTGGGACCAGGTGGCCTCGCCGACTGAATCGAAGACAACGTCAACCCGCTCAGGCAGGCGCGCGCCGTCGTCGAACACTGCGGCAGCGCCCAGTTCCAGCGCGCGCTGCTGCTTGGCCTTACTCCGGCTGGTCACCCAGACCCGGAAACCTGCCGCGCTGGCCAACGAGATGACAGAGGTGGAAACCCCTCCCCCCGCCCCCTGCACCAGGATGGTGGACCCGGGCGCGGCGGGTGAGACGGTGAACAGCATCCGATAGGCGGTCAGCCATGAGGTGGGCAGGCAGGCGGCCTCCTCAAAGCTCAGCTCGGGAGGCTTGGGAATCAGGTTGCGTTCCGGGACCCAAACGACGTCGGCCATCGCGCCGGGCAGCTTCTCGGAGAGAAGCGAACGCCGCGGGTCAAGGGTCTCATCCCCCTCCCAACCGGGTGAGGAAATCACCCCGTGAACCAGCACCTCGTTGCCGTCGTCGTCAACTCCCGCCGCATCACACCCGAGGACCATCGGAAGTTTGTCGGCGCTCAGGCCCACACCGCGGAGCGACCACAGGTCGTGGTGGTTCAACGCAGAGACCCTGACCGTGACCCGGCGGTACCCCTCGGGCGGATCGCTGGCTGTCAGCTCGCCAATCACCAGACCATCCAATGGGTCCTCGGTGGAAAATGAGTCAACGTATACGGCGCGGGTCACGTGGTGCTCCTTCGGTTCGACTGTCCTACCATCCTAGGACCGCTGGACCCTGCCAACGACGATCCCCGGTTGACGGCTGAGACGACGAAGTGTGGGAGACTGGATGGTAGTCCAAATACTTTAGAAGCAAGGAGGCAGCCATGAGCAAGCGAGCACGCAAGAAGCGCGACCGCAAGAAGGGCGGCGCTAACCACGGTAAGCGCCCCAACGCCTGAGCAGTCGGGCTAATAGCAAAGAGGAGCCCCCGCGCCGATTATCGGCAGCGGGGGCTCCTTTTTGCTGGGCTCAGTTTTGCCGGGTCTAATGCTCGGCTGTCTTGATCTGGCTGATCCGGTCCAGGATGCTTGTCTTCAGAGTAGTGGGAGCTACCTCGGTGCAGGATCGCTTGACCACCGAGCGAATGACGCACTCGAGGTCGTGCTCCTCGGCACACTCGGGGCAATCCTCGAGATGGTTCTTGATCTCCACCAGGTCGTCGTGGGACAACGCCCCGTCCAGATAGTCGTACAGGCGCTCGATTCGGGAATCGGCGCAGTCGCCAAGGCTCTGACAGTCGCTCATTTGCCACCCTCCTGTGTCTTCGCCGTGCCGCTACCCGCTACAGCCTTCGCGGCGCCAAGGCCCCGATCGTGAGCATATTCGGCGAGCAGTTCACGCAACAGCTTGCGCCCCCGGTGCAGCCGCGACATTACGGTGCCGATCGGGGTGTTCATGATCTCGGAAATTTCTTTGTAGGCGTACCCCTCCACATCGGAGAAGTAGACGGCCAGCCGGAATTCCTCCGGAATGGCCTGCAGCGCCTGCTTCACATCTGAATCAGGAAGATGATCCAGTGCCTCTACCTCGGCCGACCGGAGGCCGGCGGGGGTGTGTTCCGCCGCTTTGGCGAGCTGCCAATCCTCGATCGTGTCCGAATGGGACTGCAACGGCTCGCGCTGCCGCTTGCGGTACAGGTTGATATAGGTGTTCGTGAGAATGCGGTATAGCCAGGCCTTCAGATTGGTGCCCGGTTTGTACTGATGGAACGCCGAGAAAGCTTTGGTGTAGGCCTCCTGCACCAGGTCTTCAGCATCGGCCGGGTTCCGTGCCATCCTCATGGCAGCCGAATATAGCTGATCCACATACTGCATGGCGTCCCGTTCGAAGCGGATCTTCCGATCTGCATCCGATTCCGTTGACACATCCAGTTGATCGTCTTCGGCTGGGGCACTACCCGCCGCGGCTGTTGTATTCATTGAGGAAAAGTCTACGCGCCCACGCCCTGGGGGACGCACTGGCGCCACCGTCAGCTGGAAATCGGGCGTCTCACTGACTGTTGCGGCGATCGCCGTCATCATCCGCCTCTCATTAGTTCGGTTGGTTGTCTACTGCTCATAACCGACGGCGCTGGTTGGTTATTCCACTGCTGCATGTCAACCGGCCCCAACCGGACACCCCGGGATGGGCTCGCCAGAGATACCCGTGTCGCCTTACCAATTTAAAAGTGCAAAACTAGGACTCAAGTGCCCGATCAGTCAATAGCCAGGAGGCAATCATGACCCTTGTTCGCGTAGTAGCCCGCCCAATGCTTGCAAGTTCGTTCGTGGTGGCCGGGATCGACCGGCTGCGTAACGCCGAAGCCGCCGGCGCACAGCTTCGCCCCACCCTCGACCGGCTCAACAAAGCGGTACCCTCGGCGGCATCGGTCACCGCCAACGAGAAAGTCGTTGCCCAGGCCCTCGGCGCCGCTCAGGTAGGCGCCGCAGCCCTACTCGGCATCGGACGTTTCTCGCGGGTCGCCGCACTGGTGCTGGTCGGCACGGCGGGGCTCAACACCCTAGTCGATTTCAAGTCCGCGGATTCCTCGACGGCCGAGGCACGCAAGAACCGGCGCAACCAGCTCCTGAAGAACGTCTCGCTGATCGGTGCAGTTCTGTTGGCATCGGTGGACACCAATGGCCGCCCGGGCCTCGCGTGGCGTGCCGAGCACTTCGCGTCCGACGCAAAGCGCAACGCCAAGGCCCTTGGGAACGACACCCGCAAGAACGCCAAGACCATTGCCAAAGACACTGAGAAGCAGCTGAAGAAGGCCAACAAGTCGGTCCGCAAGACTGCATCCGAGCTGGTGGGTTAGCAGGTCAATGACCCCCGTGGAACTGTCGCATTGGCCAGCACCCTACGCAACCTCGTCCGTCAATGCGACAGTTCAGGTGCCCGGCTCCAAGTCGCTCACCAACCGTTTCCTGATCCTCGCGGCCCTCGCTGACGGGCAATCGAGGTTACGGGCCCCACTGATCTCCCGGGATTCCATCCTGATGGTGGAAGCTCTTCGGGCCCTTGGCGCCGAGGTGACCGAAATTGCCGGCGACGGCGCATTCGGTCCCGATCTGCTGGTGACGCCCATAGACCTCTCAGTAGGCGGTGACGCCGCCATCGACTGCGGCCTTGCCGGCACCGTGATGAGGTTTGTGCCTCCGCTCGCAGCCCTGCGGCAGGGAACTACTTCCTTCGACGGTGATCCTCACGCCCGCCAACGCCCCATGGGCGCCGTCATCTCCGCACTCCGCGGGCTCGGGGTGGACGTGGATGACGACGACGACGGGCTGTTGCCATTCACCCTCACCGGTACGGGCTCCGTCCCCGGCGGCAGACTAGTCGTCGACGCCAGTGCCTCCTCCCAGTTCGTCTCGGCGCTCCTCCTGGTCGGCGCACGCTTCACTGATGGGCTCCAGCTGGAACACGTCGGCCCACCCGTGCCCAGCCTCGACCACATCGCCATGACCGTCGACGTCCTACGGGGGGTCGGCGTCGATGTCGACGATTCAGTACCCAACCAGTGGCGAGTATCCTCCGGGCGGATCAGCGCCTTTGACCTACGGATTGAACAGGACCTCTCCAACGCAGGACCATTCCTCGCCGCAGCCCTGGTAACAGCCGGCACCGTACACATCCCGAATTGGCCCGCCGGCACTTCACAGGTTGGCGACCAGTGGCGTCAGATCCTCACGCAGCTCGGAGCGACGTCACCCTCGCCCGGGGAACATTGACCGTCACCGGCGGCCCGACCATCCGCGGCGCCAACCTCGCAGACACCAGCGAACTTGCGCCGACCGTGGCGGCGCTGTGCGCCCTGGCTGATACCCCCTCAGTCCTCACCGGAATCGCCCACCTGCGCGGCCACGAGACGGACCGGCTGAAAGCCCTCGCCACCGAGATCAACCGGCTTGGCGGTGACGTCACCGAAACCGCTGATGGGCTGTCCATCAAACCAGCCCCCCTGCACGGCGGCGTGTTCAGGACCTACGAGGATCATCGGATGGCGACAGCGGGCGCCATCATCGGCCTGGCCGTCCCTGGGGTGGAGGTCGAGAACATCGGCACCACCGCCAAAACCATGCCCCAGTTCCCCCAGCTCTGGGCTGACCTCGCCGCTACCGGAAATCCAGCTGACGCCGGGTCCGGTCTCTGACGTGGCAACCGGAGGAAACCGCGGCGGGGCTCGGTCCTGGGACGAATCCGATATCAGGGTGCGGCCCAACAAGAAGGGCACCCGGCCCCGCACCAAAGACCGGCCAGCCTATGACGATGCAGTCACCGGGCGGATTGTCACAGTGGACCGCGGACGGTACACCGCGGTCGTCGATGAGGACGGCGACGGCGAGCGGGTAGTCATCGCGGCCCGGGCCCGAGAACTCCGTCGAACTCCGGTGGTTGCCGGTGACCTGGTCGCCCTGGTGGGCGACCTTTCGGGCGGCCCGGACGCACTGGCACGGCTGGTCCGTGTTCAGGAGCGCCGGACTTTGCTGCGTCGGAGCGCCGATGACACCGATCCGGTGGAGCGCGCCGTCGTCGCCAATGCGGACCAGCTGGTGATCGTGGTGGCCGCTGCGAACCCTGAACCTCGCACCGGTTTCATCGATCGCGCTCTGGTGGCAGCCTACGACGCCGGCATCCAGCCCATCCTCTGCGTCACCAAGGCAGACCTGAAAGACCCCACCGAGTTGCTCGACAACTACCGGCACCTCGATCTTCCGGTCATCATCAGCCGAACAGCCACCGCCGATGAAGGAGTGGAGAGCACCTCGGACGACGGCCTGTCCGCCCGGCTCCTCGGTGACGCCGTCAACCAGTTGCGGTCCCATCTCGATGGGAAAGTCAGCGTGCTGCTGGGACACTCGGGCGTGGGTAAATCGACTATGGTCAACGCGCTCACCGGATCCAACCGGGCAACCGGCGGAGTGAACGCGGTGACAGGCAGGGGAAGGCACACGTCGTCGTCGGCGGTTGCCTTGAAAGCCGGAGATTCCCTGCCGGGGACCTGGATTATCGACACCCCGGGTATCCGCTCGTTCGGTCTGGCCCATGTTGACCCGGATCGAATTCTTCAGGCCTTCCCCGACCTTGAACCAGGTACAGCTGAATGCGCCAGAGGATGCCGCCATGACCGGCTAGCGGTGAAGTGCGGCCTGGACCCGTGGGTGAGCGAGGGGCGGGCAGGCGTTTCGGGCCCAGTCCGGCTGGCCTCCCTACGGCGGCTGCTCGGCTCCAGCGTCCCCGAGCCCAAGGGAAATACGCAAGAAGCTAAAGAGCTCGGCGAACAGTAGACCTGATAGGCTTAAAGCAGTTGTGGTGTTAAGCACTAATTTTCGCCTCAACGAGAACCCCGAAGCACGGGGGGATTCTCACACACAAGGAATATGAAAAAAATGGCAACAGGTACAGTCAAATGGTTCAACGCTGAAAAGGGCTTTGGATTCATTGCTCCTGATGACGGCGGCGCGGATGTATTCGCCCACTTCTCAGCAATCAACTCCAGCGGATTCCGCGCCCTCGAAGAGAACCAGAAGGTCAACTTCGAGACCACGCAGGGCCCCAAGGGACCGCAGGCCGAGAACATCACCGTTATCTAATAACCCAGATACGTAGCCCGTCCCACTGGACGGCTCCCCACAGGACACCGAAGCGGCTCACCGCCGCCGGTGTCCTGTGGCGTTTAAGGTGCCTCCTGCCCACCGTGTCCGGGTAATCGATGGGCAGCTACGGAACTCTCCACCGAACCGGGCCATACAGTGGGCAAGCGAGTGGGCAAGCGAGCAAACTCCGGAAAACCTGGACCTGGTGATGGCCCGTTGGTGCAGGGCTGGTGCCACGGGGCCGGGCACATCCCGCACTATCGCGGGGTTAGGCGATAGGTTGAAGGTATGAACCACCGCCAAAGCTATAACGATGATCTGCGCCTTGCCCACGTCATGGCCGATTCTGTAGACGACCAGACCATGTCGCGATTCAAGGCCCAGGACCTGGTGGTGGAGACCAAGCCAGACCTGACCCCGGTAACCGATGCCGATAAGGCTGCCGAGGAGTCGATTCGTGGCCAGCTCTCCCGCGCCCGCCCCCGTGACGCGGTGCTCGGCGAAGAGTTCGGAAGCAGTGGTGCCGGCTCGCGTCGCTGGATCATCGATCCCATCGACGGCACCAAGAGTTTTGTGCGGGGCGTCCCGGTCTGGGCCACCCTGATCGCGCTGATTGACGAGGGGCAACCGGTGGTCGGGTTGGTCAGCGCTCCGGCTCTGGGCAAACGCTGGTGGGCCGCCACCGGGACCGGCGCCTACATGGGCAAGTCCCTCGCGGCGGCAAGCCGGCTCAAGGTATCCAACGTGTCCCGGCTCGAGGATGCCTCGATGTCTTATTCCAGCCTCTCGGGCTGGAAGGAACGCGGGAACCTGCCGGAATTCCTGACGCTGACCGACTCGGTGTGGCGCAGCAGGGCCTACGGCGACTTCTGGTCCTACTGTCTGGTTGCGGAGGGCGCAGTCGACATCGCCTGCGAGCCCGAGTTGAACCTGTATGACATGGCGGCCCTGGTGCCGATCATCACCGAGGCCGGCGGGCGCTTCACCTCGCTGGAAGGCACCGACGGACCGTTTGGCGGGAATGCTTTGGCCACCAACAGCACCCTCCACAATGACGTGCTGCAGATCCTCAACCCTGATGTTGATGACTTGCTTTAAGAAGCCGTAATAAAAAGCCTGGGGCGCCTGCCGTGCCCTAGGCTTTTTCTATTGGTCACGAGTGTCAGCGCTAAACCCCGGTTTGCTGGCCGGCAACCCTCCTCTTCGCGGCGGGGTGCCCCGGGTGACGACCAGGCCGTCCCTGACTGGGATGGCAAGCGCGGACACCCTGCTGCGGGGTCCACCACCGTTGGAGATCCAGCATGACTATTGCAACCATCGAGCCGTTCCACCATTCCACCTCAACCGTGAATCAGTTGGCGAAGGTGGTGGGAGATGACCTGTTGGTGCCGCTGCTTGGGGGCAGCGAGGTACGCTACGTCAATCTCGACTACGCCGCGTCCGCTCCGGCGCTGGTCGAGGTCCTCGACTTCGTCAATACGGTTATCCCCTTCTACGCCAGCGTCCACCGCGGCGCCGGCTACACCTCCCAGGTTTCCACCTCACTGTACGAAAATGCCAGGACAACAGTCCGGCGTTTTGTGGGTGGACGCAGCGACGACTTAGTGATCTTTACCCGCAACACCACCGACTCGCTGAACCTACTGGCCGGCTGTGTGCCCTCCACAGGGGAGGTGTTGTACCTGGATGTTGAACATCATGCCAACCTGTTGCCCTGGCAGCAGCTCCCCCACCGAAGCCTCACGGCCGGCGTGACGCTCGCCGACACCCTTGAGCGGGTCCGCGCCGAGCTATCCACGGGTGGGGTCAGTCTGCTGGCGGTCACCGGGGCATCCAATGTCACCGGCGAGCTTCTACCGATCAGCGAGTTGGCTGAATTGGCGCACGCCCACGGGGCGCGAATCGTGGTGGATGCCGCCCAGCTCGCACCCCATCGTCGGATCGACATCAGCCGCGATGGTATCGACTATGTGGCATTCTCGGGTCACAAGCTATACGCGCCGTTCGGTGCTGGCGTGCTCGTGGGCCGTCCGGACTGGCTGGACGCTGGCACCCCGTACCTGCCCGGCGGTGGAGCAGTGCGGAGGGTCAAAGTCGATTCAGTCTCCTGGGCCACCGGACCGGCCCGCCATGAGGGTGGCTCGCCCAACGTGGTGGGCGCCGCTGCCCTCGCGCATGCTGTCGAGGTGCTCGCGTCGCTGGACGAGGATGCCTGGCTGACCCATGAACAGGCCCTCCGGTCTGCGTTGACTTCCGGACTCGAAACGCTACCGGGGGTCACAGTGCACCAGCTTTTCCCGGACAGTGCCGACCCCATCGGGGTGGTGAACTTTTCGGTGTCCGGTTACGACGCCGGACTTGTCGCCGCGTATTTGTCTGCCGAACACGGGGTGGGCCTCCGCGATGGCAAGTTCTGCGCTCATCCCCTACTCAAACGGCTCGGGCTGCCGTCGGGTTCGTTGCGGGCCAGCGTGGGTCTGGGATCCCAGCTCGCGGACGTCGAGCGGCTGCTGAGCGGCCTCCGGTCCCTCCTGGCCGATGGTCTCACCGCAGATTATGTAGTGGACGAGGAACGCTGGGTACCGGCCGCCGAGACACGAACCTTTCCGGTGTGGGCTCCCCACACTCCGGGGACGGCGGGCGCTGCGCCGTGCTCGAGGGACTAGCCTCAGCAGCTGGTGGGCCAGGAGGCGATTGACCGGTGCGGGATAGGCTTGGATCCCACCCATCGACAACAGGAGCGCACAGATGCCCCGCGGCGGCCCACGTCTGCACGACACCCGGCGAGTCCACCTCGCCGGCGGCTACCTGGACGGTGGTGCGCAGTACGACCGGGTCCGGCCCGGGTATCCCACCGACATTGTTGACTGGCTGATTCCCACCGGCGCGTCCGCCGCAGCCGACGTCGGCGCGGGCACCGGAATCTTCACCGCAGAACTCGTGAGGTGTGGGCTGAAGGTGACCGCCGTCGACCCCTCGGCGGACATGCTGGGGGTCCTTAGCACCAAGCTCCCCGCTGTGGTCGCTGTCGTCGGGACCGCCGAGGCCACCGGCCTGCCAGCTTCCTCGGTCAATCTGGTAACCATGGCGCAAGCCTGGCACTGGGTTGATCCGGTGGCAGCCACCACGGAGGCTGCACGGATCCTCACACCGGGAGGCCGCCTGGGACTGATCTGGAATCAGTTGGATGTTTCTTTGCCGTGGGTGCACCGGCTTAGCCGGATCATGCATGCCGGAGATGTCTACAAACCGGATCATCGGCCGGCGATTGGACGGGAGTTCGGGGCGCTTGAACAGCGATCGGCGCGGTGGGCGCAGCCGCTGGGCACCTCAGATATCGTCGACCTCGCCAAATCCAGAAGTTACTACCGTCGGGCGGGTCCAGAGATTCGGGCCAGGGTCGAGGCCAACCTCGACTGGTACCTCCACGAACATCTGGGATTCGCCGCCGATGCTCAGGTGGAGTTGCCGTACTTCACCCATTCCTGGCGGGCAGACCGCTTGTAAGAAGACCGGAACACTGTTGCTAAGGCATGCCAATGAGTTAGATTTAGGTATGCCGAAACTTTTCGTTCCGTTGGTTCTTCTTCTCGTACTGGCACTCACCGGCTGCGGTGCCAGCCCGGCCGTGCAGGCGAGGCCAGCCGACGACGATGACCGCCCGCTGGTGCTGACCACCTTCACTGTGCTCGCGGATCTGGCAGATCAGGTGGGCGGCGGGCACGTCAGGGTTGATTCCATCACCAAAATCGGCGCTGAAATCCACGGCTACGACCCGACGCCGTCGGACCTGGTCAACGCTCAGGACGCCGATCTGATTCTCGACAACGGTCTGGGCCTTGAGCGCTGGTTTGAACGCTTCCTGCTTTCGGTGGATGCCCCGCGCGCGGTCCTCTCCGACGGCGTCGAGCCGGTCGACATTCGCTCTGGCGCCTACAACGGACTGCCTAACCCCCATGCCTGGATGTCCCCCGCCGCTGCGCAGATCTACGTTGACAACATCGTGGTGGCCCTGACGGACCTGAGCCCACCGCATGCCAACGATTTTGAAGCCAACGGATCCCGTATCAAGGCCGAACTGCAGTCCATGCTTGACGAGCTACGCGCTGCCTTCGCCGACACCTCAACCCCTGCCCTGGTCACCTGTGAGGGGGCCTTCTCCTATCTGGCGCGGGACGCGGGACTCGACGAGTCATTCATCTGGCCGGTCAACTCTGACGCTGAGGGCACACCGCGGCAGATCAGAGAGGTGATCGGTTTTGTCCAAACCAACGAGGTCCCGACCGTCTTCTGCGAATCGACTGTCAATCCGTCGGCGCAGGAGCAGGTTGCGTTGGCCACGGGCGCGGAACTGGCCGGGCCGCTGTACGTCGACTCGCTGTCCGGTCCGCAAGGCCCGGTTCCCACCTTCCTCGACCTCCTCCGGTACGACATCAAAGTAATTACTGAAGGGCTGGCCCCATGACCTCATCCGTTCCACCGCAGGCCGTCACGCCGGGAACCGAGGCGGTTGCGGCCATCTCTGTCTCCGGCCTCACCGTCAGCTACAACGAGGTGCGGGCACTGAGCGACGTCGACCTCAATCTGGCGAAAGCGCGCATCTGCGGGCTGATCGGCGTCAACGGGTCAGGCAAGTCAACCCTGTTCAAATGCCTGATGGGGCTGGTCCAGCCGCAGTCCGGCGCCGTTGCGATTTTCGGCAAAGACCAGCGCACCGCCCGGCGTAGCAACCTCGTGGCCTATGTCCCCCAATCCGAGGACGTCGACTGGACCTTCCCCCTCTCGGTGGGCGACGTCGTCCTGATGGGCCGCTACGGCCGAATGCCGCCGTCCCGCCGCGCCAGCCGTGCGGACCGCGACGCGGTCGACGCCGCACTGGAGCGGGTCGGCCTGACCCA
The DNA here is from genome assembly GCF_003075455.1 of Arthrobacter sp. Bz4. Taxonomy (GTDB): domain Bacteria; phylum Actinomycetota; class Actinomycetes; order Actinomycetales; family Micrococcaceae; genus Arthrobacter_D. Next base: position 29,863 of record NZ_QDAE01000008.1, read on the forward strand.
GCAACGCAACCGGCAGATCGGCGAATTGTCCGGCGGGCAGAAGAAGCGCGCCTTTGTTGCCCGCAGCATCGCCCAGGACGCGCAGCTACTGCTCCTCGATGAACCGTTCGCGGGAGTGGACAGGACCAGCGAAGCCACGCTGGTCAGTCTGCTCCAGGAACTCAGGGACGAGGGACGGACCGCTCTCATCTCCACCCACGACCTCGCCGGGATCCCCGAGCTCTGCGACGAAGCGGTACTGCTGCACAACCGGGTCCTCGCGCATGGGCCGCCCTCCGAGGTGCTGACCCATGAGTTGTTGGCTCTCGCGTTCGGGCCGCTACCCACGGCAGGTGGCGCCTCTCGTCCCCGACCCGCACCCGCACCCGCACCCGAAGAAAGTTAGACCACGCCATGGAAGTCCTCAATTTCCTCACCGAGCCGCTGCAATACGGCTTCCTGACCCGCGCCCTGATCGTCACTGTCTGCGCGGCGGTCGTCGCGTCGGTGCTGTCCTGCTGGCTCATCCTGATGGGCTGGTCGCTGATGGGCGACGCCGTTTCCCACGCGGTGCTGCCAGGCGTCGCCCTGGCCTACATCATCGGCATCCCCTTCTCCATCGGCGCCTTCGTGTTCGGGGCCGGGGCGGTTGCGCTGATCGGGCTGGTGAAGTCGACCACCAAGCTCAAGTCGGACACCGTCATTGGGGTGGTTTTCACCGGACTTTTCGCCTTGGGGCTCGCAATTGTGTCCCGTACTCCCTCCCAGGTTGACCTGATGCATATTCTGTTTGGGAACGTGCTGGGTGTAACCAACGGGGAACTGTGGCAGGTGGTCGTCCTTGGCGTGCTGACCCTCGCCATCGTCCTGTACAAACGCCGCGACCTCACACTCTTTGCCTTTGACCGCACGCATGCGCACGTGATCGGGCTGAATACCCGGGCGCTCTCCACCCTGCTGCTGGGTCTCCTGGCGCTGAGCGTCGTCGTCGGCCTGCAGGCGGTGGGAATCATCCTGGTGGTGGCCATGCTCATCACCCCCGGCGCCACAGCCTTCCTGCTGACCCGCAGCTTCGACCGGATGCTGATTATCGCCTCGAGCCTCACCGCGGCCGCGTCGGTCGCCGGCATCTACGCCAGCTATTACCTGGACATCTCGACCGGTGCTGCCGTGGTGCTGTCCCAGTCGCTGGTCTTCGTCCTGGTGTATCTCTTTGCCCGGCGAACCGGGGTCCTCTGGCAGGCGGCAAGCCGGCGTCGGTTGCGCCGCTACTCCTCACAGGAAAACCACACCCGGACTCGGAGAATCAACACCACTGGCGTCCCCACGAGAAGTGAGACCTGAGATGGCACAACGGACAGCTTCGGCGCTTAGCGCCGGGTCAACGAGCGTTCAGGACTATGTGAAGGTCATCTATACCTTCACTGAATGGCAGGATCGGCCAATAACCGCCTCGCAGCTTGCGGCCCGACTGTCGGTAGCCAATTCCTCGGCATCGGAAATGGTCCGCAAGCTGATGGATCTGGGCCTGGTGAGCCATGAGCCCTACAGCTCAGTCGAGCTGACCGCAGATGGGCTGCATCTGGCGTTGACGATGGTACGCCGTCACCGTCTTCTGGAGACCTTCCTGGTGAACGAACTGGGCTATCAGTGGGACGAGGTTCATGACGAGGCGGAACTGTTGGAGCACACTGTCTCCGACACGTTCATCGAACGCCTCGACCGGAAGCTTGGGCATCCCGGGAGAGACCCGCACGGGGATCCGATCCCCACCGCCGACGGGAAGATCACCCTGCCGAACGCCCATGCGCTGGAGGAGCTCGACGACGGGCACCGCGGCCGTATCACCCGGATCAGCGACGCAAATCCGGAGCTGCTCCGGTTCCTCGCCGCTGAATCCATTGCCCTTGACTCTCCCGTGCAGGTCCTCCAGCGGAAACCGTTCGGAGGCCCCTTGGTGGTCAGCGTCGGCGATACGGGCACCGCAAGGACTTTCGATTTCGGCGAAGAGCTGACGACTTCGCTGTGGATTGAGACTGATCAGGTTCATGCCGGATGCCGCCTGCCCGAAGCGGCGGTCCGCTAGCCCCCGACTAGGAGCGCACCGATGGCGACGCCAGCCGCAGCGGCAAGGAGCGCCAACGTGGCTGTCCCCAGCCCGTTGACGACGGCACTCCTCAACTGGCCGCTCTGGATCAGCCTGGCCGTTTCGACACTCGCGGTGCTGAACGTGGTGAAGCCGCCGAGAAATCCGACGCCCACGATGAGCTCTGCTGCCAGGGGGACCTGCTCGCCGAGGGCCAGCCCGCCCAGCAGCCCCAGCAACCCCGAGCCCAGGATGTTGATGGCCACGGTGCTCCAGGGGATCGCCGTCGCGAACCGGGCCCGGATGGTGCCGTCGAGCATGAACCGCGCGACGCACCGGTGCCGCCTGCAACACCAACCAGCAGGATCAAAAGTACACTCACGGGAGGTCCATCTCCGACCTGGTGTCAGGCCGGCCCTGTCTACCTCTGGCAACCGCTGCACCCACGCCAATCCCGGCGAAACTCAGCAGGACTCCCCCCAGGAGACTGACTGCGACGTACGCGGCGGCGAACCCGCTGGCGCCGTCTGCGGCCAAGACGATGGCTTCCAGGGCAAACGCACTGTAGGTGGTGAATCCCCCAAGGAACCCTGTTCCCAACAGAAGCCGCACCATCAGGTACCCGCCACGGTCCGGACCGGTACGTAGCAGGCCCTCCAGTAACAGGCCCAGCAGGAATGACCCGCCCAGATTGATTGCCAGGGTGGGTAGCGGCAGGTCCTGCGGGGATGGAACCACCCCATTCAGCCAGACTCGGCACAGCGTACCCGCCACACCTCCGGCGAACACCAGGGCAATGAATGTCACGCGCCGGTGGGGCGGCCGGTCCATGACGACCGCGGACGGCTCACCCTGATCTGGTTTGGACACAGCGCACCTGCCTCTATCGAGTGTCAAAGGCAGGAACCATCAGCCATGGTGGCGGTTCGGGCAGCGCCCCGGCGGGATCCATCGCCGTAGCCTCGACTATATCGGATTGCCAGTTGGACCCGGTAGGCGGTCCAGCATTAGCCGTCAGCAATTCGAGGATGCAATGATCACTATCAGCACAAGTTGTTCCACCCCATCTACCCGCACCCATCTAGCCAAAGGTTCCACATGACAACGCTGGGGATCGAAGAAGAGTACCTCCTGCTGGACCCGGCCTCGGGGTTGCCGGTGTACCGGGCCAACGAGGTGCAAGCCCTTTTGGAACAGTCGCCCACGATAGAGGCGGAGGACGTTCAGCGTGAACTCCTCAGTTGCCAGATCGAGACTGCCACCCCTGTCTGTCATACCCTGACCGAGGCCGAAGAGTCCTTGCTGCACTTCCGCCGCCGGATCTCGGCCGCCGCCCGGAAGGCTGGCGTGCGGGCCACCGGCTCGGCCACCGCTCCACGCATTGAATCGGCGTACCCCACCCTGACCGATAACCAGCGCTACCACCAGCTGCGTGAAAGCGCCCGAGGCATTGTGGCGGATCAGTTTGTCAACGGGCTTCATGTGCACGTGGGAATCCCTGACAAGGAGAGCGGCGTGCAGGCGCTCAACCGGATCCGGCCATGGCTGCCGGTCATCACCGCCCTCAGCACCAATTCGCCGTATTGGCTGGACCGGGACAGCGGCTTCGCCAGTTGGCGGGTGATCCATTACCGTAGGTGGCCGATTCAGGGATGCCCACCAGTCTTCGCCGACGCGGCCGACTATGAACGTCGCATCGAACGACTGGTGGCGACCGGGGTGATCATCGACCGCGGGGTGCTGACCTGGATGGCCCGCCTGTCGGATGCGTATCCCACCCTGGAGGTCCGGACCGGCGACGCCCAGCTGGAGGCCCAGGACTCGGTGCTGCTGGCTGCCCTGGTCAGGGGTCTCGTGTCGACGGCGGTCCGCGACGCCGAAGCCGGACTACCTTTCCTGGATCCCGACCCGGAGCTGCTCGACGCCGCCATGTGGCAGGCGGCCAGGCACGGGCTCGCCGCAGACCTGGTCGATCTGGGAACCGGAACCTTGATTCCTGCACGCGAACAGATGGGCCGGCTGCTAGCCTACACGGCGGATGCTATCGAGACGGAGGGCGATACCGAGTGGGTTGCCGCGGGACTGGACACGGTCTGGGCACGCGGTACGGGGGCCGAGCGCCAACGCCAGGCGATGGAAACCGGCGGCATGGCGTCCCTGTTGGAACTCTACAGCTCGGCGTTGACCGCCGAACGCTAACCCGGCTTCTGGTTTGCCCTGCCCTCGGCCAACCGTTGCAGTGTCCTGTTGATCCGCGCCTCACGGGTGGCCTGACGTTTCGCTGACGCGATCCACAGCGCATACTCGCGCTGACGTGAATAGGAGAGGGCTCGAAATGCATCCTCTGCGCCGCCAGCCGTGAGGGCTGCCGACACATCATCGGCAAGTTCAACGACCCGTTCGCTGGTGTCGAGTGTCAGCGACACCCTCACCGTATCGCCCGTGGTTTTGCCGATTTCCGTTTGCACATCCGATCGGACCAGGAGCAGATGGCCGTCACTGTAGGTGACCAGCGAACCGCGGTAACCGATGCCGTCGAACGCGGCCCTGACCGGGATCCTCCCGCTCGCACCGAACGTTTCGGGCACGCTATGGGGGAACTGAACAAACGATGCCGACCCAGCTACGGTTGAGCGCTGGATGACGGCATCGAACTCGATGGGGCCAGGATCTCGAAAGTGGGCCATTCCAGAAGCTTAGCGAACTCGTCTAGGGCCGAGCAGTCTGGAGTACCCGAGCCTCCCACGGCCGCAACCGTCCAGTGTCATCGGCGCCTCCGTCCGGGTAGTTGCTCAGTAGCCGTTTTCCCTGGCCAGCGCCCTGCGGCAGGATCAGGTTCTCCCCCGATACGTTCGCGACCACGGTGAGAGTTTCACCCTCGTGGGTCCGGGTGAACGCGTACAGGGTGGGGTGGTTGCCTTCGAGGAGGTTAAACCGCCCGAGCCTCACCACAACGCTGTCATGGCGCAGCCGGATCAGCCGCTGATAATGCCGAAAAATGGAGCGATCCGAAGCCCGGTCCGCTTTGGCGTTGATGGTGGGGTAGTTCGGGTTGACGCTGAGCCAGGGCTCGCCCGTGGTGAAGCCTCCATGCGTGGCGTCCGACCACTGCACTGGTGTCCTGGCGTTGTCACGGCTCATGACACGGATCGAGGACAGCACTTGTTCCGGGTCCAAGCCCAGCACAGCCGTCGCCTCGTTGAAGTAGTTGATGGATTCCAGGTCCCGGAAATCATCGATTGAGGAGAACGGCACATTGGTCATGCCAAGTTCCTCGCCCTGATAGATGTAAGGGGTTCCCCTGTGCAGATGGAGCAGTGTCGCCCACAGGGTCGCGGACTCGTACCTGAACCTGGTGTCATCCCCGAACCGTGACACCAGCCGCGGCTGGTCATGGTTGTTCAGGTACAGGCTGTTCCACCCGGCCTCCGCCAATCCCGTCTGCCAGCGGTTCCAGGAGGCCTTCAGGTCACCCAGGTTCAGCCCCCGGTAATCCCATTTGCCGCCCGGCCCGTAATCCAGGCCCACATGCTCGAACTGGAAAATCATGTCCAGCTCGCGGCGGGCAGGATCAGTGAAAAGCCGGGCCTCCTCGATTGTTGCGCCGGGCATCTCTCCCACGGTGATCAGCTCAGCGGTCCTTCCGGCGAAAACCTCACGGTGCATTTCCTGGAGGTAGTCGTGGATCCGCGGGCCGGAGATGAAATGCGGAGCACCGTCGCCCCACAGGCCGCCAGCCGGCACTCTCCCGTCCGGGAGGGTCTGATCCTTCGAAATGTAGTTGATGACGTCCATCCGGAAGCCATCGACACCGAGGTCGAGCCACCAGTTCATCATTTCGTAGACGGCGGCCCGGACTTCGGGGTTCTCCCAGTTCAGGTCTGGTTGCTGGGGTGCGAACAGGTGCAGGTAATACTGCCCGGTTTCTGGATGGAGGGTCCAGGCGGGACCGCTGAACGCCGATCCCCAGTTCGACGGTTCGGCCCCTTGCTCCCCAGCGGCGAAGCCGTCGCGGGGGTCCCGCCACCAGTACCAGTCCCGTTTGGGGTTATCGAGTGAGGAGGACGATTCCCTGAACCACTCGTGTTCGTGGGAGGTGTGATTGACCACCAGGTCCATCACGAGCTTCATCCCGCGGCGGTGCACTCCATCAAGGAGTTCCCCGAATTGTTCAAGATCCCCGAATACCGGATCGATGAGCCGGTAGTCGCTGATGTCGTAGCCGTTGTCGTGGTGCGGGGATTGGTACACCGGAGAGAGCCAGAGAACATCCACGCCGAGCTCAGCCAGATAGTCGAGTTTACCGATGATGCCGGGCAGGTCGCCGACGCCGTCGCCGTCGGAGTCGGCAAAGCTGCGTGGATAGATCTGGTACACCACCGCGCCGGTCCACCAGGCCGGCTCACTCGGTGTCGGCTCTTTCTTCGCTTCGCTCACGGGGTTAGCGCCCTTCGTTCCGGCGGACCATTCCAACAATGAGGCAGATCAATCCCACTGCCAATGGAATCAGGGTGTACAGGGTGTGGGTTCCGCCGACAAAGCTCATGTAGAAAATGAAAATGAAGGATCCGATCACCAGAATCAGCCCGGTGTTGACCAGGAAGCGACCTCGATTGGGCGGCGGCAGGGGGGGAAGCCAGGGTGGTGGATCGTCCGTCCAGTTCATACCGTCAGTCTACGTCCGGCTGGCGGTGACCCAGCGCGACTGCCGGTGTTAACGACAAAACGTCCCTCCCCCAAAGGGTAGGGACGTTTAGCCGTCGGGCTGTTTCGTGGAGATGGCGGGAATTGAACCCGCGTCCGATGCAGTGTAGTCAGGGCTTCTCCGGGCGCAGTTTGCGTCGGTTTTTCTCAGCTTCAGCAGTTCTGCAAACAGACTGCTGCCAAGCTCAGTTACATAAGAGTCCCCCGGAAACCTGTAACAAGTTTCAGGAGCAGTGGCCCTCTAAATGACGCCAGGATCCGGGACGAGAGCATTCCCGGGCTGACGGACTTGGTCTTACTGCTTAGGCAGCGAGAGCGAAGTCAGTGCGTTTTTGTTCGGCACTTATATTTTAACAAGGAGCGTTAACGAGATAGCCTTGTAAATCCTCGGCCCGCTTCCCCTGTCGCGACTAACATCGTCGAAACCTGTCATCCCCGTGTGTAGTTATCAATGTACTTCTCCCCGAATTGCTTCGGGTCTACCAGTATAACGCACCCTCCCCAGCGATGTATTCCCGGGTCGGCCCCACGTCTGGACTAGAGGGTAATCCCGAACATGACAATGGGCGACTGCCACAGGGTGACTACCACAAACGACACGGCCACGAAGGCGAGGCCCAGCGCGGCGAGGGCGGTTGTCGCTGCCTGCTTGCGCTTGAAACTCCACCAGAACACCAGGATGTTCATGAGTACCAGCAACGGCGCCACCCAGATGATCAGTTGGGCCAGGTACAGGTAGATCAGGAAGAAGAACGGGATCAATGCGAAAATGCCCACCGGAACGATTGCCAGCAAAAGCAGCAGATCGATCAGGGCGACCAGCGTGACCCACCAGGGTCGACGGTAGCGCAGTTCTGATACGTCGGGATCCTCCCTGGGTTCCTGCGCATCCCAGAAAACGTCGCTCATACCTTAGCTGCCCCGGTTCTTGTCGCGCATGTCCCGCAGAGCTTCACGGTTGTCTTGTTTTTCCCGCAGGGTCTGACGCTTGTCGTAATCCCGTTTGCCGCGTGCGACAGCAATTTCGACCTTCGCGCGTCCATTCAGGAAGTACAACTGAAGCGGCACCAGGGTGAATCCGCTTTCCCTGATGCGCTGGGAGATCCGGGTCAGCTCGTCCCGGTGCAGCAATAGCTTGCGACGACGGCGGGCTGCGTGATTGGTCCAACTGCCCTGCGTGTACTCGGGAATGTGGATGCCCTCGAGCCATAGTTCGTCATTGTAAAAAATGGCGAACCCGTCCACCAGGGACGCCCGCCCGGCCCGGAGCGACTTCACCTCGGTGCCCATCAGGGCGATGCCGGCCTCGTAGGTATCCAGCACCTCGTAATCGTGCCGGGCCTTCCGATTGGTGGCCACTACCTGTCGGCCACTTTCCTTGGGCACGGTACAACTCCTTCATGTCTGGGGGTCTTGCTCCTGGCTCACGCCTAGGGGCCGATTTGCTGTCCCCTCAGTCTACGGCGTCGGTGACTACAGCAGGCCCAGCGGGTCGACCAGGCTGCCGTTGAGCACCGTTTCAAAATGCAGGTGACAGCCGGAAGAGTTGCCGGTGGTTCCAGTGCGGCCGATCAGCTGACCGGCGCTGACCTTTTGCCCCGGTGAGACGTCGAAGCTGGAGAGGTGGTAGTAGTTGGTCGCCAGCGCGTTGCCCTGGACCACACCATGGTTCAGGACAATACGGTTTCCGGCGCCGGAGAGCGCGTTGGAATCAGCAAACCAGACTTCGCCTGCTGCGGGAGCGTAGAGCGGGGTACCGCAGCCCACACCGTAGTCGAGGCCCGTATGGGTGTACCCGCCCGACCCGTTGAAGTCGATGGTGCCGACCGGAGTTGCACGCCAGCCGAATCCTGAGGAGATGGGACCGCTGACAGGTGCCCGGAGACCGAACGCTGAAGGACTGCCGGATTGAATCGGCGCGATTGGCCTGACCGTGGCCGGGACGATTGGTTCAGGCGCGACTGGCTTGGGCGCCGGTCGTTGCGCGGCTGCGGCCGCTGCAGCCGCAGCGGCGTTGGCTGCTTCGGCAGCTGCTGCTGCCTCCGCTGCGCGGCGTTCATTTTCGATGCGGGCCCGCTCTTCAGCCTCAGCCTTGAGCCGCGCTTCCTCCCGCTTCCGCGCCTCTTCAATCAGACGTGCCTGGCGTGCGGCGATATCGGCGGTGACCTGCTCGTGGGCGGATTCCACCTCGGCGAGCTGAGCCTCAATGACCGGCTTCTGTTCTTTAAGCTCATCGGACAACGCCGAGGTGTCGGCGACCAGGGTGTCAACCTTGCTTTTCTCGGCCGCTGCATCATCACGGGCTATCTGCTCGGCCGCGAGAGCCTGTTCCGCCTGGGCTTTCAGGTCGAGGATTTCCGCCTCGACCGCCTCAAGACGTGCCTCCGAATTCACATTGGTCGCGTTCTGCTGCGACAACTGGTCCATGGCAGCGTTCTGGCTCCGTAGTGCCTGGTCCACCATGTCGATGGAATTGGTGAGACTTTCAGTGCCCTCAGAGCCGAAGAGCAGGGACAGGTTTGAGGGTACTCCCCCATTTTTGTAGGCCTGGGTGGCAATCTGCCCGATCATCTCCCGGGTCTCTCCCATCGCTTCCTGGTCGAGATCCATCTGTTCGCTGATCTTGTTTCTGGTCTCCTGGGCCAAATCGACCCGTTGAGTGAGTGCAGTGACCTGGCCGGTGGCGGTTTCGACCCGGCCCTGTGCGTCGGCGAGGGCCTGCTGGGCGCCGGGCAGCTGGCCCTGGAAGACACGGAGCTGCGCAATCGTTTCGGAAATATCGGCGTCGAGGTATTCGATTGATTGCTGGACGTCCTCGATTTCCTGCTCGAGGGCGTTCTGGCGGTTATCCAATTCATCGGCGAATACCGGCGCGCTGAACCCGAGGGCGAGCGCGACAATCACCGCAATCGACGTGCCAGCGACGGTCTTGGTCACGACTGATTGTTTGGCCGACTTGGTCGACCAAGGATTTACAGCAGGCATATGCTCTCTTTCGTTCCTGGTCATTACTCTAAACCCTCAAGTAACGTCGGAGGGTCAGGAGTGATGACACCCCAGCCAGCACTCCACCCAGCAAGATGAGCAGGGGCGCAAGGAGCAGTACCTCAGTCGAGGAGATGAAGGCCGTTTCCGGGTACATCTCGGCGAGTACGCCGTTGAGGGCGAAGTGGGCTACCGCCCACAGCGTGCCGGTTGCCAACAGGCCGCCGACCACCGCCGCGATGACTCCCTCCAGGACGAACGGGAGTTGGATGACCGCTTTGCTGGCGCCGACCAACCGCATGATTCCGGTTTCCCGCCGGCGGCTAAACGCAGAAAGCCTGATCGTGGTTGCCACCAGCAACACGGCGCAGAGCAACATCACCCCCGCTATGGTCAGGGCGATCGCCGACGCGACATTCATATAGGTGAAGAGGCGTTCCAGTAACTCCCGCTGGTCGCTCACGACGTCAACACCTGGGGTCGAAGAGAAGGCTTCGTTGATGACCTCGTACTTTTCCGGGTCAACCAGATTCACCCTGAATGATTCGGGGAGCTGGTCGGCTGTCACCGAATCGACAATTGGAGAATTCGCGAACTGGTCCTGGAAATGGCCCAGGGCTTCTTCCTGGGACTCGTATTCGACCGTCGAAACATACTCACTGAAGGAATCGGATTCGAGGATGGCCTGGATATCATCCCGTTGCTCGTCGGACACGGGTCCCGCCGCGCAGCTCGGTGAGGTGGAGTTATCCACGCAGAGGAATACGGCCACCTGAACGCGGTCGTACCAATACCCCTTCATCTGGTTGATCTGTAGCTGAAGGAGTCCCGCAGCCCCAACGAAGGTGAGGGAAATGAAGGTGACCAGAACGATGGAGATCACCATGGCAAGGTTCCGGCGGAGACCAGACCCTAACTCACCGAGGACAAACGCGAACCTCATTGCGCCGACACCTCGGTCTCGCCAATGTAGATGCCCTGTGCGTCGTCACGCACCACTGAACCGTTGCGAAGCTCGACCACTCTTTTGCGCATGGTGTTCACGATGTCGTCATCGTGGGTTGCCATCACCACTGTGGTGCCGTTCGAGTTGATGCGGTCCAGTACTTTCATAATTCCCATCGACGTGGTGGGGTCCAGGTTGCCGGTGGGCTCGTCGGCCAGCAGGATTCCGGGCCGGTTCACGATGGCGCGGGCAATGGCCACGCGCTGCTGCTCGCCACCTGAGAGTTCATGGGGCATCCTGTTGTTTTTACCCTCCAGGCCCACTGTCTGCAGTACGTCGGGCACTGTCTCCCGGATCACTGCACGGCTCTTGCCAATCACCTGCATGGCAAAGGCGACATTTGCGAAGACGGTCTTGTTGGGTAGCAGCCGGAAGTCCTGAAACACCACACCGATGCCGCGGCGCAGCTTGGGCACCCGCCAGCTTGGGATGTTGGCAACGTTTTGCCCTGCGACGTAGACGGCACCCCGGGACACCCGGTCCTCTTTGAGGACCAGCCGGATGAACGTTGATTTACCGGAGCCCGAGGCCCCGACCAGGAAGACAAATTCTCCACGATCGACTTCGAGGCTTACGGCGTCGAGGGCGGGTCGAGAGTTGTTGTCGTAGACCTTGGTGACAGTGTCGAATCTAATCATGACTACTTTGCGCCCATATGAAACTGCCAGTGCACGGGCATTTGCTGGGGGGAAGAAAGTACCGGCCACTAGACTATAGCCACGCCGCTGCGCCTTGCTGGCTCACCGTCGCGGTGTGTCGCAGAGCGTTTGGTGGGCCGGCAGGCCGCCCAAATCCGCCTACTCGGCCGGTGCAGCCCTGTTGTTGGCCCGCCACCTGATGCCAGCGTCGATAAAGTCGTCGATCTCGCCGTCGAACACTGCCGAGGTGTTACCGACCTCGTGGTCGGTGCGTAGATCCTTGACCATCTGGTACGGGTTGAGCACATAGGAGCGCATCTGGTCGCCCCAGGATGCCTTCACATCGCCGGCCATTGCCTTCTTCTCGGCGTTCTCCTGTTCCTGCATCTGAAGCAGGAGTCGGGATTGGAGGACCCTGAGCGCAGCCGCCCGGTTCTGGAGCTGGGATTTTTCGTTCTGCATGGACACGACAATCCCGGTGGGGATATGGGTCAGCCGCACCGCCGAGTCGGTGGTGTTCACCGATTGGCCGCCGGGCCCGGATGACCGGAAAACATCGACTTTGATCTCGTTGTCGGGGATCTCCACCGAGTCGGTTTGCTCAATCAGCGGAATCACCTCGACGGCCGCGAAAGAGGTCTGGCGGCGACCCTGGTTGTCAAAGGGGCTGATCCGGACCAGGCGGTGCGTTCCGGCTTCCACCGACAGGGTGCCGAAGGCGTACGGCGCCTTTACCTCGAACGTGGCGGACTTCAGTCCGGCCTCTTCGGCATAGGAAGTGTCAAGGACCTGGGTGGGGTACCCGTGGCGTTCGGCCCACCGCAGGTACATGCGGAGCAACATTTCCGCGAAGTCGGCGGCGTCCACTCCGCCCGCGCCGGAACGGATGCTCACTACCGCCTCCCGCTCGTCGTACTCGCCTGCCAGCAGGGTCACTACTTCGAGCCGGTCCAGGGAGGCGCTCAGGGACGAAAGTTCCTTCACTGATTCTTCTCTGGACGCCTCATCATCCTCGTCCTGGGCCAGTTCCACCAGCACTTCGAGGTCTTCGATCCGCGAGTAGAGGGTCTCGAGGCGTTCAAGCGCCGACTGGCGGTGGGAAAGTTTCGACGTGATCTTCTGTGCGGCGGCAGGATCATCCCACAGGTTGGGTTCACCGGCCTGTTCGCTCAGCTCCGCGATGTCGGTGCGGATCGCTTCAACATCAGCAACCTGCTCGATGTTGGCGTATTTGGTGCGGAGCGCGCGGATTTCTGCGGGAAAATCGATGTTTGCCATGATTGAACCAGCCTACGTCATGGCGCTGACGGCGGCCGCTGGCTGATGGCGCCGCTGCTAGTCAAGCGGGCCCTGCTGGGTCCGCTCCACTGCATCGGTGATGAGGGCATCGGCACCTTCGCGCATCATGGCACGCTGATAGTCGGCGCCGGTGCCCCGGCGCTCGATCTGGTGCAGAAGCCGAAGCACGGTCGCTTCGTCGTCGTAGTCGCGCAGTACCGGAAGCACCCGCTCAATGAGGAGGTGCACGGCGTCGGCCGCCTCGCACAGCCCGCCCAGGACTGGGTTCACCAGAGGTCCACCCAACCCGTACCTGCTCGCCGTCCAACTCGCCGCCCGGAGATCGGCGGACGTGGCGCCGGGTGCTGGTTCACCGGTCCGCCAGGCTCTGGCACTTTCCTCCACGAGGGCCCTCGCCAGGGCGGCAACCAGAACGGCGTCGGCACTGAAAAGGCAGACATCGCAGACCCTGATCTCGACCGTTGGGTGCCGCTGGGCGAGCCTCGCATCCAGGTAGACCATTCCTTCGTCGAGGATGACCCCGTCTTTCAGCCGGGCGCGGATCATCTTCTCGTACGAGGACACGGATCCAAACGCTTCATAGGTCCCCGAGGTGGGCCAGCGCAAATTCAGGGGGTACCGGTAGCTGGCGTAGCCGCTGTCCGCTCCGTTCCAATAAGGAGAGTTGGTGCTGAGTGCCAGCAGGACGGGCAGCCACAGCCGGATCCGGTCCAGAACGGCAACCCCCTCGTCGGGGGATTCAATCGAGACGTGGATATGAAATCCGCAGGTCAGGTGTTCGGCGAGCGCAAGCCCATAGAGGTCCCTCATCCGGGCGTACCGGTTGTCTGGTGCCAGCCGGAGGGCCGTCGGGTGGATGCTGGTGGCCAGCGCCGCGACCCGCGCGCCGACCTGTTGGGCCGCGCGGTCGGCCTGGCGTCGGCCCGCCTGAATTGCTGCCGCCAGGTCCCCCAGAGCGGAATAAGGCTTGCTGATGACCTCCAGTTGTTGTTGCTGCAGTTCCAGCGTCAGTTCGCTGACGTCGTCGGCGGCGGGTACAACGCCGGACAACACCAGCGGCGCGAGCGGCGCCGGCCGGCCGGTGTGTTCATCCAGGAGCAGCAGTTCCTCTTCCACACCGAAGGTTCTTACCGCGGGACCGGTGGAGTTGATGTCTGCTGGCTGCACTGCCTGCCCCCTTCTGGGCGTCAGCTCTGCCAATCATCATCGGATTCGAAGATGAGAGCTTAGTCAGAAGGTTCCTCAAATCTGAAAATGGTGTCAAGGGTCAATCGCGGCCACGGCACCTGACGCCCCTTGAGCCATTTGGTGTGGATGGGGGTGGAATAAGCGAGGCCTGAGGTCAGTTTTAGCGGTGGAAGACTACGCGCACGAGTGAGAGGGCAGAATGCTGAGGACGGTCGTGATCGGAGCCGGGCAAGCTGGCCTGTCCGCGGCATACTATCTGCGGCGGCAAGGGCTTGAACCCGATGAGGACTTCGTGGTCCTGGACGCCAATGACGGCCCCGGTGGCGCCTGGCGTCACCGCTGGCCGTCACTCACCTTCGGCACTGCCCACAATATTCACGACCTGCCGGGCCTTGAGGTTGGCATCCCCGACCCGACCGAGCCCGCGTCGTCGGTGGTCAGTCGCTACTACGGCGACTATGAAAGGCAATTCGACCTCCCGGTACACCGCCCCGAGGCGGTCACCGAGGTGGTGTCCCCCTCCCCAGCCGGTCCATTGCGAGTAGTTACCCAGTCAGGCAGCTGGGATGCCGAGCTAATCATCAATGGCACCGGGACCTGGGACCGGCCCTATTGGCCGTTTTACCCCGGCCGGGAGCTGTTCCTGGGGAGCCAGCTTCATACCCACGATTTCCAATCTGCGCAGCACTTCCGTGGCCTGCACGTGGTGGTGGTGGGGGCGGGGACGTCAGCGGTCCAGTTCCTTCTCCAACTTGCCGGCGCCGGCGCCACAACGTCCTGGGTCACTCGCCGTCCGCCGTCCTTCACCGGGCGGGAGTTCAATGCCGAATGGGGCAGGGAAGTCGAAGCCCGGGTCAACGAACGGACGGCGGCCGGACTCCCTCCTGCGAGCGTGGTGTCGACCACTGGTCTGCCACTGACCCGCCAATATCAAGACGGGATAGCTGCAGGGAACCTCGTCTCGGTGGGTCCGATGCGGGCTGTCACCCCAGAGGGCGTCCTGTTGGCAGACGGGACAGAAGTCCGCGCGGATGTCATCCTGTGGGCCACCGGGTTCCGTCCGGCACTGGACCACCTCGCTCCGCTGAAATTACGGGAGGCCGGGGGCGGAATCCGGATGAAAGGGGTGCATGTGCTCAAGGATCCACGCGTGCTGTTGGTGGGGTACGGTGCCTCGGCCTCAACACTTGGCGCTACCCGCGCGGGCAGGGCGGCCGCCGTCGCCGCTGTGAAGCGACTGCGGGAGGTGGGGAGCGTGAGGGCTGGCGTGGCATCAGAAGATCAGGTTCAGTCCATTCCACCCAGTGCCCACCTGCACTCGGGGCAGCCAGCCCCCTGAGCCGTTGCCCGGATACAGCCACAGAATCCCCCGGCTGTCACGAGCAAGGACATCGGCGGTGCGATCCCCGTTAAAGTCGCCGGGGCTCATCACCGCTGTCATCGAGTTCCAGCCGTGCCCCACCCTCGAGCGAGGCAGCCAGCCCCCTGTGCCGTTGCCCGGATACAGCCACAAATAGCCGTTCGCTTTGTCGCGGGCCAGCAGATCAACCCGGCCATCGCCATTGAAATCACCGGGACCCACAATGGTGTTGAAGGCATTCCAGCCACTACCAACCCGGACCCGCGGCAGCCACCCCCCGGACCCATTTCCCCGATACAGCCAGAGGTACCCGGTGGTCCGTTCCCGGGCGAGAACATCCACAAACTGGTCTCCGTTGAAATCCCCTGGCCCAAGGATGCTGTTGAAAATGTTCCAGCCACTACCAACCCGGACCCTCGGCAGCCACCCTCCTTTGCCGTTGCCCCGGTACAGCCACAGATATCCGGTAGCCGCCTCGCGGGCCAGCAAATCAGCGGGACCGTCGCCATTGAAGTCACCCGGTGTCTCGAGAACGTCAAATCCGTTCCAGCCCGACCCGATCCGGACACCACTCCACGCAGTGCCATCTCCCTTTCCGCGGTACATCCGGAGATCACCGGTCGCTGTGACGCGAGCCAGGATGTCGTTGTTCCAGTCACCGTTGAAGTCGGCGGTGGAACGGGACAGCGTCGATGCTGGAATGGCCAGGGGTGTGAAGGCGTAGGGCTCGCAGGTCAGGTTGTAGTCCCGGGTGTCGTCGTACCACTGGGAGAGATAGACGCGCCCGCCGGAGAAACTCGGCTGCCGGCAGCGGTCCAGGGCCTCGGTGGGATAGTCCAGCCTCCCGGCCGTCGCCCACACCGGCACCCCGGGAAGTCGCCAGGATCCGGTGATCTCCGCCCACCCCGAGGCATAGGAGTAGAGGCCGTAGGAGAAGCCCGCATCGCGGAGCCCGCGCATCAGTCCCTCGATGATGAGCCGGTTGTCGCGTTGCTGCGCCGTGGTGCTGGTGGGCCACGGCTGGGCTGGCCGGGGTTCGACGTCGATCCACACCACCGGTGGCCGGAACCCTATCCGGTTCATGCTGGCGACGGCGAACCGCGCTTCCGAGTACCCCACGTTCGATAGCCGACCCGCACGGGTACTGCTCGCCCACGGCCCTCGTGCACCATAGGTATTCAACTGGGCAGCAGTGGGAAACCCTGCCATTGCGTAGCCGTGGGTCGACTTGTTATTGGTTTTGGTCCAGGTGACCTGACTTGCCAGGCATGGGTTTTCGGTGAAGGGCAGACCCTTGGTGAGTCCGATAACGACGAACTGGGTTGAAGTCGGCGGCATAGGCAGGCCGAAACCGCCGGCCGCTGGTGGGCATTGGGGCCAGGAGATATCGTGACCGTAAAGGGGGGCGGCCTGCGCAGGGGGTGCAACTGTCACGAAGCCGAAGAGAAGCGCCAGCGACGTTCCAATCGCCATTGCCATCCGTCTGAGCGAGCGAGCCATCATGTGAACCACCTCATCCAACTAGATCATTTTACCGCCGATCAGGGGTTTGGGATGGGTCAAATTCCCGCCAATTTGATCGTTCCGAAGTCTCAGCGGGTCAACACGGAGCGGGCCTCGGCGGTCACGGCGATGGGGATCCCCCCCGGTACGAGAAAGTTCACGACGGGTGGATGGACAACCGCAGTCAACACCACCTGGGCTGTCCTGTTGTCAGGTGCTCCGGTCCCCGGATCCATCGTCAGCCCGTCGAAGCGTGCGCTGGCACCGGTCAGGTAAAGGTACTCCTGCACCGTTGTCCGGACCAGCGTGGCATCCAGTGCTGGCAGGGGGGCCTCCGCACCCGGAGGTGGCTCGGCCAGTCTGAAGGTGTCGGCGGCGGTCAGGGCCGCGCCGTCGGCAACTGACAATAGCTTTTGCCGGTCGAGGTAAACAGCCGATGCGGCGAGCACCACGGTCAGAACTAACAGGGATAAAAACAGGTATCCGATCACCATGACTATGACCTGTCCCTCCTCGGGTCCGGACGTATGAATCTCCCGGATCGAAGGGAACTTGGGGCGAGTCATCTGAACCGTTCCACCAGTTGTGTCGCCGACGAGTCGACGACCACTACCGAATCGTCGACGCTGTGTCCGGGCGGCATGAACGGCAAGTTGATGCCGAGTCGGACACCGACCGTCACTCCTGAACCGGGGGTGAGGCATTCGCCGTTGCAGTTCACCTCGATCTCCGCTTCCGACGCGTCGAACCCGAAATCGTTCAGGACGAGGATCGCTGCCTGATGCGCCTGAGAGGTCGCCTCAGGCAGCGATTCCTCGGTGACGTAAATTTTGGCTGCCTGATCAGCGGCCCCGACCACGGCGAAGGAACCCGCCTGCAACCGACCAATGGTCAGGACAAAGTAGATCACCGGCACCAGCAAAACGAGTCCGAGGAAGACAAATTCGACGACGGCGCTCCCCCTCTCCTGTTCAGCTGTCGGTGGGCTCGCGTGGAAGCACCGCATGACCAGTCACCTCCAACACTCCCGCGGGACCGATCAGGCCGATCACTGGCAGTGGCGCCCGGACGGTCACCGCCAGCAGCGACAATCCGTTCTGGTTGATTTCGTCGACGGAGATTTCCTCGGCGTATCCATCGCTGAGTGCGGTGGAGATGATGACTCCAGTTCGCTGTTGCGCGTCGGCTGCGGTCCGATCAGCCAGCGTTCCGTAGCGTGCCCCTGACGACGCCGCATCAATCAGGGTGTTCCGGACGTGAAGCACCAGGGTGAGCTGGATGACCGCAACGAAAATGACGGTCAGGAGTCCCCCGATCAGTGCGAAGTCCACCACCGCTGCCCCACGCTCGTGGCTGGTATTGCCGTCCGGTTCTCTCCTCACCGCTGGCCGATCAGGGGCTGACGCGACTGATCGCGTCGTTGAAGAGGTTCTCCAATGCGGGACCGGCCAGAGCGAGCAGCGCTGCTACCAGTACCGCGGACATTAGGGTGATCATCACCCAGCCGGGAACATCTCCTCGCTCGGGCGGGTCATCCGCTGCGTTGTTCACCGTTCTCACCAGCCGGGTGAGCGCGAGCGCCAGGTACAGGTGAAGAGCTTGCAGGATCCGGTAAATGATTCGGTTCAGTTTCACTTTTTCCTCTTCCGTCGACACTGGTGGGTGGATTACAGGCCAAGGCTGATGAGTGCGATGCCTGGGTACACGGCAAAAAGGACCGTCAGGGGAAGCACCCCAAAAACCAGGGGGATCATCATGGCGATCTCCTTCTTCCCGGCTGCTTCCATCAACTCGCGTTTGGATACATCACGGACGTCCTGCGCCTGCGCCCGGAGAACATCGGCGAGCGGAGTTCCACGCTGCACAGCGACAGTGATGCCATCCACAAAACGCACCAGTGGTGTCAGCCTGGTCCGGTTCGAAAAATCCTGCAGAGCAGTCATTAGCGGCGACCCTGCTCGGGTTTCCGCGAGCACCCGCTCGAACTCCCGGGAAAGCTCCCCGTTAGATGTTCGACAGATCCGCTCGAGGGCACCCGTCGCGCTTTCGCCTGCGCTGACCGCGAGGGCCATTAGCTCGGCCAGGCTCGGGAACTCGGCCAGCATCCTAGCTTCCCTTCTCCGAATCTGGACCGACAGGAAGTAGTCCCGCAACACGTAGCCTCCCACCGTGCACCCGATCACGATGGCTACAGCGGGAAGCGGGCCGATGCTGCCCGACATTGCCAGGGATACCATCAGGAAAGTGGATGTGCCAAGGCCGAAAGCTGCCCACAGTATTTGCTCGGCCCGAAAGTCGGC
This sequence comes from Arthrobacter sp. Bz4, assembly GCF_003075455.1. Classification (GTDB taxonomy): domain Bacteria; phylum Actinomycetota; class Actinomycetes; order Actinomycetales; family Micrococcaceae; genus Arthrobacter_D. The sequence goes on from NZ_QDAE01000008.1 coordinate 48,911, forward strand.
CACCTGTTGTTCCTGACCCGCCTGCGATAGGCGTCTCGCGAGGGCTGCGGACGCCGGGTTGAACCGGCCCAGCCAGCGGACGACGTCGTCCAGTACCGGCCGTGCGATGCGCTCGATTGGCCCAAATGGGCTCACTGATGACGGCGGTCCATCCAGTAGCCGGGAACGAACGTCCACTGATTTCAGCTGCGGTGCTACACGGTCAACGAATCGTGCTGGTCTAAAGAAGGGGACCCGCACCAGAATGAGCCAAAGACCAGCCCCGAGGGAGCCGCCCATCAGGATGGCCAGTGCCTGGTGGTCCATCATCGCAGTACCCGTTCGTCCTGGGGCAAGGCGCCGATCCGGAGCATAATCCGGTAGCAGACCACCGAAACCACCAGACCGCCAATTAGCACTCCGGCACCCGTGGCGGTGTTATAGGCTCTTACCGCTTCCGGGCGGGTAGCGAGCAGCATCAGCACGAGCCAGGGGGCAGCAACAGCCAGCCGCGCAGCATTGATGGTCCAGGACTGGCGGGCTTCCAGTTCGCTTCGCGTCCGGGCGCTATCCCGCAGAAATTCCGCGAGCGTACCCAACAGCCGTCCAAGGTCGGAGCCACCTACATCCCGAGTCATTCTCAGCGCCTCGATAATGCGATCTGCGACTGGATCAGCGAGTCTGGCTTTCAATCGCTCCAGGGCATCATCGAACCGGGCGCCCGCGCGGTAGTCGTCGCTGAACGCGGTGAAGGCATGACGCAGCTCTGTAGGACCCTTCTCGCCCAGTTGGCTGATGGCTTCGGGCAGGGACAGCCCTGCGCGGATGGCTGATCGCAGGTGATCGACGACGTCGGGCCAGAGTTCTCTGAGTGAAGCCGCCCGACGACGCGCGCGCCACCTGACGACGCCCACGGGTAGCAGCGAACCGAACAGACCGAAGCAGGCCGCGATCGGAGGAGACCCGGTGAGGACGAGCACCGCCAGGAAGACCACCCCTCCGATGCCCAGTGACGTGGCAATCAGGCCTCCCGCTGAGACAGCTTCGATACCCGCGCGCAGCAGCAGGTCGTCAACTCGGCGGTTTCGGCGAGTAGTCTGCTGACTTTTGCGGGGTTCAGCCCAGAAGGACCACCAGATCATGAACAGACCCGTTCCGAGTCCTGCCCCGATGACCGTAATCATGTCGCTGGTCCCAGGAGGCGGGCAATCTGGAAACCTGCACTGGCGAATTTTTCTTCGGAGGGCATGGCGGACGCTGTGACAACGAGGTCACCGTCGACTCTTTGAAACACGGCCGATGATTCGATGATGCCGTTTTCCACCCGCCTGCCGAGGGACAGAATTTCAGTGACCCTCCTGCGTCCGTCTCGAAAGCGTTCGCAGTGAACCACGAGATCGATGCATGACGCCACCGTGGGCACCACAAAAGCACTAGAGATGTTGTCCCCAGCCAGCAAGGGAAGAGTGCAGATCTTAGTCACTGCATCATGGGCGCTGTTGGCATGCACGCTACACATCCCCGGCAGCCCGGAATTAAGGGCGACCAGCATGTCAAGGCTTTCCGCCTCCCGAACCTCACCCACGATCAGCCGGTCGGGGCGCATCCGAAGTGCTTCCTTGACCAGTCTCCGGAGCGGAATCTCCCCCTGTCCCTCCAAATTGGGTGGTCGGCATTGCATCCCCACCACGTCTCGCAGCGGAAGCTTGAGTTCGAAGATCTCCTCGACCGTCACCACCCGCTCCCGGGAACCGATACTTGAACCAAGACAGTTCAGCAGGGTTGTTTTACCGGCCTGGGTGGCACCCGACACCAGGATGTTCAGCCCGCTCACTACCGCTGCGTCCAGGAATCGGGCAGCTTGCGGCGACAGGGTCCCCAACCCGACGAGGTGTTCCAGCCGGGTCGCTTTGGCAATGAACTTTCGAATATTGACTGACCAATGACGGCGCGTCACATCCGGGATGACCACATGGAGGCGTGATCCATCAGGCAGTGCCGCATCCACAAACGGAGAGGATAGGTCGAGCCGTCTGCCCGATGATTTGAGCATACGTTCGACCAGGTCGTGGATTTGCTGCTCGCTCAAAACCAGCGAGGTCAACTCTGATTCACCGGACCGTGCAACGAAAATCTCGGTCGGTGAGTTGATCCAGACCTCTTCGACTGTCGGATCATCGAAGAACGGCTGCAAGGCGCCAAAACCGGCGACTGCGTCGAACACGAACTTCTGCGCCACGTCGCGCTGCCCGAGTTGCGGGAGTGTACCGAGCATGGTGCGCTCGTCGTAATCGTCAACGGCGGCCTGCACCAGCCGCAACACCTCATCACTCTGCCGGGCCGGGTCTAGCCCACGACGGCGGATGAGCTCACGAACCTCATCCTCGATAATGCGTACGGCGTCCATAGGAGTCCCTTGAAACAGGGCAGCCCGGCCTCTGGGGCCGGAACGCCCGAGACCGTGGGTGTAACCGGTGAATGCACTACAGGATAAGGGAAACAGGGGTCTTCGCCCACCCCCTGGTCAGGCGCTGTGGATAACGATCACCCTTGCCGAAACAGCTGCATCTGTAGTCACATCAGTCACAGTGGGCTATCCTCGAGGGGACGACGCCCTCTCTCGCCTCGGGCTCGCATTACTCGGAGACTTTTCTGTGAACCACTCTCGCGCCTCTACTGTCCTTGCCGCCGCATTCCTTACCGCAGCGCTAGCTGCGGGGTCCGTGCCAGCCATCGCCACCCCGCAACCCGTCCCACCAGAACCGACCATTTCGGCGCCGGCTGACGCAACGCCACCCGAATTGACACCTGCTGGTCCTCCCGATGGCCCCACGACGCCGGCTCCTGCCGAGGTGGCGACCGTCGACCCTGAGATCGTTGATCCGGCGGCTGAGACTCCGGTGCCCGCTGAGGTGGCGCCCGCCGAGGTTGCACCGGAAGAACTTACCGCTGCCGAATTAGCCGCGGATCCTGAAGCACTTGCGAAACTGATCGGTCCCCATGGTGCGAGCCTGGGGCAAGGCGCCGAGCGGATCGCCGAGTCCGGTGATCCGCAGATCCCAACCGCCCGGGAACTTCAGAACCAGTCAACTTTGAGCGACGCGCCTGCAGCAGCTACCGATCCTGCGGCGGTGAACCTGTGGCGCCCCCAAGGCACATTGGGCGTTGACGTCAGCAGCTACCAGGCAACGTCAACTGGTCGGCGGCGTGGAATCAGGGTTCCAGGTTCGCCTACACCAAGGCAACCGAGGCGACGAGTTACAAGAACCCCTACTACAGCCAGCAGTACACGGGTTCGGCAAGCGCTGGCATGGTCCGCGGCGCCTACCACTTCGCCATTCCAAGCATCTCCTCGGGAGCCGCGCAGGCCAACTACTTCATTAACAACGGTGGCGGTTGGTCGGCCGACGGTAAGACCCTTCCCCCGCTGCTCGACGTCGAGTACAACCCCTATTCCTCGCTCGGCAACTCCTGCTACAACATGAGTCCCTCGCAGATGGTGAACTGGATCCGGGACTTCTCGAACACCATGCTGGACCGCACCGGTCGCGTACCCATGATCTACACCACCACCGACTGGTGGAACAGGTGCACGGGAAACTCGACAGCCTTCGCCAACCACCCGCTGCACATCGCCTCCTACAACAATGTGGGCGCGGGCACCCTCCCCTCCGGCTGGAACAAGTACAGCCTCTGGCAGTACACCAGCGAAGGTCCAGTGGTCGGCGACTGGAACGTCTGGAACGGCACGTCCGCCGCCCTTCAACGCTTCGTCCGGAACGAGGCAGCGCCAGCTCCGGCACCTCAGCGGCCCTCAATCCGTTCAACAGCCGACGTGATAGCAATCGACAGCTTTGGCAAGCTCTTCAACTATCCGAGCACCGGGCGCGGCTCACTCGGGACCAGGGCACAGATCGGGTCTGGTTGGGGATCCGCCAAATCAATTCACCAGGTGGATTGGAACGACGACGGAGTCCTCGACATCCTTGCCCAGTGGAATAACGGCCGGCTGAGCGTCTACTACGGGCAGCCAGCAGGAGGATTCCAGTCGGCCATAATTCTGGCAGCGTCAGGATGGGGCGGCATGCAGCTCTCCGTTGGCGATTGGATTAGTGGCGCCCGCCCATCCATCACAGGCGTCCGCACAGACGGATCACTCCATTACTGGGCACAGACCCGCAGCGGATCCTTGGCTGCTCCCCGCCAGGTCGGCCACGGGTTTAATGGAATGCAGATAGTGATGACCGATTACGACACGAACGGCACCCAGGATCTGCTCGCTCGCAACGGCCAGTCACAGCTGGTGTTGTACAAAGGCAACGGCGACGGTCGCTTCGCTCCTGCGTCGAGGCCGGTAGTTGGCTCAGGGTGGGGAAAGATGGTGACTCTCAACGCGGTGTCGGGCTTCAAGGGCAGCGGCACCCAGGGCATTATTGCCAAACGCAACGACGGCAATCTGTATTACTATTCGATCGTGGACGGGGCCCGGTGGGGTACCTCAGGGCAGATCGGCCACGGCTGGTCGTCCATGAGGATCACTGGCGCTCAAATCAACTAAGCGGTAACCAGCACCCGACCGTGCGCCCGGCCGGCGCCGCGTTCGGGTGCTTACCTGCGGGAGCCGCGTTGTTCGATCACGGCCGAGTACAGGTCAAGGAGGGTCGCCACACCGACCTTTGCGTCATGTACCCGCCCGATAAACCCCGGCCCGTCCTGGACGGAAGCAGCTCCCCGAACGTCGTCAATAACTGAGAAGACGCTGGCGGCGACTGCTGCTGGCCCGGCGGCGCCCAACAACTGGAGCAGCGGATAATACTCAGGATTGGCGCTGCTCACGACTGGTACGCCGGTGGCTAACGCCTCAAGTTCGCTGACGCTGAGGACGTCAGTCATTTGCCCAATGACCACCGACGCCGTCGCCAGCCACTCACGGTAGTCATCGTGTGGCATTTTCGGGACGAGGGTGACGCCCACGTTCCGGGCTTCTTCCGTCTCGGACCCCCAGTCCAGTCCTAACAGTTCAAGGTCCGGTCGTTCCCGCTTCAGGCGTGCGGCTACCTCAATCTGGGCTTCAGCACCCTTCACCGGATCCCAGCGGGAGGCGAAGATCACGCGGCCCGTCACTGGTCGCCACAGCGGGGCTCGGTCCAATCGCACCGTCACGGGAAGGTACACCGCCCGGTCTGTGAGATTCTCGACGTGTTCCCTCAGATCAGGGGTCGAGTAGAGAACCCGATCGGCGTGTTCAGTGCCATAACGCAGCTTCGGAGTCCAGTCCTCTTCGTACTGGCGGGTCCGCACGTCAGTACCGTGAAGGTGAAGGACCCATGGTGACCGCAGCCAGCGCGCGTGGGGAGCCAGTCCGCCAGTGTGAATATGAACGACGTCCGAACGCGCACTTTCCAACGCTAACGTCGCATCCCAGGCAACCGGACGCGTTCGTTTCACGATGTGTCCCAGCGGGCCCGACCACTTGCGCCTGTAATACCAGGGAATGCCGGTCATCCTCCAGGGTTGGCCCATTTCGTTGGCCATATCCACCAGGTTCCGGCCCACCATTGCCGCATCATGAACGTGGAGGGCTCGTATGTGATTCGGGTATCCGCACACTATGCGATACCGCTCAGCTTCTTGACTGCCTTGGCCCAGATGATCGATTCATTCGCCGCACCAAGGATCTCGGCGTTCTCGTGGGAAGCCTGTTTCATGGCCGCAATTTCCTCGGCTGTGGCAGCCACGAGCAGTTTCGCTGACGTCTCGGCGTCAAAATCCTCCGCAACAATGCCGATTCCGTATTGGTTCACTATCCCAGCCATCTCTGTCGATGGGCCGATGAGGAGAGCAAGACGGGCCTGGACGAATTCGAAGAGCTTATTCGGCAAAGCGTGCCGCATGTTGAAGTTTAGTGGCGGGCACAGGTAGAAACCTACGTCGTAACCGTGCAGGAAAGGCACAATCTGATCGAAACTCACTGGGGGCAGTACCCGGACTGCGTTGTTGGGTATGGAATCTGCCAATGCTGTGAGCTCGTCAATATACTTCTGCTCCCCGGGAACGAGCACCACGTCGAAGGTGGCAGTTCCAGGTTTGATCTCGTTCGCCCGCTTGACGGCTTCCATCATTACTTCGATTCTGCGGCTTCGCCCAGCAGCCCCAGCGTGGACCAGGCGTAACGGCAGCTTCACTGGCGTCGGGGAGAACCGCGGATCATATGGAGAGGCATTCTTGACAACTCCCGGCTCTGGAATTCCGTATACCTTTGCGTACTCCTCAGCGATGCCTTTAGCGACAGTTGTCACGGAATCGGCTTTCGTCACATACTTGCGGCAGGCCCACTTCATCATGGGGCCGATAAGCAGGCGCCAGACGATCTTGTCCTCTCCCTGCCGGGGTGCGTACTCATGCAGATCGGCATGAACACCCAGGCGGGGGCGCAGAGCGACCGCCAAGGGCACGGCCAGTGCGTCGTTAGCCACGACGACGTCAACGCTGCCTGCGGGCACAAGCCGACGAACCAATTTCACACGTTCCGAATCGAAATACAGCCGTTCATGGAAGCGGGCGCCCAACAATAGACCGAGGCTGACCGACCCAGTCCTCAGCCGCTCAAGGTTCCTCGGTACCTCAAAATGCTCCACGGCCCCTTCCACCGCTTTCCCATAACCGCAAGTCACGACGTCTGCGAACTCACTGAACAACCGAATCTGGCGTAGAACACGCGGATCCCTTTGGATCTCGGAAAACGATAGAACAAGAATTCGCGGTCGAACCGCCGGGGCAACTGCTTCGGTCATTTCTTCACTTTCATTGTCGGTGCGTGGGTCGGTGTACCGTTCTAGCTATTGTCCTCGGTCCAGGAGCGCCTTGACCGCATCAGTCCAGGGTGCCGACAGGGTTTCTGCGCCCAATTCCTTCGATGCGCCGTGCGATGCTCGCTTCTTCTCCGATACCTCGTCGGCCGTCAGTCGAAGCAACAAGTTGGCTGTCGACTCAGCGTCGAACCCCTCGGCCACCCACCCGACACCGTGCCTGATCACCACCTGCTCCATTTCGGGCGACGGCCCGATGACCACGGCGAGTCGAGCCTGAATGTATTCAAACAGCTTGTTTGGGAGTGCGTATTTCAGATTGAACGTGGTCGGCGGACAGATAAACAGCCCCACGTCGTAGCGATGCAGCAGCGTGACTATTTGGTCGAATCTGACGGGTGGTATTACCCGGATGGCCTCACCCGGGACAGCCTTCGCCCGTTCAATGAGCTCAGCTATGTAAAGCTTCTCCCCGGGGACCAATACCAGGTCCAACGTAGCTGTCCCAGGCACTTGGCGGTTTGCCTCCGCCACCGCGTCGATCATCACTTCTACCCGCCTGCTTCGTCCGGCCGCGCCGGTATGAACGATACGGAGCGGGCTTTCCACCGGGGTCGGGCTGAGCTGGCTCTCATAGGGTGCGGCGTTGGGAACAAACGATGGTTCCGGAAAACCGTAGACCTTGTTGTATTCCCGTGCAATCCCCTTCGCGACAGTCGACGTGGACGATGCTTTGCTCACGTACCGCCGGCACGCCCAATCCATGAAGGGTCCCACGAGGAGTCGCCACCGACGTCGGTCCTCACCCTGGCGGGGTGCGTACTCGTGAAGATCCACATGCACGCCCTTGACCGGCCGTAAGGCGAACGCCAGAGGCGCCGCTATCGCATCGTTGGCGATGATCACGTCAAAACTGCCTTCAGGAACCCTCTGCCTGACGTAACGCACTTTTCCCGACCCAAAGTACAAACGCCGATACATTCTCAGGATGCTGAGCGAGACCACCAACTTGTAGTTCAGGCGCCAGGGCTCGAGGCTCTGCGGTATTTCAATATGATCAGTTACACCCGATGGAGCACCCCCATATCCACACGAAACGACATCGGCGGAACCGCGGAACAGGCTGATCTGCCGAAGAACCCGGGGGTCGCGTTCGATCTTGGAAAAAGATAAGACGAGGATGCGCGGACGCACGGTAGGTTCGCGGGTATCGGTCATATCAATTCACTTTCAGCGCCCCATCAGGATCGCGGATCGCAGGTTTAAGGTGCTTCGGATCAAGCCAGACCTGCAAGAGCCGCTTGCTCGGCAAAGTCGGGCATTTGCGCGACCACCTCGGAGAAGGTTCCCTGGGCTGCGAGACGACCATCGGCGAAGAAGAAGACAATGTCGCTGTCCCGGATCGTTGAGAGCCGGTGTGCGACGGTGATCGTTGTGACGCTCCCGGCCAGGTTCCTGATGGCCTTGGTTACGGCAGCCTCAGTGGTTGTGTCGAGGGCGCTTGTCGCTTCATCCAGCACGAGGATTGCCGGGTCGGCGTAAAGGCCACGGGCAATACCGAGGCGCTGCCGCTGTCCACCGGACAGTGCCATTCCCCGCTCGCCGGCGGCACCGAGGATGCCGTCGGGCCGAGCCTCAACAGCGTCGAGCATCTGTGCGCGCTTCAGTGCCCGTCGAACGCGGTCCGGATCGACCTGGTCCGGATCCCAAGTGAGGGCCACGTTTTGGGCGATCGATGCGTCGAACAGGGATACTTCCTGCGGTACGTAGCCAACCCGAGACCTCCAGGAGTGAAGGACCTTACGCATTGGAATGCCGCCGATCAATACCTCGCCGGAGCTCGGTAGCAGCAGGCCAAGTAGCAGGTCGATCAGAGTGGACTTTCCTGCACCCGATGCACCGACGACAGCGACGCGCGAGCCGGCGGGGATGGTCAGGCTGAGCTCGGAGAGTGCCGGAGCTTCAGTATTGGGATAGCTGAAGTTGACGTTCTTGAGGACAATGTCCGGCACGCCTACTGGAAGTTCAGCCTGATCGGGTTCGTCCTGCTCTTTCGCACGGGCTTCCGACTCCCGGATGTCGGTGAGCACCTGCTCGGCGAAGGGTGTACTTGAGTGAACCATCGACAGGATCGCTTGAAACCGTGTCAGTGACGGAATAATCCGAAAACCTGCCACACCAAATAGCGCAACCGCAGCCAATGCGTTGGTCACCGGGTCTATCCCTGCTGGGCTGGTGAGCATACCGATTGCGCCTACCAGCATGAACCCGCCGATCAGTGCTGATTCGAGGACAAACCGTGGCACCTGGCTCAGAAAGGATGCCATGGCCCTCGCCTTGGAGGAGTGAATCCGGTTGCTGTGAACAGCGCGTTCGACGTCGTCAGTGGCGCCTTTGAGGGTGACTTCCTTAAGCGCGCCAACTGCCTCAGTCAGCAGTCTGACAGTCTTGAAGGAGAACTGCCGGTTGCGGCGGCCATTGGCTACTGCCCTGCGGGAAATAACGCGGGACAGCAGGACCGCTACCAGCCCCAGGTAAATGACTGCAGTGGTGGCCGTGATCCAATTGCTTACGAAGAGCACCACAAGCACGGCAAGCACCGAGACGATTTCTCCAGCCAGGGTCATAGAGGGCATCAGGACACCAGATACCGTGATTGACACTCCGGAGTCGACTGAACGCACCAACTCGGCCGAGTTGCGCTTCAAACGGTCAACCCATGGAGCTCTCATGTAAGCGGCGAGCAGCCGGTCGCCTATCGCCACCTCATGGGAGGCAAAACGGGAGGTGGCGAACCGAAGGAGTAGGACGTTCAATGCACTCTTAATGATGACCAGCGTGCAGAAGATCGCCAGAACCGTGATGTAGTCGGGCACGGAATCGATGGTGCCGAAGGGGCCCAGCTGGACCGAATTACCGGTGATGATGCTCGACATGACGATGGCAATCAACCCGAGCGCGACGACGTCTATGAGCGACAGCAAAGAGGAGAGGATAGCGAACCGGATGAGGAATTGCCTGGCAGAATCCGGGAGTACAGCCAAAAGCTGCTTGTTAATCTGTATCAGTGATTTCATATCTTTTGGAACCTTAGCCTAGTTGCCGTCGTGAGGATTCCCGGAACGGGTTCCCTGCGCCTCGGGTGGCTGAGTCCCGGTCTCCCAGATCCTCGGGGTCTCGTCTAGAGCGATCCGACGGGCTAGCTTGGTCATGGACTCTTCCATCCTGCGGTAACGCTGTGCTGTCGATGCCATGAATACCAGGAAGCACACGATGAGGGCGTACAGAACAAGGTCTGTGCCCCGACCAATTCCAAACGCTTGCGCCACGCGGGTCAATACGACGGGAAAGAAGATCGACAACGCTGCGACAAGGGCAAATCCGAGCAGCAGAATACGGCGGATCGCCAGGTGATGGGCATTAGCTCCCCCACGCATCAAAACGAGAGAGCCTAGAATCACGGCAAGCACGAGGACGATCTGAACGATGAACAGCATGAAGGTTACCTAAGGAAGAGGTCGGCCAAAATATTCACGCCGTTCAGGAGTGATTGGCCTTTGGACTTCGAATATTCTGTATACACGATCTCCACCGGGTGTTCCACGATCGTGGGCTTCAGCTCGGCGAGCTGATGGATCAACTCCGACGCGTGAGCCATTCTATTTTGTCTCAGATGGATCCGACGGAGGGTGGCGGCATTGATGACGCGAAGACCATTGTGCGCGTCAGTTAGTTCGATACCCGTCGAGGCACTCGATTGCCAGGCAACCAGCCGCAGGACTACACGTTTGAGTGGTGAAATCTTGGTTCTGTCGTCGAGGAAGCGCGACCCTAGCACCACATCGGCTTCACCAGCGGTGAGTCGAGCCAACATATCTGTAGCATCCTGCACTCGGTGCTGACTATCAGCATCGAAAGTAATAACCGCATGCAGCTCCGGGTCCTGCAATGCGTATTCAAAGCCGGTCTGTAGTGCGGCGCCTTGGCCCAGATTCACCGGGTGCCGCACGACTACTGCACCCGCTTCGATGGCCACTTGTGGCGAGCCGTCGGTGCTTCCGTCGTCGATGCAGACGATATGAGGAAAGTGGGGAAGGAGCCCCTTAATAACGTCGCCGACGACAGTGGCTTCGTTATACATTGGCACTACAACCCAGGAACGGCTCATCAATTCAGTATCGCATAGCTACTGTCGAGGACCTGCCGTGGACGGGTCGCGTCTAAGCTGAACCAATGAGCTTTCCACCTGAAGACGACGGCGGCCAATAATGAGGCCACAGATACTCTGCATTTCCTTCTCCGACATTGATTCGGATTCGCGGGTGCTGCGGCAGTTAAGGCTGCTACGCGAGGCAGGCGACGTAACAACAGTCGGTTATGGCTCTGCCCCAGCCGGAGTCAGGGAACACCTCAACATCGATTCCGCCCGCCCCTCGCTCCCACAGACCGTGCCGGGGGTAGCCAAACTCGCGCTCCGTCTGCACAAAGCGGTCGAGCTGCGTTCACCGGCCGAACAGGATGCCCTGAAGCTGTTGTCCGGGCGGAAGTTCGATCTGGTAGTTGCCAACGAGGCGCGCGCGCTCCCCCTAGCTCATGCAGTCGCCGCTGGAGCACCCGTGTGGGGCGACATGCATGAGTGGGCGCCCGAGGAACGCACCCAGGTGCTCTCCTGGCGGCTGCTCGTCGCTCCCTATATGACGCACGTCTGCCGCCAGTATCTTCCAACTGTCAGTGCAGTGACTACTGTCAATCACTCGATCGCCGATCTCTATAGGAATCGGTTCGGAGTACCGGTAGAAGTTGTCCGTAACTCCCTGCCTTTCACCCAGCTGGAGCCGTCGCCCATGGAGCCCGGCACCATCCGTTTGGTACACAGCGGGGGCGCCGTGCCCGGACGCAACCTGGAGAGCCTCATTAGCGCCGTCGCTCAGCTCGATGACCGGTTCACCCTCGACTTTTACCTCGTGGAAGCGCGCGACGGCGGCAAGTACCTCCGCGCACTGAAGGGCCTGGCTGACGATGACAGCAGGATCCGATTCCATCCCCCGGTGAAGCCCGAAGAGCTGGCCCGCACCCTCAACGCCTACGACGTCGGCGTCTACCAGCTGCCCCCAGCCACCACCAACCAGCGTCTCGCCTTGCCGAACAAGTTCTTCGATTTTGTCCAGGCACGCCTGGCATTGGTTTTTGGTCCCTCCATCGAGATCTCGCAGCTGGTCCGGCAGCACGACCTTGGTTGGGTGACTGATGATTTTGATACCGAGTCCCTGGTCAAAACCCTGAGAGAGCTCACTCCCGAGAACGTGCAGCGATATAAGCACAACTCTCACGCCGCTGCGGCAGTGCTCAGCTCCACCGAAGACGAAAAAACTTCCCGAGCCATCATCGACCGCCTACTCAGAGCCAGTAGCTAATCCGCCGGTGGACTCGGATTCTCTCAGCCTTCTGAAGTATGGTGGCTACTGTTCCAAAATCGATGACCCAGGAGAATAGATGACGTGGTGGCAAGCTGCTCCCACAATCCTCAGTGCCCTGGCATTGATGTTTATCCCCGGCTACCTCATTGCCCGCTCCTGCGGCAGTAGGGGAATCACCGCAGGGGCGCTGGCCTCCCCACTCACCATCAGCGTCATCGCGCTGGGAGCAATTGCAGCGGACCTGGTCGGAGTAACGTGGAGCCTCTGGGTATTGATCGTACCCGTCCTCCTCCTCAGCGTGGGTGGACTAACCGTCCGCCTCCTGTGGCGCCATACTCATCCCACTGCTCATTCCGCCCGCCCTGCAGCACAACAGCACTCGGTCCAGCGGTCGATCGCGTTTGGATCGGCATTGGCCCTTGCAGCCGTGTTGATCGGGTGGCGGCTGATCGAAATCATCATCTCCCCGGACAATGTCTCGCAGACTTACGACGCCGGATTCCACCTCAACGCGCTGCAGTTCATCAGCGACACAGGCTCGGCTTCTTCCCTCACGTTGGGTGGCCTGACAACCAACGGCGCTGACCCTTATTTCTACCCGGCCGCCTGGCACGGTTTCGTCTCACTGCTCACCCAGCTGACCCAGCTGACCCAGCTGACCCAGCTGACCCAGCTGACCCAGCTGACCCAGGCGAGCATACCGGTGGCTGTCACAGCCTCAAGCCTGGTGATTTCGGCAGTGGTCTGGCCGATTGGCTGCATGTTCTTGTGTACCCGGATCACGGGCAACCGTCCCATTCCGCTTCTGGTCACCGGTGCACTCTCTGCAGCGTTCGGCGCCTTCCCTTACCTGATGCTTGATTTTGGCGTTCTCTACCCGAATTTGCTTTCCATAGCGCTGCTCCCAACCTCGATTGGCCTCGCAGCCATGGTCCTGCGCCTGAGCGCCGATAACCACGAAAAATGGGCAGTGAGTCTTCTGGGGTTCTTCGGCACGCTTCCCGGGCTCGCTTTGGCGCACCCGAGCACTCTGATGGCTCTTCTCGCCCTCATGTTGCCGATGGGCGCCGTCGCCCTTGTCCGGCATTGGCGTCACCTGCACCACACGCAGTCGAAGGCGTGGAGATATCTCCCCTCAGTTGCCTCGCTGATCGTCTACGCGGTGGCTGTGTACTTGTTGTGGCTGCGGCTTCGGCCCGGAGAGGCCGCCTCCGACTGGAAGCCATTCCAAACCCCGGCACAAGCGTTCGGCGAGGTGCTCACATCAGCACCTCAAAGTCGACCCATCGCCCTCATGCTGACCATCCTCGTGCTGGCAGGAATTCTTCATGTCCTCCAGCGGAAGGGCGGCTGGTGGGGATTGAGCCTATTCGTCGTGACCGGCTACCTCTTTGTGGTGGCGACAGCCTTCCCCCAGGACGACTACCGGGCGCTACTGACCGGTGTCTGGTACAACGACAGCTTCCGCCTTGCAGCACTGCTCCCGGTGACCACCATCGTTATTGCTGTGATCGGCGGTTCCTGGCTCGTCACGACTTTCGTGTCTCGGATCCAATCCTCGGCAACGGGCGCGCATCGATCCGGATACAGAGCGTCACTGCCAGCGGTTGCTGCGTTGGTGATTGCCATAGCTGTCATCACTGTCGGCTCCCAGGGCAAGCAGATGCGGGAAACAGTCACCACGGCTCAAGAGAGCTACGAGCTCACCGAAGATTCCGATTTCCTGTCCATCGATGAACGGGCACTCATTGAGCGGTTGCCGGGCCAGTTGCCCGACGACGCGGTCATCGCTGGCAATCCCTGGACAGGCACCCTCTACGCGTACGCACTGGCTGGCATACCAACGCTGACTCCTCACGTTGGCTCGACCGGAGGCGACGAGAATCTGACCATCCTGAACCGTCTTCACCTAGCTGGCTCCGACCCTGACATATGTCAGCTAGTCGAAACACTCAATAGCTACTACGTGCTCGATTTTGGGGACACAGAGTTACACCTAGGCGACCATAACTACCCCGGTGTCGAGGACCTGGCGATCAAACCTGGTTTCCGGCTACTGGATTCGGAGGGCGATGCCGCCCTCTACGAAGTAACTGCCTGTTAGGTACTGGCTCCCCCGGTAGCCGCTAAATCGAGCCGCCGCGGAGATGGGCGACGGCGTCGTGAACTGGCCCGTCGAAGATAATCTTGCCGTGGGCAAGAATGACTCCCCGTTCGCAGACCTGAGCAACGAGGTCCAGATCATGGCTGACAACCACAAGTGTCTTCCCAGCCGCTGCCAACTCCATGATCTTGGCGATGCACTTCCGCTGGAACGGTTCATCCCCCACGGCAAGGATTTCGTCGACAAGGAAGACTTCCGGATTGGTGTGCACTGCGACGGAAAAGGCCAGGCGAAGGTACATACCCGAGGAGTAAAACTTCACCTCCGTGTCGATGAACTGACCGATCTCCGAGAAATCCACGATGGATTCGAACAGGTCATCGATCTGTTGCTCCGTCATGCCCAGGATGGCTCCGTTCAGATAAACGTTGTCCCGACCGCTCAGGTCCGGGTGGAAACCCGCCCCTACCTCAATCAGCCCGGCGACTCTTCCCCTGGTCCGCACTGTGCCGTCGTCCGGCAGCATGACGCCCGAGATGTGTTTCAGGAGCGTCGACTTCCCCGAGCCATTGAGCCCCAGCAGGGCCACCGACTCTCCCTGCCTAACATCCAGCGATACATCGTCCAGCGCGTGAAACTTCTTCGACAGGTCGCCTTTGCGGCCCTTGACGAGCCAGACGAACGCCTCCTTGATGGAACGGGTATGTCGCAACACGAACTGTTTGGAAATGCCGCGTACTTCAATTGCAGTCGTCATTGTCACAACTCCTGGGCGAAGCGGCCCTCAAGCCGCCGGAAGGTCCATTGGCCGAAAATGGTCACCAGAAGGGCAGTCCCCAGTCCGATCGGGAGCCACATGTCGAGCAGGTTCGGCGGTGCAGCAATCAACGGATCGGTGATCTCTGATGTAGTGGGAAGCCAGAAGGCAAAGTGAAACAGTTCCACTGCGATAGTCAACGGATTAGCCTGATAGATCACCAGCAGCACCGACGCTGCTCCTGCCGAGAATGCCGTTGCCAGGCCATCCCGGACCATGGTCCAGGTGTAGAGCACGGGTGAAGCCCAGGTGGCGATCATCAGGAGCATATCGACGAAGTTCTCGCTGTCCCTGAAGTACACATTGGCGGCACCGAAGAATAACCCCAGACCCGTGGCCAGCAACGCGACAATGGTGAACCCTGCCACCGCGGCAAAAATCTGGAAGAAGCCCGGGGTCCAACCAGCGAACAGGCAGGCCACCAGCAGCACCAGCAGTTGCGGAAGGAAATGCACCGCCGACACCCACACCGACGCAACCGGGAACAGTTCGCGGGGAAGGTAGATCTTCTTGATCAATCCGCCGTTGCCCACCACCGAGCGGGAGGCGTTACCGAGCGCCTCATTGAAGAAGTTGATCAGCACGATGCCCGAAAACAGGTAAATGGCATAATTCTCGGTGTTGCGGTTCATCCCAAGGAAAACCCCGAGCGCAAACCAGAACACCAGGAACTGCACTCCTGGCTTGACGTACGACCAGAGGATCCCCAATACGGAGCCGCGGTATCTGACCTTCAGTTCCTTGGCGACCAGAAGCTTCAGAAGGAAGCGGGACCGCAGGACGTCGCGGAGACCAGCACCCAGACCGGGCGTGGTGAGTTCGCTGGTGCTCAACCGCTATCCGCTCTTCTCGGAGTTTTCTTCGAAGGTCTTTTTCCAGGCCTCGAAGGATGTGATCTCCTCGGCAGCTGCCTTGTACCTGGCGCTTAACTGGGGCCAGCTCCGAAGGATCTCCGCGTTCAGCCGACCCGCTTCAGTGAGCATGGCCCGTAGCTTTTTGGGATCCCTCTGGTACCAGGACGCTCCACTGCCTTCGGCGTTTGAGACAACGGCGCTGTCGTACTGCGACATCCGCCACCACTTGTTGTCCTGGTGCGCCACGAAAGCCTGCGGCCGCTCCCGACTTGAGTCCTGCACCGGCTTACTCAGTTGGCGGACGATCGTCTTCGCGGCCCAGGGCACCAGCGTGGCGTAGGACGGTGCGCGGAAGCCTTGTCCCTGCCTCGGTGGCTTGTCCATCCGCGCGCCCGGGAAGGCATCGGGGTCAGTTTTGAACTGGGAATCGGGGAAGTCTTTGGACATCCCCCGGATGTCAGTGAGCTTCGTCGGCAGCACCTCGTGAAGCTGCTCCGGTCCCTTCAGGATGTCCTGGAGAGCCATGATCCTGCCTCGCGCCGTGTAGTACTGCATGGAGATCAGGTGCTTGATGTCCATGTACCCGGATTCGCGTACCACGCGTCCGCCATGCTCGTACGGGCTGTGGATTAGCGCGGCGAGCATCCGGTTGCGGGTGTGGAAGTAGGCCTGCCAGCCCACCAGGTCATCCTTGTCGATCCATGACACATGCCACACCGCTGAACCAGGCATGGACACCGTCGGGTAACCGGCGGCCTTGGCACGCAGACCGTACTCGGCGTCGTCCCACTTGATGAACACTGGCAGCGAGAGACCAATGTCGCGGATGACTGTTGTCGGGATCAGGCACATCCACCAGCCGTTGTAGTCCACATCGACCCGACGATGGAGCCAGGGCGTATGACGGAGGTTGGAGCGAACAAAGTCATGACCCAGAACCTGCCCTTCCACTGGCTGGTCCGGCTGGAACCGCCACGGGTTCACCGTCTCACCAAAAGTGTGGAGAACGGTTCGGTTGTAGAGGTCGAACATGTGCCCGCCGACGATGGTCGGGGTCTTGCAATGATCGGCAAACGTCAGCAACCGAGCAATGCTTTCAGGCTCAATGACAACGTCGTCGTCAAGCAGCAGGACGTAATCGCTACCGTTCTCCACCGCCTCGTACATGCCACGGGCAAAACCTCCTGAGCCGCCCAGGTTGGCCTGGTTAATGATCCGCAGTTTCCCCCGGAGCGCTGCCTCCACCTCGGCGAAACCAGGCTGATCTGCAACCTTCTGGGTCCCCTGGTCGACTACCAGGATTTCCTTGAGGGGTGCTAGCGCCTCGGGGTGGTCTGCCAGGATCGAAAGGTTATTGAGGCAGAAATCAGGTTTGTTCAGCGTGGTGATCTCAAGGGTGATCGAGCCCTGGGTTCCGACTGAATGCGGTGCCTGCCACTCGGCTTCGTCCAGGACCAAACTGCCGGACCCGGCCACGAGGTCAAACCAGTACCATCCTCCGTCTCCGAAGGGGGCAAGGGACAGCTCGAATGTCGTCACTGACGTGTCGGTGACCCGTTTGGTTTCCACGTGCTGGAGGGAACCACGCGCGTTGGATTTGTAGACGCTGATTCCGCCGTCGCCGGTAGTGGCGACGCTGAGTCGTACCGACTGGACTGTGGTCCAGCGCCGCCAGTAGCTGGCGGGGAAGGCGTTGAAGTAAGTGCCGAAAGAGACCCGCTCCCCGGACCTCACCAGTGTTGAGCGGCGGGACTTGAAGTCCTCGGCGTGAATTTCCTTCGCATCGCCGCTGCGCGCCGATCCGCCGCCCTGGGGCGACACGCTGCCGTCCATGGTGTTGAGCTGCACGCTGAGCGCACTTCCCGTATCCATGTAGAGCGAAGCGGTATCCAGGTCACTCTGGTTGGGCAGGACGACGCGCTGCAGGGTTTGCCAGCGGGGTTCCCCGGCTTCGTCGGTGGTTGTGATGACGGCATCGCTCATGCGTCTACCCCTCCGCTTTCGAGCTTGGTGCCGCCCGTGAAGTGCGGCTTGAGTTTGTTGTCGTACATGGACAGCGCTGATCCGATTGCCATGTGCATGTCAAGGTACTTGTAGGTGCCCAGCCGGCCACCGAACAGCACCGATTTCTCACCCTTGGCGAGGTCGCGGTAGGCGCTCAGCTTGGCGCGGTCATCGCTGGTGTTCACTGGGTAGTACGGCTCGTCGTCTTTCTGCGCAAACCGGGAGAACTCGCGCATGATGACAGTCGCGTCCTTGGTGTAGTCCCGCTCGGGGTGGAAATGGCGGAACTCATGGATCCGGGTGTAGGCGATGTCTTCATCCGGGTAGTTCATCACTGAGCAGCCTTGGAAGTCTTCGATCGGGAGTACTTCTTCTTCCAAGTCGATGGTTCGCCACGACAGGTCGCCTTCGGCGTAGTCGAAATAGCGGTCGACTGGCCCGGTATAGATCACTGGAACCTGCCCCAGGGTGGCTGCCCGGGAGAACTCGTGATTGTCATCGAAGAAGTCGGTGTTGAGCTGCACTTGAATGTTGGGATGGTCTGCCATCCGTTCGATCCAGGCCGTGTACCCGTCTACGGGCAGGCCCTCGTACTTGTCGTTGAAGTACCGGTTGTCGTAGGTGTAGCGGACCGGGAGCCGGGAGATGATCTCGGCGGGCAGGTCCCGGGGATCGGTCTGCCATTGTTTGCCTGTGTAGTGCTTGATGAACGCCTCGTAAAGCGGACGACCAATGAGCTGGATGCCCTTGTCGTTAAGGTTCTGCGGGTCGGTCCCCGCCAGTTCCCCAGCCTGCTCCTGAATTAATGCCCTCGCTTCGGCTGGCCCGTATGAAGACCTGAAGAATTGGTTGATCGTGCCCAGGTTAATGGGCATTGGGTAGACCTCGCCCTGATGGCTCGAGTACACCTTGTGGACATAGTTGGTGAACTCGGTGAACCGGCTCACGTAGTCCCAGACCCGCTCATTGGAGGTGTGAAAAAGGTGTGCACCGTAACGGTGGACCTCAATACCCGTTTGCGCTTCCTTCTCGCTGTAGGCGTTACCGCCAATATGGTGGCGACGGTCAATGACCGCTACCTTCAGGCCGAGCTCGGTGGCCGCCCGTTCAGCAATGGTCAGGCCGAAAAAGCCCGACCCTACGACAACGAGGTCAACGTTCACAAACACTCCTGAATTGTTGGGGGCAGCGCCGGCTACTCAGCGCTCTGCCTGCACAAGATTACCGGAGAATCAGGTTGCGCCTTGTATTTGGGCCACTGGGCAACGGCTAAAGTGGAACCCATGCGTATCCTTAGCGTCGTTGGCGCACGCCCACAGTTCGTCAAGCTCGCCCCCATTGCCGCAGCAATGAAAGGCCAGGTTGAGCACATCATCGTTCATACTGGCCAGCACTACGACTCCCTGATGTCGGATGTGTTTTTTCAGGACCTGGCCATTCCCGCACCCGACTACAACCTGGGTGTGGGATCGGGCAAGCATGGCAAACAAACCGGAGCGATGCTCACCGGGCTTGAGGAGATTTTCGAGCAGGAACGCCCTGACATGGTGCTTGTCTATGGAGACACCAACTCAACTCTCGCAGCAGCCCTCGCGGCTGTGAAGCTGCACATTCCGGTGGCACATCTTGAGGCGGGTCTCCGCTCGTTTAACCGCCGAATGCCGGAGGAACACAACCGGGTGCTGACTGACCACGCCTCCGACCTCCTGCTGGCACCCACCGAAACAGCTATGGCCCATCTTGCCACTGAGGGATTGGCGTCGAAGAGCGTGCTCGTTGGCGATGTGATGACTGATGTCCTGTTCAAGACCCGTGATTCACTGGTGTCGCAGAACGAGCCGCTACCGACCGGGATGGTCAGTGGCGGTTACTACGTGAGCACCATTCACCGACCGGACAATACAGACGATCTTGGCCGACTCCAGCAGATCGTCACGTCCCTGTCTCAGCTCGACAAGCCGGTACTGCTGTTGGCTCACCCACGCCTGGTGGATCTCGCGGCGCGCCATGGCATCGAGCTGGAAACCGGATCCATCCGGGTGGGCCAGCCGCTAGCTTACCCCGGACTGATCAATGCGGTGATGAACAGTGCTGGCGTGATTACCGACTCGGGCGGCCTGCAGAAGGAAGCCTTCCTGCTACGGGTGCCGTGCACAACCATCCGTCCAGAGACTGAGTGGGTGGAGACAGTCGAGCTCGGCTGGAACGTGCTGGTGTCCGACGATCTGAGCGTCCTGGCAGAGACGGTACAGCGCCCTCAGCCGTCCCCGACCTCTGCCGCACCTTACGGCGAAGGCGACGCAGCACTTGAGGTAGTGCGCGCCCTACTGGTCAGGTAGCTGACGCAAGACCACTGCCGCTGCGCGTTGACCTGTGAGGCGCAGCGAGGCATTGTCTTCGACCCACGCTGAGCGCACTGCCCTGCCGTCATCGCTCTGACGGAGCACGCGGATCATCTTCTCGGCGACTGCTTCAGCAGAAAAATCCGAGGCGAGCCCGAGCCCGTTGTCGGCTACCATGCTTGCGCAGTCACCCCCGCCGGCGAAGATCACGGGTGTTCCGCAGGCTGCCGCCGCATAGATCTTGGTAGGTTTGGCGAAGTCATATCCTTGGTCCGGCACGATACTGACCACTGCGGCTGTCGCACCGCGGATCCATCGCGCGGCCTCCGCAGGCTGAACCACTCCCCCGAAGGTAACCCTGCCGGGCGCGACGTCGTCCGCTAGCTGGCGTAGTTCGGTCTCGGCAGATCCTTGACCAAAGAAGTGAAGCTGAACTGCAGGGAATTCCTTGGCGACCAGCGCAATCGCTTCGATAAAGATGCCGGCACCCTGCCATTCCGACATCGTTCCGGTGTAGACGAAGTATGGGTATTCGACCGGGGCTGAATCACCGTCGCGGGTGAATACTGTCGTATCTACCCCGTTGTTGACAACTGTCAGACGCTGCGGATCCACTTCGAAGGCAGCAATCTGGTCGGCTACCCCGTCGGAGATGGCGATCACGGTGCTGGCTTTCCGCAGGGCGTGCCCTTCCAGGAACCGCATACAACCAATCACCCACCGGGGCGCCTGGATTGCGACGAGGGCATCCGTCCAGACGTCGGCCGCATAGTAAACATAAGGCCGACGGCGCAGCACCGAGCTAAGCGCTACCATCACACCTGTGGTGGGGGGCGGCTCCGAGACGACGACGTCGGCCCTCGACAGCAGGAGCCTAAAGAACAGAGGAACGTCGAAGGACATGTACTGCACATAGCCCCGGACGTTGCCGCCAGCGTCGCGTAGCACCGGCCACCGTGAAACGTCGGGGCGCCGTGCGGTGCCCGGTGTCTCTTTCGGCGGCTGGGTCGTCAGCACGCGGACTGATGCTCCGGCCTCGCGCAGGCCGCTGACAAGAGCCTCAAGACGGAAGGCTGCGGCACCTACCTCGGGGGGATACAGGCGGGTGGCTACCAAAACCCTCGGCTTCACGCAGTGAGGCTTATCATGGACATTTTAGTGGCCGATTCGATGATGGCCTCTGCTACACGGAGGGTGTTGAGTCCTTCGCGCATGGTGACGATGTTGTTGGAGGTGCCCAGCACGGCGTCCCTGAAGGCCTCGTGTTCGGATCTGAGGGGTTCGCGTTTGGTCAGGGCGAGGCGGGTGATGTTGCCTTCGGAGACTCCCCTGAAGTTGGAGACGGCTTCCCATTCGGTGTTGATGGTGCCGTTTTCGAAGAACGTCAGGTCGGCGGTGAGGGTATCAGCGACGAACGCTCCCTTTTCCCCCGTGACCACGGTGAGGCGTTCCTTCATCGGGGAGAGCCAGTTCACCAGGTGGGAGGTGATCACGCCGTTTTCCAGCTGGCACGACGCGGTGACCATGTCCTCGTGCGGGCGACCGGATCGGGTGCTGGTCAGCGCGGAGACTGATGCGAAGGGTGACTGCGCGAGCCAGGCGGTCAGATCAATGTCGTGGGTGCCGAGGTCCTTCACGACGCCGACATCGGCGATGCGGGACGGGAACGGGCCCTGACGGCGGGTGGCGATCTGGTAGACCTCCCCCAGGTCGCCGTTCTCAATCCTGGCCCGCAGTGACTGCAATGCAGGGTTGAACCGCTCGATGTGGCCGACCGCTCCGACCAGATTGCGCTCTTCAAACGCGTCCACGAGGCGTTGCCCGCCGTCGATGGTCGACGCGATGGGCTTCTCCACCATGGTGTGGATGCCCGCGGCCGCCAACGCCAACCCGACTTCCTCATGGAGACCAGTCGGGACCGCGCACACAGCCATGTCGATGCCCTGGTTGATGAGCGCTTCGACCGAACCGCAGACCGGCAGGGACCCGGCGACACCGTGCGGGTCACCGAACGCATCAGCGACAGCGACGAGTTCGAGGCCCTCAACTTCCCGGATCACCCGGGCGTGATGGCGTCCCATCATGCCGAGCCCGATCAAACCGACTTTCAGATCAACCATGCTCAGGCTCCTGCCGTGGTCAACGCGTTGACCGCTTCAACGATGCGTTCCAGGTCTTCCTGGTCCAGCGACGGGTGCACCGGCAGGGATAGCACTTCCTGGGCCGCGATCTCCGTGTTGGGCAGGTCCTCTTCACGCATGAAGGACGGCAGACGGTGGTTCGGGATCGGGTAATACACTCCCGAACCGATCTGGTAGTCCTCCTTCAACGCGGAGGCGAGCTTGTCCCGGGCAGCAGCGCCGCCATCGACCCGCACCGTGTACTGGTGGTAGACGTGCTCGGCTCCCGGAGCCACGGCAGGGGTGCCGACCCCGGTGAGATTCGCATCCAGGAACGCGGCATTAGCTTTGCGCTGAGCCGTCCAACCCATCACCTTGGTCAACTGGACCCGCCCGATTGCAGCATGCAGGTTGGTCATCCGGGCGTTGAAGCCCACCAGCTCGTTCTCATACTGGCGTTCCATCCCCTGGTTACGCAGCAACCTCAGGTTCCGTTCGATGGTCGCGTCGCCGGTGGACACCATGCCACCCTCACCCGAGGTCATGTTTTTCGTCGGATACAGCGAGAACATCGCGAAGTCCCCGAACGTGCCCACTTTCCGGCCGTCCAAGCCGGCACCATGAGCCTGCGCCGCGTCTTCGAACAAGCCGATTGAATGCTTATCGGCCAGGGCCCGGAACTGAACGATATTTGCGGGGTGCCCGTACAGGTGCACCGGCATGATGCCCTTGGTGCGGTCGGTGATCAACGACTCCACGTGGGCAATGTCCAGGCAGTAATGATCCAGTTCAATATCAGCGAAGACCGGTGTCGCACCGGTCAGGGCCACCGAGTTGGCGGTCGCGGCGAATGTGAAGGACGGCACAATCACCTCATCCCCAGGGCCCACCCCCGCAGCCAACAATCCCAGGTGCAGCCCGGACGTCCCGGAATTCACTGCCACAGCCGCCCGACCGTCTAACAGGACGTCGGAGAACTCGGTCTCGAAGGACGCCACCTCGGCGCCCTGCGCGAGCATCCCTGAAAGCAGTACGGCATCCACCGCTGCCCGCTCGTCGTCCCCTACAATCGGCTTCGCTGCCGGAATGAACCCTTTACTCATGCCTCTACCCCTACTGGTTTCAGTATTGAACTCGCTGTTGAACCCACTGCTGCTGTGGTTTCTTCGTACTTTTCTCCGGTGGCCGGGCACACCCAGGTACCCGCCTCGTTGCGCAGCGGGTGGCCGGCCTTACCGACCCAGCCGACCCGTTTCGCCGGGACCCCCACCATCAGGGCATATGCCGGAACATCCTTGGTCACGACGGCGCCTGCGGCCACAGTGGCCCACTCACCGATCGTCACCGGTGCCACACAGACGGCGCGGGCGCCAATCGACGCGCCGTCGCCGATGGTGACGCCGACCGGTGTCCAGTCGTGGGCGCTCTTGAGTTCACCATCCGGTGACACCGACCGCGGATATGTGTCATTGGTCAGCACCACCGCCGGGCCGATGAACACCCCATGACCCAACGACGCCGGCTCGTAGACGAGCGCGTAGTTCTGGATTTTCGAATTCGCGCCAACCTGGACACCGGTTCCGATATACGCGCCCCGGCCCACGATGCAGTTCTCCCCCAGGACCGCGTCCTCACGTACCTGCGCCAGGTGCCACACCTTGGTGCCCTCACCCAGGGTGGCCTGGGCGGACACATCAGCGCCGTCAGCTATGAAACTCATCGAGTCCTTCTTCCGTTATGAAGCGCGTGTCGCAAAGGATCAGGCCTTGCCGATGACCCGGTACAGCACACCGTCCCAGTGCTCAGCCGAACTCACCCGACGCCCATCAATGAATGCCTTCACCCCAGGAAGATCAGCCGGGCCCAACGACGCATACGACTTGTGGTTGGCTTGCACCACGGCGGCATCGATCGGCTCACCCAGGTGGTACGCCTCGAAACCCAGACGCTGAAGTTCCTCATCCGTGTACATCGGATCATGCACCAACGCGGTAGCTCCACGGGCCTTGAGCGCATCAACGGCAGCGAACACCCCGGAAAACGCTGTCTCCTTCACTTCACCGCGGTACGCGGCGCCAAGCACCACCACCCGTGCACCCTGAAGGTCGCCATACGCGCCTTCCAGAAGCCCAATCGTGTAATCCGGCATACCAGCATTAGCCTCACGCGCGGCACGGACCACCGTCGCGTCAGGGTCATTCCACAGATACAACCGCGGATACACCGGAATGCAGTGACCGCCCACCGCGATACCTGGCTGATGGATGTGGCTATACGGCTGCGAGTTCGACGCATCGATCACCTGATAAATATCAATCCCGGTCGTCGCCGCGAACCGGGCAAACTGATTGGCCAACCCGATATTCACATCCCGGTACGTGGTCTCAGCCAGCTTCGACAGCTCCGACGCTTCAGCGGAACCCAAATCCCAGACGCCATTCCCCCGAGGCAGATCGGGACGGTCATCAAAGTCAAGGACAGCCTCATAAAACTCAACAGCCGTCGCCGCGCCGGCCGGGGACAACCCACCCACCAGCTTCGGGTACTTCCTCAAATCCTCGAACACCCGACCGGTCAGCACCCGCTCTGGGGAGAACACCAAATGGAAATCCACGCCCTCGACCAAACCTGAACCAGCCTCAAGCATCGGCTTCCACCGCGTCCGGGTCGTACCCACCGGAAGAGTCGTCTCAAACGACACCAACGTGCCAGGCGTCAAATGCTTCGCCAGCTCAGTCGTCGCCGCATCCATCCAACCGAAATCAGGCTTCGCATCCTCATCAACGAACAACGGGACCACCAACACCACAGCATCAGCACCAGGCACCGCATCCGCGTAATCAGTGGTAGCCCGCAACTTCCCCGTCGGAACCAGCTCCGAAAGCTTCTCCTGCAAATGGGCTTCGCCCGGGAACGGCTCAACCGCCTGGTTCACCAACCCAACTACCTGAGCGTTCACATCCACGCCGACCACCTCGTGGCCCTTGGACGCGAACTGCACGGCGAGCGGAAGCCCGATTTTCCCAAGCGCAATAACAGCAATCTTCACGAAACAATGACCTTCTCTAGTGGCAGGTAAAGAACATGTCCAGCCGGACCCAGTAGTCAAGCCTATAGGCACACAGGGAAAAACGCCTGATCTGCGTTTGTCCACTTTTCGCCTCGTCAGGCCGCCCGGCCTGCCCTGGGCCGATAGCGTCGGTGACAGAAATCGTTGGATTCCGCCGAAGGTCCGGGCCTATGCTGCTTCACCTCACACTGGTTTGGGCGCCCTGCCCTTCGGCGCCGCCACAGGGCAGGACGATTGAGCTGGTCGTTGACACCTCGCTGATTAGGTCGGCCCTGGCGCTCCGAGATGCTCTGTTCGCTGGTTACAACACTGGTGCGTGCACCGTCGCGGGTCAGCCGCTGGAGGATCTGAGTCTCGGCGTGGCACCCCTGGTGACTGGGGCGGTGGTCGTGGCAGGCGGCACGGCTCCCTGCCCGGACCGGCCCCGGGGCGGAACATTACCGCCACACCTGGTCTTTGTCGTCTGTTCCGGGCCGGATGCTGGCCAGCTGGTAGGGCTAACCCGCGGTACGTACTCGGTCGGACGCTCGGGAACTGACATTGTCCTTGACGATCCTGAAGTGTCGCGGGTCCACGCGCTGCTGACCGTCGAACGGAATCGTGTCCTGCTGCGGGACGTCTCCTCAGGCAATGGGACCTGGGTTGATGATTCGCTGGTAAGTGAAGCTACTGTCTCGGTCACATCCAGGATCAGACTAGGGGGTAGCCGTTGCCGTCTCTCACTGGTAGATCAGCCCCCGCCGGGCGAGCCGGTTCCCCATCTTTCAGAGCCCCTCGAGGTAGCGCGCCCGAGCTCTGTCACCGCAAACCCGGCGATGGTGGCTGCCGCCCTCGTTCCGCTCACTCTGGGAATCGGTCTGGCGCTGACCACCGGGATGTGGCTTTTTCTGGGCTTCAGCGTGTTATCAGCCGGGTTCGGCTTGGCTCCGCTGGTGGCGCGCCGCCGTGGACGCCGTGGTTTCGCTGCCGCCCTCGCCCGGGCAGCCGAGGAGGACCGAGATCGACGACGGGCCGTGTGCGACGTCGGCCGGCTGGCCTTACAGGCCGTCGCATCAACCTGTGCCGATCAGGCAGTACGCCGCGGAATGGACGGAATCCCGGTTTTCGTCAGGATTGGGGAGGGAACCCAGCACGCGAACCTGGTGGTCAAGCCGACAGGCGGATTTTGGGCTCCTCCGCTTTTGACTGATGTTCCGTTGGTTATTGAACTAGCTTCGAATGGAACAGTATTTCCTGTGCCGGAGATCAGCATTTCGGGGTCCGGACTCCACCTGCTGGGACTGGCTCGATCTCTGCTGCTTCAGCTAAGCCATTCGCCCGGTGCCGCGATCTGTGTTGGAACCGACGTTGAACTGCCGGTGGACGCACGCTTTCTCCCTGGGATTGTGCTGGCTGATACGGACACGGCGCTCGCCGAACTTTCCCGGGCCGAATTCCCGGTACCGGTGTTGTTGTTCGGATCGAGCGCCCTCTGGAATCCGCCGAGGGGACGGTTGGCTGCGATTTTCAGGTTTGGGGTCGGCCCTGGGGAGGAGTTACCCCCGGGGCCGGACGGGTCTGGGATGCGCATTGATCTTCGCGGCGGTCAAGCCGATCTGCTGGCCGAAGGATATCCGAGCAGTTTCCGCCCGGACCTGGTGGGTAACCGGTCGTTCGGCAGGCTTGCCCGCGCGCGGGCGATTCGGGGGTTCGCTGATTGTCCTGCGGCAGTGGCTGGTATCAGCCAAGAGTTCCCAATCCCGTTTGGCCGGACCAGCCTCGCCCTTCTCGTACCGACCGCACCTGAGCAGGTGATCCGCACCTGGGCCAGGCCCGGGCCGGGCCTCGCCGCACCGATTGGCCCCAGCGCTGCGGGCGCACTGATCTTTGACCTGGTCTCGGACGGACCACACTTGCTCATTGCGGGGACTACTGGGTCGGGAAAATCAGAGCTCCTCAGATCCCTGGTTCTTTCCATTGCGCTCCACCACAGTCCCAGTGACGTGAACTTTCTCTTCATTGACTTCAAGGGTGGTGCCGCGCTGCGGATACTCTCCGACCTGCCGCATGCCGTGGGCCTGCTGACCGATCTGTCGGCGGCCGCAGTGGCGCGGGCCCTCAAGTCCTTGCTGGCAGAGATCAGGCGACGGGAGCAACTCTTCGCACGGTATCTCGTCGGTGATATCCGCGAGTGGCCGGACCCCGACAGACCAGTGCTCCCCCGCCTGGTTCTGGTCATCGATGAGTTTCGAATGCTCGTGGAAGATGTTCCCGGTGCGATGGGGGATTTGATGCGCGTTGCCACCCTCGGGCGGTCGCTGGGCATTCACCTGATCATGGCAACCCAACGCCCTCAAGGTGCCCTGTCGCCGGATATCAGGGCCAACGTGACCGCCACCATGGCGCTCCGGGTCGGATCAGCGCTTGAGTCTCACGATCTCATCGGATCCACGGCGGCAGCCACCATCCCAGTGGATGCACCCGGACGAGCCCTTCTAAAAGTGGGATCCGGGAACCCGATCGAATTTCAGACTGCATCAACAGGAGCGCCCGGAAACGAGGGTGCGACCGGCGCTGGAGTTGTCGCCCTGGCCAGCTACCTCCGGCAGCCAGAGGCCGCAAGCCCCACCCCGGTGCAGGGCCAGCGGACGGTGATTCCCACACCCATAGCTCCCGAGCTGGCCACACGGCTGGTGACTGTGCTGGCTGCTGCCACGGCCATGAAACCGGGCGCTCCGCTGCACTATCCGGTCCTGCCAGAGCTACCCGCAATAGTGCCACCACTTCCCGACCCGTCCAGCCCCCCGGGCACCGTCCCGTTGGGGTTGCTCGATCTACCGGAGCAGCAGTCCCAACGTCAACTCCTGTGGTCCCCTGTTGAGCAATCACATCTCGCACTGGTCGGCTGCCCGCCTGGCGGGACCACCGATGCCCTGGTACACCTCGTGGATCAGCTGGTGCACCGGGTACCGGATCATCACCTGTATCTTCTGGACGGCGATGGGAGCCTCGGGTGGGCGGCCCCGGCGCCCCAGGTAGGCGCGTATGTCGGCCCGCAGGAGCTCAAGCGAGCTGCACGCGTTCTGAAGCTGATATCCGAGCAGGTCATCACCCGGCTTTCGCGTTCCCCCGGATCCGACGACGGCGCTCCCCCCAACCCTGGGCTGGTTGTGGTGATTTCCGGGTGGGGCCGCTGGGCGGGAGCGCTCCGAAACAGTCGGTGGGCTTGGGCCGAAGGACTTCTGCAGGACATTGCCCGGGACGGTCTCGCTGCTGGCACCACCCTGGTTGCTGCCGGCGGACGTGAGCTGACAAACTCCCAGTTTTTTACTCAAATTCCCAATCGATTGTATTTTCCTCTGGGCGCGGGCCGAGAAACGATTCTGACGTGGCCAGCCCATTCGCCAACGGAAGATCTACCCGGGCGCTGCCTGGCTCAGGGGCCGATCGGGACCACAGCGGGCGCCCTGGGACAGGTGGCCCTCGGACGAATAACCGGACCCACCGTCAACCCTGCCACCGGGCCACAGCCGACGACGCAGCCCTTCCGGGTGCTGCCCATTCCCTCGGTAGTCCGCGCGTCCGGCGACCTGTTCAGGGCCCCGGTTGGGGGTCCGCTGCGCATACCAATCGGCGTCGGCGGCGACGAGCTGCGAGTGGTTTACCTTGAGCCGACGAGGGGTTCGGTGTTCCTTGTCCTGGGCAGCGCAGGTTCGGGGCGCACCACCCTCCTCCAGCGCATCGCGGCGTCGGTACCCACCGGCACGGTATGTCTGGGCCCGGGCTCGCAGGCCGAGCCGGACTCCTTCTGGAGGGACCTGGCCCTGGCCCACCGTGCCGGTGATGAGCCACCCGATGCTCTTCTCCTGATTGATGACGCCGATCGGCTCGCACCCGAGACGCACCGCCATCTCGCTGTGCTGGTCGCGGCGGGCTATCGGCTCATTCTTACGGCCCTGAACAGCCCTGCGGTCACCAGAATCCCGTTGGCAGCCCAGGCACGATCGACACGGGCGGGAATGGTCCTTTCCCCCCGTCAACCATCTGATGGAGATTTTTTCGGCGTACGACTGGACTGTGATGATTGCCCCACCCCGGGGCGTGGGTTTCAGCTGGGCCACGGTGACCCACTTGAGGTCCAGGTTGCGCTCCCCCCTGGTTAAAGGACCTTGGGGCTGTCTGCCGTACGCGTGGTGTGGGCGACAACTGGTTTGGTGAACAGGAGCAGCACGACGGCCGCCGCCGGTAGCAACAGGGCCACACCCACAATCACGACGCCGGCTGACAGCGTGGGTATGGCGATCACGATCATGAAGAGTTGGAACACCAGCGCAGCGGATCTAGTCCAGCGGTACCCGCGGAGGAGGTTGTAGCTGACCGCAAGTAGCCAGATCGCGAGCACCACGAGGAATACCATGGTGAAGACTGCCCCGCCGAGCGAGGTGGGTGTGCTGGTGAGGAGCCCGTACAGGTACCACCCAGCGGCGGCGAGCAGTCCGAGCGCCTCCACCAACAGAATCGCAGCAATAACTTTAGCTCCGGCCGGACGAGCACCGGCGGGAAGAGGTTCGGGTGTTGCCTCGCCAGTTGCGCCCGCCATCAGCGTGTCACCCGAGGGAAAGTCGTTCGTTTTAGCTGCAATTTCCGCATAAACGTATCCATATCATCTAGTCAATCGCCATGACGATTTCTGCACCCTAATTCTTTGGTCTAGCCGTCGAGGCTTGTGGTTTCTCAAGCCTAGTCATGATGATCCTGCCGAGCATCCGAGGTCTTGACACGGAGGCGGCCACCCGACATAGTCGAATCAAAGCGACGCATTGATTTCCGTGCCAGCTGCTAATGGCTGTGATGTATAACTCACCACATTGCACAATTTACCGCTTGTTTCCTCTTGTTTGCTTCGATTTAACGTGACAGCCTTGAGGAAGAAGCAACCGGGGGCCGTACTGGCCCCTTTACTATGTGGCCATTCGTGAATGTTTTCACAAACACGGATCGCCGAAGGAGAAAGTGATCGTACATGGATTGGCGTAGCCGCGCTGCATGTCTGGACAAGGACCCGGAGCTGTTCTTCCCGGTCGGAAATACTGGGCCTGCCCTTCTTCAGATCGAAGAAGCCAAAAGCGTTTGCCGTCGTTGTCAGGTGGTTGACACCTGCCTTCAGTGGGCTATCGAATCGGGACAGGATGCCGGTGTTTGGGGTGGACTGAGTGAAGATGAGCGCCGCGCTCTCAAACGTCGCGCCGCCCGGGCTCGTCGCGCGTCCTAACTGCCGTCGGGGCCACGAACGCTGACCAGCATTAGGTAATAGGAACGGATCGCCACCCCCGGGGGTGGCGATCCGTTCCTGTTACCTAATGCTGTGGAAAATCACCGCTGTGGAAAATCACCGCTGTAGAGAATCACCGCTGTGATGGACTGACTGCTGCTATGAGCGACTGCTGTCATGAGCGGTTGTCATGCAATCCCAGCTCAATAGACACGGCTGTCCCGCCGCCCTCCCGTGGCGCCCACTCGATGGTGCCATCCAACTCGCTGGTGACCAAGGTCCTGACGATTTGAAGGCCAAGGCCCTCCTTGTGGTTTTCGTAGGGCAGGCCGATCCCGTCGTCGGCGACCGTGACGTTCAGGATTTCGTCGCCGTCGCTGCCCGTCCGTCGATTGGCGAGAAGCCACACCGTACCGGTTCGTTCCGCGAGCCCATGCTCCACCGCATTGGTGACCAGTTCATTGATCACCAGGGCCAACGGCGTGGCGAAATCACTGGGCAGTTCGCCGAATGACCCGGCGCGTTCGGTACGCACTACGTGGGCGGGGGACGCTACTTCAGCCGACAGCCGGAATTGCCGTGCGATCAGCTCGTCGAAGTCGACGCTCTGGGATAGTCCCTGCGAAAGGGTCTCGTGCACCAGGGCGATAGTCCCTACCCGGCGCATCGCCTGCTCCAGCCCCTGCTTGGCTTCGTCGCTCACCATGCGCCGGGATTGCATCCGCAGCAATGCGGCAACGGTCTGCAGGTTGTTCTTCACCCGGTGGTGGATTTCCCGGATGGTGGCGTCTTTGGAAACCAGCTCCATCTCCCTGCGGCGCAGCTCAGAGACATCCCGACACAGCACCAAAGCGCCGAACCGGTCCTTCTCGTCGCGCAGGGGAATGGCCCGCAGCGACAGGCTCACACCACGTGATTCGATTTCCGTCCGCCAGGGCATCCTGCCAGTAACCACCAGCGGGAGGGTTTCATCGACCATGCGCCGGTCGGTGAGGAGCGAGGTGACTATCTCCGCTAAAGACCTGCCTTCCAGTGTCTCAACATCGCCGAGCCTCCTGAATGCCGAGACGCCGTTCGGGCTCGCATACTGAATAACTCCTTCGACGTCCAGCCGAATCAACCCATCGCCAACGCGTGGGGCTCCGCGCCGGGAACCGGTGGGGGTTGCGAAATCCGGCCACAGCCCGAGCGTGCCCATCCGGAGGAGATCGTGAGCGCATTGGCGGTAAGTCAGTTCAAGCCGCGAAGGCATTCGGGAACTGGAGAGGTCCATATGTGTGGTGACCACCGCGAGGGTCCGACCGTTCCGCACCATCGGCACCGCTTCGACCCGCATAGCCATTTCGGTGGTCCAGTTCGTATCCCCGGACCGTTCCATCTTTTGGCTCATCCACGCTTTGTCGACCAGCGGAAGCAGATCGGCCCGGATCCGCTCCCCCACGAAGTCCGTGTGAAAGACGGTGTGGGAGGTGGACGGCCTCACATGGGCCAACGCTACGTACCCACCGTCGTCCAGGGGAAACCAGAGCGCAAGGTCGGCGAAGGCTAGATCAGCAACCATCTGCCAATCCCCGACCAGAAGATGCAACCATTCCGCATCGCCTGGTCCGAAATGCGCGTACTCACGGATCGGATCAGTGAATATTGCCACGAGCTTTCCGGCCCTACCGTCGGACGATCGACCGGAGCAACCGGAGCGCAACCGACAGCGACGCCATGTCGTCGCGTTCGAGGCGGTTGATCTCGGCGAACATGTGTCGGGCGCGCTCAAGCATTTCGGCGTTCTGCTGTTCCCAGGCGACGAGCCGATCCCCTGCTTCTGCCCCCTCCATGCTCGACGAAGCCTTCATCACCGAGACGGTCATATCGGCAATCGCCGAGTACAGATCGTCCCGTAATGCTGCCCTGGCCAGTGCCTGCCACCTGTCCCTGCGCGGAAGGGTGGTAATCCGCTCCAACAGGTTGTCGACAGCAAACCTGTCGTAGACGGCGTAGTAGACCTGGGCAATGCGTTCGACTGGTTCGTCGATTTGCTGGGTGATCAGGGCGACATCGAGCAGACCGAAAGACTCGAACTGTTCGGCCCAGTGCCGGGCAATATCGTCCGGCAAACCCCACTCTTCTGCGCGGGCAAACCACTCGTTGACCCGCTCCTTGTCCCTCCCACGCACGTAGTCAACAAGATGGGTGCGCAGCGGGTCCATCAGCGGCTTGAATGTCTCGATGTCGTCGGCCACTGACGTGCCCTGCCCGACATTGTTGACGAACCACCTGACAGCCCGGTCGAGTAGCCGACGCATGTCCAGATGCACGGCTGACCATCGTTCGGTCGGGAAACTCGCCGGAAGTTCGCCCAGCGCGTCCACCAAAGCATCGAGGTCGTAGATTTCGCGCAGCGCAACGAATGCACGGGCAATCACCGGCCCCGACACCGAGGTCTCCTCCATCACCCGGAAAGCGAACGTGATACCGCCCAGGTTGATCATGTCGTTGGCGATCACCGTCGAGATAATCTCGCGCCGCAGCGGGTGAGTATCGAGCTGGCTGTCGAAGCGCTCTGCCAGCTGTTTGGGGAAGTACTCCCTCAGAGTGCTGCCGAACCACGGGTCGTCGGCCAGATCGCTATTGGTGAGGGCCTTGGTCAGTTCAATCTTGACGTAGGCTGCCAGCACCGACAGCTCGGGTGAGGTAAGCCCCTGTCCGCTCTCCACGCGGGTCCGCAGTTCCTGCGTGGTGGGCAGCGCTTCAAGTTCCCGGTTCAGGTCCGCGTTCGTCTCCAGCCAATCCATGAGGCGTTCAAAGCTGGGGCTCCATTCCAGAACACGCTGCCGATCGTTCAGGAGCAGAACGTTCTGGTCGATGTTGTCTTTCAGGACCAGCCGTCCTACCTCGTCAGTCATCGAGTGCAGGAATTCAGCGCGTTCCGCCGCGGGTAGCGCACCAGTCCGGACCATCCGGTCAACGAAGATCTTGATGTTGACCTCATGGTCCGAGCAATCGACGCCTGCCGAGTTATCGATCGCGTCGGTGTTGAGCACCACACCAGCCAGTGCAGCCTCGATGCGCCCCAGCTGGGTCATCCCAAGGTTTCCGCCCTCACCCACAACCCGGGCACGCAACTGGTTGCCATTGACGCGGATCGCGTCGTTGGCCTTGTCCCCGACTTCTGCATGGGTTTCGCTGGATGCCTTGACGTATGTGCCAATGCCGCCGTTGTACAGGAGATCCACCGGCGCACAGAGGATGGCACGGAGCAGCTCTGGCGGGCTCAGCGTGGTTACTGACTCATCCAGCCCAAGAGCCGCACGGACCTGGGCCGAGATGGGCACAGTCTTGGATTGCCGTGGGTAGATCCCACCGCCCTCGCTGATCAGTGCCGCGTCGTAGTCCTCCCAGCTTGACCGTGGGAGGTCAAACAGCCGACTCCGCTCGGCGAATGATGCTGCCGCGTCTGGGGTCGGGTCGAGGAAGATATGCCGGTGGTCAAACGCCGCAACGAGCCGAATGTGCTCGGACAGCAGCATGCCATTACCGAAGACGTCACCGCTCATGTCGCCGACGCCCACCACCGTAAACTCTTCGGCCTGGGTGTCGACGCCAAACTCGCTGAAGTGCCGTTTCACCGATTCCCACGCGCCGCGGGCCGTGATGCCCATCTGCTTGTGGTCGTAGCCGACCGACCCGCCTGAGGCGAAGGCGTCCCCTAACCAGAAACCATATTCGGCCGATAGCTCGTTGGCGATATCGGAGAACGCGGCTGTGCCCTTATCAGCTGCCACCACCAGGTAGCTGTCGTCGCTGTCATGCCTCACCACGCGGGGCGGAGGGACGACGGTTTCGCCGTCGTCGCCTGTCACCAGGTTATCGGTGATATCGAGCAATGCCCGGATGAAAGTGCGGTAGCTTGCCTGTCCTTCAGCCAGCCAGGCAGCACGATCCACCGCAGGATTGGGAAGCTGCTTCGCGAAGAAACCACCCTTGGCGCCAGTCGGAACGATCACCGCGTTCTTGACCGTCTGCGCCTTCACCAGACCGAGCACCTCGGTCCGGAAATCCTCGCGACGGTCAGACCAGCGCAACCCTCCGCGGGCGACCTTGCCGAACCGCAGATGGACACCTTCGACCTGCGGTGAGTACACCCAGATTTCGAACTTGGGCCGCGGGTGGGGTGCCCCGTCGATGGCCGAGGTGTCGAACTTGAAACTGACGTGGCGCTTGTCCTGGAAGTAATTGGTTCTCAGGGTTGCGCCGATCAGGTTTCCGAAGGTGCGCAGGACCCGGTCGGCGTCGAGCGTGGGAACCTGTTCCAGCCCGGACTCCAGGGTGGCCCGCGCACTGTCGGTGAGTGACTCCCGTTCGGCTTCGCTGAGGTCGGGGTCGAACCGCGCTTCGAAGAGCATCACCAGTGCGCGGCTGACCGCTGCGTTGGCGAGCAGGGTGTCCGCGACAAAACCGTAGGAGTTGGTGTTGCCCATCTGCCGCATGTACTTGGCATAGCTGCGCAGGATCACCACCTGACGCCAGTGGAGGTTTTCGCGAAGGACCAGCCGGTCGAACGGGTCAGACTCGGAAGACCCAGCCACAGCTGCGGCGAACGATTCCTCGAGCAGCCGGCCGGTGCGAACAGGATCAATGCCCGCCGGGTACTTCAGGCCCAGGTCATACAGGAAGAATTCCTTGCCGTCGGAGCGCTCAACCTCGAAGGGGCGTTCATCCAGCACCTCGAGTCCGAGGTTATGGAGGAACGGAAGGATCTGACTCAGGCTTTTGGGCTCCGTCAGGTAGAGCTTTAGTCGGGCGTCCTCCTCCAGCCGTTCGCCTGCTCCCTCGGGAACATACACGTGCATGACCGGCGCGGCTGGGGAGTTCTTCTCGCAC
This sequence comes from Arthrobacter sp. Bz4, assembly GCF_003075455.1. Classification (GTDB taxonomy): domain Bacteria; phylum Actinomycetota; class Actinomycetes; order Actinomycetales; family Micrococcaceae; genus Arthrobacter_D. Next base: position 84,556 of record NZ_QDAE01000008.1, read on the forward strand.
CGTTCAAAACGTTCGATGTCCTGAAGGGCGTCCTCCACCTCGTAGTCGACCCGGTAGCTGGCCGGAAAAGCTTCAGCCCACAAACCCGAGACGTCCTCGGCAGTCCGCCGGTCGAACCGTCCACGGACCACCTCATCGATACCTTCGGACCAGGACCGGGCAGCACCCACCAGCCGTTGCTCAAGCGCTGCCGGTTCCACCGGTGCAACCTCAACGCCCCGCGGCAGCCTGATACGGAAGAACAGCCGCGCAAGGGCAGATTCGCTGATCCGCGCCTCGTAGTCGATGGATTCGGCTTTGAAAGTCTGTCGCAGTTCCTGCTCAATCCGCAGGCGCACCCCGGTGGTGTACCGGTCACGTGGCAGGAAGACCAGTGCCGACATGAATCGGCCGTAAATGTCTGGCCGCAGAAAGAGCCGTGTACGGCGACGTTCCTGGAGCTTCAGGATCCCCATCGCCGTCGTGATCAGGTCCTGGACCTCGATCTGGAAAAGCTCGTCGCGCGGGTAGGTCTCGAGAATGGACAGGAGATCCTTGCCCGAATGCGAGTCGGGTGGGAAGCCGCACTGCAACAGGACAGCATTGACTTTGTCACGCACAATCGGCACGCCGCGCACCGAGCCGGTGTACGCACTGGTCGCGAAGAGTCCGATGAACCGGCGTTCGCCGTTGACGTTCCCCTGCGCATCGAATCGTTTGACGCCAATGTAGTCGAGGTAGGCGGCACGGTGGACCGTCGAGCGGGAGTTCGCCTTGGTGATGACCAGGGCTCGCTTCTCCCTGGCCTTGGCTTTGCCGGCGCTGGTGAGTTGCTGGACCTGACGTCCGCCGACGGGGTGCCTCAACAGCCCCAGGCCGTTCCCGTCTGCGATCCGCAGAACGTCCTGGCCGTCGTCGTCGGTCAGGAGGTCATATTCCTTGAACCCCAGGAAGGTGAAGTTTCCGGCATCCAGCCAGGTAAGCAACTCCCGGGCCTGGTCAAGGTCGGGGATGTCGGCGCCACCTGGAACAGAGTCGAGGGACGCGGCGATCTCGCGGACCTTGCTGCGCATGGCGGGCCAGTCTTCTACCGCTGCGCGTACATCGCCGAGAACGTTGGTCAGCCCGGCAATGATTTTCTGGCGACGGTTGTCGTCGAGGATCCGGCCTACTTCGACGGCGATCCATGACTCGATGTGGGCTGCAACGTCGCCGTCGGCGATCAAGTGTGAGACGTTGGGCAGAGCTGCTGTATCACCGCTGGACACACCTGCCGAGGACGGTACCCGCTGCAATTTGTGCAGCGCAGCACTTGCCCGGTCCCGGGTGGCGATGAAGGTGGGGTGCATGACGAGCCGGATGGCCACCTGATGGCGCACCAGCTCGGCGGCCACCGAGTCAACCAGGAACGGCATATCATCGGTCACGATCATGATGACGCTGGCGTCGGACTGGTCGAAGATGTCTACCGCCGCTTCACCAACCTGGCGGTTTTCGGCGAGGCCACGGTGTCGCAGGGCGCGCTCTTTGAGCGCTTCAGCTGTGTGTGCCTTGGCGTCCTCTTCAGCGAGATGTTCATAGTAGTGACTGATGAACTCTCCGGTAGAAGTGTCGGAACTTGGCTGGTCCGTCATGCTGGATCCAGACGACATGAAAACGCCTCCATAAAACGAATATTAAAGGCCGCTCCGTTGCGGCCCGTTACCCATGAGCCTAACGCCGTTGCGGGAAAACTTCACTTCGTTGTGGCCTGCTCCAAATGGCCAGCGCCGCAGTTGTTCAATCGGTACACCGGCAAGCGCTGCGATCCCCTCGCGTAAGGGTGATCGGGGTGCAGATTCCAGCAACACTGAACCTCCCAGAAGCGCAGCGTCGACGGTGGTGAAGTCCGCTGGCAGGAAGGCTTCCACCTGCTGAGCTGGACCAAACCGGTCCCAGGCTTCGCGGAGCTGACGCTCCGGTCCCCGGCCGACGGCGGCCGCCCGAACCTTGTTCAGGACCACCCGTGGGACAGTTCCCGGCATGGAAGCTGTCAGGTCCGCGAGCGCACGGACCAGGCGTGGCAGCCCGACGGCGTCCGCCGCGCCCACGGCGAAGATCGTGTCGGCCGTTTCCAGGCAACAGAGCGTGGCCGCATTCCGGCGGGGTGCGACGGTGTCGAAACTCAACTCCTCATCAGTTTCAAGGCAGAACCCGCAATCGATAACCGTCACATCGGCAACTTCGCGAGCGAGCTCAAGCACCCGGGCCAGCGCCGCCGGCCGCAGTTCGGTCCAGCGGTCGGCCCGGGTAACGCCCGTCAGGACGCCAAGCCGAGAGCCCCGCACTGCTACCACCGTGATGGCCCGGCGGAGCCCTGCCCGGTCAAGCGACCCCTGATCCGCGAGCCGGCAGGCTTGCGCAATTCCTGCAGATTCGTCGAGGAGGCCCAGAGATGCAGCAACGCTGGCTCCATAGGTATCCGCATCGATCAGCAACACCGACCGTCCGTCAGCCGCGAGCTCGGCCGCAAGATTCACTGCCACCGTGGTGCGGCCGGGCGACCCCGCCGGCCCCCAGACCGCGAAAACCTCTCCGGTGCCGGTAGCCGTCACCTCCGCCGTGGGGAAGCCCTCGGGATCGACGTCGGAATCGAGCGCAGGCGTGGGATCGGTGTAGGACATCCCACCGGTCTGCAGGCTGCGGGAGCCACGCTGCTGATCACCGGCAGCCTCCACGGCTGCTTCAATTATTGATGCGAGGGTGACGGCAGCAACATCGCTTGTTGTGTGGCGAATGCCCAGCGCTTCGAGGCGGCTCCGGCTGTCGTCGTCGTCAGCCAGGGCGACGACGACGACGTCTGCGTTATCGAACCGATCGATCAGTGAAGAGGTCAGCTCCCCGGCGTCCGCAGACAGGATGACTGCGCGCGCAAGCCCGGTCTGGCATACCGCGATGACCTCCGCGAGGTTATTGCACCAACGGACCACCGTGACCGGGCCCCGCAGGTTCTCCAACCCGGTGACACACTCCCGGGCAGCGCTCCCGCCAGTAACCACCGGGAGATTCACGGCGAGCCGCCAGGGTTGAGGACGATGGCAATTCGCGCCTCGTTAAGCAGTGCGGCCAGCAGCTCAGGCAGTGTCTCGTCGCCTACGAGAACATGAACCAGGGTTGATCCGGTTCCCCCGCCGAGCGCTGACTCGGACACCGTCAACTCCGAGATTTCAGCAGCTTCCAGTAACTGGGTAGGGGGTTCCCAGGTGCCCCCCTCCCCCTCAAGCGACACCCAGACATCGACCCGTGACCCGGTGACGGTTCCGGCCGGCAGCGGATCGTCAATGGTCAGACCCACTGGTTTGCGGTCCAGCTCATCGGCGCTGCCCAGGGCGGCCCGCGGCACCAACTCACCCGCCCGCAGCAAGTGGGTGGCAACTGCATCTTCGGGGACCCCCTCATCGACCCCGAGATAGGCCAGCTGGAGATCATCCAACCGCACCGCAACAACTGTCAGGTCGGCGGAGGTTACCACCGCACCCACTGGTATATCCGCGCGGGCCGCGTAGACGCCGGTGGTTTGATCGGCGCTGCCCACCACGGCGGTAACAGCGGCGATGGACGCCAGCACAAGCAGGAGGCCTACCAGGAGCCGCGGATCCTTCCACGACGGCTTCCTCAACCGGACCGGGGGCTTATCTCGTTCCGGGGTAACTGCCAATAGGCTCACGATGGCCTCCTACAGACTCCGGCCGCCCAACCGTCCAGCCCCCGGATATTTTTGACCTGATCCAGCAATTCTCGTGGACGACTGCCGCAAAATAAATCCTTTGGAGCCAAATGCTTCCAAACTGTGGATAATCCGGTGAAATCGCGGGTGGTGATGGCAAGATTGGAAGTCAGCGGTATCGAAGGTGCAAAGGTCCTGCGAAACGTGGGACGAAAGGCGGAAGACGTGGCCGAGAAGAGGTTCCTAACCCTCGCTGATGTTGGTGAGGTGCTGAACATTTCGTCGTCTCAGACGTACGCCCTGGTCCGGTCCGGGGAGCTACCGGCCATCCAGATCGGTGGCCGCGGTCAGTGGCGGGTGGAGTCTCACATCCTCGAAGAATTCATCGCCCGCGCCTATCAAAAGTCGGCCGCCGCGGTACGGGAGAGCTCTTTCGGCCACGCCCGGGAAGATAGCACTCACTAGTGCTATCAGGGGCGGGACAGTACCGCCTCAACGTTACTGAACGGAATCAGGACCACACCCGCGACGCTGCCCTTGCGCCGCTGTTCCCCGAGCGGCACCGTTGCGAGCTCAAGGAAGTCCTTCCCCACCCGGTCAATAGTGCCGTCTAACCGAACCCCACCAATAGCAAGCTGCAGCGTAAGCAGGGTTCGGTCCCTGGCGAAGGCCCGGTAGACAGATCCTAATCCCAGCCTCGTAGCCACCACGGAGGGCTCGGCGACGGCCTGTCTCCCCATACCCTCGACGGTACTCAGCGCGATGGCTGGAATCATCGCGGCGCCGGATCCGGTCGCCAATACTAGCCATTCAGATCCGACCTGCCGGACGACGCCACTGAACAAGGCTCCGCTGGGAGTCCGAATTCGCAGGGTGACACCCTGCTGTCCCCGGATGCGGTCCATCGCCGTAAGAGCCGCAAATTCCAGTCGAGACCGCTCGGTAATTTCGCCCTCCACGGCTATCAAGCGGGCCGCAGCGAACTGGGCCTCAAGGTCCTGGAACAAGGATTCCCACCGCACCGGGCCAGCCTAGGACTCCCTGCAAGCCGGGTCAAGGATAGACACCGAACAGCATTAAGGTGTACAAACTACCTATACAGATTTAAATGAGACTAAACAGCTTCAAACAACAACAAACAACCTACTGACGGTAGCCCAACGTTCAGGAGAAAAGGTGAAAACTTTCAGCGAAAAAGCTGTTGCAGCGAGCATCCCGCTGCTGGGGGTGGGGCTTTACGCGTGCGGTCAGGTGATTCTCGCCAACGCCGGACCGCTCACCGGGTACCAGCGAATTGAAGGGCTGCTCGGCCTGGCAGCGGCCAGCGCTGGGGTGCTGGTGGTTGGGTGGTGGGTCGTCACGCTGGCTCTCGCCCTTTTGAGTGAGCTGCTGATAGGAGCGGGCTTCCGGAAGGCTGCAAGGGTGGCTGGGCTTTTCACCCCTGGCTTCATGCGAAGGCTTGCCGCCGCCATGGTGGGTCTGCACGTTCTCAGCGGAGTACCAGCGGCGCTGGGCGGAGAACTTCCAGGTCGCCTACTCACTGCGCCGATCGTGTCTGCCCCTGGCGATTCGGTACTTACATCCGGTGCGGAGCCGCGGCGGGATGAACCGCCCACCGTCAGACCACAGTGGAAACCTCTCCCGGCACCCGTCGACGGCCTCCCGTTGCTGCGGGGCCAGACTCGGGCTGCAGCACCAGCGGGCACGGATTCCGGCCTTCCGGTGATCACCGTTCGCCCCGGTGATTCGCTGTGGACTATCGCTGCGGCCCACCTCGGACCGTTCGCCACAGATGTCGAGATTGCCGACGCTTGGCCGCGATGGCATCTCGAGAATCGTGGAGTGATCGGCGACGATCCCCATCTACTCATTCCCGGCCAGTTGCTCCGGGTCCCTCCCACCGCGCGGTAGCCACGCCAGGAGCATCATGTTAACCCAGACCCAAATAGTCCGTCCTCCCCTGGCCCCCGACCCGACCTCCGATTCACTCACCGGATCCGTCCCGATCGCCAGGTCTCTGCCCCCACACCAACCATTGAGGAGCTCGCTGCAGCAACCCAGGTACAACGCATCACCCGTTCAGTGGTGCAGGCATCCCTCGAAGTCCTCGGTGGCTCCCGGCCACTACAGCAGCTGGCCGAATGGCTGGATCCGCCCAGCTACGAACGTCTCCAACTTCGCGCCAATCTGGTCCGTAGCCTCAACCGGGGCGCATCCACTGGGCGCCCCGACCATCTGCTGCACCGGAATGTTTCGGTGCGCTCCGTGCGGATCTGTCGCATCACTGAAACCGTCTACGAAGCGTCCGCGGTTGCCTGTGAAAACCACAGAGCCCGCGCCGTCGCTCTCAGACTGGAGCGACGACGCGGGCACTGGAGGGTGACTGCCCTCGAGATCGGCTAGGTGCTACTTCTTTTTGCGCTTCGAAGCCGCACGGGCTTCGGCCCGGTTACCGCCATTGGCTTCGGCCGTCTTCGCCGTACCGGAGCGCCGCTCCACCCGCGTTTCGACCTCGCCCTGCGCGTTCGGCGCCGAGAAGTTCAGGGTTGCCGGCCTTTCCGGGGCGTCGAGGCCGGCTGCTTTGATGGTTGGGCCCTGCACCAGGCCCCGACCATCAGCCACTCCCGGGAGCCCGGTGGGCGCGGGAGCAGCTACCTCAACGTCCAGGTTGAACAGGAAACCGATGCTTTCCTCCCGGATCGCTTCCATCATCGCCTGGAACAGGATGAACCCTTCACGCTGGTACTCGACCAGCGGATCGCGCTGGGCCATCGCCCGCAGTCCGATGCCTTCCTTGAGATAGTCCATCTCATACAGGTGTTCCTGCCATTTCCGACCGATGACCGAAAGGACCACCCGGCGTTCCAGTTCGCGCATGGTCTGCTCCCCGAGGGCCTCTTCGCGGGCCTGGTAGGCGACCTTCGCGTCCGACAGAATTTCGGCGTGAAGAAAATCCCGGGTGACCTTGGACGGGCCGCCAGCTTCGTCAAGTACCTCGTCAATGGTGAGGCTGATCGGGTAAAGCGTACGGAGGTTGGTCCACAGCTGCTCGTAGTCCCAGTCATCGCCGTGTCCCTGCGCTGTTGCTTCGTCAACCATCGCTGTCACGACGTCTTCCAGGAAGAAACTGACCTTTTCATGCAGGTCACCGCCCTCGAGGATGCGGCGCCGGTCCCCGTAGATGGCTTCGCGCTGACGGTTGAGGACGTCGTCGTACTTCAGGACGTTCTTGCGCTGCTCGGCGTTCCGTCCCTCCACCTGTCCCTGAGCGCTCTCGATTGCTTTGGAGACCAGTTTGGACTCCAGGGCGACGTCGTCGGGCATGGTTGACGAATTCATGATTCGTTCGGCTGCACCGGAGTTGAACAGCCGCATCAGGTCATCGGTCAGCGACAGGTAGAAGCGCGACCGCCCGGGATCGCCCTGGCGTCCGGAGCGACCGCGGAGCTGGTTGTCGATACGACGCGACTCGTGGCGCTCCGTGCCGAGCACATACAGGCCACCTAGTTCCCGGACCTCGTTGTGCTCTGCCTCGACCGAGTCCCGGGCGGCGATCAGCGCGTCGGGCCACTGGTTCTCATACTCGTCGGGGTTTTCCGCCGGGCTCAGCCCCCGCTTCTCCAGTTCGGCGATGGCGTTGAACTCGGCGTTGCCGCCGAGCATGATGTCGGTGCCACGACCGGCCATGTTCGTCGCCACCGTGACGGCCCCCTTACGGCCGGCCTGGGCCACAATCGAGGCTTCACGCGAGTGGTTCTTGGCGTTCAGCACCTCGTGCCGGATGCCAGCTTTCGCGAGCTGCTTCGAAAGATACTCGCTTTTCTCCACGCTGGTGGTACCCACCAGGACCGGCTGACCAGTCTCATGGCGTTCGACGATGTCCTTGACGACGGCGTCAAACTTGGCAATCTCATTCTTGTAGATCAGGTCCGACAGGTCGGCACGCACCATGGGCCGATTGGTGGGGATGGGCACGACCCCAAGCTTGTACGTGGCCATGAACTCGGCGGCCTCAGTTTCGGCTGTACCGGTCATCCCCGAGAGTTTCTCGTAAAGCCGGAAATAGTTCTGCAGGGTGACCGTGGCGAGGGTTTGATTCTCGGCTTTGATCTCCACACCCTCCTTGGCCTCGATGGCCTGGTGCATGCCCTCGTTATAGCGCCGCCCGGCGAGAATACGGCCGGTGTGCTCGTCGACGATCATGACCTCGCCGTTGAGGACCACATAGTCCTTGTCTTTCTTGAACAATTCCTTGGCTTTTATGGCGTTGTTCAGGAACCCGATCAGCGGGGTGTTGGCAGATTCATAGAGGTTCTGGATTCCGAGGTAGTCCTCGACCTTTTCGATACCGTCTTCAAGCACTCCGACCGTGCGCTTCTTCTCATCGACCTCATAATCGGTGTCCTTGGTGAGCTTCTTGACTACCTTGGAGAACTCGGTGTACCACCTGTTGACGTCCCCGGAGGCTTGCCCCGAAATGATCAGCGGGGTGCGCGCCTCATCGATCAGGATTGAGTCAACTTCATCGACGATGGCGAAGTTGTGGCCGCGCTGCACCAATTCGGCTGCACTCCACGCCATGTTGTCGCGCAGATAGTCGAAACCGAATTCGTTGTTCGTGCCGTAGGTGACGTCGGCGTTGTACTGCTCGCGGCGGGTAGTGGGATCCTGCTTGGAGAGGATGCAACCGCTGGTCATCCCGAGGAACCGGAAGACGCGCCCCATCAGCTCGGACTGGTACTCGGCGAGATAGTCGTTGGTGGTGACAATGTGAACGCCCTTGCCAGTGAGCGCATTTAGGAAGGCGGGGGCGACGGCGACCAGCGTCTTACCTTCACCGGTCTTCATCTCCGCGATATTGCCCAGGTGCAGGGCAGCACCGCCCATTAGCTGTACATCGAACTGCCGCAGCTTCAGCGTGCGCGCCGATGCCTCACGGACGGCCGCGAACGCTTCGGGCAGTAGCGCGTCGAGTGTCTCACCGTCGGCATAACGCTGCTTGAGCTTGTCGGCCTCCCCCCGGAGGTCGTCGTCGCTCATCTCGCGAAACTCGTCCTCCAGGACGTTAATGGCATCAGCATAATTTCGGAGTTTCTTCAGTGTCTTCTTATCGCCGGTGCGGAGGACTCGTTCAAGAAGTGATGGCACTGGTATTTGCTCCCAATCTAGGTGCGCCGAAATCTGGCCTGTTCAGTCTACGGGAGAGACGACTTATCCTGTCGAACTGGTGCCGCCAGAGCGTGCTATTCGTGGGAAACTGCCAGTTTCAGGGCCTCGGCCAGATCACCATTGGGCTCGACGACTACGTCATCGAGCCCAAGCCAGGTAGCCATGAGCCGTAGCTCGGCCGCCAGTTCGACGACGGTATCTGCTGGCGCGCCGGACTCGCTATGGCTGCCGCGCACCAGGAGCTTTCCCGCAGCCCGGTCGGCCTTGAGATCCACCCGCGCTACCATCGCTTCACGCAACAGGAACGGCAACACGTAGTAGCCGTATCGTCGCGCGGAAGCGGGAGTGTAGATCTCAATCCGGTAATCGAATCCGAACAGTTCCGACAGTCTCCGGCGTTCGAACACCATCGAATCGAAGGGGCTGAGCAACGCCCTTCCCTCGGCTTTCCGTGGCAATACCGAGTTCACATGGCGGAAGGCTGGCCTGTTCCACCCTGTGATGGTGACGGGCTTGAGGATTCCACTGGCAATCAACGATTCGATGGCACCCGCTGTCGGTTTCAGCGGGAGCCGAAAATAGTCGGCAAAACACTTCAACGTCCCGACCCCGAGCGCGCGGGCCGATAGCTCGGTCAGGTGGAGGTGGGCCTCGGTTGGGTGGACGATTGCCAACGCCGCGCCGGGGTCCGGGAAGACCCGCTCCGTGAGTGCATATTTGCGCTCGAATGACGCGCTACGCCCGGCCGAAGAAACCTGACCCCGTTCGAACATGTCCTCCAGGACCCGTTTCACCGAATTCCAGTTCCAGCCCCACTGGTCCGTGGCCCGAGTCTCAATATGTCCCAACCGTTGTTGCAGTTGTGGAGCGGTTAGGGGACTGCTGACGGCGAGGACGTCGCGAATGCGGGAACGAAGCGATTCCCTCAGCCCTTCGGGCACTGAATGAGCCCCAACCCACCGGCGCTCCTGCAACGGACGAAGATAGGGAAAGAGCGTGGGTCTGATGAAGCTGGCTTCGTGCGCCCAGTATTCAACCATCCGGCGGGGGTGTGTGCTGGCTAGCCGATCGAGCTGGTCGCGGTCGTACTGACCCAGCCGGGCAAACAGGGGAAGGTAGTGACTGCGAATGAGGACATTGACCGAATCGATCTGCAGCAGCTGCAGCCGGGCAAAGGCAAGGCCCACCTGCCTCGCCGTAGCGGGGCCGACGGGCCTTACCCGTGCCAGTCCCTGTGCCTCAAGCGCGATGCGTCGGGCCTGGGACAGGGAGAGGACTGTGGTCACCCTTTGACCTTACTGGGGTCCTCTCCCCTGCCGGCTCAGGCCGACGCCGAGGCCGCCGCTTCCCGTGCCCGGTAGGCAAGGAGTTCCTCGCGCGGATCCTCAGTTCCCTCAGCGCACCGAGCGTCGAGGGTGATGACGCCGTAGGTCCAGCCCTGCCGGCGGTAGGCAACTGAGGGTGCACCGGTTGCCGAGTCGACGAAGAGGTAGAAGTCATGCCCCACCAGTTCCATGTTGTCGACTGCATCCTCGAGTGTCATTGGAGTGCCGGAGAAGACCTTCCGGCGGATCAGTACCGGCGAGTCGCCGGCCGGGATGTCATTCTCGATCTCGTAGCTGTCGACGACGCTGTCCTGGGCTTCCTGCGGGGCCTGGGTGGACTGCACTTCGAGGTACAAAGGGGCTGTGGTGCTGGCGGGTTCAAGATCAGCTGTGGCTTCACGAACGGCCATGGGGGTATGGCGGCCGTGGTGGACCTTCCGCCGGTCTCTGGCACGGCGTAGTCTCTCCAGCAGTTTGCTGTAGGCAAGGTCGAAGGCTGCAAATTTGTCGGCTGCTGATGCCTCGGCCCGGATCACGGGGCCCTTCGCCAGGACGGTAAGTTCGACGGTGAGCGCGCTATCCGCATTACGGGCGCTGGGCTCCTTGGTAACTTTCGCCTCTAGCCGCTGCACCTTGTCGCCAAGCTGCTCGATCTTGTCGATCTTGTCCTCGGCGTACTCACGAAAACGGTCCGAAACTGACAGATTTCGACCACTGATCAAAAACTCCATGGTGTCCTCCAAAATCCCTTAGGTGACACAACAGCGGCCGGGGAGTCGTGCTTCCAGCCGCTGTCGACGGATATCTAATTGTCCTCGAGATACCCATACCTCACGTTAGTTCACCCACCCCTGATATTCATCCTTCGGCGGTTGTTTTTTTCCGCTAATTTTGTTCGTTACTTTCCTTCGGCACGCGACGGTGGCTCGGTGGCGGCAACCACTGCCGCCCCGGCCACCTCCGCTCCGGCCAACCGCAGAACCCGCGTCATTTCGGCAATCGTCGCCCCGGTGGTCAGCACATCATCAACCACCAGGCACACCGCCCCGGGGACCAGATGCTGGCCCCGCCGCAGGGTCATGGTGAGGCAGACATTGGCGCGTCGCTGGGCCGATCCGAGGCCCTTTTGCTGCTGCTGCCCAACTCGGCCGGCGAGCGCTGACCCCAGTCGGACGGTTATGCCCCGGTACCCCACCAACCTGGCGGGCCGGCAGCCTGCGGGCAACTCACCTCTTCGAACCAGCCCGTCAAGGAGCAGGCCGAGAGGATCGTACCCGCGGCGGCGCAGCGACGCTCCTTTTGTAGGCACCGGCACCAGAAGAATCTGTGCCGTTTCACCGCCCTGGCGGAGCCCCTCCACGGCCGAGTGCAGCGCTCCAGCGAGCGCCGTTTGCAGGGGTCTGCCCACATCGGTGCGGTGATGGTTTTTGTAGGCAAGCACCAACCGCGCGAGTGCGGACCGGTAATGGCCTCCTGCTGTGACCGGCAGTGGGTCACCGAAACCTGTGGCTGACTCCATGCGCCCCGGCACCTGAGGCAAGGCAGGCGCACCTCGTTCAACCCTGAGGGGGCGGACCGTCGCTTTGCGGATTGCGGTGAGACACTCGGGGCAAAGTGGGATCAAGAGGCGCCCGCATACAGCACACTCGGTAGGGAACAGGAGCGACCAGAAGCCCACGATGGCACCGGTAAAGCCCTGCACGTCCGGCCTCATCCGGACCGCATCGAGGCGGCCGGCGACGCCCCTCCACAGCGGCGCGGATCGGAATCCGTTCATGCCCTGACTTTGCCACCTCGGCCAGTCCCCGACGTCGCCTTCGTAGCCGAGTGTGGACAAAATCAGTCGCCGAGCCTGGGCAGATCGGCGCCCGTGTGCAGAGCTCAGCCCGGGAACGCCGGATCCTGGACACCTTCCACCGGCTCGTTCGACCAGGTATCCCCAACCCGGTTCCGGACCCCCTCCGAGGTGCCGGCGAAGATGGCCGTCGGCCCGGTGCCCGCACTGATGTGCAGAATGCCCTCAAGGGACGACAGCGCATCGACAGTCCCGTCAAGACCAAGAAATTCAGGGGTCACCTCTTCCTCTGCGGAGGCCTCGGCGACGATGACGGTGTCCTCGTTGACCCACTTCGCGGTATTGACCGGACCGCTGGCGAAAAGCTCCCGCGGAGTACCAAGACTCTGCGGGGTGCGGTCGTTGCTGCGCACGATCCCGGCAAGGAAAACGCGGCTTAGCCCCTCCTGCTCGGTCACGACCAGGGCCCGGGACCCATCCCTCGACACCCTGAGTTCCAGCACCACTGAATCAGCTAGCCAGGGTGCCGTCACCGACACCGCGCTGTCTTGCAACCCGCCGGGAGGAACCGCGGTAACCGTCGATCCCAGGCCTTCGGGCCCGGTGCTGGCCGTCCAAACCCAGTTGTTCGGGTCGAAACTGGGAGAAGTCAGCCTTCGTCCGGTCGCAGCGGTGATGATTTCCTGATCCTGCCCGGTGGTGTAAAGCCGTGTCCGGTTTCCGTTGAGGAACGCAAAGTCCGCCCCGGACAGGGTCATTGCCGGGTCCTGGGGATCCAGTGCCGCCACCGAAGGGACGCCTTCAATGGGAACGGTCTCTTCCGTCTGGTACAGGAATAGCTCGTTGCCGGAGACGACAATCTGTTTGTTGCCGACAGCCGGATCGCCGACTGGGATTACCAGGTTCGGGTGGGGGACATTGCCCTCGTCGCCAAGGTACACCGGCTGCCCTTCGACAGTCATCTGCACCGAATTGACCGTGTTCAACCCGGCCAGGTTCTCCCGGAGTTGCTGCTGCATCTGTTGTCGGATCAGGTCACTGGTTTCCTGCAGCACATCGGGGGACAACTCGACGGTTGCCGTCCCCGACACGATGGGCACCGATTCGACGCCGAGGGTGGTACTTTCCGGGAACGCGCTGGTCACCGACCCCTGCAAGTATGGAGCCGGACCGTCAAGCATCGCCTCCACAATATTCGTGGCAATGGCTGCCCGGTTTACGAACCACCTGACGTCGGGCACCCAATGTTCGAAGGAACTGCTGTAGAAGTACAGGCTGTATGTTTCAAGCAACAGCTCAGCCTGGCTCGAAGAAATCATGATGCCGTTGGGGATCGAGGTGATACGCCACTGCCCGTCGGCATTCTGCTCGAGCTTCGCGGTGAGGCTTTCAGTGGTGGTAGCAGGAGCCCCCGTACGGATACCTTCGGCGTTGATGGTCCCCTCGACTTCGAGTTGGATCTGGTAGACACCGTCAGTCGGGGACGCAGAAATCTGCGGGTCAGCTCCGTAGATGATGATGCGCTCTTCTGGCCGCCATTGGGCGGCGAACTCGTCGGTGAGGTAGTCCCGTGCGATCTCGTAGTCGCCGGCGGCACCCGTGCCGGCGTTGACGAAGGAGTTCAGGAGGGATTCCGGATCAGCATCCTGCCGGGGCCCGGGTGGATTGAAAATCAGTGGGTCGGTGGTGTCGGACCCGGTGTCAGCGGTGATGACTCCCACTGGACCAGAGGTAGGTATGGACGAGCAGCCGCTGACCACCAGCACGATCGGCAACAGTAAAAGGGCCAGTGACCGGCTCAGCGGACGCCTGTTAGCGGGCATCGTGGGACTCCTTTGGCAGAGTGGTTAGCTGCGGCAGCGAGTCCGGGGATGTTCCGACCGACGGACGGTCGGGCAGCCCGCCCATCCTTGGCGGCAGCGGCAACGGTGAGACCTTGAGAACGGACTCCCTGAGCTTGGGAAGCGTCAGCCGAAAACAGGCGCCCTTACCCGGGGAGCCCCAGGCTTGCAGCCAGGCTCCGTGGAGATGGGCATCCTCGGTGGCAATTGACAATCCAAGGCCGCTCCCGCCGGTGGTTCGGGCCCGGGCCGGGTCGGCCCGCCAAAACCGATCGAACACCCGGGACGCTTCAAGCGGGGTCATGCCGATGCCGTAGTCACGAACTGCGACGGCGACGGCGTCCGGATTCGAGGCAATATAGATCGAGACAGGCTTCCCATCGCCATGCTCCAGCGCGTTCACCACAAGATTCCTGAGAATCCGGTCAATCCTGCGGGGATCCACTTCGACCAGGCATTCCGTTTCGCGGGAAATAATGCTCAGCTCGGAGCCGCACGCATCCGCTAACGGCTGGGCGCCGTCAATCACGTGCCGAACCACCTGGAAAATGTCGACGGATTCCGCTTCAAGCACCGCGGCGCCGGCATCGAACCGCGAGATTTCCAGTAGATCGGCGAGCAGCGCCTGGAATCGTTCCACCTGGTTGTACAGGATTTCGGCGGACCGGCGGTTGACCGGGTCGAAATTGGCGCGCGCGTCGTGGAGCACCTCGGCGGCCATCCGCACCGTGGTCAACGGGGTACGAAGTTCGTGGGAGACGTCCGAAACGAAGCGTTGCTGCATCTGCGACAGTTGTGCGAGCTGGGTGATCTGATCCTGAAGGCTCTCCGCCATATGGTTGAACGACGCACCAAGCCGCGCCACCTCGTCCTCGCCCTTCACATCCATCCGTTCCTGCAATTCGCCGGCCGCCAGCTTTTCGGACACCACTGCAGCATGGCTGACTGGCCCGACCAGGCTCCGGGTCACGAACCAGGCGATCGCCCCAATGATCAGCAACAGGACGATGCCAGCAATCCAGATCACCCCGTGAATGTAGTCAAGGGTGGCCTGCATCGAGGACAGGTCGTAGATCAGGTAAAGCGCATATTCGGTCTGCCCTGGCGGCAGCGTCACCTTGGTGCCGAACGCCAGCCCCGGCACCCTCTCCCCTGAAGTCGACTCGATCGACGTGGCGGACCAGTATTGGTCATCGCCCGACCTCACCGCGTTGGCCATGGCCGCCGGGATGGCGCTCGACTCGGTCAGGTTGTCGCTCCCGAACGGGGCAACGTAGATATCGGTGGTCTGATCGGGCACTATGGCGAGGATGAACCGCCTGGGTGCATCGGCGCCGCCACCCTCAAGGCTTGGCAGGGTGTCCTGCACCAATCGGAGGGTCGATTCGCTGTCGGTGGTCGAGGCGCTGCTGAAAATTGCTGCGACCTCGCTGAGCCCGTTGCTGGACTCGGCGCGGAACTGTTCGAATCGTTCCTCGTACAACCCGGTCGCAATCTGGTTGGACAGGAAGGCGCCGACGGCAGCGAAGGCCACCGCGGTGAGAAGCAGGGTGGAGACGACAGTGCGGAACTGCAGCGACCGTCGCCACTGCCGGGCGGTCCGCGAAAGCACCGTCCGGATCCAGGACCAGGCATGCGACGCCACGCCACCCAGCCTGTTCCGAACGCTAGCTGCAGCGCGGTCCAACTTACCCCTGTCCTGCCTTGTATCCCACGCCCCGGACCGTCAACACAATCTCTGGCGCTTCCGGGTCCCGTTCAATTTTCGACCTCAACCGTTGCACATGCACATTGACCAGTCGGGTATCCGCGGCGTGCCGGTAGCCCCAGACCTGTTCAAGCAGCAACTCCCGGGTGAAGACCTGCCAGGGTTTGCGTGCCAGCGCAACCAACAAATCGAATTCCAGGGGGGTCAGAGAAATCCGGTCACCGGCGCGGACCACCGAGTGCCCGGCGACGTCGATGGTGACCTCACCGATGCGGAGAGTCTCGGGAGCCTTCTGGTCACCGGGGCGCAGCCGCGCTCGCACCCGTGCCACCAGTTCCGCAGGCTTGAACGGCTTCGGCACATAGTCGTCGGCGCCGGATTCCAGACCTCGCACGATGTCGGAGGTGTCCGACTTCGCAGTCAGCATGACGATGGGGAGGTCGGATTCGTTGCGGATCTGGCGACAGACTTCGATTCCGTCTATCCCTGGCAGCATCAGATCAAGCAACACCAGGTCGGGTTTGGAGCTCCTGAAGATGTCCAGGGCCTGAGAACCGTCAGCGCAGAACACGGGATCAAATCCGTCGTTGCGTAGTACGATGCCGATCATCTCGGCCAGTGCTTCGTCGTCGTCAACGACCAGAATGCGTGCCTTCATATCTCCATAGTCTCCCATTGCCACGGCAATGTCGTACTAGCGCAATCGCTCCGCGCGCCCCAGCGCCGGGCAGGTTCCCGGAAATCCCTCCCGGTAACTATAGTTCTAGGAGACGGGTTCACAAGTGGAACAAACGTTCCGGGGGGACAGGATGAGCAACAATCCGCATGAGAGTGAACCAGCCGACAAGTCGCGGGACGATACGGCGGGCGCACCTCTTCCGCCACCTAACGCCCAGCCACCGCAGTGGGGTCAACCACCACAGCCCGGGCAGAACGCCCAGTGGGGGCAGCAACCACAGTGGGGGCAGCACCCCGAACCCACTGGATCACCCCAATGGGGAGCGCAGCCCGGGTGGCAGGGCGTTCCGCACGGCCAGTTCGGCGGCTATCAGGCACCGCCTAAACCGGGAATCATTCCGCTGAGGCCCCTGGGCCTGGGCGAGATCCTCGACGGGGCGTTCCAGGCCTGCCGGAAGAATCCGTTGGCAACCTTCGGCACCGCCATCCTGTTCCAGGTAGTGATATCGGTTCTCACCCTGCTGTTGACGGTCGGTTTGTTCGGCTCAATCGCGCAACTGGATCCCGTCGACCCGTCGATGGACGAGGTTGCAGGACTGGCGACGTCACTGGTTTCCGTCGCCACGGCACTGGTGGTGCTCAGCAGCGTGGGTGTCCTCATTCTGCAAGGGGTGCTGGTCATCCCGATCGCACGTGCAGTGCTCAACGAGCGCACTTCTTTTGTGCAACTGTGGAAACTGGCCGTCCGGCGGATCCTGCCCCTCCTGGGTCTGGGATTCCTCCTGCTTCTGCTGGTCATTGCCGGACTGACGGTTCTGGTGGTGATCGCGGTGCTGCTGGCCATGCTCCTCGGTCAGGACTCGGTCTGGTTGATCGTGCTGGGAACCCTCGGCTCCTTGGCGCTGATTGTCTGGCTCAGTATCAAATTGGTCCTTGCACCGGCGGTACTCATGCTTGAGGGTGCCGGACTGCTCACCTCCCTGCGCCGGTCCTGGACATTGACTTCCCGCAATTGGTGGCGAACGTTCGGGATCCTGATCCTGACCAGCATCATCGTCTCTATCATCACCTCGGTGATTTCCACTCCCCTGAGCCTGCTCGCCACCCAGTTCGTGTCCTTCAGCGACTCGCCGGCCGAGCTCGGCGAGGAGCTGATGAACTCGCTGCCCATCCTTTTGGTCGGTCAGCTCATTACAGCTGTCTTCGGTGCCATTGGTTACGCCTTCCAGGCCGGTGTGACCGCCCTGCTCTATGTGGACCTTCGCATCCGGCGCGAGGGGTTCGATGTGGTCCTGCTGCGCGAACATGAGGAAGCAACTGCGGGCCGGTTCACCCCGATTCCCGGCCAGTCCGCCAACCCCGGCGGTCAACAATTCGGTCACCGGCCGGGTGGACCACCGAGCCCACCCACCACCGGGACCTGAGCCGGGTGCCACTTTCGCCAATGCTGATCCGTTTGATTGACTCGTCGGTGCCGATCGGTGGTCGGGTCCCGGTCGTGCCCGACGACGAGGAAGCCCGCGGTTGGCTGGAGGATGAGCTCGCCCAGGGCCGCTATCAGGAGGCGGAACCCAATTTCCTGGAACGGATCGCCACCACGATCCTCGAATGGCTGGGGTCTATCTTCGCCGACCTTCGGCCGCTTGAGGCCGGACCCGGTACGTTGCTGCTCGCCCTGGGCGCCGCGGTGGTGATCGCCGCAGCGGTGTGGCTGGTCAAACCTCGCCTCAATGCCCGCAACAAACGCGCCCGCACCGGAGTGTTTTCGGGTGACACCGTCCGCACCGCGCAGGAGCATCGTGGACTCGCCGCGGCTGCGGCGGGATCACGGGAATGGGATATTGCGCTGACCGAGCGGCTACGAGCGGTGATCCGCTCGGCCGAAGAGCGGGGTATTATCGATCGCCAGCCCGGGCGCACAGCAGGTGAGACGGGAGTGCAGCTCAGGGCCGCCTTCGGGGCGATCGGCGCCGACACCCTGTGGCTAGCCGACCGCTTCAACGAGGTGCACTACGGCAACCTGCCGGCGCATGAATCCGACTACCAGCGGGCAACGGCGGTCGATGTACTGCTTGCAACCGCCCGCCCGGACCTGCAGCAGCCGGCAACAGAACTGGCAGCGCCCCGCTGATGGCTGTCGAAATAGACCAGGCCACCACCATCGAGGTCGTCGGTGATGGCGGCAGCGCGGGCCGTGCTGCAGCCACCCGCCTCCGTAGGCTCGCTCCCTGGCTGGTGCTGGGATTTCTCCTGGTGGCTGTGGTGCTGGTGGGATTTTTCGGACGTTCCGGGCAGGACGGCGTCGCACTCTCCCCCGCCAACCCGGCTCCGGCAGGAGCCATGGCGCTCGCAGAGGTGCTTAGGGGACAGGGCGTCGAGGTGATCCAGGTGGAATCGCTCGAAGCCGCCGCGGCTTCGTCGTCGGCTGGCGCCTCGACCCTCCTGCTGCACGATCCGGATTCGTGGCTCAACTCCGACCAGCTGAGCGCCCTGGACGGTGTCGCCGACCGACTGGTTCTGGTCGAGCCGAACACCCTCATCCTGGGCGAACTTGCCCCCTCCATCCGACAGGCGGGTCTAATCCCCGCCTCCGAAGACACCCCCTTGCCGGCAGACTGTGGGGTTGAGGACGCCGCCGCCGCCGGCAGTATCTCCCCCGGCGGTTTCGCCTACCGGGCCGATCTGATCTGTTTCCCCCCCGCTACTGCGCAGGGCGGCCCACCCTCGGGTTCCTACGCCGCCACGGCTGGCCAGGAAGTGGTGGCACTCGGCCACGGAAGCATCATCAGCAACGAGACCATCGATCAGGAAGGCAACGCGGCACTTGCCCTGCGAACCCTGGGGAGCAGCCCCGTCCTCATCTGGTATCAGCCCACGGCAGCCGATCTGGCGCTGACCGACACACCGGTCGATCCCCTGAACCTGCTGCCCGATTGGGTGAACCTTGTGATGCTGTGGCTACTCGGCACTGGCCTGTTGGCCGCTGTCTGGCGGGGACGCCGCCTGGGGCCGCTCGCCGAGGAACCGCTGCCCGTGGTGGTGCGGGCGGCCGAGACGGCCGAAGGACGGGCGCGGCTCTACCAGGATTCTGGGTCCATTGATCGCGCCGCCGCCAACCTCCGAGCCGCCACCCTCATTCGGCTTGCAGCACGGCTTCGCTTGCCGGCCACCAGCTCGGTCACCGAGGTGGTAGCCGCGGCGGCACGCCACTCCCCGCGGTCCCCGGCCGACCTCGACCAACTTCTGCGGACCGAAAGACCAGCGTCCGACACCCAATTGGTGCGATGGAGCCAAGACCTTGACGCCCTAGAGAAAGAGATCGACGCGAGATGAGTCAACACATCCCGACCCACCAGGACTCCCCGGTGTCACCGGACGGCCCCGGCCCCGAACGCCAGGCCCTGCTGAACGTGAGGTCCGAGGTAGCCAAAGTGATCGTCGGCCAGGACGCGGCAGTGACCGGAATGCTGATCGCCCTGCTCGCGAAGGGCCATGTGCTGCTTGAGGGCGTTCCGGGTGTCGCCAAAACCCTGCTCGTGCGCACCCTGTCGGCAGCTTTGAGTCTCGATACCAAGCGGGTCCAGTTCACTCCCGATCTGATGCCGGGAGACGTCACTGGGTCACTCATTTACGAGGCGCAGAACTCGGAATTCACCTTCCGCGAGGGGCCGGTCTTCACCAACATCCTGCTGGCGGACGAGATCAACCGGACGCCGCCCAAGACCCAGGCCTCCCTACTGGAGGCAATGGAGGAACG
Organism: Arthrobacter sp. Bz4; assembly: GCF_003075455.1. GTDB lineage: Bacteria > Actinomycetota > Actinomycetes > Actinomycetales > Micrococcaceae > Arthrobacter_D. The sequence continues at coordinate 104,514 of NZ_QDAE01000008.1, forward strand.
CCAGGTGTCGGTCGACGGCGTTTCGCGGGCGCTCCCCGATCCGTTCATCGTCGCAGCCACCCAGAACCCGGTGGAGTACGAAGGCACCTATCCCCTGCCCGAGGCTCAACTCGACCGCTTCCTGTTGAAGCTCACGCTGTCAGTGCCGGACCGGGACGACGAGATAGAGGTGATCCGCCGCCACAGTGCGGGCTTCGACCCACGGGACCTCGCTGCGGCGGGGATTCGCCCGGTCGCCTCGGCCCTTGATCTGGCGAAGGCCCGACGCGCGGTGGCTACAGTAGCGATTGCGCCCGAGGTCATCGCCTACATTGTTGATGTGGTCCGCGCCACCCGCACAGCTCCATCTTTCCAGCTCGGTGTTTCCCCGCGCGGTGCCACCGCATTGCTCAACACCGCCCGCGCCTGGGCCTGGTTGTCAGGCCGCACCTTCGTGACGCCGGACGACGTCAAGGCCCTCACCCTGCCAGCGTTGCGACACCGGGTGTCGATGCGTCCCGAGGCTGAAATGGACGGAGTCGAAGTGGATGATGTGCTGTTGGGGATCCTCGCTACCGTCCCAGTGCCACGCTAGGCCCCGGGCCGCATGACCATCACCGGACGATTTGTCCTCCTGGCATTCCTCGGGATTATTCCCGTGGCGCTCTACCCGGGCGCGGTGTCCATCCTGATCTGGACCACTGCGTTGGTCCTGGTGGGAGCCCTGGACCTTTCCCTGGCCGCCTCGCCGAGGAAAACGGGCCTCAGCCGGGACCTACCGGACAGCGTCCGGCTGACCGAGGCTTGCACCAGTACGCTCACCGTCCGTAACTATTCCCGGCGTCAACTGAGGGCCACTGTCCGTGAGGCGTGGCAGCCGTCGGCAGGGGCAGCTGATGCCGTACAGCACGTCTCGGTTCCACCGGGTGAGTCCAGGCAACTGTTGATCAGGTTGCTCCCCGAACGGCGTGGGCATCTGCGGGTGGCACAGGTGACGATTCGCAGCGTCGGCCCGCTGGGGTTGACCGGCCGCCAGGTGAGCATTCCGGCTCCCGGGCTCCTCCGGGTCCTACCCCCGTTCCATTCCAAACGACATCTTCCATCGAAGCTTCGCCGGTTGCGTGAGCTTGACGGCCGGGCCGCCGTCCAGATCCGCGGTGCCGGCACCGAATTCGATTCGCTCAGGGACTATGTCAGGGGCGACGACGTCCGCTCGATCGACTGGCGCGCGACCGCCCGCCGCCGCGACACGGTGGTACGCACCTGGCGGCCGGAACGCGACCGGCGGGTGGTCATCGTGTTGGACACCTCGCGCACTTCAGCTGCGCGGATCGACGATGAGCCCCGGCTGGACACGAGTATCGAGGCTGCCCTGCTACTGGGCGTCCTCGCACAGCGGGGTGGGGACCGGGTGGATTTCCTTGCCTTCGACCGCCGTCCCCGGGCCAGGGTGAATTCGGCGGCGAAGGGGAATCTGCTGAACGCCCTCGTCAAGGCGATGGCACCGTTGGAGCCCGAGCTGATTGAAGCCGACTGGTCACGGGTGCCCGGCCAGGTTCGCTCCATCTCCTCCCACCGTTCTTTGGTTGTGCTGCTGACATCGCTGGATTCGGGCTCAGTAGAAGAGGGGCTGCTGCCGGTGCTGGCCGATCTGACCTCACAGCATGTGGTGGTGGTCGCGTCAGTTCGCGACCCGCGACTGGATGAGATGCGCGGCGAACGCCAGTCCGTGTCCGACGTGTATCGGGCCGCGTCCGCGGAGCGTGCCCTGCTGGACCGTGCCGCGGTGACAGCCCAGTTGCGTCAGCTGGGGGCAGAAGTGGTCGATGCTACCCCCCACGAACTACCGCCACACCTTGCTGACATGTATATCCGGCTCAAAGCGGCGGGCCGGCTCTGATGATCCCGACCGAAGATAGTGCCAGGGTCGACTACTCCCGAACAGCCCACCGCACCCCGTGGGCAGCGATACCTGCGGCTGTTCGCCACCGAATCGCGGCCGAGCTGGGAAGCCCGACGGAGTCCGTCACCCCGGCTGGCGGTGGCTTCACCAACGGCTTCGCAGCTGTCGTTGGCGCCGGGAACCGCCGCCTCTTCGCCAAGGCGGCGCCGTCAACGGACAGCCACATTTTCGCTGCCTATGTCCGCGAGGCCGAGGTTCTCACTGCACTTCCGGCCGGACTTCCCATCCCGCAACTGCACTCAACCGATCAGGTCCTTGCTGGGGGCACCCGCTGGCAGCTGCTGTGCTTTGAGGCCGTTGACGGCTACATGCCGGGGCAGCCATGGACGGTCAGTGATCTCAGGGCGGTGCACGCGTCACTCCTAGTGGTGCAGGCAGGGCTGCAGGAAACGCCAGCAAACCTTGCGAACGGGTCAATGGTGGAGGAGTTCTTCGGAGCCAGCCCACGGACCGACCTCGTAGAGTGCTGGGCCCCGAACGGAGCGCTTCCCGCCTATTTGCCGTCGCTGAACGTCCAGCACCTGTCCGAGCTGGAAAAATTGACCGCACTGGGTCACGAGGCGCTGGCCGGCGATGCTGTGCTCCACAATGATCTCCGGGCAGACAACATCATGATCCGCCCCCGTGGCGGACCCAGGCCGACGCCCGTTGCACTCTTCTGCGACTGGAACTTTCTGTCTATCGGGCCCGCCTGGGCTGACTGGGTAGCCCTGTTGGTTTACCCACGCCAGGCAGGGGTCGACGTTGACAGCTGGCTTGCCGACTCTCCGCTGAGCTGCGGGGCCAACCCCGACCACATTGATGCGTGGCTGGCGGTGCTCGCCGCCTACATGGTCACCAGCGGAGACCAACCCGAACTGGCCACCAGCCCCTACCTGCGGATGCACCAACGCTTTACGGCACGAATCCTGATCGATTGGCTCAGTGAACGACGAAAATGGGAGCTCTAACATGCAGTCCATCTACCAGCGCGCCTTGGGCGCCGATTTCAACAGGTTACAGCCCGAACTCCAGGCCTACTTTGGCCTTCACGCCGACGCGGGCCAGGCGGGAATAGGCAGCGGCACCTTCGATGTGGCAGGCTGCCCCGCCTGGTTTATCAGGCCCTTCTTCAGGCTGGCAGCTGCCGAGAACTCGTTTTTCCCCGAGTATGGGACCGATGTCCCCTTCAGCATCAGCAATTTCCCGCACCTTGACCCGTTTGGGCGTGCATCCCTGACCGCCCGCCGGATCCTGCACTTCCCGGCTGCTGAGCGGATTTTCGAGGACACCACCTCGGAGGAGAACGGTCAGCTGCTCGACTATGTGGGGGCGCACCGTCTGACGCTCACCGATCTGACCTGCTCGGTCACACCAGCCGGGAGGATGCGGATGGTGTCCACCCGGACCCGGGTATTCGCTGGCCCGGTGCGGCTACCGGTGCCGGACGTCGTCGGGGCGCAGGCCTACATGGAGCAGTGGTGGGATGAGGAAGCCGGTCGGTTCCGGATCCAGACCCGGGTGATCCACCGTCAGCTGGGGACACTCCTGGTCTACGCGGGGGCCTTCGACTACCACCTGGTCGACTTCGACGGTGTCCTGCCCGCTGAGGCGGAGCCGCGACGCTGGGAGAAGCGCCGCTAGTCGTTAGCCATCTCCTGGTTCAGCGCGTCGGCGGTCTGGGTCAACCGGCGCAGGATGTTCGCGGCGGCGGCGGGTGAAACCCCGGCCAGCCCGGTGTCGGGGGTCAACCGCAACTGCGCCAACCGGTTCAACGGCAACCCGAGCATCCGCCAGGGCGACAGGACTGCCCCCGCCAGGGCGGACACCGTTGGGACGGCTCGCGGGTCGGGCATGATGCCCGCCCACAGTTCGCCGCCCGCTTCGAGTTGACCGGCCAGGGACTCCCACTGCGCCATCGACAATCCCGCGAGGGGAAGCGCTACCGCGGTGATGTTGCTGGTCGCCAGCACATCGAGCGGAGCGCGCTCGGCGGGGAATGACACCGCCACAGTTCCGCCCCCGGCTGCCCGCACTGCCTCGGCTACGGTGTCCCACGCGTCGGCGGCTTCCTGGTCCGGCACCGCCCGGAGGGTCCGGTAGCCACTCGCCGTCGGCACACCGCCGGCCAGGACAAACGCGATTTCGGGTTCGTCCAGTTGTACCTGTACCAGGGCGCCTGATGCCGCTGATCTGACCCTGCTGACCAGGTCGGCAGCGCCGGCTGCCAGGGAATCCCTGATTTCGCGGCGCGCCCCGACGTCGAGCAGGGCGCGTTCCCCGCTGTGCAGATGGAGGTTGGCGGCAAGGGACAGTGGGCCCCGCAGATGGATTTTCAACGCTGGCGCCGGCTCTGATTCGGCACCAATCACATCACCGAGCACGTTCAGGTCGGTGGACAGCGCCGACACTGCCCGTCGATGATCCTTGCCGGGCCGGTCGACGAGGCGCCAGCCGTGGGGCTGCACATCCACTGGCAACTCCACCAGGATGGCTGCTGTCCGCCCGACGGCGTCGCTACCGACCCCGCGGCCCGGCAGGGATACCAGGTGGGGAAGGTGCGGGTCACCGAGCTCTCCCCGGACCACCCGCGTAGCTTCGAGAGGGTCAGTTCCTGGCCATTCGCCCAGGGCGGTAGCTGTGACCTGGGCGGAGCTAGGCTCCACCAGGGCCCTCCGGTGACCGGCGGTTCTCGGACAGCGCCTGATGGTGACGGATCACCTCGGAGATGATGAAGTTCAGGAACTTTTCGGCGAAGGCCGGGTCTAGGTTGGCTTCTTCGGCCAACGCGCGAAGCCTGGTGATCTGGGCCGCTTCCCGATCCGGGTCGCCCGCCGGTAGCTGGTGCTCCGCCTTGAGGACCCCCACCCGCTGGGTGGCCTTGAACCGTTCGGCGAGAAGATACACGAGAGTCGCATCGATGTTGTCGATACTGCTCCGCACCGACAGGAGCTCCGCCATCACCTCGGGTTGTACCTGCCCGGCGAGGGAGCTTGCCCCCGGGTCGTAGCCGCTGCTCGATTCAATCATGCATCAAGTCAAACACCAGTTGCAGACTGCCGACTAATCCGGCGTCGACATATTCAACCGGCAGTGCGACGGGGCGTGTCCCTACAGGGCTGGTTGAAGTTCGGGGCGCTCCAGTGACCGGGCAGAGTCGAGGGTCGCCTGGCCCAGGACCCGTGTCCCCTGGTACAGGACGACGGTCTGGCCCGGGGCGACTCCGCGCATCGGTTCGTTCAGCCGGACCACGAGCTCCGCCTGCCCCGCACCGTTGTTCTCCATCCAGGCCACCGCGTCGACAGGGTCGCCGTGGGCTCGCACCTGCGCCATGCACTCGAATTCGCTGCCGGTCAGTACCGCGTCGATCGGCAGTCCGGCCCAGGACACCTTGATGCCCCGCAGCTGGTCTACAGCCAGCAGCCGCTCGGGACCGACTACCACCTTGTTTTCTTTCGGCCGGATCTCCAGCACGAAGCGGGGCTTGCCGTCGTCGGCGGGTGTGCCGAGCTTCAGGCCACGACGCTGGCCTACTGTGAAGGCGTTGGCGCCGGGGTGGGTGCCCACCTGCTCCCCGTCGGTGTCGACAATCGCACCCTCGGTCATCTCGATGCGTTCGGCCAGCCAGCCGCGGGTGTCGCCGTCGGGAATGAAACAAATGTCGTGGCTGTCGGGCTTGTTAGCCACGGACAGTCCGCGCCGCTCAGCCTCGGCGCGGACCTCCGCCTTGGACGGGGTTTCGGCCAGCGGGAACATTGAGTGCTTGAGCTGCTCGTGGGTGAGGACGCCCAGCACATAGGACTGGTCCTTGGCCCAGTCCGCGGCCCGGTGCAGCTCGCGGTTCCCATCACTGTCCTCAATGACCTTCGCGTAGTGGCCGGTGCAGACGGCGTCGAAGCCCAGCGCCAACGCCTTTTCCAGGAGCGCCGCGAACTTGATCCGTTCGTTGCAGCGCATGCACGGGTTCGGAGTGCGACCGGCGGCGTACTCGGCGATGAAATCGTCGACAACGTCCTCCTTGAATCGTTCCGAGAAGTCCCACACGTAGTAAGGAATCCCCAGAATGTCGCAGGCACGCCAGGCGTCACGGGAGTCCTCGATGGTGCAACACCCACGACTACCGGTACGTAAGGTGCCAGGCATGCGCGAGAGCGCCAGGTGGACGCCGACGACGTCGTGCCCTGCCTCCACTGCGCGTGCTGCGGCGACGGCGGAGTCCACTCCGCCGCTCATTGCTGCGAGTACCTTCATGAGTTGTCCTTCACTATCGAAAACCTGTTCCAGCTGTCTGAATGTTTGAAGCATGGCCAGCCATTCCAGCCTGCCGGGCGCGGCGGTAGGCCTCGGGCAACGCAGTTCCAAGGACTTCAACGTCCTCGGGGCCTGAGGTATGCCCGAGCGAGAATCGCTGGGCCCCTCTGGCCTCCGACTCGGTGAGGCCCATCGCGAGCAGCACATGGGACGGCCGGGGTACTCCCGCCGTGCAGGCCGAGCCGGTGGAGCATTCCACTCCGGCAAGATCGAGCAGGAACAAGAGGGAGTCCCCTTCGCAGCCGGGAAACGTGAAGTGGGCGTTGCCGGGAAGCCGCAGGGTCCGGTGCCCTCTGAGGACCGCCTCCGGGATAGCGGACTCCACCTGGGCGATCAGCTGGTCCCTGAGGGCGGCGATGCGGGCGGACTCCTGGTCGAGATTGCCTGTGACGAACGCAGCGGCCGCAGCGAAAGCCGCGATACCTGCGGCGTCAAGGGTTCCCGACCGGATATCACGCTCCTGTCCTCCACCATGCTGCACCGGAGTGAGCGTTACCGCCCGCCCGACGAAAAGGGCCCCTACACCCACCGGGCCGCCGATCTTATGCCCACTGACCGCCATCGTCGCGAGTCCTGAATGGCTGAAAGACACCGGAAGGGAACCGAAGGCCTGCACGGCATCCGAGTGCACGGGGATGCCGTGCGCCGCGGCTGCCGCGGTGATGTCCCGAATGGGCTGGATGGTGCCGACCTCGTTGTTGGCCCACATCACGGTGATCAGCGCGATGGTGTCCGGGTCGTCGTCGAGCTCGGCCTGCAGCGCCGCCATGGAGACCACGCCATCGGAGTCGACCGGTAGCCAGGTGACCAGCGCCGCTTCGTGTTTGGCCAGCCATTCGACCGTGTCCTGGACCGCCGGGTGTTCGATGGCTGAGCACAGGATCCTCAGCCGGCGCGGGTCCGCGGCGCGGCGGGCCCAGAACAGGCCCTTGACGGCAAGGTTGTCAGCTTCGGTCCCACCGGAGGTGAAGATCACCTCCGAGGGATGCGCTCCCGCCGCGGCGGCGAGGGTCTCACGGGAGTCTTCCACCACCCGACGGGCACGACGCCCTGAGCCGTGCAGCGACGATGGGTTGCCGCTACGGCTGAGTTCGGTGGTGAGTGCGGCGAGCGCGGGCGCCGAAAGAGGCGTGGTCGCCGCGTGGTCCAGGTACACGGGCATCGGTCAATTCTAGCGGTTCCGGCTCGACACTTCACTTTTCACCGGTCGGAGGACTCTGAGCGCCCGGGGAACGACGTCGATCTGGACCGGCGCCGGCCCTACCGGTTCCCCATCGGCGAAGACCGTCAGCCCGGCCACCTCGACACGGACCGAACGGACCTTTTCGATCCGGACCGCCGGGTGAGACACATGGGTTCCCGCGAAGAGCCGGGGCAGCATCGCGATCAGCCGGAGTCGTGAGACTGCGGAGACCACCAACAGATCCAGGTGCCCATCATCACAGAGCGCGTCGGGCGTAATCTTCATTCCGCCTCCAATGGACCTCCCGTTGGCCACCGAAACCAGCATTGCGGCCGTCGACTCGGCAGACCCATCGATGACCAGCCGGTAGCCGATGGGTCTGAAGACTGCCAACTCACGCAGCACGGCGAGGGTGTACCGGCTCTTTCCCCGGGGCCAGGACCAGGTGTTGGCCCGGGCATTCACTATCGCATCGAATCCTGCTGAGCAGGCCCCAGCGAACCAGAGCACTCCTGCCCCGTCCTGGTCCCTGCTGATGCGCCCGAGGTCCATCCAGTGGGGCGGTCCGGGGAGTGCTTCATGGATGACGAGGGCCGCTGCTTCCGGGTCCCTGAGGGGCAGGCCGAGGGTCCGGGCCACATCATTGCCGGTGCCGGTCGCCACGATGCCCAGGGGGACCGTGGTTCCCGCCAGGACATTGGCTCCCAGCTGCACCATCCCGTCACCGCCCACCACGACCAGCGCGTCCGGCGACCTCTCCGCCACAGCTGAGCTCACCCGGTCAACAAGCGTCGCATAGCTTGGTCCGGCGAGGACAGTGACCCCGTGTCCGAGGGCAATGAGTGAGGTGACTGCCGCGCTTGCCGCCTTCTTCGCAGCCCCCGCCCCGGCCGTAGGGTTGACCGCGACCAGCAGCTTCATCTGATCACGGCCCCCAGGGCCTCGGCAATGGTCATCGCCTGCGCGACGTCGATCACGGCACCGCGGAACTGTACGTAGTCCATCGACAGTTCGCCCAGTTCGCTGCCACGTAGGTCGGTTCCCCGGAGCCGCGCTCCTGCCCATTCAGCATTGGATAATTGGCAATTCCGCAGCGACGCCTTGGTGAGGTTGGCCTCGGTGAAGTCGGCTTCGGCGAGGGACACGCCAGTGAAGTCGGCGGTGGACAGGTCCGCACGCACCAGCGAAACATAGGACCAGTTGCCGCCAGTGACCTTGAGGGGGACCAGCGACGAGTTGACGAAGGAACTGCCGGTCAGCCTGCACCCGGCAAAGGTCGAATCGAAGAAGCTGCAGGATTCGAACCGGCAGCCGTCGAATGCCCCCTCAGTGTGGGTTGAGACATTGAACTTGACGTTGCGGAACACACACTTGCTGAAGTTGGCCCCGCTGGACTGGAGTTCGGTGAAGTCGCAATCAACGAATAGGGTTCCCGCATAGTCTGCACGGTCGAGTACCTTGCCGTACCAGTCCTCGCCCCTGATCACCTTGTCCCGATTCGTCATTGTCCGATGCTACCGAAGCCGAACCCTTTCGCCCGGTTCGCCGTTGAAGGTACAGCGGGTATTTGGTTGGCAGTCGGGAAACCGTCTACAGTCTTGCCCTGATGAGGCATAGCGTGCCGGCCGCGTCTGCGCCCGGAACTTCAGCACATCGGTTCCACCCGCTCCAGGCCCCCAGCATGCCCGCCGAAGATGAAAGGCCCTCATGGCGACCCCGCCCGACCGGACCTACTACGCCGTCCTGGGATTGTCGCGGAACGCGACCGCCAAACAGGTCAAGGACGCCTACCGCCGGGCCGCACGATCAACCCATCCTGATGCTGGCGGGAGCGCCGAAGAGTTCCATGACGTGGCCGTCGCCTATGAGACCCTCTCGGATCCAGAACGTCGCCGACGGTATGACCACGGGCTGGGTGGCAGCCCGGCCGCCCATGAACCGACGGCGGCCAGTTCGCCCTCACGGTCAAGTGTTCCCTCTCCTGATCGTGCCGCTGATGACGAAGCTTTCCAACGTCCAGCCGTCTACGAGCCGCCCTTCTCACCAGCGCAGCCTCCGGTGATTCCACTGACCCTCGCGGGCAGCCAGATCCATGGCACCGCTCGACAGCCTGGATTCTTCAAGCGTCTCGGATCCGGCAGCGGCTCACGGTTCGACGGCGAGCGCCGCACCGCTGCCCTGCTGGAACACCGTTTCCTTCCGGGCTTCCCCGCCGCCCGACTAGTTAACGGTTTGCGGTTCGGCGACGACACCGGAACTGAAGCGGGCCATGCGGTGTTGGCCGGATACCGTCTGGCGGTCGTCGATTCGATGCTCGCTCCACCCGGTAACTATCGCTGGGACGGGCGTGCCCTGCGGCACAACGGCAGAATCGCCGGTGACGTGCGCATTACCGAGTCGGTCCGACGGGTCCAGGATCTCTTTCCAGAGTGCAATGTCCAGGCGTGGCTTGTCCTCCACAGGGGTGAAGGCAACCCCTTCGAGCCGATTGTCGATTACCCGCCAACGCTGGACAAATCTGCACTGACCAGCGTTCATGTGGCGAATCCCGGTACGCTCCTCCGCGAGCTCAAGAAATTTCTGGGTGGCGGGCCGCAGCCCTATGTGGTGCAGCTCCCCGTACTGGGCCGTTTGCTACAGTACGCCGAGCGCTAGGATTAACGAGTGTTCCGTATCCTGTTCTACACGCCCGAAATCCCCGGCAACACCGGCAACGCCATTCGGCTGGCCGCTGTCACCGGCGCCGAATTGCACCTGGTGGAGCCGCTCGGCTTCAACTTCGATGATGCAAAGCTGCGCCGAGCGGGGCTCGACTACCACGACCTGGCAGTGCTCCAGGTCCACAAGGACCTGGCGAGCGCGTGGGAAGCTCTCACCCCCCAGCGGGTCTTCGCGTTCACTTCCGACGGCGAGGAATCCTATGCGGACATCAGCTACCAGCCAGCAGACGTGTTGCTCTTTGGGCCTGAGTCGGTAGGTCTACCACTGGAGGTCAAGCATGACCCCCAGGTGACGGCCCGGGTCCGGCTACCCATGCTCCCCACCCGTCGTTCACTTAACCTCGCCAACTCGGCGTCTATTGTTCTCTACGAAGCATGGCGCCAGCACAGCTTCGCCGGCGCCGTCGTCTAGCTTTTTCAGCCCTAAGGAGCCACCATGCCACCACGCCATGCCGAGGAAGTGTCCGAGACCGGCGCCGAGGACTTCGAACGCCTGGCGCCGCTGCTCTGGAACCCGATGGGAAATGCCGTCGCAGCGGCCGCCGATATCGCCCTCGCTGACCGGGTGCTCGACGTTTACTGTGGCAGCGGTGCCAGCACCATCCCGGCGGCGCAGTCCGCCGGTCCGGAAGGCGTGATCGACGCACTCGACCCATCCCCGGGGCTGCTGGACCTGGCGAAGGCGAAAGCCGAAGCCATGAACCTCGCCACCATCCGGTTTGACACGGCCGATGTCACCGAGCGGCCTGCCGACGGCAGCTATGACGTGGTGCTGTCCTGTTACGGACTGACCCGCTTCGCGGATATGGCGCCTGCCACGGCGCATCTGTCGCGGCTACTGCGTCCCGGCGGACGGATTGCCCTCAGCACCTGGGACGCTGGCGCCCACACGGAGTTCTGGCGAATCCTTCAGGACGCATGCTCCGAGGATCCCTCCCGGGATCCAGCGCTGCTCGAGCGGGAGATCGCCAACGTGGCCAGACTGGCCTCGCCCGAGAAACTGGGAGACTGGCTGCTGGCTAACGGGTTTAATACGGTCGGAGTCGATTCGGTAGCCATTGAATTGCCGCTGGATGCCCAGACAGCATGGTCGGTGGTTCAGGGGACCGCCTTCCGTCACCTTCTCCCGGGCGACGAGTCAGCCGTCGAACGGATCCGGGCCAGCTTCCTTGACCGGCTCGGCAGCGGCTTCGTCCTGGCCGCTCAATCCCTGGTTGCTGTTGCGGAGACCGCTGACTAGCAGCTGGGTAAGATCCAGACTCCCCCCACCCCATCCCCGCACCGCCCAGCTCCGAAGTACTAGTGGCAGCAAAACTTGATCCGCCCGTGTCGTCAAGCACCGATACAGGCGGTGGAAGTCCTGTCTACAGAACATCGAAAGGACGGTGATAGGGATGGGTAGGCAGGTGGGAGGCACTGACCAACTGATCCGCGCCGGCGGGTCGCATGTTCTGAATCGCAGACGGGGCGCTTTATGCTTGGAGTATATGGATACGCCACGAGCCAGCAGAACTACTCCGGCCGGTTCACCAGCGGGTGGATTCGCCGTTGAACCCGGTACCGCTGCAACCCTGACTGAGCTGTTGTTGCGAGTCGCAGCCAAGGACCAGCAAGCCTTTGCCGAGTTCTACGCGCAAACTTCCCGACGGGTCTATGGGCTGGCCCGTCGTGTCCTCATTGACCCGGAGCTCAGCGAGGACACCACCCAGGAGGTCTACCTGCAGGTCTGGAACCTCGCGGACCGGTTCCGACCCGAGATGGGGTCACCGATGGCCTGGCTAATGACCCTGACCCATCGCCGGGCTGTGGACAAGGTTCGGTCTGAGCAGAGTTCCACTGACCGCGAAGCACGATACGGCGCCGCGATGCAGGAAATCGATCACGACGACGTCGTCGACACCGTAACCCAGCGCCTCGAGGCGGAGACAGTGGTCAAATGCCTCGACTCGCTGACGGAGACCCAACAGGAATCTGTGAAGCTCGCATATTACGGCGGATTGACCTACCGAGAGGTCGCCGAAAAACTTGGCGTGGCTATACCTACCATCAAATCGAGAATCCGTGACGGATTGCTTCGACTGAAAACCTGTTTGGGGGTGAACTGAGATGCAGAACAACGACATGTTTGATGGATCGATTGACGATCTGGAGAGTGACCTGACCCACGGCCGTGTGCTTGACTGGGCCGAGATGTATGCCCTGAACGCCCTGAGTGACCGGGAGCGTCGGGCTATCGAGGACTACATCTCAGCCGCCGACCCGATCCAGCGGGAAGCCTTTGATGAGCGCGTCCGAGGTGCCCGTGAGACCCTTGCCCGGGCGTACGCGATCGACGACGTCGAACCGCCCCCGGCCTTGTTCGACCGCATCCTGGCTCAGTTGCCGGCCGGTCTCCCCGAGCAGAACGCTTCCGCCGCGCCCGCCCGGGCCCAGGCGTCGGCGGGCACCTTCGATGAGCTGGCGAACCGACGCGAGGCAAAGCAACGCCGGCCCGTGGGACGCTGGCTGGCCGCAGCCGCAGCAGCAGTGGTCATCACCGTCGGCGGAGTCAGCGTCGCCCAGAACCTCCAGGAAACCTCGGTTGAACAGGAAGTGTTGCAGGCCCAGGATCTCCAGTCCGAAATCTTCACGATTCCGGCGGGAGGTACCGCGGAGCTGAAGCTCTCCCGTGAGGAAGACGCGGCGGTCATCACCCTCAGTGAGGTACCGGCTCCTCCCGTGGGGAAGGTCTACCAGATGTGGCGGGTTCCCACGGACGGGACCGACCCGGTCTCCATCAGCACCATGACCGCTGAGGACCTGCAGGAATCGCTGGTCACTACCGTCGAGGGCATTGGTTCGTCGATGGGGTTCGCCATCACCGTCGAGCCCGACGGCGGGTCCGAACGGCCAACCCTTCCGATCGTCGCGGAGATCCCCTTCGAGGCCTGATCGGGCGCGTGAGATCGGGCGCATTGAAAGGACCTTACCCAGCTGGACCTGGGCCGCCACCGTTATCGGGGTGGCTAGAATCCGGCAATAGTCTGAGCTGAATTGACTGGCACCACATGGAAAACTTCGGCGCTACGCCCGGCTGGGAGGCCGCCGCGTGCGGCGTTGTCCCGGAGCAGCTGACGCACGACGGCGTCCATCCGGTCGGAGTCCGGATGTTGGCTGGTGTGGAAGTGAAGGGCGCGCAGCTTATCGTCCACCGTGTCAGTAACATCGACGAAGTGGTTTTCCAGGTGTGACGGGCCGGCATAGAGCCACAACCAGGGCACCCGGTGGCTTGCCAGCCCGGCAGCTTCCAGATCCGGGAAGGCAAACGGATTTTCGGCGGCCGGATACACCGCCCGGGTGACCGCTTCGCCGCAGGCCAGATGGTCCGGGTGGCTTTTTTGAATCCGGTCCCAGTTTCGCTCCGGGTGCATTGCCAGCACCACATCAGGACGGACCCGGCGGATCACTGCCACTACCTGCTTGATCACCTCGGTGGAGGCTTCCAGGAACCCATCACGTTCACCCAGATAGTGGATTTCGCGAACTCCCACCTGCTGGGCCGCAGCAAGCTGCTCGGCCCTGCGGGTCCGCACGATTTCACTCTGCCCCTCGGGGTCGAACCCGCCGGCGTCGCCGTCGGTCATAATGCAGTAGTCGACGACGACGCCCGCCCTTGTCCATTGGGCCACCGTTCCGGCTGCACCGAAGTCGATGTCGTCGGGGTGCGCCGCGAAGCACAACACCCGCACGATCTGATCGACGGCGGGATCAAAAACTGTCGCCACCGTGGTCAGGACCTGCGCTTCAGGATCTCGGCGGTTGCCTGCGGCAGCACCTTGAAAAGGTCACCGACCACACCGAAGTCGGCGATCTCAAACACCGGCGAATCGGCGTCCTTGTTGACCGCGATGATGACCTTGGCGGTTTGCATCCCGGCTTTCTGCTGGATGGCGCCGGAGATGCCAGCCGAGATGTACAACTGCGGCGACACTGTTTTGCCGGTCTGTCCCACCTGGGCGGAGTGTTCGATCCAGCCGGCATCGGTGGCCGCACGGGATGCCCCAACGGCGCCGCCCAGCGCATCGGCGAGTTCCTCGACGGGCGCGAAGTTGCCGTCGACTCCCCGCCCGCCGGCAACGATCACCCGCGCCTCGGTCAGCTCGGGTCGCCCGGTTGCCCGCTTCGCCGTTCGACCGGTTATCCGGGCCGTGTTGGCCGGGCTCACCGACTCAACCGTGACGACGCTTGGGACGCCCCCGTCGCCCACCGGTGCTCCCTCGACGGTATTGGCCTTCACCGTAATGAGAGGCGTGCCGGTCGTCACCTTCGCCTCGACCGCGTAGGAGCCGGCCAGCACCGACTTGGTGACGGTGAAATCCTCGCCGATGGCGACCGCATCAGTGATCACCCCCGAGGAAAGCTGAATTCCGGTCCGGGCCGCGATCTCCTTAGCCTCGAAGGTATTCCCCAGGAGGACTGCCGCAGGGGCGACCGACCGCACTACTTCGGCAAGGAAGGCAACCTTCCCGGCGACGAGGGAATCCTCGATGTCGGACGCGGCCGGCTGGTAGACGGACCCGACGCCGCGCGCACCCAATTCCTGAAGGACGGCGTCGTTCAGGTCACCGATGAAGGCGACGGCGGCGTCGCCGAAGGTGGTCGCAAGCGTGAGTAGTTCCCGGTGGCTCTTGTGCAGAACCTCACCCGGGTTATCAATCAAAACGAGAACTGTAGCCATTGAGGTGGCTCCTTTGCGTTGTTCGAGCGCGGGTTCGGGGAGGTGCTACAGCAATTTTTGAGCTGCAAGGAAATCCACCAACCGGATCCCTGCGTCACCTTCGTCACTGATGATCGTTCCCTGGCCACGGGGCGGCCTGGGGTCCGCGACCTGAACCGAAGTCCATGCGCCAGCGAAGCCCACCTCGGCTGGGTCCACACCGATGTCCTGCAACGACAGGGTGCTCAACGGCTTCTTCTTCGCCGCCATGATGCCCTTGAAATTCGGGTACCGCGGCTCATTGATCTGATCAGTGACCGAGACAAGGGCGGGCAGGGTAGCCTCAACCGTCTCCGAGTAGACGTCGCCGTCCCGTCGGGCTGTCAGCGTCCAGGAACCATCCGCTGGCTGCAGCTCAAGAGATGAAGCGAACGTCACCTGCGGCAAATCCAGCCGTTCGGCGAGCTGTGCCGGTACCAGTGAGGTCTCGCCGTCCGTCGATGCCATTCCGGTGATGACCAGGTCTACCGACCCGAGATGGTTGACGACGGCGGCGAGCGCCCGGGAGGTCCCGGCCGCGTCCGATCCGGCGAGTGCATCATCGCAGAGGTGCACCCCGGCATGAGCGCCGATCTGAAGTGCTTTCTTGACGGCGCTGACCGCAGCGGACGGCCCCATGGTGACCGCGGTGATCCGATGGCCGGCCGCCTCTCCGCCATGGGATTCAACGAGTTGCAGCGCTGCCTCGAGCGCGTACTCGTCCAATTCGGACAGGATGCTCTCATTCCGGTCGGTAGTGCGGTCGTCGCCTCTGATGTGGCGGTCGAACTGCGCGTCCGGCACATGCTTGACCAGGACCACTATCTCCAGGCCTGCGTGCGATGCCTCTTCCATTGCTACCTCTTCTGAAGTTGGGGATCTGCCCAGCCCTAGCTAACCATATCGGGATCCCGGCCTGGGTTAGCCGTCGGCCCGGCCCACTGTCACATCAATGGTCTGCACTTCCCCGTTGCGCTGGAATTCAACGCTCACAGTGTCCCCATCGGCCTGCATCCGCACCGCTGCGGTGAGGTCGCGTGGATCGGTGATTGGGCGCCCAGCCACATTGGTGATGACATCGCCTTCCTGGAACCCTGCTGCCTCAGCGGGCGAGCCTGGTTCGACTCCTGCGACCTCCGCCCCTACCGAGAAGGAGGTTTCCCCGTTGGTGTTCTCGGAAGCCGATGGCGAGACCGAAACGCCGAGGAAACCGTGCGAGGCACTGCCGTTGGCGATGATCTCCTGGGCAACCCGCTCAGCATAATTAATGGGAATGGAGAACCCCACACCGATGTTTCCGGTGCTTTCCCCGGAACCCGACGATGCGATCGCCACGTTGACGCCGATCACACTGCCCTGGCCGTCGACCAGCGCACCACCGGAGTTGCCCTGGTTGATAGCGGCGTCAGTCTGAATGACGTTCAGGTAGATCGACCCCTGCGACTGGTTCTGTGGCATTTCGGTGCCTTCCGGGGGAAGGAAGTTGAAACCATCCCCCTCTTCCTCAGGAACGGCATCGGAAAGCTCCTCCGGTACTGCCGAGGAGGCAACGCTGATCGTCCGGTTCAGCGTGGAAATGATGCCGTCGGTGACGGTTCCGCTGAGTCCGAGGGGCGCCCCGATTGCAATAGCGGTGTCCCCGACGTTCAGCTCATCGGAATTCGCCAGGGTAGCGGGTTGCAGATCGGGGGCGTCCACTTTGATCACCGCAAGATCGGACAGCGGATCGGTGCCGACAATCTCCGCGGGGAACACTCGCCCGTCGCTGGTACGAACCTCAACGGCCGCATCGCCCACCTGACCGCCGAGCGTCACCACGTGGGTATTGGTGAGGATGTGCCCGTCGTCGTCGAGCACTATTCCGGACCCTGAACCACCCGAGCCGGCGCCGCTCACAGCGATAGTGACGACGCTGGGGGAAGCCTTGACAGCGGCCCCAGTGACTTCGTTGACGCTTTCGGTGTCATTGACGACCACCGATTGTGACTGACCCGTGGTCGTAGCGGGGACGGTGCCCTGGTCGCCGAGGAGACGATCGGCCCCGGCGACTACCCCGCCGCCGAGCAGGCCGGCGACGAGCACACCGCTGACGAAGGCCGCTGTTCCAAAGCGCTTCTTGTCCCGTCGGTGGGGAAGGGCTGCCGGGGGCAGAGCGGACCCGTAGAAGCCCCCGCTGGAGTAGGAGCCGTCATCGTAAGCGGTCGCCGTGGACTGGTCCGCGGAATACTGGTCGCTGTGAGCTGCCTGGGAATGAGAAACCTGAGACGGTGACGTAGGCGGCTGCACCGGGTGCGGCTGCGTCGAGGGGTGCTGCCCTGCTGACGGGTGCTGCTCTGAGCTGCCGGAGGGTCCCCCATCGGACGATGCGGCTGAGGCAGCGATCTCGCTCCCGTCGTCGGGACGAGAGGAATCCTGCCACCGGTGAAACGGCGGAGTCTGAGGGCGTGGCGGTATGTTGCGCTCGAACCCGTTGTTATTGTCGTCAGTCATCGGAAAGCCTTTCGTCTCGATGCATCGAACTATGCCAAACCAATCTGGATCTTTGGCGCACGTTCGCTGGATGAATACTGTGAGCCAACCGGGCGTCCGTTAGTCCTCATCCATTCTCCCCGGCCAGACTCCGCCGGCAAAGTCCCGGACCAGGTCCTGATTCATTTCGCTAGGGGCAGAGGTCGGTAGGTGGACTGCCTTATCGCGGCACCCTAGACTTCAAAAAGGGCGTGTGACAGCGTTGACGGCATCTACCGCCGACCGTTGGCCCCCACGCGCAGTGAAATTCCGGGGACACTTTTCGAAGGGTATTGAATGCGATCGAGTACCAGGCGCCTTGCGGCACTAGTAGGCGTCACCGCCGGACTGATGCTGCCCCTCACTACACTCCCCGGCGCATTTGCGGTGCCCCCGGTGGACTTCGGTGCAGAAGAGATCATCGATGAGGCAGGAGTGCTCGACGGCGGTGGGCTGGCCGAGCTTGAAGACGCTATTGCCCAGCTCCGGGACGAAGAGGGCTACCGTTTGCGCGTCGCCTACGTGGACTCGTTCACCGACCCGACTGACGCCGACCAGTGGACCGAGGAAACCGCCACCGTCAGCGAACTAGGCGAGTCCGATGTCCTGTTGACCGTGTCCGTCGAGGGACAGGCTAGGTTCGTTGCAAGCAATTCCAGTCCCGTTCGCGCGGACGCACCACAAATTTTCACCTCCTACATTCTGCCTGAACTGGAGGACGGCAACTGGGCAGCAGCCGGTGTTGCTGCAGCGACCGGAGTGTCGGAGTCCGTGTCCGGCGGTTCGGTGTCCGGTGGTTCGGATAACAGCCAGTCCGGTGGCAGCGGTCTCGGCGCAGTCCTGCTGGTTGGCGCGCTGGTGGCGTTGGCCGGTATCGGCGGTTTCTTCTTCCTGCGTTCCCGCAGCCAGAAGTCGCTGACCCGCGGACCGTCCCAGACCGAAGACTTCGGGCCCGGACGTGGCCCGGACGGGGAAGTCCTGGACCCGTTGGCAGCTTTCAGCGTGGAAGAACTGCGCAAGAGGGCGGGAAGCCTGTTGATTGCAGCCGATGACGCAATCAAGTCCAGTGAGCAGGAGGTCGGCTTTGCGCAGGCCCAATATGGCGATGCTGCAGTGCAACCCTTCGTCGATGACATCGCTGCGGCGAAGCGGCATATGAGTGAGTCGTTCAAGTTGCAGCAGCAACTGGACGACCATATTCCAGATACCGAAGAGCAGCAGCGCACCTGGCTCGGAGACATCATCCGGCGTTGCGAATCCGTCAACGGTTCGCTGCAGGAGCACAAGGCCGATTTCGACGCCCTGCGCGAGTTGGAGCGCAACGCTCCCGCAGCGCTTGCCGCCGCACAGGCCTCGGCTGAAGCGGTCAGGACCCGTGTGTCCGACGCGGAGCAGCTCCTGCAGCAGCTGCAGCAGAAGTACGCTGATTCGGCTACCTCCCAGGTGCGGGACAACGTGGATCAGGCCAACGAACGGTTGCAGTTCGTTGGCAGTGCCGCCGACTCGGCGCAGCAGCACCTGAGTGCTGGCGATACCGGGTCTGCAGTGATCGCGGTGCGCGCAGCCGAAGAAAGCGTCCACCAGACCACCGTGCTGCTGGACGCAATTTCCAAACGGGCCACCGAACTTGATGCGGCGAAGGTAGAGCTGGACCGTTCGGTCTCCGACACGGCACAGGATCTGGCCCAGGCACAGGCGATGCTCAGCACCGGTCAGCACCAGGATCTCGCCGGCCCGGTGGCGTCCGCCGAAGCCGCTCTCACCACCGTCCGCAACGAATCCACGGCTGGCCGGGTCGACCCGGTGTCGCTCCTGCAACGCATTGAGGCGGCTCACGCCCAACTCGATGCGGCACTGGGCGGAGTCAAAAACCAGACCGAGCAGGCGCAGCGCGCCCGGGAAGCTTTGCAGCATGCAATCATGGCAGCCCAGTCGCGGATTTCCGGCACCTCCGACTACATCCGTGCCCGACGCGGCGGAGTCGGCAGCGAGGCACGCACCAGGCTCGCCGAAGCGGAGCGGAATCTCGACTACGCGGTACAGATCCAATCCGACGATCCGGTTGCGGCACTGTCGCATGCGCAGCAAGCCACCGCGCTAGCTGAACAGGCAGCACAGATCGCTCAACAGGACGTCGATGGCTTTGGCGGCGGCATGGGAGGCTTTGGTGGCGGCGGCATGTTCGGCGGCGGCCGCAATCAGGGTGGCGGAATGGGCGGCGCACTCCTGGGCGGCATCCTCCTCGGCGGTATCCTCAATGGCGGCGGCGGAGGCGGCGGACTTTTCGGTGGCGGCGGAGACAGCGGCGGCGGATTCGGAGGCGG
>NZ_QDAE01000009.1 GCF_003075455.1 Arthrobacter sp. Bz4
TTATTGGATGGGTGGATTGAAGAACTGGTGATGCGCGAGGAGCCGGTGATGCTCACGGAGGCGGAACTGGATTTACCGTCTAACCCGGCCCACGAGTTCCCTGCCCCCGTTACATTTATTGGAGTCCGGACCAGCAAAGGGATCAGTGACCGGGTTGAAATCGTTGGGCGCCCACACGTTGGTCCACGTCTCCGGCCACGTACCAAACCAACCCAACGAGCCCTCAGCAGCGCTCACCATTGAAGTTCCGGGCGACCACGACATCGGGATCGGTCAGGAGGTCGGATTACAACTCGTCAACACCACCGGGTGGGCAGTCACCCAGTAGCAGTTGGGCACAGAATTCCGTTGCCCGGGCCCACTGTGTCCTAGATTGCAGAACTCCTGTGCCGCCCTGTTTATCGTCGGTAAGTACCAACGATAGGAAGGCAAGGACATGAGTTCAGCACATAGCGAGACGAGGACGAAGAGAGCCGCGACTGACCCAGGCACGTCCATGGGAGTCCGAATAATGGCCGGGGCCGTAGGCGGTCTTGCCGGCGGGGTCGTTTTCGGGGGCCTGATGGCCATGATGGGCATGCTGGGCATGATTGCCTCACTGGTTGGCTCAAGCTCGGCGATTGTCGGCTTCCTGGTACACCTGGTGATTTCGGTTCTGATCGGCCTCGCGCTGACGATACCCGGTGCTGGAGTGCTGAGAAAGGGCCTGATCATCAGCGCCGTCGTGGGTCTTGTCTATGGCATGCTGTGGTGGGTTCTTGGTCCACTGCTGATCATGCCCACCATGATGGGCATGCCCCTTTTCACTTTCGACGCAGGATCCGGTGCCTCACTGATGGGGCACGCGGTGTATGGCCTTATTGTGGGACTGGTGGCAAGCCTCATCATCCGACGTGGCCGGTGACCACGCCGGGTCTGAACGCCGCCTGCTCCACCACCATCGTGTCCGCCGCGAGCAAACCTACGACGCTTTGGGCACCACATGAACGGGAGGGAGAACCTTTGGCCGAAACCGGCGAGCCCTTCAGCTGCCTCTACGCTGTGGAGCTTTTCGCTGACCTCACAGCTGAGGACATGGACACTCTCGACAGGATGGCCCCGCCCCGGCTCTTTCACAGCGGTGAACTTGTCTTCAGCCAAAGTCAGCCCATCAAGGCCCTATTCATCCTCAAAGCAGGGCGGATCCGGATTTTCAGGGTTGCCGAGGATGGGAAAACCCTCACCATTGCAATCCTTGAACCCGGCGCGGTGTTCGGTGAGATGCTGCTCGTGGGCCTGCAAATGTACGACAACTATGCCGAAGCGCTGGAAGCATCAACCGTGTGTCAGCTCAGCGCTGCGGACGTCGAAAACCATTTCCTCTCCAACCCGAAAATGGCGGTCAAGATCTCCCGCCTGCTCGGCGAACAAGTCGCCAGGTTGGAAGAACGTCTCACCGACATGGCCCTGCGTCCCCTCTCAGCCCGCACCGCCGCGACCTTACTCACACTTGCGGATGCGGCTCCCCGTAGCAGGTTCACGCACTCCGTGGCCGTGAAACTCACTCATGAACAGCTCGCTGGGTTGCTCGGAGCAACTCGCGAGGCGACCAGTAAGACCATGTCTGACTTCGCCGCCAAAAAGCTGATCAAGCAAGGCCGCGGCCGGATCATCATCGAGGACGCTGTAGGACTGCGCCGGGTCTCCCGCACCACCTTTTAACCCCGCGTCAGCCGCCTCAACGTGCGCACTGTTGCCGTGCCCGCGAAAGCCTGCCCCGTTACATTTATTTGAGTCCTCGAAGGTCGGGGACTTGGTCGCTGGGCCTGGTATGACTTTCTGCCCCTGTCATTGATGATCCGGGGGGTGCTGTCGCCAGGTTCGGAGGCGCTTGTTGACTGCTGATAGGGACGCGGCCGGACCCGTTTGGGTTCAGGTCTCTTCGTAACGTGGGTGCCAGGAACAGGTGTCATGACTGCGGCCATCTAGTGGTGCAAAGGAGCGCCATCATGACCGAACAATTTGATGTGTATTGCGGGCTCGATGTCGGCAAGTCCGAACATCACGCCACAGCTCTCACCCCGGCCGGAGAACGGCTCATTGATAAGCCATTGCCGCAGGACGAGACACGACTCCGAGAACTGTTCACTGCTCTTGGCCAGCATGGCCCGGTGTTGATGATCGTGGACCAGCCCAACACCATCGGGGCGCTGCCGGTCGCGGTAGCCCGGGATTGCGGATGCGAGGTGGCGTACCTGCCGGGCCTGGCCATGCGGAAAGCCGCGGACCTCTACCCGGGACGGTCGAAGACCGATGCCCGGGACGCGTTCATCATCGCTGACACGGCACGGACCATGCCGCACACGTTGCGGGCGGTAGACCGAGACAGTGAAGTGCTCGCCGCGTTGAAAGTCCTCTCCGGTTTCGACACGGACCTGACCCATGAATGCACCAGGTCGATCAACCGGCTCCGGTCGTTGCTGCTGCAGATCTTTCCGTCCCTGGAACGGGTCTTCGTCGGCACGATCCTCACCCGCACCCTCGTGCTCGACCTCTTGATCAAATACGCCGGACCGACCGGTCTGCGCGCGGCCGGGCGCGGCAACGTGCTGCGTTGGGCGAGGAACCACAGCCGCAAAGACCCCACCAAACTCATTAATGAAATCTTCGCCGCCCTCGAGGAACAGACGGTTACCGTGATCGGCACCGACGCGGTGGAACTGGTCATCCCGCGGGTCGCTGCGCAGATCAAAGAGCTCAAACACCAGCGGGCCATCGTCGCCGCTGAGGTCGAGAAACTCCTGGACGACTTCCCTCTTTCCATCGTCTTGATGTCCATGCCAGGAGTCGGCATCAAGACGGCAGCGACGATACTCCTGACCATCGGCGATGCCAGCACCTTCACCACGGCCGGCCACTTAGCCGCCTACGCGGGCATCGCGCCCGTCACCCGCCGATCCGGAACCTCGATCCGTGGCGAGTTTCCCGCACGCTCCGGGAACAAACAACTCAAGAATGCGCTTTTCAGATCCGCCTGGATCGCCAGTTGTCATGACCCGCTATCGAAGGCCTACTACGAGAAGAAACGCGGTCAGGGCAAGAAGCACAACGCCGCCATCATCTGCCTCGCGCGCCGCCGCTGCGACGTCATCTACGCCATGCTCAAAACCAAAACACTCTACGAGGCCAAAACCCCGAAAGCCGCTTGACCAAAAGCATAGGGACACCCCCCACACATTTCCCCTTTAGTCTCAACAAATGAAGGAACACCCATGACCCGCGTTACCGTCCACACCCCCGAGACCGCTCCCGAAGACAGCCGCAACGAACTCGGTGCCCTCGGTAAACAGTTCGGGAAAGTCCTCAATATCCACGGTGCCATGGCCCACTCCCCCGTTGTCCTGCAGTCATACGTTGCCCTTCAGCAGGCCATCGGCGACTACGGCACCTTCGACGCACGCACGAGAGAGGCCATTGCCTTGGTAGTCGGCAACGTCGACGAGTGCACCTACTGCCAGTCCGCGCATACGATGGGCGCTAAGGCCGCCGGGCTCGCCGAGGATCAGACCATCGCGATCCGCAGGGGCGACATCGACTTCGACGACAAACTGGCAACACTGCTGGAACTGACCCGGCAGGCCACATCGAACAAGGGGTCCGTGAAGGACGCCGACTGGCAAACCGCCCTGGACGCAGGATGGTCAGACACCGAACTCACGGAACTCTCCACCCACGTGGCCCTGAACCTGTTCACCAACTACTTCAACCACCTCGTCGACACCGACCTGGACATCCCAGCTGCACCAAGTCTTTAAACCACCACAAACCCATGTAGCCCTGCCGTCCGTTCGCGGCAGGGCCTACATGTTCATCAACGGTGTGATGATGTGGCAAATCTCCGTGTCGGAACAATCAGCAGGATCAAGAGCCCGACTCGAATCGATCAGCCCTTTAAGCTCGGTCGATAAGGCGTCAAGTTCACGTTGGCGCACCTGGACATCGGCGAGCTTTCGTTCCAGGAGTGCCGAAACATGGGCACATGGGGCCTCACCCGCGTCGCGGAGACGTAGCGTGCTCGAAATTTCGGCCAACGTCAGACCGGCCGCCTGGGCCGACCGGATGAACCGCAACCGGCCCACTATCTCAGGGTCATAACTGCGGTAGCCATTCGACGTGCGCAGAGGATCCGGCAGAAGACCTTCACGCTCATAGAACCGGATGGTCTGACTATCAACGCCCGCAAGCGCCCCAAGTTCCCCAATACGCATCCCACAGTCTAACACTTGACCTTGTAGTCGGCTATAAGGTTTACAGTCAGAAGATGAAAATCACCCTGCAGTATTTCGAGGGCTGCCCCAACTGGACCCTCGCCTACGAACGACTCATCGCTTTAGCCGGGGACCGGCCCGACATCGTCCTCACCCGACAAATAATCGACACCGCTGAGGAAGCCGAACGAACTGGGTTTCACGGTTCCCCGAGCATCCTGATCGATGACATCGACCCTTTCGCGGGTCCTGGCGCCCCAGTCGGTTTAGCGTGCCGCCGATACCTCACCCCGGAGGGGCCAGCCGGGGCTCCGACCCTCGACCAGCTCAAAGCAGCACTACCACCCGCTACAGCCACGGCTACGTCTCCGCTTTCAGACAAGAAAAAGGTATGAGATGACTACCGATGTCGACCTTTTGGTCATTGGTGCCGGGATGGCTGGGATCGCCGCCGCGACGAAATGCGCGTCGAATGGGTGGAATGTTGCGATCGTGGACTCCCTACCCTACGGCGGAACCTGCGCCTTGCGCGGGTGCGATCCAAAGAAGATCCTCAGGCGTGGCGCCGAAGTGATCGAAGCCGCCCAGCTCATGAGCGGTAAAGGCGTAAACCCGGGCACCATGTCCATCAACTGGCAGGAACTGATGGAACACAAACACGGATTCACCGAACCGATCCCAACGACCATGGAAGAAGACCTGCATTCACACGGGGTACAGACCCTCCACGGGGCGGCGACCTTCACCAGTCCAACAACGGTCAACATCGCCGGAGCATCATACGAAGCTCCGAAAATCCTCGTCGCCACCGGGGCCACACCCCGGCCTCTGGCCTTCCCCGGAGCCGAGCATCTCATCGATAGCACCGACTTCCTCAACCTTCAGCGGCTGCCACCCCGAATCGTTTTCCTCGGCGGAGGTTTCATCTCCTTCGAATTCGCCCATATCGCCGCCCGAGCCGGAAGCTCCACCCTCATCCTTGATCGCGGGACCCGCCCACTGAAGAACTTCGACCCAGACCTCGTTGACTTACTGATCGCCCGCGGCACAGATTCAGGCATCATCGTCCAACGCGGCACAAGCCTCACCCGTATCGACAAGTCAGGCAACGGATTCCGCCTCCACCTCACTCAAGCTGGCGAGACATCGACAATTGACGCGGACCTCGTCGTCCACGGTGCGGGCCGGATCCCGGACCTATCCCGACTGAACCTCGAAGCCGCCAAGGTCGCATACGGGCCTAAAGGAATACAGGTCGCCGACCATCTCCAAAGCACCACCAATCCCGCCGTCTACGCAGCCGGTGATGCCGCTGACACCCCGGGCATGCCGCTGACCCCGGTGGCAGTGTTCGAGGCCAAAGTAGCTGCATCAAACATGCTCAAATCGGGTACCACGGCCCCTGACTACACCGCCATACCAACGACAGTCTTCACAATTCCTGAACTAGTGCGCCTGGGCATGCTCGAACACGAAGCTGCGGACAGCGGGCTGGACGTCGACGTCCGCTACACCGATACCAGCGCCTGGTACACGAATTACCGAACAGGGGAAACCAGCGGCGCATCGAAAATCCTGATCGACAAATCAACGGATCAGATCGTCGGCGCGCATCTCTTCGGCACAGACTACGCCGAACTAGCCAACACCATCAGCCTGGCCATGAAACACGGCCTCACCACCCGCCAACTGAAATCAACCACAGCCACCTACCCCTCAGTAGGATCAGATTTGGCCTCGCTCGTCTAGCCGCACAAAATTTGTTGCGCCGGCAGCGTTCAAAAACAATCGCTGACGCTACCTGTATTCCGGATTCGCTTCCAGACCGAACCTGTCGCCCTTTTTCCAAGCGTCAGGTAGGTTTCCCTGGGCAGGGATACCTCCGGCCAGTTTCAGGATTCGAGCCATATGAAGCAGGTTCCAGGTCATAAAGGTGGTGTTGCGGTTGGTGAAGTCATTCTCCGGGCCACCTGAACCTTCATCCAAATAGCTTGGGCCCGGTCCTGCCTCTCCAATCCAACCCGCATCCGCGGCCGGAGGAATGGTCACCCCAATGTGCTGAAGGCTGTAAAGAATATTCATCGCGCAGTGCTTGACGCCGTCCTCGTTCCCCGTCAGCAAAGCGCCACCTACCTTCCCGTAATAGACGTACTGCCCGCGGGTGTTCGTCATCCCTGACATCGCATAGAGACGTTCAATGATCTGTTTCATCACCGAACTGTTGTCTCCAAGCCAGATCGGTCCAGCCAGCACCAAAATGTCTGCCTGTTCAATTTTCTCGAAAATGGAGGGCCAGGCGTCCTCTTCCCAGCCGTGTTCCCTCATATCCGGGTACACACCCGTCGCTACCGGAAGATCAATTGGTCGCACAATATCAACGTGGACACCCTTCGTTCGCATCAAGTCAGCGCTCAGACGGACCAGCCCGGAGGTGTGGCTCAGTTCGGGGCTACGCTTCAAGGTG
Source organism: Arthrobacter sp. Bz4 (assembly GCF_003075455.1). Taxonomy (GTDB): domain Bacteria; phylum Actinomycetota; class Actinomycetes; order Actinomycetales; family Micrococcaceae; genus Arthrobacter_D. The sequence continues at coordinate 6,712 of NZ_QDAE01000009.1, forward strand.
CAATTGAGGAACAGTGCCCTCAGACCAGCGAACTCATCGTCACTACCCATGGACTTCACGCTATCGGTCATTTAAGGGGTGCTCCTGACTAAATCACGGACAACTTCATATCAGTTCAACGATCCGGGACTCGGTCCCGAAAATAGCTAGACCGAATACACACCACACTAGGCGCAACAAAAGATCTCACTATGTAACCTGGAACACAGGGGAGGGAGTACCCCTGGATTCGATTTAGCGTAATACAACAACCAAGAGGCCGAGATTGTTGCATATCGCTGTTCCACAAGCCGGTCGATCAACGAACTGCCAGTCTGCTGATGGAGGTGCAGGGACTGCTGAAGGTTTGGCTGACTCCTTGACGTGCCCCATGGTTCATGCTTAAAGCCTTTCCCGAAGAGTTCCGCCGAGACGTGGTCGCGATCGCCCGTAAGGACGAAGCACCCTTGTCCACGATCGCTAAGGACTTCGGTGTCTCCTCGGCTGCCCTGTACCGGCCTGACAACACCGTTCTGCTCGCAGCGTTTGGTCAGCGCATGGATTGAATTCGGTGGGTTTCCGGTGGATGCCTACCTCAGACTCCCAAAGCAAAAAGCCCCTGATCCGCGTTTTCGCAGGTCAAGGGCTTTTTTCGGTAGGGCTGCTGGGGCTTGAACCCAGGACAAACGGATTATGAGTCCGCTGCTCTAACCAGCTGAGCTACAGCCCCGCGAAGTGATCGCCGAAGCGACTATGTAAGTCTAACGACACCGAAGTATTCTAACGACCCCGCAGCATTTGCCGAACTTGCCCCTGGCGGCACCCGGCCGGTGGCCTGTCAGACCGCCTCGGATTCCAGCAACTCGCCGTAGTACAGGCCCTCAAACGTCGCAAGTGTGGCCGTGAGCGAGTGAACATCGACCATCGAACGGCTAGCCTTGCCCATCCGGTCCTGGTCAGCGGGTGGCAGGCTGAGGATTTGGGTGATCCGATCGGCAAGCTCGGTACTGTCGTGCGGCGTGAACAAGTAGCCGTTGACCCCGTGGTCCACGAGGTGGGGAAGAGCCATGGCATTGGCGAGCAGCACGGGGGTGGAAGCGGACATCGCCTCCAGCGTCACCAGCGACTGCAGCTCGGCCGTTCCGGGCTGGCAGAACAGCGCCGCACGGAGATAAGCCTGCCGCAGCTCCTCATCGGTGATCAGTCCGCGGAAGCTGACCCGCCCACCAAGACCTAGCCGGGCGACCTGTGCCTGGAGTGCGGCTTTCACCTCGCCGCCACCCACAATCTCAAGGTGGACGTTGAGCGCTGGAGGAGTCTTGGCGACGGCGTCAATCAGGACATCAACGTGTTTCTCTTCGGCGAGTCGACCAACAAAGAGCACCGTCGGGTGGTCCCGGGGTTCCAGCGTCTCCCCGGGCTGCAATTCGTAGGCGGCTGAGTCAATGCCATTGGAGAGGGGGACCACCTTCCGAAGGAACGCATGCTCATGCATGGCCTTGGCAGCCAACGGGGTCGGCGTGGTCACCACAGCGGCCTTGCCCATGACCTTGCCCATGTCACGCCAGGAGTTCTTGGCAACAATTTTCTTGAACCACTCCGGGAAGGGCAGGAACGGGTTGAGATTTTCAGGCATGAAGTGGTTAGTGGCAACCACGCGGATTCCGCGCTTCACTGCCTCATACAGGGTGTACTCCCCCACCATGTAGTGGCACTGAATGTGCACGACGTCAGGCTGTACCCGATCAAAAAGCATGCTGATGTCGCGTTTGATCTCCCAGGGAAGGCAGATTCGCCAGTAGTCATGGGTGGGAACCGCATGGGATTTCAGCCGGTGCACGGGCCATTCGCCGTCGGCTTCGGTGAAGCTCTTGCCATTCTGGGTGCTGGGAGCCAGGACGTGAACCTCATGCCCGCGGGAGTGCATTCCCTTTGCCAGCCGGTAGCCGAACTGCGCCGCCCCATTGATGTTGGGCGGGTAGGTTTCTGCTGCGATCAGAATGGTCAATGGCAATTTCTCGGCCGGGTGGCTCACTGTGGGTTTCCTCTGTGGGTAACTGGCGGATCCGGCGGCTGGACAGAATGGGCCTCAGCTAACGCCGTCGTCGTACTTCCTTCTGGCGTTGCACCACATCTGGGTGATGCCGGGACAACGCGATGACCCCCACAATAGCAACCAACGCGGCCATTCCCATGGCAATTGCGATGACCGATTCCACGTCGGGTTCCAGCTCGCCCAGGATGACGATGCCGATGGCGATACCAACGATCGGGTCAATCACTGTCAAGCCGGCGATCACGAGGTCCGGCGGACCCGTGGCATAGGCGCTCTGCACGAACCACGAACCAAGGCCGGCAGCGACAGCAATCGCCACCAGGGTGTAGGGCGGCACATTCAGCAGGAACCGCCCATTGGAGTCCAAAAGGTGGGTAGCGATAATTTTGGTGAGTACCGCGACGAAACCAAACAACACCCCCGCCCCCAGAATGTAGGCGAAGGCGCCCAGCCGGCGACGGAACATGACCGCGAGGGAACCGAACACCGAAACCGCGACTGCCAACAGGAGCACCGTGACGAGTTCCTGCTCCGGCAACACCTCATGGTCTTTGCGGGTCACGTTGACGGCGAGCAGGACGAACAGCGCGCTTCCGCTCACGCAGGCAGCAATGGCGACGACGGTGGCCCGGTTGATCCGGATGCCCTGATCCTTCGAATTGACGACCGTGGTGATCACCAGCGCGATGGCACCGATCGGTTGCACCACTGTGAGGCTTGCCAGGCTGAGGGCGACCACGTTCAGTGCCATCCCGATACCCAGGAGGATCAGGCCAAGTACCCAGCGCGGGTTGCGGAGGAGCCGTACGAACCCCTTGGAGTTCAGGGACAGGCCGCCGGTATTGGACCTGACGGCGCTGCCTTGGCGTTGCGCGCCAACGGCGAGGAAGCAGGCACCGATGAGAGCCAGGAGAATGGCTAACCAGACCATGCGCCGCCCTTCGGGCACCGGGGGCGGTGATGGGAAAGGGGACGGCTAGGGAGCATCAACGGCCCCGGGCTGGGCCGATCCGTTGGGCCTGCCGTCCGAACGGTACTTCCGGTGCGCAGCAGTGAAGTACCCGTAGAACGCAAGAAGGTGGCCGATACAGCCCAGCAGCAGCAGGACGTGCGCGGTGACGAACAGCCACGGCTGATCAAAGCCCGGCACACGGTGCAGCAGGAGCATCGGCGAGCCGATCAGCAACAGGGCGGTGCGGATCTTCCCAATATTGGTGACCGGTAGGTGCAGCGGACCGCGGAAGAGGATGAGCGCGTTGACGATGAGGATGGCGTCCGGAATGACGATGGCCCACACCAGCCATGCGGGGGCAATACCATCCACCACAAAGACCACCGCAATGACGATCAGAGCCGTCCGGTCCGCGATCGGATCCAGCCATTTGCCGACGACCGACACCTGGTTGAACCGGCGAGCGATATACCCGTCGATCCAGTCGGTGGAGCCAAGGACCACGAGGGTGATGACGGCCAGGGCGTCCTCGTTTTGCACAATGAGGAACACGAACAACGGAACCCCGAGGAACCGAATGACCGTGATGATATTGGGCAGCGTCCAGAAGGTCGCCAGAACGTCGTTTTCGCGTCCTGGTCTGGCACCGGCCCCAATGAGTCTGATCACTATTCCCTCCCCCCACCATTATGCAGGGAGAGCGGGCCCGCCCGGACCTGTGCCCCGGATCGGGCGAGGGTCTGCTAGCGGGAAACCAGTTTCCGCACCATGACGATAATGGCGGTCACCGAGCCTGCGACCACGGAGAGGGGCTTCCACCGATCGGCCAGGGTGACGTTGTGGGGGTGCTCGCGGGGTGCGGCAGGCGTGCGCGGGGGCACCACGGACCTGGCTTGCTCGGCGAGCCGGTTGGCGCCGGTCTTCGCCGATGTTTTGGCCTGGTTCCAGCGTGATTTGAAGTCGAGTTCGCGGCCCAGATCGTCGCGGAGGTCGGCAAGGTGGTCGCGTCGGGTACCTGAGCGGCGGCGCAATTCGCCGTACGACGGCGTCGGCTCCTTGGGCTTGGCGTCGTCGGCCTCGTCCTTGGGCTTTTCTTCCTTGGGCTTCTTGACATCAAGGGTTGCCGGATCGAAGCTGCGACCCTCGCGAAGGACACCGATGTCGTAGCGGATGCCGCGGATGGCTTCCTCCGGCAGCAGGGGCAGCGCCTTCTTGAACCGGGACACACCGATCAGCGCGGTGATAGCGATGATGATGAGGAATACACCGGCAACCAGCAACGCCGCCAGCCAGCCATCCATGATGGTGGCCAGTCCGAGGATCGCTGCGGCGATGAGCGCGACGGCGAGGAAGGCCAGGAAGACGACCGCCACCACGAGGAACGCTGCTGCGATCCCCGCCTTGATGCCTTTCTGCTTCATCTGCTCCAGCGCCATGGTGACTTCGTCACCGAACTGGCGCGGTGTGAGCCTTCCCAATAGCTTGATCAGTCCGAAGACTGACGGCTTGCTCGAAGTCCCTGTGCCACGTGTGCTAGCGGAACTATCCATAGCTCTGCCTCCATCCCTCGTCTAACAGGTCGCGTGAGCGTACCTGCAAGCTGCGTAAACCTTTTCCTAAAATTACCATTGAGTGGCTAAAGCCGAATCTGTGTAAGCCTACTTCAATAGCAAGCAGACTTAGTGCCTTCCGTTTGCCAAGGCAACCTAAGATGGAACTGACGACAGCGTGGTGCGTTGTCCCTCCCCCTTTTCAGACGAGAATCAGCGCGCCCTCGCACAAACATCTATTCGAGGCCCACGGGCCACCCGTGACGCAAGGGTAAACCCTTGGTCGGATAGGCACCAGTGAGCACAGTAATCCACCCCGGCGCTTCACTTTCCCGACGGCAAAAGCTGATGTACGTAGTGATCCTCGGGTCCCTGACCGCGCTGGGCCCCTTCACCATCGACCTTTATCTTCCGGCGTTCCCGTCGTTGCAGAGCGACCTCGGCGTCACCGAAGCTGCGGTCCAGTTGACGCTCACCGGCACCATCGTTGGATTCGCCGTCGGCCAGTTGATCGTCGGCCCGCTCAGCGACAAGGTGGGACGCCGGCTTCCCCTGATTCTCGCCACCAGCGTCCACATCCTGGCCTCGCTTGGAGCGGCCATGGCTACCGACATCACCACGTTGATGGTGTTTCGTGTCCTGCAGGGCGTGGGTGCTGCTGGCGGTGGCGTGGTGGCAATGGCAATGCTCAGGGACCTGTTCAGCGGGTATCCGTTGGTCAGGATGCTCTCCTACATGGCATTGGTCAATGGGCTCGCTCCCATTTTCGCGCCGGTTATCGGATCGCAACTGCTGCTCGTCATGCCGTGGCCGGGCATCTTCTGGTTCCTGGCCGGCTACGGGCTGCTGGTTATCCTTGCGGTGTCGGTGTTCCTGGTTGAAACCCTCCCCGCGGATCGGCGCGGCAGCTCAGGGGCCACCGCCCTGCAACGCTACCGGGCGGTTCTTACCGACCGGATTTTCATCGGCGTTCTGCTGGTGGGCGGGATGAACTTCTCCGGCCTGTTTTCCTACCTTTCAGCGTCTCCCTTCCTCTTCCAGGGCACCTACAACTTCAGCGAGCAACAGTATGGGCTGCTGTTTGCGGTGAATTCGCTGGGCATTGTGGCGGGGGTGCAGATCAGTGCACGGGTGATCCGCCGGATCGGCCCCCAGTGGGTGATGGTTTATTCCACCGCGTCGATGCTGCTGATGTCCCTGCTCATCATCCTGTTCGCACAGCTGGGGCTCGGATTGTGGGGGATCATGGTGCCGCTCTGGTTCTACATCATGTCGGCCGGGTTCACGTTCCCCTGTGTCCAGGTGCTGGCGTTGGCCAACCACGGCGCCCAGGCTGGCACTGCGGCGTCGCTGCTGGGCGCTGTCACCTTCGGTCTGGCCGGGGCGATTTCACCGGTCGTCGGACTTCTCGGGGTTTCCGCTACCAGTATGGGCGGCGTGATGGCTGTCTGCATCGGCGCCGGAGTGGTGTTCCTGTGGACTGTCGTCAGGCCGCGGACCGTCCCGCCCCTGGGCTAGGCAGGGGCGGGCCGGGATAAGAGTTCCGGTCGGGTTTAGCTGCGCTCAGCTTTGCTGGAAATGTTGCGGGCCATCGACTTGAAGATGGTCCCGTGGAAGGGCAGCACGCCCAACCAGTACAACCGACCGGGGAGCCCCTTCGGGAAGAACACCGCACGCTGGGTGTACTCGCTGCCGGTGCCGTCGGGGCGCACAGACAATTCCAGCCAGGCGCGGCCGGGTAGTTTCATTTCGGCGCGCAAGCGCAGGCGCTCGCCGCGGACGATTTCCTCGACCCGCCAGAAGTCCAGTGCGTCGCCGGTGAGCAGCTGGTCGGTGTGGCGGCGGCCCCGGCGGAGTCCCACGCCGCCCACCAGCTTGTCCATCCACCCTCGCGCGGCCCACGCGACGGGAAGCGAATACCAGCCGTTGTCCCCGCCGATTCCCTCAATGACCTTCCAGAGCCGCTCCGGGGAGGCTTTGGACTTGTAGACCTGCACATCGGTGAAGACGGTGTGCCCAGCCCATTCCGGGTCGGTGGGCAGCGGATCGGCCGCACTGTCGACCCGGGAGGCTCCCGCCCAGCTGGTCTCCACCTCTCCGCCCCGTTCCTTGCCCAGCGCCAGATCGACGGCCGTGCGGTAGTCAGTCAAGCCGCCGTCGGGCACCGGAATGTAGTTGTCGATGTCGTGTTCCGCGGTGATCGCATCATGCTGGAGCGACTCGATGAGTGGCATCGCCATCACGCGCGGAATGGGAGTGACCAAATTAACCCAGTGGCCAGCCAACCGGGGGGTCAGCACCGGCAGCGCCAGAATCTCGCGACGCCGCAGACCTGCCTCGACTGCATACTGGTTCATCATCTCGGCGTAGGAGAGCACGTTCCGGGACCCGATGTCGAAGGTCCGGTTCAGATCAGGGGGCAGCGTCAGCGCACCGATCAGGTAGTGAAGGACGTCGCGAACGGCGATGGGCTCAATCCGGTTCAGCACCCACTTGGGGGCGGGCATCACCGGCAGGACATCGGAGAGGTGCCTGATCATTTCGAACGACGCCGAGCCGGATCCGATCACCACACCTGCCTGGTACGCGATGGTTGGCGTTCCGGATTCCAGGAGGATGCGGCCCACCTCCTCACGGGAGCGCATGTGGGTGGATAGTTCGACATCCGCCGGGTGCAGTCCACCCAGATAGACCATCCGCACGACGCCGGCCGCGGTCGCCGCGCTCGAGACCATCGAGGCGATCTTCGACTCCTTGGTCTCGAAGCCCTTGCCCATTCCCATCGAGTGCACCAGGTAGTACAGGGTGTCGACTCCAGCGCAGGCTTCCCTGAGTGACCCCTCATCTTCGAGGTCGCCCTCCACTACCTCCACCGAGGAACTCCAGGGGACGTCCTTGAGTTTCTGTGGTGACCGGACCAGCACACGGACCGTGTGTCCTTCGGCGACGAGACGGGACACCAGACGGCCGCCGATGTAGCCGGTAGCGCCGGTGACTAAGATCAGTTTGCTGTCTTGTTCCATTGCTTCAGAATACGCTTCGCGCGACGTTGTGCGTGACAAAAAGAAAACCCCTTCCCGCCAGCACGAAGCTGGTGGGAAGGGGTTTGGTGGCTCCTCCGACTGGACTTGAACCAGTAACCCTTCGATTAACAGTCGAATGCTCTGCCAATTGAGCTACGGAGGAAAGCAGCAGATACAACTTTACATACCAAGTGCGGGTAAGTGAAATTGGCTTGTTTCACCCAACGGATCCCGGTGGAACCTCAGTCGGAGCGAAGCTGGCGACGGCGCATTTCCAGTTCCAGCAGGTCCCGCTGCAGCTGGACGTACTGTTCGGGGTCGGCGGCGGCGTCGACCCGCTGCAGCTTTCCCTGCATCTCGGCTTTGAGCCGGGTGATGCGCAGCTCGTAGAGCCGGTTCACGATATCCCTGCTGTAGAGGGCGAGGGCATCCTCGGCCTTCGACGGCAGCGGCGTGACGGCCAGCTCCGTGACCAGGCCGCGCAGCACCTCAGGGACCTCCTGCCGGACCCGTTCCACCCATTGCGCAGGCTCCACCCCAGCGGCACCCGCGGCCTGCACAGCGTCCTTCAGTGCCGCGTAGACGGGCACTGAGAACCCCGACTCGGCGAACCGCTCCCAGTGCGTCGGCTCGAGAAGGTTCGGGTACTGCAGGACCACCTCGAGGACCTCGCGTTCCATCCTGCCAATCGGGTCCTTCGGATCCGGCCGGGGGAACTGCTCGATGTCGCCACCTGACTCTGCGCCAGCCGACCCGTCGGCTGCACCCTGAGCCGACGACGACGCAGCGTGCTCCCGCGATGCGCTCCCGGATCCGCTGCCGGTACCGCCCGCTACCCCGGTACCCTTCCTCGCTGCGGTCGCCACCGCCCGGGCCACCTGGTCCTCTCCCACGAACTGCATTCCCAGCCAGCGGGACAGCTCCCGGGTGTAAATGGACCGCAGCGACACATCCCGGATCCTGGCGACGATCGGCGCCGCGTGCCGCAGCGCGTTGACTTGGCCTTCACCGGTGGACAGATCGTAGTTGCCGAAGGAGGCCTTGATGGCGAATTCGAAGAGTGGCCTGCGGGAGGAGATCAGGCCGCGGACGGCGTCGTCGCCCTTGGTCTGGCGGAGCTCACATGGATCGGCGCCGCTGGCCTCCACCGCCACATAGGTCTGCGCGACGAACCGCTGATCCTCCTCAAAGGCGCGGAGGGCCGCCTTCTGGCCGGCCGCGTCACCGTCGAAGGTGAAGACCACTTCGCCACCGGATCCATCGTCGGAGAGAAGCCGGCGGGCAATCTTGATGTGATCGGCGCCGAAGGCGGTGCCGCAGGTGGCGACGGCGGTGCCGACCCCGGCGAGGTGGCACGCCATCACATCGGTGTAGCCCTCGACGACCACGAGCTGACGCGATTTGGCGATCTCCCGTTTGGCGAGGTCGATGCCGTAGAGCACCTGGGATTTGCGGTAGAGCGAGGTCTCGGGGGTGTTGAGGTATTTGGGCCCCTGGTCCTCCTCGTACAGTTTCCGGGCGCCGAACCCGACGGTGTCTCCGGTGATGTCGCGGATGGGCCAGATCAGCCGGCCGCGGAACCGGTCATAGATCCGTTGGGCGTTGTTGGCGGAGACGCTGAACATGCCGGTGAGCTTGAGCTCGTCCTGGGTGAAGCCTTTGCCGGTGAGATGGGTCAGAAGGCCGTCCCAGCCCTGCGGCGCGTAGCCCACCCCGAATTGTTCGGCGGCGGCCCGGTCGAACCCGCGTTCCTGCAGGAACCGCCGTCCTGCGGCCGCGCCCTGGGTGAGGAGTTGTTCGCGGTAGAACTCGGCGGCGATCTTGTGGGCGTCGAGCATGCGCTGGCGCCTGCCAATGTCCTCGCGGCGGGGCCCGGTTCCACCGTCCTCATAGCGAAGTTCGAAACCAATCCGCGAGGCTAGCTTTTCGACGGTCTCGGAGAACGAGGTGTGGTCCATCTTCTGGACGAAGGAGATGACATCCCCGCCCTCACCACAGCCGAAGCAGTGGTAGGAGCCCATCTGGGGGCGGACGTGGAACGACGGCGATCGCTCGTCGTGGAACGGGCAGAGGCCTTTGTAGGATCCAACACCGGCAGACTTGAGCGTGACGTAGCCGTCGACGATCTCCTTGATGTCAGTGCGTTGGCGTACCTCATCGATGTCTTCGCGTTTGATGAGTCCGGCCATGAAAACAGTCTATGCGTCACCGGTGCTGTGAGGTTCCGCGGGGCTCAGCTGTGCAGGAGGAGTCAGCCCTCGCGTCTACCAGAGGGACGGGACCGGTCCGACGACCCGTCGGTGGAGGGACAGCGCCGACGCATCGGTGAGTGAGGCCACCTGGTCGATCACCACCCGAAGCCGCGCGTCGTCGTCGGGCGCGTCCTGCCAGTCGGCGGCAAAGGTGGGTTCGAGGAACCTGTCCCCCGCCGCAGCCATCTGCGCCACCAGGGAACTGAGCACCTCGCGCTGCCGTTCGTAGACGGGTTGGCGCCGTTCAGAGGTCATGACGAAAGTGGTGGCTAGGCCCTTCATGACCGCGATTTCGAGTTCGGTCTCCTCGGGTACCACCATTTTCGCGTGGTACCGGGTGAGGGGGGCGTGGCCGTAGATGGCCCGCGTGGCGGCCAGCGCGCTGAGGCAGAACCGGCCGATGAGCTGGCTGGTCATGTTTTTCAGCGCCGCCATCGAGCGTCTGCTGCCGTCCGCGTCACGGACCCACACATCGGTGGCTTCAAGCCGTGTCAGGGCGGCGTCGATGGCAGCCGGGTCGCTGTGCGGGAGGTACCACTGCTGGGTGTAGCCGACCACCCGGGCGCGCGTGTCCGAGCTGTCCAGCTGTTTGAGCTGGAAATGGCCGGCAACGATCGCGTCTTCGACGTCGTGCACCGAATAGGAAATATCGTCGGCAAGGTCCATGACCTGCGCTTCCAGGCAGGACTGGCCGGCGGGCGCACCGTCGCGAAGCCAGGTGAAGACCGGCAGGTCGTCCTCGTATGCGCCGAACTTTGAGGTGCGCTGCCCCTGGAGTACCGGCGCGTTGGCAGCGGTCCACGGATACTTCGACGCCGCGTCGAGGCTGGCGCGGGTGAGGTTAAGGCCAGCTGGGGTGCCGTCCGCCCGGATGACCTTCGGTTCCAGCCGGGTCAGCAGCCGCAGGGTCTGGGCGTTACCTTCGAATCCGCCGACCGAGTGGGCGAGGTCGTTCAGCGTCGATTCGCCGTTGTGGCCGAACGGCGGGTGGCCGAGGTCGTGGGCCAGGCAGGCGGCGTCGACGATGTCCGGGTCGCAGCCGAGCGCCCGGCCCAGCTCGCGGCCCACCTGCGCCACTTCGAGGCTGTGGGTGAGGCGGGTGCGCACGAAGTCGTCGGTGTCCGGGGCGACCACCTGGGTTTTGGCGCCAAGGCGCCGCAACGCCGAGGAGTGCAGGACCCGGGCACGGTCCCGCTCGAAATGGGACCGGTGGGTGCTCTTGGCGGGCTCGTCCACCCACCGCTGCATGTCGCGTCGGTGTACCCGGCCGTGACTGGCGCATGCGGGAAACTCGGTTCAGCCACCTGAAACATCCACTTCCGCGGCGGAAATGTCCGCCTGCTGTGCATCGTTGAGGGCGCGGGAATTCAGCCAGTCCTGGGGTAGGGAGGTCTTCTTGGGGCTGCCGGCACGCCCGCGCGGACCCTCGGCGTCGGCGCCCGGGTACGGTGACTCGGCGTCGAGCTCGGCCAGCAGCCCACGCAGCACCTCAAGGGTGGGGACGGCGGCCAGTTTGGCGCGCAGTTCTCCGCCGACCACGTAGCCCTTGAAGTACCAGGCCATGTGCTTGCGGATGTCCCGCAGCGCCATCATCTCGTTGCCGAAGGTGTCGACCAGGAGCTCGGCGTGGCGGTAGACGGTGTCGGCCACCTGGCCGAGGCCGGGCTGATGCCGGGTGCTGTCACCCTCGAAGGCGTTCATCAGGTCGCCGAACAGCCAGGGCCTGCCCTGGCAACCACGCCCGATGACGACGCCGTCGACGCCGGTCTGGCGGACCATGCGGATGGCGTCCTCGGCCGACCAGATGTCGCCGTTGCCCAGCACCGGAATGTCCGGCAGGGCTTCGCGGAGCTCGGCGATGGCATCCCAATCGGCTTTGCCGGAGTAGAACTGGGAGGCGGTGCGCCCGTGCAGGGCAACCGCGGCGACTCCGCTGTCGCGGGCAATTTTGCCTGCTTCGCGGAAGGTCAGATGATCCTCGTCGATCCCCTTGCGCATCTTGATGGTGAGAGGGATCTCACCCTTCGACGCTTCACGGACCGCGGTCTGCACGATGCCGGTAAACAGGTCAAGCTTCCACGGCAGTGCGGCGCCGCCACCCTTCCGGGTGACCTTGGGTACCGGGCAGCCGAAGTTGAGGTCGATGTGATCGGCGCGATCCTCCTCGACGAGGATCCTGATGGCGGCGCCCACCGTGACCGGGTCGACGCCGTAGAGCTGGACCGAGCGGACCGCTTCGTCGTCGTCGTGCGAAATGATCCGCAGGGACTCGGGGTTGCGCTCCACCAGGGCACGGGACGTCACCATCTCGGAGACATAGAGGCCGCCGCCGTATTCGCGGCACAGGCGGCGGAACGCGGTATTGGTGATACCGGCCATCGGCGCGAGGACCACCGGGGTCTTCACGGTAATGTTGCCGAGCTGCAGCGGGGGCAGGTCCAGTCGGGTGTCGGCGGGCAGGGTTGATACAACAGTCACGTGTCTATTGTCGCAAGCTGAGGCAAATCGGGAAGCGCAACAGCCCCTCGCTATTCACCCCCGCGTGCATCACGGTCCCGCCGCGACCGTCGGGTCTCGACGTCGCCGCCCTCCGGAGCGACACTCACGAGGTCACCGCCGGGCAGGCGGGCTGCGCTTCCGGCGGACAGCCCGCCAGATCCCTGACCGGCGCCGGCGGCCGCGGTGTGCTGACGGATACCCACCGCCTTGACCACCACCACCGCGATCAGCGTAGTGGCGGGGATGGCCAGCACCAGGCCGATCGAGCCCACGAGGGTGCGCACCACCTCCTCGGCGAGCTCTCCGCTGGTGAGGTTTTCCAGCAACGTGCGGTCATACAGCGAGACCAGGATCAGCAGCGGCAGTGCGGCACCAGCATAGGCGAAGGCGATGGTGTAGACCGTGGAGGCGATGTGGTCGCGCCCAATCCGCATGGCGCCGGAGAACAGCCTCCGGGACGACGTGTTGGGCGCCAGTTCGTAGAGTTCCCACACCGCTGACGACTGCGTGATGGTCACATCGTTGAGAACGCCCAGCCCGGAAATGATCAGGCCGCACATAATGATTCCGGAGATCGACACCTCCCCCGAGGAGTTGACCAGGGCGTAGGCATTTTCGTCGCCCACCCCGAAGAGGTAGATGGATTCGGTCGCCCAGGCCGCCAGCAGGGCAGTGATAGAGAGCCCGAACAGGGTGCCAAGCAGCGCCGTCGACGTTCTCGCGGAGAAGCCGTGGGCGAAGTACAGCACCCCGATCATGATCACCACCGACCCCACCAGCGCCAGCAGCAGCGGAGGCTTCCCCTCCACCAGACCCGGCAGGATGAACTGTCCCAACACCACCAGGGCACCGACCAGGCCGATCATTGCCCGCAGCCCCCGCCACCGCGCAACCGCAACGACAACCACGGCGTAGAGGACGGCGAGCCACATCATCGGCACCGTCCTGACGAAGTCCATGAAAATGTAGGGGGCGCTGCCTCCCTGGATCACTCCGTCCAGGTTCAGGTATCGGATTTTGTCCCCGGCCTCGACCGCGCCAGCGCGGGCCAGCTCGGGCGTGACCTCCACCGGAACGAGGGCGCCACCGGCGTCGGGCGCCGTGTAGGCGACCTGGCACTGCAGCGCCTCCCCGCCCGCATCGACGGTGGGCTGGGACGAGGGGCAGTCTTCTTCCGAGACCCGTTCCACCTGGCCGACGTCGATGGAAACGCCGTCGGCGGTGGCATAGGGATTGGAGATGGTGACGCTGCTGCGGTCGCCGCTGGGCCACAGCAACATCATGCCGATCACTGTCAGGACACCGATCGGAACCAGGATGGTGGCGAGCAACAGATTTGCGCGTTTCCGTGCGCCAATCGTTGCTGGGCTTGGCTCCGAATTGCCTGTGTCATGAGTGTGGCTGTGGCCCACGAGGTTCCTAGCTGTCCTTGATGAGGTTCAACGCACTGGTTCGGTGCTCTACGGAATTCTACGCGGGGACAAAACGGTCCCGGACCGCGACATAAGCTAGACCCAAGGTTTGGAACAACACCCCGCGGCAAATGGGAAAAGGGCAGATGAAAGAACGGTTTAGTGAATCGGATGAGGTTCCCACCGGAACCGTTGCGCATGCGCCAGTGGTGACTGTTCGAAAGGCGACAGGCCCGGTGAAGGGTGTGGTCCTGGTGCTCCACGGCGGCCGGGCGAACAGCTTCGAGCCGGTCCGTGCCCGACACCTGAGTCCGGTGCGGATGGTTCCCTTCGCCGCGCTGGTCCACAGCCGCGGCAAGGATCACGGCCTGGCAGTGTGGTCCCTCCGCAATAGCGTCAGGGGGTGGAACGGTCAGGAAATGTCGCCGTTGCATGATGCCCGCTGGGCGCTGGCCGCGATCCGTGACCGGCATCCGGGAGTCCCCGTCTATCTGGTCGGGCATTCGATGGGTGGCCTGGTTGCCCTGTGTGTGGCCGACGACCCCGAGGTCCGCGCGGTCGCGTCCCTGGCTCCCTGGCTGAGCGAGACCACCCCCGCCGATCCCGTCGCCGGCAAGCGCCTCCTGATCCTGCACGGCGACTCGGACCGCTGGACATCCCACCGGCAGTCCCTCCGCTATGCGCACCGTGCCCGTTCACTGGCGACGGACCTGCACTACGTCACGGTTCGCAGCGCTGGGCATTTCATGGTCAAAAAAGCACGGCTCTGGCACGAACTCACTGCCTCCTTCGTCCTGAAGTCCTTCACCGAGGACACCGGAGCCGCCATCCATCCGGACGGCACCCTGCCCGCCCGCGATCTATTGGTCGGCGACCAGCCCCTCTCCATCACCGTCTAACGGACTGCCCCCTACCACCCTGAAGGTGAATGATGCCCGAATTCCCGTTTCTCAGCTTCCTCGGCGGCTTCGGCTGGGCGGCGCTCGGCGTCGTCGTGCTCCTCGCTGCCACCTTCGCGATGGCCCAGGTGCAGAAGCGCCACTCGGTGATCGACACGGCGTGGGGGCTGGGGTTTGTGGTGATCGCGGCGATCACGTTCGTCACCTCTGCCCAGACTTCGGTGGACGCAGCCGGCGACGACGCCCGCCGCTGGCTGCTGTTGCTCCTCACCGCTGCGTGGGGGCTGAGGCTGGCCGGATTCATCGGGTGGCGGGCCCGCGACGGCGCCGAAGACCCACGGTACGAGGACATGCTCAGCGAGGCGCCGGGCTCCCGCAACGTTTATGCCCTGCGAAAGATTTACCTGACGCAGGGTGTGGTGATGCTCTTCGTGTCGCTGCCCCTTCAGGTAGGAATGTACGCCACCGGCCCCCTGGGCTGGCTGGCCTGGGTCGGCGCTGTGATCTGGCTGGTCGGGTTCTACTTCGAATCAAGCGGGGACTACCAGATGGCCGCATTCCGGAACAATCCGGCGAACAAGGGCAAGGTGATGGACCGGGGCCTGTGGCGCTACACCAGGCACCCCAACTATTTCGGTGACGCAGCCGTCTGGGTGGGCCTGTTCCTGGTATCGGCTGATTCCTGGCCCGGAGTGCTCACCATCCTCTCCCCCGCCCTGATGATCTGGACCCTTTCCAACAAGACAGGCAAGCCCCTGACGGAGAAGCGGCTCAGCACCCGCCCCGGCTACCGCGAATACATCGAAAACACCAGCGGATTCTTCCCGCTGCCACCCAAACCTGGACGAGGTGCATCATCATGAGTCGACTCACTGAGAAAATCGGGCGCTGGCAGCCCCAGCCCAATGACCGTTTCTATCGCATGATCGTGCACACCGGACAGGCGCTCCGGTTTGTGTTCCGCATTCGGGTCATTGTGTCCGGTCAGGAGAACCTCCTGCCTGCGGGTCCACTGAACGGCCGGTCACGGCGTCCAGTCCCGGGCCAGGGAGCGGTGGTGGCGATCACCCATTTCGGGTACCTCGATTTTGCATTCGCCGAACTGGTGCTGTGGCGGCATGCCCGCGCCCAGATGCGGTTCCTCGTCACCAAGGGTGCGGCGGCACACTGGTTCGCCGGACCGGCGATCAGAGCGGCAGGGCACGTGGTCGTTGACCGCAGCGCGGGCAGCGCCGCCTATCAGGGTGCGTTGGAGAAGCTGAAGGCCGGCGAGTATGTGGCAATCCTGCCCGAGGCCGGAGTGAGCCGCAGCTACACCGTCCGTGAACTGAAAACCGGTGCGGTCCGCCTGGCAGCAGAGGCTGGTGTGCCGATCCTTCCGATGTCCGTGTGGGGGTCTCACCGGTTCATGAGCCGCGGCCACAAGCTGTCCCTCAAAGCAATCTTCAGGGCACCCGTGCGGGTCCACATCAGTCCGCCGATCTGGCACGGCGCGGATGCCGACGTCGTCAAGGAGACCGAGCAGTTGCGGGCCGAACTGCAGGACGGCATTGACCGCGGTATCGCCAACTTCCCGCTGGTCCCCGAACCCGGCGCGTGGTGGCATCCCGCTCCCCTGGGCGGCGGCGCCATGACCGAGGAGGAACGCATCGCGGCCGACGCCCACGACAAGGCCACCGGGCGGCACGAGCGTCAGTAGCCGAATGAGATAAGGCGGGCCCACCAGTTCAAGTCGTGGGCCCGCCTTATGTCACTGTTCAGGTCCAGTCGCTAGTCGCTGATCACCTGGGTTTCCGGTGCGCTGACCGATGCTGATCCCATCGCCAGGAGCGGCTCGACCACGTTGACGAGGGCGGTCATCGAATCATCCACCTCAAGCAGTACCGGGAACTGGTGCACCAGCATCGCCAGCAGGGACGCTACCGCGGCCTCCTGCTCCGCCGGAGCGAGGTCGGGGTCGTAGCCAACCAGTACGTCGGCTGGATCATTGGTTCGGGTCTGGGTGTAGCTGACAGCGAACGCGGCGATCTTCCCGCCGTCGGCCTGCGGCTTGTCCCTGAGCACCACTGCTCCCCCGGCCCCGGTGGAGTCGGCAAGAAGATACTGCTGGGCCTGGCCCAGGGTCATGTCCGCCGGATCCCACGCGTGCACCGAGTTGTACCAGGCGGCGACGGCGGTGGTCAGTTCGACCGATCCGGTCGCTGCTTCGTCCAGCTGCGGGCCACCAGCGTCGTCGAAGACCGGCAGCGACAGCGCACCGGGCTCCACCTTGACGATCCGCGACCGCTGGATCTGACCGAACCCTGAGGCCGTGGCGAAATCCGCGCCAGTGCTGCCGGGAATCACCTTCGCCCGCAACTGGGTGGCGCCCGACGGCGACCCGCCCGCCTCATGACGCAGCATCGCCAGCAGCGTGGACCCCACACCGGTGCGGCGGTGGTCCGCCGCGACCTCAATGTAGGCCCACAGCCGCTGGTTGTGGAGCCTCGGTTCAAAGACATACGCTGCGGCGACCGGAACGCCCGTACCGTCTCCCGCTGTACCGGTTCCCACCACGTCTTCGGCCACAATGCAGCGCAGCCACGGGGTGTTCGATGACGGACGGAACAGTGCCCTGGCCTGCTCGACCTGCGCGTTCTCGGGTCCGCCCCAGAGCTGGATCAGCTCAAGGTCGTCGCCGTCGCGCCATTCACGGTAGTTCAGCACCATCAGGAGCCGATCAGTCGGGCGGCCAGGTAACCCTCAACCTTGTCGAGGGAAACGCGTTCCTGGGCCATGGTGTCGCGTTCCCGGATGGTGACGGCCTGGTCGTCCAGGGTCTCGAAATCCACGGTGATGCAGAACGGGGTGCCGATCTCATCCTGGCGACGGTAGCGACGGCCGATGGCGCCGGCGTCGTCGAAGTCGATGTTCCAGTTCCGGCGCAACTGCGCGGCAAGATCCTTCGCCTTCGGCGACAGATCCTCGTTGCGGCTCAAGGGCAGCACGGCAGCCTTGACCGGCGCGAGGCGTGGGTCAAGCTTCAGGACGGTGCGCTTGTCGACGCCACCCTTGGAGTTGGGGGCCTCGTCCTCGGTGTAGGAATCCACCAGGAAGGCCATGAAGGACCGGGTCAGGCCAGCAGCGGGTTCGATCACATACGGTGTGTACCGCTCGTTGGTGCCCTGGTTGAAGTAGCTCAGGTCGGTACCGGAGTGCTTCGAGTGGGTGGACAGGTCAAAGTCGGTGCGGTTCGCAATGCCCTCCAGCTCGCCCCACTCCGAACCCTGGAACCCGAACCGGTACTCAATGTCGGTGGTGCCCTTGGAGTAGTGGCTGAGCTTCTCCAGCGGGTGCACGAACAGCCGCAGGTTGTCCGGCTTGATGCCCAGGTCCGTGTACCAGTCGAGGCGGTTCTTGATCCAGTACTCGTGCCACTCGTCATCAGTGCCGGGCTCGACGAAGAATTCCATCTCCATCTGCTCGAACTCGCGGGTGCGGAAGATGAAGTTGCCCGGGGTGATTTCGTTGCGGAAGCTCTTGCCGATCTGGCCGATGCCGAAGGGCGGCTTCTTGCGGGAGGTGTTGAGGACGTTGTTGAAGTTCACGAAAATGCCTTGGGCGGTTTCCGGCCGCAGGTAGTGCATGCCTTCCTCGTTGGCGACGGGGCCCAGGAAGGTTTTCAGCAGTCCCGAGAACTCCTGCGGTTCCGTCCATTCCCCGCGGGTGCCACAGTTGGCGCAGGCAATGTCCTTGAGCCCGTTTTCGGCGGCGCGGCCCTTCTTTTCCTCATATTCTTCCTCGAGGTGGTCGGCCCGGTACCGCTTGTGGCAGCTGAGGCATTCCACCAGGGGGTCGCTGAACACCTCGACGTGGCCGGATGCCTCCCAGACCTTGCGCGGGAGGATTACGGAGGAATCCAGGCCGACGACGTCGTCGCGCCCGCGAACCACTGACTGCCACCACTGGCGTTTGATGTTTTCCTTCAACTCGGCGCCGAGGGGACCATAGTCCCAGGCTGACCGTGATCCGCCGTAGATTTCCCCCGCCTGGAAGACAAACCCGCGGCGCTTCGCGAGGGAAATGATGGGGTCGAGTGCGGACTGGTTCTTGGCCAAGGTGGTTCTCCATTTCTACAGGCCGCTGGGTGCGGTCCGTGGTGGTGTCCGGCAGGGCTGAGGTTCAGCTCCTGGTTCCGGTGAATGGTCCCGGTGAGGGGTTCCAAAACAGGGGCTGGGTGCCTGCTCGAATCGAAGGTACAACCTTAGCCTACCGAGGCGTATCGGCTGCCGGGGTGTATCGGCTGCTCCGGTCAACTACCCGGGTCAACTGCCCAGGTCAAGGCATCTGGGGTCGGCTGATCAGCGTACCCGGAGCGCCCGTCTCGGCCAGGGCAAGGTGGTCAGCACAATGGCGATGAGGGTGAGGATGGGGCCCGCCACGGTGGCGAGTTCCACCACGGTGCCCGGGGTCGGGAAGACCAGGTCGAGGGCCAGGGAACCGACCAGCTGGCCTGCGATCATCCCCAGACCGGTGAGCAGGACGCCGAGGCTCCGGACCAGCACCGCTCCCAGCCCGATGAAGACGCATCCCAGCGGGCCGCCGAGGTAATACCACCACTCGGTGGGCAGGGCCGCGCCCGGCCCGGCGATGAGAATTTTGATCAGCCAGGCGAGCAGCAGGACCGACGCCCCGGAGATGAAATTGATCAGGGTGGCGATGATTGGGGTCCCATAGTGAACCGACGCGGTGCCATTCATGGCCTGTTGGAAGCTGATGAGGAATCCGGCCAGGATTGGCAGCAGCACCGGTATCAGCCAGCTGCTGAGGTCGCCGGTGGCACCGAACCGGGGTGACACCGCCCAGACCACGGCAGCGACGGCGAGCGCCGTGCCAATCAATCGCATCACGGTCAGCGGTCGTTTCCCTGCCGGCCCGATGCCTGCACGGTCGGCGAGCAGGCCGCTGAGGGTCTGGCCCATCACTGCCGCTACCGTGAAGAGCGCCACCCCCAGAACACCGATGGTCAGGGACTGGGAGAAAACAAAGAACGCGCCGATGGTGCCAGCGGCAAGATAGATGGGCGGGAACCGCCGCTCCCGCACCGAGGGAAGTATCTGCCGGAAACCGGCCCGCCCCCGCGGCAGCACGAGGGTGATGATCACCATCAGGACGAGGCCGGTGCTGAAGCTGACCAGCGCTGCGGCAACCCCATCGTTGAGGTGTGTGCCGAGGGCGCCGTTGATTCTCCCCTGCAGGGGAATTGCCACGCCGGCTGAGACGGCGAGCAGCAGGCCGAGGAACAGGGGAAGCCGGGGGTGGTGTGACACCCATTGATCCTATGGCAGGCTGGCCCGCGCCCTGGGACCAGTCGAACGGATGAAGAGATTCGGAGCCATGCCGCTGAGACCGGCAGGGTCGGGCAGAATGGAGCCATGAACCAATCCCCAGAAAGCGACCCGACCGTCGGCCACACCATCCCCATTACTGATGACATGATCCGGCTGGGTCAGCTGCTGAAGCTATCCAATCTCGCTGAGGACGGCGCGCAGGCCAAGGTGCTGGTGGATAACGGCCTAGTGAAAGTCAACGGGGCCATCGAGGAGCGCCGCGGCGCGCAGCTCCATCCAGGCGACGTGGTAACCGTGAATGGCGCCTCGGTCACTATCACCCGTGAGACCGCTAACGGCGGTTAGGCTGCGGTTCAATCCCGAAAACTGTCAGCTCGAGGAATTCCTTGACGTGGGCAAGCTCACGCATGCTGATGCTGTGGGCGATGCCCGCATACAGCACCTTGGTGAGGTTCGTGTGTGCGACAGCCCAGCGGTGAGTGAATTCAATCCGGTCGGGAGTAATCACCGGATCCTCCTGATCGCGCCCCCAGAAGAGCGGCACCGGGTGCGCTGCGGCGTCGTCGTCATTGAAGAACTGGCTGCCCTCGGCTGGCACCACAAACCCTGAGAGCCCGACGACGGCGGTGAAGTCGCGGGGGCGGTGACGCAGCAGGGTGGTGGCGACGGCCATTCCCATGGAGAAGCCGAGCAGGGACACGCTGGTATGCCCGGCTTTCACCGAGTCGAGCCAGCCGGCTACGTTGGCGACGGTGTCGGTCACCAGATCCACCGAGTATCCGGTGTCCTGGGTGAGGGGGAACCAGGTGAACCCTGGCCCCATCGCGTGGGGGGCCCGCACGGAGGCGACCGTGAGGTTGGGCGGCAGATGGTCGACTAAGCCCATGAGGTCTTCCTCATTGGCAAGATGTCCGTGGAACATGACGAGCAGGGCGGTGCCCTCGCGTTCCGCCGCGGGGCGCGACCACAGGACCACGGGATCCCAGGCAGGCGCGGTGGCGTGATCGGCGGCTGGCAGGTGGGGTGATTCCGAAAGAGTCATTGACCTAGTCTTTCACGCGCGGAGGGTCGCGTTCAGTATCGGTCTGTAACAGGATAGAAGGATGAACCGGAACCTGTACCCGACGCCCGACACCCCGGCCGATCCTCACGACAGCATGCCAGAGAGCAGCGTGGCGAACAGTATCCCGCATCCGTGGACCCGCTATGTTGCCCTCGGTGACTCATTCACCGAGGGCATTGGTGACCCGAATCCCGAGAGCGTGGGCGGCAACAGGGGGTGGGCCGACCGGGTCGCCGAAGAACTCAGCAGGAGCCGGGAGGATTTCGCGTATGCCAACCTCGCCGTTCGTGGCCGGCTGCTGCACCAGATCGTGGACCAGCAGGTTGCACCGGCTTTGGCCTTGAAGCCGGACCTGATCACCATCTCGGCCGGCGGCAACGACCTGATCCGGCCGGGTGGCGACCCGGACCAGCTGGCGGCCCGGCTGGACGGTGCCGTTGAGGCGCTCAGCGCGGATCAGGCGACGGTGGTCTTGTTCGCTGGCCCCGACGCGCGAGATTCGGTGCTGGGCAACTTCAGGTCCAGGACCGCAATTTTCAACGAAAACCTGAGGATCATCGCCGCCCGGCATGACGCGCTGATCGCAGACATGTGGGCGCTCCGGCAGCTGGTGAACCCGCAGATGTGGGATGGAGACCGGTTGCACTTTTCCCCGCTGGGTCATCACACCATTGCCATGATGGTGCTGGAAACCCTCGCGGTACCCCATTCCCTGACACCGCTCGAACCGCAACCGCTGCCCCATCAGAGCTGGCGCGCCGCGCGGACGGAGGACCTGGTGTGGGCGAAGGTGTATTTCGTCCCCTGGGTGCTGCGCCGGCTCCGCCGCCAGTCCTCGGGCGACGGGGTGCTGGCGAAAAGGCCCGATGCCGCTCCGATCTTTGGCCCCGGGATGCCCCCCGGCGTCGGCGGCTAAGCCCTGGTCACTCACTAGTGATCGGTGTAGAAGGCTTCCCGCAGGCGTTGATCGAGCTGGTGGATCTCGGTCAGGAAGGCGTCGTGGCCGATCGGTGAGACGATCGTGTGGACGGGCACCTCCCCCGGCAAGGCCTGTGCCAGGGTGTGGGACTGGCTGGGGAAATACAACCGGTCCGAGTCAACCGCTGCGATGAAGAACTCGGCGGTGGCATCCCGCAAGGCCAGGTGCAGGGGACCGCGGTCCCGGCCGGCATCATGCCCCATGAGTGCTTCGGTCAGCACCAGATAGCTGTTGGCGTCGAACCGTTCCACCAGCTTGCTGGCTTGATGGTCAAGGTAGCTTTCCACCTGAAATCTGCCCCGGGCTGCCGGGTCCGACGAGCCGAAGGGTGTCTCAGCACCCTGTGCCGCCCGACCGAAGCGGTGCTCCAGCTCCGGCTCGGACCGGTAGGTGATGTGGGCGATGCGCCGGGCCAGCCCGAGCCCGGCAACCGGGCCTGTGCCCGGGTAGTAGTCCCCCGCGGCGAATCCCGGGTCCAACCGGATAGCCTGCAGCTGCGCCTGGGCGAAGGCAATCTGCTCTGCCGAGCTTGCGGCAGTGCAGGCGATGACTGCGCACCGTTCGACCCGCTCCGGGCACACCAGAGCCCACTCCAGGGCCCTCGCGCCGCCGAGCGACCCCCCGATCACCGAGTGCCACCGATCGATTCCGAGCGCATCAGCCAGGAGGGCCTCGGCCCGGACCGAATCCCTGACCGTGAGGTAGGGAAATCGGGAGCCCCAGGGGACGCCGTCGGGGTCCGCTGACGCAGGTCCGGTGGAGCCATAGCAGCCGCCGAGCATATTGATGGATACGACAAAATACCTGGTGGTGTCGATGGTTTTGCCGGGGCCCACCAGCTGGTCCCACCAACCGTCTTCGGTCGAATCGCCGCGGGCAACATGGGAGCTGCCGGTCAGTGCATGCTGAATCAGGACGGCATTGGACCCATCGTCGTTGAGGGTGCCCCAGGTTTCATAGGCGAGCGTAACCTCGGGCAGGTGCCCCCCGGTTTCACAGGTGAAGGGGCCCAGACCGAGTGAGCGGACGACGCCGTCAGGTGTCACCTGGGCCCGGTCCTGTTGTGCGGTGTGAATAGTTGTCACTGGTATCGCCCACCTCGGAATCCGCGCTTGCGCCGGACACCCTGTCCGCCGCCTGGTCGTCACCCGGGGCACCCCACCGCGAAGGAGGGTTGCCGTCCAGCAAGCCGGGGCTTGGTGGAGCGGGGTGTTCCGCTCCGTGCTGGCACTCGTGACCTGTTCCTAGATAACCCGAAAACGCAGCTTCGACGCAAATATGTGAACGTCCGTGTATCTGAACGTCCGTGGCAAGAAAGACCCTGATCTACCCCCAGCAGCCCGATAAGCTTGCGCCATGCGGATCCGCCCAATCGATCTCGTCGATGTATTTGTCTACCTCGTCGTCCTGGGTCTGTTCATTCAACTGTTTCCCGCGGTGATTTCCGAGACGTTCACCCTGGCGTTGCTGACCGCTGCGCTGCTGAAGCTGGTGCTCGAACTGGTGATGCGGGTGAAGAAGGCCCTGTTGACCCGCGTCCGTACGGCTGAGCGGGTTCTCCCCCGGGTGATCAATGGTGGGGCCCTGCTGCTGGTGCTTCCCGGAAGCAAACTCCTGGTGCTCCAGCTGGTGGCGTTCCTCTTCGGCGATGCGGTGTACCTGGGTGGCTTCTTCCAGGTCACGGCGCTGATCATCGTTCTGATGGCTGCCCGGGGTGGCGTGAGACGCTTTTTCGTCGGTAAGGGTCCCCTAAGTCGAGACACAGATCACAAAGTGCCAAACTAGGGCCATGCGCTTGGACCATGTCTCATATGCTTGTGAACCCGACGGCCTCGTAGCAACTGCGGGGAGGATCGCCGATGCCCTCGGCGTCGACCCGGTGAAGGGTGGTGTGCATCCCCGCTTCGGCACCAGGAACATGATTTTCCCGATGTTGAACGGTCAATATCTCGAAGTTGTTGAGGTGCTGAACCACCCGGCTTCCGACAAAGCTCCCTTCGGCCAGGCGGTTCGCGCCCGGTCCGAGGCTGGCGGCGGCTGGATGGGTTGGTGTGTTGCTGTGGATGATCTGGCCCCCTTCGAGGAACGCCTCGGTCGTAGCGCCGTCCCGGGCAACCGCAAATTTCCTGACGGTCAGGAGCTCACCTGGCAGCAGATTGGCATCAAGGGGCTGATCGCTGATCCCCAGGTCCCCTATATGTTGCGGTGGGACGACGGTACTGAGGCCCTGCACCCCTCACAGGCCCGACCCGCTACAGTGCGCCTCGATTCGCTGACCATTGCAGGGTCCCCCGACCGGATTGCTGAATGGCTGGGCACGCCGGCGACCGAGCCGCTCGATGAGGTTGTTGTGCAGTGGGTGGCACCCAATGGCACTCCCGGCATCATGTCCGTGACTTTCCAGACTGCCAACGGCCTGGTGGAAATCTAACTGCACCCTTTCGTGTGACCGGCCGACAAGTCGCCACGCGACTAGTCGCCGATACCAATCGCCGATCCAAAGAGGGCGAAGCCTACAAACCCGGCGATATCGAGCAGGGCGTGGGCGATGACCAGGGGCATCACCCGTTTGGTCCGGGTGTAGGCATATCCAAAGATCAGACCCATCAGGACATTGCCGATAAACGGCCCGAAGCCCTGATACAGGTGGTAGCTGCCCCGGAGCAGGGCACTGGTGATGATAATGACCGGCATTGACCAGCCCAGCTGCTTCAGCCGGTGAAACAGGTATCCCACCACAATGACCTCTTCGACCACTGCGTGACGCAGCGCCGAGAGAATCAGGACGGGCACGGTCCACCAGTAGGCGTCGAGCGCAGCGGGCTCGATTGCCGTCGTGATCCCCAGCGCACGCCCCGCCGCGTAGACGCCGAGCGTGCCGACCCCGATGACCATCGCCAGGCCGAACCCCAGGCCGAAATCGACCCGTGGCCGGCTGAAAGTGAATCCCAGGGTGCGGAACGCCGACTTTCCCGGTTCCGTCAGGAGGAATAGCACCAGGAACACCGGAACCAGCGCGAAGAAGATGCCGAGCAGCTGGTAGGTGAGGTCGAAGTACTGGCGGTCATTCAGGACCGGATTCAGCCGGGTGGTCTGCGCAGCGAGCGGCGCCTGGCTGAGCTTGTCGAGCAGGTTGACCACCGCGTAGACAGCCGATTGCCCGAGGGAAAGTCCGAGCACAATCGCTATCTCGGCGGTGATCCGCCGACGTTGGACGGGGGCCGACCGGTTGACATCGTCCGGCGTCGACGTCGTGGACGCCTTGGGTATCTCGGTGGACATGCCAGCCATCCTAGTGGGCGATCCTTGGGGCTAGTCGGCACCCAGCTTCGGGGCGACGATAACGGTGGTCCCATGCTCTTCGAACGACCGCCGCTGAGCGGCGGTGATTCCTGAGTCGGTGATCAGATTGCTGAAGGTGTAGCCGGTCATGGTCGCGAAGCATCGGGTGCCGATCTTCGACGAGTCCGCGACAACGTAGGCCTTGGCGGCGCGTTTGGCGACCATTGCGTTGACCGCGGCTTCACCCTCGTCGCTGATGGTGGGCCCGACGACCGGGTCCAGCCCGTTGACTCCGACAAACGCCAGGTCGAGGGCCACCCGCTGCAGCACCGCGTCAGCATACGAACCCACCAGTTCATAGGAGCGGGGGTTGACGATGCCACCGGTGACCATGATTTTGAAGTTGGGCCGGACAGCGAGCTGGGCTGCAATGTTGATGGCGTTGGTGACGACGGTGAGCGTTGGCTTGTTTGACGGTTCCATCAGGTCGCTGCGTTTGCTGAGCGCCGAGGCGATTGCCGTGCTGGTGGTCCCGCCGCAGAGCCCGATCACCGCTCCCTTGGGGATGAGGTCGCTTGCGGCCTGCGCGATCGCACGCTTCTCCTCGGCGTGGACGTCCTTGTTGTAGCGCCCGGGCAGATCGTAGGCGACGGTTTCGATGGTGGCCCCACCGTGTGTGCGGGTCAGCAACCGCTGCTCCGCGAGGCTGTCCAGGTCCCGCCGGGCGGTGGCCGGTGAGACTTTGAGCTTGCTGACTATTTCGTCGACTTCCACCTGGGTGGCTTCGGAGAGTAGGTCAAGGATGGCGCTGAGCCGTTCCGCGCGTTTCATCCCGCTGGCCCGTTCCCGTTGATGGTGGCTGCCGCAGCGACCGGGCCGGCAGTAGCGAAGAGGGTGAGCAGGCGTGCGGTTTCCGATTCGATGGCAGCACGCCCGGCCCCGATATACTTCCGCGGGTCGACGATTGTCGGATTGTGGTCCAGGTACAGGCGAACGGCCCGGGTGGAGAGACTGTTCAGGTGCGTGGAGACATTGATTTTGGTCATCCCGGCCCGGATCGCTGCAGCGATAACGTCGTCAGAAACCCCAGACGACCCGTGCAGGACCAGCGGCACATCGAGCACTGAGTTCAGGGCCGCGATCAGGACCAGGTCCAGTTCGGCGCTGCGCTGAGTCATCGCGTGGGAGGAGCCGACGGCGACGGCGAGCGCGTCGACACCCGTGGCGGCCACAAAGGCGGCGGCCTCCCCCGGGTCCGTCCTGACGCCCGGCGCGTGAGCGCCGTCCTTTCCGCCGACCTTGCCGAGTTCGGCTTCCACATACACGCCGCGTTCCCGGGCGTAGGTGGCCACGCGGGTGGTGGTGGCAACATTCTCGTCGAAGTCCAGGGCGGCGCCGTCGTACATCACCGATCCGAAGCCCAGGTCCACCGCGGCGAACGCCAGCTCAGGATCTTCAGCGTGATCCAGATGCACTGCGACCGGCACCAGGGCGGCGCGGGCGATGGCAAGGGTGGCGAGAGCGATCGGTTCCAGCCTGCGGTGGTAGTTGACGCAGTTCTCGGAAATTTGGAGAATCACGGGCAGCCCCGCCGCTTCGGCCCCGGCTACCAGCGCCTCGGCGGTTTCCAGCTGGATGACGTTGAACGCGCCAATCCCGGTTCCCGCGGCTGTAGCCGCAGCCATCAGTTCGCCTGTCGGTGTGAGGGTCATGCGCGGGACTCCTGCTCGGGTAGGTGATGCTGGGTGACGGTGACTGCCGGTTCCAGGTCCGGGTAGCTGGGGTGCAACTCGCCGGCGGCTGGCATCAGGACCGCGGCGGCCGACCACGCAACGGCGAGCCGCAGCAGGGTTTCCGCGGAGGTGATGCCGGCAGCGAGTACGACGGCGAGCGCCGCTACCGCCGCATCCCCGGCCCCCGTCGGGTTGCCGTCCACCCGGGGTAGCGACGCCTGCTGGGGTGGTTGTCCCGTCCGGTACAGGTACATGCCGGCCTCGGCGCAGCTGACCACTACGGTTCCCGCGCCGCGGTCCAGCAACATCTGGGCGCCGTCGGCAATGGTTGCCGCTCCGGTCGCTTCCAGAAGTTCATGGTGGTTGGGTTTCAGCACATCGGCACCAGCGTCAGCCGCGGTCAGGAGGCAATGCCGGAGGTGTCGATGATGCACGGAATTCCGTGCGCTTGTGCCTGGCGGACCAGCGCTGGATAAAAATCGGCTGGCGCTCCCTCTGGCAGGCTGCCGGCTCCCACGAGCACCCCGGCGCCAGTGAGGTTTTCTTCCACCAGCACACTCAGGGCATTCCACTCGGTGGCGGCCAGCGGTCGTCCTGCTTCATTGAAGATGCTGGTCTGCCCTGCCTCCCTGTCGACAAAGGCCATGCTCCGCCGGGTGGCCGCCGCCACCTCGGTCAGGGCGTAAGGCACGCCGCTGGCCGAGAGTTCGGAGCTGAATTCGGCGCCGGCTGTCCCCCCGACGGGCGCCACGGCGAGAGCCGGGTACCCGGTCTGATGCACCACTCTTGCCACGTTCAGTCCCTTACCGCCAGCCCGCTGCAGCGGCGCCGAGACGCGGTGGGAGGCTCCGGGAATGAGCCGCGGGACCGCATAGGTCAGGTCGATGGCCGGGTTCGCGGTCACCGTGAGGACGTGGCCGCGGAGGTGCAGTGTCATGGCGCGTCCAGCAGGCCGCGGGCACGCAACGCTGCCCCGATGAGTCCTGCATCCTGACCCATCTGGGCCGCGAGCAGGACGGGGTGGCGATGGAAGGAAAGGTTCTGCTTGACCCGCAGGCGCAGCGGATCAAGCAACGCAGCACCGGCCTGGGCCAGACCGCCGCCAATGACAACCGCCTCGGTGCCGAGGATCGCCACCAATTGGGCAATGCTGAACGCCAAAGCGGTGATGGCGTCATCGATTACCCGGCGGCCTGCCGGGTCCCCAGCAGCCGCTGCGGCGAACACCTCCCGGGCGCCGGGCACGGTCTGCCCGGTGAGTTCGGAGTAGCGGCGGGCGATTGCACCGGCCGACCCGATGGTTTCCAGGCAGCCCCGGAGTCCGCAGGTACAGTCCAGGCCGCCCGGCACCTGGGCATGGCCCAGTTCGCCGGCATAGCCGCCCCCGAGGACCCGCTTACCGTCGCAGAACACGGCACCGGCAATACCGGTGCCAACAATGATCACCACGACGTCGTCCAGCCCGCGGGCCGCCCCAAAGCGCATTTCTGCGTCTCCGGCGGCGCCGACGTCGTGAGCGTAGCTGACCGGCAGACCAGTGGCGCGCCGCAGCCGGTCAGCGAAGGGAAAGTCCCGCCACCCCAGGTTCGCAGATAGATGCCGACGCCGTTGACCTCATCGACCAGGCCCGGCGCGATCAATCCGATGGCTCCGATGGTCTTCGCCGGCCAGGCCGCCCGATACTCGGCGAGCAACCCGGCCGACCGCTCAACGATGCTTTCGCCCGGCACCCCGGAGATGGCCGGGGTGGCGGTGCGTCGGATATCGGTCAGGGTCCCCGCAGGATCTGCGAGTGCCGACTTCAGATCGGTGCCACCCACGTCGATGGCCAGCACCAGGTCCTGGCCGGGACCGGTGGCTGGCTCCGGCGTCGACGTTGGGTCGATGGTGCTCACGCCGGGACTACGAATCGTGGGTGGCTGCGGAGTCGAGAATGACCGAGCGGGTCAGGTTGCGCGGCAGGTCAGGATCCAGGCCCCGTGCCCTCGCCCGCTCCAGGGTGATTTTGTGGATCAGGGCGAGATCAGCCAAGGGGTGGCGCCCGGTGTAGACATAGTCGGCTCCGGTGGGGGCGACGTCGTCGGCGAGGCCAGGGATGTCCGCACCGAAGAGCCACACGACCCGCCCCGGTGCGGCGATCGAGATGGGACCGTGGCGGTATTCCATCGCCGGGTAGGACTCGGTCCAACCCTGGACGCCCTCGCGCATTTTCAGTCCGGCCTCGTGGGCAAGGCCCACCGTCCAGTTCGTGCCGAGGAAGGTGAACTGTTCGGCGTCGAGCAGCCGGGGACTGACCTCTGCTGCCAGGGCGGCCGCAGCGTCGGTCAACGCTGGCTCCAGGTCGATCCCCACTGAGGTGAGCAGATAGACGAGCGCCGCAGTGGCGAACCGGGTCTGCACCACCGACTGCTCGTCGGCGTAGGGCAGGGCGACGACGGCGTCGGCGAGCCCGATGGCGGGCGAATCGACATCGCCGATCACGGCGATCATCCGCAGCGTGCCCTGCAAGGACCTCATCAATTCCAGCACCTCGGTGGTGGTGCCTGAGCGGGAGATGGCGACCACCGCGTCGTAGCCGCGGCCTGCCACGACCGACGCTTCGGAAGCAGCGAACGCATCGGTCAGTCCTTTGCCGGCGCCTTCGCGTGCAGCGGCGTAGCTTTGCGCCATGAACCAGGACGTGCCACAGCCGACGACGGCCACCCGGTCGCCGTCTTTCGGGAGGAGATCCTCGGCCATCGCCTGATCGATCGCCTGTCGCCAGACCGCTGGCTGGGAGTGAAGCTCCCGGTCCATGTGTGCCCCGGCGGGGGCTGGGGCACCGGGTGCCTCGGGGGTGGGATGGGACATCTGGCGCTCCTTCACGGTGGCCGCGGCTAGGTCCGCGAGTGATTAGGTGTGACGTTTCAAGAGGTAAAGCAATCAGTACCAATCTAACCATCCCTGGAACGTTTTGGGCAGTGCGCGTCTTGTAACGCTCAGATTTCAATTCCCGCATCAGCTTGACGTGAGACGTGGATCACGCGAGTATCGTTCCACAATGGATGAACAGTAATGCTCATTCTGAGCTCAATACCGTCAACTTGTTGCAAGTATTCCTGTGACAGCTCTAGCAGCTGCACCACCTTTGGAAAAACGAGGAAACCATGAAGAAATCCATCCGTACCGGAGTTGTCGCAAGCGTTGCGGCTGCCGGTCTCTTGCTCACCTCTTGCGGCTTTGGCGGTGAGGATTCCGGCGGAGACGCAGAAGGCAGCACCTCCCTGGACCTGCTGGTACCCAGCTATTCCGACAACAGCAGGGCTCTATGGGAAGGCGTCATCGAGGAGTTCGAGGCCGCCAACGAGGACATCTCGGTCAACCTTCAGGTCGAATCGTGGGAGAACCTTGAGTCGGTCCTGAACACCCAGATCCAGGCCGGCGAGGCACCGGACATCTACAACGGTGGCGCTTTTGCGGCCTTCGCCGAGGAAGGGCTGCTGTACCCGGCCGAGGAAATCGCCTCACCCGAAACTCTCGAAGACTTCCAGGAGTCCTTCGCGGTCAACGAGGAGTTTGACGGGACCCAGTACGCCCTGCCGTTGCTGGCGTCCGCACGGGCCATGTTCTACAACGAGGACCTGTTCGAAGAAGCCGGCGTTGACGGTGCACCCACCACCTGGGACGAGCTCTACGATGCCGCTGACGCTATCACCGAGACCGGAACCCCCGGTTACGGCATGCCACTCGGCTCCGAAGAAGCCCAGGGTGAAGCACTGATCTGGATGGCTGGCAATGGCGGTGGATTCGGCGATGAAAACGAAATCACCGTTGATACGCCTGAAAACCTCGAGGCAGTCGAGTTCATGAAACGCATGATTGACGACGGACTGACCCAGTCCGATCCGGGAGCCACCCAACGCACCCCGATGATCAACGTGTTCATCCAGGGCCAGATTGGAATGGTTTACGGTCTGCCACAGACCGTCGGCCAGATCGAAGCCGAAAACCCTGACCTGAACTACGGTTTGGCGAACATCCCCACCGCGACAGGTGAGCCCGCGACACTGGGTGTCGCAGACCGGCTGATGTCGTTCAAGAACGACGGCGACAAGGCCGAGGCCGTGACCGCGTTCATGGACTTCTTCTTCGCCGAGGACAACTACGTCGAATGGGTCAGCGCCGAAGGGTTCCTGCCGACCACCATTTCCGGTGCCGATCAGATGTCCGGCGATGAAACCCTGGCGCCGTTCCTGGACATGCTGCCGAGTGCAGTGTTCTACCCGACCTCCAACCCGGCCTGGAACGCCACCGATGGCGCGTTCAAGAGCCTGTTTGGCCAGCTTGGACAAGGGATGGAACCAGCAGAAGTGCTCGAGCAGATTCAAGCGGAAGCTGACGCAGCAGCCGAGTAGCCAGCAGCCGGCGCCGGTGCGGTCCATCACGGCCCGCACCGGCGCGGCCCATAACCATTGGCGGTAGAGATATGAGCTATTTACGATGAGCGCACAGCCCGTGTTGGCTGGCCAGTCCACATCACCTGGACGCAAACGCCGCAAACAAAATTCCGACGGTCTGCCTGCCGCCCTCCCCTGGATTGGGCCCGTCCTCCTTCTGATCTTCGCGATCGTGATCTTCCCCGCGGGGTTCATGATCTACAACTCCACACGGGAAATCAGCCAGAGCGGTATCGATCAGGCTCCGCAGGGTTCGCCAATTTCGCTGATGTGTTCTCTGATCCAAACCTGCCGCGCGTGCTGCTGAACACAGTGGTCTGGGTGGTGGTGGTGGTATCGCTGACAGTGCTCCTCTCACTGATCCTGGCCCAGTTCCTGAACAAGCCCTTTCCCGGCCGTACCTTTGTCAGGATGGCAGTAGTTGTTCCCTGGGCGGCCAGCGTGGTGATGACCACCACCGTGTTCTATTACGGCCTCGACAGCAACTACGGGATTATGAACACCTTCATGGTGGACATCGGGATCCTCGACTCGCCGTATGGATTCACCAAAAATGTCCTGCCGGCTCTCGGAGTGGCGATCATTGTGGCGGTGTTCGTGTCAATCCCGTTCACTGCCTATACGTTGCTCGCTGGCTTGCAGTCAGTTCCGGAGGACGCCCTCGAGGCAGCCAAGATGGACGGGGCCGGGCCTTTCCGCACCTACTTCAGCATTGTGCTGCCTCAGCTTCGGGGGGCTCTTGCCGTGGCGGTCCTGATCAACATCATCAACGTGTTCAACAACCTCCCGATCCTCAGGATTATCACTGGATCGATCCCCGGGTATCAGGCGGATACCCTCATGACCTACATCTTCAAGGTGTTGCAGTTTGATCGGCGAGTGGACATTGCCAGTGCCCTCAGCGTGGTCAACTTCGCCATCGTCATCGTGATCGTTGCGGCTTACGTGAAAATCGTCAAGCCGATGAAGGAGATCTAGGCATGTCGACGACCACGCTCAACGAATCGGAACGCTCAGCACTGCCCCCAGTGAAAGCACGGCAGAAGCGGTACGGCGCCGATCAGGTCTCCGGCCGCAAAATGGGTCTCCGGATGGTGATCGGCGCCATCGTCGCACTCGTGTTCCTGCTGCCCTACGGCATCATGCTGGTGGGCTCGCTGAAGACCCGGTCAGAAATCCTCTCTGTGCCACCCGCGTACTTCCCCACCGAGGGCCTGCAGTGGAGCAACTATGCAACCATGTGGGGCACCCCGGAAACGCCGTTGCCCTACAACCTGATCTCCACGATCATCATTGCGGTGTTTGCGACTCTCCTCGTCCTTCTGGTGGCCACCCCCGCGGCGTACTACACGGCCAGGTTCCGGTTCCCGGGCAAGACTGTGTTCTTGTTCCTGGTCATCGTCACCCAGATGCTGCAGCCAGCGGTGCTGACCGCCGGCCTGTTTCGTGAAATGTTGCTGCTGGGGATCAACGACACCTGGCTGGCCATGATTCTGATCAACGCGGCGTTCAACCTCTCCTTCGCGCTGTGGATCATGCACAGCTTCTTCGCGGCGATTCCCAAAGAAATTGACGAGGCTGCCCAGCTGGATGGCGCCGGGAAGCTGACGGTGATGTTCAGGGTCAATCTGCCCCTGGTCTGGCCGGGCATTGTCACCGCCGTCATCTTCACCTTTGTGTCTTCCTGGAACGAGTTCGCGGCTTCCCTGGTGATCATGTCGACCGCGGAGAATCAGCCGCTATCGGTGGCACTGACAAAGTTCATCGGTCAGTATGCCACCTCGTGGCAGTACGTGTTTGGTATCTCAATTGTCGCGATCATTCCGGTGATCATCCTGTTCGCGCTGATCGAGAAGCGTCTGATCGGTGGCCTCACAGCGGGGGCCGTGAAGTAGCGGCGTACTTCCGCGTTCCCTTCCTGTCTCGATCATCTGCCCACCAGGTTTTGTCCCGGTGGGCAGATGGTCGTTGGTCTGGGGTCAGACGATCCTGGCGCCCTGCTTCCAGACGGCGTGGGTCAGCGGCACCCCCGGCCGGTAGGCCAGGTGGGTGGCAGCCGGTGCGTTCAGCAGTTGCAGGTCTGCCCGGTGCCCGACGGCGAGGGACCCAACCGCGCGGAGGCCGTCGTCGTCGACCCCTGTCTCCCGGTGCAGCGCCAGCGCGCCGCCGAAGGTAGCCGCCCGGACGGCTTCGTGAACACTCAGCCGCATCTGCAGGACGGCCGTGGTCACGCAGTAGGCCATCGAGGTGGTGTACGAGGTGCCGGGGTTGCAGTTGGAGGCCAGCGCAATCTCGACCCCGGCGTCCAGCAATTCGCGGCCTGGGGCCAACGGCTGGCGGGTGGACAGGTCGCAGGCCGGCAGGCACGTGGCCACCGTGCCGCGAACGCCGGAGCCCGAGCCCGGGTCCCAGCCGGACCAGGTGCCGGCGAGCGCGTCGAGGTCCGCCCCGGTCAGGTGGTTTACGTGGTCCACGCTGGCGGCACCGAACTCGACGGCGAGTTGCACTCCCTCGCCGTGGCCCAGCTGGTTTCCGTGGACGCGAAGTCCCAGGCCGCTGTCCCGGCAGGTGCGAAGGATTTCCCGGGATTGCTCGGCGGTGAAGGCGCCCCGTTCGCAGAACACGTCGGCCCAGGTCACAAAGGGGCGGACGGCGTCGAGCATCGGCCCGCAGACCAGGCGGACATAGTCCTCCGGATCGACCCCGGCCGGGACCAGATGCGCACCCAGGTATGTCACCTCGTCGACGACGCCGGCTGCGATGCGGGCGCTGCGGGCTTCGTGGCCGACGTCGAGCCCGTACCCGGTCTTGGTCTCCAGGTAAGTGGTGCCGCCCGCATTTGCTTCGGCGACCCGACCGAGCAGGAGCCGGGTGAGGTCGTAGTCCGAGGCTGCCCGGGTGGCATTGGTGGTGACGGCAATCCCGCCCGCCGCATAGACTTCACCCGCCATCCGGGCCTCGAACTCGGCGGTGCGGTCTCCCGCGAAGACGAGGTGCGTGTGGCTGTCCACCCAGCCGGGGAGCCCGGCGCGTCCGCCCGCGTCGACCCTTTCGTCTGCGGCCGGCGCATCCGATGCGGCCCCGATCCAGCTGATCCGCTCCCCCTCAAACACCACCGCAGCATCTTTCAGGACGGCCTGCTCGCGGTCCTGCGTCAGCAGTTCACCGATGTTGGTGATCAGCGTACTCATCCGTGTCCCTTCAGGGTGGCGGCCAGCAGGGCGGCCGGATCGCCAAGGTCAAGGTGTTGCCCGTCGAGGGCGATGACCCGGCCGGCGACGACGACGGCCGTCACGTCGGCGGCCGTGGCGGTGAGCGGCAGCTGGGCGGGATCGGATCCGGCGGTGCGCAGCGATGCTTGGTCGATGCTGACCAGGTCGCACGGACTTCCTACCCTGATGGCTGCCACGGGGGTAGCCATGGAGCGGGACGCACCGGTGGTTGCGGCGTTCAGCAGGTCGGCGGGGGCAAACCGTCCACGGTGCCCGGAGGCCAGCCGTTCCCCGTGTTCGAGCGCCCGCATTTCCAGCCACGGGTCGATCACCGCATGCTGGTCAGTGCCTAGGGCGATCCGGGCGCCGGCGTCGCGAAGGGCGCGGGCTGGCCCGATGCCGTCGGCGAGGTCCGCCTCGGTGGTCGGGCAGATCACTGCGGTGGTGCCCGCAGCTCCCAACAGGGTGATGTCCTCGGGGGTGAGATGGGTGGCGTGGACCGCGCTGAGTCGGTCGGTGAGCAGCCCGTGCCGGTGCAGCAGTCCGGTGGGTGTGGTGCCGTAATGCTTCAGGCAGTCGGCATTTTCTGCCGGTTGTTCCGACAGGTGAATGTGAAGGGGGACATCGGCGGGAAGGCCTGCAGCGAGGGTCCGGAGTGCCTGTTCGGGGACCGCGCGAACCGAGTGCAGCGCAGCACCGACGGTAACGAAGGCTGGCTCGAACTGTTCGGCGACGCTCCGGCGGAGGTCGGTGAACCGGCGAAGCCAGGCGTCGGCGTCGGCGTCGCCAAACCGCTCCTGGTCAGGGTTCAGTGGCGCTCCGATGCCCCCGGCGAGGTAGCAGGTGTCCAGCAGGGTCAGCCGGATTCCCGCGGTGACCGCCGCGCGGCACAGGGCGAGTTCCATGGCGTGCTTCTCACCGCCGTTGGGCCCGTAGGGTTCACCGCCCGGCTGGTGGTGAACATAGTGGAATTCGGCGACGCTGGTCCAGCCGGTGACCACCATCTCGGTGAAGACTGCCGTGGCGAGCCGTTCATAGCTGGCGGGAGTCAGTTGCCGCGCCGCGCGGTACATTTCTTCCCGCCAGCCCCAGAAGTCGCCGCCGTCGTCGTGGGTCCGTCCCCGAAGCAGCCGGTGGAAGGCATGCGAGTGGGCGTTGGCGGCGGCGGGGAAAACCACCCCGGCGAGGTCGCGGCGGTCCGCCGGCGCGGCGTCGACGCCGGCCGTCACCGCGGTGATGGTGCCGCCGTCGTCGGCCTCGATGCGGACGCGCGGCTGGATTCCGCGGCCAGCGACCCAGGCCTGCTCGCACCAGAAGGTGATCACAGCAGGTCCTCCAGTACGTCGGCGAGCGCGCTGGCGGCAAGGTTTGCATCGGTGTCCTCAACGAACTCTTCCGGCGAGTGGCTGATGCCCGTCGGGTTTCGGATGTAGACCATGCCGGAGGGTACGTAGCCGGCCAGGACGCCGGCGTCGTGGCCCGCGCCGGTCGGCAGGGCGGGCACCTGGTGCTCGGAGGTGGTGCGGCGGAGGGAGTTCTGGAGCTGGCGTTGCAGGGGCGCGTCGAAGTGGACGGTGCTGCTGAAGGATTCCTCGGTGAGGGTGACCGAGCAGCCTTCGAAGGCTGCGGCCTTCTGAGCCTGGCCATGGATGGATTCCACCAGCGCCGCGGTCACCGAGTCGTCGGGGTGGCGGACGTCGAGCCAGAGGTCGACGCGGGAGGCGATGACGTTGGTCCCGCCCGGCACCGGCTGCAGGCGCCCGACCGTGGCACGGGCGTCGTCCTGGCTGGCGGCGGTCCGGCGGATAGCGAGCACGATCTGCGCGGCGACGACCATCGGATCGGCGCGGTCGGCCATCAGGGTGGTGCCGGCGTGGTTGCCCTGACCCTGGACGGTGAGCCGCCAGCGCCCGTGGCCGAGGATGGACGAGCCGACGCCAACCGGGGAGTCCAGGTCGATCAAGGCCCTGCCCTGTTCGACATGGAGTTCAATGAAGTCGCCGATGGTCCGCAGCGCTTCCTCATCGCGCCCGAGGTGTTTCGGGTCCAGCCCATGGGCGCGGCTGACGTCGGCGAAAGTGTTGCCTGCCGGGTCCTTGAGGTTCCGCACCCGGTCGGCGTCGATGGCACCGGTGAGCAGGCGCGACCCCAGACACGCTACGCCGAACCGGGAGCCTTCCTCTTCGGGAAAAACGGTCACGGCGAGGCCGCGCCGGGGTTCGACGCCGCGTTCCTTTAGTACGTCAACGGCGGCGAGGGCTGCGGCGACGCCGAGTGGCCCGTCGAACGCTCCACCCCCGGGTACCGAGTCCAGATGGCTGCCGGTGACCAGCGCGCCGGTGCGGTCCCCCGATTCGGCGTCCCACCAGCCCCACAGGATCCCATTGCGGTCGGTGCTGACCTCAAGACCGAGTTTCGTGGCTTCGGCGGTGAACCATTCGCGCAACTCCAGTTCGGCCATGGAGAACACCGGCCGTGAATACCCGCCCCGAACGGAGTCGCGTCCGACGTCGGAAATGGCTCCGAGCATGTCACTTACGGTAGTCATAAAAACCTCTCCAGGGCCTGCGGGCAGAAGTGCCGGGCCGGTTGATTGTCAGTCTGCCATGGGGATACGGACCCCACGTTCCGCTGCGACGTCGGACGCGCGCTGATAGCCGGCGTCGACGTGGCGGATGACGCCCATGCCGGGATCGTTGGTCAGCAGCCGTTCCAGCTTCTCCGCAGCCAGTGGGGTACCGTCCGCCACCGATACCTGCCCGGCGTGAATGGAACGCCCGATGCCGACCCCGCCGCCGTGGTGGATGGAGACCCAGGTGGCTCCCGAGGACGTGTTCAGGAGCGCGTTGAGGAGCGGCCAGTCGGCGACGGCGTCGGACCCGTCGGCCATGGCCTCGGTCTCCCGGTAGGGGGACGCCACGGACCCGGAGTCGAGGTGGTCGCGCCCGATCACGATGGGCGCGGATACCCTGCCGTCGGCGACCAGCTGGTTGAACAGCAGCCCGGCTTTGGCGCGGTCGCCGTAGCCGAGCCAGCAGATCCGTGCCGGCAGGCCTTCGAACTCGACCAGGTCCCCGGCGGCGTCGAGCCAGCGGTGCAGGTGCTCGTTCCCGGGGAACAGCTCCTTCAGCGCGGCATCGGAAACGGCAATATCGGTGGGATCGCCGGAGAGCGCCACCCAGCGGAACGGCCCCATTCCCTCGCAGAACAAGGGCCGGATGTAGGCGGGGACAAAGCCGGGAAACTCGAAGGCCCGCGCGTAGCCGCCCTGGCGGGCCTCGTCGCGGATGGAGTTGCCGTAATCGAAGACTTCGGCGCCGGCGTCCTGGAAGCCGACCATCGCCTCGACATGGTGAGCCATTGAGGTCTGCGCCTTTTTGGTGAACCCGTCGGGATCGCCCTTCGCCTCCCGGTCCCACTCTTCGGTTGACATGCCCTCCGGCAGGTAGCTCAGCGGATCGTGCGCCGACGTCTGGTCGGTGACAATGTCGATGGTGAGCTTCCCGGCCAGGTGGCGGCGCAGCAGTTCGGGGAAGACTTCGGCGGCATTCCCGACGACCCCGACCGACAGTGCGCGTTTCTCCTCTTTGGCTGCCAGCACTTGGCGCAGGCCGTCTTCCAGGTCGGTGGCGACGACGTCGAGGTAGCGTTTGGCGGCGCGGCGCTCAAGGCGGGCCCGGTCGACGTCAACAATCAGCACCGCTCCGCCGTTCAAGGTGACCGCGAGCGGCTGGGCGCCGCCCATGCCACCGCAACCGGCGGTCAGGGTCAGCGTGCCGGCGAGGGTGGCGGTCGGGGACTTGCCCAGTTTGCGGGCGACTGCGGCGAAGGTCTCGTAGGTGCCCTGCAGGATGCCCTGGGTACCGATGTAGATCCACGATCCGGCGGTCATCTGTCCGTACATCATCAGGCCCTCGGCTTCGAGCTTCCGGAATTCGGGCCAGGTGGCCCAGTCCCCCACCAGGTTGGAGTTGGCCAGCAGGACGCGTGGGGCCCACGTGTTGGTGCGGAAGATACCGACGGGCTTGCCGGACTGCACCAGGAGTGTCTCGTCGTCTTCGAGGTCCTCGAGGGATCGGACGATGGCGTCGTAGGCTTCCCAGCTGCGTGCGGCACGGCCGGTGCCGCCGTAGACCACCAGGTCCTCGGGGCGTTCGGCGACTTCGGGGTCCAGGTTGTTCATGAGCATGCGCAGGGGCGCCTCGGTCTGCCAGCTCTTGGCGGTGAGGGTGGTGCCCCGCGCGCGCGGATGGAACGGGTTGGGTCGTGCTGGGTGAACGACTTGCTCATGCGGATTCTCCCTGAATTTCGGTGTCTCCCGGGTGGGTGCCGCCGGGAGCGGGGGTGGCGGTGGACGTGTTGAGGATGCTGCGGGCTTCGGCTGCGACCAGTTCGCCGAGCGTGTCGGCCTGTTGCTCGCTGATGCGGTAACTGGGAACCACCACGCTGAGCGAGGCGGCGATCCGGTCACCGATCATCACCGGGGCGGCGACAGCGGTGACGTCGGGTTCAATACCGTTGCGGACCACGACGTAGCCGCATGACGGAGCCTCCCCGGCGAGGACCTTGCCGGCGGCGGTCCCGGTCAGGGGAATGCGACGACCCACCCAGCTGGTGTGTCGGACCGAGTGGGTTCCTTCGCGCACGGCAATGTAGATGCCGTGGCCGTCATCGGCGGGGACGTTCAGGTAGGCGGACTCCCCCGTCCCGCCGACCAGCCGGTCCAGGGCTGCCCCCGCCAGCGAGACCAGGGACTCGTGGCTGAGCGCCTGGGCGCCGAGCTGGACGATGCGCATCCCCGGCCGGTACCCGTCGTCGTCCTTCCGGACGAAGCCGGTGGACTCGAGGGTGCGAAGCAGTCGCAATGCTGTGGAGGCTGAGAGCGTGGCGTCCCGGGCCGCGTCGGCCAGGCTGACCACACCCCGGTCACACACGGTGCCGAGGAGGAGTAACGCGCGTTCAACGGTGCGGGTCGATGCGTCGGCCATCTGGTGCCTCCTTTTGAAGCTGGGTCTTGCATTGCTGGTCATAATGCATTTCACTTATTGAAACGCTCTTTTCATTCATTGGCAAGACTTATTGTGAAAGCGGGTCCCAGGTGGGCAGTACCCAGACCGTCAACGTGGGCGTCGGCGCCCTTCGGCCGGACGACGTCGTCGCGGTGGCGCGGCATGGCGCCAAGGTCAGCATCCTTGAGGAGTCCATCCTCGCGATGAAAGCGTCCCGGCAGGTGATCGAGGAGCTGGTCAACGACCCCATTCCTCATTACGGCGTGTCCACCGGTTTCGGCGCCCTGGCCACCACGCATATCCCGGTGGCGCAGCGCACCCAGTTGCAGCGAAGCCTGATCCGCAGCCATGCCGCGTCCTCCGGCGCCGAGGTGGACCGCGAGGTGGTGCGCGGCCTGATGCTCGGGCGGCTGTCGACGATGGCTACCGGACGCACCGGGGTCCGCCCGCTGGTGGCCCGGACTTACGCCGCACTCCTCAACGCGGGAATCACTCCGGTGGTTGGCGAGTACGGGTCGCTGGGCTGTTCCGGCGATCTGGCCCCGCTCTCGCACATAGCGCTCGCCCTGATGGGTGAGGGGGACGTGCGGGACAACGACGGCGTCCTGCTGCCCGCCGCGCAGGCGTTGGCCGCCGCGGGGATCACCCCGGTGGAGCTACGCGAAAAGGAAGGGCTCGCCCTGATCAACGGCACTGACGGGATGCTCGGCATGCTGATCATGGCCTCGGCGGACCTCCACCGGCTCCTGAAAACCGCCGATCTCGCCGCGGCCATGAGCGTTGAGGGACTCCTCGGAACGGACAGCGTGTTTGCCGCCGATATCCACGCGCTCCGCCCCCACCCGGGCCAGATATCCTCGGCCGCGAACATCCGACGGCTCCTGGCGGGGTCGCCGCTGATCCAGCAGCATTCGGCCAGTGAACTCAGCGAACACCGCAGCACCCGGGTGCAGGACGCCTATTCGCTGCGCTGCGCCCCGCAGGTCCATGGCGCCGCGCGGTCAACGCTTGCCTACGTCGAATCGGTGGCTGCCATCGAACTGGGATCGGCCATCGACAACCCGGTGGTGACCGTTGACGGTCGGGTGGAGTCCAACGGCAATTTCCATGGCGCCCCCGTAGGGTACGCACTCGATTTCCTGGCGATCGCCGTCGCCGATGTGGCTTCCATGAGCGAACGCCGCACCGACCGTTTCCTGGACAAGGCCCGCAACCACGGTCTGAACCCGTTCCTTGCGCATGATCCGGGTGTCGACTCGGGCCACATGATTGCCCAGTACACGCAGGCCGGGATTGTGTCCGAACTGAAGCGGCTCGCAAACCCCGCCTCAGTGGATTCCATCCCCTCCTCGGCGATGCAGGAAGACCACGTGTCGATGGGCTGGTCAGCCGGTCTCAAACTCCGCCGCGCACTGGACGGGCTGACGCGGGTGCTGGCCATCGAGATCCTCACCTCGGCGCGTGCCCTGGACATGCGCGACGGCGGTCTGGCCACCTCGCGCAGTGCAGTCGGGCCGCACGCGGTGCGCGCGGCCGTCCGTCAGGTGGTCGAAGGACCTGGCACCGACCGGTACCTGGCGCCGGAGATTGAGGCGGTTCGTGTCCTGGTGGACAACGGATCTTTGCTCACCGCGGTGCAGGATACGCTGGGCGACGCGCTGGCCTAGGCCACCTACTTTTTGGTCCGGCGGCTACCGCCGTGCCAGTCCTCCTGAACACCGGTGTCCCCAGCTGGAACGCCCAGTGCGGGGAGTTGTGGACGCTCTCTGAGGCTGCGCTTCAGCTCTGCGAACCCGGCGAAGCCAGCCAACCCGACGACGTGGTCCCACAGCTGGACTGCCTCGTCATCGCTGGGCAGACGGCTGATGACCGGGCCGAAAAACGCCACCCCCGTGGGCGGCTTGAAGTGGATGATCGGGGTGCCCACATCCTTGCCGGTGAGGGCCAGCGCTTCATCACCTTCGGACTGGATCAGGCTGTCGAACCCTGCGTCGTCGAGCGCAGCAGCCAGGTCGGCAGGCAGCCCGGCACTGGCCAGGATCTGTTCAGCGAACGCACGGGTGCCACGACGGTCCACGGCCGGATCGCCGTCGTCGGGAACCGGGTCCGACTCGAAAATGTGCTTGCCGCAGGCGGCGTAGAAGGCTCCCACCGCCTCTGGCCCCTGCTCAACGCGAGCACGTGCCGCCACCCTGAGCAGCCGGAGCCCTGCTGTGTGCCCGGCCTCGTATTCCGGCGGGAAGTGCGAGGCATAGTCGAGGTGCGAGTTGATCAACCGTAGCGAAATGAATCGCCACTCAACCGCGTAGTCCCGCTGACCCATCACCTGGCGGACCCATTTACTGGTCATCCAGGCGAAGGGGCAGACGGGGTCGAAATAAAAGTTGATGTCGGCGTCGCTCACGCCCCAACGTTAAAGTGCCTCTGCACGTAGGTCAACCATCATGCACCCCTTGGATGCAGTTAATTAGTACATAGCTGGTCGGGCGTTTTTACGGGTCGGGGTAGGGTCAAACTACCTGTTTTCGGGCCCGGAACCCGGTTCCCTACGAGCTAAAGGAGTTCGACCCCATGAGCGTTGCCCCGGTGCGCAAACCCAAGCCGCAGACTGTTCTGACTGTCCAGAGCACCGAGTGGTTGACCCCAGCCATGGTGCGGGTGGTGGCGGGGGGCGAGGGGTTCACCGCGTTCGGGCGCAATGAGTTCACCGACAGGTACGTGAAGATCCATTTCGCCAGGCCCGAACTCGGTCTGGTGCCCCCGTACGATCATCAGGCACTCCGGGAGACACTCGACCCCGCCGACCTTCCCGCCACCCGGACCTACACTCTGCGCTGGGTGGACTACGCCGCGCAGCGTCTGGCCATCGACTTCGTGGTGCATGGCGACGAGGGGCTTGCCGGACCGTGGGCGGCCGCGGCCCAGCCGGGAGACACCCTGGTGGTGACCGGTCCCGGCGGCGGGTACGCTCCCGATACCACCGCCGACTGGCACCTCTTCGCCGCCGATGAAACTGCCATGCCCGCTGTGGCCGCGGCGCTGGAAACACTCCCGGCCGACGCCGTCGGGCTGGCCTTCATCGAGGTGGAAGACGACGCCGACCACCAGGACCTCACCGCTCCTCCGGGTGTTGACCTCGTCTGGTTGTACCGCCGCGGGACCACCGCGGGCGCCCTGCTGGCAGCGGCTGTGCGGCAGGCACGGTGGCGCACCGGCCGGGTGCAGGTTTTTGCACATGGGGAGCGGGAGGCCATGAAGCAGCTCCGCGATGTCTTCTTCGTGGAGCACGGCCTGAACCGCAGCCAGGTATCACTGTCGGGCTATTGGGCGCTGGGACGGACCGAGGACCGGTTCCAGGCTGAAAAGCGGGAACCGGTCGGCAAGATCCTCGACTGAGCCGTATCCGTGCCGGAGTGCACGAAGGGCTCGTGTCGGGGTCGCTAGCCCGCGGGAAGCGGCTCGGGACGGGGTTTGCGCTGCAGCAAGCCCATCGCCGGCTCGACCAGGCGGGCCGCAACCGGACCGATAATCGCGGTCAGCAGCACATATGCGGTGGCCAGGGCAGCCAGTTCCCCGGTCACGCGCCCGACGCGACAGCCAGCCCGGCGATCACAATCGAAAACTCACCGCGGGCAATCAGCGCCACGCCGGCCCGCGCACGGCCCAGCCGACCTACCCCCTGCCGCCGTGCGGCCCACCACCCCGTCCCGATCTTCGTCAGGGCGGTGATGAAGGCCAGGAGGACCGCGACGCCGAGCACCGGAGGAATCGTCGCAGGGTCGGTGTTCAGACCGAACACGACGAAAAAGATTGCTGCAAAAAGGTCCCGCAGGGGTTCGAGCAGACGGGTGGCGTTGGTGGCTGTCGCTCCCGAAATCGCGATGCCGAGCAGGAACGCGCCGACTGCGGCGGACACCTGCATTGCCGCGGCAACGCCAGCCACCAGAAGAGCCGCACCGAGCACGGTCAGGAGGAAAACCTCACGATCCTTGCTGTCCACCACCGCTGAGACCACGTTCCCGAACCGCAGGGCAATGATGAGCACCACGGTTACGACGACGAGGGAGATTCCCACCGACTGCATGCCACCGGCGAAACTCGCGCCGGCCAGGACGGTGGTCAGAATGGGCAGGTACACGGCCATCGCCAGGTCTTCGAACACGAGCAGTGACAGGATCACCGGGGTTTCCCGGTTACCCAGCCGGCCCAGGTCGGTGAGCACCTTCGCCACAATGCCGGACGACGAAATGTAGGTCACGCCACCCATCACCATCGCCCCCACCGGGCCCCAGCCCAGCAGCAGGGCGACCACGGCTCCGGGCGTGAAATTCAGGACGATATCCAGGACGCCGGAGAGCCAGGACTGCCGAAGCCCGGTCACCAGTTCTTTGGCCGTGTATTCGAGGCCCAGCATGAGCAGCAGCAGGATCACACCAATTTCACTGGCGATCTCACTGAATTCGTTGAGCCCCTCCAGCTCGATCAATCCACCGTTGCCGAAAAACAGCCCGCCCAGGAGGTAGAGCGGTATGGGAGAGAGACCAATTCGACCGGCAAGCCGTCCAAGGACACCGAGGCAGAAGAACACCGCCCCCAGTTCGATTAATGTCAGTGCGCTGCTGGCCTCCAAACCAGCCTCAGCCGCCGCTGAGGATATCGGCGGCAGCGTCCAGACCTTCGGCGGTCCCGACGGCAACGAGGAGGTCTCCGGCGTGCAGGGTGAAATCGGGTGCTGGCGATGGCTCGACCCTGCCCTCGCGCAGGGCAGCCACCACTGAGGCACCGGTGCGGGTTCGCATCCTGGTTTCGCCGAGCC
The DNA here is from genome assembly GCF_003075455.1 of Arthrobacter sp. Bz4. GTDB lineage: Bacteria > Actinomycetota > Actinomycetes > Actinomycetales > Micrococcaceae > Arthrobacter_D. Next base: position 51,194 of record NZ_QDAE01000009.1, read on the forward strand.
GGTAGCCGTCGAACGGCGACCCGCTGATAATCAGGAACTGGCGGGTGTTCACACCGGGAAGATCCCGGTGCTCTTCGGTCAGCTGGGCCACCAGTTGGTGGGCGCCGAGCAGGTTACCCAGGGTTGCGGCTTCGTCGGCCGTCAGTGGAATGGATACCAGGCAGGCGTCCGGGTCGTCCTGCCTGGAGATGATCAGGGCGGTTTCACCATCACGCTGGGTGACAGTTCCGATGCGGCGCCCCGAGGACGTCACAATGTCTTTGCGCATGCCAATGCCGGGCAGCGGCGTCTTATCGACCTTCATAGCGCTAATTCTAGACCTGTGGGGCCCCGGCGTTTACCTCTTCCTAAAGGCGAAACGGTGGCCGTAACCGGAGCTGGATGCTTTGCTCCGCACTCCGGCCATCGGGGCCGGTCAGCCGGACGGTGATCCGATCCGGTGCCGCCGGGCTGTACACCCAGTACTCCCCCGCCCGTGAGGGATACCGCCCCACCTGGGTCCGGGTGGAGGCCGCCTCGGGGGTCGCCACCGGCACCTCCTCAAGATTGCCGTCAATGACCACCGGCCTGGGTGGCCGCCCCGGGAAAGGCCGCCCCGGGAAAGGCCCACTGGCACGGGGCCGCAGGGTCACCCGCAACCGGAACGAGCCAGCAGGAGTGGCCGCAGGAGGCGTACTGCTCTGCCACTCAGCGAGCACCCCGGTCAGGGGCTGCCGACGAGCGAGGGCGAGTCCGTTGATTTCCGGCGCCGGCAGCAGCGATCCGGGTGGGACTGTCACGGTTTCGGTGCTGGTCCGGCCCAGCGGATCGGTGATGATCACCCTCACCTCGATGATGTCCCCGGGGTCGGCCCGGCGGAGGAGTGCCCGATAGCCGGTCGGCGCTCCGGCGAGGGCTTCAATTCGCCAGAATCCCGATCCGGTGGTGGGTTCCACCTCGGTCACCAACCCGAGTTGTTCGGAGGAGTCGATTAACGCGGCCCCGAGGGGGACGGTTGCGGCGACGGAAATCCGGTGGGTGCCCAGCGGGCTGCGCACGGCCGGGGCCCGGCTGGTCCACCTGACCAGCACCTCCCCGGGACCGCCCGCACCGGGTGCGACGGTCAGCGCAGAGAGGTCGGGGGGCCCTGCTGGGGGTACCACCACCCAGGCGGCTGAACTCGCATCCGAGCGGTCGCCGAGGATGCCGCGGGAGGGGTCGTCGCTGCTCCAGACGGTGGCCCGGTACCAGAGCCGTTTCCAGGAACCGTCAGGAACGTCGAACCCGTCCAGGGTCCGGATCCCGCCGGGCGCCGGGCCCGCACCGATGGTCCACCCGGGTGTGCTTGCGGACACGGCTGCCACGGGCGGTCCCATGGTGCCCAGTGATGCGACAGCCTCGTCCACCCGGACCCGGTGCAGTTCCACCCGGGTCACCGCTGCGCCGTCGCGCGCACCGACCAGCACCCGGGCCTTATAAACACCCGCATCCTCCACCGCATGGAGCTCAAGGGTCGGCGGGGCAGGCTGGGACCGGCGCGGAACCGCGTAGGCAAACCATTGGTCAGCCGCGTCAGGCCCGGACGGCCAGGGCGCCTCGACCTGGCCGGCGCTGACTCCGATGATCACAAAGGCGTGAATGTCGGTGGTACCGCGGGGCAGCGTTACATCGGCGGATGTCCCGGAGACCAGGGTGGCGTTGCGGCGGGTGAAGGCGCGTCTGGAGGGATCGTTGTTGAAGACGTCCTTCATCGCCTCGAGCCGTTGGGACAGCGGGGCCTCCAGATCAGCCGGTGGCAACCCGGCGTTCTGCAGTAACTTGGTCTCGGTGGATTCGTAGATGGCGTAGCCGGCCACCGACCCAGCGGACGACCAGGACAGGCGTGCATGAGATTCCCCGTTTGCGTCGGGGAGGCTACCCAGGGCCACCGTTGGCAGGGTGTTCATGACAACTGCTGGTGGGCGTGGATCCGAGGTCGTCACGACGCTGGGATCCGCTGGCCAGGCGCCCCACCGTTGAGGCAGGACCCGTTCCCTCCCGATAGCCCACAGCGCCAACCCGATATGGCCCGATGCATCAAAGTCCAGGCTGAAACCGGGAATCCGCAGACGGTATCGCCGTTCCCGCTCCCCCTGCCCCGCGGGGCCCATCTCCACCACCGCGTCGCCCGCAAGATTCAGGCCCGTCAGGGTCATCCCCCCGCCGGAGCCTTCATCGCCAACGAAGACGACGTCGGCAAACGCGCCTCCCCCACCGAGGCTGCGCTGCAGCCCACCTGGCACCGAGGTATCGGGGGGTTGCGAACCGTGAAGCGGTGCGGCGAAGAGTCTGCCAGCAAACCGGATGGCCAGCGGCCCCCTGGCGGACCAGTCCCACAGGAACTCGACCTCCAGTTGCGCGGCAACGAGGCTCCCCGCCGTCGGGCTGCCCACCGCGGTCAGGGCGGCACTGACAATCCTGACGCCGTCGACGGCCGGTTGATCAACGGTGACTCCGGCGGTGCGCCATTTGCTCCACAGCCCGTAGAGGTCCTGATGTGCGACAGAGTAGCTCGGAGAGATACTTCCCGGATCGGTCGGGATGGGAATTTCGCGGTCGACCGCCGAAATCCTGTGCGGGGCCGGGTCCCCCTCCACCGGGGCGTCATTGATGATGCCGGGCAGCCAGCCGCCGCCCACCCGAGGGGGCAGCAAGGACGACGCCGCGAGGTCCCCCGGGCGGGACACCCGGGCGAAAGCGAAGCTGCGTGGACGAGCCAACGGGGTTGCCAGCGGCCGCTCCCACCCGGTGCGGAGGGACGTCCGCCACGGCGCGTCCCTGTCCATCGGGCGCAGATAGCCCATGGTCCGCACCAAAACCCCGGCCGGCGCCAGCGGTGCAATCCCGGGCTGCGGCGACGGGACCACCGCCGCGTAGGTGCGTTCTGCCGATTGCCCGTCAAGACCTTTCTCGTAGGTGGCTGTGACCAGGTAGTCGTAGCCGCTGCGCTCGCCGTGATCGTCCTTGGGCAGCTCATCGGGCCCGTACGCTGTGCCCATGCCGAGGGTGAGCGCGGCATAGGGATCCGCTCCGGCCGCCAGCAGCGTCATGCCCCACGGTGAGACCAGCGAGGTGGTGGGACTGCCGGGCGCCGAGCCGCCACTGGAGTTGGCCGGTGGCGGCATGGTGATGGCAATGGTCCGCCCAGCGTGCTCCTGCGGCGGGTGGGAGTTCGAGATGACCGCCAGGTGGTGCACCAGCGAGGCGTTGGCGTCATCGATGACCGCCGTAAAATCCGGTTCCTGCCAGCCGGGCGCGGTGATTCCTGCCGTGAGGTGCGGGTCCCAGCCCGACGACGGCGCGCCGCGTTCCAGCCGCTGTCCGGCAGCCGTGACGGGGTCGGTGAGTGCCGGTGCAGGGCCAGAGGCGTCCACCAGCATGCCCTGCGGGTGGCTGCCGTAGGCGGTCCCCGCCCACCGTGCACTGTCAACGGGCAGACCCACATGCTCCAGTTCCTCCCACCCCATTCCCTCGTCATACTGGGCCAGGTCGGTGCCCAGAATCGACTCGATCACAATGCCGGGGTCCACCAGGAGGCCGTCCATCGCCCCGGCACCAATCTGGACGGCTCCGGCCCCCGGCTCGAAACGCCTGACAGCCACGGCGCCTGAGGTGGTGGGCCAGCCGGCAAAAGCGTAGATGTAGCCGGCAGCGCCGCTGAGGAACAGGTGGGCGGTCACCAGCCGGGTCCCGTGCCAGGTCACCAGGGTACGCCCGCCCAACGAGGGGATGACGACCGCACGGAAGGTGAAGTCGGTGCGTTCGGCGCGCATGGCCGGCCGGCGCCAGACGCTGAACGGCCGGCTGGGTATGCCGATCTCCTGGTTGGTCAGCCACCGTAGCTGCACGTTCGCCGGCCTGACCTTGAGGGTGCGTGAATACTCTTTCAATCCGCCAAGGGTGCGGGCGTGAACCGCCCAATTGATGGCGACGCCCTCGGCCTGGAACCGGCGGGAATTGAATACGTAGCTCATGATCAGTCAGTCTCTTCCCACGGCGCGGAGGTGAGTTGGAGGTCGGCGACGGTAAACGCACTATCTGCGGCCGCCGGGCCGTCGAGATACGTCTCGGGTTGCGCGAGACGGGCCAGGACCAGGGTCAGGCGCTTGCCGCGGGACCCTGGTTTGAGGGAGACCAGGGCACGCTGGCCGCCCGGCCCCATCACCATCCGGTCCACGACTGCGCCAGCGCTGGGCCTCTCAGCGAGCTCCAGCCACCTGCGCTGCACCATCTTGTAGCGGCGGTTGCCGGCTACCGCCGAATCCACCTCTTCGACTGCCACCCCACGACTACGCCACATTGGCTCTGACGCATCGATGAGGACAGCTGCCGGTTGGGGGACCGAGCCCGGCGCCGCAGTTTCCCAGAACACCACAATCTGACCGGATTTAGGCACGCCCATTGGCTCCAGCCCCGCCGCAGTGAGCGCCTGGTCAAGTTCGGCGCCTTCCGGAGGGCGCGCCGCGAAGGATGCGGCAACGGTCTGCAGCGCCGCCGGCGCAGCGTACCGGTGCACAATCTTGGCGTCGGCGAACGACCCACTGAACTCTTCGACCGAGGCGTAGGCGCCGGTGCTGAAGGAGCGGCGCCAGATCACCTCACCCTGCGCGCCGTCGGGCGCCGTCAAATCGGCGGTTTCCACATCCATGATGTAGTCGGTGTAGCTCTCAAGTTCCACTCCCACGGTTTCCACCGAGTGCCTGACGCGTTCCTCATCCACGGGGATGCAACTGCCGGTCAGTACCCCAGCCAGCGCCTGCTCCCAGGGTGATAGGACCGCCGCCGCGACGAGCTCCGGGTTGTTGCCTCCGGCTGCGGTCCAGGGCCGCAACACCAACGGGTGGACGAAGCCGGGTTTCGCCTGGATGGGGCGGAAGGCTGAGGACCGCAACCGCACCTGAAGCCGTTTGCCGTAGGCCGCGAACATCCTGACCACGTTGGTGGTGCCGAAAATGATCTTGATGGGTTCCCCGGTGGGAAAGTGCTGCTCACCCTCCTGCGGGGTGCTGCCGAGGATCCAGGGGTCGAGTCGCCGGGGTGGCAGGTTGTCGGTTCTGAAGAAGAACTGCTGCGGGGAACTGGCGACGTCGACGGCCGTTCCATCGGTCCCGTCGGGAAGGACGGGTCGAGCCTGCACGGAGTACCCGACTGTTGCGCGGTAGACGGTGTCGGGGTGGAGCAGCGCGTGGTCGTCCGTGTCGCCGCCGAGGACATTGGCGACCGCGGCCTGGCGGGAGTCGCGTTCGGTCTGGTCCCAGTCGAAGCGCAGGAACTCGGCGGTCCGGGTCAGTTCGGTGCCGGCCAGATAGTAGCCGCGGGCGTCGAGGCGCTCGTTGATTGAATCCTCGGGTGGCATCCCAATCTGAAGGTGGTCAGCCTTCACGCCGCCCTTAACCTCAACGACGACGGGGAAGTACCCCAGCCGGGTCATGGCCGTGGCTTGCTGGCTGAGCAGGAACGTGTCCGCACCCCAGGGTCCGGCAGCGTCGGTCCAGCGGGCGGGGAGAGTGGTGACGGCGGGGGTGACAACGTCCCTGGAAAGTTCATTTTCCTCGGCGTCAAAGGCACAGACCACGAGTCCGCCCTCCAGCAACTCTCTGCGCACCAGCAGATACAACACCACCGCGGTGAAGGGGCCGGTGCGCAGCACCACCGCATTATCGAGTGGCCCCGGCTGGAATCCCGCGGCTTTCCAGCCCTCGTGGATGTCTTGTTTCCGCTCTTCGTCACCGTGGTGCATGGGGTCACGGGCGTCGTAGACGGGTGCAGCGAGCGCCCGGCTGGAACATTTGGCGCGGCCCTGCTTGATCGGAACACCATCCAGCAGTTGCGCCCGGTGGACGGTGAGGTCGGGGTCCGGGTTGGTGACCACATCGCCCCAGTCGACGCGAGGCAACACCGTTTCCTCTGGCTCCTTGCCTCCGAGGGCCGCGAGGACCGGGTTGTTGGCCTCGACTGATCCGTCCAGTTCGGGACGACGGGTGTCCGCCCGGTTGGCTTCCCTGACCTCCGGGCAGGTCACGGCGAGCCCCTCAACCTGGGCGGGGACGACGGCGAGGAGACTGTCGACCGAGAAGTCGCCCGAGCGCCAGCGCTCGGTCACGGTCAGGTGGTTGTCCGGCGGTATCGACCGGTGGCTTCCCGGCGGGTCCGGCCAGGGCAGCCCGGTAAGGTGCCAGCCGGCCTCGGATGGCCCCAGGGGTTCGCCGAGGAAAGTGAACAGGACCGACGTCGGCGGGGCAATGGGATCACAGATGGTTCCCCAGCTGTCGGTGACCGTCTCCTCGAGCGAGTACCCGGTTTCGACTGCCTTGGGGGTTCCCTCCGGGAGCCAGCTCAGGAGCGCCAGTTGGGCCGACAGGGCCGTGTCGCCACTTTTTTGCTCCCACCAGGTAGCCGGTGTCGATCCGTCGGTGAATCCCCCCGGCAGCACACCGCCGTCGGGGCCCACCGGGTCGAGCTCCACTGAGGTCAGGGTGAATTTATAGGACGCGGATCCTTTCTTGACCCATCCCCCGGGAGCGACTCCGGTGCTGCCGGCCAGCACCTCGCCCTTGAACCGAACTGCCGGATCGGCGACCGGGGGCAGGTTCATCATGAGTACCGGAATGGCGTCCAGGGGAACACCATTCTCGGGGTCCACCGCGGCCAGGGATTCGGCGGCGTCGGCCAGGCCGCTGTCGATCGGTTTGTCGACGCCTGAGCCCTGGACTAGCGCCGGTGACCTGCCCACCAACTTGAGGATTTCGACCAGCGGCGGCGGGGGCGGGGTCTGGATCGCCGTCTCGCCAAGTTCAAAAGTGACGCAGCCCTGCACGGAGAAGAACAGGAACTTCACCCGTCCGCAGATCTCGCCGCTGATGCGTGACACCTTGGCCGGGTTGCCGCCGATCATCTTCTCCCCCACGAAGACGTCCAGCTTGGCCCAGGCGCTCACCTCAATGATGAAGAGGTGAAGGCTGCCCCGGACATACAGGATCCCGGCGAGGCAGAACGGGTCGAACCCCACCACCGCATCAAAGCCGGCAGCGAGTTCGGCGTAGAGGCCGCTACTGCGGTCCCCCCATTCAAACGAGACGTGGAGGCCGGTACCGATGGAGAATCCGTAGACTTCGGGCAGGTTGTCCAGGGCAAGCCCGTTGCCGGAGAGCATCAGGTAGCCCGTGCCGTCGAACACCTCAAGGATGTTGGCGTGGATGGGGCTGCGCTGCCGGCCGAGGTACAGGTGCCAGTCCGCCACATCGGTGAAGTTGAAGAAAGCTTCGACCGGGATATGGAGTTCCAGCAGCGGTGAGATGTCGAAGTCAATGGAAATGCCGATGGTGAGAGTCCCGCGCCCCATGTCGAGGTCGATGACGGCCAGGAAGGTGCCTTCGGCGTTGCCGCCCAGGTTCGGCATCACGGCCAGCAGCTTCGCCTTCATGATCAGCAGTAGCCGCGGGCCGGGCAGCTCCAGCATGATCAGGCCCTTGAGGTTGAAGATGACGCTGCTGCCCATGGTGCCGAGGATTGCGCCAACACCAAAGGCCCAGGTGTTGACCTCGGGCTTCCAGAACTCCAGGTTCAAGGGGTTTCCGCCGGTGGCCCGGAGCCAGGCCAGTGCGGGTGCCATGTTGGAGGTGTCGATGTCGGTCAGGTCGCGTGCGTAGTTCATGGCGAACAATCCCATGAAACCGTAGATCCCCAGGCCGCTCTGCCCCAGCGGGATGGCGACCGGGAACTCGACCTCAAGTGCGACGATCACGCCGGTGGCCGGTCCGCCGTCCTCCTCGCTGATGTTCGCCACCCCCACCCCTGCGGCGATCCGCACCGACACGGGAACGATGGTCAGGTCCAGCTGCCCCTTTATCTCGCTGTCGTTCATTTCCAGGTAGCCTTTGCCAGCGATGGCACCCGGAATGTCGATGGAGGCGCCGAAAGCGGTGATCGCGAAACTGAACGGTTCGAAGGCAACCCGCAGCCGGGCCCGGTCGATGCTGACGACGCCAAGGTCGACGGCGAAACCCAGGTCAATCTCGAAGATGAGGGGATTGTTGCGTGCCACCCGTGCGCCGAGTACCTGCAGGAGCTCGCCGAGCGGTTCGGCAATCTTCAGCCCGCCGGGACCTGCCACCTCGATGGAATAGCCCTTCGCTGCGTCAAACACCGGCCGGAACTGGAACGGCTGACCGGCAGCGCCGTCCCCGAGCCTGATGCCCACCGCCTTGTAGCGTACCGAGAGCGGGGCCTCACGGGTGATCTCGACGAGACCAGCGATGTCCATCGAGATGGCCGCCTCGACGTCGAAGAGCACCACCAGTTCATTGGCGCCGGGGACAGCGTTGAGCAGGATCTCGCCGCCGTGCCACACCACCCTTTCGGTCTTAACAATCTCCGAGGAAGCAATGCCCGCCGGGATGGCGAGCATCGCGGCGGTGACCCCCATCTGGACGATGGCCCCCTCGTTGGCGACCGCCCCTGCCGTCTCGGAGAGCAGCGGCATCAGGACCACTGTGGCGCCGAAGAAGTCCAGCCCGAACTCCGGTGCCTGCAGCGCCTCTCCCGGCCGGATCCCCCACAGGTAGAGTCCGTCGGTGTCCTGGGGGTGGGCCCCATACTGGGCGGTCATCCTCACGGAGCCAACAGCCTCGTCGATTTCGATCAGGAACCGGATTCTGATGATGCCGTCGGCGGGGTTGCGGCCGATGGCCCGGGCCGCGCTGAGCTCGCTCCCCGGGGTCATCTGCCCGGCTAGCCGGTTCTCGGCGGCGGTCTGGATATCGAACTCTCCGAACACTTCGCAGGAGACGAAAGTGTTCCTGACGATTCTGACGACTGTGCCCAGTTTCCGGAACCAGGAAGGCGGGTTGGTGCGGGTGCCGGGGTCGGCGTCGGGGGTGGTCAGATCGGTGCCGGGGCCGGTGGCTTCCTCCCGCCACAGTTCCGCCGTGACCAGCGTGTCCCCGGTGCTCACTGGCGGCCAGGTCGCTTCCGCTTTCCAGAAGGTCCGCCGGACGTCGAGGGCTGGCCCCTGCCCCGTCCACCCCGACATGTCGGCGGCAGCGGTGATCACCGGGTTCCTGCCGGTGAGTGCGGGCTCCTGGCAGAGCCGTTCGATGCGAAGTTGGAGGGCATCGGCGCGGCGCCGGGCAAGCCGTTCGTTGTATTGGCGGACCGTGGGTGTGTCGGTGCCCTCGAAACTGGCGTACCCGCTGATGGAGATGGGGTGCCCGGCGGGGAGCGCCGCGAGGAGCGGGCGGAGCGTGTCGTCGGAGTCGGTGCCCTGCGTCCAGGGGGTGGCGGCACCCGCATTGGGTGCCGGGGCTGACCGGCTTGGCGCCGCGGATTCGGCTCCCGGGTCCGGTGTGTCAAAGCGGTAATAGGCGGTGGCAGCCCCCACGGTGGTGGTCCCGGGAAGCCTGGCCTGTACCGAGAAGCGTTGGCCCGGGCCGACGTTGACGGACAGCGTAGCGCCTGTCGTTGGCGCACCGCCGTCGACCCGCCATTCGGTGGTGGCCGCTGTTGCCGTGTCGACGTCGAGAGTGAGGACAACCGTCGTCGTCGTGCCCGCGACGGTTTCAGAGTCGACGCGCAGGCGCGGCGAGGCGGCCGGGACGGTACCTGTGGTGGTGCTGACGGTGCGAAGCTGGGCGTTGGTACCACCGCCCGGGACCGTGGCGAGGGCCGACGTCGTCAGGGTGAGGGTGGCGGTCTGTGGAGTGCCGCTGGTGTCCCTGACGGTGATGACGATGTTTCGGCTCGCGTCGGTGGAGAGATCGATGTCGGTGACCCTGCCGGCCGGCTGTGCGACGCCGTCGACGGTGATGGTGAAGGTGTAGGGGGCCAACCCGCCTTCAACGTCGGCGACCATCCGGGTGAGAGGGGGCAGGGTGACGGTGCGGGTTCCGCCGGTGCCGACCGGCGAGTAGCAGCGCCCGGCCGCATCGTAGAAGCGCGCCCCGAGTTTGAGGGCTCCTGCGCCCTGGTAGGCGACGGTCAGGTCGAAGTCCCCGGACACCCCGGAGGTCGCGCCGAAGCCGATGAGGAGGTTTTTGGCACCGGCGTCCACGCAGAGGTCGCGGGCGCCGTTCGGAGCCACGAAGAGCCGGATTTCTGGGAGATAAAGGCCCTGCCATTCGGCGCCAAGGTTGAGCAGGTCGAGGACGTCGGGTGGGGTGGCGTCACCGGAGAGATCGAGCATGCCGGAGCGGAATCCGAAGCCGACCACGTCGGTGGACCCGATGAACGCGAACGGAGGCTGCATGGTGACGAAGGAGGCAATGGCGGGATCGTCGGTGCCGGTGTCGCCGAGGCCCAGGAACCTGGCGTCGGTGCCGCCGTCGTCGCCGAAGATCTGGAAGTCGACGTCCGGCAGGGTGAACGTGAAGTCAGGATTCTGCGGATCCGGGACCAGCTCCCCCGGGCTGGGATGCTTGGCTCCGCGCAGGAACGGGGCTTTCAACACAATATTGCTCAGGCTCAGGTCGAGGGTGAAGTCCTCCCCGCCCAGTCCCGGGACCTGCAGTTCGAAGGTGAGGGTGGTGTTGCGGACGTCAATCCACGAGTTTTCACCGAAGGCGTCCGCTCCACCTGCAGTCGCGGCGGGGGTCCAGACCAGACGTTTGCTGACGACGTCGACGCCCAGTTTCAGCCCGGCAGCGAAGGACACCGAGCCGGTGACGGTCACACCGCCGGGGTTCGAGGGGGTTTGCTGATCGTCGACGGTGAACTCGTCGAGGGCTTCCCCGAAATCCCCGAGCTCCGTGCCATCACCGAGCAGGGGTGTGAGTGTATCCAGTAGTGAAGGCATTGCCCAGCTCCTCAGCGGATATCCAGCACGTCAGAATGGAACGATTATGGACCCGCAGTAGAAACTCGACAACCAAAACTCTTGGTTATTCAAAACGTATGTGTTAATTTATTCGATTGTATTTTTGGGCCGGCCCTTTGGGGTCGGGTTTAGCGGGTCGGGCGCAGCGTGTCGGCCAGCAGCGGGACGTTGCTCTCCTCGCCCAGGATCAGTGCGGCCGCCAGTTCAGCAATCCCCGACGACGTCTGGAAACCGTAGCCGCCCTGGCCAGCCAGCCAGAAAAACCCGGCGGCTTCGGGATCAAACCCGACCACCGGCAACCCGGCTTTGGTCGAGGTTCGCAGCCCGGTCCAGGCGCGGTCGATTGAGGTGATTCCCAGGGTGGTCGCCTCATTCAACCGGTGCAGTAACGCCGTCAGGTCGGCGGCGACCGGTTGGGCGTCCTCGGGAACGCTTGGCACCGATTCGCAGGGCGAAATCAGTGCACCTGCCCCTTCGCGCCGGAAATAGAAGCTGTCGTCGGCGGCCGCGACCATCGGTGTTCCCGGTGCCAGCTCGCCGGTCATGCGCACGACGGCGGCGGTCCGGCGGTAGGGCCGGAGCCCCTGGATTTCCACTCCGGAGATTACCGCAACCTCATCGGCCCACGCCCCCGCAGCGTTCACGAGGACCGCTGAATGAATGGCGTGCGCGCCGGCCCCGACATTCCACCCGTTTTTCAACTGTTGGGCCGAGTGGATCTTGGCCCCGGTAAGGACCGTGACACCGGCGCCGAACGCTACCTGCCGGTGGTGGTCGATCAGGGCAGCGGAATCGAGCCCCACCGAGGTGGTGTCAATGCCCGCGGCGGCGAACGTTTCCGGCCGGAGCTGCCGGCACAGGGACAGCGCTTCCTGGTGGCTGATCGCGGTCATGGCGCCACTGGAGCGTTCAGCGACGTCCTGCTCGGATCCGATCAGCATGAAGCTGCGCGGCGCGAGGAGTTGGAGGTTGTGGTCTTTTTCGGTGGTGCGCAGCAGGTCGAGGGTGCGATTGGTGAGCTGCTGCACCGCGGGAGGTCCGTAGCTGGGGATGAGTTGCCGGGCTGATCTGGAGGAGGCGTGGTAGGCGAGCTCCTGTTCGGCCTCCACGAGGACCACCGTGCAGTGCCCGGCGAGCAGCGAGGCCAGGGACAGCCCGGCGATGCCGCCACCGACAATCAGAACATCAGCGTTGAGTGCCATGCCTGCAGCCTACCCGGCGGCCCGGGTCGATTCCGGGAAGACAGCAGTTCGGTGAGCAATACGGACGCCGGGGGCGTGTCACCGAACCGGGTTCACGACGCCGGCCGGGCTGGCTGGTGCCGGGGCTGGGCAGTTCGCCGGCTAGGTGGCGGCCGCGACGTCGTCGCGCGCCCCGATGAACGCCTGCACACACGCCTCGATGTCCTCGGCGCTGTGGGCGGCGGACAGTTGCACCCGGATCCGGGCGGCACCGCGAGGCACCACAGGAAAACTGAACGCCGTAACAAACACGCCGCGAACCAGCATGGCGTCGGCGGCCTTGGCCGCCAGCGCGGCGTCGCCGAACATCACCGGGATGATCGCGTGCTCGCCGTCGAGCAGTTCGAAGCCTTCCTCGGTCATCCGGCGCCGGAACAGTGCCGAGTTTTCCTCGAGTTGCGCCCGCAGGTCGGCGCTGTTCTGGACCAGGTCGAGGGCGGTGAGGGTGGCGGCGACGATTGACGGTGCCAGGGAGTTCGAGAACAGGTACGGCCGGGCACGCTGGCGAAGGAGCGCGACGATCTCGGCGTGCGCTGCGACGTAGCCGCCGGATGCCCCGCCCAGTGCCTTCCCGAAGGTACCGGTGTAGATGTCCACCCGGTTGGAGACTCCGGCGTGCTCGGGCGTGCCGGCCCCGGTTTTGCCCATAAAGCCGACCGCATGTGAATCATCCACCATGACCATCGCACCGTACTGCTCGGCGAGGTCGCAGATGGCCTCCAACGGAGCGAGGTAACCGTCCATCGAGAACACCCCGTCGGTGACGATCAGGGTCCGGCGGGCTCCTGCGGCCTCCTTGAGCTTCGCTTCCAGATCGGTCATGTCACGGTTGGCGTAGCGGTACCGCTGGGCCTTGGACAGTCGGATGCCGTCGATGATCGACGCATGGTTCAGCGCATCAGAAATCACCGCGTCTTCGGCGGTCAACAGGGACTCGAAGACCCCACCGTTGGCGTCGAAGCACGAGGAGAACAGGATGGTGTCTTCGGTGCCAAGGAATTGTGACACCCGGGCCTCGAGTTCCAGGTGGAGATCCTGGGTGCCGCAGATGAACCGGACGGAGGCCATACCGAAGCCGCGGTCATCGAGCGCCTGTTTCGCGGCGGCGATGATGTCCGGGTGATCGGCCAATCCCAGGTAGTTATTGGCGCAGAAGTTCAGTACCCGCTGGGGGGCGCCGTCGAGCGTTGCCGCTTCAATATGGTTGGACTGCGGGGAGGAAATCCGCCGCTCATTCTTGAACAGACCCGCGCTGCGGATACCGTCCAGCTCCTCGGTCAGCTGATCCTGAATGCTCGTGTACATGATGCTCCTTAGAATCCGGTCCAGTCCAGGACCACTTTGCCGCTGGCCCCGTTGCGTGCTGTATTAAAGCCCTGCTGCCACTGCGACGCGGGCAGGGTATCGGTAACCACGCTCGAGATCGCCTGCTGCAGAATAGGGTTGGACTGCAGCATGGCGCTCATGGCGTACCAGGTTTCGAACATCTCGCGGCCGTAGATGCCCTTCAGGGTGAGCATGTGCGTGACCATCTTGGCCCAGTCGATGGTGATATCGGCTGACGGCAGCCCGAGCATGGCGATCCGGCCGCCATGGTTCATGTTGTCGATCATCTCCGGCAGGGCCGTGGGGTGGCCGGACATCTCCATGCCGACGTCGAACCCTTCCCTCATCCCGAGCTGGCGCTGCGCGTCAACGATCCGGGTGGTGCTGACGTTCACGGCCAGGTCAGCGCCGACGGTGAGTGCCAGATCGAGCCGGGGCTGGAAGACGTCGGTGACGGCAATGTAGCGAGCGCCGGCGTGGCGGGCGACGGCGGCAGCCATCAGTCCGATTGGTCCGGCCCCCGTTATCAGCACGTCCTCGCCGACGAGGGGGAAACTCAGGGCAGTGTGGACTGCGTTGCCGAAGGGGTCGAAGATGGCGCCCAACTCGGGGGTGATGCCTGCGGGGTGCACCCAGACGTTCGGTTCAGGTATCACCACAAACTCGGCGAAGGCGCCGTCGCGCTGTACGCCGACGCTGGCGGTCCTGATACACATTTGACGGCGACCGGCGCGGCAGTTGCGGCACGTTCCGCAGACGATATGGCCTTCACCGGAGACCCGGTCGCCCACCTTGACGTCTCGCACGCCGTTGCCGAGTTCAACCACTTCACCGTAGAACTCGTGCCCCGGAATCAGGGGTGCGTTGATGGTGCTGGCGGCCCATTGGTCCCAGGACTCGATGTGAAGATCGGTGCCACAGATCCCGGTGGTCATCACGCGGATCTTGACTTCGCCGAGGCCCGGCGTCGGTTCGGGCCGGTCGACCAGTTCGAAACCGGGGTGCGGACCGGACTTGTAAAGCGCCTTCACTGAGGGGTTCCTTCCACCCGCACACGGTAGGTTAGCGTGGTACGCCCCGGCGCGTGCAGTTCATCCTGGACGGTGCTGTGGCACCATCGTCAGCGTATCAGCCGGGTTCCGGGAAAGCCGGGTTGCGGCTGGCTAGTCCTGCAGCGCCACGCACATCACCGATGCGTCGTCCGCTGTCTCGCCGATCTCCTGCTGGGTGATGCGCAGGGTCAACATGAGCTCCTGTGCACCACCGGGGGTGCTGACCGCATCGAGGAAAGCCTCAGGGCCCGCCACCAGGCCCAGATCGACTGCCCGCCAGGCACCATCCGAAGCGAGCGCCACGGTGTGCGCTTTCCCCACTGTCACCAGTCTGGCTCGCTCGGCTGCTTCGGGTTCCCGCCGGGCCACCCAGACGCCGTGCTCGGTATTACGGTCCCGCCGGGCCTGCAGGTGGTCGGCGCGGGTTCCGGTGGGTTCGCTGATCGGAACTCCAGCGTGCAGCCAACTTCCGTCGTACCGGCGGGCCACGACGTGGCAGTCGGCGAGGCTGAGCACCTGGACGCCGTCGTCGGCAGCGGTCACCAGGGAGACCGCAGCGCTGGGGAAAAAGTGGGACCGAGCGCCGACCAGCCGCTGCCCGAGCGCATCAACGGTTTTCAGTGCCGCGGCCAGAACCTCGCGGGGATCCGCGGGGCCGGCGTGTTCAGCCAGCGCGAGGTTGAGGACCTGCGCGTACCAGGACGGGTTGGATGCCCCGGGCAGGTCGATCTCTGCCAGCAGGGACGTGGCGCCGTCAATCATCCACGCGGCGTTGCGCCGGTAGCCGCAGGCGTCTTCCATGATGTGGTTATCGCCCTCGGTCTGGACACGGGACAGGTGGGTCCAGACCGGCTTCTCAGCGCTCACCGTCCGCCAGCCTGTTCGCCACGAGGATCCTTTCAGGGAGAAACGGTGAGCAACCTGGACGTTCGCAGAGGTAATGTTGCCCCCTTTTTGTCCAGATTGCCCACCTCAATTGGGAGCGGCGGGTTAGCCCTCGACGCCGAGGCGCTGCAGGATCAGTTCCCGCACCCGACCGGCGTCGGCCTGGCCGCGGGTGGCTTTCATGACGCCGCCCACGATCGCGCCGACAGCCTGCACCTTGCCGCCGCGGATCTTGTCGGCGACATCGGGCTGGGCTGCCAGTGCTGCATCGATCGCCTCGAGCAGCGGACCGTCGTCGGACACGACCGCCAGCCCGCGGGCCTCGACCACCTCGGTGGGTGTGCCTTCGCCAGCGAGGACGCCGTCGAGCACCTCCCGGGACAGCTTGTCGTTGATCTTGCCGGACTCGATCAGCGAGTTCAGTTCGACGATCAGCTCGGGGGTGACACCCAGCTCGGACGGCTCGACGTCGGCCACCTTCGCCCGGCGGGAAATCTCGCCCATCCACCATTTACGGGCGACGGCGGGTTTGACTCCGGCAGCGATGGTGTCCTCGATGGAGGACATCACACCGGCGTTGACGACGTCACGGAACTCGGCGTCGGAGTAGCCCCAATCCTGCTGCAGCCGTTTGCGGCGTTCGGCCGGTGGCTCGGGCAATTCGGAGCGGAGCCGCTCGATCCACTCCTCGGTGGTGACGATAGGCACCAGATCGGGTTCGGGGAAATAGCGGTAGTCGTCGGCGTCGGACTTGGGACGGCCCGACGTCGTCGAGCGGGTGTCCTCGTGCCAGTGGCGGGTTTCCTGGATGATGGCGATCCCGGAATCGAGCACCGCTGCGTGGCGCTGGATCTCATACCGGACGGCGTGCTCGACGGCGCGCAGCGAGTTCACGTTCTTCGTCTCGGTGCGGGTGCCGAACTTCTCCTGCCCCTTGGGCTTGAGGGAGACGTTCGCGTCACAGCGGACGTTGCCGCGTTCCATTTTGGCGTCAGATACGCCAAGGTTTTTGACGATCTCGCGGATCGCAGCGACGTACGCCTTCGCCAGCTCGGGAGCGCGGGCACCGGCACCGACAATCGGCTTGGTGACAATTTCCACGAGGGGCACCCCGGCGCGGTTGTAGTCCACAAGGGAGAACTCGGCGCCCTGGATCCGACCGGTGGAGCCACCCATGTGGGTCAGCTTTCCGGCGTCCTCTTCCATATGGGCGCGCTCAATCTCGACGGTGAACACGGTGCCGTCAGCCAGCTCAATGTCAATGGACCCGTCATAGGCGATCGGGTCCTCGAACTGGGAGGTCTGGAAGTTCTTCGGTGTGTCCGGGTAGAAATAGTTCTTCCGGGCGAAGTAGCACTTCTCGGCGATCTTGCAGCCCAGCGCCAGCCCGATCTTGATGGAAGACTCCACCGCCACCCGGTTCACTACCGGCAGCACACCCGGCAGACCAAGGTCCACCGGGGTGACGTTGGTGTTGGGGGTGTCACCAAACGCGTTGGGTGCCGAGGAGAACATTTTGGTCTGGGTGTTCAACTCCACATGGACCTCGAAGCCCAGCACCGGATCATACTTCTCGAGGGCTTCCTCGAAGGTCAGAATGTCTTCAGTTGCCATAGCCATCAGTTGGTTCCTCCTGCAGTGCTAGTCTCCACGCGGTCGGCTGTGCCGCCGGACCGCAAAGCGTCAGGCCTCAGCTCCGGAGCGCGATCCAGCAGCGGACCGCCCCAGCTGGCTTCGAGCAGTGATTCCAGCACCGCGCCCACCCGGTACAGCCGGGCGTCCTGGCGGGCGGGAGCCAACAGCTGGATACCGACGGGCAGCCCATCCTCGTCGGCGAGGCCGCCGGGCAGGGACAGCCCGGGTATGCCTGCCATGTTCGCTGGGATAGTGGCGACGTCGTTCAGGTACATGGCCAGCGGATCGTCGAGCTTCTCCCCCAGCTTGAAGGCAGTGGTCGGCGAAGTCGGGGAGATCAGGACGTCGGCCTGCTTGAAGGCCGCATCGAAATCCCGCTGAATCAGCGTGCGGACCTTCTGCGCCGAGCCGTAATAGGCGTCGTAGTAGCCGGCGCTTAGCGCATAGGTGCCCAGGATGATGCGCCGTTTGACCTCGTCACCGAAGCCTGCGGCACGCGTGGCGCCCATGACACGTTCGATGGTGGGTGCGCCGTCGGGCACCACCCGAAGACCGAACCGGACGCCGTCGTACTTGGCAAGGTTTGAGGACGCCTCGGAGGGCATGATCAGGTAATAGGCGCCCAGCGCGTACTCGAAATTGGGGCAGGACACCTCGACAATCTCGGCGCCCGCACCACGGAGCAGTTCCAACGATTCCTGGAACCGGGTCAGCACACCGGCCTGGTACCCCTCGCCCTGCAGTTCCTTGATGACGCCGATGCGCATGCCGTCAACGTTGCCCATTCGGGCAGCCTCGACGAGCGCGCCGAGAGGGTCGGTGAGGGAGGTGGAGTCGTTGGGGTCGTGGCCGCCAATGACCTCGTGGAGCAGCGCCGAGTCCAGCACGGTCCGCGAAACGGGACCAATTTGGTCCAGCGACGACGCCATCGCGATGGCACCGTACCGGGAAACTCCGCCGTAGGTCGGCTTCACGCCGACCGTGCCGGTGACAGCGCCGGGCTGGCGGATGGAACCGCCGGTATCGGTGCCAAGCGCGAGCGGCGCCTCGAAAGCGGCGACGGCGGCAGCTGAGCCACCGCCCGATCCGCCGGGGATGCGATCCAGATCCCACGGGTTACGGGTGGGGCCATACGCCGAGTGCTCGGTGGAGGAGCCCATGGCGAACTCGTCCAGGTTGGTCTTGCCGAGGATGGGCATACCCGCGGCCCGGAGTCGGCGGATCACTGTGGCGTCGTAGGGGCTGTGCCAGCCTTCAAGGATCTTCGAGCCGGCGGTGGTGGGCTGGCCCTTGGTGACGATGAGGTCCTTGACCGCGATCGGAACGCCGGCCAGCGGGTGGAGGTCCTCGGACTTCGCACGAGCCTGATCCACTTCGGCGGCGACGGCGAGCGCCTCGTCGGTATTGACGTGCAGGAAGGCGTGGACACCGTCGTCGCCGCCGTCCACGTGGGCAATCCGGTCGAGGTGAGCCTGGGTGGCTTCAACGGCCGAGATTTCCCTGGCAACGAGTTTCTGGGCGAGCGCCGCGGCGCTGAGCCGAATCAGTTCAGTCATGGGTTACTCCCCGTCCAGGATGGCTGGGACCTTGAAGCGTCCGTCAGCGTTGTCGGGTGCACCGGAGAGGGCTTCCTCGTTGGTGAGGGTCTCACCGATCACGTCTTCGCGGTACACGTTGCTGAGCGGAATGGGGTGGCTGGTGGTGGGGATGTCGTCGCCTGCCACCTCGCTGACCCGCTTGATCGAGTCAACAATTACTGCCAGCTCACCGGTCATCCGGTCCAGCTCTTCGGCGCTCATGTCGATGTGGGCAAGCCGCGCCAGATGCGCAACGTCCTCACGGTTGATCTCAGCCATAAATCTCCCATGGTCAATGAATTGGTGTTTGGTTCCAGTCTACGTGCGGTGCACGCCCCGACCGATTCGGCCTGGCACGGGGGACACTGCGGTTCCGGCTCCGGGCAAGGGTGGGGCGGTGGCCTGGTAGGTGTGGCCGGTGGGTGTAGCGACGCGGAGGGTGTGGCGGGATCCTGGATGTGGACCTGCTGTCCAGCCGGGTTGTTCCTTGGTGTGGTTGCAGACTTCACAAAGCCCTGCCCCGTTCGCCACCGAAGTAGGTCCATCCTTGTGCCAGGGGATGATGTGGTCGTAATGCCGGATCGGCGCGTCGCAGTAAGGGGTGCGGCAGGTGGCGTCGCGGGCGCTGATGAACCTGCGTTGCGCCGGGGTGAAGAGCCGGGCTTTGGAGTCCATGGCCACCAGGTCTGCGGTTGTTGGGGCTGTGTAGAGGCGACGAAGCCACACTTCGAAGGTCGGGGGCCCTTGGTCAGAGTGTTCCTCAGAGCCGTGCGGTGTCGCAGATCTGTTGCCGCTCGGTGAAGGCGAAGGTATCGCACCGGGGCGGATGAGGTCTCGGGCCCACGCTGACGGGACGATGCCGTAGCCGGGGATCCGGGCTGGTTCGCTATCGCCCTGAAAAAGGGACCGGTCGGTCATGATGACCTGCAGCTCGACCCGGGAGACGCCCCCGGGTGCGCCGGTGACCCGTTCGACGAGGGCATCGGCCATGAGCTGGCCCCGGGACCGGGTGTCCCCGGTGGCCCGTGCCGTATCAGCGTGCCTGGTCAACGCGGCGTAGGCGGCCACAGCGTTTTTCACCGGCAACAACGCACTGAGGTAAGCCATCGTGTCCGGTGCCGGCCGAATGCTCACGAACCGCTCGTTTGCCGCGTGGGCAGCCCGGTTGACCACGGCGCGCGGGTCCCTGCGGTAGCTTGCGGTCCGGGCGGCGGCGATGATGGCCTTGTCGCCGTGCCCCTCAAATGTCCCGGTGTCGGGGCAGAGTTCCTCGTCGACGGCGGACCGGTCAGCGGCGGACAGGCACGCAGTTTCCTTCACGATCAACGTTGCGCGCCATTCATTCAGCTGCCCGTTATGCAGGGCCGCCAACGTATGCGGCATCTCCGTCACCAGCGCCCTCGCGAGCCCAAGGAGACGGCTGCCGCGGGCTGGGGATTCACGCCGGGCCAGTGCGATCTGCGCGCTGACGCCCTTCCCTTGCTCCGCAGCGGGTGTCCCGGCCTGGGCTTGGGTTTGGCGTTCCAGCACGTCAACGGCGACGGAGATCTGGGCCTGCACCCCAGCGATCGCCGATTTCAAATCCTCCAGGCCACGTAGCTGATCGATCAGCCCCGCAGCGTTGGCAGCTGGCCGAAGCGCCCCTAAAGCTACAGCCAATGCTCGCGTGGAACCCACACCAGCACCCACACCCACACCCACACCCGCAACAGGGGAACCCGTAGTGGCCTTCTCACCACGACCCGCAGCCCCGCGCAGAGCCGTTGCCTGAGAGGTAAATCCCCTCCTGCTCAACGATGGAGCTGCGCGTCCGTCCATACCTCAATTGTCCCAAACGCCGCCGATAGTTCAGGAGCTTTCGGGCTTATGTGGATAAATCTCTCGAACAAATATTCGACACTAAAGTGTGCGCAGACACCTCCTGAGTGACACCCCGCGCGCCAAGCCAGCAGTTGCTTACCTCAGTGGAAAGTGATTACACTTTCCATCATGGAAAACAACTTGCCTCCGTCGTCGCCGGGCCGGTCGGACTCGGCCGCCGCCCTGCTGGCCGACGTCGATAGTGACCGCTCAGCTCTCATCTCGCGCATGAACACACCACGATGGGTTGCCCCTACGTTCGGCGCAATTGCCGCCGTCTGTGTCGCTTCGCCCGCAGCCGGAGACAACCGCTCGGGCAACTCAACTCTGCTGATCATCGTCGGAATCATGGTTGTCTATCTGTATCATCGGGCGACCGGCGTCAAACTCGCCAGCATCGGTTGGGAGGCCTGGCTGATCTACGCCGCCACCCTGATTTCCTGCCTGCTGCTGCTCAGCGTCTCCTTGGGGCTTGTCTCTCTCGAACTGCACTGGTGGGTTGCTGCGCCCACCGTAGCCGCTTTCGGCGCTGGCACTATCGGAGCCCACTACTTCATGCGAAGCGCCCTGAGCCGGATCCGCCATGCCCGCTGATCTGTCCGAAACAAACGGCGGCGTCTTCAACGAACTGATTCATGCCCCACTACGGTTCCGAATTTGCGGACTTCTACGCAATGTTAAAAGCGCCGACTTCTCAGCGATTCGTGACTCACTCGCTGTTGGGGATGCTGCACTGTCCAAACATCTGAAGGTTTTGGTCGACGGTGGTTTTGTGTCGATGACCAAGTCATCATCGGTCGGGCGCCCGGATGCCCGGCGAATCAGCTGGCTCTCTTTGACCCCCCAGGGCAGGAGTGCTTTTGATTCCCACCTCGCCGCCCTCCGCGCGATTGCCACAGGAGTCATCGACGACGGCGACTGACCCGTCGGACACTCTGCCGCCATCCGCCCTGAACCGCTGGGCGGCGCGTGAACACCGTCGCGTGACAGACAAACTTGACGCTCTGATGTCGCTGCAGCCCGGGAATATTGCAACCGGCCGGGGGGTTACTTTTCGAGTAACCACATGGAAAGAGAGTTAGTTATGCGCGCGATTCGTCAGCACACCTTCGGGGAACCCTGGGATGTCCTCCAGGTCGATGAAGTCACCACCCCAGAACCCGGTCCAGGGCAGGTGCGGGTACGTACCCTCCTGTCCCCCATTCACAACCACGATCTCTGGACCGTCCGCGGTACCTACGGCTTCAAACCCGAGCTTCCCGCCCAGGCGGGCTCTGAGGCAGTAGGAGTCATTGACGCTTTGGGTGACGACGTCGAGCACCTCTCCGTGGGACAGCGCGTCGCCACCGGCGGGACGTTCGGCGTCTGGGCCGAGTTCTTCATCGCCCAGGCACAGGGTCTGGTACCCGTCGATGAAGGTGCAACCGATGAAGTTGCGTCCCAACTTGTCTCAATGCCGTTCTCCGCCATCGCACTACTCGACTGGCTGAACCTCACCGAGGGTGACTGGATCATCCAAAACGCCGCAAACGGCGCCGTCGGACGCCTGATCGCCCAGCTCGCTCCTACCCGCGGCATCAACGTCGTCGGCCTCGTCCGCCGTGACGCGGGCGTCGACGAACTCGCAGCTCAGGGTATCGAACGGATCGTTTCCACCGAGACCGCAGGCTGGGAGGACCGGGTCGCTGAACTCACGGGGGGCGCCAAGATTGTCGCCGGCGTGGATTCGGTGGGCGGCGACGCCAGCAACGAGGTGCTGTCGCAGCTCGGCGAGAATGGCACGCTCGTGGTGTTCGGCGCGATGGGTGGAAGCACCTTGACCTTGAGTTCCGGCTCGATCATCTTCAAGAACCTGACGGTCAAGGGCTTCTGGGGCAGCACCGTGATGCGCGAACTACCTGCCGGTCGTCGCGGCGAGCTGTTCAGCGAACTGCTGCTCCGGGTCAACGACGGCACCCTCTCCTTCCCCATCGAAGCTGCCTACACTCTGGATCAGGTGCAGGAAGCCTCCCGGGCAAACTTCGTGGCGGGCCGCAAGGGCAAGGTCATGATCCGGCCGTAGCTTGTCCCACCGGTGCAGGTCTTCCCACCTTCCGGGAGACCTGCACGGCCGGGAGACTTGCACGGTCGCGGTGGCTCTAGAGGGACAATCTGAACACCCAGAGCAGGATCTCCTCGTCGCGCACCCACCAGTCACGTTCGGGTTGACGCTCGAAACCCATCGAATGATACAGAGCATGGGCGCGGGTCATATCGGAGCCGCTGGTCAGGCTGACCGCCGTGATTCCGTCCAGCGAACGGGCATGCTCAATGATCGCCTCAACCATCAACCGGCCCACCCCGCCGCGCTGAACCGTCGGGTCCACCGCCAGCATCCTGAACTCCAGCTCGCCAGCGACCGCAATGTCGGTATACCGCTGCCCCTCGAACGTGATGGCCACCGAGGCAACGACGACGCCCGCGCGCTCCGCCACCCAGATTTCGGCGTGCTCGGCGCGGTGTTCGACGTCGGCCAGCACCCGCATGTACGGATGATCGGGAGCCTCGAAGTACCCCGCCTCAAGGTAGGCAGCACACGTGATGCGGCGGACGTCGTCGTAATCCGTCTCGGTGACGGGACGGATCGTGAGGTCAGTGCGTGTTGTGGGGGTCATTTAATCCTCATCGGGAAGGCGGACGGATACGACGCCGGAATGCCGCCTTCCAATTCTGCAACACGTCCTAGTCCTTCTCCACAACGTCCCATTCGCCGAAACGGACTAACCCCGCAGATTCCCGATGGCGCGCACTGTTCGCCTGGTCCTCGTGGTCGTCCAGCGTGAGCTGCCGCGTGCCCTCGGGTCTGGGTTCGAGCCGGGCCCTCCACGATGTGCAACACCACCGGGATCCAGCGCTGGGTCACTTTCAAAGAAAACATGGGCTCTCCTGCAGAGGAACGTAGTGGCTTTGCCTGAATCGCAGGGCTGCTCTTGCCATTCTCCATTTCCCTGCCGCCACGGGCAGTCACGCCCCTGCCTAGCCACAGGCCACCAATCGACGTACGTTTGATTGATGTTTACGTTTGGCTGGAGAACCACCCGTGTCCTTTTCGCCGTAGGCTCGATGCTCGTCTTCACTGGTGCGATCGGAATGGTCATGGACCCCTCCCGGGGCGCGTTGTGGTTCGCGATTGCTGCCGGGGTGCTTTTCGTTGCGATCGCGACGCGTGGGCCATGGGACAGCAAGGCTAGCGGCCGCAACCGGTCAGTGTTGGGTTTCAAAGCCCTGAATGATCGGACGGGCTCAGCCTCCTGACTGGGAGGTGGGCTTCGCAGCCATCTGGACCAAGACAACCCCAGCACTGACCGCTGCCTGAACCCCAATCAGCCACGGATAGACGTTCCCGGTATACAGGGCCAACAGCACCGGCACCATCGCCAGGAAGGTCACATCGATACCCCGGTAGAGCGCTGCAATCTGGGTCCGTGGAACGGGACCGAAGGGCGTTTCGGCAGCTGGGGCCGTCCAGTCAGTCGCGGGACGGGTGGCGGCCCGGACAGATCCGGCCCCCATTCCGAGGCCCGCCACCGCACCCAGCAGAATTAGGCCGGGTCCACCGACGCCGACGACGCTGAGGGCACCTGTCAGGACCGCCATCCAGGCACTCATTGCGACCGCTGGCATCAGGATCCGGCTGAGCATCACTACCGAGGTGGAGACGGGAAGCAGCAGGTCCAGCTCCGGGACCAGCGCCGTCCGCCGCGCGACGACCCCCATGCTGGTTCCAGTGACGCACCCGGCCACCACGATGACCAACAGTTGCACGACGGCGGGCAACGCTGCATCAGCGAGCACCAGAGCGAGACATGCGCCCAGCCACACCAGCGGCACCGCCACCCCTTGCTGCAGCCGGAGGAACGCGACGATGTCGGCACGCACAATCGCCGCCCGCGGCCCCACCGTGTGGCGGACGTACAGCTTCGCGCCCCGCGTCGAGGCGGTGTGGCGCGGGTGGGCCGCCAGCGCCCGACTGAGCTCGTTGACGTCCAGCAGGAACACTGACGCACCCGCATGGCCGGACACGCCTCCCCCGCGCATCAGTTCGGACCCTGCCACTATGCCAACCCTCGGCAGCGAGTAGGCGAGCACCCCGACCGCGAACGCCAGCGCCACCAGCAGCGGCCAGACGTCAGGGCCCAGCGACGGCAACACCGCGAGTGGCAGCAGCACCAGAGCGGGCCAGAGAAGATCGCGCCGGCCGGAACCCGCCCGCAGCTGCAGCAGCGTTGCCCCACCGACCACGATCACTGCGACCATCCCGAAGGTTCCCGCGGCAAGGAGATGCCCCGTGGGTGTCCGGTCCAGTGCGGTGAGCAGGCTGAACGGGAGGTACATGACAGCACTAGCCAACCCCACGCCAGCGATGAGTCGGATGAGCCCCGGCAGAACCATCGGCCGCCGGTCCACCGGCAGCGGCAGCCACCAGGACCCCTCGCTGGAGCTCACCGCCGCCGGTCCCAGCCTCCTCGCCAGGGTCAGCAGCCCGGTAAACGCGAGGTAGGTCAACAGGATCCACAGAACATCGGCCGGAATCATCTGCCACTGCTGGTCGACGAGGCCACCCTGCGCAGGATCCCGTCGGGCAATCTCGTCGCGCAGAGCGAACACAAACGAGCCGGCGATCGCGAGCACGCAGGCCAAGGCCAGGGTGCTCGAGTAAATGTCGATGAACAGGCCGCCGACCGACGTCCGGGCGCGGTTATACCGCCGGGACGACTTGCGGGTGAAGGCGACGACGGCTCGGGCGGTGGCGAGGGTCCCGTCCCTGTCCTCACCAGCAGTGGGTCGCAGCCGAAGTGCTTCAGGAGCCGGCAATGATCGCAGCTCCCTGGTCGGGGTCGAGCTGCTCGACGACGTCGTCGATCACCAGACAAGTCGATGCGGTCTGCACCAGCAGCCTCGGATCGTGGGTCACCAGCACCACAGCGGCCCCGGCCTCCGCGTGGTCGCCGATCCGCTGCGCGAGCGCATCACGCATCACCGGGTCGAGTCGCTGTTCGGGTTCGTCGAGGATCAGGAGGGAGGACGGGCGGATCAGGCCGGCGGCCAGAAGCAGCCGCCTCCGCTGCCCGGAGGACAAGGCTTCCGGGACCACGTCCGCCCGGTCCCGCAGCCCGAAGAACTCCAGCTCGGCGGTGACCCGTTGATCCGGGGCATCCAGGGAGTGTCCCCGCGCCACCAGCAGCAGATGCTCGCGGACAGTAAGTGCCGGAAAAAAGAGGTCATCATCAAAAATTGCTGACACCTGACGGCGAAACATCACGGCATCGGGAAGAGCCGGAAGACCCTGCACCAGCACGTCGCCGGCAAGCGCCGGTTGCCGGCCCGCGAGGGTCCTCACGACAGTCGATTTGCCTGCCCCGTTCACGCCGACCACTCCGAGAACTTCTCCCGGGTGGACGGTCACTGACACTTCGCCACAGACTGGCGCCCTGAAATACCCAACGAGTAGTCCCGTTGCCTGAAGTACTGCCCCCAGATCAGCCATTCACCCATCGTAATGGGGTCTTGATAGGCAAGCCTGTACTTGCCTATACTGATGGTTATGGTTGACGTGTTCCGGGCTCTCGACGACGAAACCAGACGCACCATTCTCGATGAGCTGTCGTCGCACGACGGTCAGACCCTGTTCGAGATCTGCTCGATACTCGCCATGCGCCACAACCTCAGCCTGACCCGCCAAGCCATCTCCCAACACCTGGGTGTCCTTGAATCGGCCGGGCTCGTTGCGACCGAGCGTCGGGGACGCTCCAAGTTCCACCACTTTAATCCCGCACCACTTGCCGAAATTGCCGATCGGTGGCCTATTCAAAAGAGGATCCAATGAAAATTGCACTGACCAGCCTGTTCGTCGACGACCAGCGGGCGGCGCTGGCGTTCTACACCGACGTCCTCGGCTTCACGAAGGGCCACGACATCCCGTTGGGTGATGACTTCTGGCTCACCGTTCGGTCACCCGAATCCCCGGACAGCCCAGAGCTTCTCCTGGAGCCGGCCAGCCACCCCGCGGTGAAACCGTACCGTGACGCGCTGATGGAGGATGGCATTCCCCTGGCCCAATTCGCGGTCGAGGATCTCACCTCCGAGTACGCCAGATTGACGGGCCGCGGCGTGGTGTTTACCCAGCCGCCCACCGACATCGGAACCGCCCTGATGGCCGTCTTCGATGACACCTGCGGCAATCTGATTCAACTGATCGAAATGAAGCAGGCTTGAAGGGCGGCAACCAGCCGATGACCACCGCTGGTGACTGGGTTGCCTCCGCTGTTGCTACCATTTCGCGTATCCAGTAGCGCCGATCCGGGAGGGCGCCTCCTCCCGAACAGTACAGAGGAGAGGCGTCATGAGCGAAGCACGCAGGCGGGAACTAGGGGACACCGATGCCCCGGTCGAGGACGAACTGAAGGAATCTTTCGATAGCACTGTTGAGGAGGGTGCCGAGCGGCTGCAACGGACCTTCCGGAACATCCTTGTTACGGGTGTTTTTGGCGGTTTCGAGATAGGCCTCGGCATCATGGCTTACCTTGCTGTGCTGCACGAGACGGACAATCATCTCCTCGCGGGCCTTGCGTTCAGCGTGGGCCTCGTTGCCCTTTTCCTGGCACATAGCGAACTGTTCACCGAAAACTTCCTGATGCCGGTCGCAGCCGTCGTCGCGAAAGAAGGCAGTCTGCTTCAGCTGGTCAAACTCTGGGGCGGCACCCTGGTGGCCAATCTGGTCAGCGGCTGGGCTTTCGTCTGGATTGTCATGCAGGCCTTCCCTGAGTGGACCGAGACAGTCGCCGAGAGCGCCCACCACTTCATCGACGCGCCGTTCTCCATGCAGGTTGTGGCCCTGGCGGTGCTCGGCGGCAGCACCATTACGCTGATGAGCCGAATGCAGCAAGGGACCTCGAATGACGTCGCCAAGATCGTCGCGACGGTGATCGGCGGATTCCTCCTTGCGGGTCTGCAGCTGTTCCACAGCATCCTGGATTCGCTGCTCATTTTCGCCGCGATCCATTCCGGCGCGGCCATCACTTACCTGGAATGGCTTGGCTGGTTTGGGTACACCCTGGCCTTCAATATGCTCGGTGGACTCCTGCTTGTTACGCTGCTGCGGCTCGTGCGCACCAAGGAACTGATCGAGAAGCGTCGCGACGAGGCTCCGGAAAACCCTGACGCACCCCACGAGAGTTGACGACGTCGGAGCGCCGGCAGTCAGGCGCGGCGGTAGCCGGTGCCGTCCGGCCGGCGGACCAGGTGGCCGTAATCGACCAATGCCCGGCGCAAGGTCGGGATATCACGGGTCACCGTAGCCAGGACGAGGTTCACCTCCCGCTCCGACAATTCCTGATCGGCTGGCACCAGCCGCTCGGTCAGGTGTTGAAGAACGGCCCGGCGCTCCGTGGGATTGCGCAGCAGTCCGTCCAGATGGCCGCTACTGAAGAAGCGATCCACCCCTTGAGGCCTAGTCCGGGCTGTCGCTGCGAGAATCTCCTGGAAGAGGTCGGTATTGACGGCACCTCCGGTGGTGACCAGGCCAGCTGCAACCAGCTTCTCCAGTTCCTTCGCAGTAGCATCGGTGTCATGGCCCAGCACGGCTGCGGCGTAGAGCTCGCGGAGCCGGGGTGCTGAAAGGGTTGAGAAGACCTGCTGCCAGCTCCTCATCCCGGGGCAATTCCATCCGGGGCGGCGGTGAGCGCCGTCACCCTGCCGACCAGATCGGGCGAACCGGCAACGGTGAACGCCGTGAACCGCTCGGCCTCGTCCGGGCCGCCAGCGAGCGCCGTGGTGAGCTCGGGGCGCAGCACCGTGGCACCCGCCTCCTCGGCGATCAGGGCACCGGCGGCCCAGTCGTGTTCGTTCAGACCGCGTTCCACGTATCCGTCGAGGGTGCCGTCGGCGACCATGCACAGGTCAAGGGCCGCCGACCCGATCCGTCGGATATCGCCGAACCCCTCCATGAGTGCGGCCAGCTCCCCCACTTGCTGGACCCGGGCTTCGGCGTCGTACGTGAATCCTGTGCCGAGCAGCGTGCCCTTACGGCCCACCTCTGGCCCTTCCAGGCGGACGATCCGGCCGTGATCCCGCAGCCAGGCCCCCTGGCCGCGGGCAGCCCAGTAGACCCGGTCCAGCGCTGGGGCGTGCACCACCCCGGCCAGCCAGCGGCCGTCAGCGTCGGCTGCCGCGACCGAGGTGCAGTAGTAGACAATGTTGCGGATGAAATTGGTGGTCCCATCCAGCGGGTCGATGGACCATCGCACCTGTCCGGCTCCCGTGGTGCGATCGGGGACCGTGGTTCCCAGCTCTTCGCCGGTGATCACATCGTGGGGTCGTGACCGGGAAATCACATCCCGGACGGCGCGTTCGGCTGCCACATCGAAGGCGGTCACCCAGTCGCTGTCCGAGCTCTTGTTCTGCGCGCCGAGCGTCTCGATACTGCGCCGCACCAAAACGTCGGCCCCCGCCGAGGCAGCCTGCTTCGCCAGGTGCAGCAGTTCCGTCGGGGATACGTTCACGCTGGGCCCTCCTGGAGTAGCCGGGTGAAGCCGTCCTCGTCCAGCACGGTCAACCCGAGCGCTTCGGCCTTGTCGAGTTTGGTACCAGCGTTTTCCCCGGCCACCACATAGTGGGTGTTTTTCGAGACCGAACCGGATGCCTTGCCGCCACGCTGGATGATCGCTTCCTTCGCCTCGTCGCGGCTGTAGCGTTCCAGCGAGCCGGTGACGACGACGGTCACGCCCTCCAGGGTGCGCGGCATGGAGGTGTCGACGTCGTCCTCCATCCGCACCCCAGCGGCAGCCCACGAATCGATGATCTCCCGATGCCAGTCTTCGGCAAACCATTCGGTGAGCGCTGCGGCAATGGTGGGGCCGACGCCGTCGACGTTCGCCAACTCCTCCTCCGAGGCTGCGCGGATCCGTTCCATCGACCCGAACGCGGTGGCCAGGGCACGCGAGGCGGTTGGCCCGACATGCCGGACGGACAGGGCGACCAGGACCCGCCATAGTGGCTGCTGCTTCGCTTTCTCCAGTTCGGTGAACAGCCGGCGCGTGTTGGCGCTGGGTTCGGACGGTTTCTTGGCGGTGCCCTTGGTGTAGAAGTAGGGCACCAGTTCCTTGCCGACCACCTCCCCCTTGACCCGCTTGTCACGCAGGATCCGCACATCGGCGAGCGCCTCGGGGGTGAGGTCAAACAGTTGAGCCTCGGACGTCAGCGGCGGCTCCTCCGGTTCGGCGGGCTGGGTCAGGGCGATTGCCGCTTCCCAGCCCAGGGCCTCAATGTCGAAGCCTCCGCGTCCGGCCAGGTGGAACACGCGTTCCCTCAGCTGCGAGGGGCAGGACCGGGCGTTGGGGCAACGGATGTCGACGTCGCCCTCCTTCGCCGGCGCCAGGGGGGTCCCGCAGGACGGGCACTCGGTGGGCATCACGAATTCGCGTTCGGTACCATCACGGAGCGCGACGACGGGGCCCACAATTTCGGGGATTACGTCGCCGGCCTTGCGGAGGACCACCATGTCGCCGATCAGGACCCCCTTGGCCTTCACCACGTCCTGGTTGTGCAGGGTGGCCATTTCGACGGTGGAGCCGGCCACCTTGACCGGCTCCATCATCCCGAACGGGGTGACCCGGCCGGTGCGGCCCACGTTCACCCGGATATCCAGCAGCCGGGTGTTGACCTCTTCCGGTGGGTATTTGAAGGCCACCGACCAGCGGGGCACACGCGAGGTGTGGCCGAGTGCCCGCTGCAGGCCGAAGTCGTCCACCTTGACGACGATGCCGTCGATCTCGTGGAACAGGTCGTGCCGGTGCGTGCCGTAGTGCTCAATGAACTCCACCACCGCCGGGGCGTCGTCGAGCACCTTGAAATAGGGCGAGGTGGGCAGTCCCCACTCCTTCAGCAGGCGGTAGGTCTCCGACTGGGACTGGGCTGCCAGGCCTTCGCGGACGCCGATACCGTGCACGTACATGTCCAGGGGCCGCTCGGCCGTCAGCGCCGGGTCCTTCTGGCGCAGGGATCCCGCGGCCGCGTTGCGGGGGTTGGCGAATGGCGCCTTGCCTGCGGCGACCATCCTCTCGTTGAGTTGGGCGAACGCAGCCGACGGGAAAAACACCTCGCCGCGCACCTCCATCTCGGCGGGGTGGCCCGTCCCGTCGAGGGTCCGGGGGATCGATTTGATGGTGAGGACGTTGTGGGTGATGTCCTCACCGGTGGCACCGTCGCCACGGGTCGCCGCTCGCACCAGTTCACCGTTCCGGTACAGCAGGTTGACGGCGAGGCCGTCGATCTTCAGCTCGGTCAACCATTTGATGGCGCTGCCCGGGCTGACCGATTCGACGCTCGCGGCAGCCCGGCTCACCCAGACGTCCAGCTCGGCCAGGGAGAAGACGTCCTCCAGGCTGTACATGCGTTGCAGGTGGTCGACGGCGGCGAAGGCCGAGGAGGCATCGCCGCCGACTTCCTGGGTGGGCGAATCGTTGGCGATCAGCTCCGGATGCAGTGCCTCGATTTTTTCCAGCCGCCGGAACAGCTCATCGAACTCCGCGTCGGAAATTGTCGGCGCGTTCTCGTTGTAGTAGGCGAACCGGTGCCGGCGCACCTCCTCCGCCAGGGAGTCGTGTTCCTCACGCAGGGAATCGACCGGCGTCTGGTCCGCGGTAAGCTCTATGCCTGATTTGTCAGTTGTTCTGGCCACAGTCCTATCTTGCCTCAGTCCCCCGCACCTGCGACATCCACGACGATGACTGAAATGTTGTCTCTGCCACCGGCCCGGAGCGCTGCCTGGACGAGGGCTTCGCTAGCATCCTGCGGGTGAGGGAGCGACGTGAGGAGGTCAAAGATCTGCTCGTCCCCCACCTCGTTGATCAGCCCGTCGGAGCACACCAGGATCCGGTCGCCGATGGCCGCCGGGATCAGCCAGAAGTCGGCGTCGATGTCGCTTCCGGTGCCCAACGCGCGGGTCACCACGTGGCGTCGCGGATGGGTGAGTGCTTCCACGGGGGTGATGCGACCGTAGTCGACGAGTTCCTGGACCTCCGAGTGGTCGATGGTGATCTGTTCCAGTCCGCCCTGGCTGAGGCGGTAGGTGCGGGAATCTCCAACGTTGAAAACCAGCCAGTACGGGGCGCCGTCCTCCTGGACGAGGATAGTTCCGCTGAGGGTGGTGCCGGCGCGGCCGCCGGTTTCCGACCTGATCTTTTCGTCGGCGGTGACCAGAAGCTCCTGTAGTTCCTCGGGGTCCATCTCGGGGAACGGCTCTCCCACCAGCCGGCTATCCATCAGCGTGCGGATGCAGATACTGCTGGCGACCTCGCCAGCCTCATGCCCGCCCATGCCATCAGCCACCGCGAAGATAGGGTCAGCTGCGACCAGCGAATCCTCGTTGTGTTCCCGGCGCAGGCCGACGTCCGACGCGAACCCACAGCTCACCGTCAGGTCCAGACCCGGTGTCTTGTCGGTTGTCATTTCCGTCCTACCATCTAGCTGCGGTCAATGAGGTGTGTCACGAAGTTACTTGGCTACCCTAGCCGAACCGCGCTCTGAGCCCGCGCCGGTGGTACTGCCACGTCCTCGCTGCAGCAGTATCTTCCAGCGGCCCGCTAATCGAGGATCAGCCCGGTCCCGGTGCCGCGGGCGAGCGTTACGGGGTGCACCTCGCCAAACCCTCTGATGGTGCGCGCCTTCTGCGGGATCAGGACGAAGTGTTCGTTGTCACGCAGGGTGGCGGCGGTGGATGCATCGATCAGGACCGTCCCCGGTTCGGCCAGGGAGGTCAGGCGGGACGCCAGATTCACTGTCGGCCCGTAAATGTCGCCCAGTCGGGACAGGATCCGCCCCCACACCAGGGAGACGCGCGCGGAGGGCAGCAGGTGGTCTTCGGTGAAGGCTTTGGCCAGGGCGAGGGAAATTTCGGCACCGGCTTCCGGGGACTCGGCGATGTAAAGCACTTCGTCGCCGATGGTCTTGACCAGCCTGCCGCCTCCCACCGAGATGATTTCGGCACACACATTCTCGAAGCGCTGCACCAGGTGGGCGAGGGTTCGCTCGTTCATCTGGCGGGACAGGCTGGTGTAGGAAACGAGGTCGGCGAAGCCGACGGCGCGGGCCAGGGGCAGCGGGGCATCGTCCTCGTCACCCAACCTGCCTTCGGCGCTGGCCTGCAGCCCGGATTCGGCGCGCAACGCCAACCGTTGCACTGCCGCGTTCAGTTGGCGTCGCCAGGCGTAAACCAGTGTCTTTTCCAGGGGTGCGATAAGTTCGGGAAGCTCGGCGACCAGGGCCTTCCGGGCAGCCGCATCAGAAATTTCCCGCTGCGCCGCCATCTCTTCGACGAGGGCTTCGATCTGCCAAACCACCATCCGGTCGGTCATCTGGCCAATGGCGCGGGTGATGGAGATTGCCGCGTTCTCGGAGACCTTGTCACTGCGGACGAGTTCGATGATGGTAATCAGCGCATCCTGGTCCTTCTCGGTGAAGGCCACGTCCTCGTCGGAGATGTTCGGGAAGCCCATGGCCCGCCACAGCTTGCGCGCCGAGAGCAGCGACACGCCAGCACCGGCCGCAACGTCGCGGCGTCGGAGGGTTCGCTCGGCGCCCAGCAGTTCTATTTCCAGGTTCCGGATCGCCTCGCGGGACAGGTCCTGCTGCGGGACCGGGACCACCTCCGGAGTCAAAGGGGACGACGCGTCCTCCCCTGCCGGGGCAGGAGCAGCATCGGTGGCTGGCTCGTCCTGGCCCAGGTCGGGCTGATCGTCAGCAGTCATTCGCTCTTCTCCCGTCCGTAATCGATCATCTGGTGTCAGTAACCCTCGAGGTCATGCACCGGGTCAGCTTCCATGTCTACACCATCAAACATGACGGTCAGTGGGAGGTCCCCGATCGCTTCGACCATGAACTGTTTGAAGGTGTGCACTTGTGGCACGTCCGGGTAGACGACCGTCCGGTCGCGGCCCAGGTCCACGGTCAGGTTTCCGCCACCCGTGGAGCGCTGGAGCAGTGTCTGGCTGGTGTCCAGCTGGTAGATGCTGGCGAGCGCAATCTCCTGCTCGCGCCGGGTGGAGAGTCCGCGACGGCTGATGAGCCGCCGGCTGGTCAGAATGTAGCGCGTGCCCCACCACCGCAGCAGCGGGCGGACAAAGATCCGCAGCAGAATCAGAACCGCGACCGCCAGCACCAGGATCACCCCGAGGGGCACCCATTCGAGCACCTCGGTGGGCAGCGAGTCGCGGCTCAGCAGACCGAGCGCGAATCCCGCCCCCGCCAGCACCACCAGCGTGCCGATGAACGGCACCAGCAGCGGCCTCGGGTGGGGCCGGGTGCGCACGATGACGTGCTCGCCCGGCGCAAGCTTCAGACGCACAACCGCTCAGCCGCCCACGTCAGGAGACCGGCCGGACGTGCACGACGTCGCCGGCCGTGACGGTGTGCCGCTCGTCGTCGTAGTCGCGAACCAGCAGTGCACCGTGCTCGTCGAGGCCCAGCGCCCGGCCGAGGAGTTCAACGCCCCCCGGGAGTTCCACCCGCACATCCTGGCCGAGCGTGACCATCCGGTCGCTGACCCGCTGGGCGAGGGAGGTACCGTCCGGCCACTCCCGGCGGGCGTCGCCGTCGACGGCCCGGAACGCGGCGTAGAGGTCAGCGAACCGGCGCAGGAAAGCACGCAGCAGCACGTTCCGGTCGGTGGTCTTGGCGTATTCCAGCAGCAGGCTGGTTGCGGTGGGGACCGGTAGTTCCTGGTCGGTCAGGGACACGTTGGCGCCCACTCCGACAATGACCGCTGCGGGCCCCCCGTTGGTGCCGGGGACCAGTTGGGCCAGCACTCCGGCGAGCTTGCGCCCGTCGACCAGCACATCGTTGGGCCACTTGAGCTGGGGTCTGATCTCGGTGCGCTCCTCGACGCCCTCCGCCAGGGCGAGGGCGGCGAGGAGGGAGAGCCACGAGTAACTCTGTGTGGGCAGCGGTCTGCCTGCAGGGTTGTGCGGGCGGAGCAAAATGCTCACGATCAGCGAGGAACGTTCGGGGGCAATCCATGGACGATCCAGCCGTCCACGCCCGGCGCTTTGCTGTTCGGCGGTCAGGACGCTGAGGTCCGGCCAGTCGGCGGCATGGTTTTTGGCGTGGTCAGCGAGCTCGGTGTTGGTGGATCCGGTCTCGGCCACAACCTTGAGCCGCCCGTAGGGTCCCTGGGGCGAACAGAGGGCGTTCCGGAGCGCCGCTTCATCCAATCCGGGGCGTTCGAGGTTGGAATAGCGGGAAGTCATGCTCTGATCTTACCCAGCGTGGCTTTGACCGGGCTGATGATGGCCTTCGGGCAGCTGTGGCGGGTGCCCCACAAAAGTTGTGCACGGGGGTGGGTGCCCGTTCTAAAAGGTGCATGCATTGCAGGCAGTGCATGCACCTGGCGATGCACAAATGCATGCATTGCAGGCAACGCATGCACCTTTTGAAACGCGAGTAGACACCCAGGGAAGGAAATGAAGGAAAACGAAGCGGCCGGGTCGCTGCGAAGACCGACAGTGCATCGCAACGCACTGCACTGTCAGGGCTGGACCAGGGTCACCTCCTGCTAAAGGAAGATGTCGGGGACCAACTGATCCTCGGCTGCTCCCAGGCTGTAGCCGGTGAAGTCGGTGACGCCTTCCTCGCGCAGCACGCCTTCGTCGGTGAAGAAGTTGCCGGTGCAGGAACGGGATGGGCGCACCAGGATGGCGTGCGCCGCATCGGCGACAATCTCCGCGCTTCGTGCGCCATTGACGATCTGCTCACCGCCGGGCAGGTTCCGGATTGCTGCGGTGTCGATCAGGGTCTGCGGCCAGAGCGAGTTGACCGCTATTCCTTCGGCCCTGAACTCTTCGGCCAGCCCGAGCGTGGTCAGGCTCATCCCGTATTTGGCCATCGTGTAGGCCAGATGGATCCCGGCCCAGCGCGGCTCCAGGTTCAGCGGCGGCGACAGGGTCAGGATGTGGGGGTTGCTTGAGGCGAGCAGGGCATCCAGGGCCAACTTGCTCAACAGGAAGGTACCCCGGACGTTGATGTCGGCCATCAGGTCATAGCGCTTCATACTGACGTCGCGGGTCCGGGAAAGATCGATGGCCGAGGCATTGTTGACGACGACGTCGATCCCGCCGAACTCGGTGGTGGCAGCGGCCACCGCCGCCGCGACGTCGTCGTCGTTCCTCACGTCGCCGACAATCGGCAGGGCCTTGCCGCCGGCGTCGCGGATCTGCTGGGCTGCTGTGAACACCGTGCCGTCGAGCTTGGGGTGCGGTTCACCGGTTTTGGCCATCAAGGCGATGTTGGCGCCGTCGCGGGCGGCGCGCAGGGCGATCGCGAGTCCGATGCCGCGGCTGCCGCCGGACATCAGGATGGTGCGCCCCGCGAGGGTTGCCGGGGTGGATTGACGTGGGGCATCGTTGCTGGCGGTCATAACGTAAGAATAGTGGTGCAGGGGTGCCAGGAACCTAATTGTTACCGGCGGGTAACATGCGCGGCTGCGCTAATTCTATGGGGAGGAAATTGTAGGAGTCCTACAGCGGTAGTGACCGTTTCCCTCACTAGACTGGGGGAAACGCCGGGCGCTTTGTGGGGAACCTACTTAACCCGGCGGTGGCCCGTTCATCGCCAACCCGGAGACTCAATGCAGACTGGCTCAGTACCTGTGGTCGCGCAGGATCAGATAATCGACCTCACCACCACCGCAGGGAAGCTTGCAGATTTCCGCCGCCGCGAGGGCCTCGCCCAGCAGCCGTCCGGTCCGGAGTCGGTGGCGAAACAGCATGCCCGCGGCAAAAACACGGCACGGGAGCGCATCGACCTGCTGGTCGATCCCGGATCATTCGTCGAGTTTGATGCGCTGGCGGTGCACCGGTCGACAGCGTTCGGGATGGAGACGAAAAAACCCTTGGGCGACGGCGTCGTGTCCGGCTACGCAACAGTCGATGGCCGCCAGATCGCCGTCTACAGTCAGGACTTCTCCGTCTATGGCGGCTCGCTGAGCCAGGTCAACGGCGAAAAGATCGTCAAGGTGCAGGAATTTGCGCTCCGGAACGGCTGCCCGGTGGTCGGAATCAACGACGGCGGCGGTGCCCGCATCCAGGAGGGTGTCTCGTCACTGGCGATGTTCGCCGACATCTTCAGGAATAACGTGCACGCCTCCGGGGTCATCCCCCAGATTTCTCTCATCATGGGCCCCTGCGCCGGCGGTGCAGCCTACTCCCCCGCCCTCACCGACTACGTGGTGATGGTGGATAAGACCTCCCACATGTTCATTACCGGCCCGGACGTGATCAAGACCGTCACCGGGGAGGACGTCGACATGGAGACCCTCGGCGGCGCCCGGCAGCACAACTCCACCACCGGAACCTCCGCGTACCTCGCCTCCGATGAGCGCGACGCCATCGACTTCGTCCGTGAACTGCTCGACTTCCTGCCCTCCAATAATCTGGCTGAGGCACCGGTGACCGAATTCGTCGAACAGCTGGACCTCACCGCCGAGGATGGTGCACTCGATACCCTGATCCCGGATTCGGCAAATCAGCCGTATGACATGCGGACGGTCATCTCGGCGATTGTCGACGACGGCCACTTCCTCGAGATGCAGTCCCTTTACGCACCCAACGTGATGATCGGGTACGCCCGGGTGGAGGGCCATACGATCGGTATCGTCGCCAACCAGCCGCTGCAGTTCGCCGGCACCCTGGACATTGCTGCTTCGGAGAAGGCCGCCCGTTTTGTCCGGAACTGCGACGCGTTCAACATCCCGATCCTGACCCTCGTGGACGTCCCCGGCTTCCTCCCGGGCAAGGACCAGGAGTTCAACGGGATCATCCGCCGCGGCGCAAAACTGCTGTACGCCTACGCGGAAGCAACCGTTCCCAAGCTCACCGTCATCACCCGGAAGGCCTACGGCGGCGCGTATATCGTGATGGGCTCCAAGAAGCTCGGCGCCGACCTCAACCTGGCCTGGCCGACGGCGCAGATCGGCGTCATGGGGGCCCAGGGCGCCGTCAATATCCTGTACCGCGGGCACCTGAAGTCAGTGGCCGACGCCGGCGGCGATGTGGAGGCCGCCCGCGCCGAAGTGATCACCCAGTACGAGGAAGAGCTCCTGAACCCTTACCAGGCAGCGCAGCTCGGGTACATCGACGCGGTGATCGCACCGTCGGACACCCGGCAGCACATTGTTCGCGGGCTGAGGGCGCTGCGCGACAAACGGGCTTCCAACCCCGCCAAGAAGCACGGGAACATTCCGCTATGACGCTCGCCCCCGACCAGACCCGACGGGATGCCGACGACGACGGCACCCCCGCCGAGCCAACGCTGCAGGTGATCCGCGGCACGCCGTCCGCCGAGGAACTGGCGGCGCTGACCGCCGTCGTGGTCGCCCTCTCCGAGAACTCGACGGAGCCCAATGCTGCGACCCCGCACCGCACCTGGGCACGCCGGGACCACCTACGGCTCGCGCCACGGCCCGGGCCCGGGTCGTGGCGGCGGAGCGTCCGCTAGCCTCACCGACACCCTGGCCGCTCCCCCGGCCGACAGAGATTAGACTGGATCGGTAAGTCTGTCGGCTGAGAGGAAACGACCATGACCGGCAGGCATCATTCCACGGTGCCGGTGCGGCGCATCGAAGCGCGCTCCGGCACGCCAGCCTCGCTTCGGCGACCCGGCTACCGGCCTGAGGTGCAGGGACTGCGGGCACTCGCTGTGCTCATGGTGGTGGTCTATCACGTCTGGCTGGGGCGAGTCTCCGGCGGTGTCGACGTCTTCCTGCTCATCTCCGCATTCCTCCTCACTCTCTCGTTCACCCGCAAGCTGGAGACTGGCACCCCGCTCGATCTGCTGCGTTACTGGGTGAACCTGTTCCGCCGACTCGTGCCAATGGCCGCACTGACCATCGTTGTCACGCTCGGGGCGGTGATGGCCTTCGTGCCGCGGGGCCGGTGGGCGGACCTCCTCGACCAGGCCTGGGCGTCGCTGCTCTACTTCCAAAACTGGCTGCTCGCCGTAAACTCCGTCGACTACTACGCAACAGATCACAGCACCGCGAGCCCCTTCCAGCACTTCTGGTCGCTGTCCATCCAGGGCCAGGTCTTCATCCTGTGGCCTCTCCTCTTCGCCGTTGCAGCAATTATCTCCACCCGGTTCCGGGTCAGCCCGCGGCGCATCCTGGTGGGGCTCTTTGGACTGGTGTTCGCCGGGTCGCTCGCCTTTTCCGTGTGGCAGACCGCAACGAACCAGGCGTTTGCCTACTTCGACACCCGCACCCGGTTGTGGGAATTCGCTCTTGGGTCCCTGATAGCGCTAGCGCTGCCCTACGTCCGGCTACCGATGCTGAGCCGGGTGGTCCTCGGCTGGGCTGGTATAGCGGCGATGCTAGCCGTCGGATTCGTCCTCCAGGTGGAGCAACAGTTCCCCGGTTATATCGCTCTCTGGCCCACGCTCGCGGCAGCTGCGGTGATCGTGGCCGGCGCAACGGATCACCGGTTCGGAGTGGACCGGTTCCTCGGATGGAAACCCCTGGTGAAGCTGGGCGACGCGTCCTACGCTCTTTACCTGATCCACTGGCCGCTGCTGGTGATCTTCCTGATTCATCAGGACCTCGAGTCAGCGGGGCTGTTCTCCGGTCTGGTGATCATCGCCGTGTCGGTGTTGTGGGCCGTGGTCACCACCCGATTCATCGACAAGCCGATCCGGCAACTGAAGTGGGCCGCACGCAAGCGCCGGCGGTCCGCCGTCGTCATCGCCGCCTGCGCCCTCTTCGTCGGGCTGCCGCTCGGAGTCTGGCAGTTGCAGATCCACACTGCGGCGACTGCCGCCGCCGACAACGCCAACAATCCCGGCGCCGCATCGCTGCGCGAAGGGTTCGTTCCCTTCGGTGACGCCGACGCCCCGCTGATGCCGATGATGACCGCACTCAACAGCGAATGGGTCACCCTGGACGAGGCCTGCGCCGGCGAGTTCGATGCCTCGTCCTTCGGTTCGCTGCAGAGTGGATGCAATCAGACGACGGTGGAGAACCCGGCGAAGTTGGCCGTGGTGGTGGGCGCCTCCCATCCGCAACAGTGGGTGGCGGCGATCGAACCGGTGGCGAAACGCAACAACTGGGACCTCGTTGTGCTCCGCAAGGGGCAGTGTCCGTTCGGCGCGCCGGTCGGGAAGGAGCCGGTCGAGAACTGCGACCAGTGGAACGCCGACGTCCTGGCCTACCTGGCTGCGCAGGATCCGGATCTGGTGTTCACCGTCTCCTCCTCGTCCCACCACACCCGCGAGGATGACCGCCTGGTGCCCGGCTACGAGGAGGCGGCACAGCAGATCATGGCCAGCGGCGCCCAACTGATCGCGATCCGCGACAACCCGCGGTTCCCGGTCAACATGCCGGAATGTGTCGAAAGTTCTGGCCAGGATGACCCCTCCTGCACGTTCCAGGTGGACACCAAGTTGGCGCCGGTGGACCCCGTGGCCGAGCTGGCGGCACGGTACCCGTCGCTGCATTCGATCGATCTGACGGACCTGATCTGCCCTGACGGAACCTGTCCGCCGGTGATCGGCAACGTCCTCGTATACATGGACGACAATCATCTCAGCGAAACGTATATCAAGACGATGCTGCCCGAGTTCGAGCGGAGGCTATTCCTTTCACTCGGCGCCTCCGGTTCGTCGGGCTTCGCCCCGTAACGCGGGCGCGGGCAGGTTAGCGCGGATCCATCACCGTTCCCAGGAACAGCGGCATGCCCGTCTCCCCGTGGATGATCTGGTACTGGAACGGCCGGTCCAGGACGAGTTCGACGTCGGGCATCGACAGCCCCGATTCGGCCATGTCAATCTGGGTGACCGCCGCAGCGATGGTGCCTTTCTCAGCGACGGTGATGTTGGCTTCCTGCGCCGCGCCCGAGACGAAGAGTCCCGGGCTGATCGGCCCGAAGTCGGGGGCGGTGCCCAGGGTTTCGGTGAGCCCCATCCCACGGAGCAGCGCCAGCAGATCCTGGTGGTAGGTGTGATCCCATTTCGGGAGGACCAGCGCAACCTCGGCCTGTGCGCCGCTCTCCATCCCCACCCGGACTTCAGCCAGCTGTTTCGCGGTCAGCACTGGAGATTCCCCCTCGTCGGGCAGAACCAGCCGCAGGTATAACCCGTCGTTGTACGGCAGGTCCAATGCAGTCCACCCGTCGCCGGAGGCGTAGTTGGCGAGGGCCACCTGACGCATCATGTCGGTCTCGACAACCCCGCCGTCGGTGAGAGTGAAGGGCCCTGGCATCGTCTCCGCCGGGTCGAAGGGCGTCTGCCACGCCGCCGCCAGATACACGGTGTTGAGCAGGCTGAGCCTGGTGTCGGGATCATAGTCGACCGGCGCCTCCTCGATCCGGCCCCCGGTGTTCTCATTGATCCAGGAATTAATGGCCTCGGCCGTGGACCTGTCCGAATAATCCACCTGATAGACACCCGATCCGTACTGCACCGCCAGCGTCTCCAGGAACTCCGCACCAACCGGCTGGCCCCGATCGATGAACATCCCGTTAGCAAGATGCAGGAGCGGCGCTGTGGGCGGGTCCTCCTCGTCGACCGACCCTGGATCGCCGTCGTACTGCTCCCATAACCCGAGCAGCGCATTCATTGCCTCGTCCCGGTGTGCGGCCGGGAGGCCGAGCACCTCGTCCATCTCGGCGGCCGTCGTCGTCGCCGCGCCCGCACGCAGCATTGACAGCGCGTAGAGGGCGCTGACGGGGCTGGTGACACTGTTGTCGTTGGGGTTCGCGGCGAGCATGGCGGCTCCGAGCCGGAACGACGAATCGCGCAGGCTGGCGGCAGCCTCCGGGTACGCATCCACCCGCACGACGGCGCGCATGACGTTGTCGGCAACGATCAATTCGGGGCTGGACGAACCGCAGGCGCCCAGGGTCAGCGCGGCGGTCGCTATGCACGCGGTAGCAACGATCCTGCAGGGTCCGGCCATGGTGTCCGCCTTCTCGGGTCACGTACGGGTGGCTCTCTCTCCACGGTAGTTCCCCAACCGAATCCCGACCCCGCGGCCCAGAACACAATCCGGTTACAGTCCTCTAATATTGCTCAAAGCAACCACCTGCGCCGGCAAACCGGTTAGGCTCGTGCTGTGAATAATGAGACTCCCGCCACAGCCAGTCACCCGTCCGTGCAGCTTCCCACCCGGACAAAGACAGCCATCGACGCCGTCGCTGACGCCTACACCGAGACCCTGCTGCAGCTTGACCCGGGCTTCGCTACCGAGCTTGGCTTCCCCGGCCACGAAACCGAGTACCGCGATTACTCCCCTGCCGGCCTGGAGGCCTGGGCCGAGGCCACCACGGAGACGCTCGGCCGGCTGACCGATCTGGAACCGGTCGACGACGTCGACCGGGTCACCCTGGACGCC
Source organism: Arthrobacter sp. Bz4 (assembly GCF_003075455.1). Lineage (GTDB taxonomy): Bacteria > Actinomycetota > Actinomycetes > Actinomycetales > Micrococcaceae > Arthrobacter_D. Next base: position 93,007 of record NZ_QDAE01000009.1, read on the forward strand.
ATGCGGGAGCGCCTCGGGCTGGAACTGGAAATCCACGGCACCGGAATGAACCTTGCCGACCTAAACAACCTCGCCTCGCCGGCCCAGGAAATCAGGATGATCTTCGACCTGATGCCCACCGACACCGCCGACCAGTGGGCCCACATTGCCGGCCGTCTGCACAACATCCCCGATGCCCTCGCCGGGTACATCGTCTCCCTGCGGGCCGGCAAGGATCGCGGCCTCGTCGCAGCCGAGCGCCAGATCAGGATTGTGATCGACCAGACCACCAAGTACGCCCAGGATGGCGGCTTCTTTGACGACTTCGTCTCGAACGCGTCCATTGACGACGGCGAGTTGCCGGCGCAGCTACGTCAGGACCTGGTGGCGGGGTCGGCTGCGGCTCGAGCCGCGTACCAGCGGCTGGGCGCTTTCCTGCAGGAGGAACTCCTGCCGGTCGCCCCAGCCAAGGACGCGGTTGGGCGGGAGCACTATGCCCTGATGTCGCGCCGGTTCCTGGGCGCCGTCGTCGACCTCGAGGAGACGTACCAGTGGGGAGTCGAAGAGCTGGACCGGGTGATCGCCGAGCAGGAAGCGGTCGCCCACGAAATCAAGCCGGGGGCGTCCATCGAAGAGGCGATGAAGCTCCTCGACGAGTCCCCCGAGCTGCAGTTGCAGGGTGCCGATGCCCTGCAGTCATGGATGCAGCAGCTCTCGGATAAGGCGGTCGCCGAGCTGGCGGGGGTCCACTTCGACATTCCCGCCATCATGCGCACCATTGAATGCAGGATCGCGCCCACCCATGAGGGAGTCATCTACTACACGGGACCTAGCGACGACTTCTCCCGACCGGGCCGCATGTGGTGGTCAGTCCCCGAGGGTGAGGACTCCTTCACCACCTGGAAGGAAACCACCACCGTTTACCACGAGGGCGTTCCGGGCCACCACCTGCAGATTGCCACGGCGACCATGCAGCGCGGGCTCCTCAACAACTGGCGACGCAATGCCGTGTGGGTCTCCGGGCACGGTGAGGGCTGGGCACTGTACGCCGAGCGGCTGATGCAGGAGCTGGGATACCTCAACCATCCCGGCGAACGGCTGGGCATGCTCGACGCGCAGCGGATGCGGGCGGCGCGCGTGGTGTTCGACATCGGGGTCCACCTGGAACTGGAGGTTCCCGAGCGCTGGGGCACCGGCACCTGGACCCCCGACAAGGGGTACGAATTCCTCAAACGCAACATCGCCATCAGCGAGGGCTCCCTGGACTTCGAGTTCAACCGGTACCTGGGCTGGCCCGGGCAGGCTCCGTCCTACAAGATCGGGCAGCGGCTGTGGGAGCAGATCCGCGACGAGGTCAAGGAACGCGAAGGCTCAGCGTTTGACCTGCGCAGCTTCCACACCCGTTCCCTGAACCTGGGGTCGGTCGGGCTGGACACGCTCCGCCGGGCTTTGGTCGGCTAGGCGACCCCGGGTCGATCCGGGTTGCCCACCGGAGCGCGGTTGGGGGCGCCGCGCGGAAGTGTCTAGGCTGAACTATGACCTCCCACCTGATTCTCGCTTCAGCGTCCCCCGCCCGCACCAAAGTCCTGACCGACGCCGGGATCAGCCACTCGGTGCTGGTCTCCGCTGTGGACGAGGACGCCGTCGCCGCGCAGTACGGTCCGCTCGATGCGTTCGACACCTCCCTCCTCCTGGCGCGGGCCAAGGCCGAGGCGGTCGCGTCAGCCGACGGTTCCGAGGGTGCGCTGGTGATTGGTTGCGACTCGATCTTCGAGTTCGACGGCGAAGCACACGGCAAACCGTGGGAACCAGAGATTGCCCGCGCCCGGATCCGGCGCATGAGCGGATCCTTTGGTGTCCTGCACACCGGGCACTGGCTCGTTGACACGCGTGACGCGTCCGACGGCGGATCGGGTGCCACCGTGGGCGCCGTCGCCTCTGCGTCGGTGCATTTCGCGCAGCTGACCGACGACGAGATCGACGCCTACGTGGCTACTGGCGAGCCCCTGCAGGTGGCCGGTTCCTTCACCATCGACGGACTGGGTGGAGCGTTCATCACCCGGGTCGACGGCGATCCGCACGCGGTCATCGGGCTCAGCGTCTCAACCCTGCGGGGGCTGCTGGCGTCGGCAAACCTGACGGTGATGGACTTCTGGGTTTAACCGGGTAACCCCGGGACCCTTTGTAGCATCCCTACAAAGAAACCACCCGCCACACGCGCTATCCGCATGGATTATGGGCAAAGACAACAATATGGCGCTAGGCTCCGAACAGATACGAAGGAGCCAGACCACACCATGAGCGAGTCCTTTTCCGCTGCAGTAAACCCCGTTTCCAAGGTCCTGATCGCCAACCGCGGCGAGATTGCCGTGCGCATCATCCGCGCGGCCCGCGATGAGGGCCTGATTTCGGTTGCCGTTTACGCCGACCCTGACCGGGATGCACTGCACGTCCGCCTTGCCGATGAAGCGTATGGCCTGGGTGGCAGCACCGCGGCCGAGTCCTACCTGGTGATGGACCGGATCCTCGAAGCAGCCCAACGCAGCGGCGCTGACGCCATCCACCCCGGCTATGGCTTCCTTTCCGAGAACGCCGACTTCGCCCGGCAGGTGATCGACGCTGGCATCACCTGGATTGGGCCCTCCCCCGACGCCATCTCCCAGCTCGGCGACAAGGTCAAAGCCCGCCACATCGCCGAGAAGGTCGGCGCACCCTTGGTGCCGGGCACCAAGGACCCGGTTGAATCCGTTCGTGAAGTCCAGGATTTCGCCAGCGAGTTTGGGCTCCCCCTGGCGATCAAGGCGGCATTCGGCGGCGGTGGCCGCGGCATCAAGGTGGTCCGCGACGCTGCTGACATTCCCGAAGCCTACGATTCAGCAGTCCGCGAAGCCACCGCAGCCTTCGGCCGCGGCGAGTGCTTCGTCGAACGGTTCCTCGACGCACCCCGCCATGTCGAAACCCAGTGCCTCGCCGACGCCCACGGGAACGTCGTCGTCGTCTCCACCCGCGATTGCTCGCTGCAGCGCCGCAACCAGAAGCTGGTCGAAGAAGCGCCCGCACCGTTCCTGAGCGCGGACCAGAACCGCCGGCTCTACGAGGCGTCCAAGGCCATCCTTCGGGAAGCCGGCTACCAGGGCGCCGGGACGTGCGAGTTCCTGGTGGGCCAGGACGGCACCATCTCCTTCCTTGAGGTCAATACCCGGCTCCAGGTGGAGCACCCCGTCTCCGAGGAAGTCACCGGCATCGACCTGGTCCGGGAGCAGTTCCGGCTCGCCCGCGGCGAAGCCCTCGGCTACGGCGACCCCGAGGTCCGTGGCCACTCCTTCGAGTTCCGCATCAACGGCGAGGACGCGGGCCGGAACTTCATGCCCGCCCCCGGCACAGTCCAGACCCTCACCCTCCCCACCGGGCCCGGCATCCGGGTGGATTCAGGCATCGAGGCCGGTGAGGTGATCGGCGGCAACTTTGACTCCATGCTGGCGAAGCTCATTGTCACCGGGGCCACCCGCACCCAGGCCCTGCAGCGTGCACGGCGCGCCCTCTCGGAGATGCAGGTCACCGGCATGCCGACGGTGCTCCCGTTCCACGCCGCCGTCGTTGCCGACCCAGCCTTCGCACCCTCCGAGGGGCCGTTCACGGTTCACACCCGCTGGATCGAAACCGAATTCGACAACACCATTGCTCCGTGGTCCGCCGGGGAATCAGCCGATCCAGCGTCCGACGACGACGCCCCCCGCCAGCGGATCACCGTCGAGGTGGCTGGCAAACGCCTCGAGGTCGTCCTGCCCGCAGGGCTGGGCGGTACCGGCCGGCAGTCCCCTGCCGGGAAGCCCAAGAAGGCGCTGCGTGCCCGCGGTGGTTCGGCGTCGGCGGCCGACGGCGATGACCTCACCTCCCCCATGCAGGGCACCATCGTGAAGGTGGCTGTGTCCGACGGCGACCTCGTCGCGGAGGGTGACCTGATCGTGGTGCTTGAGGCCATGAAGATGGAGCAACCTTTGACCGCCCACAGGTCCGGCACCCTCTCCGGATTGAGTGCTTCGCCAGGCGACACGGTGGCCGCCGGAGCGGTCATCGCCGCGATCTCCGACTAGCCGCCGCACGCTCGTGCTGGGCTACCCGTCGTCTTCGGGCTGTCCCTGTTCTCGTTCAGCCTCTTTCTCCAGCTTCTCCTGCTCACGCTGCTGTTTTTCAAGCTCCCGCTCAGCCTCCCGCTGCGCCTTGTCATCCTCACTACCGGCGTCGTCCCCGTTCTCCTCCTCATCGTCGCCACCCGATGGAGGACTCACCGGCGGGACGGGCGTTTCAGCCGGGGTTTCGGGTAAAGGCGACGGCGTGTTTGTGGTGGGCTCCGGAACGGGCGCTGCAGGCGCTGTGGGTGCTGCGGGCGCTGCGGGATCCGCTGGCCCAACCTCGGCCGTGATCGCAAGGAGCAACTCATCGATAGTTGACGTGATCTGCGCCGCGCGGTCGGAGCTGACGGTGCCCTGCCCCTGCGCCACGGTGACCGCCTGACTGAGATCGAGGGCCAACTGGGTGGCGCCGGCCTGGTCGCCGGCGGCAGCGGCCGTCGCAATGTCACGCACTGAGGCCTGGAAGGCGGCGGCCGTCTCCGACTCCAGTTCGGGAGCGCCGCACCCCGCCAGGAGCAGGGCGACGCCGAGGGACGCGCCTGCTGCCCATTGATATCCTCGCCGGCTCATGGTTGCACCCTTTCGTAGAGTTCCTGGAGCAATTCACCAGTGGTGCCCGGCACCGCCGGTAGCTCTTCGACGGTCTCCTGCCCAGCCAGATTCAGACCCACCACCGCTGCCACGCCGAGGGCAAGCACAGCGATAGCAGCAAACACGCCGATCAGCCATGGGCGCCGTCGGCCCGGTCGACGGCTGGCACCAGCGGGTCGCGCCGCCGTCGGGGCAGCATTCGGGGTCGCTGGCCGGGGCCGGGTCTGGGACCGGGTCGCAGGCGGGTTCGCAGGCCGGGTCGCGGGCCGGGACGCTGCCTGGTCGGCACCCGGGGACGCACTAGCCTGCTGCTGCACCTCGGTCGCGGCCGGAGCGGCAGCCATGATCGTGGTCCGCTCGGGCTGGTGTCCTGGCTCGTCGGGCACGGTGGGCTGGAACCGGGTCGCGGCGGGCCCCCCAGTGGTGAGCACCTCGGTGTGGGGCCCCCCAGTGGTAAACACCTCGGTGTGCGGTTCGGGGGTCTGCCACTGGGCGAATTCGGCGGCGACGGCGCCGGCAGTGGGCCGGTCGTCGGGGTGAGCGGCGGTCATCCGGGACAGCAGCGACTGCCAGTTCGGTCCGAGGGCGGCGGGGATCTCCGGCGGTCGGTGCAGTCGAGCCACCGCTGTTTCGAGACTGGTCCCCGGAAAGGCGCGCGCACCGGTCAGTGATTCCAGCAGGACCAGCCCGAGGGAGTAGATGTCGGTGGGAGTGCCGATGGCTCCGCCGCGGGCTTGTTCGGGGCTAAGGTAGGCGGCCGTGCCGATGGTCTGTCCGGTGGCCGTCTGCCGCGCGGCATCGTAGAAGCGCGCGATGCCAAAGTCGGTGAGCAGGTAGCCGAAGACCCCGCTATCGGGATCCGTGGTCCGCGTCAGGATGTTGGAAGGCTTGATGTCGCGATGCAGGATGCCCTGCTGGTGGATGTATGCCAAGGTCCTCGCCACGTCCCACCCTGCCAGCCGCACCGCATCGGAGGGTAGCGGACCGTCCGCGAGCAACGCGCCCAGATCGGGGCCCTCGATCAGTTCCATCACCAGGTAGGTGGGCCCCGACGAGGTACTGGACGAATCCATATCGAGCACCCGGACCAGTCCCGGGTGGTGGAGCCCCGCCAGGAGCCGGGCCTCGTCCGATTCGCGGGACACGCCGTCGGCTGCAGCGGACCGGAACAGCTTCACCGCCACGTCCCTGCCGAGCCGCGTGTCACGGGCCCGGTACACCTCGGCCATCCCGCCGGTGCCGACCACTCTACCGAGGAGGTAGCGTCCGTCAGCCAGTGATTGGGTACTCATACTTCCTCCGCTGGATTGATTTCCCGTCCGATTCTACGTGGGAGCCTGCACCCACCCGTCAGGAGCCGCCGACGACGACGGCGCGGCACCCGTGGGTACCGCGCCGTCGTGAAGGGTTGGGAAAGGGTCAGGCGACGTTGTTGTCGTAATCGTGGTCGCGGGTTTCCCGGCTGAGCCACAACGCAATGAACGTCGCTACTGCTGCCGCGCTCAGATACAGACCGACCAGCAGTGTGCTGCCGTCGGCGAGCTGCCAGAGGGCGATAGCAACGAACGACGCCGGAGCAGCACCGATGACACTCGACATGTTGTACGCAACGGCGGAACCGGTGTACCTGACGTTCGCCGGGAACAGTTCCGGCAGGATGGCCGCCATGGGTCCGAAGGTGAGGCCCATCAGGATGAAACCGATGATGAGCAGCGCCATCGCACCGGTCGTGCCGGCACCGAACAAGGGAACCCAGGTGAAACCAAACAACGCGATCCCGATGGTGGTGGCCATCAACATCTTCCGGCGGCCGAACTTCTCGGCAAGCGGGCCGGACACCAGGGTGAAGATGCCGAAGAACACCACACCGATTATGAGCATCATCAGGAAGTCTCCCCGCGCAATGCCCAGTCCCGGCACGAAGGCCTCAGCGGCGGCGTCGTCGAACCCGCGACCCGCAGCTTCGGCGGCCGCCCGTGCGTCCTCGACCGAGGCCGGGGTGGTGCCGAAGGTCAGCGTGAAGGCGGTCATCAGGTAGAACAGCACGTAGGTGGCGAACATGATGAACGTGCCGAGCAGCAGGGCCCGCCACTGGTGCTTGAAGACGCTGGCGAGAGGCAGTTTCACGACCTTGCCCTTGTCCTTGACCTGCTGGAAGGAGTGGCTTTCGATGAGCTTGAGGCGGACATACAGTCCAACGATGACCAGGACCGCGCTGAGCAGGAACGGTACCCGCCAGCCCCAGTCGAGGAACTCCTCGTTGGTGAGGGTGGCGTTGAGGTAGACGAACAGGAGGTTCGCGAGGATGAAGCCGATCGGTGCACCCAGTTGCGGGAATGTGCCGTAGACGGCGCGCTTGTTCTTCGGCGCGTTTTCGGTGGCGAGCAGCGCAGCGCCGCTCCATTCACCACCGAGGGCGAGGCCCTGGAAGAAACGCAGCAGTACCAGCAGCGCCGGCGCGAGAATGATCCAGCCGTCCACCTGGGCGGTCGGCAGGACACCGATGAGGAACGTGGCAATACCCATGGTGAGTAGGGAAGCGACCAGCGTCCCCTTCCGCCCGATCCGGTCGCCGTAGTGACCGAAGATGATCGACCCGAGTGGCCGGGCCACGAAGGCGACGCCGAAGACGGCGAAGGAGCTCAGAATCGCGTTCGCCGGGGTGGCGTCCGGGAAGAAAAGCGCAGGGAAGACCAGCACTGATGCCGTGGCGTAAATGTAGAAGTCATAGAACTCGATGGTGGTGCCGATCAGGCTGGCGAAGATGACGCGGCCCTTGGGGTTTTTCGGCTTTGCTACACCGACGTCCACGGCGGACGGGGTTGTTGACATGTCTGCGGCTTTCTCTCACTAGGGCGCGCGTGGGCGCCTCGAACAGGGTGGGTGAATGCATCTATCAGACCAGCAAGGTCCAGCAGGTGGATAAAATTGTCCAGCATGTGGACAGCGTGACCCAAGGTTGGGTCACCGCACCCCACCCAGGCGGATCCGGCGCGTACTTCCGAAAAGTCCTAGAGTCGGACGTGCAGCCGCCGGGCAGCCTCAGAGATGGAGCCGGTCAGCGACGGGTAGACGGTGAAGGTGTTGGCCACATCGTCAACGTGGAGCTTCTTGGTCACCGCGAGCGCCAGCGGAAAAATCAGCTCGGAGGCGCGGGGGCCGACGACGACGCCGCCAATCACCGTTCCGGACCCCTTGCGGGAGATGATTTTCACAAACCCGTCAGTGACGTTCATCATCTTCGCGCGGGCATTGGTGTGCAGCGAAAGCTTGACGACGTCGCCCTGGTAACGGCCGGACTCGACGTCCGCCTCGGAGACGCCAACCGTCGCGATCTCGGGGGCCGTGAAAATGTTGGAAGCAACCTGCTTCAGTTTCAGCGGGGTCACACTGTCCCCCATCAGGTGGGCCATGGCGATCCGGCCCTGCATCGCCGCCACCGAGGCGAGCGCCAGCACGCCTGTGCAGTCCCCCGCCGCGTACACGTTCGGGGCTGAGGTGCGGGAGACGCCGTCGACCTTGATGTGGCCCGACTCGGTGAGCTGGACCCCTGCGTCCTCAAGCCCAATGCCCGCGGTGTTGGGGATTGACCCGACGGCGATCAGACAGTGGCTACCCTCAACGGTCCGGCCGTCGGAGAGCGTAACGACGACGCCGTCGCCCACCCGCTGCACGCCCTGCGCCCGGCATTCCGACAGCACCGTCATGCCGCGGTTGGTGAATACGTTCTCAAGCACCTCGGCGGCGTCGGCGTCCTCTCCGGGGAGTACCCGGTCCCGGCTGGAGATCAGGGTGACCTTCGATCCGAGGCCGTCGTAGGCTGAGGCGAACTCGGCTCCCGTGACCCCCGAGCCAACCACAATGAGATGCTCAGGTACCTCGGTGAGGGTGTAGACCTGGGTCCAGTTGAAGATTCGCTCGCCGTCGGGCTGGGCGGTGGGCAGTTCACGGGGATGCGCACCGACGGAAAGGAGGATGGCGTCGGCTTCGACCACTGTGGCCTCACCGTCGGAGGTGACCTCAAGCCGGTGGTTGTCCAGCAGCTTTCCTTCGCCGATGAGGATCTTCACACCCACCCGCTCCAGTGCGCGGGCGATATCGGCTGACTGCTCGGCAGCAAGTTTCAGGAGCCGCGCGTTGACCTGGCCGAGATCCGCGTAGGCCGCCTCGGTGTTTTCGAAGCGCACCCCCAGTTCATGCGCCGAGGCCACTCGTGCCATGATGTCGGCTGTCGCGATGAGTGTCTTGGAGGGCACGACGTCGGTCAGCACTGCCGCTCCACCGAGCCCGTGTCGTTCGACGATAGTGACGCTGGCGCCGAGGGACGCGGCGACCATTGCCGCCTCATACCCGCCGGGACCGCCGCCCAGGATAGCTATTCGAAGGGCACTGAAATCAAGTTGGCTGGTCACAACTGTCCATTCTGTCCTATCCCCGCCGCTCGCTCAAACGATTCCCGTCCCGGCCACCCGCTCTCGGCGGTGGCCGCGGGCGGGGAACTGAGGGTAAGTTTGATCAGTGATCGAGAACCCCACGTCAATGACGCCGACCGACCCTTTCGACCTGGCCCGCGCCGCGGCCGATTACATCGCCGCGCAGACGGGCGTCGACCGCCACGATATTGCCCTGGTGCTGGGCTCGGGGTGGGGTGAATCAGCCAACCTGATCGGCGAAACCACCCACACCCTCGAGGCCTCGGACATCCCCGGCTTCTCGGCCCCCGCCGTCGAGGGCCACGTCGGGACCGTGCGGTCAGTCCTGACGACGTCGGGCAAACGCGCCCTGGTGGTTGGTTCCCGCACCCACTATTACGAGGGCAAGGGTGTTCGGGCCGTCGTGCACGGGGTGCGCACCGCCGCCGCTACCGGGGCGAAGATCATGGTGCTGACCAACGGGTGTGGCGGGTTGCAGGAGAAGTGGACCCCGGGCACCCCCGTCCTGATCAGCGATCACCTTAACCTCACCGCCACGTCACCACTCGAGGGCGCCACCTTCGTTGACCTGACCGACCTCTACTCCTCGCGGGTCCGGACAATCGCCCGCGAGGTCGATCCGTCCCTCGACGAGGGCGTCTACGCGCAGTTCACCGGACCGCACTATGAGACGCCCGCCGAGGTGCGTTACGCCAGGACGATCGGTGCTGACCTGGTGGGCATGTCGACGGCACTCGAGGCCATCGCCGCCCGCCACGCTGGCATGGAGGTGTTCGGGATTTCCCTGGTCACCAACCTGGCCGCCGGCATCAGCACCGCACCGCTGAGCCACGCCGAAGTGATCGAATCCGGCACGGCGGCCGGACCCCGCATCTCACGCCTGCTGGCTGACATCATCAGCCGGCTCTAGAAGTTGACCGAAGGTATGAAAAAGCTATGACGCACGCCGACCACGAATCACTTCTCGCAGCCGCACGCACCTGGGCGGCCGAGGACCCCGATCCGCACACCACCGCGGAGCTGGAGGCGCTGCTCGCGCAGGTGGCCGACGACGACACCCGTACCGCCGCAACCCAGGACCTGCAGGACCGTTTCAGCGGACCGCTGCTCTTCGGCACTGCGGGACTCCGTGCCGCCCTGGGCGCCGGACCGAACCGGATGAACCGGGTCGTGGTTCGCCGCGCCGCCGCCGGTCTGGCCGCCCACGTGACTGGCAGCGCCGAGGGGGCGTATGTGCCGCGCGCCGTCGTCGGCTTCGATGCCCGCCACAACTCGCGGATCTTCGCCGAGGAAACCGCTGCCATCTTCACCGCCGCGGGCATCCAGACCTTCCTGATGCCCAGCGAACTGCCGACGCCGGTCCTCGCCTACGCGGTCCGCGCCCTGGAGTGTGAGGTGGGGGTGATGGTCACGGCAAGCCACAACCCACCCCAGGACAACGGGTACAAGGTCTACCTGGGAGGCCGCGCCGTCGACGACGCCGGCCGCGGGGCACAGATCGTGGCCCCGCAGGACACCGAGATCGCCGCCCGCATCGCAGCGGTAGGCCAGCTCGGCAGCATCCTGCTGGCGGCCGAGGGCTGGAATGTCCTGCCGGAGAGCATCGCCAAGGACTATGTCACATCGGTGGTTGCACTGGCGGATCGGGAGCGGTTCCCGGACCGGGACCTCTCGATCGTGCTGACCCCGATGCACGGGGTAGGCGGCACCACCGCACAGCAAGTGCTGGCCGCCGCCGGATTCGGGACCGTCCACGTGGTCGCCGAGCAGGCAGACCCGGACCCGGACTTCCCCACCGTTGACTTCCCCAACCCCGAGGAGCCCGGCGCGCTCGACCTTGCCATCGCTGCTGCTCTAGCTCACGACGCCGACCTGGTGCTGGCCAACGACCCGGACGCCGATCGGGTTGCAGTAGCAGCCAAAGATCCGGCGACCGGTGAGTGGCGGATGCTCCGCGGCGATGAGACGGGGGCCCTGCTGGGGCAACACCTCGCCGTGCGCCGGGCGCAGGACACCGGTGAGCATGCTGCGGGGACCGTCTTCGCCAACTCGATTGTGTCCTCGCGGCTACTCTCCCGCATCACCGCAACCGCCGGGATCCCCCACACCGAAACCCTGACCGGATTCAAGTGGATTTCCCGGGTCCCGTCGCTCGCTTACGGCTACGAGGAAGCGCTGGGCTACTGCGTGGCACCCGACCTGGTCCGGGACAAGGACGGGATTTCCGCGGCGCTGCTCCTGGCCGAGCTTGCCGCGGCCACCAAGGCCGAGGGTCGGACCCTGTTTGACCTGCTCGATGACCTGGCACTGCTGCACGGGCTGCACGCCAGCGACCAGCTCTCGGTCCGGGTCGGCAGCCTTGGCCTGTTGGACGCCATGATGAACCGGTTGCGGGAAAACCCCCCGCAGGCCTTCGCGGACTCGGCAGTGGACGTCGTGCAGGACCTCCTCACCGGCTACGCCGGGCTTCCGCCGACCGATGGGCTGCTGTACCTGACCCGGGACGACACCCGGGTGATCATCCGGCCCAGCGGCACCGAGCCGAAGCTGAAGTGCTACCTGGAGGTCATCGAACCGGTGGAGTTGGCCGCCGAGCTCGACGATGCGAAGCTGACCGCCCGCGCCCGGCTGGACGCGGTCCTGCGCGATGTGGAGGAGTCCCTGGGGCTCTAACCGCTGGGAACACCGCTGCGTGACTGGACTCCACCGTGGTGAACCGGGGCTATCGGGTACCCGTCTGGGTGCCGCTGCCGCCCTGAGCGCTGAATCCAGTTATGGTTGAGTCAGTATCGTTTTGCACAATTTCGAGGAGACTCCATGTCACACACCACTACGTCCTCCGAGCGGACCGCTCCGCGCAAGCAGCCCACCCACTCGGGCGAAGGCCACCTGGTCAACAACCTCGTGACATTCGCCGTAATGATGGTGTTGTTCCTCGGCGCCGTCGGCTCCCTGGCCTTCTTCGACCAAAACAATGTCTGGGCCTTCGCCGTCTGCCTGACGCTGTTCTTCCTGGCCTTCTGGATTCCCCAGTCCATCCTGGGACGCTCCGATACCGGCCCCACCCTCGCCAAGGGCGACCGCAAGGCCTAGCCGGCCAAATACACGGCTTCCACCCATAAAAAGTGGCGGACCTGCAGACGAGTGGTTGAGCAACCACTCCCCTGCAGGTCCGCCAATTTTTTTGCGGTGGGACCGCTAGAGCAGACCCTTGGTGTGCCAGACGGTCTTCGTTTCGGTGAAGAACGTGATCCGGTCGATCGAGGGGGCTCCGGCGTCGGGCCCGGTCTCGGGTGGGAGGACCCGTTTCAGGGTTTCGGCCGCGTCGATCTGCAGGTCCACCCAGTCCAGGTTCTCGGCACCGAGCAGGTCCAGGGCGTTGACGTCGGCGTGGGAGGCCAGCCAAGGGGCGATCTCGGCCGGTGATCCGCTGAGGATGTTCACGACGCCGGCGGGCACGTCGGAGGTGGCAAGGACTTCCCCGAGGCTCAGGGCCGCCAGCGGTGCACGCTCGTTGCCCAGCACCACCACGGTGTTCCCGCTGACCAGCACCGGCGCGACGGCGCGGACAAACCCGAGCAGCGAGCCAACGCCCTGCGGTGCGATGACCGCGACGACGCCGGTGGGCTCGGGAGTGGACAGGTTGAAGTACGGGCCCGACACCGGGTTCGCATTACCTGCCACCTGCACGTATTTATCGGCCCAGCCGGCGTACCAGACCCACAGGTCGATGGCTTCGTCGACCTGGGCGGCCGCCGCCGTATCGGAGACCCCTTCGGATGCGGCGATTTCCTCGGCGAACTGCGCCCGGCGCCCGTCCAGGACCTCCGCGATCCGGTACAGCACCTGGCCGCGGTTGTACCCGGAGGTTCCGGCCCAGCCGCTCACGGCAGCGCGGGCGGCGGTGACGGCGTCGCGCGCGTCCTTGCGAGATCCCTTGGCGGCATTGACCGTGTTCAACATGGGGCCACCCTTCCTGGTTGCTACCTCATACACCCGACCCGATTCGCTGCGGACGAACTTGCCGCCAATGTAAAGCTTGTATGTCTTGGGTACGCCTAGCCGTGCAGTGCTCATTTGGAGCCTCCCAGGGGGGTCTTGTTCATGATGGCTGAGACGACCGATGACTTGGGCCCAGCCGCGGGGGCCAGGTAGGCGCCGAGTCCGTGGCGGCCGCCTTCCCTGCCGTACCCGGATTCCTTGTAGCCGCCGAACGGCGACGCGGGGTCGAACTTGTTGAACGTGTTGGCCCAGACCACCCCGGCACGCAACTTGTCGGCGACGGCGAGGACCCGGCTGCCCTTGTCCGACCAGATCCCTGCGGAGAGACCGTACGGGGTGTTGTTGGCCTTCGCAATCGCCTCCGTCGGGGTGCGGAACGTCAGGACCGAGAGCACTGGTCCGAAGATCTCGTCCCGGGCGATGCGGTGGCTGGTGGACACGTTCGTGAAAATCGTGGGCGGGAACCAGAAGCCCTGCTGCGGCAGGTTACTCGCCGGGCTCCACCGGGTGGCGCCCTCCTGCTCGCCGATGTCGGAGAGCTCACGCATCCGGCCCAGCTGGGACGCCGAGTTAATGGCACCAATGTCAGTGTTCTTATCCAGCGGATCCCCTACCCGCAGGGTGGACAAGCGCTCCTTGAGACGTTCGACGACTTCGTCATGCACCGATTCCTGCACCAGCAGGCGTGATCCGGCGCAGCAGACCTGCCCCTGGTTGAAGAAGATCCCGTTGACGATGCCTTCGATGGCCTGGTCGATCGGGGCGTCATCGAACACGATGTTCGCGCCCTTGCCGCCGAGTTCGAGGGTGAGCTTCTTGCCGGTCCCGGCAGTCGAACGGGCAATGGACCGGCCGACGGCGGTGGACCCCGTGAACGCCACCTTGTTGACGTCCGGATGGTTCACCAGGGCCGAGCCGGTGGCCCCCGCGCCGGTGACAATGTTGACCACACCTGCCGGCAGGTCGGCCTGCTGCAGGATTTCGGCGAACAGCATGGCAGTCAGGGACGTGGTCTCGGCGGGTTTGAGGACCACGGTGTTGCCGGCGGCCAGGGCCGGGGCAATCTTCCACGCCAGCATCAGCAGCGGGAAGTTCCACGGGATCACCTGGGCTGCCACACCCAGCGAACGCGGGTTCGGGCCCAGCCCTGCATGGTCGAGTTTGTCGGCCCAGCCCGCATAGTAGAAGAACCACGCGGCCACCAGGGGAACGTCGACGTCGCGGCTTTCCTTGATCGGCTTGCCGTTGTCGAGGGTTTCGGCGACGGCCAGTTCACGGGAACGTTCCTGCACCAGCCGGGCAATACGGAACAGGTACTTGCCCCGGTCCGTGCCGGAGAGCTTCGACCAAGTCTTCTCGTAGGCCCGCCGGGCGGCAGCGACGGCGGTATCGACGTCGGCCTCGCTGGCGCACGAGATGGTGGTGATCTTCTGCTCGGTGGCCGGGGAGATCGTGGTGAAGGACTCACCGTTGCCGGGGACGAACTCACCGTTGATGAACAGGCCGTACTCGCTCTTGAGGTCCAGGATGGAGGTGGACTCCGGGGCCGGTGCGTACTCTAGAAAAGTCATGGGTAGTCCTTAGTCGATCGTGACGTAGGCAGGGCCGGAGTAGCTGCCGCTGGTGAGCTTCTGACGCTGCAGGAGCAAGTCATTGAGCAGGCTTGAGGCGCCGAAGCGGAACAGGTCCGGCTCCAGCCATTCCTCTCCAACGGTCTCGGCGACGGTGACCAGGTACTTGATGGCGTCCTTCGACGTGCGGATCCCGCCGGCCGGCTTCACACCGATCTTTTCGCCGGTCAGCCGGTGCCAGTCCCGGACCACTTCAAGCATGGACAGCGTCACCGGGAGGGTCGCCGCGGGGGCCACCTTGCCGGTGGAAGTCTTGATGAAGTCCCCGCCGGCCAGGATGGACAGCCACGAGGCACGCCGGATGTTGTCGTACGTATTCAGCTCACCGGTTTCCAGGATCACCTTCAGATGCGCGTACGAACCATCGGGGCGGCGGCAGGCCTCCTTCACCGCAACGATCTCGTCGAAGACCAGACCATACCGGCCCGACAGGAACGCGCCACGGTCAATGACCATGTCGATCTCGTCCGCACCCGCCGCGACAGCGTCCGCGGTGTCCGAGAGCTTCACCGACCGCGACGCGCGCCCGGACGGGAACGCCGTGGCAACAGCAGCCACATTGATACGGCCCGGGGCGTCGGCGTCGTGGGCCCTCCCCAGAGCCTCGACCGCGTACGGCACCATGTCGCCATACACACACACCGCGGCCACCCGCGGGGTGGAGAGATCGCCGGCGTCGGGCACCAACGCCTTCGCGACGAGCGACCTGACTTTGCCAGGGGTGTCTGACCCTTCGAGAGTGGTCAGGTCGATCAGGGAAATGATCTTGTCCAGGGCCCAGGCCTTGGACGTCGTCTTGATTGACCGGGTCCCGAGGGCCGCCGCGCGCGCTTCCAGGCCCACCGCGTCAACGCCGGCAATGCCCTCCAGATAGCGTCGCAGGCTCTTCTCCGTCAGGTCCCCGCCGATCACTTCCAATGCACGTGACGCGGGAGCGATCGCGGTGCTCCCGGTGGCAGTAGTTTCCATCGTTGAGTGTTCTCCGTACTTTGATTCGGTGCCATGGCGGGACGGTTCCCTCAGCGAAGATCGTCCCCGCAGCAGCGCTGCTGACGGCTGGTTTCCAGGGGCTGTGGGACAGGAGGTCATACCCGTATGGTCGCGTCCGACTTTACCACCGCGCCCTGTCCGCGGCGATGCCCGCCAGCCTCGGTCGCCAGCCTTGGCCGCCGGCCTTCCCGCTGGTACGCCTAATCGGTGAAGATCGCGTGCACCACATTCTGGGCCCAGGTGAGGATGTCGGCGTCGGCGAGGTCCCGTCCGCCCACCGGTGAGGATTTGGGTTTCGGAATCAGCGCGGCGTTCAGCGCCGGTTTCAGCGAGGCCCCCGGATACATGCGCTTGAGCCGCATCTCCTTCGATTCCGGCAGGACGGCCGGGGCGAACTTGATGAAGTTTCCCTGCAGCGCCACATCGGTCAGGCCCGCGGCACGCGCCGCCACCCGGAACCGGGCCACCGCAATGAGGTTGACCACCGGGGCGGGCGGCTCCCCGTATCTGTCGCCCAGTTCCTCCACCACCCCGTCGATTGCCTCGTCCGTCACAGCGGAAGCCAGCTTGCGGTAGGCCTCCAGGCGCAGCCGCTCCCCCGGCACGTAGTCGTGGGGCAGGTGGGCGTTGACGGGCAGCTCGATCTTCATCTCGGCCGTCTTCTCTTCGGCTTCACCGCGGAAGTCCGCAACCGCCTCCCCGACCAGCCTGATGTACAGATCGAAGCCAACACCCTGGATATGGCCGGACTGTTCGCCGCCGAGCATGTTGCCAGCACCGCGGATCTCGAGGTCTTTCATGGCCAGCTGCATGCCGGCACCGAGTTCGTTGTGCGACGCGACGGCCTTCAACCGCTCCAGAGCCACCTCGCCGAGCGGCTTCTCCGACGGGTAAAGGAAGTAGGCGTAGGCCCGCTCCCGGCCGCGCCCCACCCTGCCGCGGAGCTGGTGCAACTGGGACAGGCCGTAGTTGTCGGCCCGGTCCACAATCAGCGTGTTCGCGTTGGAGATGTCCAGGCCGGTCTCGATGATGGTGGTGCACACCAGAACGTCGAAGCGTTTCTCCCAGAAGTCGACAATGATTTGTTCCAGGCGGGATTCGCTCATCTGGCCGTGCGCGACGGCGACGCGGGCCTCCGGCACCAGCTCTTTCAGGTGCGCTGCGGTCCGGTCGATTGAGGACACCCGGTTGTGGACGAAGAACACCTGGCCTTCGCGCATCAGCTCACGGCGCACCGCCGCCGACGTCTGCTTGTCGGTGTAGGGACCCACATAGGTGAGCACCGGGTGGCGTTCTTCCGGCGGGGTGGCGAGGGTTGATGTTTCCCGGATGCCGGTCAGCGACATTTCGAGCGTCCTGGGGATCGGCGTCGCACTCATGGCGAGGACGTCCACGTTGGTGCGCATTTTCTTCAGCGCTTCCTTGTGCTCCACGCCAAAGCGCTGCTCCTCGTCAACGATCACCAGGCCCAGGTCCTTGAACCGCACCTGGTCCGAAAGCAGCCGGTGGGTGCCGATGACGACGTCGACGGCGCCCGTGCCGATCCCCTCAACCGTTTCCCTGGATTCCTTGGCACTCTGAAACCGGGACAGGGGTTTGACCCGCACCGGGAAGCCTGAGAACCGTTCGGAGAAGGTTTCATTGTGCTGCTGCACCAGCAGCGTGGTGGGCACCAGGACCGCCACCTGTTTGCCGTCCTGGACGGCTTTGAACGCAGCCCGCACGGCGATCTCGGTTTTCCCGTAGCCGACGTCGCCGGAGACCAGACGGTCCATCGGCACTTCGCGTTCCATGTCGGCCTTGACCTCGTTGATGGTGGTCAGTTGGTCCGGGGTTTCGATGTACGGGAAGGCTTCTTCAAGCTCGCGCTGCCACGGGGTGTCGGTGGAAAAGGCGAAGCCGCGCGATGCCATCCGCGCCGAGTACAGCCGGATCAGCTCCCCGGCGATCTCCTTGACCGCCTTCCGGGCCTTGGACTTGGTGCTGGCCCAGTCGGAGCCACCCATCTTGCTGAGCGCCGGGGCGTCGCCGCCCACGTACCGGGTCACCTGGTCCAGCTGGTCGGTGGGGACAAACAGCCGGTCCCCGGGGGCACCACGTTTGGACGGCGCGTATTCGAGCAGCAGGTACTCGCGGATGGTCTTCGTGGGGCCGGCGCCGGTGGCGCGCTGCAGGAGTTCAACGAATCGGGCGACGCCGTGCTGTTCGTGCACCACATAGTCGCCCTCGCGCAGCTGCAGGGGGTCGACGGCGTTGCGGCGTTTCGACGGCATCTTGCGCATGTCACGGGTGCCGGACGCGGTGGTCCTGCCCAACAGGTCCGCCTCGGTCAGCAGTCCGAGCTTGAGCGAGTCCAGCACGAAACCGCGGCCGGCGGAGGCTGTGGTGATCTCGATGATGCCCGGCTGCGGCGGCGAATCGAGCGAGTCCACCCGGGCCGCCGGGATGTCATGGTCATGGAACAGTTCGGCCAGCCGTGCGGCGGGACCCGGGCCCTCGGTGGCGACCACCACCCGCCACTGGTCTCTGACCCGTTTGCCGAGGAAGTCCATCATTTCCGCCACATCGCCCTGGTAGCCGCGTGGCTCGCGTGCGTGCACGGTGAACGTGTCAATTTCGGGCAACAGCTCCTGCAGCGAATCGTCGGAACCGAAGGATGTGATGGACCACCAGGCGACGGCGTTGGCCAGGGCCGCCGACCGGGTGTCGGTCAGCGACCTGAAGCTGGCGGTCTGGAGGTCGGCCCCCAGGGTGCCGCCCAGGTCCAGCGGCGCGGCGCCGCCGTCGGACGCTGTTGCCCAGGCCGCCTCAAGGAACTCCTCATTGGTCGCAGCGAGGTCGTGGGCGCGGGTGCGCACCTTTTCCGGTTCGATCACGACGGCGATCGACCCGGCCGGGAGTTCGCCCACCAGCGGCACCATTGAGTCCACCAGGACCGGTGCCAGGGATTCCATCCCTTCGACCGCAATTCCGCCGGCAATTTTTTCCAGCATGGCTGCCGCCGCCGGCAGATCGGGCTTCAGGAGGGCGGCCCGGGACATCACCGATGGGGTGATGAGGATTTCGCGGCAGGGCGGCGCGAACAACGCGGCCGGGCTGCCGTCTTCCTCCCGCACCAGTGACCGCTGGTCGGCGACGGCGAACCAGCGCATCGCCTCCACCTCGTCGCCGAAGAACTCGACCCGGATGGGGTGGTCCTCGGTGGGCGGGAACACATCGATGATGCCGCCGCGGACGGCGAACTCACCGCGGTGGGTGACCATGTCCACCCGGGCATAGGCTGCGTCGGAGAGCGCCCTGACCACGTCGGTGAACGCCGCGTCCTGCCCGACGGTCAGGGTGACGGGCAACAGTTCACCGAGACCAGCGACCAGTGGCTGCACCACAGCCCGGATGGGAGCGACCATGATCCGTACGGGTTGACCCTCAGGATGGGCGAGGCGGCGCAGCACCGAGAGTCGACGACCAACGGTGTCGGAGCGGGGTGACAACCGTTCATGCGGCAGGGTTTCCCAACTGGGGAACTCCTCAATGTCCGACGCCGGCAGGTAGCTCCTGAGCGCGGCCGCCAGGTCCTCCGCTTCCCGGCCGGTGGCTGTCACTGCCAGGACCACTGGTGACCGGGCGTCGTCGCCGGCTGGCCTGGAGTCAACCGACGCCTCGAGTCCGTCCACCATCTCGGCGAGGAGCGCAGCCCGCAGCCCGGCGGGCGCACCGATCTGCAGATCGGTGTTTCGCTCGCTGCTGCCGTGTGATGCGTTCATCCGCACCCGGGCGAAGGACGTGTCCTCGATCAGTGCGGCGCGCAGTCCGTTCAGGCTCAAAGGTTCTCCTACAGGATCCGTCAGTTCCAGCAAATATTCGGTCATAAAGTTTCAGGTGCTGGGGACTCCCAGGTCGGTCCTACCCAGCACAAAAGCCCGAAATTCTGTCGAATTCCGGGGATACCCCAAGCCTACCCTGCGGGCCGACCGTGGCGCCCGATCAGGCCTTAGGATGGGTGGGACGCAAAACGCCTTTCAACTTCGGAGGATCCCTTGGCACTGAACGCCTCAACCACCCTGCCCTACGACGCTGCCACAGTGACCGGCGTCTTCACCGACGAGGCCTTCCTGAAGCATGTCAGCGAGCACGTCGGCGGCACCCTGAAATCAGTGACGGTCGACGGTGACACAGCGGCTGCCTTCACCCTGACCGCTGTGCGGACCCTCCCCACAAAGCGGCTCCCGGAGATGGCGCGTAAGTTTGTCGGCGACAGCCTTACCGTCACGCAGACCGAACAGTGGGCAGCGCCCCTGCCCGATGGGTCACGTGTTGCCAAGATCACCATGACCGTCGCCGGCGTTCCGCTCACCGTCGACGCCGAGCAGCGCCTCGTCGCCGTCGACGCGGCCACCCGGGTGGAGCTGACCGGCACCGTGAGCTCTTCGATTCCATTCATGGGAGCGAAGATCGCCTCGGCGGCAGAGCCGATGATCGGTAAAGCCCTTAACCTTCAGGCCTCCGAAGCCAGCAAATGGCTTGAACGCCGCTAGGCAGAGAAGGAAAAACCCGTGTCACTCCCCACCCCTTTAGCCCTGATTCTCATTCTTAGCGGCGTCTGGACCTTGATCGTCTGGCCACCCTTCCTCCGGCGAATCTTCAAGGACCCCCGTTCGAAAGACGAGCGGGGAGCCCCGACCCGTTTCCTCAAGGTCCATTTCATGCTGATCAGCACCTCAATGATCCTGGGCCTTGCCACCCTGGTGATCGGCATCCGCACCCTGGTTAGCTAAGCAGTTGGATAGGTCGAAAAGTGAGCAATAACCAGGAACCTCAACCCCCCAAACAGGTCCTCGGGCGGTCGAGCTATCCCGAGTACCAGCGAATCAGTGAGATTCTCCGCAAGGAAACTGTTGGCGGCATCCTGTTGCTCATTGCAGCAGTCGTGGCACTGGTCTGGGCCAACTCCCCAGCATCAGCCAGCTACTTCGCAATCCGGGACTTCGAGTTCGGCTATGAGCCGTGGCACCTTCGGCTGAGCGTTGGCGCGTGGGCCGCAGACGGTCTACTCGCGATCTTCTTCTTTCTGGTGGGTCTCGAGCTTAAGCGCGAGTTCGTCGCGGGAGACCTCAGAAAGTTCAGCCGGGCCGTGGTTCCGGTGACCGCCGCTGCCGGCGGCGTCCTGGTACCGGCCCTCTTCTACGTGGCGATCAACCTGTCCTCCCCCGAGTCGCTCAGGGGGTGGGCTATCCCCACGGCCACCGATATTGCGTTCGCCCTGGCGGTGCTGGCGGTAATCAGTTCCCACCTTCCCAGTGCGTTGCGGGTCTTTCTGCTTACCCTCGCCGTGGTCGATGACCTGATGGCGATCGGGATTATTGCGTTCTTCTACTCGGACGACGTGGAGTTCACCTACCTGCTGTTCATGCTGGTCCCGCTGGCCCTGTTTGGTTTCCTGGCCCAGAAGAATCCCAAGTATTTCGGCCGGCACACCCCCGCCGCCTGGCTGATCCTCCTGCCGATCGGTGTGGCAACGTGGATCCTGATGCATGCCTCTGGAGTCCATGCGACCGTTGCCGGCGTCCTGCTGGGGTTCCTGGTTCCAGTGCTGCGTAAGACCAAGGACGGCACCATCAAACTGCCGCGCCCCAACAAACCTGGGCTCGCGGAGATTTTTGAACACCGGTTCCGTCCACTGTCCACCGGCTTTGCGGTGCCCGTATTCGCTTTCTTCTCTGCCGGAGTCGCCGTCGGAGGGCCCGAGGGGTTGATGTCAGCGATCGGGGACACGGTGACGCTGGGGATCGTTGCCGGGCTGGTGCTGGGTAAACCGGTCGGCATCCTGTTGACCACGTTCGCCCTGACCAAAACCACCCGGGCGAACCTCGACCCCGACCTGCGGTGGATTGACCTGCTCGGCGTCGGGTTGCTCGCTGGGGTGGGCTTCACGGTGTCGCTCCTGGTCAACGACCTGAGCTTCGAGCAGGGATCAGAGCACAACGATCACGCGAAGGTGGCCATCCTGTGCGCCTCGGTGATTGCTGCGCTGGCCGCCTCGGTGATCCTTCGCAGCCGGAACAAGCACTACCGCCGGGTCGTGGAAGCCGAACAAATCGACGCCAACGACGACGGCGTCCCCGACCTGTTCGAGGACCGGAACCGCCAGTAGCTGTTACCGGTTCGCGGCGAGCAGCGCTTCTTCGAGCGCCACCCAGGCCAGCATCGCGCACTTGACGCGGGCCGGATAGCGGGAGACTCCGGCGAGGGCTGCCGCGTCCCCGAGCACTTCCTCGTTGGGTGTGACCCGTCCGCGCGAGCGCATGACGGTCCTGAACTCGTCCACCAGATCCATCACCTCGTCGCGGCCCAGACCCTGCATCAAATCGGTCATAACCGAGGCCGAGGACATCGAAATGGCGCAGCCGGCGCCGTCCCAACTGACGCTGGTCAGCACTCCGTCCGCGAGGATGGCTCGCAGGGTAATCTCATCTCCGCATACCGGGTTCAGCTGGTGGGACTCTCCGAGGGTCCCGACGCCGTCGTGCTCCAACAGCCCGGCACCGTGCCGCTCCTTGGCATGATCAAGGATGATCTGTTGATAGAGCTGCTGCAGGTCATCGGACATTATTTGACTCCAAAGAACGGGCGCACACCGGCTACGGCTGCCAGGAAGGCATCCACTTCATCGCTGGTGTTGTAAAGGTAGGTGCTGGCGCGGGTGGTCGCGGTCAGGCCGAGCCGACGGTGCAACGGCTGGGCGCAGTGGTGCCCCACCCGCACGGCGATGCCCTGATGATCCAGGTACTGGCCGACGTCGTGGGCGTGGACGCCGTCGACGTCGAACGCCGCCAACCCAATCCGTTGCACACCGGCGGCCGGTCCGAGGACCCTGATCCCGGGCAGCTGGCTCAGTCCGTCGACCAGTTGTTTGCCGAGTGTCTCTTCCCATTGTTGGATGCGCTGCATGCCAGTTTCGGTAAGGTAGTTTGCCGCCGCCGCCAGGGCGATGGCCTGAGAGATCCGCTGGGTGCCGGCTTCGAACCGTGCAGGTGCGGGAAGGTACTCGGCCCGTTCCATGGTGACCGTGGTGATCATGGATCCCCCGGTCAGGAAGGGCGGCATCGCGTTGAGCAGTTCGGCTCGCCCGTAAAGGGCGCCGATCCCGGTGGGACCCAGCATCTTGTGCCCGGAGAAGGCCATGAAATCGATGTCGAGCGCGTGCACGTCGACCGGCAGGTGCGGCACCGACTGGCACGCGTCGAGGACGGTCAGCGCCCCATGCTGCTGCGCCAGGGCCACCAGCTCCGCGACGGGGTTGATGGTGCCCAGCACGTTGGAGGCGTGGGTGAAGGCGACGATTGCGGTGGCCTGGTCGATGATGGTCGCCGCCTCGTCCAGGCGAAGCGCGCCGTCGTCGTCAACCGGGATGTACCGGAGCGTGGCACCGGTGCGGGCTGCCAACTCCTGCCACGGAACGAGGTTGGCGTGATGCTCCATCTCGGTGACAACAATTTCGTCGCCTGGACCGATGACGAAGCGCGCAGCCGCAGATCCGCCACGACCCGCCGAGGCGTTCGAGAAAGAGTAGGCCACCAGGTTGATAGCCTCCGTGGCGTTGGAGGTCCAGACGATCTCGTCCACCGCCGCGCCAACGAAAGCGGCGATGGTGTCACGGGCAGCCTCGAAGGCGTCGGTGGCGTCAACTGCGAGGGAGTGGGCTCCCCTGTGTACCGCCGCATTGCGCTGCTCGTAGAATTCCTGCTCAGCCTCGAGCACGGTGATCGGGTTTTGCGAGGTCGCCCCCGTATCCAGGTAGATCAATGGCCGAGAATTGACCTGGGTGTCCAGAATGGGGAAATCGTTGCGGATCCGCCTCACCTCGGTGTCGGTCAACGGGTGGTGCGGAGCTGACGGAATGGACAAGCGGGCCCTCCTCGGTTGTTGCTGGGCTCATTCACTCTACGCCCGACAGCACACTACCGAAGATCTTCTGAACGTCTTGCAGGGAAAATTCTAATATGCACCGACCGGCCGAATCATGACCTTAAAGGTACGCCACATAATCATGAAGTCCCCCGTCACCGACCAGTTCTCTACGTAGTAGAGGTCCAGACGAACACTCTCGGCCCAGTCGAGATCGGACCGTCCGCTGATCTGCCACAGGCCTGTCAGACCCGGCTTAATGAGAAGACGTCGATGTGTATGTCCATCGTAACCGGACACTTCGCTCGCCAAGGGTGGCCGTGGCCCAACCAGGGCCATATCCCCTCTGAGGACGTTGTAAAGCTGTGGGAGCTCATCTATTGAGTACTTGCGCAACCACCCGCCAACCTTAGTAACCCGCGGGTCATGGCGCATCTTGAAAAGCACGCCATTTCCTTCGTTGCGATCCCGTAGCGCGGCAAGATCCGCTTCAGCTGTGACTACCATCGAACGAAACTTGTACATGGGAAACCGGCCCGATCCCCGTCCCACTCGTTCTTGCTTGAAGAAAACCGGGCCAGGGCTATCGCGACGAATCAGCAGCGCAACCACGATAAAAACGGGTGCCAGTACGATGAGAGCGAGCCCGGATAGGACCACGTCCATCAAGCGCTTAACGACGTGACGCCCACCTGTGAACTGGGGCATCTCAACATGCATGAGCGGCAATCCCTCCACCGGCCTCATCTGAATCCGGGGACCAGCTACGTTAGTCAAGGTTGAAGCGAGAACCAGCTCTGTGGAGGAGCGTTCCAGCCTCCAGCCGAGTTCTCGGATATATTTGCTTCCCTTGTGCAGATGCCCAGCAACAATAACGGCGTCAGCCCCAGTCTTTGCGACTGAGTGCTCGACGTTACTCAATCCGTAGACAACCGGAACAAACCGATCGCCAGCCAGAACAGTATGTGAACGGCTTTTGCCTTCCAGGACTGCCCCTACCACTTCGTAGACCGCCCCGGTCTTCTTCGATAACTGCTTGACTACGTACTGGACATCGTCGTTGCGCCCTACCACGACAACTTTGGAAAGAAACATGCCATATTGACGCTGACGGGTCAGCCATTTTCGCCAGATCCAACGACTGCCCAATAGTCCTAGTAACCCGGCAGGAAAGGTAACGAGTAGGTAGTAACGAAAATTGTCACCTCCTGAGAGGATCACGACGACAGCCATCCAGCTGAAGGTGGCAGCGCTCGCCTGGACAACTCGCTTGTACTCGGCTGCACCAACTCCAATTAACCGTGGATCCCGAGTCCGGAACATCGACATCATGACCAGCCATCCGATGCTGACAGCGATGGCAAACGTGATGGTCTGCGTATAGGCCGAATCGCTGGATGTGGCTTTTAGAATCCAATCGGTACTCAGGAGGACCGTGGCTACGATGGTGACTGTGTCGGTAACACGAAGCGATAGTTGGTAGCGCCGGCGCCACGGCAAGCCAGAGACCGTTGCCGGACGAACTCGTCGCCCCCGAGTTGATGAGGGAAATGGAAAACTTAGCGTTTGCCCTTTAGCCTGGAACATCTCACGCCGCCGTCGAGTATCGGGGGCTGACACGCCAAACCCGATTGGTACAAGGAGCCGACGACGGCTGGGGACGAGCCTTGGTCTCAGAAGGCTCCGACGCCGCCGGCTCCGCTTGTAGGGGACGTGAACCAAGATGACAGCCAACTTCCGTCCGTCGATCTTGCGCCCACGTCCAGAGGGG
>NZ_QDAE01000010.1 GCF_003075455.1 Arthrobacter sp. Bz4
AAACTCGGGGCCGGAATCGGGGAAGAATGCCGATCCGGTAGCAGAGGCTTTACTGCTTTTCATACCTCCATTCCATCATCGAGCACTGACAGTAATGACAAAATAGGGCCCCATTCAGGGCCCCCAGGAAAACTTTTTTCAACTATTTTTCAGCACCGGAATTCAGGCACCGCAGACCCAGTCCCGGACCGCCCCTCCCTCGTGTGGGAGGGGCGGCCCGGCGGAGGGGCTAGCCGCAGTACGCGCCCTCGGAGGCCGAGTGCACCAGCTTGGCGTACTTCGCGAGCACTCCCTTGGTGTAGATCGCCGGGAGCGGCTCCCAGCCGACCTTCCGGCTTTCGAGTTCGGCTTCGTCCACCAGCAGGTCAAAGCTCTTGTTGGGGATGTCGATACGGATCCGGTCGCCGTCCTTCACGAAGGCGATGGGTCCGCCGTCGACCGCTTCTGGTGCCACGTGCCCAATGCACAGGCCCGTGGTGCCACCGGAGAACCGGCCGTCGGTCAGCAGCAGCACATCCTTGCCGAGGCCCGCGCCCTTGATCGCGCCGGTGATTGCGAGCATTTCGCGCATCCCCGGGCCACCCTTGGGTCCCTCGTAACGGATGACGACGACGTCGCCGGCCTTCACGACGCCGTCGGCGAGCGCCTTCAGCGCACCTTGTTCCCGCTCGAAGACGCGGGCAGTTCCTTCGAAGACCTCGGCGTCGAACCCGGCGGTCTTGACGACTGCACCTTCAGGAGCCAGCGAGCCCTTGACAATGGTGATGCCCCCGCTGGCGTGGATCGGGTTGTCCATGGCGCGAAGGATCTTGCCATCGAGGTCCGGCGGATTGATCGACGCGAGGTTCTCGGCCAGAGTCTTGCCGGTGACGGTCAGGACGTCCCCGTGCAGCAGCCCGGCGTCGAGCAGCGCCCGCATGATGACCGGCACGCCTCCCACCTTGTCGACGTCGGTCATCACGTAACGGCCGAACGGCTTCAGGTCGCCCAGGTGCGGG
The DNA here is from genome assembly GCF_003075455.1 of Arthrobacter sp. Bz4. Classification (GTDB taxonomy): domain Bacteria; phylum Actinomycetota; class Actinomycetes; order Actinomycetales; family Micrococcaceae; genus Arthrobacter_D. The sequence goes on from NZ_QDAE01000010.1 coordinate 999, forward strand.
ATTTTGTCACCGATGCGGTTGAAGTCATCGAGCGTCAGCTCAACTTCGGCTTCACGCGCAATCGCCAGCAGGTGAAGCACGGCATTGGTGGACCCGCCGAAAGCCATGGTGACGGCAATAGCGTTCTCGAACGCCTTGCGGGTCATGATGTCCCGCGCGGTGATCCCGAGGCGCAGGAGGTTGACCACGGCCTCACCCGACTTGCGGGCAAAATCATCACGACGGCGATCGGCCGACGGCGGCGCGGCCGATCCTGGCAGCGACATGCCCAGGGCCTCGCCGATGCAGGCCATGGTGTTGGCCGTGTACATGCCGCCACAGGCGCCTTCGCCGGGGCAGACTGCCTTCTCGATGCGGGTCAGGTCTTCTTCGCTCATCTTGCCGGCGGCGCAGGCGCCCACCGCCTCGAAGGCGTCAATCAGTGTGACTTCCCGCTCGGTGCCGTCTTCCAGTTTCACCCAGCCCGGCATGATCGAACCGCCGTAGAGGAAGACGCTCGCGAGGTTCAAACGTGCTGCGGCCATCAGCATGCCAGGCAGCGACTTGTCGCAGCCAGCCAGCAGGACCGAACCGTCAATCCGCTCGGCCTCCATGACGGTCTCCACCGAATCGGCGATCACTTCACGCGAGACCAGCGAGAAGTGCATCCCGGAGTGGCCCATTGAAATGCCGTCGGACACGGAGATGGTGCCGAACTGCATCGGGAACCCCCCGCCCGCATGAACGCCTTCCTTGGCGCACTGGGCGAGCCGGTTCAGTGACAGGTTGCAGGGAGTAATCTCGTTCCACGAACTTGCGACGCCAATTTGCGGCTTCGCAAAGTCGTCGTCGCCCATGCCGACCGCACGGAGCATTCCGCGGGCCGGCGCCCGCTCAAATCCATCAGTGACGGCCCGGCTTCGCGGCTTAATATCAGGGGTATTTTCCAGGCTCATGGGTCAAAGTCTAGGCGTACCCGCATTCCCCGCAATGCCATATGACCACCCTGTTACGGGACGCGGGAGTCACGCGGACTCTCGTCATCGGAGCTATGGCACGTAAACTCGGTCCTATGTCGACGCCTCCATCGGACCCTGACCCGCCAGAAGTGACCGACAAAGCCCCTGATAGCGACCAGCTCAAGGATGATCTGCGAAAAGTCTTCGACTCGCAGATCCCCAACTACGGCGATTACAACCTGGTCTTTGCTGCCAATGAGCGCTATAAACAACGGGAATCCGATGGCGCCCGTGTCACTATGCCGAAATATTACGTACTGGGCTACCGCTGGCAACCAACCGAAATCATGATCGCTCCTGTCGACTCGCATACGCTGGCGGGCACCGGCATCCCCGTGGAAATCAACATGACAAACCTCTCGCATGCCCACCGTCTGGCCAGCGGTCACTACGAAGTAGGCACCAGCACCGGAAAGACATTCCAGTTCGGAGTGCAACCGGAGGCGCGCTTCAGTTCAGGCCCGCACTCACAGCTGGTGATCGATCAACGCGACGATCATCAGGACTTCGACGCGTTTATGGCCGCCTTCATCGCGATGGCCTAGCACCCAAACTCCAGGGCACCCGCCGTCGGGAACCGTTAGCGGTAGAGGGATCCGCGCTGCACCAGGTTGGTTGGCTCCTCGCCGGCAGCAAAGCTGACCAGCTGGCGCCGCAACAACTTGATCATTCGCGGCCAGAATGCGCCGGTGTTGCCGCCGCTGTGGGGTGTGATCAGCGCCCCGGACGCCGACCACAGGGGGTGTCCCTCGGGGACGGGCTCCGGATCGAACACATCGAGAGCCGCCGACAGGCGCTCGGCAATCACTTCCGCCGTCAGAGCCTCGCTATCCACCACCGCGCCGCGGGCCATGTTGACGACCAGCGCGCCATCGGGCATCGCTGCCAGCACTTCGGCGTTGATCAGCCCTCGGGTCGCATCGGTGAGCGGTGTGATGACGATCAGCACTTCGGCTTCCCCTGCGAGCGTCACCAACTCGTCGCTGCCGTGCACGTGCCCCCATTCGTCGTCGCGGGCTGAACTGCCGACCCGGGTCAGCTCCACCTCGAACGGCTCAAGACGCCGGGCAATCTCGACGCCGATTCCTCCGACGCCCACCAGCAGCACCTTGCGGTCGGCGAGGCCGAGATAGCGGCCGGGCCGCCACTGACCCAGAGTCTGGTTGCGGACGGCGTCGTCAATGCCTCGGAGCGAGGCGATTGTGAGGCCAACCGCGAGCTCAGCGGTCGCGGCGGCGTGGACGCCCGCGGCGCTGGTAACGGCGACGTCGTCGCCCACCAACTCGGGGATACCCTCGTAGCCAGTGGATTGGGTGTGTACCAGCAGCAGGTTCGGCGCGCTCTTGACTGCAGCACCGAAAGTCTCGGGCGAGGACATGTAAGGCAATACGGCGGCGTCAATCTCTGCCAGATCTGCACCCACCGGATCCGCGTCGAAGTCCCACACCACCACCGAGATTCCATCCGGCGCTGGCTGTAGCGCATCGAGCATTTCAACACTGGGCACCGAAACTGTCTTGATCCTGTCCATCCCGAAAGCCTAACGTCCAGTTGCGACCAGCGCCCTCCACGGCTGTGGACACTCGCGCGGGTTGGTCGTAACGTCGAAGGCGGTGGGTGTCCCACCAGGTGCGTAAGGATCGTGTCATGGACGTAGTTTTCTGGGTGCTGCTGATCGTCGTCATTGTTGGCGCTGTCTGGTGGTTCCGCTTCCGGAGCGCGCCCGACGACGTCGACACCCACCCGCGCACTGATCCGCCGGCCAGCCGGAAGGATTAACCATTTTGGCGAGCACCCGGCGGCTACCGTCCGCTCTGGCAACCGCCGTCGTCGTGCTTCTGTCCCTTGCAGCGTGCACGGCTGATGAGCCCAGCCCAATTGTCGGCGGCAGTCCGGCGACAGCGCAAGCGACTGCGCCAGCGACTGAACCAGCGACTGAACCGGAACCTATCCGGCTTCCCGACCTCTCCCCCGGCGACCTTCGCGCGGAAGGGCTTAACGTCCCGTGGGCGCTGGCCACGCTGCCCGACGGATCGCTGCTGGTCACCGAACGCGAGACCGGGGAGATCAAACGGGTGGCTGACGGCGAGACAACTACCGTCGGAACCCTCGGCGCCGAGGTCGCAGCCGCCGGTGAAGGCGGCTTGCTGGGGCTGGCCATCAGCCCAGACTTTGACACGGACCCCAGATTGTTCGTGTTCTACACCGGCCCGGCCGACAACCGGATTTCCAGCCTCACCTACAGCGAGGAGGGCCTCGGCCAGCCCGAAGAGGTGTTGACCGGTCTGCCGAAGGCCCATATCCACAACGGCGGACGGATCAAATTCGGCCCGGACGGCTACCTGTATGTGGGCACCGGCGACGCCGCTCAGGCGGACGCCGCGCAGGATCCTGACAGCCTGGCCGGCAAGATCCTCCGAATCACCAGCGACGGCGAGCCGGCGCCTGGCAACCCCATTGACGGGTCGCCCGTCTACAGCCTTGGACACCGCAATGTGCAGGGCCTCGCCTGGGATTCAGCCGACCGGTTGTGGGCCAGCGAATTTGGTCCCGAGGTCGACGACGAGCTGAACCTCATCGAGCCCGGCGGGAACTACGGGTGGCCGGCAGTCACCGGCTCCCCCGGAGTAGCCGATTTCATCGACGCCCAGGTGGTGTGGCCCTCTACCGCCACCTCGTCCCCAAGTGGAATGGCAATCGTCGATGACATTGCCTATATCGGCGGACTACGCGGAGAGAGGCTGTGGCAGGTGCCGCTGCTGGCGGGGGCCGTCAACGCACCGGTCAGCCACTTCGACGGCGAATACGGACGGCTACGCGATGTAATCCAGGGAACGGACGGAGAACTACTGATCGCCACCAACGAGGGCACCGAATCGCGGGTGATCACCGTCGACGCGTCGTAGCCGCCCGGCAAGGAACCAATTTCAGGTTTCAGCAGAAGTGCTGGTAGAGTTTCATGCTGTTGCGGTTGGCCCGATGGGCCCAGTCAACATGCACCTCTAGCTCAATTGGCAGAGCATCTGACTCTTAATCAGAGGGTTTCGGGTTCAAGTCCCGAGGGGTGCACCACCACTAAACCGTCTGATCGGCAGCACCGCCGATCGGACGGTTTTTTTGTACCAGTTTGGTAGCGATTTTTCGCTCACTCTTCCCCTCCTTGCCCGCCCGCAGTAGCTTGGCGGCATGGAAGGGATGCCATCCCTCGGAGAAATACACACCGGAGAAATGAACCGGCGGGTGGCACGCGGTCGCTGGGCGTCGATTGCCGCAGAATTCGGCATGCTCACCGGGCCCGAGGTCGACTCAAAGGTTGGACCAAATTCCCCGCCGGCCGGATGCCTCGCGGCGAAACGACAGATCCTGGGGGTGGTTACCAGAGCAGGGCGGGTCCTCTATCCGGGGTTCCAGTTTGATCCCGAGTCTGGCCGGGCCCGACCCATGATTGCCGTCATCGCCTCGATTGGCCTTGCCGGCGGCTGGAAGGATCGACACCTACTCCAGTGGTTCTGCTCACCCAACGGGTATCTCAGCGGCGACAGACCAGTTGACGTCCTCGACGACCCAGACCGCCTCATCTTCGCTGCGCACAGCGACCTGGACCTCGTGTGGTGAATGACTGGTAAAAGGCCGAGTCCTTGGTCCGTCAGTCGTCGGTTGCCGGTCGTCCTAGTTGTCTGACGGCAGCGGGCCGTCGGTGCCCGATGCGGTGGGAACCGTCGTGGCCCACCGGGGAGCTCCGAGTTCCCGGATCACACTCTGCAGATGGTCGCGGAGTTCGTCGGAGATCAGGCCCTCACCGGTCACCAGTGTGCGTTCGATATCTTTCGACTGCGCGAGGACGCCAAGGCCAGCGTCCGTTATTGAAACCATATGCTACGCCGGTCCAGGTCATTTCGAGTTCGGGAGACATGCCCCCGAGTTTCCAGCCGTGAAAGTGTCTTTCCCATGGTCTGCGCCTGTACCCGTACTATCTGGGCGAGGCTCGCCTGAGTCATCGGACCTTGACCTTCCAGAACACCCAACGCAATGACTCCGGCGTGGGTGACACCCAGGTTCACCAGCCGTTCATTCCACGCGTGCTCGACCAGGCGGGCAGCAGTGGTCAGCAGTCGGCCGGTGGGCCATTGCTCCAGGTCCGGCATAAAAGAAAGCACTTCCTCTCGCCGCACAGACATGCAGCGTTGATCACGGTAACGCCGACCGGTGTAGTTTCAAACGTATCGACCTTATTTACTTATGATAGCTACGGATTTGCGAAAAGTGTCAGCGCCACCATGGCCGACGCAACTAACAAACAAGCAGAAGGAATACAAATAATGGCTGAACGTCTAATGTCGGGCGAGGTAGCCCCCGATTTCTCCCTGCCCACAGCCGACGGTTCCACCGTGTCCCTGAAGGACTATGCAGGCTCCAGCGTGGTGGTTTATTTCTATCCGGCGGCCTCCACTCCCGGCTGCACCACCCAGGCATGCGACTTCCGCGACAACCTAGCATCCCTTGCTGCCGCGGGCTACACAGTCCTCGGCATCTCACCCGACAGCGTGGCAAACCTCCGGAAATTTGCCGATACAGAAGAGCTCACCTTCCCCCTCCTGTCCGACGAAGACCACGCGGTAGCCGAGGCGTGGGGTGCATGGGGTGAAAAGAAAAACTACGGCAAGGTCTACGAAGGCCTGATCCGCTCGACGGTCGTCGTCGGACCCGATGGACTGGTGCAACTACCCCAGTACAACGTCCGCGCCACCGGCCACGTCGCGAAACTTCGGAGAGACCTCGGCGTCCAATAGATTCGCGTACACTGGAGGCTGACGTTTTCGGCAGCTTGTCTGTCCCAGGCGTCGAACGCGCGAGTGGCGGAATTGGCAGACGCGCTGGATTTAGGATCCAGTGTCTTCGGACGTGAGGGTTCAAGTCCCTTCTTGCGCACCATTGTTATGAGTCGCGACATGGACTACATGTGAGTCGCGACATCGACGACACCCCCAGCTTCGGCTGGGGGTGTTTTCTTTTGTCTGGGTGACCCGCTCGACGCGAGATTCCTCATCCCCACCCGGGCCAGCCCAGTTTCCCACCCCGGCAGGCTGCCCCACGGTGGGACCTGGGTCACATTGAGCCTCGGGAATCGCCGACCTTGCGCGGTCTTTACCCGGTGTAGAAAATTTCAGGAATCGCCACCCATCCTCGCTCCGAACACGACCGAAGTACCTATGAGACATCGACACGATGTGTTCGACAAGTTAGTTAGCTGATCGGCAAAGTACGCCCGGTCACACCAATGAAGGAGAAAATCCAATGGGAAACATCAAGAGCCGTAAGCTCTCCATCCTCGGTGTTGCTGCAGTGGCCATGTTCGGCCTCGCAGCATGCGGTGGCGGCGACACCGCAACTGAGTCCACCGGGGAAATGACCAGCGAGGAAATGACCACTACCGAAGCCGCTCCCGAAGCAACTGAGTCGGCAATGGAAGAGGAAATGGGCGAAGACATGGACCCAGCCGCAAACCTGGTTGGCCCAGGTTGCGCCGGCTACGCCGAGCAGGTTCCAGAAGGCGACGGCTCGGTTGCCGGCATGGCCCTGGATCCAGTAGCAACAGCTGCGTCGAACAACCCGATCCTCACCACGCTGACCGCAGCCGTCACCGGCGAACTGAACCCAGATGTCGACCTCGTTGACACCCTGAACGGCGACGAGTTCACCGTCTTCGCACCAACCGATGACGCCTTCGCGAAGATCGACGAAGAGACCATCGCGGCTCTCCAGACCGATGCGGACCTCCTCACCGGCATCCTGACCTACCACGTAGTCCCCGGCCAGCTGTCCCCGGATGAGGTCGCCGGAACCCACACCACCGTCAACGGCGCAGAGCTGACCGTTGAAGGCATGGGCGACGAAATCACTGTCGGCGACGACGCTTCAGCAGTAGTCTGCGGTGGCGTAATGACCCAGAACGCAACCGTGTACATGGTCGACACCGTTCTGATGCCTCCTAGCGAGTAATTGACTCCCTGCTTCGAATCCTCTAACTCGAAACAGGGCGCCACAGGCTGGGATCCTGAACACCGTACGGTGCTCAGGGTCCCAGCCTTTCCTCGTATCCGGGGTTTGCTGGGGGATGACCGCTGGCGCCTGTCCGAACACCACTGGGATCATCATTTAGACTGGGAAACCTAAACAATTTCCGCCGTGTGCGGGTACGGCTGAGGAGACAATGGCAATGACCGCTGCTGCCAGGCACTCCGGTTGGGTCCGCGTGGCGCAGAGTGCCGTTGCGGTCTCCCTCTGCCTGACGGTTGCTGGCTGCACCGGGGCAACGCCCTTGCCGACGACGACGACGTCGTCGACTCCTGCACCCTCCCAAACCAATCCCGCCGAGGCCCCCGAAGCGGTCTTCACGTTCGGCGCCGCCGCTGATCCGATCGGGCTGGACCCGGCCCTGGTGGCCGACACCGAGTCATACCGAATCACCCGGCAGATTCTCGAGGGCCTGGTGGGCATCGATCCGCTCACCTCCGAGCCCGTCCCGCAGCTCGCCGCCTCCTGGGATGAGCGGGAGGACGGCCGGGCCTACGCATTCACCCTCCGCGAGGACGTCGAATTCCACGATGGTGTGCCGTTCAACGCCCAGGCAGTCTGCGCGAACTTCGACCGCTGGTACACGCTCCCCCCGGAGACGCGCCCCTCGGACGGAACCGTCGCCTTCGGCTCGGTCTTCAACGCCTACTCGGACTCCCCCGAGCTATCCGTCTACTCCTCCTGCCAGCCCCTGGGCGAGTTCGAGGTGTTGATCCGGCTCAATAGCCGCCTGACAGGGTTCATCCCCGCCCTGGCGATGCCCTCCTTCGCGATGTCCTCACCCCGGGCGCTTGAGGAACTCGCCGCCGATGAGCTGACCGAGGAGGTCAACGACATAGCGGTGTCGCAGTACGCGCTCAGCCCGGTCGGCACCGGACCCTACACCTTCGAAAGTTGGGAACCAGGGGAAGTGCGGTTGTCCTCGTATGAGAATTACTGGGGGGCCCGGGGCGAGATCGGCACCGTCGTGTTCACCACCCTCCCCCTCCCCGATGATCGGCTGGAAGCACTCAACACCGGACAGATCGACGCCTACGACTTCGTTACAGTCGACAACGCCGGCGCCCTGGTCAGGGAAGGCCAACAGCTGCTCCAGCGCGACCCCTATTCCATCCTGTATCTCGGGATGAACCAGGACTTCCCCGGTGTGGATAGTCTGCTGTTCCGCCAGGCCGTAGCCCACGCCATCGACAAACAGGCCATGATCGATGGGCAGTTCCTGAACGGCACGGCGCCCGCCGATCAGTTTGTCCCGCCCAAGCTCGCAGTCACCAATGACGAGATCACCCGCTACGACTACGACGTCGAACTGGCTCAGGAGTTGCTGGCGGAATCCGGGTACGACGGCGAACCTCTGCCCTTCCACTACCCGACCGACGTCTCACGCCCCTATCTGCCGGCACCTGAGGGGGTGTTCGCTGTCCTCCAAACGCAGCTCGAAGAGGCCGGTTTCACCATTGACCCGGTGCCCACCGCCTGGGCCGATGGTTACCTGGAGGCCTTACAGAACGACGACGAGCGCGCGTTCCACCTCCTCGGCTGGAGCGGAACCTACCAGGACCCCGACAACTTTATCGGCCAGTTGTTCGGCGCAACCACCGTCGAGTTTGCCTTCGAAGACAACCAGCTCTTTAGCAAAATTGACCGGGCCCGCACCCTTCCCAATGGTGACGACCGGGTGGCCGCCTACCAGGACATCAGCGACCAGCTGGCCCGGCGGCTACCAGCGGTTCCCCTCGCCTTCCCCATCTCTGCCCTGGCAGTCTCGGAGCGGGTAGCAAACTACCCCGTCAGCCCCGTGATGAACGAAGTGTTCAACCTGGTTGACCTGACCGATGTCGAGCTGGAAGCCACCGGGAGCGACTGATGACCTGCCACCCCCGCCGCGACGGCGGACCAATTACCCAAGGAACCCACCAGACGCTACGCTCAAAGCTAAGCGCCCTCGCCACTGGAGATGAAGTTGACTGCTAAGAACCAGGCGGAAATTCCCGCGGAACACACCGACGTCGTCCTGATCGGTGGAGGAATCATGAGCGCCACCCTTGGCGCCTTCCTCAAACAGCTGCAGCCTGACTGGAGCATCTCACTATTCGAGCGCCTCGACCGGGCCGGACTGGAAAGCTCCGACCCGTGGAACAACGCCGGGACCGGCCACGCGGCACTCTGCGAACTGAATTACACCCCGGCAGGCCCGGATGGGACAGTTGACCCGGCCAAGGCCGTCGCCATCAACGAGCAGTTCCAGGTGTCACGCCAGTTCTGGGCCCACATGGTGGAAAGCGGCCATCTGGGTGATCCGTCCGGATTCATCAACCCCGTGCCGCACATGAGCTTCGTCTGGGGCGAAAAGAACACCGCCTACCTGCGCAAGCGCTACGAAGCCCTGCGGAGCCAGCCCCTCTTCGAAACCATTGAGCACGCCGAGGACCCCTCGGCCATCGCCGACTGGGCGCCGCTGCTGATGAGCGGCCGGACCGCTGGCCAGCCGGTGGCAGCCTCACGCGTGGCCGACGGGACCGACGTCGACTTCGGGTCCCTGACCCGCGGCCTGACCAGTTACCTCGAAGCCAACGGCGTCGACCTCAACTACAACCACGACGTCGCCGATCTCTCCCGCGGCTCGAAAGGCCGCTGGGAAGTCAAGGTCCGCAACCGCGCTACCGGACAGGCCCGCACCGTCAACGCGCGCTTCGTCTTCATCGGGGCCGGCGGCGGGGCACTGCACCTGCTGCAACGCACCGGCATTCCCGAGGGCAAGGGATTCGCGGGCTTCCCCGTCTCGGGTCAGTTCCTGAAGTGCGGCGACCCGGACATCGTCAACCAGCACAACGCCAAGGTCTACGGCCAGGCGTCGGTCGGCGCACCACCCATGTCGGTGCCGCACCTGGACACCCGGTATGTCAACGGCGAACGGTCGCTATTGTTCGGCCCTTACGCCGGGTTCTCCACCAAGTTCCTCAAGCGTGGCTCGTTCTTCGACCTGCCCGGGTCCATCCGGCCGTCGAACCTGGTGCCCATGCTGGCTGTGGCCAAGGACAACGTGCCGCTGACCAAGTACCTGATCTCCGAGGTGCTGAAGAACCGGGACGCGAAAAACACCTATCTCAACGAATTCATCCCCGACGCCGACGGCGACAAATGGGACCTGATCACCGCCGGGCAGCGCGTCCAGATCATCAAGAAGGCTCCGGGCAAGGGCGGGGTGCTGCAGTTCGGCACCGAGGTCATCACTGCAGCCGACGGATCGGTCGGAGCACTGCTGGGGGCCTCCCCCGGTGCTTCCACCGCCGCGCCGATCATGCTCGAGATCCTGAAGCGCTGTTTCCCAGCCCAGCTTCCGGGTTGGGAGCCGAAGCTCAAAGACATGATCCCCGGCTACGGTGTGAAGCTCAATGAGAACTCCTCGCTCGCCGCTGACATCCTGTCCCGTACCGACCGGGTGCTGAAACTCCAGTAACCATCGCCAGAGCCGTCGACCCGGCCGGCAGAAGTAGAAGGCGCGGCACATGTTCCGTCTGGCTCAACTTTCCCTGGGAAACCGTGCACTGATTGCGCTGATCACCATCCTGGCGTCGGTGTTCGGTGTGATCACGATGGGCTCCCTCAAACAGGAGCTCATCCCGTCACTGGAGTTTCCCCAGATCACCGTGCTGTCGTCGGTCCCCGGCGCCTCACCGGAATACCTCGACCAGCAGGTGAGCGAACCGCTGGAGACCGCGCTTAGCGGCGTGGAGGGGCTCGAGTCGTCGTCGGCCACGTCCCGTACCGGGGTCTCGACCATCAACCTGATGTTCGCCTACGGCACCGACCTCGACCGCGCGCGCGGCCAGGTGGACCGCGCGATCTCGACGGTGCGGCCCCTCCTGCCCGAGGACGTCTCGCCGCAGTCCTTGGCCGGGAGTATCGCCGACCTCCCAATCGTGTTCATGGCCGTCTCTTCCGATCAGCCGCTGAGCGAGCTGAGCGGCGACCTCAGCCGGCTGGCCGTCCCGCGGCTGCAGCAGCTGGAGGGCGTTCGCGCGGCCGAGGTCAGCGGCGGGGCCGGGCAGTACATCTCGATCCTCCCCGACCGGCAGGAACTCGCCGCCAACGACCTCACGGTCGCCGATATCACTGCGGCACTGGAGAACAACGGCGACCTCATCCCGGTGGGGACCCTCGAGGACGGCGACCGTTCCCTCACCATCCAGGCCGGGAGCCCCATCACCTCGCTCGAGGACATCCGCGTGCTGCCCCTCCTGCCGGAGGGCGGCTCCCCCGACGCCGGAGAGACGCCGCCGACGCTCGGCTCCGTCGCCGAGGTGGCAGTGGCCGACGACGACGCCACGTCGGTGACCCGCACCAACGGTATTGAGACTCTCGCCCTGACCGTGACGAAAATCCCCGATGGGGATACGGTCGCGATCTCCAACCTGGTGGAAGAGTTGCTGCCGCAGCTGGAAGCCGAGCTGGGCAACGGCGCCGAAATCACCGTGATCTTTGACCAGGCGCCCTTCATTGAACGCTCCATCAGTGACCTGACCACGGAGGGCATCCTGGGCCTCGGCTTTGCCGTGCTGGTCATTTTGGTGTTCCTGCTGTCGGTGCGGTCCACGCTGGTGACGGCGATCTCGATCCCCCTGTCGCTGTTGATTACGTTCATCGGCCTGTGGGTCACCGGCTACTCGTTGAACATCCTCACGCTGGGCGCCCTGACCATCGCGATCGGGCGGGTGGTGGACGACTCGATTGTGGTCATCGAGAACATCAAACGGCACCTCAGCTATGGCGAGGACAAGCGCGAAGCCATTCTCACCGCCGTCCGTGAAGTGGCCAGCGCGATCACCGCATCAACGCTGATCACCGTCGCGGTGTTCGCACCGATCGCCTTCGTCGGTGACCTGGCGGGTGAACTCTTCAGGCCATTTGCCCTGACCACCACGATCGCGCTGCTGGCTTCCCTGGCGGTGTCGCTCACCATCGTTCCCGTGCTGGCGTACTGGTTCCTGCCAGCCGCGGCATCCGATGTAGACCCAGACCTGGTCCGCGAGCAGGCGCATCAGGCCGAACGAAAATCCTGGCTGCAGCGCGGCTATCTTCCGCTCCTCGGAGCAACCCAGCGGCATCCGGTCTGGACCCTGACCGCCGGTGGCCTTGTCCTCGCAGGCACTGCCGCGATGATCCCCCTCCTCCAGACCAATCTGCTGGGGAACACGGGGCAGAACAGTTTCAGCATCAACCAGACCCTCGAACCGGGTTCCAGCCTGGACACCACTGTTGCTGCCGCTGCGCAGGCCGAGGAAGTGCTCGCTGGCTTTCCCGAGGTGGAGGAGATCCAGGTGACGGTGGGTAACGCGTCCAGTGGTTTCGCCGCCCGACTGTCCGGTGGAACGTCGGTGGCCGCCTTCACGGTGATTACCGCCGAGGACGCCGACCAGGAGCAACTACAGAACGAGGTGAGGCAGGAACTGGAGTCGTTGACCGGCGTCGGGACCTTCGCCCTCGCCACCCAGCAGGGTGGGCTTGGCACCTCAAGCACTATCGATGTGAACATCACGGCACCGGGTCCGGACGAGCTGCAGGCCGCCAATGACGCCGTCGTCGACGCCATGCAAGGTGTCGAGGGCGCCCGCGACGTGACCAGTAACCTCTCCGCAGCCCAACCTCAGGTGCAGATCAGCGTTGACCGGGCCGCCGCCGTCGCCGCCGGGCTCAGCGAAGGGCAGATCGCGGGGTTGCTCGGTGGGAGCATCAGCCCGATCCCCGGCGGACAGGTACGGCTGGAAACCACCGACTACCCGGTACTCATCGGTGAGGGCACCGAGGTGACCAGCCTGGACCAGTTGGAGGAACTCAATCTTCCGACCCCCGAGGGCCCGGTACCGCTGACCTCCGTTGCATCGGTGGTTGAGGTTCAGGTGCCGTTGACCATCACCAGTGCCAACGGGGAACGGACCGCCCAGGTCTCCATCACACCGTCCGGACAGAACCTGGGGGCGCTGACCACCTCGGTGACTGAACGTCTGGAGGGTGTTGAACTCCCTGCGGGAACCACGGCAACCCTGGGTGGAGCATCCGCCGAGCAGGCCGAATCCTTCGCTCAACTGTTCCTCGCCCTGTGGGCGGCCGTGGCGATTGTGTACGTGATCATGGTGGCCACCTTCAAGTCCCTGATCCAGCCGCTGATCCTCCTGGTCTCGGTGCCGTTCGCCGCCACCGGCGCCATTGCCCTCCTCGTCATCACCCAGATTCCGCTGGGGCTGCCGTCCCTGGTTGGCATGTTGATGCTGGTGGGCATCGTGGTGACGAACGCTGTGGTGCTTATTGACCTCATCAATCAGTACCGGCGCCCGCACGACGGAAGTCCGGGCATGAGCGTCGAGGAGGCGATCATCCAGGGTGCACGGCAGCGACTGCGCCCCATCCTGATGACCGCGCTGGCAACGATCTTCGCACTGACGCCGATGGCCCTCGGCTTCACCGGCGAGGGTGGGTTCATCTCGCAACCGCTGGCGATCGTGGTGGTGGGCGGTCTGGTCTCCTCCACAGCGCTCACGCTGATCCTGGTACCGGTGTTGTACCGGCTGGTTGAGGGTCGCCGGGAGGCCCGGTTGCAGACCCGGTTGCAGACCCGCCGCGACGCGCCCGTCTCAGGGCGACGTGCCCGGGCCCACTGACCAGGATCTGGCTGCCCCACGGGGAACAGAATGCCCGCCGGCCCGGTTGTAACTATTGTGGATGCAGATGCATCTAGTTGGAGGAGGAATCATGCAGAGCGGTATCTTTACGGTGGGTAACGCGTTCCGGAACCTCCGACCTTCCAGCACCGACTCAAAACGATGACCGGACTCACCGGGCCTGAAACAGCTGGGCCCGAAACAAGGGTGCCCGAAACAACAGAACCGGCAATCCGGCTGACAGCCGAGGCCTGGGAATCCCTCTTCAGGGCGCAGGTTGCGGTGATGCGCCGGCTACGCAACGACCCGTCGTTCAAGAAACTCGCCATTGGCGAATACGACGTCCTGTTCAACCTCACCCGCTGCCCCACCGGCTGGACCCGCCTGAACGAGCTGAACCGCAGCCTGCTGATCTCGCAGCCGAGCCTGAGCCGCATGGTGGAGCGGCTCGAAGCCAAGGGCCTGGTCCAGCGGAAACAAGCCCCGGACGATCAGCGCGGCGTGATGGTGGCCCTGACCGATGCTGGCCGTGAGCTGCAACGCGAGATTGGCGCCGCGCACGTCCGGGTGATCCACACTCTGCTGGGCCCGATCCTGAAGACCGGGGAGCTGGAACAGTTACTGGAACTCACCCACCGGATCCGCGAGGGCGTCGACGACGCCGAGCGCGCCGACTACTGAAGCTGGATCAGCTCTCCCGGCTGATCGACCGGCAGGGAATCCACCACGGCTGTCACCTCGAGCGTCTCGAGTTGCAGGCTGCCCCCCACGGTGGAGAGGAATGCCGTATCCGAGGCGTCACGGCCGGTAGCGACCCGCAGCAGGGACTCCCGGGGAGCCAGGCCGGTTGCGTCGACGACATGCCAGGCGCCGTCCACCCAGGCCTCAGCCACAGCGTGGAAGTCCATCGGACTCAGTCCGGGCGCGTACACCGCGGCGAGCCGGGCGGGAACGTCCTTGGCGCGCAACAGGGAGATCACGAGGTGCGCGTAGTCCCGGCACACGCCACGCCGCCCCAGCAGGGTTTCCACGGCGCCGTCGGTGGGGCGGGACGAACCCGACACGTAGGCGAGTTCCTTGCCTACCCACTCCCGTACCGCGTTCAGCAGTTCCGATCCTGCCAGGGTGCCAAATTCAGCGTACGACGTCGGCAGGAGCCGGTCCGATTCGCAGTAGCGGCTCGGGCGAACGTACCGGATGAGATCCGCTTCAGACGCCGCTTCGGCGGATGCGGTACCCGTGACCGTGGCGCTGTACTCAAGGGAAATGTTCGCCTCGCCGTCCACTTTGAGGGTATGAAGCCGCCCACCGTGGATATCTTCCAACTCGCCTGGGACCACTGGTGCGCCATCCACCAGTACCACCAGGTTCTCTTCAAAACTGCTGTACCCGGGGTTTCGCACCGGGGCCAGGGCAAAGACGAGTGACGAAGCGGAACGGGTCCGCGCGATGATGCGGGCAGTCACTGATCGCTGCATGGGGGTACTCCTGATTGAGGGTATGAGGTGCCGGGCGCGGTAGGCCCACGGTGCGGACTCTATGCTGAAAGCTACCACCACGTTAGAACAAGAAAGGCCCCTTAGTGAATTCCACTCACCAGCACCAGATCCAGGACCTTGAGGGTCGCGCCGTCGTGATCACCGGAGCCAACAGCGGTCTGGGCTTGCAGACGGCGATAGCCCTGGCCCGGCGGGGAGCCTCGGTGACGCTCGCCTGCCGGAACGAGGCACGGGGCACTGAAGCCCTAAAGACGGTCAGCTCCCGGGTACCGGGAGCTACTGTTGACCTGCGGATCCTCGATCTCTCGTCGCTGGCTTCCGTGCGGAGCTTCGCCGCCGGTTGGACCGCACCGCTGGACCTCCTGATCAACAACGCCGGTGTGATGGCCACGCCGAGGATCCTCACCGAGGACGGGTTCGAGCAACAGCTCGGCATCAACCATCTCGGCCACTACGCCCTGACCGGCCTCCTGCTGCCGCGGCTCCGCGAAGCGTCAGCTCCCCGCGTCGTCTCGGTCTCCAGCCTGGCGCACAAGCGGGGCACCATCAACTTCGACGACCTCAATTCCTCCACCAGGTACCGCCGGTGGACCGCCTACAGCCAGAGCAAAATAGCCAACCTGTACTTCACCATGGAACTCGACCGGCGTGTCAGGGCCAACGGAGAGCAGCTTCTCGCGGTCGCCGCCCACCCTGGGCTGTCCAATACCAACCTCACGGCTGGCATGGGCACCACACCGGTACTGGACGTGCTGGGCGGTTTCTTCAAACTCTTCGGGCAGTCCGACATCGCTGGTGCCCTGCCGATCCTGCGGGCAGCAACCTCCCCGACGGCGAGCGGTGGGGACTACTCGGGCCCCGATGGTCCAGGCGAAACCAGGGGAAATGCCGTCTTGGTGGCACCAGCACCGCGGGTGCTCGACCCGCTGGTCGCCGGAAGGCTGTGGGAGGTCAGCGCCGCGATGACGGGCGTCACCTTCCCCGATCTTCCTGCTGCCTGAGAAAGAAACCGCGTTATTCCGCCACCTCGAGGGAAGCAATCATGCGCCGAATCTGGGTGAATTGTTCGGCATCGAAGAACTCCTCGGCGGCGGCAATGGTTTCAAACGATGCGGTCCGGGATCCCACCTGCTCGGGGGTCAGGGCTGTCAGCGAGATCGCATCCCCGAAGGAATACAGTCCAACGTGCTCCGGGCCCTGCACTGTGTTGTACAGCGTGCAGGCTACGCCGTCCGCGCCGCCCAGCACATCGGTGACACCGAAGGAACTGAAGAACCGGTAGCCCTCGATCAGCCGGACCACCAGCCGCGGCTCAATCGACTGGTCGGACTCGGCGGTCGACGGCAGATCCACGGGCTGGCTGAGGATCACTGTGTAGGGGCTGGCGTCGTCGGGCGCGCAGTCCTCGTCCGTGGGCGTGATGCCCGTGTGCAGTTCAGCCACCGGACGCCCGTCGGCATTCTCGACGGCAACGTGAACTGATTCCGGCTCGAAACCTTCACCGGGATCCTCCATCGGCTCGGCGGTCCAGTCCGGTGGGAGCTCAAAGCTCACCAGGGCCTGAGGGTCGGTGAAGACCTGCCAGTCGTCGTCGGGAGCCGGGCGGTCTGCCACCGTTGGCTTCGGCGCCGGTGGGGTGGTCGCCGGCGCTGCGGAGCTGGGGTCCGACGACGGCGTCGCTGACTGCGCCGGCCGGTCGCCGATTTCCACGCCGGTACACCCGGACGCTGCCAGCGCCACGCTTAGCAACAGGACGCCCGCCGCAGCAATCCGCGCTGGTCCCCGTGATCGACTCATCTGATGCGTCCCCTAATCGTCGGTTGCCGGGCCTCTGATCTGAGTCTAATCAGTGAAGCACCCCACCATGAGGCATCCACACCGGCCGCCGTGGAGAATTACTGTTATGACCCCTGATCTGTCCGATGCGACTGTTTCCACTGATGCACGTGTCTCCACGATGCGGTATCCCACAGCACTGGGGCCCGTCCAGGTCAGGATCTCGAGGACCGCCGGGGTAGCAGCGCCGCCGTGGGTCCTGCTGCACGGCGCCGCGGGGTCCTGGAAGACCTTCAGGGAGTTGCAGGCAGCACGAAACTTTCCCACCGGCGTCGACACCGTGGTGATCGACCTCCCCGGGTGGGGCGACTCCCCCGGCGTCGGGACTTTCACGATCGAGTCGCAGGCCGCGGCCGTCGTCGAGGTCCTGACCCTTGCGGGCTACCGCCAATGGCGACTTTTCGGGCATTCGATGGGCGCTGTTCCGGCACTGGAGATCGCGGCGCGGGAACCGGACCGGACCCTCGCGGTGATCGTCCTATCTCCCACCTCGGTGATCGCTTCCGGCGCGTTCCGTCGCCCCTGGCGGAACCTCCTGACGATGGGACCACTCCTCGGGATGAAGGCGATCATGCGGTTTCTGCAGCTCACCGGGGTGCTGGCGCCACGCGTGGTGGCGGTTGCCCGACGCACCGGATTGCTCAGATTGGTGTTGCGGCCCTTCGTCGTCGACCCTGCCGCCCTGACCGGCCCGGTTGTCGACGCGCTCGCCGTCGATGCCCGTCCTGCCGCCTTCGCCGTCGCCGCCCGGGCGTTGAAGCACTACGACTTCTCCCACTGGGCCCTGGCCGGGGGGACCCACCTGGTGCTGCGGGGCGAGCGGGATGTCTTCACCCCTGCCGCGGAGATTCGGGAGCTGGCACGATTGCTGCCCGACGCCCGTGCCCACGTGCTGCCGGGAACGGGACACTTCGCGCAGGTGGAGGACCCGGAGGCCGTAGCAGAATTCCTGGTGCGGGAAACCGTGTCACCACCGAACGCGTAGGGCGCCTGGGCAGGAAGGTCCTGGTCGAGTAAGGGTCCTACAAGGAAGCTGCCACTGCGGTGCCGCGCCGCTCCCGCAGCCAGAGGAGCAGGACCACTGTTGCCCCGCCCAGGGCGGCCAGGAGTGGGCCGAGCCAGTCGCCGTCGGGCTGGAGCAGTGTTCCGTTGTCCTGCCAGGGCCAGAGTGCCCGCAGCGATCCCAGGATCAGGCCGGTCGCGACCAGCAGCACCGCACGCCGATGCACCCGCAGGAGATATGCGAGCAGCTGGACGATTGAGGCGAGTCCCAGGACCGCGCCGCTGGCGAAGAGGGCCAGATAGCCGAAGTCCCGCTCGCTGACCGCCTCGAGGGTCGGTTCGTACATACCGAAGGTCAACAGGATGAACGACCCGGACAGCCCCGGCAGGGCCAGCGCGCACACCGCAGCGGCACCGCTCAGGATCAGCACCCACCAGGCGGGGTCTTCGACCTGCATGGAAGGGATGCCGAGCAGCCAGAAAACTGCTGCAGCGACGAGTAGAACCACCACGGGGCCGAAGATCCGGGTGTTTCGAGTGATCGGGCCGGCGTCCCTGGCCATTGAAATGGGGACCAGCAGGCTGGCCGAGACCATGCCGAGGAAGAGCGCATTCGAGAGTACCGGCTGGCCCTCTACAAAGCCGTGCAGCGGGCCGGACAGAGCGAAAAGGGCGAAGAACATGCCGATGAGCAGCGGAATCACCAGGGACCATTCGACGTCGCCCAGGTGGTGGGCGAAGCCCTTTCCGCCACGTTTGAAGACGAGCCGGACCACACCACGGATCAGATGATTCGCCGAGGTGATCAGGCGATCAAAAATACCCAGCACCAGGGCGACAGTCCCACCGGAGACGCCAGGCACCAGCTCGACAATGCCGATCAGGGCCCCACGAACTGCGTGGGCGAAACTGGAACGGAGAGTGGGGGCTGCGGGCTTCACTGGGAGCGGCGGGGAGGACGTCACCTATTCAACAGTAGTATGCCGACGGCCAGGGCGGGGATTCCGTTAAGCAGGGCGGCCCAGTGCCCTGACCGAGGCGACCGCCGCGGTGACGGCACGGGAGGCCAGGGCCATGTCGCGTTCGGTGGTGGCTGCGGTCCACGAGAACCGGACCGCCGTCTGGGCTGTTGTACGGTCGATTCCGAGCGCCAGCAGGACAGCCGACGGCTCGTCGCTTCCCGCGGCGCACGCCGACCCGCTGGAGCAGACCACGCCGCGGCGCTCGAGCTCCAGCAACACCGATTCACCGCTGGTTCCCGGGAAGCAGAACGACGCGAGATTCGGGAGACGTTGCTCCCGGTCTCCGGTCAGTACGGCGCCGGGCACGGTGTCCAGGACGTGGTTGATGAGATAGTCCCGCTGGGCTTTTGCCGCGGGGACCGCGGTATCCCGCTCGTCCTGCGCGAGGGCGAGCGCCGTGGCGAGCCCCACCGCTCCGGCAACGTTCTCGGTTCCGGAACGCCGTCCACGTTCCTGGCCGCCACCATGGATGAGCGGTTCCACCGGGATCCGGCCTTTGAGGTAGAGCAGACCGGCCCCCTTGGGCGCGCCCAGTTTGTGCCCGGACAGCGTGAGCGCGTCAACCCCGAGCTCGGCGACGCTCAGTGGCAACCAGGCGCCCGCCTGCACTGCGTCGGTGTGGAAGGGCACCGATGCCGCCGCGCAGAGGCCAGCGAGTACCC
The DNA here is from genome assembly GCF_003075455.1 of Arthrobacter sp. Bz4. Taxonomy (GTDB): domain Bacteria; phylum Actinomycetota; class Actinomycetes; order Actinomycetales; family Micrococcaceae; genus Arthrobacter_D. Next base: position 20,752 of record NZ_QDAE01000010.1, read on the forward strand.
GCAGTGGCTGGACCGTCCCGACCTCGTTGTTGGCGTACATGATTGAACACAGCGTGGTGCCCGGTGTCAGTGCCTTCTGGAGCGAGTCAGGCTCAACGAGACCGGTGGCCGACACCGGGACAACAGTGATCCGGAACCCATGAAACCGGTGCAGGTAGTCGAGGGTTTCCAGCACGGCGGGGTGCTCGACGGCGCTGGTCACGAGGTGGCGGTCGCGGGGGGCGGCAAGCGCTATGCCCTTCAGCGCCAGGTTGTTGGCTTCGGTGCCACCCGAGGTGAAGGTGAGTTCGGAGGGGCGGCACCCTAGCACTGTCGCGGCCTGTTGCCGTGCAGCTTTATGGGCAGCCGCTGCCGTTTCCCCCAGCGCATGGTGGCTGGAGGGATTGCCGAAGTTGGTGCTCATCAGCGGCCACATCGCCTGCAGCACTTCCTGACGTGGCGGGGCAGTGGCCGCGGCATCCAGATAAATCACAGGGCGGCCTCCGTGGCGCTCCCGGCGGCGGCTGGCTGGGCGGAGGTCAGCTCAAGGTCCAACCCCAGATCGAGTGAGTGGACGCTGTGCGTCAGTGCGCCGGAGGAAATGATGTCCACCCCGGTGCGGGCAATGGCAGCGACGGTGTCCAGCCGCACGTTTCCGCTGGCTTCAACCAGGGCACGCCCAGCCACCAGCCGCACTCCCTCAGACAACTGGGCCAGGCTGAAATTGTCGAGCATGATCGTGTCCACCCCTGCCGCCAGCACCGGCTCGATCTGATCGATCCGGTCCACTTCGACCTCGAAGTGCACCGTGTGGGGAAGCCGGGCCTTCGCAGCGGCGAGCGCCGCGGTGAGCCCGGTGGTTCCCCCGCGGGTCAGGAGGGCCAGATGGTTGTCTTTGGCCATCACCGCGTCCGAGAGGCTGAAGCGGTGATTGAACCCGCCCCCGCAGCGGACCGCGTAGCGTTCCAGCACCCGCAGGCCCGGGGTGGTTTTTCGGGTATCGACGATGCGGGCGGGCGTGCCATCCACTGCCCGCACGAACTGGGCGGTCAGGGTGGCGATCCCGCTGAGCCGCTGCGCCAGGTTCAGGGCAACCCGCTCGGCGGTGAGCAGGGATCGGGCGGGACCGGACAGAACGGCCAGCACAGTGCCGACGTCGAACGCGTCCCCATCCGTCACCGGAAACCGCACGGTGAGGCGCTGATCGGTTAGCCGCATCGAGGCCTCGATGACCTGCTGGCCGCAAAAGATTCCCGCCTCGCGTGCAACTATCGCTGCGTCGGCTCTAGCCGACGCCGGGATCAGGGTCTCCGACGTGATGTCGCCCCAGGGCGCATCTTCGGCGAGCGCCGCGGCAACGATGCGGTCGACGTCGGCCTGTGCTGGCTGCCCGGTCGGCTGGCTCATGACCTTGCCCTTCGATAGGAGGTGAGCTGCGGGGCGCTTTCCGCCGGGCGGGGGCCCGGGAAATCCGTGCGGTAGTGGGCTCCGAGGGACTCCTCGCGCGCAGCGGCAGCGTGCACGAGCAGCCGTGCGGCGACTACCAGGTTGGCGGTTTCGCGTTCCGCGACGGTGTCCCCGGCGGTGGAGTATTGGTCGAGCTGTTTGGCGGCCACCTGCAGGCCGGCTGCACTGCGCGTCACTGCTGCGTGATCGGTCATCAAGCTCTGCAGGGTGCGGCGTTCGCAGACCTCGGACCGGTCGGGTTCCGGGAACTCGAGCCCGATGGCCGGGAACGTGGGCCAGCCGCCGTCGTCGGCCGCTGTTTGCGTGGCGAGGGCGTCGACTGCCCGCCCGGCATAAACGAGTCCTTCCAGCAGGGAGTTGGACGCCAACCGGTTGGCGCCGTGGACGCCGGTGCAGGCGGTCTCGCCGACGGCGTAGAGGCCGGGCAGGGAGGTCCTCCCCCACAGGTCGGTCTGGATTCCCCCCATCCAGTAGTGGGCTGCGGGGACGACCGGCAACGGCTCAGCAGACCAGTCAAAACCGTGGGCAGTGGTTTGCCGGTGCAGGGAGGGGAACCGGGCGGCAAGGAAGCCAGCTCCGCCGAGCCCGGTGGCGTCGAGGTATACCCGGTCCTCGCCTCGCTCCCGGAGGTGCAGGGCGATGCTTCGGGAAACGACATCCCGTGGGGCCAGCTCCGCTGCCGGGTGGTAGGCGGTCATGAACCGTGCCCCGGACCCATCGAGCAGGATCGCGCCTTCCCCGCGGACAGCCTCTGAGATCAACAGGTTGCCGGGGACATCGAGGGCTGTGGGGTGGAACTGGAGGAACTCGAGATCCTTCACGACGGCGCCGGCCCGCCAGGCGGCAGCCAGCCCATCCCCGGTGGCGACCAGGGGATTCGTATTGTGCGTGAACAGCTGCCCGGCCCCACCCGTCGCAAGGATGACGGCGTCGGCGTCGACAGTGGTCAGTACCCCGGCACGCAGGATCAACGCACCGGTGACCGTGGGCGCTTCAGCCTCGTCGGTGCGCAGGTCGGCGAGGAACGCGTGTTCGAGCACCGCGATGCCGGGATCCTGCCGGACCGCGGCAATCAGCGCCTGCGCGACGGCGGCACCGGTCGCGTCGCCGCCGGCGTGAAGGATGCGCGACGCCGAGTGCGCGGCTTCCCGCCCCAGTGCCAGTTCTCCGCTGGCCGTGCGGTCAAAGGGCGCGCCCAGCGCCAGTAGCACCCCAATGTGGTCCGCAGCCGCAGCGCAGAGGACCTCGACCGCTTCGGGTACGCACCAGCCGTTGCCGGCCAGCTGTGTGTCTGTCACGTGGCTGGAGACCAGATCATTCCCGCCCGGGAGTACCGCGGCGATGCCGCCCTGGGCATGCCAGGTGTTGCTGTCCGCCAGGTTCCCTTTGGTGAGCAGGGTGACCGCGGCGCCGGGTAGGGCTTGCCGGAGGCGAAGCGCCGAGTACAGGCCGGCGATGCCGCTGCCCACAACGAGCACGTGTTCCGGCGAGGTGTTCATGGCTGGACCGGTCGCGGCTGGACGGCGAGCATGCGCTCCAACGCTACCCGGGATGGTGAGGCGACCGATTCAGCCACGGTAATCCGGTTCAGCACCGTGCCGGCCACCAGCGCTTCGAGGACCCACGCCAGGTATCCCGGGTGGATGCGGTACATGGTGGAGCAAGGGCAGATCACCGGGTCGAGGCAGAAAATGGTGTGTTCGGGGTGCTGGCTGGCAAGCCGGTTGACCATGTTGATTTCGGTGCCGACGGCGAAGGTGGTGCCAGGTGCGGCGGCTTCGATCGCTTTGCGGATGTAGTCGGTGGAGCCGGACTCATCGGCAGCATCAACCACCTCCATGGGGCATTCCGGGTGGACAATTACCCGGACACCCGGAAAGTCCGCCCGGGCCTTTTCGATCTGGTTCACGGAGAAGCGTTTGTGCACCGAGCAGAAACCGTGCCACAGGATCACCCGGGAGTCCTGCAACGTAGCCTCCTCGTTGCCTCCCAGCGGCTTCCGCGGATTCCACAGCGGCATCTGCTCCACCGGTACCCCCATCGCCTTGGCCGTGTTCCGGCCGAGGTGCTGGTCGGGGAAAAACAGCACCCGCTGGCCCCGTTGAAAGGCCCACTCGAGGACGGCCGCGGCGTTCGAGGAGGTACACACGATTCCACCGTTGCGACCGCAGAAACCCTTCAGCGCGGCCGAGGAGTTCATATAGGTGACGGGGATAACGGGGACACGGCCGTCGTCGTCGGGCTCTGTTCCGAACAGCTCGGCAAGGTCTTCCCAGCAGTCGGTCACCGAATCGATGTCGGCCATGTCGGCCATTGAACAGCCCGCCGCGAGGTTGGGGAGGATCACCGCCTGGTCTGGCCGGGAGAGCATATCGGCGGTTTCGGCCATGAAGTGGACGCCGCAGAAGATGATAGCTTCCGCGTGGGTCTTCTCGGTGGCGGCGCGGGCGAGCTGGTAGGAATCGCCGATGAAGTCGGCGTATTTGACCACCTCGTCGCGCTGGTAGAAGTGGCCCAGGATGACCGCCCGGTCCCCGAGGGTCGCCTTGGCCGCGAGAATACGGACGTCGAGCTCCTCGTCGGTGGCGAGCCGGTACTCCTCGGGCAGCTCCCCCTGTCGCGGCGAGGAAAGCGGCGCCGGGTCGGCCATCGAGGCGCCGGGGCCGTAGGTGGGCTGGATTTCCCGGTCGATCGCCCAGGGGTCTTTGGCGAGGGCGGGCGAGCACGTGGTGACTCGCTGGGTCTGGGCCTGCTCGCGGGTCACAAGCTGGATCGCAGTGGTGACACTAGTCATGGGAAACTCCTGAAACTCTAGTCAGTCGAGGCGATGGTGGAGCTGGAAGCGCTGGTGGAGGTGGTCTCTGCTGGCGTGGCCTGGCCGGACGTGGCCTGGGTGCCGAGGGTCCCCGTGGACCCCGTATAGCGGTAGAGCCGGGGCGGCCGGTGTCGCACTCCCTGGAGGTAGTCATCGGTGGGGGTGATATCGGGGGTGGCCCGAAGCTGACGGCGGAAATTGGCGGGATCCAGGTGCCGATCCAGGACCGCCTCGTAGACTTCCCTGACCTGCGCCAGGGTGAAGGTCTCGCCAAGAAAGTGGTAGGCGATCGAGCCGTATTCCACCTTGCTGCGCAGCCGCCAGAGGGCGTAATCCACGATGGAGTTGTGGTCGAAGGCGAGATCCTCGAGCTTGTCGGCGCGGAACCATTTCACATTCTCGGATTCCTGGGTCAGGGCAGCCTCGTCGGGTTGTACCAACGCCCAGTAGACGATAGAGACCAGGCGTTGAGTGGCGGCCCGGTCCAAACCGCCAAACGCGTAAAGCTGCTCCAGATAATTGGGGACCAACCCGGTAGTCTCCCGCAGGTTGCGCGACGCGGCATCCTGGAGCGACTCCACCTGGGCTAGCGGGCCACCCGGCAACGCCCACTTGCCGAGATGGGGCTGCCTGATCCGCCGGACCAGCGGCAACCACAGGGTGGGCCGGCCCGACGTCGCACTCGGCCGGAGCGCGAAGATCACCGTTGAAATCGCCAGCGCGGGTGGCTGCAACTGCCGCTCGGAGACGTTTGCTGCGTCTGCGTACATCGGATCCCCTCGCCTAGTGCTTCACCCATGAGTTAATGTCAGATTGACTTTAACTGATTTTAGCGGGAAACCCGCGGTTCTCCAACCCGCCCCCGCACGGAGCCACCCCAACCCGGGATCGAGTCAACAGATATGACGGGTTTACGGCCCGAAAATCGGTTATTTCTGGCGACTCGACCCGAGGGTGGGGGTGACTTAGGTGCGGGGGTGGGGGTGACTTAGGTGCGGGGCTTGGTGGGGGCGTGCTCGGCGGCAGCACGCATCAGCGGCAGGGTCCGACCCTCGAAGTGGGTATTCAGCACGATCACGGTCGATGAGCGCACCACCGTCCGGGTAGCGATGATGGCGTCAATCACCCGCTGCAGGTCCGGGTTGGACCGGGCCGCCACCTTGGCGAGCAGATCGCTCTCGCCCGAAACGGTGTGCACTTCCTGGATCTCCGGGATCTTCGCCAGCGCGACGGCGACGGCGTCGTGCCCGGAGTCCTGGTGAATGGTCAGCGAACAGTAGGCCACCACCGGGTAGCCCAGGCTGCGCGGTTCAATCCTCGGCCCCCAGCCGGCGATCACCCCGTCGCGCTGCATGCGGTCGAGCCTCGCCTGGATGGTGGCGCGGGCAACCGAGAGGCGCCTCGACGCCTCAAGCACACTCATCCGCGGATCATCGGTGAAGAGCTCAGCGATTCGTGAATCGAGGGGATCGATGACCATGGATAACCTTTCGGGAGCAAAAGACGCGCCGGTGTTGTGTCTTGGCGAAATAGTGACTACTGTCACAGACGTTGGTCTATTCGACCAAGCGGCAGGGGTGGGTTCGACGGCGCACGTGCTCCTGTCGCTTTTTTTGTGCCGTCTTTTTCCCAGCCTATCGAACACTTTGTATATCAATTGCCAACATGTCTCAGCATTTCGAGACATATTGCGCAGCTCTCACCACACAGATTGCAGAGGCTGCATTTTGGACGTAGCGTCGCTCGAGCAGAGTGACTTCGATCATAAGGATGGCAATGAACTCCACGCCCACCCCTCCCGAGGAGGAACTGAAGAGGCTCTACCGGCTTCTGGTAACAGTGCGTCAGCTGGATATAGCGGCCGTCCGCTGGCAGCGGCAGGGCATCATCCCCGGCTACGCTCCCCTGCTGGGTCAGGAGGCGGCCCAGGTGGGCAGCGGCTTCGCCGTCGACACTGCGCTGGACTTCGTTTTCCCCACCTACCGGGAGATGGGCGTGGCCCGGGCCATGAACGTTGACATGGTGCAGTACATGGCCACCCACAAGGCCACCTGGCATGGCGGGCTTTACGATCCGGCTGCCACTCACCTTGCACCCATCCAGGCGGTAGTCGCCGGATCGGTTCTTCACGCCGTCGGGTGGGCCCACGGCCAGACCCTCGCCCGGCATGAGCGTCAGCCCGGTACCGGCAGCGGCGTCGCTCTCACCTATTTCGGCGACGGAGCCAGCTCCCAGGGCGATGTCCATGAGGCAATGAACTTCGCTGCGGTGATGAAAGCCCCCGTGGTCTTCTTCGTGCAGAACAACGGGTGGGCGATCTCCGTCCCCACCGCCGCGCAGGTTGCCGGTGGCGCCGTGGCGGCCCGCGCCGCCGGTTATGGGATGCCGTCCCTCACCGTGGACGGCAACGACGTCGTCGCCGTCCTTGCGGCGACCCGGCAGGCGGTTGAGCATTGCCGCGCCGGGAACGGACCCATGCTGATCGAAGCCAACACGTACCGCCTGGGTCCACACTCCACGAGCGATGACCCGGGCCGTTACCGCTCCCTCGCCGACGAGCAGGCAGCCCGCAGCCTCGATCCGGTGCAGCGTTGCGCGGACCTGTTGCGTACCGCCTACGGAACGGAGACCGATTACTTCGGCGCCGTCCTCGCCGAGGCCGAGGCCGAAACCGAACGGGTCAGGGAGGGTCTGGAGGCTCTCGAGCCGCGGCCCGGATCCGAGATGTTCACCTACGTCTTCCAGGAGAGCACGCCCGCCCTGCAGCAGCAGGAGACAACATGGAGAGAGGAATCAGAGCATGTCTGAGCAGACGGCGGAGATCACGGCTCCGGTCACAGTCGATCCCGAGTCGCCCCTCGAGCACCTCTCCATGCAGCAGGCGCTGAATCGGGCGCTGGCAGAATCGTTGGACGAGAATCCCAAGACCCTCATCTTCGGGGAAGACGTGGGCCAGCTCGGTGGCGTGTTCCGGATTACCGACGGGCTGCAGCAGCGGTTCGGTGCGGACCGGGTATTCGACACCCCCCTGGCCGAATCGGGCATCCTGGGCATGTCGGTGGGGCTGGCGATGGCAGGTTTCCACCCCATCCCTGAAGTGCAGTTCGACGGGTTTGCCTACCCCGCCGTCAACCAGATTGTGTGCCAGATCGGCCGGATGAATTACCGGAGCCGGGGCACCCTCCCCATGCCGATCACCCTGCGGGTTCCCTCCTTCGGCGGGATCCGCGCGCCCGAACACCACGGCGAAAGCTTGAGAGCCTCTTCGCCCACGTGCCCGGGCTGAAGGTGGTGTCGCCGTCGGACCCCCATCAGGCCTACCACCTGCTCAAGCATGCCGTGCGGCGCCCCGACCCGGTGATCTTCATGGAGCCCAAGGCCCGCTACTGGCAAAAGGGACAGGTCGACACCGCCGACGGCGGCACCCTCGAAGGCTCGCGCGTCGCCCGCAGCGGTCGGCACGTCACCCTGATCGCCTGGGGTGCGATGGTGTCACGCTGCCTTCAGGTAGCCGAGCTCGCGGCCGAAGACGGGATCGACGTCGAAGTCCTCGATCTGCGCTGGCTGAAGCCGATCGACGCTGCAGGCCTTGCAGCGTCAGTGCTGAAGACGAAGCGCGCCGTCGTCGTCCACGAAGCGCCGCGCACCAGCGGACTGGGCGCCGAAATCGCGGCATTGGTGACCGAGCAGTGCTTCAATGTTCTGAAGGCACCGGTGGAACGGGTGACAGGGTTTGATGTCCCGTATCCCTCCGGCGATCTGGAAGACGAGTACGTACCGAACATCGACCGGATCCTGTTCGGCATTCAACGAGTATTGGAGCATCGCCGTGGCTGAATTGTCCTTTCCGCTACCCGACCTGGGTGAGGGCCTGATCGAGCTACAGTCCTGGAATGGTTGGTCGCCGTGGGTGACACTGTTGAACGCAATCAGCCGCTGGTTGAGGTGGAAACCACCAAGTCTGCGGTGGAGTTACCCTCACCGCAGGCGGGAACAGTGGTTAGAGTTCATGGTGAGCCGGGAGACGTAGTGAAAGTGGGGGACCCTCTGATTGTGTTTGAGGTCCCCGACAACACGGCCGGCATTGTTGGCACGGTGCCCGAGGAACGCGCGCCCAAGCGGCGGGTGCGCCTGAGCCTCGGGTCCGACGACGACTGACACGCCTAATCTGAGGGAGATCGATATGGGACGCCACCGGGACCACCTCGTGGAGGGCATTGACCCGCACCTGTCCGTTGAGGAACACAGACCTGCGCAAAAGTCCGACGCACGCCCTGTGCTGTTGCTGCATGGATTTGCGTCGTCGTCGAAGTTGAACTGGCATGATTCGGGCTGGGTGAGGGCATTGACCGACGCCGGTCGGCGGGTGATTACCGTCGATCTGCCGGGCCACGGGAGCAGCGCCTCCCCCGAGGAACGTGATGCGTACGCACCAAGCCGGATCCGGGCCGACCTGTTGCAGCTCCTGCTGGACTACCAGGTGAGCCCCCTCGACGAGTCCAAGCCTTCCAGCGGCGTGGACATTATCGGATACTCGCTGGGATCGAGACTTGCCTGGGAGTTTGGCGCCACCCAGCCTGAACTGGTGCACCGGATGGTCCTCGGGGGGCCGGGCACCGCAGACCCCCTGGCTGATTTTGACCTTCCCGCCGCCCAGCAGCACCTGACCGACGGCACCCCGATCGACGACGCCTCGACCGCCGGCCTGTTACGGATGGCCCGGCTGGTGCCATCCCACGACGTCTTCGCGCTGCTGACCATGGTGGAGGCGATCAAGGGCGAGCCGTTCAACGCTGCCGAGGCAGTGCCGCACATGCCGTTGCTGCTGGTCGCCGGCGACAAGGACGACCGGGCAACCACCATGCCCGAGCTGGCCGCGTTGAGTCCGCGCGCGGAGACTGTCTGGCTCCCGGGCCGAACCCACACCAATGCGGTGACGTCGAGGGCCTTCAAAACGGCGGCGATTGAGTTCCTCAACGGTTAGCCCACCGCGCTTTTCGCTGGCTCCGTGCGGCGCGTCACTACTCGCGCTAAAGTACGATAGCGTGGCATAGTCAGCGGACTTAGTAATACGAGCTGATCCCTGTCAATCTCTCGTACGGTGAGGACCCCGTGAACCAACTGCTAGCGCAGCGGTATCGAACCGCCGAGCTCCTCGGCACGGGCGGCGCGGCGGCTGTGTACCGCGCGATTGATCAGAACCTGGGCCGCGACGTCGCGGTCAAGGTGTTCAACCCCAGTACCTCCGACGACGACGACTACCGCCGGCAGCACACCGAAACACTACTGCTCGCCACGCTGAACCATCCGGGCCTTGTTACCCTCCACGATGCGGGGCTGCAGCAGGACGAGTCGGGCCGGACCACCAGTTTTCTGGTCATGGAACTCGTCGATGGGCTGGATCTGAGGAAACTCCTGAAGACCGAACGCCTCGAACCCCTAGCGGTGGCCCAGCTCGGTGCCGACCTGGCCGATGCGCTGGCCTACGTCCATTCCCAGGGCGTCATCCATCGGGACGTCAAGCCCGCAAACATCCTGCTGTACCGTTCCGACGAGCAGGACACCCGACTGTACTCGAAGCTGACCGACTTCGGCATTGCGCGGATGGTTGACGCCTCGGCGGCGACCGCTACCGGCGCCACCATCGGCACCGCCAACTATCTCAGCCCCGAGCAGGCGCACGGAACGGCTGTCGACTACAAATCCGACATTTACTCCCTCGGCCTGGTGCTGCTCGAATGCCTTACCGGCAAAAAAGCCTTTCCCGGCGCCGTCGTCGAAGCGGCCGTCGCCCGGCTCCTGCGCGATCCTGAGGTTCCCGCCGATCTGGGACCCTTCTGGGCCCCGCTCCTGACCAGCATGACGGCACGCGGCCCCCAGCAGCGCCCGGATGCCCACGAGGTTGCCCTGGCCTTGCGTGAGTATGCCGCGGCCGACGACGACCTCCTGGTGTCCAGGCCCGCCGGGCAGGCCCACTCGGACGAGTCAGCCGCTGAGTCGCCGGGGGCGATCACCGGCGGGATAACCACCGGCAACGTCTACATTCCGGCACCGCCGGCCCACGCACCCACCCTTGGCTAGCACCCCCACTCCCCCGCACACGAGCGCATCGGACCCAGGTACTGGCGCCGCGCATCGTGCCATGCGTCGCGGCCCGCTCAGCGGCGCTCAGTACCTGGAAAAGTGGTTCGGGGAGCTAGTTGTCTTCGTCCGAGGGTTCCTCGGGCTCAAAGCTCGAGGCCTCTTCAGTGACTCCTGCTCCTACCCCCTCCTCGGACTCCGGGATAGTGCCTTCGGGGCCTTTCGACTTCTCGTCGGCGTTCGCATTTTCCGGCTCAGGCTGCTCAGTCATGGCGCTCCTTCTGGTTGCTGTTCAACTCGTCCTGTCATCCTAGCGAGTCCCGGTGGCGCTGACTCATCGAATGGCCCAGGGCTCGCTCCTGGGCGCGGGCGCCGGACCGAATATGGCAAGCTAATCAAATGATGAAGGCGGACCGCGTGCACCCCTGGATACGGCGAGTCGCCATTGAAGTGGGCGGGTGGACACTGGTGGTGCTTGGTATTGCCGGGTTGGTCCTCCCCGGTCCGGGCCTGCTATTGGTCGCTTCCGGACTGGCAGTGCTGTCCTTCCGCTATCCCTGGGCGGAACGGCTCTTGCACCCGGTGATGGCGCGGGCCATGCAGGCGGCCGAGCTGGGCATGCTGACCTGGCCCCGCATTGTGCTCAGTGTGCTGAGCGCGCTGACGCTCATGGCCACGGGAGTGATCTGGGGGTTACAACCCGAGGTCCCCGGCTGGTGGCCGCTGGAAGACCGGTGGTGGCTGCCGGGCGGCTGGGTCACCGGTGGCACCATGATCGGCTCAGGCATCATTGCGTTGGGCCTGATCGTCTACAGTTACCGACGGTTCAGGCCCGGCCGGTCAGAACGCTAGACGCACGGCACCGGCCAGGTGCGCCGGCTACTTCAGGAACTTCGACGTACGCCGGTCGGCCAGCGGTTTGCCGCCGGTCTGGCAGGTGGGACAGTACTGCAGCGAGGAATCCGCGAAGGAGACTTCGCGCACCGTGTCGCCGCAGACCGGGCATGCCTCGCCCGTGCGGGCATGTACCCGCAGTGACTGCCGCTTGGTGTCCTTGAGTTCCTTGGCGGGCCGCCCGGACGCAGCCTCGATCGCTGTCCGCAGCAGGTGGTGCATGGTGGTGTGGAGGGTGGCGACGGCGTCGTCGTCGAGCTTGTTGGCCAGGGCAAACGGCGAGAGCCGTGCCGCGTGCAGGATTTCATCGCTGTAGGCGTTGCCAATTCCCGCGATCTTTGACTGATCCCTCAGCAGCCCCTTGATCTGGCCAGCGTGGGCGTGTAGCAGGGGCTTGAATCCCGCCAGGTCCAACTCAAGCGCATCCGGTCCCAGCCTGGCAATCCCGGGAACCTCCTCAGGGCTCTCGACCACGTAGGCGGCCAGCGACTTGCGGGTCCCAGCCTCGGTCAGGTCGAAGCCCGGCTCACCCCCGGGTCCAGGTTCGGTGCCAGCGTCCGCGAACCGGACCCGCAGTGCGATTAGCCCCTTGCCCGGCTTCAGGCGTGCCGTGCTGAGACTGTCGGACCATCTGAGCCACCCGGCGCGGGCCAGATGCATCACCAGGAATAGCCCGCCGATTTCCAGCACCAGGAATTTGCCACACCGGTCAACTGATTGAACCTGCAGCCCAGCCAGGGACTGCACGGGTACCTTGGCCGTCTTCAGCACCGAAAAGGACGCCACCTCAAGACCGGCGACGACGGCGGGCGGACCGTCCTCGGGGATGAGTTTCCGCCGAAGGAAATCAACGAGTCCCTGCACCTCAGGCATCTCTGGCATGGACCTAGGTTAACACTGCTGCACAACGGACGGGGCCGGAAGCAGCGGGAGGTCTCCCGCCGCTGCCGGCCCCGTTGATGCAGTATGACGCGCTAGTGGTGAGACACGCCCAGCGGTGCGCCCTTGGTCTCCTTGACCAGGCTGACGCCAATGAAGGAAATCACACACAGCACCATGATGTAGATCGCCACGGAACCCGACCATTCGTACGCCTCAAGGAGCGCCTGCGCCACTGTGGCAGCGAACGCTCCGCCGAGGATTGCGCCGAGGGCGTAGCCGATCGAGATGCCCGAGTACCGCACCTGGGCGGGGAACATTTCGGCGTACATGGCCGACATGGGGCCGTAGGACAGACCCAACCCAATGGTCAGGACGAACAGGGCCACCCCGTAGAGCACGATGTCGCCGGTGTCGATCAGCATGAACATCGGGATCATCCAGACGAAGACCCAGGCATAGCCGATCTGGAAGGTCCGGACCCGGCCAATCTTGTCGGAGAGCCAGCCTCCCACCATGGTGAAAATCAGCCAGCCGAAGGAGGCCAGCACTGTTGCCAGCAGCACCTCCTGGATGGGAAGTTCCAGACGCCCAGTGGCATACGAGATGAAGAAGGCAATCAGGAGGTACCCGGCGGCGTTGTTACCGATGAAGATGGCAGCTGACAGGAGCACGTTCTTGGTGTGGTTCCGGAACAGTTCACGAAGCGGCGCCTTGCTTTCCGCCTTGCGCTGCGCCATCTCCTTGAACACTGGGCTCTCGGCGACCGAGCGGCGGATCAGGTATCCCACCACGATCAGGACCACCGACAGCAGGAACGGAATCCGCCAGCCCCAGGCCAGGAACTCATCTTCGGTCAGAACCGTCCGCAGCAGCAACAGGAGGCTGGTCGCGAGGATCATCCCGATGGGGACACCGATCTGCGGGTAGGCCCCGAAGAGTCCGCGCCGGTGTACGGGTGCGTGCTCCACGGCCATGAGTGCTGCACCGCCCCATTCACCGCCGGCGGAGAAGCCCTGGATGATGCGGAACAGGATCAGCAGGATGGGTGCCCAGATGCCGATCTGCGCGTAGGTCGGCAGGAGGCCGATCAGAGCGGTCGCCCCACCCATCAAGAGCAGGGTCATCACCAGCACGGCCTTGCGGCCAATCCGGTCACCGAGGTGACCCGCGACGATCGCGCCGAGCGGACGGAAGAGGAAGCTGATGCCGATCAGGGCGAACGACAGGATCTGGGCCAGGCCGGGGTTCGAATCCGACAGGGGTGTCAGGAAGAGCCCGGCCAGGACTGTCGCGGTCAGCTGGGCGAAAATGAAAAAGTCGTACCACTCGATGGTGGTGCCGACCAGGGTCCCCGCCAGAACCTTGCGTTCCTCGCGGGTCACGCGTTGTTTGGGCTGGCCAACGCTGGTGGAAGAAGACGTCATTGTGTACTCCAGGGTGGGACGGACTATTTACTGACAGAACGTTCGGTTTGTGACGCTGATCATACTACCCCGGGATGGCCTAATGCACGCTCCCCGGCGACGACTTGCCGGAAGACCTGCCGGGAAGCCTGTCGAAAGGCGGCGGCGCGGCTAGTCGGTACGAGCCAGGAACTCGCGCACCCGCGCCTGGACAGGGGCAGTGTCATAGCTTTTGACCAGCGCCCCGGCCATCCGAACCGGGTCGCCGAAGAAGAAATACTCATACAGGGCCTGACGACCCGAGAAACCGGAGATTGACGCGTCATGCGCCAGCTTGAATAGCCGCACCCGTTCGGGTCCGGTGAGCGTTTTGGTCTGGAGATACCGTTCGATATCTGGCAGCGCCGCACTGGCCAGATCGGCCTCGCCCGGGAGCGCCATCAGGCCGCTGGCGGATAATTTGCGGATAATCTGGGGGAAGCGCTGGGCCACCTTCGGATACCAGTTGCGTGCCGCGTTGAGTGTGGCCCACTTCGGCAACATCACGCCGTCGTCGTTCGGTGTGGCATCGACCTCGGACGCCCGCAGCAGGGCTTTGCCGATTTCGACCGTCTGGATGAGCTCGGCGAGATCCTCCTGGATGTGCTGGAATCCGCCGATACCGATGGACTCCGACAACTCCGCTGCCAGGCCGAGGAAGAACTCGCTCTTGGCTATGGTCCGCGTGACCACCTGGTGGGTCATCAGCGCCCCGGCGCCGGTTTCGGAGTAGAAGCCGTTGCAGAGGTCGGGGTGCCCGAGCATGAAGATGCGCTCGTTCGGCACGAACACGTTGTCGAATATGACGACGGCGTCCATTTCCTCGAACCGCGAAGCCAGCGGCTCGTCGTGGATCGACCCACCATTGTGGAGGGGGGTACGGCACAGGTACCTCAGACCCTCAGCGTCGTTGGGGAGCGCGAACGCGAAGGAATACGGCGCATCCTCGGGGGTTCCGCGCAACAGGGTGGATGGGAAGACGAGCAGTTCATCGGCGATGGGGGCGTTGGTAGCGAGCATGCGGGCACCGTTGATGATGATTCCGTCGTCGCGTTCCTCGGTGATGCGGGCCGACAGGTGACCACCCAGCTGCTCCGATCCCGACACCGCCCGATTGACCTGCGGCGGAATCAGCGTGTGGGTGGTGAGGAGATCATTCTCCCGGCAGAACTCGTAGTACCGGCGAATGTTCTCGCCGAACATGGGGTCCGCCTGGGCGAACCAGTGTTCGGCCGCGCTCAGCGCGGTCAGGCACCCATTCATGTAATCCCCGGTGCGGCCCAGGAAACCCTGCGAATATTCGGCCCAACAGGCCGTCGCCGCACGACGCCGTTCCAGGTCCGCGACCGTGCGCGGCACGAGGAAGGAGGCGTTGACCCGGTCACCGCTCGACGGCGATGGGTACGTCAGCCGGTCCGCATACTCGGGATCGTGCTGCAGATCGAATAGCCGGGCGTAGGACCGCGCCACATTCCTGAACGCAGGGTGATCGGCGATGTTTTCGCTGACTACCTGACCATCGATGACCACGTGCGGTCGCATGGAATTCAATGTGTCCAGGTACTGTGTGCCGGATCGGATGCCCATTGTTCTTCAGTCCTTGAGGAAGTCGTGCGGTTCAGCTGCCTGGGGTTTTGGTGGACCCGGTCAGAGTAGGTCTTCCATCCCCAGCTGGTCTTCCGGGATGGTCGTGAAGCTACTGTTGGCGTACGCCAGGGCATCGCCCTTGCGGTAGTTGAAATCCTGCACCTCGCCGAGGTACAGGGTGTGGTCGCCGCCGTCGTACGCTGCCCACGGAGTGCACTCAAAGTAGGCCAGGACGTTCCCCAGACGTGGCGCACCTTCCCCCTCGACCCAGAGCGGCTCATCAACGGGTCGCCCGGCGAAGTGCAGGGCCAGTTGGCGCTGCTCGGCGCCGAGGATGTTGACGGTGAACGGTCTGCCGGCCAACTCGTCGTGGGCCGTGGTGCTGCGGGCGATACTCACCAGCACCAGCGGCGGATCCATTGACACCGAGGTAAAGGAATTGACGGTGATCCCATGACGCTTGGTGGCGCCGTCGAAGGTGACGATCGCGACGCCGGTCGCGAACCGGCCAAGGCTTCCCCTGAAGTGGTGGGCCCGCGGTACGTTCAGGGAGCGCCGACGTGCGGGTGCGCCACTGCTGGCTGCACTCCCGTCCTGCGGTGAAGCGGTCATGGTCAAACTCCCTTGACGTGCCTGTACTAGCGTTAAGGACAGCCTAGCTGTTCTATAGTTGAACAATTCATTCTGATAGTGAAATATTGGCGGAAGTGACGAAGACAACAGCCGCCCACCCGAGAGGACGCCATGGACAGTGTGCAGACCAGCGCTACGGTGGCACCGTCATCACATTCCCAGACCCTCTCCCGGGGCATCCGTGCCCTGGAAATCCTGGCCGAAGCGCGCACCCCCCTGTCCATCGCCGAGCTGTCCACGCAGCTTGGGGTGCACCGCTCCATCGCCTACCGCATCCTGCGGACCCTTGAAGACCACTCGCTGGTGGTGAGGGATGCTGCGGGTCGGGTGCAGGCGGGCCCCGGCCTCGCCGCGCTGGCCCGCGGCGTGGCGGGCGATCTGCAGTCGGCGGCGCTGCCCGAACTGACCCATTTGGCCAATAGCCTGGGCATGACCGCCTTCGTTGCCGTCCTGAACCAACATGACTGCGTCACGCTGGTCACGGTAGAGCCCCGGCACACCGGTGCCACCGTTGCCCAGCGCCCTGGCACCCGCCACTCGGTGAGCGCCGGAGCGCCGGGAATTGCCATCCAATCGGCAATGACTGAACAGGACTGGGCTCGTTTTGCCCCTGGCCAGCAGTACCGGGAAGCCGCCCGCACCGCGCAGCGCACCGGCTACGCGGTGAGCCACGATGAGGTGATTGAGGGCGTCTCCTCGGTAGCCGTATCGGTCCGCATCCCCGGTCAACTACCGGCAGCCGTAGCGCTGGTCTACATCCGCAGCCAGCACACTCCGGCGGAGCTTGGTGCTCAACTCGCGGACTGCGCGCGGACCATCGAACAACAGTTGCGCTGAGGGGCGCAGGGAGGGTGCTGGGTGGGGTGCAGCGGGCTAATCGGATTGATGCTGCCGGGGCACCGTCAATGAAACGACTCCCAGCACCAGCAGCGCACCAGCCGCAGCTACCGGAACCACGAAGGCAGAACTGAAGCCGTTTGCTTCCGCCAGGGTCCCGGCCACTGCGGCCCCGATCGCCGTCCCAGCGACAATTCCGCTGGCCAGCAGGGTCATGACCGTTCCCATCAGTTCCTTCGGGGCCACCAGGGAGCCAATACTGAAAATCGTGACCATCGTGGGTCCCACCGGGATACCCAGGACGAACAGCACCAGCAGCATCAGCGGGACCTCCTGCGGGATGAAGAGGAACAGGCTGAGCAGGCTCATCCCGCCAGCGGAGATGATCCAGCGAAACGACGCCGAGAATCGGGCTGACCAGTACGCCACCGACAGCGCCGCCGCCGCTGAGCTCAGACCCATCACGGCGTACAGCAGACCCGCCGACGTCGCAGCCCCGAACTCGCCGGCGAACGCGATCAGGGCCGTCTGCGTTGAGCCGAAGAAGGTACCCATTGCAACCATGCCAAGCACCGGGAGCGGAACCAGCAACCAGAACCGTCGGCTGCCGGGCTCCCTCCGGCGGGTGCTGGGCTCCCCCTCCCGGGCAGGGTGAGGACGCCGGCTTAGCGGCACCACGGCCTGGACCGTGGGGTGAATTGCGAACGCGCTCACCATGACGATGGTCAGCACGGCGGCGAGGGCCAGCGGCAGCCAGGGGGCAATCACACTCGCCAACAGGCCCACAAGTGCTGGCCCCAGAACGAAGGTCAGTTCATCCGCGGTGCTCTCGTAGGACAGCGCCGTATCCAGATCGCCCTGTTGGGTTCCGCGGGTCAGGGCGATCCACCGCACCCGGGCCAGTGGCCCGATCTGCGGGCAGGTCAATCCCATGCCGAAGGCTGCCCCGAGAATGAGTGCGGTGGAGGCCGCCGAAAAGTCAGGCACTGAGTAACTGGCCGTGACCACCAGGCAATCGCCATAGTGTTCAGGACCGCCGAGACGAGCAGCACGGGCCGTTGCCCGGTGCGGTCGGCAAGGTACCCGAGAATAGGGGCTCCCAGCGCCGAACCGACGCCGACCGCTCCGGCGGCAAACCCTCCGGTTGCTACCGACCCGCTGGCCGCCGTAACCAGGGTCAGGGCCCCGACAGTCAACATGGCAAGGGGCAGCCGGGCGAAGAAGCCGATGGTGAGGAAAGAAGATCCGGCGAGGGCCGGGAGCCGGCCATAGCGTCCCAGCCGGCTAGCTGATACTGCGGGTAGTGTCATGGTGAGGGTCTTTCCGGATACAGCTGATTGCGCATCGTCCCCCCTCCCGATGCGCCCAACCCGGTGACAACCCTCAATTTACACCGTCTGCAGCCCATCCGTCTGATGCGGACCGGTGGGCTGATCGTCGATGGGCAGTTGGTCGATGGGCAGTTGGTCGACCGGTAACTGGTCGACAATCCGCAGGGTGGATCCGTTTCGTCCCTTGATCACCTGAAGCTGGGCGGTGATGCGCTGCTTGAGTTCGGCGACGTGGCTGACCAGCCCCACCATCCGGCCGCCGTCCCGAAGCCCTTCCAGAGCGTCCATGACCTGATCCAGGGATTGGTCATCGAGACTACCGAAGCCCTCATCAACGAACAGTGTCTCGATCTCGATTCCCCCTGACTCGGCCTGAACGACGTCGGCCAGGCCGAGGGCGAGCGCCAGGGCCGCCATGAAGGATTCGCCGCCTGAGAGGGTTGCCGTGTCCCTCGTATTTCCGGTCCAGCCGTCGATGACGTCGAGTCCCAGGCCCGACTTCTTGTTGCCCGATAGCGCATCACTGTGCACGAGAGCATAGCGCCCATCAGACATGGCCAGCAGCCGTTCAGTCGCTGCATCCGCTACCTGCTCCAGGCGTGCAGCCAGCACGTAGGTGCCAAGACTCATCTTGTACGAGTTGTCTCCGCCTCCGGCCGCGGTGTCGGCCAAGGATTTCACGAGTTCATACTCGGTCCGCAGCGGCAGCACCAGCTTCTCCTGGCGACCCATTTCGGCTGCATAGCGTTCAAGCTGTGCGGCCGACTCCTCGATCATCCGACGTCTGACCTCACTTTTCGCGGCGCGTGCAGCCGATTCACTCTCCGCCGCTGCCGCTGCTTCAAGCACTTCGCGGGTCACTGCCAGCAGACCGGCTGCCTCGTCCTGAAGTGCCCCGGCAATCTCCGGCAGGCCCTGATCAGCTTCCAGCCGGTGCGTGGTGCGCTGATAGCCGCTGAGGAACTGCTCGGCGCGCTGCAGCTCAGCCGACGGCAGCAGGGCCGCGCGCACCTCATCCGGGTCGTCGAATGACGAGTTCGACAGTCCCTCGGCCAGCGAGCCAAACGCCTGATCGTGGCCGTCGCGGGCACGGATCAGGCCCTGCAGGGCGTCCCGACAGGTGGCAATAGCTTCGTGTCCCGCCGACAGCTGAGTAATCCGTTCGGCCAGGGTGTCATACCCATCGCGGAGCGTGACCAGCCGCCCAGTCACTTCCCCTCGCTGTTCCTCCAGCCCGGCAATCAGTGACCGCAGTTCAGCAAGGGAAGTTGTCAACCCGTTATAGGTGGCAGTGAGGCTTTCTTCGCGTTCGGTCAACTCGACCAGCCGGGCCGTGACGCGCTCCAATGCCTGTCGTGCTGCGACGGCTTCCGCCAGCAGGCCAGTGTCCCGCGTGAGGTCCTCCTGCACGTCGGCAGCATCCCTGCCACCACCCTGCGCCTCCAACCTGGCGGCCTCCAGGACTGCCTCGTCCCGCACTCGTCGGATCCGGTCCAGCTCCTGCTCGGCGGCGTCCTGCTTCCGGTGTGCAGCCTCTTCCTGGTCGTGGGTGACCAGGGTGTCCAGATCGGCCGAGGCCGGCCGGGGATGGGACCGGCTGCCGCAGACCGGGCAGTCACTATCGTCGGTGAGCCGGTCAGCCAACTCGGCTGCAGCCTGTTCCAGGCGTTGCCGGAGGGTATCCAGCCAGTGACCCTTGAGCTCTAGGAAGCGCCGTTCGGCTGCCGTGTACTTCTCCTCCTCGCCCAGGACCCTGTCTCGCGCGGTCTCGAGGGCCGCGATCGTGGTCAGGAGCCGCTTGCCCTCTGCCACCCGCTCCCCCAGCGTCGATTCCTGGTTGACCTGACGCTCAAGCTCGCTACGCTCCGCACGGGCTTCGGCGGCCTCGGCGCGGACCTCCGCCTGGGCACCCGAGCAGTCCGCAAGGGCTGCCTCAATCCGTTCCTGCTCAGCCGCCGCCTTGGCGAGCCTGTGCTCCAGCGACTGCAGACGCTGTTCCTCCGGCAGTGCCGAGCGCAGCACCCCGAGGTCTGAGGTGGCACTGGTGCAGGCAGCATCGAGCACGCCGATCGTCTCGTCAAGGCTGGACCCCGCGCCGTCGACGCCGACAGGGCTCACATCGACGCCGTCGGCGGCGGTGATGACGGAAATGACGTCGTCGGGATTGAGTCCGGGCACCAGGGATCCGGCCACCTCGGATTCGGCGATCCGGAGCGTTGCGACCTTCGCCCCGGCGGTGGCGTGGCTGAGCGTCCGCTCTGCCTGATCCAATGAGCGGAGGCCACCTTCCAGGATGCGGGCCTTCCGATCCCGTTCCACTGCAGCCTGAAACGCTTCCGCATCCTCACGCTGGGCCAGATGCGCGGCCTCGTCAGCCCTGAACTTCGCCAGTGCACCCTGGCGCGCGTGGAGGGCCGACGTCTCCTGGTGTGCCTGTCGGAATGCAGCAAGCTCCAGCGAATCCTTGGTCGAAGTCTGGGTTGCACTTTCCAGCGCACCGGCGAGACGCAACTGCAAGCCGCTGATGGTCTCCGGTCCGGCTTCCTGGGTTTCCGGAGCCGCGTCGGACCCAGAGGCGGAATCGGGGGCGGGGTCCGCCTCGCCCCCCATGAGAGCATGGCGCTCCACCTCATCCAGGGCCCGACGGAAGATGTGGGTCAACCCGGCTTCGGCGTCGGCGACCCGGCCGCCGAGCGCCCGGGCTCGTTCAGCGAGGACTTGCTCCACCTGCTCGAAACGGTCGGTCGAGAAGAGCCGCTGCAGCAGTTCCCGGCGGGATTTCGCATCGGAGCGAAGGAAAGCGGCGAACTCGCCCTGTGGCAGCATCACCACCCGGGTGAACTGCTCACGATTCATGCCGAGAAGGGTCTGGATCTCGTCGCCGGCTTCATCGTTTCGGGCGGATTTCTGGACCCATTCGCCGTCGACCTGCTCCCTCAGCAGGGTGCGGGCCGGCTCGGAGGTGGTCCCCTTGCCCCGCTTGGCCGGGCGATTCCATTGCGGATTGCGGATCACTTCCAACCGGCGACCGCCCACGCTGAACTCGCAGGTCACCTCGGGGGCCAGCGACTCGGGTGCGTGGTCGCTGCGGAGCCGCTTTGCACCCTGCCGGGCGCCGGGCACCGATCCATAGAGCGCGTAGCAGATCGCGTCGAGTACGCTCGATTTTCCGGCGCCCGTGGGGCCGTTCAGGAGGAACAGACCGTGGGCACCCAACCTGTCGAAGTCGACCTGCTGGCGTTCAGCGAAGGGGCCGAACGCCTGAAGTTCCAGGCGGTGGATCCTCACCGTTCGACCTGTGCCGAACGGACTGTCTCAAGGGCGGAGGTGATGACAGCGCGTTCGCCATCGTTCGCTGGACGGGACCGGACGTGGTCAAAGAAGCCACAGCACACCTCCACATCATCAGTGGCCGTGGCGATGCGCTGGCTGTAGGTCTGCGCTGCGCGTTGCCGGTCACCGGCCGGTTCGAAGTTCAATACCAGGGTGGTGGGGAAGCGGCTCCGCAGGCGCTCCATAGCCTGGGCGGGCCGGTCAGCGTCGGTGAGGGTGATGTGGCAATAGGCGTTCTCGGCCCAGTCATGGCGCGGGTCCGCCAGCAGGTCCTCAAGTTCCCCAGCCAGGACCGCCAGCTCGCGGTACCCTGGCCAGTTAATTGCACTGACCTCACCCAGCCCGTCGGCGCTGATGTCCACCAGCCAGGCGCCCTTGGCCTGGTTGGCTTCCGAGAACGAATAGGGCAGGGGCGAACCGGAGTACCGCACATTGGGTGCCAATTGCTGCTGGCCATGAAGGTGCCCCAGGGCCGTGTAGTCGAAGGATTCAAAGAGATCGAGGGGCACGGCACCAACCCCACCCACGCTGAGATCGCGTTCGCTGGCCGAGGTGATACCGCCGCTGGCGAAGGTGTGCGCCATGACCAGGGACCGGACGGTCCCGGCCGCCCGGCGATGCGCCAGGTCCGAATGGACCCGGTCCAGGGCTGCCCTGGTCACGCTGGTGTGTGTCGGGGCCTCGGCTCCGAGCCCACCTGCGACCAGCCGCGGCTCGAGGTAGGGCAGGCCATAGACGGCCAGCTCGGCGCCGTCGTCGTCAAGGGGGAAAAGGACCGGCCGCGCAATGTCCTCAAGCCGGGTGCGTAAGTGCACTCCGCCGCGTTCCAGAATGCGACCGCCGAATCCCAGTCTGGTGGCGGAGTCGTGGTTTCCACTGGAAACCACCACCTGCGCTCCGGCCCCGGTGAGACGATCCAGCGCGTCGTCGAAGAGGCCGACGACGTCCACGCCGGGCAGTGCACGGTCGTAGACGTCGCCGGCGATCAGCACCACATCGACTTCATGCTCGCGGACAGATTTCTCGAGGTGGTCGATGAAAATCCGTTGCGCCTGAAGGGTACCCACACCGTGGAACGACCGTCCCAGGTGCCAATCGGATGTGTGCAGTAGCCTCATGATTCCAAGCTACCGGCCGCCACTGACATTCCTGCGGAGGGTTCCCGGCGGTGCGGACTTTGGCCGGGTTTTAGCCTACTTTTCGTCGCGGCGATCGTCGGATCCGTCGAAGAACGTCCGTGCCTCGTCGGTCCCGGCGGGACGGTCAACCTGACCGTCCTCGGCCGTGTCACCGGTGCGTGCATGGCCGGCCGGGTAGCGGTCAGCCGACGTCACCCCGGTGGTCTGCGAGGGGGCGTTGACCCCGGTGGCTGCCGGGGCTGCGTCGTCGTCGGCAGGTGCGGCGACGGATCCGTCGGCCGGCCCAGCCACCCCGGCTTCACTCTTGCGTCCACCAAACAGCTCGGTGCTGCGGTAGATCAGTCCAGCGATCGCTGCGCCGAGCACCGGTGCTACCCAGAACAGCCACAGCTGCTCGATGGCCCAGCCTTCGGAGAAGATGGCGGCGGCGGTTGACCGGGCTGGGTTCAACGACCCGTTGGTGATGGGGAGCAGGAAGGTCAGCAGCGCGGCGTAGACCAGCCCGATGGCGAAGGGCCCACCGGCGTTGCGCAGCGCACCGGTGGCGGTGCGGGAGGTAGCCCCCAGCACGACGGCGACAAAGATCGCGGTGCCGACAACCTCGGCGAGGAGAGCGCTGCTCAGGGCGAACTGGGTGGGCGAATTGTCTGCGTAACCGTTGGCCGAGACGGCGAACAGGGCCTGGACGCTACCGGCAAACTGCTGGTTGGCGCTCAGGAGCAACCAGATAAACACTGCTGCGACAACGCCGCCGACCACCTGCGCCACAATGTAGGGCAGTACCGAGGCCCACGAGGTTTTACCTGCGATTGCCGAGCCGAGCGTGACCGCCGGGTTGAAGTGCCCCCCCGACACATAGCCGAACGCGACCATCGCTCCGATCAGCGCCAGACCGAAGGCGAGAGTCGGCTGAACACCCGTCTGGGTGTTCAGGATGGTGACGCCCAGTCCCGCGAGGACCAGCAGGAACGAGCCTGCTGCTTCGGCGAGGGACCGGGCCACCAGTGGAAAGTCTTTGATCCCGGCAGCGCGCCCGGAGTGTTCCGGGTCCGCGTGCAGATCGTGGCTGGGCAGAGATGTCTGCGTCATGGTGAACGTATTCCTTCAAGCTGAATGGGAGAGTCGAGATGGGGGTCGACTCTATTGTCGGGACCGTACGATCCGGTCAGGCAAACCCGTCCAGCGTTCCACTTGTTGCTGGATGCCCGCTGTGAGCGGGCGACGCCGGTGGACGGGGCAGTAGCACCATACCCGACACTAGACTGTTGAGGTGCCTGTTGCCCCGACTTATTCCGACCGTGTTCATGGCTGCCTGCTGGGCGGTGCCCTCGGCGATGCCCTCGGCTATGCCGTCGAAGAACTCGACCTGCAATCCATCCGGACAGCCTACGGTCCACACGGTGTGACCTCCCCCGACGCTTTGCCGGACACGTTCCGGTTTTCCGACGATACCCAGCTCACGTTGTATACGGTCGACGGACTCGTTGATGCCATCCAATGGGCCAATGATGGAGTGGCGGCTGATGAGACCGCCTGCCTGTGGCTGGCCTACCTGCGGTGGCTGGCGACGCAGGGCGAGACGCCGTCGTCGTCGGCGCCTGCTCCCCCGCCCCGCTGGATCGATGCCCAGAAAGTCCTTCAGCACCGCCGCCGGCCCGGCGCGGCGTGCCTCAGCGCACTCCGCAGCGGAGACATGGGCACCCAGGCGCGGCCACTGAATCTTGACGCCAAAGGCTCCGGCACGGTGATGCGTTCCGCCCCGTTTGGGCTGGTGCCCCATATTCCTGTCGAGGTTGCCGATCGGCTGGCGATGAACGCCGCCGCACTGACCCACGGCCACCCCACGGCCCAGCACGGCGCTGCCGTGGTCGCCGTCCTGATCCACTCAATCGCCCGTGATGGGAAGCCTCTCGCTGAGGCGGTGGCTGCCGCCGTCTCCCGGGCAGACGCTTCGGCGGTACCCGAGCTGGTCCGCCTCCTTGAGACCGCTGTCGAACTGGCCGACGACGGCGGTGTCTCGCCTGAGCTGATGACGGCAGCCCTCGGCGGTGGGTGGACAGCTGACGAAGCCCTGGCGATTGCCGTGTATGCGGTGCTGGCAACCGAGACGACCGCGGGAGCAGAGGACCACTTCCGCGCTGCGTTATGCCTCGCTGTCAATCACGACGGTGACAGCGACACAACGGGGTCGATCGCCGGCAACATTCTCGGCGCGCTCTACGGGGTGCAGGGGCTGCCCGCCGCGTGGGTGTCCTTGCTGGACGGTGCCGAAACCGTCAGCGCGATGGCCCAGCTGTTGGTGGAAACCACCTCGACCGGCTGAGCCTTTCCCTGGGGAGGTTCTGGTCGATTCTTGGGCTGGCCCCTGCTGTGCCTAGTCTTGGCTCATGGATAACTGGAGTCCCGCTCACCTGTCGGATCTGAGCGGCCGCACCGTGGTGGTCACCGGAGGGAACGCCGGGCTCGGCTATTTTGCCTGCGAGCAGCTGGCGGCGGCCGGGGCGACCGTGGTGATGGCGTCGCGCAATGAACAGAAGGCCACAGCGGCCATTGCAGCGATCCGGCGCAGGGTTCCCCACGCAGACGTCCACTACCAGGAGCTCGATCTGGCCCGGCTCGACTCGGTACGGCAGGCCGTGGAAGTGCTCTCCTCACGGGGTCCCCTCGATGCGCTCCTGGCGAACGCCGGAGTTGTGGGCGCGGCCGGACGCCAGCACACGGCGGATGGTTTTGAGCTGCAGTTCGGCACCAACCACCTGGGACATTTTGCCCTCACAGCGGGCCTGCTGCCTGCCCTCACCGCTGCGCGCGGCCGGGTGGTTCATCTGGGCAGCATCAGCCACCGCTGGGTCCGGCTGAACACTGCCGACCTGATGCCAGCGAAGTACAACAATCCGCGCTCCTACGCGACGTCGAAGCTGGCTGTCATGACCTTCGGTTTCGAACTCGCTGCCCGGCTTCACCTGCTGGGGAGCCCGGTACAGAGCATCGTGGCCCATCCGGGTCTGGCCCTGGACATGCTCACTCCGCACCGACCCGGAATCGGTTTGAACGACACCCCACCCGCTGCACAGCGCCGCGTGCTGGCACCCGTCTCGCACGGCAAGGACACCGGGGCGTGGCCACTGGTTCGGGCGGTGGGTGATCCGGGCGTCGACAACGGCTCCTACTGCGGGCCGAGCGGCTGGTTCCAGTTACGGGGTCACCCGACGTCGGTGCCGGCGCATCCGCACGCCCGCGAGCGCAACACCGCTTCCCGGCTGATCGACGCGTCGGAAGAGCTCACCGGGGTCCAGCTGGCCCTGTAGAGCGGCTGGAACCGTAAGCAGGTCAGGGACCGTAGACCGGTCAGGGACTGTCGACGGGCCAGCGGCCCTCAGTCATCTGCAGGAACTCGGCTTCCGAGAGGACCTCGATCCGCTGGCCTCGCTCGTGGAGGTCGAGAACACGCCGGGCTTTGCCGGTGACGCGTCCATTGCGCAGATCCGAGGCCTCAAATCCGTCGCCCACCACCAATACTGTGGTGCGTTGGGTGACCGTGCTCGCTGGTTGGGCGCCGAGCCACGCGGCCCGTTCCTTGGCCTGCGGACGGGGCATGCCGAGCGTGCCGGTGAACACCACCGTCTGGCCGTACAGCGGGTTCGCCGGATCGGCTGCGCCATTCGCGGGCGGGTTCAAGCCCTCCTCGGGCCACCCGGAGGGGCCGGTCCGGGTAGCAACCGGGCCACGGGCCAGGGCACCGCGCGTCGCCTTCGAGACAGGGTTGATTCCCGGTACGTAGGCATCCTGGATCGAGAGTGGGAGCCGCTGCAGCGCGGCTAGTTCTGCCAGCGAGTCCGCACCGTTCATCCTGGCGATGTCGATCATGATGCCGGCACACGCCCTGGCATCCTCAACTGCATCATGGTGGTTGACCAGCGGGACTCCGGCCGCCTCGGCGACGAAGGGCAGCGAGTACGAGGGCAGCGAATAACTGCGCCGGGAGAGCACCACGGTGCAGGTGTAGTTGTAGGCCGGGCCCGCGATGTTGGAAACTTCCTGTCCCGACCTGATGACGCCCAGATCGAAGGCCGCGTTATGTGCCACCAGGACATCGTCACCAATAAAAGCACCGATCTCCGGGAATAGGTCCCCAAACCGTGGCTGGGTCGCCACCATCTCCGGAGAAATGCCGTGGATCCGTACGTTGCGCCAGTCGAAATGGTCGTGCCCCGCGGGAGGGCGCATCAGCCAGTGGGCCTCGTCCACGATCCTGCCGTCCCGCACCTTGGTCAAGCCAACCGCGCAGGGCGAGCCACGGAACCCGTTTGCTGTCTCAAAGTCGATTGCTGTGAACTCAATTCCCACCGGGTCAACGCTACGGGTTGAACCGACGGATTTTACCTAACGTTCACCCGCGCGCCGGGAGATACCTGCCACAGTCCCCTACCCTGAGGTATGGGAAAGACACAGTGGTACCTGTTCGATTACGGCATGGTGATCTCCAATGCGCCCACACCCGAGGACTGGCTGAACCTCGAGGATGCTGCTGGCGTCCAGCTGATGGACCCCGGCTCGCCCTACTGGCAGCACCGGTTAGACTTCGATGCTGGCCGCAAGACCAGCGTCGAATACTGGTCGCTGGTCACCGGACGCGACGTCACTGAGAGCCGGACGGACCTGCTCGACACGCTGGATGCCAACCAGTGGTCCCACTTCAACCTGGAAACCCTCGATGTCCTCGAGGAACTCAGCAGCCAGGGTGCCCGGCTGGCGCTGCTCTCGAATATGCCTGCCCCGATGGTGGCCAGGTTTGAGCAGGCGTCCTGGACCGGGTACTTCACGAAGATGTACTTCAGTTCGGTGCTCCAGCTGGTGAAGCCGCAGCGGGAAATCTTCGAACACGTGCTGCGGGACCTTGGCGCCGAACCACATGAGGTCACCTTCGTTGATGATGCCCAGGTCAATGTCGCTGCCGCGCAGGAGCTGGGCATCGACGCTATGCTCCACCAGCCAGGCATCGATCTGCAACGTGAGCTGTTCGCCCCACGCTGAGCTAGGGCACGGCCCGTCGCAGGGTGAGGTAGGACCCGCCCGCCAGCGCCAGGCCGACGACGGCGAGCCAGCCTGCGACGCTCAGCTGGGTCTGGCTGCTGAGGAACTGGCCCACCTGGCCCCAGAGTTCCTGGCGGGTGAGGTAGAAGACGAGGCCGATCAGCACGACTGCAGTCCCGATCCCGGTGATCAGGAGTCCCGTGGTCTGCCACCGTTTGTAGATGGTCGCGGCCCAGAAGCCAACCAGGAACAGCACCATCATCGCCGTGAAGTAGAAGACAGGCTCACCCCGTCGAGCGCCGTGGAATTGCGGTAGGTCTTGATCAGATCATGTGTTTCGATAACGCTGCTCATGGTGTTCCCCTCGAAACTGATTCGCTGGAGCGGACCATTTCCGCCAGTTCGGAGGGGCTGATTCCCAGCTTCCGAGCCTCTACCGCCAGCGGGCGGACGTATTGGTCAAAGAATTGGTCCCGCCGGCGCTGCAGGAGCGCGGCGCGGGCACCGGTGGCAACAAACATTCCTATTCCCCGTTGCTTGTAGAGAATGCCCTCGTCCACGAGCCGGTTGACGCCCTTGGCGGCGGTCGCCGGGTTGATGCGATGGAAAGCGGCAAACTCGTTCGTTGATGGGACCTGCGCCTCTTCGGCCAGGGTTCCCTCGACAATCTCGTTTTCGATCTCTTCGGCTATCTGAAGGAAGATGGGCCTACTGTCATCGATCATCTGGCCCTCCGGTGACCGGTCAGCTGGTCAATTGGTTAGTTACTGATGTAACTAACCATACAACCGGAGGCGGGCGATGCCAAGGCTTTTTGGGACGGCTGTGGTGGGCACGACGCCGTCGGGAACTCCTGCGCAGTTGGCGGGTGAAGCACGCCTCGAACCCGCCACTGCTGCTCGGGCGATTGGGGACACTCGCCACAGCTGCACCATCGGCAGGAGGCGGTGTGTCAGGCCGGGTCCCGCTCAGCCCGCTTGCGGCGAATCTTCAGGATCCGGCTGACCACAAAGTAGCCAAGGAATACGACGACGGCGGCGATCACGATTTTCTGGAACACGTCCGCATAGGCTTCGACAACGTGCCAGTTTTCCCCGAGGTAGAAACCGGCCAGCACGAAGATGCAGTTCCAGATGAGGCTTCCTGCGGTGGTGAGGGCAATGAATATCCAGATCGACATCCGCTCGATGCCCGCCGGGATGGAGACCAGACTACGAAACAGCGGAATCATCCGGCCGAAGAACACTGCCTTGTAGCCGTGGCGGTCGAACCAGGCCTCTACGCGGTCCACATCCTCCAGATCGACCAGTGGGACCCGGGACACGATGGCCCGCATCCGGTCGCGTCCCAGCCAGGCGCCCAGCAGGTACAGGATCAGCGCACCGACCACTGAGCCTGCGGTGGTCCAGAAGATGGCTTCGAACAGGGTGAAGCTACCCCGGCTTGCTGTGAAGCCCGCCAGCGGCAGGATGACTTCGCTGGGCAGTGGTGGAAAGAGGTTTTCCAGTGCGATCGCCAGACCGGCGCCGGGCGCGCCGATGGTTTCCATCATGGAAACGGCCCAATCGGAAATGCCGTCCAGCACCGACCCGCCGCCGGTCGGGGTGGTCGGTGCTGTCTGCGAGTAAATAGTCATATCCTGACCAATTTTGCCCTACGAGCCTGGGCTTTGCTGGGAGCGGAGGCGGGATTCAGCGCAACGCTTCGATCAGGTGGGGCAGCAAAGCCTTGAAGGCTTTCGCGCGGTGGCTGATCGAATTCTTCTCCTCCGACGACAGCTCGGCACAACTCTCCTCACGGCCTGCCGGCTGCAGAATGGGGTCGTACCCAAATCCACCGGCTCCGCGGGGCTCGTTGAGGAGGGATCCCCTGAGCTCGCCCAGAGCCACCTGGGCGGTCCCATCCGGGAGGGCTACCGTGGCGGCGCAGACGAATGATGCGCCGCGCTGTGCCCCCGGTATGTCGGCGAGCTGTGCCAGGAGGAGCTGCAGGTTGGCTTCATCATCACCGTGGCGTCCTGCCCACCGTGCCGAAAAGATCCCCGGCGCACCGCCGAGCACGTCGACGGCGAGACCCGAGTCGTCGGCAACTGCCACCAGCCCGGTTGCCGCCGCCACCGCCCGCGCCTTGAGGAGGGAATTGGCTTCGAAGGTGGTGCCGCTTTCGACGACGTCGGGCGCGCCGGCTGTCGCAGCGTCAATAACCTGCGTATCAACGTCAAGACCAGGAACCTGGCCCCGCAGCAGTTCACGCAGTTCCCGGAGCTTGCCCGCGTTACGGGTGGCGAGCACCAGCCTGGTTGCTGCCACAGCCGGTCGACCGTTCCCGGTGTTCTCAGACACCGGCACCCTCACCAAGGATGTCGAGCTGGATCTGGGTCAGCTGGGAAGTGCCGAGCAGGGCCAGGTCAAGGAGTGCGTCGAGCTCGTCACGATCAAACGGTGCACCCTCGGCGGTGCCCTGGACCTCCACGAACTTGCCGCTGCCAGTGACCACCACGTTCATGTCCGTTTCCGCGCGGACGTCCTCGACGTAGGGCAGGTCAAGCATGGGCACGCCGTCGATGATTCCGACGCTGACCGCGGCGACCGTGTCGATGAGGGGCTGCGCCGACGCGGCGATGAGCTTGTTTTCCTTGGCGTAGCGGATTGCTTCGGCCAACGCCACGTAGGCGCCCGTGATCGCTGCGGTGCGGGTGCCGCCGTCGGCCTGGAGTACGTCACAGTCCAGCACAATGGTGGTCTCCCCCAGCGCCTTCGTGTCAATGATGGAGCGCAAAGACCGCCCGATCAGACGGGAAATCTCGTGGGTGCGGCCCCCAATTTTGCCCTTGACCGATTCGCGGTCCGATCGGGTATTGGTGGCGCGGGGAAGCATGGCGTACTCAGCCGTGACCCAGCCCTTGCCCTCGCCCTTGAGCCAGCGGGGTACGCCCTGGGTCAGTGATGCGGTGCAGAGGACACGGGTGTTGCCGAACTCTATGAGTGCCGACCCTTCGGCCTGGTTGGACCAGCCGCGGGTGATGCTGATGGGTCGGAGCTGGTCCGGGGTGCGGCCGTCCGCCCGGAGGATGGCAGCGATGGGAGAGGAAGTGTCTGCTGGAGTCATGGGCTTAAGTCTACGGGCCGGCGGAAAAGTGGCCGAGCCGCAAGTGCGCTGTTGGGCAACCACTCGTGTGCGGGGGCGGTACTTTTTTGGCGTCAGATCTCGTAGGAAACGCCAGCAACCGCGACGGCGAGATCCCCACGGTAGCTGGTCCTGGCCTCCTCGATGGTCCTGTTGGCGTCATTCCACACCGGGATGTGGGTGAGCAGCAACCGGTCCGACGACGCCGCTGCCGCCACCTGCCCGGCCCGCCGGCCGGTAAGGTGGACGCCCTCAATCGCGTCGTCGCGGCCCTCGTGGAACGCCGCCTCGCACAGGAAAACATTGGACCCGGCGGCGGCCTCGATCAGGCCGTCGCAGGCATCCGTATCGCCGGAGTAGGTCAACACCCGGGGCGGGTCGCCGGGATTGTCTCCCGCGACCTCGACGCGCAGGGCATACGCCTCCTCGACCGGGTGCAGCACCGGGTACGGCGTGACGGTGAAGGGCCCCAGGGTGACGGCGGCGCGGGATTCCAGATCTGGAAGTCGAAGTCCTCATGCATGCCGGGGTCGAGGTCCAGCCCGTAGGCGGTCGCCATCCGGTCGGCGGTACCCGCGGGGCCCCACACCGGGATCCGCGGCCGGTGCCAGCCGTTGGGATCCCAGTGCACCGCAACGTGCAGACCGCAGAGATCCATGCAGTGGTCGGGGTGCAGATGGCTGAGGAACACTGCATCAATATCGCGCAGGTCCATGTAA
Organism: Arthrobacter sp. Bz4; assembly: GCF_003075455.1. Lineage (GTDB taxonomy): Bacteria > Actinomycetota > Actinomycetes > Actinomycetales > Micrococcaceae > Arthrobacter_D. Next base: position 52,051 of record NZ_QDAE01000010.1, read on the forward strand.
CGCTGCAGCGCGCCCAGGGCGCCGTTGCCGAGATCGAGGAGGATCCGCCAGGTCCGGGTGCTGTCGCCGTCGGGCACCGTCGCGGTCACCAGGTAGCACGACGCCGGCGATTGGGGGCCAGGAAACGACCCGCTACAGCCCACGATGGTCAGCTTCATGGCTAGGAGTTCCCCCTCGCATCGGCGCGCGCAGTGGCGATCATTTCCGGGGTGATCCTGGCCATACTTCCGGTGGGATACTGGGCGGCCACATGGTCGACGTGTTCTACGCTGAGGACCTCGGGTCCCAGGAACCGGCGGGCCAGCTCACCGAACCGCTGGGCGTCGCCGGTGGCGACGAAGTGGTGCCTGGGCTGAGCCTCCCCCACCCGCTCCAGGTCGTGGGAGATCAGCGCACGATAGACATCCTTCGCGGTTTCCTCGGCGCTTGAGACGAGTGTGACCGCATCCCCCATCACATAGGAGATCGCCCCGGTCAGCAGGGGGTAATGGGTGCACCCCAAGACCAGCGTGTCCACTCCCGCCTCCTTCAGCGGCTGCAGGTACCGCTGGGCGGTCGAGAGGAGTTCAGGACCCGAGGTGATCCCAGCCTCGACAAATTCGACGAACTCGGGACAGGCGGCTGAGGTGATGGACAGGTGCGGAGCGGCGGCGAAGGTGTCCTCGTAGGCGCGGGAGCCCACCGTGGCTGAGGTGCCGATCACCCCGATCCGCCCGCTCCGGGTTGCAGCGACTGCCCGCCGGACCGCTGGCTGGATCACCTCGATCACCGGGATGCCGTAGCGGGCGGTGTAGCGTTCGCGGGCGTCACGGAGCACGGCCGCTGACGCGGAGTTGCAGGCAATAACCAGGAGTTTGACACCTGAATCCACCAGCTCATCCATTACCCCCAGCGCGTGGGCGCGAACCTTGGCAATGGGCAACGGGCCGTAGGGGCCGTGAGCGGTGTCGCCGACGTAGAGAATCGACTCGCGCGGGAGCTGGTCAATCACGGCGCGCGCAACTGTCAGCCCACCGACGCCCGAATCGAAAATGCCGATCGGGGCCTCGGTTCGCTTCACTGCTGAAAAATCGCCCGGGACGGAGGTCATAACCTACCGACCATAAGACCTGTCACCGGGATTAGACGAACCCGACGCCAGTGGAATTAGTCACAGCCTTCGACCACAGCTGCGCGGCAGGCCTGGTTCACTTGTCTTTCAGCCCAAACAGGGCCTGGACCAGTGACTCCTGAAGCCAGCTCGCAAAGTTGTACACCAGCGCCAGGTAGGTCTCGACGTCGTCGGCGTCGGCGACGTCGTCAATGTTGTGAAGGCGGGCCGCGTCCTCGTCGGTTTCGATCTTCAGCCGGTCCGCGAGGACCAGCCGGACGTCGTTGAGCGCCCGGGCCATCAGCCGGGCCTGCTCGGCGGTGAGGGTCAGCGGGCTGGACTCCAGCAGCAGGGCACTGCCGCGCAGGGTGCCGATCTTGTCCTCGCGGAGGGACCGTTCGGTCAGCCGGCGGAATTCCAGCGCCTCGCCGTCGTCGTTCCGGACCGCATCCGGCAGCAACCTTCTCACGGCGCTGTCTGAGGGGGTGACCGCGGTGCTATCCACGCCGACCATGGCGGCGAGGGGATCGGCATTGGCTGGCTCGGCGGGCTCCAGCAGTTCGATGATGTCCTCGAACAGCTTGCGCAGCAGCTGCCGCTCCCCCGAATCCAGGGTGCCGATGATCCCACGACGGGTTGCCTTGAATGCCTTGGCCAAGAATTCTCCTTAACGCACAGTTACTGGGTAGCTCGCCTCAGGGGGCGTCGGACTTCTGGAACGTCGCCCAGAGTCCGTAGGAATGCATGGCCAGCGTGTCCCGCTCGGCCTCTTCCCGGCTGCCACCGGCGACCACCGACTTACCCGCCTCGTGGACTTCCATCATGAGCTTGTTCGCCTTGGCTTCGCTGTACCCGAAATAGGTCTGGAACACGTAGCTGACATAACTCATGAGATTGACCGGATCATTCCAGACGATCACTACCCACGGGATATCACTAGCGGTCAGCTGGTCGGTGTCCGTTTCCTCGAGCCGTTCGGTGTCCGGAGCGGTGCCAACAGTCATAGCACCATTGTAGAACGCAGGTCGGGTGACAGGATTCCGGTTGTGTCGGCGCCCAAACGGGTTAGAGTCGTGACTGTGAGCCCCACCAACTCCGCCCCGGTCGTCAGCACCCGGGCCAGCACCGCCCTGTATACGGACCACTACGAGCTGACCATGCTTCAGGCCGCCCTGCATTCCGGGGCTGCGCACCGGAAATCGGTTTTCGAAGCTTTCGCACGGCGCCTCCCGGAGGGACGACGCTATGGGGTGGTGGCCGGAACGGGACGCCTGCTGGAGAGCCTCGAAAACTTTCGCTTCGGCACTGAACAGCTGGATTACCTGTCAGCGGCCGGAGTGGTGGACACCCTCACTCTTGACTGGCTGGCCGATTTCCGCTTCGGCGGGAACGTCTGGGGTTATGCCGAGGGCGAGGCGTACTTCCCGCACTCCCCCATCCTGATCGTTGAGGGAACCTTCGCCGAGGCCTGCATCCTGGAAACCCTGGTGCTCTCCATCCTCAACCACGACTGCGCGATTGCCTCGGCCGCGTCACGGATGACCGGGGCGGCCGGCAGCCGTCCCTGCATCGAGATGGGGTCGCGCCGGACCCAGGAGGAGGCTGCGGTGGCCGCTGCGCGGGCCGCCATCATTGGGGGTTTCGCCAGCACCTCCAACCTCGAGGCCGGTCGGAGGTACGGCGTGAAGACCGTCGGCACCGCAGCCCACTCCTTCACCCTGCTGCACGACACGGAGCGGGATGCCTTCGCCGCCCAGGTCGCCACGCTGGGCGCCGGAACATCGCTGCTGGTGGACACGTACGACGTCGAACGCGGCGTCCGGACCGCCGTCGAGGTGGCTGGACCGGAGCTGGGTGCGGTGCGGCTGGATTCGGGCGACCTCGTGGCCCAGGCCCGCTGGGTCCGTCAGCTGCTCGATGACCTGGGCAACCACAACACCCGGATTGTGGTCACCTCGGATCTCGACGAGTTTGCGATTGGCTCCCTCGCCTCCGCGCCCGTGGATTCCTACGGCGTCGGCACCTCACTGGTCACCGGTTCGGGCGCCCCGACCGCGGGCCTGGTCTACAAACTGGTGAGCCGGACCGGTGACGACGGCGAATTCGTTTCAGTAGCGAAGTCAGCACTGAACAAGGCCTCGCGCGGCGGGCGCAAATACGCACTCCGCCGCCTCAACGACGCGGGCATCGCCACAACCGAGGTGGTGGGAATTGGCCGCTCGCCCCACGACGACGGAAACGACCGGCCGCTGCTGCAGCAATTTGTCAGCGACGGCGACATCCTGCCCGGCTGGACCGGGCCCGATGCGGTGCGCCGCGCCGTCGAACACCACCGGTCGTCCATGACCGAACTGCCGGGCTCGGTCATGCGACTGCAGCGCGGAGAACCCGCCATCCCCACCGAATATGAGGAGGAACCATGACCCGCGCCCTGATCATTGTCGACGTCCAGAACGATTTCTGTGAAGGTGGGTCGCTAGCCGTCGACGGCGGCGCCGACCTCGCCTCCCTGCTCAGCGACTTCATCGACGAGCAGGGCGGGGAGTTCGATCACATTGTCGCCACCCAGGACTGGCACATCGACCCGGGAGCCCACTTTTCACAGACCCCCGACTTCCTCCACTCCTGGCCGGTCCACTGCGTCGCCGACAGCAAGGGATCAAGGTTCCACCCGGACCTGGATACCGAGAATGTCGGAGCAGTCTTCCGGAAAGGCCAGTTCGAGGCGGCGTACTCGGGCTTTGAAGGCGTCCTCGCCCCCGAAGACGAGGTTCCCACCGGCGAGCAGAAGCTCGGCGCCCTGGCTGAGGGGTCAACAGAAGACCCGGTGACACTCGATGACTGGCTCCGTGAGCGGGAGGTCGATGAGGTGGCAGTGGTTGGCCTCGCCACCGACTTCTGCGTCAAGGCAACCGCCCTGGACGCTGTAGCGGCCGGCTACACCACCTCGGTCCTGGTCCGCTACACCCGCGGGGTCCACCCCGACGGCGTCGAGACCACCCTCGAGGAACTCGAAGAAGCCGGCGTCGAACTGGTCGAGTAGGACCTGGCCTTCGCTGCCGCGCGCCCAGGTCCCTCACGCTTCGCGGTAGTGCACCGGGCGGCTATTTCCGGCCGATGAACCAGTCCTGCAACTTCTTCAGCCGCCGCTGGAGCTGATCCTCGTTGGCCTGTGCCACGGCCGGACCGCCGCAGGCCTTCCTCAGCTCGGTGTGCACCACACCGTGGGGCATGCCGGAGCGTGCCGACCAGGCTGATACGTTCTTGGCGAGCTCACCCCGTAGTTCTGTGAGTAGCCGGTGATCAACGACCAGCGGCTCGGGGGCTGGCGCCACCGCGACGCCCTTGCGTCCCCGCCGGGTCTGTTGTTCCTGCTGCCGTTGGCGCAGCAGAACTCCCACCTGGTCAGCGTCGAGCAGCCCCGGAATGCCGAGGAAATCCTGTTCATCCTCGCTGCCCATTTCGCCGCCGGTACCGAACTCACCGCCGTCGAAAAGAACCCGGTCAAAGGACGCCTGGGATTCAAGCGCCTCAAACTTCTGCTTGGTCAGTTCGTCGGAGGCTTTCTCGGCACGGTTCGCCTCCTCCATCAACGCTTCCTCGGGGGCGAACCCGTCCTCGTCAGTCGCCGGACGGTCCAGGGCATGGTCACGCTCAAGTTCCAGCTGGTTGGCGAGGATCATCAGGTTCGGCACCGATGGCAGGAAGACCGAAGCGGTCTCACCCCGGCGTCGGGCACGCACAAAGCGTCCCACCGCCTGGGCGAAGAACAGCGGCGTCGCTGTCGAGGTTGCGTAGACCCCGACGGCGAGCCTCGGTACGTCAACGCCTTCGGAGACCATCCGGACCGCTACCATCCAGCGCTGCTCGCCAGCCGAGTACTCCTCGATCTTCTCCGACGCCTTCGCATCATCCGAGAGAATCACTACCGGTGATTCGCCGGTGATCTTCTTGAGCAGGCCAGCATAGGCCCGGGCGTCGTCGTGGTCGGTGGCGATCACCATGCCGCCGGCGTCGGATACCGTCCGCCGCACCTCGGAGAGCCGCTTGTCGGCCGCGGCGAGGACCGCCGGGATCCACTCGCCGGTGGGGTTCAGCGCCGTCCGCCAGGCATGAGCGGTGATGTCCTTGGTGACTGACGCTTCGCCGAGCGAAGCCGCCATCTCCTCGCCGGCGCTGGTGCGCCACCGCATCTGGCCCGAGTAGGCCATGAAAATGACAGGCCGCACCACGTGGTCCCGCAGGGCCTCGCCGTAGCCGTAGGTGTAATCGGACTTGGAGCGTCGAATACCGTCGGCGTCGGCCGCGTACTCGACGAAAGGGATGGCCGCCGTGTCCGAACGGAACGGCGTCCCGGTGAGCGCCAGCCGCCTGGTCGCCGGTTCGAAGGCTTCACGAATACCGTCACCCCAGGACAGGGCATCGCCACCGTGATGAATCTCATCCAGGATGACGAGGGTCCTGGCGGCTTCGGTCTTGGCACGGTGCAGCATCGGCTTGCTGGCCACCTGGGCGTAGGTCACTGCCACGCCGATAAAACCCTGACCGTGACGGCCGTCAGCGTTCCGGAAGTTGGGATCGATCGCCAGGCCAATCCGCGCCGCGGCGTCAGCCCACTGCCGCTTCAGGTGGTCGGTCGGCGCGACGATAGTGATCCGGTTGATGGTGCCGCGTTCCACGAGCTCGGTGGCAACCCGCAACGCAAAAGTGGTTTTACCCGCACCCGGGGTGGCCACGGCGAGGAAATCCTGCGGGCCGGTGGCAAAGTACTTGGCGAGCGCCTGCTCCTGCCACTGCCGGAGTTTCGGCGCCGTACCCCACGCCGCGCGTTCCGGGTAGGCCGGTGGCAGCGATGCACCTGTGGCAGGGGCAACGCCGAAGAGCATGTTATTACTCACGCTTAAGAAGAGACCTTTCCATGCCTGTCTGTGTCTGGGTGGGGACTAGCCGGCTCATCGGAGGATCCCAGCACCGCCCTCGAACCGGCAACTATACCGGCAACCGCGAAGAGGCACAGAGCCAGCCAGATCGCAACAAACACGCCCACCTGTCCCGGGTTCGACGGGTCACGTAACAGTGCGAAAAGCCCTCCCGCGATGGTGCTTCCGACCACCCCACCCATCTGGTCGCTGAGTTGCAGCGAGGAGGAGTTTTTCCCCCGCTCCTGTGCCGGTGAGAGCTTCAGGACCAGCACCGAGGTGCTCGACAGGGTCATTCCCATGGCAAAACCGGCAAGGGTCCACACCACCACCAGGACCCAGAAAGGCACCGTCGGAACCGAGACCAGTGCCAGTCCGCCGACGCTGGTCGACAGGATCGACGCCCCAAGGACCAGCAGCCACTGTCGGCGGAAGGTGACACGAGCCTGCACAAAGGCCCCCGCACTCCACCCCAGGGCGCCGGCGCTCAGGGTGAGGCCGGCGGTCGCCTCATTCATGCCACGCGATGTCACCAGCATCAGGGGAAGGAACGCCTCGGCGCCGAAGAACGCGGCGGTGACCAGGCCGCGGGTGGCGATGATGCTCGGCAACCCTCGGGCGAGCCGCACTGTCCCCTTCGGCAGCAGGCGGGGGAAGGTCAGCGCTGCGACGGCGACGCCCCCGGCGGCGAGGAGCAGGAGCACGATTGACCCGGCGCTGTCCCCCAGGCCCTGCGCTGCGAGCCGGTTGATGGCGAATTGGGCGGCCAGCACGCCGCCGGCAAGGGCCATCCCGGTCAGGGACCGCCGTCGTCCGTCACCGCGGTTACCGGCACCTGGCTCGGGGGTTGTCAGTGACGCGGTTTTCGGCCAGACCATGACAAACGCTGCCAGGACAATCGGCACGACCCCCAGGAACACCCAGCGCCAGGTGAACTCCTCCGCCAGGTAGCCAGCCACGGCGGGTCCGATCAGGGACGGCAGCACCCAGGCCGCGGATAACCACCCAAAGATCACTGGCTGGCGATGCTGGGGGTAGGCTCCTCCGATGATGACGTAGACGGCCACCACCATGAAACCGCCCCCAGCCCCGACACTGCCCGGCCCGCAGTAACCAGCCAGAATTCGCCCGCGGCACCTGAGACCAGCAGACCAGCGATCATCAGCGTCAGGCCGACGGCGAGCGCGGGGCGGGGACCTACCCTGTCGCACCAGGTACCGGCAATGACGGTGCCCAGCAACGACGCTGTCAGATACATCGAAAAGGCCAGCCCGTAGCCGGACACCCCACCGAGTTCCTCGACCACCGCAGGCATGGCAGTGGTGACCGCCATCGCCTCGAAAGCGGCGCAGGTGATGATGGAAATGATCCCGATGGTCAGGGGGCGCAGGCTGGCTGGCTGCCCGGTAGCGGGCTCTGCCGTGTTCGGGGCGGGGCGATCTGTCATGAATCCTTAGTCAACCTACGACTTGGTCAGCCCGCGACGAAGCGGCGGTGCCGCGCCGACACCTAGCTCGACTGCGCCGGCACCTATTTGTCCTTGTCGTCCTTGCCCGGACGCATTCCGTTGTAAATGTCTTTGCACTCGGGGCAGACCGGAAACTTCTGGGGGTCACGGCCCGGTGTCCAGACCTTGCCGCACAGCGCGATCACCGGGTCCCCGGACAGCGCGGACTCCATGATCTTTTCCTTGCGCACGTAGTGCGCGAGGCGTTCGCGGTCGCCGGGTTCCAGTTCCTCGCGGAGCTCTTCGCGTTCCAGCGTCGCGGTGGACCCTGAGCGTTGGGGGTCGCTCCGCGGGTCGCTGCGGGGGTCATTGTCATAGGGATCTGCAGGCGTACTCATGGTCTCCATCCTATCGTTGCTCAGGTCGTCCAGCCTGTCGCGGGGTCGGCTAGATTCCCTGCCAGGCAGGCTTGTTCGCGTAAGTATGGCGATAGTAATCGGCTAGTTTCAACCCAGAAGCGGCGGCCTCATCGATGAGAACGGTGGTGTGGGGATGCATTTGCAGAACGGATGCCGCGCAGATCGCGGCTACCGGCCCCTCCACGAAGTCGTGGACCGCCCGGGCTTTCTGCGCCCCGGTGGCGATCAGCACCACGTGGCGCGCGTCCATGATGGTGCCCAACCCCTGGGTCACCACGTGGTGCGGCACCTCGTCAATGCTGTCGAAGAAGCGGGCGTTGTCCTTGCGGGTCTGATCGATCAGGCTCTTGATCCGCGTCCGTGATGCCAGGGAACTGCCCGGTTCGTTGAAGCCGATATGCCCGTCCGTACCTACCCCGAGTAGTTGAAGATCGACTCCCCCGGCCTCCCGGATAGCCTGCTCAAAGGCGGCGCACGCGGCGGGAATGTCTTCTGCGGCACCGTCGGGGCCATGGACGTTGTCCGGGTGAATGTCGATCCGGTTCGTGAACTCCCGCCGAATCACCTCCCGGTAGGACTCCGGGTGGCCAACAGGTAGCCCCACATATTCGTCCAGGGCGAAGCCGTGGACATCGGCGAAGCTCAACGAACCAGTGTGGTGCCGGCGTGCGAGCTCGTCATACACCCCGAGCGGGGAGGAACCAGTGGCGAGGCCCAGCACCGCGTTCGGCTTGCGTCGGACCAGGTCCTCGATCGCGTCGGCTGCCACAGCTGCAATGGCCGCTTGATCAGGGAGGATTACTACTTCCATCAGCTGTCCTATCGTCTGAGCTATTTGTTGACGGCCACTGCCTGCAGCAGTTCGGGGGCCCTCCGGTCGTACCACTGTCCGCCCAGCTTCACGCCGCCCATCAGCAGCGCGGCACCCAGGACGCCACCAACTACCAGCGTAAGCCAACCGAAGACGCTGTTGCCGGTGACAAAGTAGGCGATGGCGAGTCCGAGTTCCGGCAGCACCAGCGCGGTGAGGACCAGCCAGCCAATAATCTGGACTGCGAACATGGAGAATCCGGTTCCCGGCGGTGTTTTCAGCGGGCTCTCGCCCGGGAGCGGCACGTTGTAGGTGTACCGGGCGGAGACCACGCTGGAGAACCCGATCCCGGTCAGCAGGACACCCACCGACAGGCCCAGCATCACCGGCAACTGCTCAAGGCTGCCGGAAATCCACAGCGGACCCACGGTGAAGACCAGCACCGCGGGGGCAGCGATCACAGCTACCGCCAAGGCGCGGCCCGCCCGGTCTGCCCACCCGCTCACCCCGGTGGAAAGGTGCAGCCAGAACGCCGTGTTGTCATAGGAAATGTCGGCCGAAATGGACCAGGCGAGGAGGAACGCGATGATCGGGCCCACGAAATTCAGCATCGTAAAGTCCCCGGACTGGTAGGCGAAAAACAGCATGAGAAGCGGGACCAGCGGGACAATCACGATGGACCCGAGGTAACGGGGATCCCGCGCCCAGTAGGTCAAGGCGCGGGCGGCAACTGCCCCGGTGGGAGTCGCCGGAAACCGGCTGAAGAAGCCCAGGTTGCCTGCCGCTTTTCGGGTCACCGCGTTGTGGGCAGGCGTCACCAACGCCCGGGCCAGGCTGAGCTGCCAGAGCCAGGCCAGCAGGGCGAGGGTAGCGACGCCGAAGGCGAACCGCAGCGCGGCGGTGAGGTAGGCGCCGTCGGCCACGTCCGCCGGAACCGCCCAGAAGACACCCAGCGGCGTCCACCCCAGGATGGCCGCCAGCTCGCCGGCAAATCCGACCGACTGTTCAAACCCGGCCGCTATCCCGGCGATGATGGGCCCCAGCAGGATGATCGGCACCAGCACCACCATGGAGCTGACATCCTTGAACGTGCGCGACGAGGTCAGCGACATGACCGCCGTGGCCGCCAACCGTGAGGCCACGACACACAACAGGGTGGCCAGAATAGCGCACACCACCGCCACCACTGCTGCGGCAGGGTAGAGCCGCCAGATACCAACCTGACCGAGCGCGGCAAGTAAGGTGATGATCCCCGGGATGCCGATGACCGCGCCCAGCGCGAGCCCGGCGATCAGTTGCGGCATCGGCACGGCGAAGGTAACGAACCGCGCCGGGTCGAGGGTCATATCGATGCCCGAAGAGACCATCGGCACCACAATCCAGCCGAGGACGACTGCTGACCCGGCAATCACCACTACGTTGCGAATAATCTCCGCTTCAGCGGTACCAAAGGCAAACAGCGCCAGGATCAGCAGGCCCAGCATTCCCAAACCGTACAGGCCGCCCAGGATCACGCCGATCAGTGCCCAGGTGCTGCGTTTGAGGGAGTTCCGCAGGAGGGTGAGTTTGAGCCTTAGGAGGTGCGCAACCATGTGAGTCCCTCCGCGGTGTTGCGTCCGCCCACCAGTTCCACGAACCGGTCCTCGAGGCTGGAGTCCCCGCGCACCTCATCGACGGTGCCGGCGGCCAGGACTGTGCCGGCAGCGATCACCGCCGCGTGGTCGCACATCCGCTGGACCAGGTCCATGACGTGGCTGGAGACGATCACTGAACCGCCGGAGCTGACATAGCTGTTCAGGATGTCGCGGATGTTGGCCGCCGATACCGGGTCCACCGATTCGAACGGCTCATCGAGGACCAGCAGGGACGGCGCGTGGATCAGCGCCGAGGCCAGGGCGATCTTTTTGGTCATACCGGCCGAGTAATCGACCACCAGGGTGCCGGCGTCGTCAGTCAGGTCGAGCGCACGGAGCAGGTCCGCGACCCGCTCCGCCACCGTGTCGCGGTCCATACCGCGCAGCAGGCCCGCGTAGGTCACCAACTGTTCCCCGGTCAACCGGTCGAACAACCGCACCCCGTCGGGGAGAATCCCCATCAGCTTCTTCGCCTCGAGCGGCCGAGCCCACACGTCCACGCCATGCACCCATACCTGGCCGTGGTCCGGGCGCAACAAACCCGTGGCCATCGACAGCGTCGTGGTCTTGCCAGCGCCGTTCGGGCCCACCAGTCCGTAAAACGAACCGGTGGGGACATCCAGGTCGACGCCGTTCACGGCGATCTTTTCGCCAAAACGTTTGGCGAGTCCCCGGATCACCAGCGCCGGGCTCTCCGGAAAAGCGGGACCGCCGGCTGGGCCCGGGGACAAAGGCATAGATGGTGTGCTCATCCCTCCACGCTAGCAACGTCAAGAGAGACCCATCGTCATCCAAAGGGACGAATTACCGCCCACAGACTCCGTCCGGCGGATGAAAATCTAGAACAGGGCGCGTGCCAATGCTCCCCGCGCCTTGGTGACGCGCGGGTCGCTGATCCCGACGACGTCGAACAGGTCAATCAATCGCACCCGGGCAACTTCACGGGGTTCCCCCGCGGTCCGTCCAATGAACGAGACGATCCTGGCGAACGCGTCCTCGACGTGGCCTCCCGAAATGTCCAGGTCCGCGACGGCGAGCTGGCTCTCCACCGAGTCGGGCTCGTCGGCTCCGCGCTGCCGGATCGTCTCGGCGTCGACATCCTTGAGCCGCTGCATCAGTTCCACCTGGGCCAGCCCAGCTTTCGCCTCGGCGTCTGCTGGTTGCTCTGCCAGGGCCTGCCGGTAGGCGGCGGCGGCAGCGGGGTAGTCACCGGCCTCGATGGCATCGAAGGCGGCCTGATGCAGGGGCGGCAGCGGCGGCTCTTCGGGAGCGGCCTCCTCGCCGTCGGCACCTTCCCGCAGCGACCCTGAGACGCCGTTCGAGCCCGCCACTTTCAGCAATTCGTCAATGAAGGACCGGATCTGGGCTTCGGGCAGCGCGCCCTCGAACAGCGGCACCGGCTGACCCTTCAGGACCGCCACCACGGTGGGCACCGTCTGTGCCTGGAAGGCCTGGGCTATCTGGGGTTGCGTCTCGACGTCGACCTTGGCCAGCAGCAGCCGACCGTCATGTTCGACCGTCACCGCTTCCAGCACCGCTGTGACGCGGGACGATTCTTCGCTCCAGGAAGCCCTCAGGTCCACGATTACCGGAACCTGCGATGACAGCTGAACCAGCTGAGGGAAGCTCTGCTCGGTGACCTCAACGACGTAGGGGCTGCCTGCTCCTGCGCTGGCGGCTCCGGGTGCCGAATCCGCCGGGGGTGCTGCGGGGGCGGGGGTCCCGCCCTGCTGGGCGGTCCGTGCGGCGTCGGCCCGTGCCTTCAAAGCCGACAGATCCACGGCTCCGTGCAGGTTCATTGACGACGGCGGGAGGGGCCCGCGGTTGGTTGGAATACTCATGGTTCCGCCTTTCAAGGGTGGTCTCTGGTGGAAGTTACCGAAGTTCGGCGGAGAGCAACTGCTGGGCGGCACCGATGACCCGGATGCGCTCATCGCTGCCGGCAGGCGGTACATACATCATTACCGCTTCGCCATACCGCACGTCGATGCCCTCGTCGGTTGAGGTCTCGCCGGTCAGCGACTCGTAGACGGTGCCGTCGAGGTCGATCGAATCACCGGCGCCGCGCGGGACGCTGGAATAGGTGTGGTTCAGGTAGCCGAAGACCATCGCGCCCCCGTCGCTGGTGGACAGGGCGTGCGTGAAGTCCTGCTCGGACTCATGCACGAAGGTAATGTCGGCAGAGTCGTTACCCGGATCGGCGACGACGTCGGCCTGGAACGAGGTGATGGCGTCCGCAAAGGAATTCGCCTCGAAGGTTTCGGCGTTGTCGCCGTCGGGCTCCGACAGGAAGTCGGCGATCGCGTCCATCGCGTCCTGGGGGGCTAACGCAAGCTCGCCTGCGATGTCGACCGGTACCTCGGCTACCCCTGCGGCACCGTCGGAGGCCGGGAAGGTGGTGCCGGGCAGCATCTGGATTGCGGCGCTGAGCTGGTAGTTCGACCGGGGGTCGGCCTGGACCAGGACCAGTGCGTGCGGCACCGGGTTCTCGTCGGACTGGGTCAGGGCGACGACGGTGCGGGGCCAGCTGGTCTCCGATGAAACCATTGTGGTCAGGACGGGCTCGGCAGCCACCGGAGTGGGCTCCGGGACGTCACTGGCCTGGGACCGGACGTCATAGTTGGCGGTCCGGAGCGCCAGGGCCGCCTCGGCGACCCGCGGCTCAAGCAGCTCCGCATCGGATGCCGCGTCACCTTCCGCAACGACAGTCGCCACTGAGGCCAGAATTCGTTCCAGCTGGCTTTCCAGCAGTACGGGTGGGGCCGGTTCGTCGGCCGCTTCGGAAGTCGCTGACGCGGTAGAGCTCGGGTCCGAACTTGGATCCGGGCTCGGGACTGAACTTGGATCGGAGGTGCTGGCGTGAGCCAGCCCGGCGCCAGAGACGGTCAGCCCTGCAACGACGACGGCCGCCCCGAAGGATGCTCCGCCTGCCCGCTTCGGCTTCTTCCGGGTTTCCATCCGGCGCTGGTGGGCTCGCGAGCCCTCGGCAGCGGGCCGGTTGCGCTTTGGTGTGACAAAGAAGAGGGCAATCCCCAGCACGATGGCAAGCGCACCGATCACAATCAGGGGCACCGCCCAGCCGGTGGTCGCCTCGTTGGGCCAGGTGACCGAGATGTCGGTGGGTGCCGGGTTCTCGCCGTCGGCTGCCAGCAGGATTGACCAATCGCCCTCGGCTGGATCGAGCCAGCGGTAGGTCACACTGCCATCGGCGGTTTCCTCGCTGGTCCAGAGGTCGGAGCCACTGGGGTTCGGGACCGTCTCTTCACCCTCGGTGAACGTGGTTTCCAGGCCCTCCTCGGCAATGGCGGTCACCCGCAGGTGCGCGGCGTCGCCCACCCAGGCGTCGACATCCCCGGCACGTCCGACGGCGAGCGTGAAGGTACCTTCGCTGCGCACCGTAATGTCGACGTCGTCTGCGTCTGGAGCCTTCGCCCCGGCATCGATCACGGTGACCGGGCCGGCTTCGGACCCCGCGGGCACGGAGGCCGTCACGGTTTCCGGCGGGGACCAGAACGTGAGCTGGCCGATGCCCAGGAGCATCAGCAGCGCACCGATCACCAAAGCGGGGACTGCAATCTTCAAACGCACTCAGATACCTATCGTTGCTCGTGCGCAGCACGGCCGCGCGTCAGGCGCCGACGGAGGTCCGACGACGCGATGTCTTGTGCAATACCTTGATCTAACGTCCCATCGTAACGAACTTCGGCCGCGCGGCGGGATTTTTATGGGGGTGGTCACTCTCGGGCGTGCGCGCAGACCTGACGCACGACGTCGGGTCCCCGGCCCGACACGGTAAGCCGACAGTAGGCTGTTAGTGTTTCGCTAACCTTGCTTTAGCGGTTTTGAACCTTATTGCCCGCCGCATGCACTACTGGGAAAGCAGAATGAACCGTGAGTGATCATCAGGATGTTCCGGCGGGCGAGCCGCTCCCCCGTCCCGCCGCCTCAGTTGACGGGCAGGGCGGTGCACCAGCGGCTTCCGCTGCCAGCCCATCCCACCGCAGCATGATCAGGGCAATTTTTCGCGGGCTCCGCCGGCCTATTCCTGGCGCCCAGCCGCGGCTTCGGTTCGAGTTCCCGCCCGAGCGGATCCCCGCGCCGGTGCCTACCGACGACGACGTCTCACTCGGTGACGACCGGCTGAAGTTCGGAAACGCCCAGCCCCAGTCCATGCGTCATCACCCGATTCACTTCGGTTTCATGGGGACGGTGGGCGTGGGGCTGGCTCTGCTCGCCTACTTCATGATCACCAACGTGGGCCAACTGCTGCTGTGGATTGGCGCGGCAATGTTCATTGCACTGGGGCTCGACCCCATTGTCCGGTGGCTGGAAAAGAAGAAGGTTCCCCGCCCGGCAGGGATTGCGGTGGCGCTGTTGCTGCTTGCCGGCATCATCGCGGCCTTCTTTGCCACCCTGATTCCCACCATCGTGAACCAGACCAGCCAGTTTGTGGATCGGGCGCCCGGTTTCGTTGATGATTTCCTCAACTCCGAGTTCTTCCAGACTGTCGATGAACAGTTCCAGGTCCGGGAACGTGTCACCGAGGAAGTCAACAACTTCTTCAACGACTCGGATGCGGTAGGCGGCATCTTCGGCGGTGTGCTGGGCGTTGGCACCGTCATTATCAACAGCCTGTTCGGTACCCTCATTGTCCTGGTCCTGACCCTCTATTTCCTGTCCTCGCTGCCCGCAATGAAGAAGTGGGCGTACCGGTTGGCGCCGCGCTCACGCCGCCCCCGGGTGGAGTCGCTGGCGGAGGAGATCACCAGCAGCGTCGGCAACTACGTGATTGGGCAGGCCTGTGTGGCCATCCTCAACGCGACCTTCGCCTTCGTTTTCATGACGATCGCGCAGGTGCCCTTTTCGGTCCTCCTGGCCTTCGTCGTCGCGCTGCTGGCCTTCATCCCCCTGGTGGGCGCCCTGATTGCGGCAGTGATCGTGACGGCGGTCGCGATGACTGCCGGCTGGCAGACGGCGCTGCTCTTCGCGGTGCTGTACCTCGCCTACCTGCAGGTCGAGGCATACTTCATCTCGCCGCGGATCATGCAGCGCGCCGTGGCGGTACCCGGTTCGGTTGCAGTCATCGCCGTTATTGCCGGCGGAAGCCTCCTGGGTGTGCTGGGCGCGCTGATTGCCATTCCGACAGCCGCAGCGGTGATGCTGCTGCTCAAGGAGGTCTTTATCGCCCGCCAGGACAGTCAGTAAGCCAGGACAGTCAGGACGCTGTGTCAGGACGCTGTGTCAGGACGCTGTGGCTGCGGCTCCGGTCCAGGTAGTGGGCAGTGACTGCGATGCCCCGGGCAGCACGGTGTCGGTGATTTCATCCAGGACCCGGGCGGCGTACTTCTCCCCCACCCACAGGTGCTTGGCGCCGTCGACGCCGATTACCTCGGCCTGGGGGATCCGGGCGAACCGCTCGGTCGCTGCCGCTGGCTGCAGGTAATCGTCGTGCTCGGGGACCAGCACCTTGAGCGGCAGGCCGGACGCGGCCCATGCCTCAAGATCTTCTTCCCCAGCACGATGCAGTGGGGGCGACAACAGCACCGCCCCCTGGATCAGCGGGGCGATCGGATCAAGGGCACCGTACTTCAGGCACAGCTCGGTGCCGAAGGACCAGCCCACCAGCCAGATGTTGCCTGGGCTATGCTCCGCCGCCCAGGCGACGGCGGCCTCAATGTCGGCGCGCTCGGCAACCCCACCATCGAACTCGCCTTCGCTGCAGCCCCGCGGCGAGCACGTGCCACGGGTGTTGAACCGCAGCACCGCAATGTCCGCGAGTGCCGGAAGCCTGAAGGAGGCCTTGCGGAAAACGTGGGAGTCCATGAACCCACCTGCAGTCGGCAGCGGATGCATCATCACCAAAGTGGCACGGGCCGGCCTGTCCGCTGGCTCAGCGAATTCGCCCACCAGGCGTAGTCCGTCGGTGGTGCGCAGTTCGATCTCGGTGCGCCGCGCCGGGAGGACCGTTGACGCCCTGATATCCATGGGTCCGTCGGACTCGGTGAACTCATAACTGGTTACGGTGGAAGTCATCGTTTCAGTCTAGGGGAACTGCAGTGGGCGGTTCAGTACCGGTAGCTGCGGGTCCGCCAGCAGTTGACGTGCCAGTGCCTCCGGCCAGCGAGCCCGGCCGCTGCACCAAACAGGGAGTCCTCCTGCCAGACCACCAGGTGCGCAAGACCGGGTGGGATCACCCGGTGGCACCCGGGACAGACATAGTCCTTGGCCGCGTTGCGCTCGGTGATCCGCCGGACGGACCATTCGCCGTCGGGAGCGCTTTCCCGGGTCGGTATCCCCGCCCGCGCACGCTCCAGGTCGATTTCCGGCACCGGTGCTGCCTTCCTCCCGGGCTGCGCTGACGGCTTCCCGGGACGGCGAGGGCGGTTGGAGCGGGGCATAGGTCAAGTCTGCCTGACGAATCGCCGACCCGGGCACAACCGGCGTCCGGTGGGGCGGGGTCCAGCCGCGTCCTGTGGGACGATTTAGGTACTCCCCACCACACAAGTTCCCTGGAAGGCTTTCGTGCGTTTAGTCATAGCCCAGTGCTCAGTCGATTACATCGGGCGCCTCCGCGCCCATTTGCCCCTCGCCACCCGGCTGCTGATGGTGAAGGCCGATGGGTCGGTGTTGGTGCATTCCGATGGTGGTTCCTATAAGCCGCTCAACTGGATGAGCCCGCCAGCCTCGCTGCGGATCTCCACTCCCGAGGAGGCCGACACTGAACTGGGCATCACCGAGGTGTGGAACGTTCAGCATGCCAAGAGCGATGACCGGCTGGTCATTAACATCCACGAACTGTTCCATGAGTCTTCCCATGATCTGGGTGTTGACCCCGGGCTGGTCAAGGACGGAGTCGAAGCGGACCTCCAACGGCTCCTCGCCGAACAGATCCACCTGGCCGGAACTGGTTTCACCCTGATCCGCAGGGAGTACATGACCGCCATCGGACCGGTTGACATCCTGGCCCGTGATGCTGCCGGTGCCACAGTAGCCATCGAGCTCAAGCGCCGCGGCGACATTGACGGCGTCGAGCAACTGACCCGCTACCTTGAGCTCCTCAACCGGGACCCCCTGATGGCACCGGTCCGAGGGATCTTCGCTGCCCAACAGATCAAGCCGCAGGCCCGGGTCCTCGCACTGGACCGGGGTATCGACTGCCTGGTACTCGACTACGACATGATGCGTGGCGTCGACGACGTCGAGTCGCGCCTCTTCTAGGCCTCGGCCACGCGGATCAGCACCTTGCCGGTGACACCATTCTCGACGGCGTCGTGTGCGGCGGCCGTGTCCTCAAGGGCGAACCAGGTGATGGGAAGCCCTGCGGACTCTCCAACGGGCAGCGCGCCCGCGCGGAGGGCAACGGTGATATCCTCTGCGGCTGCGTGGAGCGCCCCGGTTCCCACCGTGTAGAGGAGCAGCCCCTGCCACCGAACGTTTTTCGCGAAGCTCGGGACGATCGGAGCCGTGAAACTATCCCCGTTGTTATTCGCGTAGTAGGCGATGCTGCCGTGGTTGGCGATGACCTCGACGTCAAGCAGGGCGTTCTGACCGGGAGCAACCTCGACCACGTGATCGACGCCGTCGGGAGCGATGTCGAGGATACGGTCGGCAATCGAGTCATCCGGGTAGCGCACCACGTGCTGGGCCCCAGCGGCGCGGGCCAGCCCGGCTTTCGCTTCGCTGCTGACCGTCGCAATGACCGTTGCACCAGCCCAGACCGCAAGCTGAATCGCTGCGTGACCAACAGCCCCGGCACCCCCCTGGACAAGGACGATCCGGCCAGCCAGGGCCTCCGGTGCAAGCCGGGCCGGACCGTTCTCATGAACTGTCAGTGCACGGTGAGCCGTCATCGCCGGAACGCCCAGGCTGGCGGCGACCTCGAAGCTGACGCCTTCAGGAAGCTGAACAACACGGTCTGCCGGGAGCACGGCGAATTCCTGGGCGGTTCCGGTCGGGCGGCCGTGGGCAGCAAGGTAGATCCACACCCGGTCGCCGGCCTTCAGAGCGGTGACTCCCTCGCCGACGGCGTCGACCAGGCCGGCGCCGTCCTGGTTCGGAACCACCTCGGGGAAGGCGAGATCACCGGCGGCGCGGGCCTTCCAGTCGGTCGGGTTGACGCCGGAGGCAACAACCCGAACCCGTACCTCGCCGGGACCGGGTGCGGAGACCTCACGGTCAGCGAGGGAGAGAACTGAGGATGCTCCAGTGCTGGAGTAGACGATTGCTTTCATGGCTGATGGAACAGGGAAGTCCAGCCCCCTATTCCCCGACCCTGCTGTGCCCAGGCCATATGGGTCCGCTGCACATAGAATCGGGGTATGGCCAGCAGCGAAAATTCAGGAACTTCACCCGTGAACTACCTCCGCGGACGCATCGCCACTGAGTCGGGCATCATTGATGACGGTGTCCTCGCCTACGACGGCGACCGCATCGCTTACGCCGGACCAGCGGCTGGGTTCCGCGGCGGCGACACTGAGCCCGAGCGGACCTTCCCACCAGGAAGCCTCGTTCTCCCCGGCCTCGTCGATACCCACTGCCATGGCGCCAACGGTGGAGACTTCACCAGCGGCGATGCAACCCAGGCCCGGATGGCGATTGACTTCCTGCAACGGAGCGGAACCACAACATCCCTCGCCAGTACGATGACGGCGCCCCCCGCCGACCTGTTGAGGGCACTCTCAGTTCTTGCGGAGCTGGCCGAAGAGGGTTTGATCGCCGGTATCCATGCCGAAGGCCCGTTTGTCTCCACGGTTCGCTGCGGCGCCCAGAATCCCGACCACATTGTCGCCCCCACCCCGGAGTATGTGGCGGCGCTGATCGATGCGGCTCGGGGGCGGATGAAGACGATGACCTATGCCCCGGAGCTTCCCGGCGCGGACGCCCTGATCGATGAGCTGACCACCCACGGCATCACCCCCTCGCTCGGGCACACCGACTGCGATACCTCAACCGCAGCCGCTTCCCTCGCACTGGCATGGGAGGAGATGGACTCCACTGGATTCGACGGGTACACCGGACGCCCCACCGTCACCCACCTTTTCAACGGAATGCCGCCCCTGCATCACCGCTCCCCCGGGCCGGTTGCCGCCTGCCTGAGGATCGCGAAGGCGGGCAACGCCGTCGTCGAGCTGATCGCCGACAACGCCCACCTCGACCCTCAGACCGTGCTCACCGTCTTCGAACTGGTTGGCGCCGAAAACATCACTTTGGTCACCGACTCCATGGCGGCCACCGGGCTCCCCGACGGCGCGTATCACCTCGGATCGTCGGCGGTCACGGTCACCGATGGTGTTGCCACCCTTGACCGCACCGGATCCCTCGCTGGTGGCACCGCAGTGCTCCTCGATGTGGTGCGCCGGACCGTCGCCGCCGGGGTACCACTCCTCGACGCCATTACGTCGGCGACAGTCGTACCGGCCAATGTGCTCGGTCTTGCCGATGAGCTCGGCAGCCTTCGCCTCGGGCTGCGGGCGGACGCAGTGGTGGTCTCCCCCGACCTGCACCTGCTGGCGGTGCTTCGCGAAGGCGTCTGGCTCGCTCCGCTCTAGGCCATCGGACCAATACTTTTGCTCGGTTCGAGACAATAAATTTACCGAACAATGGTTGAAATTCCGTTGACCAGCACTAGCCGTTATGTGATGCTTATTCCAGTCTTTGTGTACGTGTTTTAGCATGCTCGCAAGACAATGTTGCGAGCGTGTGACATCCGAAACGGAACCGTGTATCTCGGGTGCCGATAGGTTGTTTCCGTGAAGTGACTCCGGGTTCACATGCAGTGTGTGGGTCAGAACATTTCATTATGGAGGAGAAACAAATGGCACAGGGAACTGTGAAATGGTTCAACGCTGAAAAGGGCTTCGGCTTCATCACCCCGGATGACTCCGACGGCGATGTCTTCGTACATTACTCGGAGATCCAGACCGGTGGCTTCAAGACCCTCGACGAGAACCAGCGTGTTCAGTTCGAAATCGGTCAGGGCGCCAAGGGCCCCCAGGCTACCGGGGTTACCGCCCTCTAGCGACAAAGCTGTCCGCTAGACAGCAAGTGCTTTAAACACTGGGGACTCCACGCAGCTGCGTGGAGGTCCCCAGAGGTTAAACGCTGTTCAAAGGAAGCGCTAGCGCCAGGTACCGATCCCGACAACCGGTCCCGCTTCAAGCCAGGATGACAGTCCGGCGTATACATCGAACTTCATGGCCAACAGCAATTCCTGACCCTCATAGTCCAGACATACCACCACCGCCCCGGGCTGAATCCTTCTCTTTTCAGCCTCGGTTGGCTGTCGCCATCCCTTGAGCTCCAGGGAACTGCGCAGGTAGCGGTAGCGGGGCCGCGGGCTCAGGGACGCCATCCTGAGCCATTCCAGGTGACGGTCCGTATAACGACAAACCCCCATCCGCCATCCCTCGGGAGGGAAGCAGATGGAGGCGTCGAAGGTGCCTAGCGCCCCGCGGAGCTGTAGACGTCGCAGACCGAAGGCCAGAATGGCAAGCACCAGCAGCAGGAACACCGCTGCGAGCGTGATGAACGCTATACCGAGACCGTCCATCGCCGAATCTGTCAGCGAGTCTCCGCGGACACTGGGCCGCCGATCTTCGCGTTGTCGGCCACGATTACTACCCGGTTGCTGTCGACGGAGAAGAAACCACCGTCAACCGAAACCAGCAGTCGTTCGCCGGAGACAGGTTCAATTGCCATTTCGCCTTCAGCCAGGATGGCGAGCATCGGAGCGTGCCCAGGCAGGATGCCAATCTCGCCATCGCTGGTGCGCGCCCTGACCATGGTCGCCGCGCCGGACCACACAAAGTGATCCGCCGCGACGATTTCTACTTCGAGTTCAGCCATGAGAGCTACTTTCCGGTCTGCTCTTGGATCTTGGCCCACTGGCGCTCGACGTCGTCAAGACCGCCAATGTTGAAGAACGCCTGCTCAGCAATGTGGTCAAGGTCGCCGTTGGCGATGGCGTTGAAGCCTTCGATGGTGTCCTTGATGCTGACGGTGGAACCCTCAACACCGGTGAACTGCTTCGCCGTGTAGGTGTTCTGCGACAGGAACTGCTGGATACGGCGGGCCCGGGAGACAACAATCTTGTCTTCCTCGGACAGTTCGTCAACCCCGAGGATAGCGATGATGTCCTGCAGTTCCTTGTTCTTCTGAAGGATCTGCTTGACGCGCACCGCAGTGTTGTAGTGATCGTGGCCAATGTACTGGGGATCGAGGATCCGCGAGGTCGATGTCAGCGGGTCGATCGCCGGGTACAGACCGCGGGACGCGATCTCACGCGACAGCTCGGTGGTCGCGTCGAGGTGCGCGAAGGTCGCAGCTGGTGCCGGGTCGGTGTAGTCATCCGCAGGCACGTACACGGCCTGCATCGACGTGATCGAGTGGCCCT
This sequence comes from Arthrobacter sp. Bz4, assembly GCF_003075455.1. Taxonomy (GTDB): domain Bacteria; phylum Actinomycetota; class Actinomycetes; order Actinomycetales; family Micrococcaceae; genus Arthrobacter_D. Next base: position 73,763 of record NZ_QDAE01000010.1, read on the forward strand.
TGGTTGAGGTGATGCGCTCCTGGAGGAGACCCATCTCGTCAGCAAGGTTTGGCTGGTAGCCCACCGCGGAAGGCATCCGGCCCAGCAGGGTCGACACCTCGGAACCGGCCTGGGTGAAGCGGAAGATGTTGTCAACAAACAACAGCACGTCCTGCTTCTGGACGTCCCTGAAGTACTCAGCCATGGTCAGGGCTGACAGGGCAACCCGGAGGCGCGTTCCTGGTGGCTCATCCATCTGGCCGAAGACCAGCGCGGTGTCCTTGAGGACCCCTGCTTCTTCCATTTCTACCCAGAGGTCGTTACCTTCACGGGTACGCTCGCCAACACCAGCGAACACCGACGTGCCACCGAAGTTACGGGCCACACGGGTAATCATTTCCTGGATCAGCACCGTCTTGCCAACACCGGCGCCACCGAAGAGGCCAATCTTGCCACCCTTGATGTACGGGGTGAGCAGGTCAATGCTCTTGATGCCGGTTTCCAACATCTCGGTGGAACCCTCAAGCTGGGCGAATGCCGGCGGCTTGCGGTGGATGGGCCACCGTTCGGTGATCTCCAGCTGAGACTCCTCGACGTCGAGGGGCTTGCCCAGAACGTTGAAGATGTGACCCTTGACGACGTCGCCAACAGGTACCGAGATGGCGCTGCCGGTGTCGTGGACAACGGTTCCCCGGACCAGACCGTCGGTGGCCTGGAGCGAGATTGCACGCACCAGGTTGTCACCGAGGTGCTGTGAGGTCTCGAAGGTGATCATGTGCGTCTCACCATTGAGAGTGATCTCAGTGGTCAGCGCGTTGTAGATTGCGGGAATGGCGTCAGCCGGGAACTCGACGTCGACAACCGGGCCAATGACACGGGCGATTCGACCTGTGCCGCCGGATGCAACTGAGTCACTACCGTGCTCAATAGTCTGGGCAGTCATCTCTCTCACTTCACTTACGTAGATGGCGTGGGGCTAAGTCTAACTAGGGTGGAGCAGGTTCTGGAACTGGTCGATCGGGGCGAAGTCAGGACGCGCTGAGCGCGTCCGCACCTGCCACAATCTCCGACAGTTCCTGGGTGATCTCCGCCTGGCGCGCAGTGTTGCGGAGCCGGGTGTACTTCTTGATGAGGTCCGTTGCGTTGTCGCCTGCGGACTTCATTGCCCGCTGACGGGCGGCGAGTTCGCTCGCTGCGGCCTGCAACAAGGCCGCGAAGATCCGCGACTCGATGTAGCGGGGAAGCAGTGCGTCCAGAACCATTTCGGGCTCCGGCTCGTACTCGTAGAGCGGCAACAGATCCGACTCGGACGCTGCTTCCTCTTCAACGACCTCAAGGGGAAGCAGGCGGATTACCGTAGGTTCCTGCAACACCATTGACTTGAAGCGGGTGTAAACCACGTGGATCTCGTCGACGCCGCCGTCGTCGAAGTCCGTACCGAACTCGGCGAGCAGTGCTTTGCCGATCTCGCGTGCCGTTTCGAAATCCGGCGCGTCAGTACCGCCGATCCACACGTTCTCGAATTTGCGGTCGCGGAAGTCGAAGTAGGCCTGCGCCTTCCGACCGACAAGGTAGGTTTTGACTTCCTTGCCTTCCTCCCGAAGCAGCTCGATCAGTGATTCGGCCTGCTTCAGCACGCTCGCTGAGTAGGATCCTGCGAGTCCGCGGTCCGAGGTCATCACGAGAACCGCCGATCGCCGAATCTGCTCCGGCTCGGTGGTAAGCGGGTGATCGATCTCTGACTGCGATGCCACTGCTGAGACGGCACGGGTGATCGCATTGGCGTAGGGCAGGGACGAGGATACTCGTGCCCTTGCTTTGCCGATGCGAGAAGTCGCGATCAGCTCCATCGCCTTGAAGATCTTCCTCATCGACGTGGTCGACGTGATCTTCTGGCGGTAGACCCGGATCTGGGCTCCCATACATGTCCTTTCCTTCGTAGTCCACCTGGGGATTACGGCTAAGGCCGGGGGTGGTGCCGGGGCGCTTGACGCACCCCCGCACCGGTTTCCCTAGCGCTTCTGCTTGACGATCTTCTCCTGGTCGACCTCGTCCTCGGAGAGGGCGCTGTACTCTTCGTGACCGGCTACCAGACCATCGTGGCCTTCGCCGAAGAATCCCTGCTTGAAGTCGTCGATCTGCTTCTTCAGCTCGTCAACGGTGGAGTCCTCAAGGAGGTTGGTCTCGGCCAGAGTGGTCAGGACCGACGACTTGTGCCGCAGGTGCTCGAGGAACTGGCCTTCGAACTTGCGGACGTCCTCAACCGGTACGTCGTCGAGGTAGCCGTTGGTGCCGGCCCAGATCGATACAACCTGATCCTCTACGGGGAACGGTGCATACTGGCCCTGCTTGAGCAGTTCCATCAGGCGCGCCCCACGGGTCAGCTGCTGACGCGATGCTGCATCCAGGTCCGAGGCGAACATGGCGAACGCCTGCATGTCCCGGTACTGCGCGAGGTCCAGCTTCAACGTGCCCGAGACCTTCTTCATGGCCTTGACCTGTGCTGAACCACCCACCCGTGACACCGAGACGCCGACATCCACTGCTGGACGCTGGTTGGCGTTGAAGAGGTCCGACTGCAGGAAGATCTGCCCATCGGTGATCGAGATGACGTTGGTCGGAATGAACGCCGAGACATCGTTGGCTTTGGTCTCGACGATCGGCAGACCGGTCATCGAACCCGCTCCGAGCTCGTCGGAGAGCTTCGCGCAACGCTCAAGCAGACGGGAGTGCAAGTAGAACACGTCGCCCGGGTAGGCTTCGCGTCCCGGTGGACGACGCAGCAACAGCGACACCGCGCGGTAGGCTTCAGCCTGCTTGGAAAGGTCATCGAAGATCACCAGTACGTGCTTGCCGGCATACATCCAGTGCTGGCCAATGGCCGAACCTGCATAGGGAGCCAGGTACTTGAAGCCTGAAGGATCGGAGGCAGGTGATGCAACGATCGTGGTGTACTCCAGGGCGCCCTTGTCTTCCAGGGTCTGGCGTACCGCAGCAATGGTGGAGGCCTTCTGTCCAATTGCGACGTAGATGCAGCGAACCTGCTTCTTGACATCGCCGGATTCCCAGTTGGCCTTCTGGTTGATGATGGTGTCTACCGCGATGGCGGTCTTACCGGTCTGGCGGTCACCGATGATCAGCTGGCGTTGGCCCCGGCCGATCGGGATCATGGCGTCGATCGCCTTGAGACCGGTCTGCATGGGTTCGTGCACCGACTTACGCTCGGTCACGCCGGGAGCCTGAAGCTCCAGTGCGCGGCGTGCTTCAGCCTTGATCTCGCCGAGATCGTCGATGGGCTGTCCCAAGGGGTCAACCACTCGGCCAAGGAAGGCGTCGCCCACTGGCACGGAGAGGATCTCCCCGGTGCGGTGGACTTCCTGGCCTTCTTCGATGCCGGTGAAATCACCGAGGACGACGACGCCGATTTCACGGGTGTCGAGGTTCTGGGCGAGGCCCAGAGTGCCATCTTCGAAACGCAGCAATTCATTGGCCATCACCGAAGGCAGACCCTCTACCTTGGCGATGCCATCGCTGGCGGTACTTACGCGGCCTACTTCAACGCGTTCGGCGTTGCCGGGCTCGTAGGATGCCGCAAACTCGTTCAACGCATTACGGACGTCTTCGGCGTTGATGGTCAATTCGGCCATCTGCAGTCCCTGCTCTCCTGTGTTGTGATCGCCGCTGCTTCACGGCGACCGGTGTGTGATTGAAGTCTGTTGTGTGTCTGAGATAGGACGGTTGCCCGGCCTACACCGCTAGCTTTCGCCGCAGTTCAGACAGCCTGGCGATTACCGTGGAGTCAACCACTTCATCGCCAACCTGGACGCGGACCCCGCCGATTAGCGACGGCTCCACTGTGACATTGGTCCTGAGCTCGCGACCGAACAGGGAATTGAGGCCCTGCTGCAACCGTGCGAACTGTTCATCGGTCAGCGGACGGGTAACGCTGACGTTCGCAATCCAGCGGTCGTGCCGTTTGGCCACGAGCTCTACGAACCGCTTCACCAAGTGAGTGGGCTTGATGCCGCGGGGCGCCTGAACTGCCTGACGCACCAACAGCTGCGCTTCGGCTCCGGCGTGTGGCACCAGTTTCAACGCGAGGTTTACCCTTGCGTCGACGGTTGCCTGCCGCTCGGACAGAGCGCGCTGCAATTCGTGGCTTGATTCAACGGTCCTGATGAAGTCGAAAAGGTCGTTTTCCAGACCCTCAAGACTCGTTGCACCATTGTCCCGGTTCTCCGCTACAGCAATTGCAGCGGTTGCGCCGAGGGTTTCCAGCGCGTCCCCGAGATCGCGGGCCACTGCCCAGCGCATGGAGACCAGATCCCTGACCACCGACGCTGTCTGCTCCGAGACCTTGCCAGCTACCAGGGTCGAAACCAGTGCGGCTTTATCCCTGCCTTCGCGGGAAGGATCGGTCAGCGCACGACGGAGACCGGCGTTGTTGTCGAGCATGTCGAGGACCCCGAAGAGTTCCTCGGCGAGCGACAGCGTTGCGCCGGGCAGACGGGTTTCCAGATCTTTGAGTGCCGTTGCCAGGGACTGGCTGGATACACCTGCCATTACTTCGATGCACCTGCGCTCTGAGTTTCGAGGTCGGCCAGGAAGCGATCGACTACCCGCGCGGACCGCTGATCATCAGAGAGCGACTCTCCGACGATGCGGCTGGCGAGGTCGGTTGCCAGCGTGCCAACTTCGGCGCGCAGTGACACAACAGCTGCCTGACGTTCTGCTTCAATCTGGACGTGTGCCTGCTCGGTGATACGAGCTGACTCAGCCCCGGCCTTTTCCTTCAGTTCCGCGAGGATCTGCGCACCTTCGGCGCGTGCTTCCTCACGGATGCGGTTGGCTTCAGTGCGTGCATCCACCAGCTGCTGCTTGTATTCGTCAAGCGCTGCGTTTGCTTCAGCCTGTGCTGCTTCAGCCTTGGCAATGCCACCTTCGATGGCTGCAGTCCGCTCTGCGAACGTCTTCTCAAACGCCGGCATCACGAACTTGATGACGATGAACATCAGCACCGCGAAGCCCACCAACGTAACGAGCAGTTCCCACAGATTCGGGACCAGAGGACTTGTGCCCTCTTCTGCCGCCATTATCGCTGCGTTAAGCATGTTTCACCCGTCTTTCTTTAGCTAGTCTATGGACCGTAGCGGACGCGTAATTACGCGCCGATAACGAACGCGAAGACCAAGCCGAGGATGGCGAGTGCTTCAGTCAATGCCAGTCCGAGGAAGGCGATGGGCTGGAGGACCCGCTGGGCTTCTGGCTGACGCGCTACACCGTTGATGTATGCGGCGAAGACGAGTCCTACACCGATACCACCACCAATTGCGGAGAGACCGTATCCAACGAGGTTGAGGCTACCCTGTACTTCCATTGTGTTCCTTTCAAGATGCCGCTTGCTGCGACAGGTTGTTTGGGATCATCCCCGACGGGGAAGTCTGTATGTGTTAGTCGTGAAATTTAGGCTAGTCGTGAGGACTAGTGAGCGTCGGCGTGGAGTGCGCCTTCGATGTAGATGGCTGCCAGCAGTGTGAACACGTACGCCTGGAGGATCATGATCAGCACCTCAAGCATGTACATGGAGACAGCTCCCACCAGTACCAGAACGCTCGTACCCTGCAGCAGGATGTTTCCCGTCAGCACCATGTATTCAATGGCCGAACCGGCCAGGGTGATGATGAGGTGACCTGCCAGCATTGTGGCGAAGAGTCGGAGTGAGTGGGTCACCGGCCGGACGAGGAAGTTCGAGATGATCTCGATGGGTACCACGATCGGCAGGATGTACCAGGGAACTCCTGACGGGACAACTGCCAGTTTGAAGTAACGCAGTCCGTGCTTCTTGATACCAATGCCAACCCAGAGGAGGTAGAAAATCGCCGCAATGGCGTAGGCGCTACCTGGATGGGAAAAGCTCGGCAGCTGAAGGAACGGAATGGCGCCGAAAATATTGTTCACGAGGACAAAGAAGAATGCGGTGAAGAGCCACGGCACATACTTCATGAAGTCCTTGCCGCCGATAATGTCCTTACCGATGGAGTTCCTGACGAATCCGTAAGCGGACTCCCCCAGAAACTGCATTTTGCCGGGGACCAGCTTTCCCTTGCGGGAGGCAATGATGAAGAAGATGGCAATAAAGATGACTGACAGGATGATCATCAGCATCTGCTTGCCGAAGCCACCCTCGAACCAGACGCCGTATTCACCGCCCCACGGGAAAATATCCCGGTAGTGGGTGTCGTCAATTGTGGGGGCTATGAAACCCTCATCCGTTGTAGTGGCCGGGAGCGCAAGCGCGATCAACGCGTTTCCTCTCTGCAGTGTCCATCGTTGGGCAGGTTCTGATCGGGCATGGATTTACTGCTCCGACACATTAAGTTTTCGACATTCACTTAGGGTTCTCCCCAGCCTTCCCGCCACTGTCCCGCGGCGTCGAACCGGGATCAGCTGGTGTAGCGCGGGTGAGGTTATGCATATGGGAGAGGTAGAAACCCCCGACTGCACCCAAGAGACCTCCAACGAGCACTATCCATTGTGTTCCCAGGAGGTTGTCCAGCCCCCACCCTATCAAACTCCAGACGAGTATCCCGCCAATAATATAGCTAAAGACTGCTATCCCAGCGTTGTATCCACCCTCGCCGTAGGGGCCTCTGACGTCGTCGCTGGCGTCGGCTCGGGAGGCACCCTGCTGGGGGTCCTGAGGATGGGTTTCAGCCACGGTCGAACTCATTTCCTGGTACCGGCGCTGTCGGCGCGGGGTCGTTGTAGAGCTGGTGCCGGGCCTTGGAGAAGACGTAGAGCTCCACCGTCTGCCACAGGATCACAGTTCCCACCGCTCCCCCGAAGAACCAGTTCGCCTCAAGCCAGGGTGGAGTGCCGAACACGAAGAGGACAACCGCGAACCCGACGACCTTGATGGCATAGGTTACGGCGAAGATGCCGATCGCGCCTGAGGGGTTGTTGCGGCCGGCGAAGTGACCGACCGCGAGGCTGATGCCGAAGAAAGCGACGACGACCGCGAACCCGAACAGCGCGCTCAAGGCAGCGCCCGGGCCAGTGACGAAAGCCGCGACCGCAGCAGTCACAGCAATGGCTGAGGTAGTGACCAGAACGCATTTTTTCAGAATTCCCAACCACAGGGATCCCGAAGGATCAGCGGCGGGATGGGCAGTGCCTCGACGGGCACCGACGCCCGAGGCGTCAGGTGTGCTCATAGGGAATCCATCCGTAGATTCGATGTGAGGGAAGTCCCCGACTCAGGCCACGGGATGAATGCCGCGGACTGCGGTTCAATTCTACCGTACATAGAAATAGCTCCGTGCTGGCTGAAGAGGTGGGGACTTACGGTACGCGGGTGGCCCGCGCCCGTCCGGCAAAAATTCGTGGGGAATACAGATAAAGGGTCACTACTGCTGCGGCGAGAAGCGAGAAGGCGACCGCTCCGAGCGGCGATGCCGTCGCGGCAACAAATCCGGCGGCTCCGGTAAGCACCGATGCGCCGGTGACGACCAGCGCCGCCTGCACATGGGTCAGACCCACATCGGTGAGGCGTTGGTAGACATGCTCCCGGTGGGAGGCGTACCAACGGTCACCGGCCCGGACCCGGCGCAGGAACGTAGTAAAGGTGTCAGCGAGGTAGATCAGCACCGGCGAGAGCAGATACTCGAGGTACACGCCCGCGAGCAGGCCTGTCACCGCAATGGCTGCGATCGATGCGCCGAGCAGATAGCTCCCGACGTCGCCGAGGAAGACAAATCCCCTGCCCAGATTCCAGGGCAGGAACCCGGCGAATGCTGCCGCGACGACCAGGCCTGCGACGACCAGCCACAGCTGGCTGTTGAGGACCCCGGCCACGGCGTAGAACGCTCCGACTGCTACCCCGTGCAGGCCGGAGATCCCGTTGATTCCGTCCATAAAGTTGGCTGCGTTGACGTAGGCCGCCACCGCCAGTGCGCCGACGGGGACCCACCAGAAGCTTTGGCCAATGGTCCACGCCAGGGCTGCTGTGCCCAGCGCGCCGATCGCCAGCTGCAGCACCGCACGCACCTGGATCGAGATGCCGCGGTAGTCTTCGACCCAGCCGAGCAGCGCCGCTGCCGAAAGCATCCCCAGGATAATCAGGATCAGCGACCGGTCAACAGCTACCAGGCCGGTAACAAGAGAAAGGATCAGACCCGCCGCGATTCCCACCGCAACGGTGATACCCACCCCCCGAATGACCACTGTGGTGTGGGAGGAGCGTTCATTGGGGATGTCCAGCACGCCCAGCTTTTCCAGCAGGGGTTTGAGGACAAAAGGCAGCACTGCACTGAGCACTAGGGCGGCCCCGACCACCACCGCCAGCTGCACGCTATACACCTTCGATTCCGCCCTTGCGCTTCCAGTCGACCAGGTTCAGATGCACCGGGTCCAGTGTTGACACCGACGTGTGGGAAATCTTGGGATGCAGGGGCCGCGCGCCGTCTTCGCCGAACCCCACCAGTTCCTCATGCAGCTTCTCCCCCGGTCTCAGCCCGGTGAATACCACTTCGATGTCCTTCCCGGACATGGCAATCATTCGCTGGGCGACGTCGAGAATTTTGACTGCCTCGCCCATATCCAGAATGAGTACCTCGCCTGGGCGTCCGATCGCCCCGGCCTGGATGACCAGCTGACATGCCTCGGGGATGGTCATGAAAAAGCGGGTGACCTCCGGGTCAGTCACAGTGATCGGTCCACCGACCCTGATCTGCTCGGTAAAGAGGGGCAGCATCGAACCTCTGCTCCCAATGACATTTCCGAACCGGACTGACACGTAGCTGTTTGCGGTCTGGCTGGCCTGCCAGGCGGTGAGCTTCTCGGCGACCCGTTTGGAATGTCCGAGCACACTTGTGGGGTTCGCGGCTTTGTCGGTCGAGATGTTGACAAAGTGCTTCACCCCCGCTGCCTTGGCCGCATTGAGCACATTCTGCGTGCCCAGCACGTTGGTCTTCCAGGCTTCCTCCGGGTACTGCTCCAGCAGTGACACATGTTTGAGCGCTGCTGCGTGGAACACCACCTCGGGCCGACGCTCCTCGAAAATCCCGAGCAGCGTATCCGCGTCGCGGATATCGGCCAGTACCGTGTCTCTGCCGGTGAGCAGGCCGCGGCCCGTCATCGACAGTTGGGTGGTTTGCAGCCCGGTTTCGTCGCGGTCCAGCATGATCAGTTCGGCTGGGCTGAACTGCGCGAGCTGACGGCACAGTTCGGACCCGATAGACCCGCCCGCTCCGGTGACCAGAATCTTTTGCCCCGTGATGTAACCTGCCACCTCATCTGCATGGATGTCCACGGGCCGACGGCCGATCAGGTCTTCGACCGCAACTTCCCGGAAATCGGAGAATCCAGCACCGGATCCTCCGGTGGCCAGCATGTCGCGCAGCGGTGGGAGGACCAGAACCTTGATATTCATCCCAGCCACCAGATCCGACACCTTGCGCACCTGCGCCGCCTCGACATCAGCGAAGGCGATCACCAGGACTGAGGCGCGGGTGCGGGCGATGATACCGGGGAGGTCTTCCAGCCGACCCAGTACAGGCACCGTCGCCAGCCTGAGATGCTTCTTCGCCGGGTCGTCGTCGATCAGGCCCACCGGGAAATACGGGGATTCGCGGTCCTGGATCATCCGGCCGACAAGGGACCCGCCGAGGAACCCTGCGCCGTAGATCAGGGTCCGCTGTGCGTCTTCGCCGGGTTTGGCTTTGCTCTCCACGAACATGCGCTTGAGATAGCGGGTCGACGCCATGAACATGCAGGCGAAGGGGAAAGCAATGATGCCGATACTGCGGGGGATCTCAATAATGGAGAAGAACACCACACTGACCAGCAGGAGGATCACCGACACGATGACGGTCACGATGACCAGCAGCTTGGCTTCGTGGAAGCTGCCGAAGCTGTACCGGCCCCGGTACAGGGCAAAACTCAGGCCGACCGCGAGCTGGGCGACAAGCGCCACAGCGCAGAACACGACCACCCCGGTCATATTGATCTGGTTGATCAGCAGTTCATACCGAAGCACCAGGGCCAGAAGAATTGCGACAATCCAGGCGACTGAGTCGAAAAGATACTGTGACCAGAGCCAGATTGCTGGCTTCTCCGATCGGGGCGTGGTGCGGTGTCCGGACCCGTCCCGGGCTGGATCCACGCTGTCAGCGAGTTTCATGGTTCCTAACAACGGCTCGGCGAATGTTCAAACGTGCGCTGAGAGTCCTCACGGCAGAATCTCAGCCCGTGCTGGTGTAATAGACTCTCTCTACCCGAGAATACTAACCGCACTACCCGGCCCTGACCGCCTTCGAGGCGTGTTGTGAGTGGACCGGAAAGGACTGTTTTGCAGGATACCGTGGCCGTTGCGGCAGTGACTTTTGACCGCCCCGACGACCTCCGTACCCTCCTGCTGGCGTTGTCCCAACAGAGTGTGCCGCTCACATCGGTTGCATTGGTCGATTCCGGGACGCAGGATATCGAAGGCATTGCACGTGAATCCGATGCACCCGTGAACTACATCCGTTCCCTGAGCAACCTGGGCGGCGCCGGCGGTTTTTCCCTGGCGATCCTCTCCGCCATGGCCAGTGGTGCCGAGTGGGTCTGGATCATGGACGACGACGCCCACCCCGAGGACCCCGAGGCGCTTGGGACTCTATTGGCGGCCGCCAAAGCCGAGGGACTCGACGTCGTCGTGCCCCTGATCGTGGCACCCGGCGAACCGACCAGGCTGTCCTTCCCGTTCCGGGTGGCGGGGCGATCGGTGCATGACCGGGCCGAGGTCGAGAAGCTGGGGATCATCAAGGATGTTGGCCAGTTTTTCAATGGTGCGCTGATTCGAACTGACGTTTTTTTCAGGGTGGGGCTCCCCGACCTGCGACTGTTCATCCGCGGTGATGAGACTGACTTCATGCTGCGCCTTCGTCGGGCCGGGATCCCCTTCGGCACCGTGACGACAGTCGCCCTCAGCCATCCCCCCGGGTGGGCCGAGACGCAGCAGGTGCTCGGTGACCGGCTGCATGTCCTGGTGCCCGAGACCGCCTTCAAACGCTACTTCTATTACCGCAACCGCGGGTACCTCACCCGCCGGTATCTGCGGGTCAAATCGCTGGTCGCTGATGGGGTGGGTACCCGCTATATTTCCTGAAGCACCGCGACCTCCGAGGATTCGCTGAGTGGTTCAAGGCCTATTCCACCGGTGTCCGCGGGCGTGGCTTCGGGCCACCGTCGGATCAGGGCTACTGAGGTGGCTTCCTCCGCCACGGCGGTGACGGTGGTTGTCACCACCTTCAACCGCGCCGGTTACCTGCGCGTCCTGCTGGAAACGATCGCACGCCTGGATCCCGCACCGAGCAGCGTCATCGTCGTCAATAACGCGAGCACCGACAACACCGACGAGGTGATCGCATCCGCGAACCTTCCCATGCCGTTGATCCATCATCGGTTGCGGAAAAACGTTGGCGGGTCCGGTGGTTTCTCGGTTGGGGCTGAGCGGGCCCTCGCCGAGGGTGCCGAATGGCTGTGGCTGATGGACGACGACGTCGAAGCCCTGCCTGGTGCGATCGCCGCGTTTCAGCCCTGGATGGGAACCTATCGGTGCCTTCACGGCCGCCGCTACGACCACTCCGGCAAGCCGTTTTTCTGGCAGCACCACTTCAATGCGTTCCTTGGCGTGCACTTCCCGGTCCGCGGCAACGTGTTCAGGCACCGTCCGGTGTTCCACACCAATGTTGGGTGTTTCGAGGGGATGCTGGTGCACGCCGATGTGGTGCGCCGCGTTGGGCTACCGGATCCACGGTTTTTCCTCAACGGAGACGACACCACCTACGGTTGGCTGATCGCCCAGTCCGAACCGGTCGCCTATATCAATGAATATGTCCTGAAGAAGGCCAGACCGCAGAAGCAGATCGACCTTGGCGTGCGCCACCTGAATGATTCCAACGACCTGGGCCGCTACTGCGGCATGCGGAACCGTGGCCACCTGGCGCGGTACCTGCGCGTCAATGGCAGGTTCAACCGTTGGGGGTTTGGCCTGGGAACCCTCCTGACTGCGGCCAAGGAGGTGCTCCGGCTGGTGGCTGTCGAGCACTCCCTGTCCGGTCTCGCTCCCCTGTGGCGGGGCTGGATCGAATCGCGGGGTATCCTCAGGGACCCCGAGTGGCAGCCAATGCCGCCGGTCGACCCCGACCGAACCACCCACGCGAAGGAAACCCGCTGACCATGTCCTGGCTGATTCTCGGCGCCACCGGCTTTGTCGGATCGGCGATCCTGCAGGCCGCCGAGGCCGCGGGCCTCGACGTGGCTGGCGCTCCGGCGCCCAGACTCAGCAGCGAGGCGACGACGGTGGCCGAGCTTGCTGCCGAGGGATCCACCCATCCGACCCTCGCCGGGCTCACTGCCACGCTGGCAGGGGTTTCGGTGGTGGTGAACGCAGCAGGCCTGGCCGCACCCCGCAGCGGTGATACCCCCGAACTGCGTGGAGCGAATGCCCTGCTGCCAACAATCCTTGCGCAGGCCTGTGCAGCGGCCGGGGTCGATCGTCTAATCCACCTCAGCAGTGCTGCCGTCCAGGGGCAGCGGGACCAACTGGACGAGTCCCTGGACCTCGCCCCTTTTTCGGCCTATTCCCGGAGCAAGGCCCTCGGCGAGCAGGCTCTTCAGGCGGCGGCGTCCGCCTCACGCATTGTCATCGTCCGCGCCACCTCGGTTCAGGGTGCCAACCGGCCGACGACGACGGCGCTCGCCCGGTTGGCTGCCTCACCCCTGGCTTCCGTTGCAGCCCCTGGTACTGCCGCGACGCCGGTCACGTCCGTCGAATCACTGGCCGATTTTGTCGTCAAGGTGGGCACCTTTGAGGGACCGGTCCCGTTGGTCGTCCTCCAGCCGAGCGAGGGGATGTCCGTCCGCTCTGTCCTGGAGGCTGCGGGTGGTACGCCCATCGTGCTGCCGCGACGGCTGTGCCGCGTCCTGCTGCGCGCCGGCTACGCGGTATCGAAACTTGCCGGCGAACGGCTCCACGGCAGCCTGCGCCGGGTGGAGCTGATGTGGTTTGGCCAGGCCCAGGAGCCCGGTTGGGCGGCAGCCCAGGGCATCCGGGTCGAGCAACGTGTCAGCGGGGTGTTGGAGAGTGCGGCGTCCCGGCGTCGTCAGGGCCGGTCGGGCCGGCAGGGTCGCTCGGGCCGGCAGGGTCGCTCGGGCCGGCAGTCTCCGGCGAATCGGTAGCCTCAGCCGGGTCTTTGAGTGCCGGCACCACGACCTGTAGCTGGTCCAGGCTGATGCTGCCTGCACGGACCAGGCGCAGTTCATCACCCGTCGCATCAATGATGGTTGAGGCGGTGGCGCTGCGCGGGCCGCCCTCCAGATACACCTGGACGGAGCCCGCCAGCTGATCGAAGGCGTCCGCGGCGGTGGTTGCGGCCGGCGCTCCCGTGCGGTTGGCTGAGGAGACAGCCAGCGGACCTGTCAAGGCCAGCAGGTCCAGGACCACCCGATCATCGGGCACGCGCAGTGCCACGGTGCCGAGAGTGTCGCCCAGGTCCCAGGTCAGTGACGGCTGCGCGCGGAAGATCAGGGTCAGACCGCCGGGCCAGAATGCCTCGGCCAGCTTTCTCGCGTCCGGATGAATCTCGGCGGCAAGGCCATCCATCGTCTGTACGCGGGGAATCAGGACGGGGGGCGGCATGCTTCTCCCCCGCCCCTTGGACGCCAGCAAGGTGGCAACTGCCTGCGGCGAGAAGGCATCGGCGGCAATGCCATAGACGGTGTCGGTGGGCACCACCACACACTGGTTGGCCGCGATGGCGCGTTGGGCGTGGGCTAAACCGTCGCTGCGCTGGGCGGGGTCGGAGCAGTCATAGCTGGTGGTCACAGAATTATTCTTTCACTGGTGCGTGGGGATGGGCAGGGTGGCTGCGCACAGCCGACGTGGAGCGGTCGCGTCCGGTGAGGTCCTGGTGGGTCTGAACCGCGGTCCAGTTCAGGTCTGCTGTCAGAAGGGCGGCAATCGCGGGTGCCTGGACTTCGGCGTGTTCCATCACGAAGTAGCCGCCAGGGACGAGCAGCCGGGCAGCGCTGAGCGCCGCCGCTTTGGGGAGCTCGAGGCCATCAGCGCCGCCACCGTACAGTGCGATCTGCGGGTCGTGGTCCGCCACTTCGGGTTCCCGGGGAACTGCTGCCGACGGAATATAGGGCGGATTGGACACCACCACATCGAAGCTACCGTCTTCTTCCCCCAGCGCATCCCGCAGGTCACCAAGGATCAGCGTCACGCCCCGGCTCACCACATTGCGTTCCGCCCAGGCATACGCCAGTGGGCTGAACTCCACTGCGTACACGTCGGCGCCAGGCACTTCGTCGGCGATGGCGGCGGCGATGGCACCGCTCCCGGTGCCCAGGTCAACCACCCTGGGCCGGGTCAGCGTCAGGGCGTGATCAATGGCGAGTTGCGCCACCGATTCGGTTTCCGGGCGCGGAATAAACGCCCCGGGGCCCACTGCCAGCTCCACCCGGCGGAAATAGGCGACGCCGGTAATGTGCTGCAGCGGCACCCGTCGCTCACGCTCCGCCACCAGCTCAAAAAACCCGGCCGGCGCCGTCGCGCCCAGCAGCGCAAGGGTCTTCACCCGCCCCACTGGCTCCCCCAGCAAATGAGCGGCCAACAGATGAGCATCAACGCTGGGACTGGGCACGCCGGCGTCGTTCAGAAGACCGGTGGCCCGCACCAGGGCGGCGTCGAGCGACTCATCGGAGCGGGGTTGTTCGTTCATGATTCAGCGGACGTTCAGTCGTCCTCGCCAATCGCGTCCAGCCGGGACTGTTCATCCATTTCGATGCCCGCCTGGACCACCGCTTCCAGGTCGCCGTTCATCACCGCGTCGAGGTTGTAGGCCTTGTAGCCGGTGCGGTGATCAGCGATGCGGTTCTCGGGGTAGTTGTAGGTGCGGATGCGCTCGGAGCGGTCCATGGTGCGGATCTGCGATTTGCGGATATCCGAGTTCGCGGCGTCGATCTGCGCCTGCTGGTGGGCGAGGATACGGGACCGGAGCACCCGCATGCCTGCCTCGCGGTTCTGCAGTTGCGACTTCTCGTTCTGCATGGCCACCACGATGCCGGTGGGGAGGTGGGTGATGCGCACAGCCGAGTCGGTGGTGTTCACCGACTGGCCGCCCGGTCCGGAGGAACGGTAGACGTCGATCTTGAGATCGTTCTGGCTGATCTCCACTTCCTCTGGCTCATCCACTTCGGGCAGGATGAGCACTCCTGCTGCCGAGGTGTGGATCCGGCCCTGCGATTCGGTGACCGGGACCCGCTGGACCCGGTGCACGCCGCCTTCGAACTTGAGGCGGGCGTAGACACCCTCCCCCGGCTCGTTGGAGGAGCTTTTGATCGCCATCTGGACATCCTTGTACCCGCCGAGGTCGGATTCGTTGGCAGAAATGATCTCGGTCTTCCAGCCACGCGTCTCGGCGTACCGGGTGTACATGCGCAGCAGGTCGCCGGCGAACAGGGCCGCCTCGTCGCCGCCTTCACCACCCTTGACCTCGATGATGACGTCACGGCTGTCGTTCGGGTCTCGCGGGATCAGCAGACGGCGGAGCCGTTCCTGGGCGGCGGCGAGCTGTTTCTCAAGGACCGGAACTTCAGCGGCGAACTCGGGGTCGTCAGCCATCTCCTGAGCTGCCTCAAGGTCGTCCTTGAGCGCTTCCCACTTGGTGTGCGCGTCGACAATACCGCTCAGCTCGGCGTACCTGCGGCCAAGCTTGCGGGCCAGCACCTGGTCGGAGTGCACTGCCGGGTCGGAGAGCCGTAGCTGCAGCTCGGCGTGCTCATCGAGCAGGTTCTGGATCGACTCAAACATCTGGGCAATTCCTCTTTCGAACGGATTCCATTCAACAGATATAACCCATTTCGGGCGGTTTACCCGTCATTTCTGTTGACTCGGTTGGTTAAGCACAGCCGCCCACGCACCGTCCGGCGAACCGGTAGGGCGTGGGCGGCGGGTAGCTTGCTAGTCGTCGTCGTTCTTGGAACCCAATGTGGTCTTCTGGACCTGCATCAGGAACTCGACGTTCGACTGCGTCTCCCGGATCTTGTTGGTCAGCAATTCAAGTGACTGCTGTTCGCCCAGTCCGGAAAGGACCCGGCGCAGCTTCCACATGATCTTGACCTCGTCCGGGGACAGCAGCTTCTCTTCGCGACGGGTACCGGACGCGTTGACGTCCACCGCTGGGAAGATCCGCTTGTCAGCGAGGTTCCGGGACAGGCGCAGTTCCATGTTGCCGGTGCCCTTGAACTCCTCGAAGATGACCTCGTCCATCTTGGATCCGGTCTCCACGAGTGCAGTCGCGAGAATGGTGAGCGAGCCACCGTTCTCGATATTGCGCGCGGCACCGAAGAAACGCTTCGGCGGGTAGAGCGCTGCCGAGTCGACGCCACCGGAGAGGATACGTCCCGAGGCTGGCGCAGCCAGGTTGTAGGCACGGCCCAGGCGGGTCATGGAGTCGAGGAGCACCACAACGTCCATTCCCATCTCGACCAGGCGCTTGGCGCGCTCGATCGAGAGTTCGGCGACGGTGGTGTGGTCATCGGCAGGACGGTCGAAGGTCGAGGCAATGACCTCACCCTTCACCGTGCGCTGCATATCGGTGACTTCCTCGGGCCGTTCGTCGACCAACACCATCATGAGGTGAACCTCGGGATTGTTGATGGTGATCGCGTTGGCGATAGCCTGCAGGATGAGCGTCTTGCCCGCCTTGGGCGGGGAAACGATCAAGCCACGCTGGCCCTTACCGATGGGCGCAACCAGGTCGATGACGCGGGGGCCGATCTTCTTGGCCTCGGTCTCGAGACGCAGGCGTTCGGTCGGGTACAGCGGCACCAGCTTGGCGAACTCGACGCGGTCCTTGAGTTCCTCGGCTGGCTTGCCGTTGACCGAGGTCACGCGGATCAGCGCATTGAACTTCTGCCGGGTGTTGTTCTGGTTCTCGCCGTCGCGGGGGGCGCGGATGGCACCCACCACTGCGTCGCCCTTGCGCAGGTTGTGCTTCTTGACCTGGGCGAGGGAAACATAGACGTCGTTGGGACCGGGCAGGTAGCCGGAGGTCCGCACGAACGCGTAGTTTTCCAGGACGTCCAGGATGCCCGCGACGGGCAGCAGGACGTCGTCCTCGGTGACCTCGACGTCGTCGACCTCGGGGTTCTGGTTGCGGTTCCGACGACGATCGTTCCGGTCGTTGCGGTCGCGGAAGCGGTTGCCACGATCATTGCTGTTACCGCGGTCATTACTGTTACCGCGATCGTTGTTGTTGCGATCGTTTCCGCTGTCATCGCGGGAGTTCCGGTTGCGGCGGTTGCGGTTGCGCCCACGCCCGTCGTCTTCCCGGTTCTCGTTGCCGTCATTCCGGTTGTTGGTCCGGTTGTCGTTGCCGTCGTTCCGGTTATCGTTGCGGTTGCGTCCGCCACGGTCAGTGCGGCCGTTCGACTCGTTCTGGTCGTTGGAGTCATTCGACTCTCCGGCGCCCTGGGCGCTCCGGTCAGCGTTGTTACGGTCAGCATTGTTCCGGTCAGCGTTGTTACGGTCAGCGTTGTTACGGTCAGTGCTGTTCCGGTCAGTTCCTCGCGAGGAATCATCCGACGACGACGTCTCGGAAGACTCGGTCGTGGTGCTGTCGGTTCGCTCTTCGCCGCGACGTCCACGCCGGTTTTCCCGGGGAGCGCGGCCACGGCCTCGTTCGCCACCGCTATCGCGGCCAGTGTTCTCACGGCCGTTGGTGTCACGGCCGCCGTTGTCACGGCTGTTGGAGCCGTCTGCGGTCTGCGCATCGTCGCCGGTTGAGGCGGCAGCCGCATCAGCCTGGGTTGCCTCGGCGGCGGGCAGGCTCACGACTCCGTCAGATCCGGCACGCCGGTTCCGGTTCCGGGTGCGCGATGGACGCTCCGTCTGCTCTGCTGCAGCGCCGTCGCTATCCTGTGCCGGCTCGGCTGCAGTGTCAGCGTCGCTGCTGGTGGCACGGCTGGATGAACGGCGCGAAGACCGGGCGGAGCCGTTTGACTGGCTGGCTTCCGACTGTGTGGCACCGTTCCCCTCTGTCGGGGCGGCGTCCTTGGGACGATCCGCTACCGCAGAACCACGCTGATGATCTGAGATGGCCGATACCAGGTCGCCTTTGCGCATCCTGGAACCGCCGGTGATGCCCAACTGACCGGCGAGAGCCTGGAGCTGGGCGAGCTTCAGCCCGGCAAGGCCGGAGCTTTTGGAAGCGGGAGCGTCGGCTGTGCCGGCGTTTGATGTGTCCACACCTGATAACAGGTCAGTGGTTTCAGTCACGAAGGATCCTTCCCCCTCGTCGGGCGGTCCAACTCTGAAGTGGACCGCGTTTGGTTAGCCCCGCCGCCGTCATACATTCTGGTCGGAAAGGGTTCGGTCCTGCCGGAAGAGTCCGACCTGGCCGTGCGTGCTGGGAACCTTCAGAAGTAAGTAGGCTGTCGGTTTATCTTCAAACCGCTGGCACTCTGTCATTCGTGGGAGGTTACACCGGAGGTGATGCGACTGCTGATAACCATGCAGCTTTGCGGCGGTCAAAAGAAAATGACGGCCAGATCAGCAGAAGCACTCAGCTGAACAGTAAACCATCCTGCCACAGTGCGACTGTTTGAAACAGTAACGACAGTTGAGATGGGTCACAGCTCATTTCCGTTGGTGCACCACCAGTTTAGCACCCTCGGGAGCCACGGTCAGCTTTAGGACGCGCCACTCGGTCGAGGAATTCTCGTTGGTTGACTCGTCGGTCAGCGAATGGATGAGCTGTTCAACGGTCCTGGCCTCGGCGTCGCTGGTTGCGAAGGTCATCACCGTTGGGCCTGCCCCGGAAATCACTGCCGGAAACCCCTGCGCCCGCAGTTGCCGCATCAGAGTGGCGCTGGGCAGCATTGCCTGGGCACGGAAATCCTGGTGCAGCGCATCCTGGGTGGCATCCAGCAGGAATTCGGGCTCCCGGGACAATGCGTGCACCAGGAGCGCCGCACGGCCCGCGTTCGAGGAGGCACTTGCATGCGAGACAGACGTCGGGAGCAGCGCCCGCGCCGTCTCGGTCGAGAGGCTGGTGGCAGGAACGGCGGCTATCGGAATGATTGAGGGGTGCACCGGCACCCGGGTACTGCGGAAGACCCTTCCGGTTTCCCAGGAGATGGCCAACGCACCCAGCAGGGCAGGCGCCACGTTGTCGGGGTGGCCCTCAAGGGTCGAGCACAGCTGGAGCAGCCCAGCCGAGTCCATCCTGTCGGCGTCAGGCAGGAGGAAATTGGCGGCCAGCACGGCGGAGACGATCGCTGCGGCCGACGACCCGAGCCCCCTGCCGTGCGGGATCAGGTTCTGCGTCTCCAACTCGAGCCCCGGGCAGCCGAAGCCTGAGCGTTCGAGCGTCTCGATCAGCGTGCGGGCCACCAGATGGGTTTCATCGCCGGGGAGATCCCCTGCGCCCTCGCCGGTCACGGTGACGGTGACGGTGCCGCTGGTGGTGGTCCGCACCGTGACAGTGTCGAACAGCGAAACGGCAAGGCCAAGGGTGTCGAATCCCGGCCCCAGGTTGGCGCTCGTCGCGGGGACGCTGATCGTTGCCGCCTGGCCCGCCGCCACCATCCTGGTGCCGGTGCCCCACCGTTCGGCCGCTGGCGAGGACGCCCGTTCACTCACCCGCAACATCCTCAAGGCCCAACGCTGTCGCGACGCTGACGACGTCGAAATCCACTTTGGTGGGCTCGACGTCGGACCCGTCGGCAGCTTTCAACGCCCACTGGGGGTCCTTGAGGCCATGACCAGTCACTGTGATCACGATGGTCTTACCCACCGGCGCCAGCCTGCCGCATGCTTTTTCAGCAGGCCAGCAACACCGGCCGCCGATGCCGGTTCCACGAAGACTCCCTCTCGTGCCGACAGCCAGCGGTGCGCTTCGAGGATTTCCTCGTCAGAGACGGCTTCAATCAGCCCACCGGACTCGTCGCGCGCTGCAATCGCCTGGTCCCAGGAGGCCGGGTTGCCGATCCGGATGGCCGTCGCGATCGTGTCCGGCTCGGTCACCGGGTGGCCCTTGACCAACGGCGAAGCGCCCTCGGCCTGGAAGCCCCACATCACCGGACGCTTGGTGGCGACCGGGGCGAGCACTGTGCTGTCACCGACCAGGTGCGGGTTGGCGTAGGGCTCGGAGTATTCCTTGTAGCCCTTCCAGTAGGCAGTGATATTGCCGGCGTTGCCGACCGGGAGCAGGTGATAGTCGGGGGCGTCACCCAGGACGTCGACCACCTCGAAGGCTGCGGTCTTCTGGCCTTCGATACGCGCGGGATTTACCGAGTTGACGAGGAACACCGGGTACGCCTCGGCAAGCTTACGAGCGACATCGAGGCAGTTGTCGAAGTTGCCGTTGACCTGCAGCAGTTCAGCGCCGTGGGCGATGGCCTGGCTCAGTTTGCCCATGGAAATCTTGCCGTCCGGAACCAGCACTGCACAGGTGATGCCCGCCTGGGTGGCGTAGGCCGCAGCCGAGGCGGAGGTGTTTCCGGTGGAGGCGCAGACCACGGCCTTGGCCCCGGATTCAATCGCAGCGGTAATGGCCATGGTCATTCCGCGGTCCTTGAAGGAGCCAGTGGGATTCATTCCCTCCACCTTGAGGAACACCTGCGACCCGGTCAGTTCGGATAGCGCCTTGGCCGGGACCAACGGTGTCCCACCCTCGCCGAGGGTGATGACCTGGGTGGATTCTGTCACGGGCAAACGATCTGCATATTCGCGGATAACGCCGCGCCATTGGTGAGCCACTTAGGCTCCTTCCACTCGAAGGACACTGGTCACCGAGTTGATCACGGCGAGGTGCTGGATCTGTTCAACTGTTGCGGCGAGGGCCGCTTCGGTAGCGCGGTGGGTGACGATGCGAAGTTCAGCCGTCGCCTGGCCAGGGTCATCCGCGGGATGGATGCTCTGCCGCAGGGTTTCAATGGACACGCCCTGCTCGGCGAACAACTGTGCGATCCGCGCCAGGACTCCTGGCTGGTCAGCGACGTCGAGCCCGATGGAGTAGCTCGTGCGGACTGCGTCGATATTCATGGACGGGACATGGCCGGTGGTGGTTTCGGTCCGGCCGGGACCGCCCAACACCAGGCGGCGCGCAGCGCTGACAACGTCGCCCAGCACCGCGGACGCGGTGGGGGTACCACCGGCCCCCTGTCCGTAGAACATCAGTTCGCCCGCGCTCTCGGCCTCGATGAACACCGCATTGAAGGCACCATGGACTGCGGCCAGCGGATGGTCGCGGGGCAGCAGGGTCGGGTGCACCCTGACGCTGACGCCCTCGGTGCCAGCGCCGTCGGCGTCGTCCCTCGGCAGCAACTCGGCGATGGCCAGCAACTTGATGACAAACCCGGCGTCCTTGGCTGCGGCGATATCCGCGGCGGTCACCTTGGTGATGCCTTCGCAGTAGACGTCTTCCAGGGCAAATCGGGTGTGGAAGGACAGGGACGCGAGAATGGCGCCCTTGGCCGCGGCGTCGTGACCCTCCACATCGGCAGTCGGGTCAGCCTCGGCATACCCCAGGCGCTGTGCTTCGGCCAGGGCATCGTCGAACTGGGCGCCGGTGGTGTCCATCTGGTCAAGGATGAAGTTGGTGGTGCCGTTGACGATGCCCAGTACACGGGTGATGCGGTCACCGGACAGGCTGTCCCGGATGGGCCGCAGAATGGGGATCGCACCAGCGACCGCCGCCTCGTAGGAAAGCTGGACCCTTGCGGCGTCGGCCTTCTCGTAGAGGGTGGGCCCGTCGAGGGCGAGCAGCGCCTTGTTGCCGCTGACCACCGTGGCGCCGTGTTCGATCGACCGCAGGATCAGGGACCGGGCGGGTTCAATTCCACCCATCAGCTCGATCACAATGTCGACGCCCTCGACCAGTGACTCGGCATCGGTGGTGAAAAGTTCGCGCGGCAGGTCGACGTCGCGGGGTGCGTCAATGCTGCGCACTGCAATTCCGGTCAATTCAAGCCGGGCGCCGGTACGCGCTGCCAGCGCGTCGGCGTCCTCGAGCAGGATGCGCGCCACCTGGGATCCCACGTTGCCGCAGCCCAGCAAGGCGATCCGAAGTGTCGACATGGAGTCGGTGTTCGAAGCTGTATCAGATGAAATAGTGTCGCTCCTGCAATCAGTTGGTGGTGCGGGGGATGTCGCGGGCCAGGATGTCGTCCTCGGTTTCGCCGCGCACAATCAGTCTGGCCTGGCCGTTCCGGACTGCTATCACTGGCGGGCGGGCCACCCAGTTGTAGTTGCTGGACAGCGCCCAGCAGTAAGCGCCGGTGCCCGGCACAGCCACCAGGTCACCGGCATCGGTGTCCACGGGGAGGTAGACATCCCTGACCACAATGTCGCCGCTCTCGCAGTGCATTCCGACCACGCGGGACAGCACACCGGAGGCATCCGACGAGCGGGAGGCCAGAACCGCCGAGTAGTCGGCGTCGTAGAGGACCGGGCGGGGATTGTCGCTCATCCCACCGTCCACCGACACATAACGCCGGGGCGCAGTGTCGCCACCCTCGACGTCGACCCTCACGGTTTTGGTCGTCCCCACGGTGTACAGGGTGAACGTTGTTGAACCTACGATCGCGCGACCCGGCTCAATGGAAATCCGTGGGACGCGCAGTCCCAGTCTGGCGCAGGTGGAACGCACGACGTCGGCCATCGCCACGGCGATCTCTGCCGGCGGGCGTGGTTTGTCGGTTTCGATGTAGGCAATCCCATAGCCGCCGCCGAGGTCCAGTTCGGGCAGCTCCACGCCGTGGCGGTCCCGAACGTCCGCCAGGAAGGCGAGCAACCTGCGTGCCGCGAGTTCGAAACCCTCAGGCTCGAAAATCTGTGACCCGATGTGGCAGTGGACGCCCAGCAGGTTGATTGTTTCGTGGCCCAGCGCCGCGGCGACGGCCTGAGCTGCGGGTGAGGACTCGCCGTCGGCCAGTGACAACCCAAATTTCTGGTCCTCGTGGGCGGTTGCAATGAACTCGTGGGTGGAGGCGTGGACACCGGGGGTCAGCCGGAGCATCACGTTGGCGGTGGTGCCGCGGGCGGCGGCGAGGGCTGCCACCCGTTCGAGTTCGGGGAGACTGTCCACCACGATGCGCCCCAGCTTCAGGTCAAGCGCACGGCCCAGTTCGGCGTCGGACTTGTTGTTCCCGTGCAGGCCGAGATGTTCACCGGGAATTCCCGCGCGCATGGCGATGGCAAGCTCCCCGCCCGAGCAGGTGTCAAGGCGTAGGCCCTCTTCAGCCACCCAGTGCGCTATTTCTGTGCAGAGGAACGATTTCCCCGCGTAGTAGACGTCCACTCCCCCGCAGAGGTCGGCAAAGGCGGCGTCGAACGCGTCCTTGAAGCTCCGGGCGCGGGTCCGGAAATCGTCTTCGGACACGACGAACAGCGGCGTGCCGAACTGCTCGGCGAGATCACTGACCCTCAGGCCACTGATGGTGAGCTCGTCACCGGCGCGGTCGACGTCGTGAGCCCACAGGGCGGGGTTCAGCCGGTTGATGTTGTCGGGGTAGCTGAGCCAACCGGGGGCCAGCGGTGAGGCGTTATTCAGGTTCACTTCAGGTCCGTTTCCCATCGTCACATCCGCTCAGGTGCCGATACGCCAAGCAGCCCCAGGCCGTTGGCGAGGACCTGCTGGGTGGCGTTGTTCAGCCACAGCCTGGTGCGGTGCAGGTCGGTGACCGGCTCATCGCCGAGCGGCGCGATGCGGCAGGCGTCGTACCAGCGGTGGTAGGTGCCCGCGATGACCTCGATGTGGCGTGCCACCCGGTGCGGTTCGCGGAAGGCCGCGGCCTGGGCCACCATGCCGGGGAACTGGCCGAGCGCCGCCAGCAGTTCGCCCTCGGTGGGGTGGCTGAGTTCGGAGGCGTCGAACGCGCTCGTATCCACCCCTGCCGCGGCCGCGTTGCGCTCCACCGCGTGGGTCCGGGCGTGAGCGTACTGGACATAGAAGACCGGGTTGTCGTTGGTGCGCCGGGTCAGCAGGTCAAGGTCGATGTCGATGTTCGAATCCGCCGAGAAGCGGGCCAGGGTGTAGCGGGCGGCGTCGACCCCTACGGCGTCGACCAGGTCCTCGAGCGTGACGACGGTGCCGGCGCGCTTGGACATCCTGACGGGGACGCCGTCCTTCATCAGGTTGACCATCTGCCCAATCAGCACCTCGACGGTGTCCGGGTCATCACCGAGCGCGGCTGCTGCTGCCTTGAGCCGGGCCACATACCCGTGGTGGTCGGCGCCGAGCATGATGATGTTCAGGTCGAAGCCGCGGCGGCGCTTATTGACGAAGTAGCCAATGTCGCCGGCGATGTAGGCGGGGGCGCCGTCCGATTTGATGACCACCCTGTCCTTATCGTCGCCGAACTCGGTGGACCGTAACCACCAGGCCCCGTCCTCGAGGAACAGGTTGCCCGAGGTTTTCAGTTTCTCCAGCAGGCCTTCGACGAATCCGTCCTGGAAAAGGGAGTGCTCGTGGAAGTAGACGTCGAAATCGACACCGAAGTCGTGCAGCGACTTTTTGATGTCGCCAAACATCAGGTCGACCCCGAGCTGACGGAACCGCTCGACCGAATCTTCCTGCTCCAGGTCGAGGATGGCTGGATCGAGCACCAGGACCCGGGCAGCGATGTCATCGATGTAGGCGCCGCCGTACCCGTCCTCGGGTGATGGCTCGCCCTTGGCGCTGGCCCACAGCGAGCGGGCAAACCGTTCCACCTGGGCGCCGTGGTCGTTGAAATAGTACTCGCGGGTCACCTCAGCGCCCTGGGACTGGAACAGGCGGGCAAGCGCGTCGCCGACGGCGGCCCAGCGGGTGCCGCCCAGGTGGATAGGTCCGGTGGGGTTGGCCGACACGAACTCAAGGTTGATCTTGGTGCCGGCCATGAGCCCGCTGGTGCCATAGCCGGACCCGGCGTCGACGATTGAGCGGGCCAGTTCACCTGCGGCGGCGGCATCGAGGGTGATGTTCAGGAAGCCTGGACCGGCGATCGCCACGGTCTTGACGCCGTCGAGCTGTTCCAGCCGTCCGCTGAGGAGCTGGGCGAACTCGCGCGGGTTCATCTTCGCCTGCTTGGACAGCTGCAGGGCAATATTGGTGGCCCAGTCTCCGTGTTCCCGGCTCCGTGGTCGCTCCACCCGCACCTCAGAGGGAAGCTCGACGTCGAATTCGCCCGCGGCGACGGCGTCTTTCAGGCATGCGGAAATGGCAGCAGAGAGTTCTTCAGGAGTCACCCATCCAGCATAACGGCGCACGCCGCTGCGGCCATTTCTGTGACGCAGCGGCGCCCACCACACGAGGGCGGGCCAGGGGTTTTCGTCCAGGGGTGCTTCCCTGATAAGCTCAGTGAGTCCCATTTAGGGGCCGGCCTGACCGGCATCCCGCCTTCGTAGCTCAGGGGATAGAGCGTCTGCCTCCGGCGCAGAAGGTCGTAGGTTCGAATCCTATCGAGGGCACAGAACAACCCCCAGATTTCACCGAAATCTGGGGGTTGACTGCTTTAACCGGCCAGGTCTGGCCGTGAGACTCCAGCACTGCACTGCCCCCGCACCCCCGAAGCTGCCCGGTCGATTCGTTGCTGCTGTCTTCGGCTGAAATAGGGGCGATTCAGGACAGCTACTGACCTGGTTGAGGAGTATTTTGGAGCCATGTTGGAAACTTCGGCACGGCTGCTCCACTTGCTTTCCCTGCTTCAGCTGCGCCGCGAGTGGACCGGCTCAGCACTGGCGGACCGGATGGACGTGACCGAGCGCACCGTCCGACGGGACATCGGCAAGCTCCGCACCCTGGGCTATCCCATCCATGCCTCGCCCGGCGTCGCCGGGGGCTACCAGTTGGGCGCTGGCGCGCAGCTGCCTCCGTTGTTGCTCGACGACGACGAGGCACTCGCCGTCGCCCTCGGCCTCAGCGCCGTCACGGCTAGCCCCGTCGCCGGAATCGGCGAGGCATCGGTGCGGGCGCTCACCAAGCTGGAGCAGGTGCTCCCCAGCCGACTCCGACCGCGGTTCGCCGGGCTGCGAAGCGCCGTCACCAGGATGGCGGCGGTGAGCACACCGGTCCGGCCCGAGATCCTCACCGCCCTGTCCGCAGCCATCACCGAACGACGCACCGTGGTGTTCCGGTACTCCCGCCAGGATGGCGAGTCTTCCCGGCGACTCGTTGAGCCCTACCGACTCGTGGACACCGGTAGACGCTGGTACCTGGTGGCTTGGGACACGATGCGTGAGGATTGGCGGACGTTCCGGGTGGACCGGTGTCAGAGCGTTCCGGCGCAGCGGGAGCGCTTCACCCCGCGCCCACTCCCGGCCCGTGATCTCGCCCTGTATGTGCAGCAGTCAATTACGCGTTTCCCGTACCAGTACGACGTCGTCGTGCGGCTGACCGGCAACATCAACGAGGTGTCACAAAAGGTCTCCCCGGATACCGCCGAGCTCCAGAGCGACGGCGAGGAGCACACCCTGATGAGGGCCGGCTTCGACTCGCTCGACTGGCCGCTGATGCATCTGGTGGCGCTGGAGTTCGAGTTCGAGATCCTGGAACCGCCGCAAATGCGTGAGCGGGCCCGGTTGGCGGCGGCCCGGTTGACCAGGGCATCGGGAGATAGTCCTACCGCCTAGAATTGGAACCAATCATGGCACTGACTATCTCCTATCCCCCTGAACTGCCGGTTTCCGAGCGACGCGCTGACATTATGGCCGCGATCGCCGCGAACCAGGTGACGATCATTGCTGGCGAGACCGGCTCCGGCAAAACCACCCAGATTCCGAAAATGTGTGTGGAACTGGGACTCGCCGAAAACGGCCTGATCGGGCACACCCAGCCACGACGCCTCGCCGCCCGCACCGTTGCGGAACGTATTGCCGAGGAGTTGGACGTCAAGGTGGGGGCCGAAGTGGGCTTCCAGGTGCGGTTTACCGGCGAGGTCAGCCGCAGCACCCAGATCAAGTTGATGACCGATGGCATCCTGCTGGCGGAAATCCAGCACGACCGACTGCTGAAAAAGTACAGCACCATCATCATCGACGAGGCCCATGAGCGCAGCCTCAACATCGACTTCATCCTCGGGTATCTGAAGCGGATCCTCCCGCAACGACCCGACCTGAAGCTCATCATCACCTCGGCCACCATCGACCCTGAACGCTTCGCCGCGCACTTCGCGGCCGACGAGGCCGTCAGCGTCAAGCAGCCTGCACCGATCATCGAGGTTTCCGGACGGACCTACCCGGTGGAAATCCGGTACCGCCCGTTGACCCAGCCGGCCGGCGAGGCTGACGACAGCGCCGACCCGGGCGATCAGGAGGAGGACCGCGACCCTCTTGACGCCGTGTGCGACGCCGTCGACGAGCTGGCTCGGGAAGCACCCGGCGACATCCTGGTGTTTTTCTCCGGCGAGCGCGAGATCCGTGACGCCGCCGATGCCCTCCGCGCCCGGGTGCAGGTCAACCCACGGCTGAAGGGCACCGACATCCTGCCGTTGTTCGCCAGATTGTCGCTGCAGGAACAGCACCGGGTCTTCAAGCCTTCCGGCCCGGGACGCAGGATCATCCTCGCCACCAACGTTGCTGAAACCTCCCTGACCGTTCCCGGGATCAAGTACGTGATTGATACGGGTACCGCCAGGATTTCGCGGTACTCTCACCGCACCAAGGTGCAGCGGCTTCCGATCGAGCGGGTGTCCCAGGCTTCCGCCAACCAGCGCTCGGGCCGCTGCGGCAGGGTTTCGGATGGCATCGCCATCCGCCTCTATTCGCAGGAGGACTTCGAGGCCCGCCGCGCGTTCACCGACCCCGAGATCCTGCGTACCAACCTGGCGGCTGTCATCTTGCAGATGACCGCCATGGGCGTCACCCGTGGGCCGAAGGATGTCGCCGACTTCCCCTTTGTTGAGCCTCCGGACTCGAAGGCGATCAACGACGGCGTCACGCTCCTGAAGGAGCTCGGTGCGCTGGAGGCTTCGGGAGGCATCTCGGCAGTTGGCCGAAAACTCGCCCAGCTGCCGGTTGACCCGCGGCTGGGCCGCATGATCGTGGAGGCCGGCCAGCGTGGCTGCGCCAAGGAAGTAATGGTCCTCGCCGCGGCCCTGACCATCCAGGATCCGCGTGAGCGTCCACAGGCCGATCAGGGCGCCAAGCTGCAAACCGCGACAGCAATGCACAAACGGTTCCTCGACGAGAATTCGGACTTCACCGGATACCTGAACCTGTGGCGGTACCTGCAGGAACAGCAGAAGGAACTGTCGTCGACCCAGTTCCGCAAACTGTGCCGCAACGAGTTCATCAACTATCTGCGGGTCCGCGAGTGGCAGGACCTGTTCGCCCAGCTTCGCCAGTTGGCCAAACCGCTGGGGATCACCCTCTCGCCCGACCCCGTCGATCCGGTGGGCAATGACACCGCAATCCATATCAGCCTGCTCGCGGGCCTGCTCAGCCACATCGGCCTCTATGATCAGCGCAAGCGTGAGTATGCCGGTGCGCGGGGTACCCGGTTCGCTGTGTTCCCCGGCAGCGCTTTGTTCAAAAAGTCGCCCGACTGGGTGATGGCGGCCGAATTGGTGGAGACCTCACGGCTCTGGGCGCGGGTGGCCGCCAAATTCGATCCCCTCTGGGCCGAAGACGTGGCGCCGCACCTGGTGAAGCGCAGCTACAGCGAGCCGCACTGGTCCCGGAAGATGGGGGCGGTGATGGCCCATGAGAAGGTCACCCTGTATGGCGTCCCGATCATCCCGCAGCGCCGGGTCAACTATGGGCGGATCGACCGCGAGGTTGCCCGCGACATGTTCATCAGGCATGCCCTGGTCGAGGGCGACTGGAAAACCCACCACAAATTTTTCCACCGCAACAAGGCACGCCTCGCTGAGATTGAGGAGCTGGAAAACCGGCTGCGCCGCCGCGACCTGATGGTCGACGATGAGACCCTCTTCGAGTTCTATGACGCCCGCGTGGGGCCCGAGGTGGTGTCCGAGCGGCACTTCGATTCCTGGTGGAAGGACACCCGTCACCGCCAGCCGGACCTGCTCGACTTCCTGCCCGGTGACCTGCTCGCCGAAAACAGCGACCTGGACGAATCAGCGTTCCCCAAAATCTGGCACCAGGGAAGCTTCGAACTGCCGCTGAGCTATGAGTTCTCCCCCGGTGTGCAGGGCGCGTCCGACGGCGTGACGGTGCAAATTCCCGTGGTGTTCCTGAACCAACTCGACGCCCGGCCGTTCCACTGGCAGATTCCGGGGCTCCGGGTGGAACTGGTGACAGCCCTGATCAAGTCGCTACCCAAGCAGGTCCGCAAGAACTTCATCCCCGCCCCCGATGTGGCGCGCAGCGCCGTCGCTGCGCTGCACACCGACTTCGACCCGGCACGCGACGACCTTGAGGAGTCCCTGGAACTGGTACTCCGCCGGTTGAAGGGCCACGTCATTGCCCCCGGGTCGTGGAACCGGAGCGTCCTTCCCGAACACCTCCTGATGAGCTTCCAGGTGATTGACGGCCAGGGCAAGATCCTCGACGAGGGGACCGACCTTGCCGCCCTGCAGGAACGACTGGCGCCGCAGACACGCCGCGCGATTGCCGAATCCCTCGGTGCCACACCCGCTACCACCCGGCCGGCAAAGGCACCCGCCCGCGCGACGTCAGCAGCAAAGTCCCAACCGGCGAAGTCCCAGCCAGCGCATCCCGTGGGCATCGGGATCACCGAGCGGTCCGGCCTGACGTCGTGGACGTTTGGCGACCTTCCCCGGCAGGTGACCCGGCTGGTGAACGGACACACGGTGACGGGCTACCCGGCGTTGACCGACGAGGGTACCGCCGCCGGACTCGCCGTCTTCCCCAACCCGGCCGAGCAGGGTGCGTCAATGCGCGACGGAGTGATCCGACTCCTCGTGGTGCGCGTTCCCAGCCCCGCCAAGTATGTGCTGGAGCATCTCAGCAACGCCGAGAAGCTCACCTTCAGCCAGAACCCGCATGGCAGCGTTGCGGGACTGATCGAGGACTGCACACTCGCGGCGGTCGACAAGCTGACCCCCGAGGCACTGCCCTGGACCGAGGCCGAGTTCAACTCCCTTTACGAAACCGTGCGGGCCGAACTCATCGACACGGTCTTCACTGTCACCGCCACGGTTGAAAGGATCCTGTCCAGCACCCGCCGGATCGAGAAGCAACTCAAGGGCTCCACCAGCCTCGCCCTGATCACCGCGCTGAACGACGTCCGGAGTCAGCTGGAACAGCTCGTCTACCCGGGGTTCGTGGCGAAAACCGGCTACACCCAGCTCAGTCACCTGCCCCGCTACCTGACCGGCATTGAGACCCGGGTCGCCAAGCTGGCCGGCAACGTGCAGCGCGATTCGCTGGGCACGGCTGTGGTCCAACGCCTGGAGGACGAGTACGACGACGCCGTCGCCGCCCTCGTTCCCACTGGCCGGAAGACGCCTCCCGCGTTGCTGCGGGTGCGCTGGATGCTCGAGGAACTGAGAATCAGTCTGTTCGCGCAGGAGCTCGGCACCGCGTACACCGTTTCGGAGAAGCGGATCCGTGCGGCCATCGGCGAGGCCATGGCCGCGCAGCGCACCGGGGTGGGCTCGACCGGGTAGCTAAAGGCTGCCGCTATCCGTCGGTTGGTACGTGCTCGCCGTGCCCGGCCGACCGCAGGGCTCCCCGCAGCGCGTCAGCGTTGGCGTCGAGCCGGGCCGGATCCGGGTTGTGGTCGACCGCGTGAACGTCGAAGTCGCTGGCGCTCTGCGTCGGCCAGACATGGACGTGCAGGTGCGGTACCTCGTACCCCTCCATCAGCACTCCCACCCGTTTCGCCGAGAACGCGGTGGTTTGCGCCTTCGCGATGGTCTGGGCGACCGCCATCACCTTGCCCAGCAGCTCAGGTTCCGCCTCCACCCAGTGCGCCACCTCCTGACGGGGCAGCACCAGGGTATGCCCGTCGGTGAGCGGAGCGATCGTGAGGAACGCGACGACGTCGTCGTCCTTCCAGACGAAGCGCCCCGGAATGTCGCCGTCGATGATCTTGGTGAACAGGGTACTCATGCAAACTCCTTCAGTTCCGGATCGAGTCAACCCAGATAACGGGTTTCACGTCGAAAATCGGCTCTTTGTGTTGACTCGATGGTGGGG
>NZ_QDAE01000011.1 GCF_003075455.1 Arthrobacter sp. Bz4
ATGTGCCGGAACGTGGTGTAGTTCCGCGACAACGTCTATACCCCTCGCATAATCCGTAGAAATGCCGCCCTCATGTGGGCGGCATTTTTCCGGTCGATCTGGGATTCTGCCTCACACGGCGCAGCCGCGCATTCTTATTTGGCCACAGACATCCCCTTAGGCCACGAGGTGATTTGCCCGGTTCGCCTGAAGATATGCGTATACCACGTTCACCGGTGCTGTCTACCGGGCGGAGTCCCTGAGTGTCTTGTATGTATTGGTGTGGTGCATACATTAGGTAACTGGAGCTGCGTATACACTCGCAGGATGTGTAAAAACTTGGGGCAGTTGTGAAAGCTTTTTTCTCTAAATTCTCAAAGGTTGACTGGGTATCGTTTGCGTCCTGCGTAGCTCTTTTCGCTCTGACTCTGATTCCAATCTTCTTTGATGTCAGCACAACCGGAGGGTGGCTACGCGCAGCTCTCATTTCGTTGGTAGCTCTTACGATTTCGACCGTTGTGCTTGCTCAAATAAGTGCGCGAGAGTCCGACAAGGTCCTGGCAGGCAATGTGAGGACACTTCAGTCCCTCGTTAGCAGCGCCGTCGACCAGAATGCGGTTCATGAGATCCCAGCCGGCCATATACGTCATGTGCTTGACGAGATGCTTGGTTCCTCAAAGGAATGGTACTTTCGCGGAGGCTCTGCGCGATGGCAACGAGAATGTGTCCTTCCGGGGCTCGCGCAAGTGACGGATAGGCCGGTCCAATACAAGGTACAGGTCATCTCGCCGTTTGAGAGTGATCTGTGCGACAAGTACGCGGTGTACAGGCGGAAAAGTCGTCCAGATGATGAGCGTGCAGATCCAGTGAGGATCCAGATGGAACTCTTGGCGTTCATATATGCTGCGGTCGTTTGGGCTTCGCGATCGAAAATCGTACCCCACATCACTCTGCTTCATCGATTCTCGCCATTCCGCTTAGATGGAAATTCGGAGAGTTTCCTTATCACTGTCGCCGATCCCAAGTGCAACGGCCTACGCACGAAAGCGGGAAACTGGTACCACGCGTCGCTTCTGGATGAGTTCGAGTTTGAAGCAGGTTATGCAACGCCCTTGACATTGCCAATGGAGGCCTCCGACGCCGAAGGAGTCGCGGATGTAAAGCAATTCTTCCAGCGGATCCGAGAGCTAAACCATGACGCTACAGTGAATTGGAAGGAGGATTACACGGATGAAGAGTGGGGAAAGATCTATGATTTCGCAGGAACAAGTAACGCCGAGTCTGCGGGAGCTATATGACTCCTATGTAGCAAACGATTTCTCGCGGATCTCAATTAAGAGCGTACTCTGCGCAATAGCTTTAGAATCAGCAGGCATGATCGATTTATGGAAGCATCCGCTTGGGTTTAACCACGCAGAACTCACACCGTTGGTGGGTGCACCCGCGGGCGAACGGTTTCGGCTGCACTTCTGGTTGGATGATCGCGGAGTCGTCGATGAACTTGGTGACCTTCATGAACACACATGGGATCTCACGAGCCTCGTGCTAGCGGGGTGCGTCATCGATTCGAATCTGGCTGCCTCACCAACGGTGGAAGGCGAATACCTAGGGTCAAGGATCACTTATGGTGCAAAAAATACAGCCGAGGAAGTAGGACGGTTCGACCTGAAGGTCACGAACGTGCGCACAATCCAAGCGGGCTCGGTCTATCAGATTCCAAGCCGAACGGTTCACCTGAATTCAGTTCGGTCTGTCCCTACTGTGACGCTCGTGCGCTCTGTCGAAGATGGTCGTGGCGACGGCCCCCTGGTACTCACGAAATATGCCAATGGTCAGGGCCTTGCCACAGAAATGCGAACCAAGTTACGGACATCGGAAGCGTTTGATCGATTGACGAAGGCACTTTCAGGACCAGATAACTTCACGATGCAAGCACAACCGAACGCCGGCATTGAGCGCTGACCGTCAGCCGGGCAGTTCTCTTTGGCTGTGTTCCCCAGCGATCCTCTGAGCGCTCTTACTTCCCCCACATGACGTCAAGCCGCCCATAGTCGAACTCGGAACTGGCTCTTCGCGTACGAGGGTGTAGCGCAGGTTTGAATCAGCCTGATTCGAACAGGCGGCGCGCGATGAAGTGGGTGCGGTCGCGGAATCCGGGGGGCTGAGCCTCGCAACCGGGTTGGCGTACTGTGTGAAGGTCGTGCATCGGCGTCGGTGAGGGTGACGACGGCGTGTATCAAGTGAGTCAGCCGTGAGAGGCGCTTACGCCGATGCGGTAGCAAATCGGTGTGCTCGGCGCACCGGGCGCCTGTTGGAGCGACTACCGCTCCTGCCGCATTCGGCGCGCGCCGCTTAGGGATGCTGGTAGAGACTTGGGTCCCGGCCAGCAGTGGCTGACCGGAGAAGGGT
This sequence comes from Arthrobacter sp. Bz4, assembly GCF_003075455.1. Lineage (GTDB taxonomy): Bacteria > Actinomycetota > Actinomycetes > Actinomycetales > Micrococcaceae > Arthrobacter_D. Next base: position 2,389 of record NZ_QDAE01000011.1, read on the forward strand.
CGACCACGAAGCCAGGGTTCAACGGCTTGCCCAAACGTTGCTCGGCTACGGAAGGTGGTGGAGTTCCGTTTCAACGTTTAGTATTCGCCTCTCACCACGGACCAAGTCGCTTCAGGGGGGACCCGGGCTACGGGTCCGAATAGGGAGCTACCGCATCCTCTACACCGTCGACGACGTCCTTGTCGTTGCCGTGATCACATGTCTCTAAGACTCAGGCTCAGCTCGATTCCACCGATCAACTATCTTTCAGTCCGAAATGACGCGGCCGGGTCAGTAACCTGGCGAGGCACTTTGTATTTATGAATAAGACGTTGTAAAGCCGCTTATCTGCCTGCGGACATGGCTTCTGCCTTCCGTCCTGCGAAGTAGGCCTCTCACTCCTCTTTGGACATTGAGCACGACCAGTGCACCACTTCCTGCCTCAGGTGAGGGAAATGACCTCGTAGGTATGGCCTGCGGCGCGCAGCCGCTCAACCAGAACGTCGCCGAAGGCGGTCGCCGGGGTCAGCGATCCTGCGGCGGGCGGCAGACGGTCGCCGTCCAAGGCAAGTAAGAGCGCTACCTCCCCGGCCATCACGGCGGTGGCAGCGTATCCAGGGTCGCCGGGCCCGGCTGCGACGGCCCGGTACCGCCGGCCGCTCTCCGTGGAAGCAGTCACCTGAGAATGGAACCAACCTGAGCGCCGCGCGGCCTCGCTCGGGCCCGCACCAGGCGACGGAAGGACGCGGTCCAGTAGTTTCCTCGTGAAAGGTAGGGCCAGTGCGGCTCCGAACAGCCGTATGCCAAGCGCCGTCGCTCCGGCGATGACGGCGCCGACGGGCCCCCGCCCCATACCCATCACTTCGCCGTACCGCAGGGACCTACCGTAGGCCCAACCCTGCAGGGCATTGCTGCGACGTACGATCCGCGTATTCGCCGACGCATGATGAAGGGCGCGGCCCACAGGCCGTCCTCCGACCGGCCGACCCACCCCAGATCCGGCGGCTGCCGGTTCGAGGGCTCCGCCGTCCGGTCCGGACTGAGGCAGTAGGGATCGCCCGCGAGCGATCGCAGCACAGGGTCCGCCCGCATACCGTCGAGCTGCCCACGCATGGAGTCGATGGTGCCGCCGCTAAAGCCGCCCTTCGCCCTGGCGACGAGTTGCACCTCGGTCAGTCCGCCCGCACCATCGGCCTCCGCGGCCTGGTGCAGGAGGAGCACCGCGAGGTCGGACGGGACGGAGTCGTAGCCGCACGCATGGATGATCCGTGCACCTGTAGTCCTTGCCAGGGCGTCCCAACGGTCGATGGCTTCACGGACGAAGGACACCTCGCCCGTCAGGTCCCCGTAATGGGTGCCGGCACGGGCGCACGCCTCGACAACCGGCAGCCCGTACTTCGCGTAGGGACCAACCGTGGTGAAGAGAACCCTGGTGCCAGCGGCCAGCGCCGCGAGCGAGTCAGGGCTCCCCGAATCCGCCTCAATGAGGGACCAGTCCTGTGCGGCGACGGGCAGCCTGGACCGTACGGCCTCGAGCTTCACCCTCGATCTCCCTGCGAGTCCCACGCGCAGGTCCGGTGGAGCGTGGTCCGCAAGATATCCTGCGATCAGTTCACCGACGAAGCCGGTCGCACCGAAGAGGACGATGTCGTGATCGCGCGCTAGGGCCTCCATGCTTGCAGTCTTCCACAGCAGAGGCCGAACCGGCACCGGGAAGCGCCTTCCTCCTGTAGTTGAAGCGCCCCGTCACCTCGAAACCAGATCACAGATCGTCACTGGATCCCGAGGGGCGACGCCCTGACCAGTCAGCGGTAAGCGTGAAGCCAGCGACGCGGACCGATCCACCCCTCGGCCTTGGTTCTGTGGTACTGATTGTTACTCCGGCCGGCTCCAGCACCCGGGAGCAGGAGGGAGCATCGGCGGGCCTTCACCTTGCCTGGAAGCTCTGCCGCCGGCGGGGACTTTTGGCCCTGTCCGGTGAAGAGGATGCAAGAGAGCCTGTTGTCTCCGGACCGCGTCGGATCATCGAACGCCATAAAAAGCGTTCTTCGACGCGGAAGCGAGGAGGCAGATCAACATGCGGGCGAAATCGCCATGGGACTGCTGATTTTCAGTCGCGGCCGATCCGTCAAAGTGGGTCTGGCCGGTGCCATCGCCTTCTTGAATGCTGATACACCGTTGGGAATCTGGACGCTGCCCAATCTTGTGCTTGCTGGTGGCCTGGCATGGCTGCTGAAGGAGGAGTACCCGACGAGCGTGTGGCATTCACTTCGTTCACCCTCGCATCACAAAGTCATTCAAGGAACAGTTTCGTGAAGCTGGCGAAGGAGGAGCTCACCGTTGCCCTTGAGGATATCGGGGGCACGTCATGGTGGGCGAGCATCCTGAGAACACTCGGGTCCCAATCCGGAAGCACTCATCTGCGGTTCGTGGGTCAAGTCGACGGAAAGACTCGTTACAAGAGCTCGACGTTCCCTTCAGCAAGGTCGGTCCCCCCGGTGTCACCACAGGAGAGCTGGTCCCCGGGAATGGACGCAGCACTGGCCCTCAGGCCTGGGAAGGGACGATATCCGCGCGTTGGAATGACGGTTCTAACCGCGGCAGCGTCGCAGATGCGCGCAACCATCTTTCCGACGTCATTGCCCGTTCGAAGAGCGAAGCTGTGTTCATCGAGCGTCGCGGTCAGCGCGCCGCCGTGATCGTTAGCCCCGAGCAGTATGAGCGGATGCTGGATGCGCTCGAAGATGCCGAAGATGTTGTTGCGTTCGACGAGGCAATAGCTGAGGAAGGTCCCAATATTCCCTGGGCTCAGGTAAAGGCAGATTTAGGCTGGACGTGAGCTACCAAATCGAGCTGCGCCCTGCTGCAGTTCGTGCTTTGAGGCGCATCGATCATCAGGATCGCGACCGCATTCGTGGGGCGATTGCGCTTCTTGGGGAGGATCCGCGGCCGCCAGTGGCCAAGTCGCTTCAGGGGCGGCCTGGGCTCCGAGTGAGGGTAGGGAACTACCGCATCATTTACACCGTCGACGACAACGTTCTTGTCGTTGCCGTGATCACGGTCGGCCACCGCCGCGACGTCTACGGTCCCCGAGCGCAGCAAGTGGATCCTCTTCTGTGATTGTCGCGTGGGGGATCGAGATCTCTTATTCCGTGTCGGAATGTCGCACCGTTACCGTACAGGACTGCCCAAGGGGTGGGGTTATCCACATATAGCCAATGCCAGCGAGTGAAAGTGTCTTGATGGGCTCAGAATCGTCGTATGGGTATTAGATACTACGCATACGCGTTCGATAGCGAGCAGACCGAGAGGGCGCTCAGCGACCCACTCACCGTGATCGGATCCGACCCGCTCGCAGACGTTCTGGGCCTCGAAGAGGGCTTCACGCAGGGTTCCACAGATTTTCGGCGATCCGTCCCCGAGCGCGACCTTCTTTACCTTGATAAGGCGTGGTCGTGTCTGCAGCGGCTCACCGCTCCGCCCGTTGCAGGTGATAGTGCCAGACCGGCCTATCGCATGTTTGAAGGACACGTGACCTACCTCGACAATGGTTTCACCTGGCGCCCATGGCTGCGCGCCATCCCACCGGACGAGGTTGAACTAGTCGCCCGGGATGTGGAGATGATTGGTGACCACGACATCGAAGCGGGTTTGGAGGGGGTCCACTCGTCCCAGATGCTGAAGTCCGAGGTTGCCTATGCAACCGAGTTCCTTCATCGAGCCAGAAACTTCGTCCAGGCTGTGGCATCGGAGGGGCGTGGATTCGCCTACATGATTGGGTGACCTACTGTTTACCTGAGTTTCAGACAAGCAGTATGGGAGGTCGCTGGCCGTCGCATTACTGGCTGCTGGCGCCCATGGGGGATTCGTTGCCGAAGCAGGACCAAAGTCTCTGTTCCGACGAAACCCTTAGCCGTAGCTTCAAGAGTGCGGTCCTGCGATGGGGCGATGCCGCATCCAAGGAGGCATCATGACCAGGCTTTCAGCATTCGGGGTTCTCGCACTCTCCGGTCTCATCGTGCTCACGGGTTGTTTCGGCCCACCGGTCGCCGTCCCGACGAGCGACCCCGCCGATCCAACCCCGACAGTAAGCTCGTCCGTGACGACGGCTAGCCCGCCTGCGCCGGGCACTCCGTCGGCCGCCCCTACCTCCACCGCTGCTGTACCGCCGTCCTCCACCCCCGCGAGCCCGTCCGAGACGGCGGAACCAACGCCCGCCGGACTTCCGGAGCAGGTTGCTCCGCTGACCATCTACTATGTCGCTGTCGATGACAACGGTGTTTCAGGCCCTTTGATCGGCTGCGGTGACAGCCTCATCGCTACGACCACGGCCCCCGTACGATTCACGGACCAGGTGGGTCCCAGCATGGAGACCCTGCTCGCAAACAAGAGTCGCGATGTCGGTATGTCGGGGCTCGTGAACGTCCTGTACCAGTCGAGTCTCACGTACGTCGGCGGCGAGTTGAACGGCAACACCATCACGATCTGGCTCACCGGGCAGTTCATGCTCGGGGGTGTCTGCGACATACCGCGCGCTAAGGCGCAGCTCGAATACACGGCCATGGCCGCTGCCGGTGCCACTAGTGCCCGGGTGTTCGTCAACAACCGCCTGATTGATGAGGTGCTCAGTCTCAGGTAGGGCACGGGCACGGGATCGCCGGTTGCCGTGGCGCAAGTCGTCTTTGGTTGGTGAGGCGTGGAGTTCGAGCCGAGGGAACTGACTACGGCGCGGTCTGGGACATGATGATCGTCAATCTGCCAGCGATTAGCCGACAGGTTCAGTCGCTCGCAGCAAAGTGAGACCGCGAGCGTCCCGCCAGGAAAGTAGCGGGGCTCGCCGGGGAAAGGGCCGAGCACGATTGGACGCTCATTCCTCAGGGTGAGGACTGCTAGCCTCACTTCATGCGCAAGACACCGGCACGGGGGTCCCACACCGACGGAGGGGAACGCGTTCTGATCCTGTCCGCAGGGGTCGGAGCGGGTCACAACAGCGCCGCGGCGGCGATACAGCAGGAGTGCGCTGGGCGCGCCGACATCGCCGAGGTACAGGTTTTGGACGTGCTCCAGGTGAGTAGCGTGCTCTACCGCGCCTTGCTGGGGAAAGGCTACTTCGTGCTGGTCGAGGGCTTGCCCTGGCTGGTGGATTGGGGTTATGACCTGAGCGACCGGCCATTCCGGCGCCGCGGTCCAATCGACCCGTGGACACGGGCGAACGCTGTCCCTGTGATCGGTGAGATCAAACGGTTCCGGCCGACCGCTATCGTGTGCACGCATTTCCTGCCGGCCCAGCTCCTGGCGTCGCTGCTCCTTCGCGGTGTGACTGACGCGAGGACCGCCGTCGTAACCACGGACTACGACTTCCAGGGTTTGTGGCTTCCCGGCGCATTCCACTCGCTGTTCGTGGCCAGGGAAGAGGCAAGAGTTGAGCTGATGGCGCTCGGCCTCCCTCCCGACCGCGTCGCAGCCACAGGCATCCCGATCGCCAAACAAATTGATGGTGCGTCCGAGCCCACCCGCGATACCAATGAGCCTCCTATGCTGCTGATCTCGGCGGGCGCCACCGGCGGCGACTATGCGGTCTCGGTGGTGCGGCAAACGATGCACATGCGCTCGTCGTTCACAGCTACGATCATCTGCGGACGCAACGATGCGCTGCGGCATCGCATCGAACAACTGGTGGCTCCCGCTGGCGACCGTTACCGCGTGCTCGGATTCACGGAGGAAATGCCGGAACTGCTGCGCCGCGCCGACCTGTTCGTGGGCAAGCCCGGCGGGCTGTCGGCGTCGGAATGCATGGCTGCAGGGCTGCCCATGGTGCTGGTGAACCCCATCCCGGGGCAGGAGGTTCGCAACGGGGACTACCTGATGGAGCAGGGGGCAGCTGTGCGCTGCAACACCGCCGCGACGATCGGCTGGAAGATCGACGAGGTGCTCCGAGAGCCGGGCCGGCTGCAGCGGATGCAGGCGGCGGCGCGGAAAATCGGCCGCCCTGACGCCGCCGCGGACGTGCTGACCGGCCTGCTGGAAGGGCCGTCACGTCCGCTGATCGTCACCCGCGCAGCGCAGAAGACTATTCTCGCCGCGAGCGAGCAGCGCGTCGTCGCCACCGATCTGTCCGGGCCATCCGCGCTGGTCCGGCTTGTCGACTCGACTGCGGGAAGCGCGGTCGCGCTGCTGCAAGCCGAGGAGCTGGACGATCTACAGAAGCGGTACGGGACTGAGAGTGGGGGTTTGGTACTGCGGCGCGGCAAAGCGCCGCCGTGGCCCAAATGGGAGGTGCGGCGGTTGCTCCGCGCACTGCTGCGGGGCGACAAGGCACTACCGGTCCGCGTCGAAGGGCCGTCAGCATCCCCTGCCGTCCTTCCCGAGTGACTCTGGATACGGCAGCCAAGGTTCCCGCGATCCATCGCGAATCTCTGGGAGCCCGCACCTGGTTCGAGCAACTCCATGATTAGCAGTACCGACCTTGAGGATGGTGAAGCGATGTCAATCGACGCGGTTATGCCCCGGACGATGACTTACGAGGATCTGGAACTCCGGGCCCGGGCCCTGGCGGGCAGCGGGAAGAGAAGCATCCTCGGTATTGCGGGAGCGCCGGGGGCTGGTAAGTCGACGCTCGCGGAGCGACTGGTAGCGAGCCTAGGACCCGGCGTCGCAGTCCTCGTTTCAATGGACGGCTTCCACTATGCGAACCGGGTTCTGGAGGACCTCGGTCGTTGCTCCAGAAAGGGTGCCATCGACACCTTCGACGACGGCGGCTATTCCGCTCTTCTGGAGCGCCTGCATACGCAAACCGGCGACTCCGAGCCTTACATCTACGCTCCGGAGTTTCGCCGGGAACTGGAAGAACCCATCGGCTCGGCGATTCCTGTGCACTATGACGTGCCCCTGGTCGTCACCGAAGGCAATTATTTGCTCCAGCCCACCGGGCATTGGCCCCGCGCGCGTTCCGTGATGGAAGACACCTGGTACCTCGCCCCGCCGGAAGAGGTACGACACCAGCAACTGATCAAACGCCATGAGCTATTCGGGAAGACTCATGATGAGGCCAGGGCGTGGGCCAGGGGGACCGATGAAGTTAATGAACGCCTGATCGCACAAAGCGCGAAAAATGCGCATCTCGTCGTGCGTCTGGATTCGACGACTGGCTAGTTCAGCTCCGGCTGTCCTCGCCCTTAGACGGCAGCGTCCATCCCGCGGATCTTCAACCGCTCGCGCTGGTTGGGGTTCACCGACTCGCGGAACGGCATCTCGACCACCTCGGCGGTGACCGGCTTTCCGGGCTCCGAGGCATAGGAATCGGGCAGGTGTACCCACAACTCGGTGCCGAGCGCAGTGAGATCAATAGGGACAAATCCCATCGCAATGTTGACGCCGAGTTCGGGGGAATACCAGGGCGAGGTGACGTAGCCAATCGGATCGCCGTCCTGTGCTGCGCTGATCAACCAGAAATCGGGCGCATAGTCGTCGATCGGCTGACCACCGAGCCTCATGCCTACGAGGGTGTGGGTATACGGGGGTGAGCCGGCTTCCAAGGCGTCACGGGCCGCCTCCAGTGCTTCTTTCCCGATGTAGTCCGTGGTCTTCTGTCGGGGAATCTGATAGCCCAGATTCACCTGAAACGGCAACGTCTCGGCATCCATATCCTGACCCCAGGACAGAATTCCCGCTGCAATCCGTCGGTGGTGTGCCGGAGCAACCACCATGAGGTTGTGGGGTTCGCCTGCCTCCAGAACGGCATTCCACAGTTGTTCCGCGTGCAGGGTTGCATCGCGGAGATAGATTTCGTACCCCTTCTCCCCGGTGAAGCCGGTCTGCGAAACAATGACCTCACAACCGCCAACCGACGAGGACAGTAACCCGTAGGAGGGAATTTCTGCGGCTGCCGGCCCAATCAGGTCCACCATAAGGTCAACAGATTTGGGTCCCTGGATTTGCACCGGTGAAACGTCGATTTCCCCGATACTCACGTTGAAGCGCTTGCCTACATTGACCCCCTGAAGCCATAGCCACAGGTCGGAATCGGAGAGACTGAACCAGAACTCGTCGTCGGCAACGCGGAGCAACACCGGGTCGTTGAGGATTCCACCGGCTTCGTTGCACAGGATGACGTACCGCGCCCTCATCGGGGGAATTTTCTTGGCATCGCGTGTGATGACGAAGTCCACAAAGGCCTCCGCGTCCGGGCCCTTGACCTGGATCTGCCGCTCCACCGCAACATTCCACATGGTGACGTGGTTGACCAGCGCCTCATACTCGGCCATCATTCCGCCGTCTTCGGGACGAATGTAGCCTCTCGGGTGGTACATCCGGTTGTAGACCTGCGCACGCCAGCAGCCTGCTTCATAGGAAAGCTGCCAATACGGTGATTTGCGGACCCGGGTGTCGATCTGCAACTCCACCGGCGTCGGGCCCGATTGGCGGAGATTGATCGGAACTGTTCTGTCACGTTGGTCAACTGATGGGACGTTGTGATGCATGGTGAACTCCCTATCGACCAGCCCGGGGGAATTGCAAACCAAGGCAGTCGGCGTAGTCTCATAAGATGGAACTTCAGTCCCACATGATGAGTGTAGGATGACCCCGATGTGGCGTGCAAGGGATTTCGCGAAGCCTTCTTATCGCAGGCTGCTTGAGACCGCCCGGTATGAAATCCTGCCTACCGCAGCCATTGCGGATGAGGTGATGGCGAATCTGCCTGTTGGCCGTCGGCTGACCATCACGGCATCGGCCGGAAAAGGGCTGGCGGCGACCCTGGCGGTGACCGAAACCCTCAGCCGCGCCGGGTACCAGACCATTCCTCACGTTGCTGCACGAATGGTTCAGGGTCGGCAACACCTGGAGGAGATCATCGAACAGTTGGTGGCTGCCGGCGTCGACAGCGTTTTCATCCCGGCAGGGGATGCGCGGCCGGACAAGGACAGTTACGCGGGTTCGCTCGAATTACTGCGAGACCTCACTGCACTGGGACGGCCCTTCCGATCGGTGGGAGTCGCAGGCTATCCCGAGTCCCATCCGGTCATCGCCGACGACGTCACCATTCAAGCGATGTGGGACAAGCGCAATCACGCCACCAATGTAGTGAGCAACCTGTGCCTGGACCCTGCGGTTATCGCTGCCTGGATTGAACGCGTGCGGAAGCGTGGCGTCCTCATGCCGCTGTGGATTGGCATGCCTGGGCCGGTTGAGCGTTCGAAACTGCTGTCCGTGGCCACCAGGATCGGGGTGGGGGAGTCCACTCGGTTCCTTGCCAAGAACACGTCGCTCTTTGCACGCCTAGCAGCGCCCGGCGGCTACAGTCCGGAGCGATTCCTTGACCGTCTTGCGCCTGCCTTGGTGAAACCCGAGTCCAGAGTCGAGGGGCTGCACATCTACACCTTTAATCAGGTGCGCCAGGCCGAAGAATGGCGGCGGAACCTCATCGGGCGCCTCGGAGGTTCCGTCAGCTGAGTGCGCCGGGGTCAGGAGCAGTTGCTTCCTTGCGTGCACGCCGCCCCAGGATCCGCGAAAGCAAACCGGCCTCGGCGACCAGTAGAGCGCCAATCTCCTGATGGGACTGCTCCAGCCTGAAGGCCGGACCTGATACCCCGATCGCTGCCAGAACCCTTCCATGGCTGTCGCTGACGGGTGCGGCAAGTGCGTCCAGTCCCTCCTCAAGCTCGCTTCGGGTCAGCGAATAGCCCCGTTCCCGGACCCTGGTGAGCTCGCCTTCGAGGGCTGCGACATTCCGCACTGTGTTGGGCGTCCTCTGCTCAAGTGGGTCCTTGGGCAGGCGGAGCGCCCCGAAGGCATACAGCACTTTGCCGAGTGCGGAGCAGTGCGGGGGCAGATTTACTCCCACCCAATTGGTCGTGCCAAGAATGTAGGTGGTGTCGGTCTGGGCTACGTGGACTACCGTGTCCCCGCGAGGGACACCGAGAGTCACGGATTCGCCGGTCTCCTCGGCGATTCGCTCAAGCATTGGTTGTGCGGCGGTGGCCAGCGACTCGACGCGGTCAAACCGGTGGGCGTAATGGGTGAACAGTGCGCCGCCCAGGAAGCGCCCATCATGGTTGCGTTCCAGCATCCCGTTGCGTTCAAGTGCCTGAAGCAGTCGTGAAACGGTGGACCGTGCCAACCCAGTCTGGTCCACCAGCTCGGTGAAGGAGATCGGATCGTCGGCGCGGACCACCAGGGAGAGCAGCAGCGCGGCGCGGTCGATGGATTGAGAACCGTTCGCCACGTGCTGCCTCCTTTATTTACTTGCTGCAATTCTTCTCCGGTCCGCCCGAAAATTGTCCCCGACGGCCGGTCCAGACTCTACCAGCGGGGGCTTTCAGCTCGGGCGCCGGGCAGTGGATGTGCCGTTCCGGATCCGCGATATGACGATGCACCGCTTGCGGAATTGGGGCGAACTCTTGACACCCGGATTCCCGACAAGGATTCTGAGAGGGCTTCGTGCGGAAGCAGGCGCGGCGGACGACGGCGAACCGCGGGTTGCAGGGAACGCGGACACCCCGGCGATGGAGGAGCAGAATATGAGTACCATTCCAACCCGGGCGCAGGCAGTGGTTATTGGTGCCGGCATTGTCGGTAACTCCCTGGTGCACCACCTCGCGCGGCTGGGCTGGCGGGATATTGTGCAGATCGACAAGGGGCCTCTCCCTAACCCCGGCGGGTCCACCGGTCACGCATCAAATTTCATCTTCCCCGTTAACCACCCCCGGGGTGTTACCGACCTCATCCTGGACAGCGTCCGCCAGTACAAGGACATGGGCGTGTTTACTACCTCCGGCGGGTTCGAGGTGGCACGCACGGAGGGGCGGATGGAGGAGTTGCGCCGGCGGATGTCCTCAGCGAAGGCCTGGGGTATTGATTCCGAACTTGTCACACCAGGGCAGATTCACGAGAAGGTGCCCTTCATTGATCCGTCGGTGCTGGTGGGCGGTTTCTGGACCCCCTCGGCTGGCGTTGTTGATTCGGTGCGTGCCGGCGAAATCATGCGCGAGCAGGCGTTGGAACTTGGGGCGCTGCAAGTCGTTTCCGGGGTCGAGGTGATCGGTCTCGACGTCGAGGATGGCCAGATTCGTCGCGTCAGGACAACCGGGGGAGATATTGAGGCCGCTACTGTCGTCATCGCATGTGGGGTGTGGAGTCCGCGAATCGCTGCGATGGCTGGGGCGTCCATCCCGCTGACGCCTGCCGTGCACCAGCTCATCAAGGTGGGTCCGGTGCCTCGGTTCGCTGCTACACCAGGGCAAATCTCGTTCCCCATCATCCGGGACATGGATACGTTCTGCTACGAACGCCAGCACGGTTCCGACATGGAGGTCGGTTCCTATGCACACCGTCCCATACTGCTCGATGCCGATGGGATCCCATCGATTGACGAGGCGGATCTCTCACCCACCGAAATGCCGTTTACCGCGGAAGATTTTGAGCCGCAGCTGAAGCAGGCCAGGGAGTTGATGCCTGAGATTCTGGGTAATCCGGATGTCAAGATCAATTACGCGATCAACGGGCTGCTCTCACTTACCGCCGATGGCGGGCAGGTGCTGGGGCAGACACCGGAGGTTGCGGGCCTTTGGTCTGCGGCCGCGGTGTGGATCAGGGAAGGTCCGGCCGTTGGTCGCCTGTTAGCTGAGTGGATGACTCACGGGAACCCCGGAATTGACCTCCACCATGCCGACGTCGCGCGATTTTACCCACACCAGCGAACCGGTGAGCATGTGAGGGCACGCGCAGCGGAGGGGTTCAACAAGACCTATGGGATTGTGCATCCCGGTGAGCAGTGGGGCAGCAACCGCAACCTACGGCTGGCTCCGATGCACTCCAGCCAGCGTGCACTTGGTGCGGCATTCTTCGAGGCCGCCGGCTGGGAAAGACCCATGTGGTACAACTCCAACGAGGCCTTGTTGGGTGACTATGGTGATGCCGTGATGCCGAGGGAAGTTGAGTGGGACAGCCGGTGGTGGTCGCCCATCATCAACGCCGAGCACCTTGCGATGCGTGAGCGTGCGGGCGTCGTTGACCTGTCGGCGTTCGCGATTTTCGACGTCGTTGGTCCGGGCGCGCTCGCGGCAGTGCAGCGCACGGTCGTGGCGCAGGCCGACGTCGGGATTGGTCGCGTCATCTACACACCCGTGCTTGATTCCCGCGGCGGTATCCGTGCCGACCTCACGGTGATGCGACTCGGCGATGGTCACTTCCGTGTGGTTACCGGCGGGCTGACAGGCAATATCGACCGCAGGCGGTTCCAGGATCACCTGCCAGCCAATGGCAGCGCCCAGCTTGTCGACCAAACATCGGCCTATACAACGGTGGGACTTTGGGGGCCGCGTGCACGCGACATTCTTGGGGCGCTCACGGATCACGACATTTCCCATGAGGGCTTCCGGTTCAGCTCCTGCCGTGACATCGAGGTTGGCCCGCTCTCCGTGCTCGCGTCCCGAATCTCCTACGTTGGCGAGCTGGGATGGGAACTCTACGTACCCATGGAGCAGGGCACGCGACTGTGGGACCTGATCCGCTCGGCGGGGGCACCACACGGCCTTGTTCCGGTGGGAATCGGTGTCTATGGAGGCACCGGACGGATCGAAAAGAGCTACCGGGCGCACGGCGCCGAACTGGACTCCGAACGCACCCTGGTCGAGGCCGGACTGATGCGGCGCCGCGTCAAGGATGCCGAGTTTACCGGCCGTGCCGCGTACCTTGCACAACGCGCTGGGGACCCCGCAGCCGTGCTCTGTTCCCTGACAGTGGACGACCACGTTTCTCCCAACGGGCGGCGCCGATACATGCTTGGCGGTGAACCAATCGTTGAGCGGGACGGCGCACCGCTAGTCGACGGGCACGGGCGGCGCTCATACGTCACCTCAGCGGGGTCCGCTCCCTCTCTGGGAAAGCATGTGCTGATGAGCTATCTTCCACCCGCCCTCGCAGTGGTTGGCACCGAGTTGGCCGTTGACTACATGGAAGACCGGTATCCCGTCACGGTGGCGGCGACCAATGCCACCCCTCTGTTCGACCCGGAAAACAAGCGGATCAGGGGGTAGCGACCCGGCAGCTGCTTGCATACCGGGTCCACCCGCGGCACGCTTCATGCCGTAATCTAGAGAAGCCGCTGCCTGCCGGTGTTGGTCTCATATGCCGGAGGAACGAATGAAACGCGTGCGTCCGCGCCGATCCCAGCGGATTGTCGCTTTGGCCGTCGTCGCCCTCCTAGGAATCAGCGGCATTGCCGCCTGTTCCTTCGGGGACACCTCGAAGGGAAGCGGTTCCGATGACGCCGCTACCACTCCTGCCCGCATCAATGGTTACCGAAGCGTCGGCTATTTCCCCCAGTGGGGAGTCTATGGGCGACAATTCCCCATGAAGGCCCTTCAGGACTCTGGAGCCGCCGGAAACCTGAGTCACATCAACTACGCCTTCGGGAACATCCACCACGAGACGCTGACTTGCTTCGAAGCGAACAAGGCTCAGGGAAGCGGTCCGGACGGTTCTGACGGCGCCTCCGACGCGTGGGCGGACTACGGCATGGCCTACGACGCGGCTGGCTCCATTGCCGGGATCGGTGACACAGCAGAGCAACCGCTGGCCGGATCCTTCAATCAGCTCCGGCAGCTGAAGGCAGCCAACCCGGGGCTGCGTGCGGTGATCTCACTCGGTGGCTGGACCTGGTCGAAGAACTTCTCCCGCGCTGCGGCGACCGACGAATCCCGCAAGGCGCTGGTCGCCTCCTGCATCGACCTCTACATCAAGGGCAACCTCCCGATGATCGAGGGCAGGGGAGGGGACGGTGCTGCGGCCGGCATCTTCGACGGCATCGACATCGACTGGGAATGGCCGGGTACCGATAAAGGGCTAGAGGGTAACGGTGTGGACACCGAAAACGACGCCGAGAACTTCCGGCTGCTGCTGCAGGAATTCCGGGAGCAACTCGATGCCCATGGGGTTAACACGGGTGCCTCCTATTCCCTGAGCGCCTTCCTGCCAGCAAATCCGGAGGTTATCGAGGCCGGTGGCTGGAACGACCCCGAACTCTTTGAATACCTCGACTTCGGAAATATCCAGGGCTACGACCTGTGGGGAACGTGGGAACCGGGCCTCACCGGCCACCAGGGAAACCTTTTCGACGATCCGGAAGATCCACGCCCAGACGGCGAGCGTTTCTCGGTGGACCGGACCGTCAGTGCCTATCTCGACGCCGGAATCGACCCCGCCCAACTCGGTCTCGGGCTCGCCGCGTTCGGCAGGGGCTGGATGGGTGCTGACTCGGCGGAGCCTTGGGGCGAAGCCACCGGACCCGCGCCGGGCGGCGAAGAACCGGGCCTTGAGGATTACGACGAGCTGCGAGAGGTCGGTGAGGAATTCACCGACACGACACTCGGCGCGGCCTGGCGGTTCGACGGCGACAAATGGTGGAGCTACGACAACCCCGAAACCGTGCGTCTCAAGAGTGACTACATTCTGGAGAAGGGGCTCGGCGGTGGCATGTGGTGGGACCTGGCAGGCAACCGGGACGGTTCGCTCCTGACCGTACTTTCCGATCAGCTGCGCGAAGCCTCACGAGGCCCGGCACGTGACAGGGTGATGCCCGAGACCACGGTGCAGCCACCCAGTCCGCCAACCATCACCCCCGGCACAACCACCCCGGGTGCAACGACGGCGGACGCCCCACCGGCAGCCGACCCCTCGCTGTCGGCCCAGGAGGCTGCCGACGCCGAACCCGTGGCCTGGGAAGAAGACATGGTTTACACCGAGGGCCGCCGGGTGATCTTCGAGGGCGAGATGTACCGGACGCAGTGGTGGACCAGGGGTGATGTTCCCGGCGCCGAGCAATGGGGGCCGTGGCGGCCGGTGGGTGACTGACCGCCGACTGCAGGGCAACGCTGATCGTCGATCAAAGACCATTGCCGTCGTGCCCAATGACGGCCATCATCGAGTCAAGACCAAATATCTCATCTCATTCCCGAGCGAAGCGATGATGATCCCTGAAGAAGAGTTTCCCGCCGTCGTCGCCGCCTCTCACGCTGTGATCGAGGACGCTAAAACTGCCGTTGTTCCCGGGAACTCCGTGATTTCAGGTATGACCCGGGTAGTTAGCGGGCGTGGGATGCAGCACCTCAGTGAGCGCATAACCATCAGGCTATTCCCGCTATAGGCGTTTGCCGCCCGATGAGTGTCCAGCGGTTTTCCTCTACAAAAGCTGGGCCAATAATGTTGATCTGCGGGTGCTGGGAAAGCCCTGAATGAACACTGGGAAAAAAATTTGGTTGCATCTCGGTAACAACCCGGTTGCGATGGGGGTTAGGACACCTGACCGCAACAATTAGCCCTTAGGCTTCTAGTCATGTGAGGCACGCCACTCCTCAGGGAGGGGCGTGTCAGCTCTTTGTAAAACCACATGGGGCTCTATCCAGAACACGAAATAGGAGGCGGAATGCGTTTCGGACGTACTTCCAAAGCTGTGGGAGTCGCGGCAATCGCTGCACTTGCACTCAGCGCCTGCGCCAGCACAGACAGTGGCGACGGCAATTCTGACCCAGACGCGAGCGGCGACACCGGCGCCTCGAGTGGCGGAGTCGTAAGTGTTGCCGAGGTAAACCCGTTTACCTCGTTCAACTCAGACAGCGCTACAGGCAACGTCGATATCAACGGCAAGGTCAGCTACCTGACCAAGTCCGGGTTCAACTACATCAACGACCAGCTTGAGGTCGTTCCGAGGGAAGAATTCGGATCCTACGAAGTTGTTTCCGAAGATCCTCTGACCGTCACCTACACCGTCAACGAGGGTGTCGCTTGGTCCGACGGCGAGCCAATCGACGGCGGAGATCTCCTGTTCTCCTGGGCCGTCAGCTCAGGCTACTTTGACGACGCGGACGCCGAAGCAGAAACCGGCTCCACGTACTTCGCAGCAGCCAGCACCGCTGGCCTGGACCTGTCACTGCTCCCCGAATTGGGTGAAGATGGCCGTTCCATCACCATCGAGTACACCGAGCCCTACGCTGACTGGGAAATCGCCTACGGTGTGATTGACACCCCAGCCCACGTTGTCGCAACCCAGGCTGGACTTGCTGACGAAGCTGCCCTGATCGAACTCATCCAGAACACCCCCGAAGGTGATCCGGAAAATCCTCAGGAACGTCCCGACCTTCAGCCAGTCGCTGACATCTGGAACACTGCCTTCGACACCACCACCCTTCCTGACGATCCAGCCATGTACCTGTCCAGCGGACCGTACATCGTTGACTCAATGACTCCTGACCAGTCGATGACACTGGTCAAGAACGAAGACTACAACTGGGGTCCCGAGACCCAGCTCGACGAAATCACCATCCGCTACATCGGTGACGCCACTGCTCAGGTCCAGGGCCTGCAGAACGGCGACGTCGACGTTATCCAGCCACAGGCATCAGCTGACACGCTCGCGTCACTCGAAGCCATTGACGGCGTCAACATCTTCGAAGGCGACGAGCTCTCCTTCGATCACATTGACCTCAACTACAGCGGTGTCTTCGAAGACGAGAACGTTCGCAAGGCGTTCATGATGACGATCCCTCGCGACGCCATTGTTGCTTCAACCATCGCTCAGCTGGATCCAGAAGCTGACCACCGCAACTCGAACATCTTCGACGTCGGCACCCCCGGCTACGAGGCAGCTGTTCCCGTGAACGGTTCAGAGGCGTATGACGAAGTTGACATCGAAGGAGCAAAGGAACTGCTCGATGGAGCAACTCCTGAGGTCCGCATCATGTACAGCGTCGACAACCCCAACCGGGTTGACGCTTACACCCTCATCGCTGAAAGCGCTGAGCAGGCTGGCTTCCAGGTTGTTGACGGCGGACTCCCCGGCAACGAGTGGGGTTCAGCTTTGGGTACGGGAACCTATGACGCAACCATCTTCGGCTGGGTCAGCACGGGCGTTGGCGTAACCGGTGTTCCCCAGCTCTACGGCTGTGGCTCGGCATCCAACTTCAGCGGATTCTGTGATGATGAAGCTCAGGAAGCTATGGACCAGCTGATCGTCACCACTGATGAAGCTGAGCAGCAGGAGCTGCAGACCATCGTCGACACCCGCCTGTTCGAGACCGGCTATGGCCTGCCTCTGTTCCAGTCGATCGGTATCAACGCTGCCAGTGATTCAATCGAAGGCGTCGGCTTCAGCCCGACCCAAGAGGGTATCTGGTGGAACTTCTGGGAATGGACAGTTGCTGAGTAATTCGGCCACACCCATTATCTAGTGCGCTAGACACGAAAGCGCTGGGGCCGGCCTCGCTGGCCCCAGCGCTTTCTAGCGCCTGCACCATCCTCGGAATTGCGCATCAGCGGGAAGCGATTGGGATCTCCCAAATATCGGCTGCCTGTTCGGTGCATTACACTCTTGCCACAACGCCGGGTGATCCCCGGAACCTTAACATTGAGGTTTAAACACTATGGTGACCTACATCGTCCGGCGCTTAGTTGCCGCCGTGCTCATCCTGTTGGGCGCATCCTTCATCGTCTACATGCTGACCGCATTTTCAGGCGATCCACTGGCGGATCTGCGCGAGAGCAACGTTCCCAACCGGGACACGCTCATCCAACTTCGGACAGACCTGCTGAGTCTCGACGTCCCAGCCCCTATCCGGTACTTCGAATGGCTCGGTGGGGCAGCCAGCTGCCTCATCCCCTTCGCGGCTACCTGCGACCTCGGCAGCAGCATCGCCGGAATTGAAGTAACCCAGTTGCTCGCCCGGGCGATGGGCCAGACCATCCTCCTCGTCACCGGCGCCACCGTCCTCGCCATCCTGATCGGCATTTCGCTAGGTATCATCACCGCCCTCCGCCAATACAGCGGACTCGATTACGGTGTCACCTTCATGGCGTTCCTCTTCTTCTCCCTCCCAATCTTCTGGGTGGCGGTCCTGTTGAAGGAGTATGGAGCGATCAGCTTCAACACGTTCCTTGCCGATCCGAATATTTCCCTCACTGCGATACTGGTCACCAGTTCGGTCTCCGCCTTTATCTGGTATTTGGTCGCCCGAGGGACTTTGAAGAAGCGTCTGATCGCAGGGGCGGCCGGGTTCGCCTTCGCAGCAGTCATTCTCTTTTTCCTCGACCTCACCCAGTGGTTCCTCGAACCAGGCTTCGGCCCCGTCGTCATTGCCATTGCAGGCGTCGGAATCGCCTACGGTGTCACCCTCCTGACCGCAGGGCTGAAGAACCGCAAGGCGCTCTACTCGGCGCTGATCGTCGTTGGCATCGGCATGATTGCCTACTTCACCATCCAGCCTCTGCTCGACCTGGCGACCCCGCTGATGATCGTCCTGCTGGCTGTCGCTACCGTGCTGGTCGGCGTCGCTGTTGGATACTTCATGGGCGGCTACGACCGTCGGCAGAGCATGAACGCTGCGGGACTCACTGCTTTCCTCATGGGTTTCACCATCCTCCTCGACCGATTTATGCAGTCCTGGCCCCTCTACTCGGACAACAGCAGGATCCGGGGCAGGCCAATTGCCACCCTGGGTTCCTCCACCCCGAACCTTGAGGGTGACTTCTGGATCATGGGCATCGATACCTTTACCCATCTCCTGCTCCCCACCATTGCGCTGATGCTGATCTCATTGGCCGGCTACAGCCGCTATTCAAGGGCATCGATGCTCGAGATCATGAACCAGGACTACATCCGCACGGCACGCGCCAAGGGGCTGGGCGAGCGCACAGTCGTGATGCGTCACGCGTTCCGGAACGCACTGATCCCATTGGCCACCCTCGTCGCCTTTGACATCGGCGGACTGATCGGCGGTGCCATCATCACCGAACAGGTCTTCGCCTTCAGCGGTATGGGACAACTGTTCATTGGTGCGTTGGGCCGCGTTGATCCGAATCCCATCATGGGAGTCTTCCTGATTACCGGCATCCTGGCCCTCGTCTTCAACCTGGTTGCAGACCTGGCCTACTCGGTACTTGACCCACGAGTGAGGGTAAAAGCATGAGCACCAGAGCAGAGAACAAGCAAAAGCCGACCCCGAAGAAAGACGACTCGATTGGCCTGAGCCAGGGTCAGATCGTCCGCAAGCGGTTCTTCGGCAACTCAGCCGCCGTTGTGAGCATGGTGGTTTTCGTCCTCGTGGTGATCACCGCTTTCACCTCGATCGGGTATGCGGGCATCCCGGGCTGGTGGAAATGGAACTACGTTCAGACTCTTCCCCTCGCCACCCCCAACGGCGCACCCACCTGGGTCCTGCCGTTCGACTTCGGTGACCACCCATTCGGTCAGGACCGCGTCGGCCGCGACCTGTTCGCCATGACCATGCGCGGCACCCAGCTCTCGCTGATCATCATGTTCATCATCGGCATCCTCGGTGGGATCCTCGGCGTGATCATCGGTGGAGTGTCAGGGTACTTCCGCGGCTGGGTCGAATCAGTACTGATGCGCTTCACCGACGTCATCATCGTGATCCCCCTGATCATTCTCGCCGCCGTCCTCGGTAGCGTGGGGAACAACCTCACCGGCAGCGGCACCTTCCTGCGCAGCATCATGGGTGGTAGCGCAGGGGTAATTCTGCTCGGAGTGTTTGTGGGGCTGATCATCTGGACTGGTCTTGCCCGCCTGGTCCGCGGGGAGTTCCTCTCCCTCCGTGAGCGCGAATTCGTTGACGCTGCCCGGATCGCAGGGGCATCCGATACCAGGATCATTTTCAAGCACATCCTGCCCAACGCCGTGGGCGTGATTATCGTCAACACCACCCTGGTGATGGCGTCGGCCATCCTGCTGGAGTCAGCACTGTCCTTCCTCGGGCTAGGAGTCAGGGCCCCCGATATCTCCCTCGGCAGTCTGATCAGCGACAACCAGCAGGCGTTCAACACCCGGCCATGGTTGTTCTGGTGGCCTGGGCTCTTCATCATCCTGATCTGTTTGTCGATCAACTTCATCGGTGATGGGCTACGAGATGCTTTCGATCCGCGTCAGAAGAAATTCAACGCCAAGAAGGCAGTACACTCTGGCGATATCTCCGACCCCAGCCGCCCCGAGGCCTAAAGTGCCGAAGCGCATGGTTGACCCGGTAGGCGCGGCAGTGGTGCTGCCGCGTCGCGCCTACCAGTTAGACCAGGGAGAAAGCAATCAGGTTGGCGGCAATCAGGGCGATTGCACATCCGATCTCAACCCAGTGGATGCGGGTAACCACAGCAGTGGTTTCCGTGGCGTCGGCGTCAACCAGTCCACCGTCGACCAGGGCCGCCCAGTGGGTACGGACCAGGAAGGCTGCCGCTCCCGAATCGGTATTCTTCAGATCTCCCGGTCGAATGGACTGGGCTGGACCGTAGCTGGATTCGGGCAGGCCCTGAACATGCTCAGGCTTACCCCGGTGTGTGCCCCAGACGCCGGGAGCCGGCGCCGCCCACGCGGTGTGACTACCGCGAACGGTGACGAGGGTAAGGGCAAACTTCGTGTCGACGTGAATCAGCGCCGCCCACGGCACCGAAATGGAGCGCAGCGGGTTGTTGAGCGTTACTGCGTCGTCGGCAATCACCACGGACGGATGCCAGAACAGCAACCAGCCAAAGTAGGCCAGGGCGAGCAGCGGCCACGCGGAAATCAAACCGTCAACGCCGTCACCAGCCACCGACAGGGCAATACCAATCCCGGCCAGCACCCAGGTCAAACCTGCAAACCACTTGCCAAATCGTGGTTTGAAGATGACGGGACTGGCTACATCACTCGGGCTATTCATACCCATATAGTTTCAGGATTCCGGGCCAGTCCACTAATCACCAGAATGTGGCAGGCCACGGGCGGAAGGAAAGCAGAATCATGACCGACGGCGTCATCGAAAATTCGGAAACAGGCCAGACACCCCAGGGCGACGTTCCTGTGCTCCAGGTCAAAGGCTTGAGCGTCGACTATGGCGTGGACAAGGTCTGGGTCCCTGCAGCCATCGACCTGAACTACGAGGTCAAGGCCGGTGAGGTACTCGCCATCGTGGGCGAGTCCGGATCGGGCAAGAGCGCGAGCTCCATGTCTCTCCTGGGCTTGCTCCCTGAAAACAGCCGCACCACGGGCAGCGTGAAGCTCAACGGCAGGGAGATCCTCGGGCTGACCGGAAGCAAACTTCGCCAGGTTCGTGGCCGTGACGTTGCGGTCATTTTCCAGGAACCGATGACCGCAATGAACCCGGTGTACACCATCGGGTTCCAGATCATCGAAACCATCCGCCTGCACAACGAGATTTCCCCGGACGAGGCCAAAGAGCGGGCGCTGAAGCTGCTTGACATGGTTGAGCTTCCCGACCCTGAGAAGGCGTTCAAGTCCTACCCGCACCAGCTGTCTGGTGGGCAGCGCCAACGGGCCATGATCGCCCAGTCGCTTTCCTGTGATCCGAAGCTACTCATTGCCGACGAGCCCACAACCGCGCTGGACGTGACTGTTCAGGCCGAAATCCTGGACCTGATGCGCAACCTGCGCAACAAGCTAAACAGTGCCATCGTATTGATCACCCATGACATGGGAGTGGTCGCCGACCTCGCCGACCACATCGTAGTGATGAGCAAGGGCCGGATCGTTGAAGCGGGCACCTCCGCACAGATTTTTCATGACCCGCAGCACGAATACACCAGGAAACTGCTCGCCGCGGTGCCCCACCTTGGGCAGGGCGGCGGCGACACCGATGAAGTAGATGTCACCGCAGCGCTTGCAGCCGCCACCCGCACCGAGCTCAGGGACGTCGACCAGGACGAGCTGATGCGGCGCGAACGCGACAACCAGGCGCGGCTCGATGAAGCAGAACGCGCCGCTGACACCTCGCGCGGTGCCGCAGTGTTGCAACTCACAGATGTGGCAATCGAGTACCCCAAACAGGGCAGGGTCCCCGCATTCCGGGCGGTCGAAGGGGCGAATCTGGCCATCTACCCGGGAGAGATTCTCGGCTTGGTTGGCGAGTCAGGATCAGGGAAAACAACCATCGGGCGTGCGGCAGTTGGCTTGCTGCCCGTCGCCGCAGGGTCGCTGACCGTCACCGGCAAGGAAATCTCGAACGCGACCCGTAAGGAACTGTTCGAGCTGCGCCGCAACGTGGGAATGGTCTTCCAGGACCCTTCCTCATCATTGAACCCCCGGCTGCCCCTGGGGGAGAGCATCGGCGAACCGATGTTCCTGGCGAAGGTGGCTAAGGGCGCCGATCTGCAGAAGCGGATCGAGACCCTCCTCGACCAGGTGGAGCTGCCGCGCGCCTACCGCAACCGGTACCCACATGAGCTCTCGGGTGGGCAGAAGCAGCGGGTCGGTATTGCTCGCGCACTATCGTTGAAACCGAAGCTTCTCGTGGCTGATGAACCGACCTCAGCACTCGATGTGTCGGTGCAGGCCACCGTGCTGGAACTGCTGAAGAACCTGCAGCAGGAGCTCGGGTTCGCCTGCCTGTTCGTCACCCACGACCTCGCCGTCGTCGACCTCATGTCCGACCGGATTTGCGTGATGCGACGAGGCAGGATTGTGGAGCAGGGGACCAGGGACCAGATCCTTCGGCGGCCTCAGGATCCCTACACTCAGCGGCTCCTCGCGGCGGTCCCGCTGCCGAACCCGGAGAAGCAGCGCGAACGCCGGGAGCTGCGGGCGAAGCTCCTCGCATCAGCCGAGTAACGGCTCCCGTTTACCAGGAACGACGGCGACACATCCCTTCCGCGGATGGGTCGCCGTCGTTCTCGCGTTAAGCCGGCCTTGTGCATCGGGACCGGTCCTTCTGTACGCTGGGTTAGGCCCTACTGCTAGGTAGAGCCTTGTCAATAGTCATTCTCACCTTAAAACAAGAAGCATGAGGAGTTACCCGAATGTCCCTCAGGTCCGGAAATCCGGCAACCGATAGTCCACCCGGCGAGTCAGATGGCCATCCCACGGAAGGGAAACCGCAGCCAGCTTCACGGCTGTCCAAAGCGGTGTTCATTCCGGCCGCTGCGCTTATCGTGGTGTTCGTGGGCTTCGCCCTCATCTTCCCCTCCACGGCCGCCGAAGTCTTCGGCGCCATCCAGACGAACGTCATCAGCGCGTTCGGCTGGTACTACGTGGCCATCGTTGCCATGTTCGTTGTTTTTTCGCTCTGGGTCGGCCTGAGTCGCTTCGGCGATATCCGTCTTGGTAAGGACGAGGACCGGGCGGAATTCTCGCTGATGTCCTGGTTTGCGCTGCTCTTTGCTGCTGGCATGGGCATTGGCCTGGTCTTCTGGGGCGTCGCTGAACCGCTGAACCACTTCGCTGCACCCCCGCCCGGGACAGAAGGGACCGGCATTGAGCTTGCCCAGCAAGCCCTGACCCAGACCTTCCTCCACTGGGGCCTCCACGCCTGGAGCATTTACGTAGTAGTAGGCCTCGCTATTGCCTATGCGGTGCACCGCCGCGGTCGTCCCATCTCCATTCGTTGGACCCTCGAACCTCTGCTGGGCGACAAGGTCAAGGGCAAATGGGGCGACGCCATTGACATCGTTGCCCTGGTTGGCACCCTATTTGGCGTCGCTACCTCCCTGGGACTCGGCGTTCTCCAGATGTCGGCGGGGCTCGATACCGCCAACATCATGGAAGCAACCAAGTTCACCCAGGTTGGTCTCATCCTGTGCATCACAGCCTTGACCCTGGTGTCAGTTATCTCAGGCGTAGGCAAGGGCATGAAATGGCTGTCCAACACCAACCTGGTGCTCGCCGGCGTGCTGCTTCTCTTCATTCTTTTCACCGGCCCAACGCTGTTCCTGCTCCGTGAGTTCGTTCAGTCCATTGGTAACTACTTGCAGAACGTTGTGGGTCTGACCTTCGACACCCTCGCCTTTGCCGGAGCCGACGGCGAAGCCTGGCAGTCGGCCTGGACCACCTTCTACTGGGGCTGGTGGATTTCCTGGGCCCCGTTCGTAGGCATCTTCATCGCCCGCATTTCCAAGGGCCGTACCGTGCGCGAATTCGTTGCCGGCGTGCTGCTCGTTCCGACGTTGCTCACCTTCCTCTGGTTCTCGGTACTCGGCGGATCAGCCCTCTACCGCGAGCTGTTCGGCAACGGCGGTCTGGTTGGGGAAGACGGTGCGGTGGATACCAATAACGCGCTGTTCGGGCTCCTGACAGACCTACCCGGCGGTCCGATCCTGTTGATCGGGGCGATCATCCTGATCGCAATCTTCTTCATCACCTCGGCGGACTCCGGTGCTCTGGTGATGAGCATGATCTCAACCGGCGGGCACCCGGATCCCAACCACTGGATCCGCGCGTTCTGGGCCGTTGCCGCCGCTACGGTAGCAATCTCCCTGCTCCTGGTTGGCGATGATGGACTGGCCTCCATCCAGACGGCGGCCATCCTGACCGCACTGCCGTTCAGTGTGGTGATGATCTTCATGTGCATTGCCACGGTCAAGGCATTCCACGAGGAGCACCAGGATTTCCTGCGTGCCCAGCGGCGCCAGGCACGCATAGCTGTTGCCGATCAGGTCAACGACCATGTCAGCGAACACATGTCTGATCGGATGGATCAGCAGATCCAGGATCAGCTGGCGGATTACCACCTCGAGGAAGCTCCACGGGGGGCAGCCGGAAACTCGGGGGCCCGGCGCTGGAAGCTTTCCCGCTCCAAAAAGTCCTAGCACTTTAGCTAAAGAGCTGCCCCATTGTTCACCGGGGTAGGACACGGAAACGGCTCGCCCTTCAGGGGCGGGCCGTTTCTGCGTGGAACACCGAGGACCTGCTATTTTGACCCGAGCTGATCGCCGCGTTAGGGCATTTTTTCCTGAGAGCTTAGACTGGTACAAGCAGGCGCCGTCCTCATAACGCTAGATTCCCCTCAAGATTACTGAATTGAGTCATTACGCATGTCTGAAACCACAGGCAACACAGCTGTTCGCAGCGACCTCCGCAACGTTGCCATCGTGGCCCACGTTGACCACGGAAAGACCACCTTGGTTGATGCCATGCTCCGGCAGACCAATTCCTTCGCAGCCCACGGCGACGTGGCAGACCGGGTCATGGACTCCGGTGACCTCGAGCGCGAAAAAGGCATCACCATCCTGGCCAAGAACACCACCGTGTTCTACGACGGGCCCTCTGCCAATGGCGAGACCATCACCATCAACGTGATCGACACCCCGGGCCACGCCGACTTCGGTGGCGAGGTGGAACGCGGGCTGTCAATGGTCGACGGCGTTGTCCTGCTGGTGGATGCCTCTGAAGGCCCACTGCCCCAGACCCGTTTCGTGCTGCGTAAGGCCCTCGCCGCGAAGCTCCCAGTGGTACTGCTGGTCAACAAGACTGACCGTCCCGACTCGCGGATCGATGAAGTGGTCAGCGAATCAATGGACCTCCTCCTGGGCCTTGCCTCGGACCTCGCCGACGAAGTTCCGGACCTGGACCTCGACTCGGTTCTCAACGTGCCAGTCGTCTACGCGGCAGCCCGTGAAGGCGCAGCCTCACTCGAGCAGCCGGCTGACGGCACGGTTCCGTCGAATGACAACCTTGAGCCACTGTTCAAGACCATCATCGATCACATCCCAGCGCCCCGGTACAACCCGGACGGTGTGCTGCAGGCGCACGTTACCAACCTCGACGCATCCCCGTTCCTGGGCCGTCTCGCCCTGCTGCGTATCTTCAACGGCACCCTGCGTAAGGGACAGACCGTCGCCTGGGCCCGTCAGAACGGTGAGCTGAAGTCAGTCAAGATCACCGAGCTGCTGGCCACCCGCGCCCTCGATCGCGTGCCTACCGATTCCGCCGGACCGGGCGAGATCGTCGCCGTCGCCGGCATCGAGGACATCACCATCGGTGAGACCCTGACCGACATTGACAACCCCCAGCCGCTGCCCCTGATCACCGTCGATGACCCGGCCATCTCGGTCACCATCGGTATCAACACCTCGCCGCTCGCCGGCCGGGTCAAGGGCGCCAAGGTGACCGCGCGCCAGGTGAAGGATCGCCTGGACCGTGAACTGATCGGTAACGTTTCCCTGAAGGTTCTTCCCACAGAGCGTCCCGACGCCTGGGAAGTACAGGGCCGTGGCGAGCTTGCACTCGCTATCCTCGTCGAGCAGATGCGTCGTGAAGGTTTCGAACTGACGGTCGGCAAGCCTCAGGTTGTGACCCGGATGGTCGACGGCAAGGTGCACGAGCCGATGGAGCACATGACCATCGACGTACCCGAGGAGTACCTGGGCGCAGTGACCCAGATCCTCGCGACCCGCAAGGGCCGCATGACCAACATGTCCAACCACGGCACCGGTTGGGTCCGGATGGAATTCATCGTCCCCGCCCGTGGCCTGATTGGGTTCCGTACCAAGTTCCTCACGGACACCCGCGGCGCCGGTATCGCTGCTTCCTACTCCGAGGGTTACGAGCCCTGGGCCGGGGACATCGAGTACCGCACCAACGGCTCGATGATCGCTGACCGCGCCGGAGTCGTTACCCCGTTCGCCATGATCAACCTGCAGGAACGCGGCTCCTTCTTCGTGGAGCCCACCTCCGAGGTGTACCAGGGCATGATCGTTGGCGAGAACTCACGCGCCGATGACATGGACGTGAACATCACCAAGGAAAAGAAGCTCACCAACATGCGTGCAGCCTCATCGGATACCTTCGAGAACCTCACCCCTCCCCGCAAGCTGACCCTTGAAGAGTCGTTGGAGTTCGCCCGCGAAGACGAGTGTGTTGAGGTGACTCCGGAGTCGATCCGGATCCGCAAGCTGATCCTCGATGCCAACGAGCGGATGCGCGCGGCTCGTTCACGCGCCCGCGTCTAGCCTTCGACCGTTTTGCAGGATCGCTCATCGGCACTGACTGACGACGACGACCGGCGCCCAGCCGTCGTCGTCAGCCAGCCAATGGGCACCGCGGTGGGGGATCGCCCCGCCCGTGGAAACGCCCACCACCAGGTAATTCCCCTGTGGTGGGCGTTTCTCGTTTCGCTCGCTTTGGGGCTTGCTGTGGCAGTCCTGGGAACCGCCCTCCATGGCCAGCAGTGGGACTTTGACGGCCTCACCCTTCCGGTGGGCGCGGCCGCGGCAGTGCTGCTGGCAGGGAGTGTCGCCGTTTTCGTGGCGCTGTGGGCTCGCAATGTATATTTTGCCCCGGTGGTGGGTGGAGTCGCTTACCTGGTGGTGGGATTGTTTGCCGCCAGCGAGGATCAGCCGCTGGTGCTGACTGACTTGGGGATGGAACCACTCTTGCCGTCTGCGGTCGCGGGAAGCATCTGGGTGTTTGGCCTGGCGGTCGTCACGGTCGCCGCTTCGATGGTGTCCTGGTGGGTGCTGCGGCCCCGGCGAGCTATCCGTCCGGTCTAGGCCGTGTCGGCTAGTCCGCGCTGCGGTCCAGATGATGGGCCAACATGATGGACGTGGCGGTGCCGTCGGTGTCTGAATCGCGGATTGCGTATTCCTCTAGGATCTCGCGGATCCTGCGCATCATCTCGGAGCGGTTTGTTTCGTTCAAACGGACACCAAGCCGCCAGACATCAATCTCCGACGGATTCAGCCCGTCAATCTCCTGCAGGAAAGTTTCTACCAGCACCGGCGCAGCATTAGGAATCCTGCTTCGCCATGACAGTCCGGTCGCCCGGTAGGGAATTTCCTTGGCGCCGCGGTTGCCGGTGCGGGTTTCCTCGGCCGTCAGGAACCCGGTTGCCAGGAGGGTCCGTACGTGGTGCAGTGCGGTCGCCGGATTAAGGTCGAGGAGCTCAGCGATTTCCTTGTTGGTTCTGCCCTTATGAAGGCACAGCCGGAGGATTCTGAGCCTAACGGGGGAGCTGAGCGCTCGGCCGCGGGCCTGCACATCCTCATCAGTATCCATTCCTAAATGATACGTCAGGCCGACCCAGTGATTGACAGTAGTCAATCACTGCACGCAGACTGTGACGGTGACCACCCAGACCGAATCCCCGCCGCCGTCCCTGCTTCGCGATCGGAACTTTCTCAATTTCTGGGCCGGACAAGCCATCAGCCAGCTGGGAACCCAACTCGGGCATCTTGCCCTCCCGGTCATCGCTGTTCTGCTTTTGGGTGCCTCCGAGTTTGAAGTCGGTGTGCTCAATGCCAGCGGCACGGCAGCGTTCCTGCTCGTCGGGCTACCCGCCGGAGCCTGGGTTGACCGCTGGCTCAAACGCCGGGTCATGATCGGGGCGGATCTGGTGCGGATGGTCGCGATGCTCGCGATCCCCCTGCTCTGGTGGGTGGATTCGCTTACCATCTGGCACCTCTGCCTGGTGGCCGGCGTCGTCGGCATCGCAACCGTGTTTTTCGATGTCGCCTACCAAAGCTACGTTCCCGTGCTGGTGGCAGGCGACCAGGTGCCCAGTGCCAACTCGAAGCTCGAGTCGACCGCCCAGATTTCCAGGCTGGGTGGGCCCGCACTGGGCGGCGGGCTATTGCAGCTGCTCAGTGCGCCGCTGCTGGTCGTCGGTCAGTCAGCTGGCTATCTGCTGTCGGCCGTGTTCCTGCTCCGGACCCGGGACGAGGAGCAGCGTTCGCCAGTTGCGGACCGGCGTCCGCTTGCCGTCGAAATCAAGGAGGGACTTTCCTTCGTCTGGCGGCATCCGCTGATCCGGCGCGTCGCGGCCTGCACTGCCGGCGTCAACTTTTTCGCGTCGCTGCTCTTCACCCTGCTGCCCCTGCTGATCCTGCGGGACCTCGACCTGGGGGCGGCAGCGCTCGGCCTGATCCTTTCGGTCGCTGCGGTGGGCGGGCTGGCGGGCGCCCTTGCAACCCCCTGGATTGCGGCACGGATCGGTGAGGGGACCGTGATCCCGCTCGCGTCCCTGGCCAGCAGCGCCTTCCTGATGCTGGTGCCGCTGGCTGCACTCGCGCCGTCGAAGCCTACCGCGTTGGCTCTGCTCATTGTGGGGGAGGCTGGGATGACCTTTTGCGTCCTGGCCTACAACATCATGCAGGTCAGCATGCGCCAGCGGGTCTGTCCCCCGAGGCTGCTCGGCAGGATGAACGCGTCCATCAGGTTTGTGGTGTGGGGGGTCATGCCGATCGCTGGCCTCCTCGCGGGAGTGCTGGGCGAGCAGCTCGGGATCCTCCCGACAATGTGGATCGGGGTGGCGGGAACTCTCGTGGCGACCATTCCCGTGCTGGGCGGGGGCTTCTGGGGTATGAAGAAGCTCCCCGACAAGGTTGCTCAGTAGCCCGCATCACGTTGAAGTGTTCCTTCGCACTGATCGTTCCCAGTGATGGGGTGCTGCCAGGGGGAAATCACCCGCATGCAGTGGGCAGGAGTGCTGACCGGCTGGGCCTAGAAGCGTCGAGGCCGCCGCGGGGGTGGGGGAGGCACAGGCTTGGCGGCGGTTACCAGCTCGAGGGGTACGACGACGTCGCCGTGGCGCCTGGTCCGCACGGTACAGGTCTGCTCATCGATCTGAACCAGCTCCCCGAGCGCGTCGGTGAGCCCATCGTCAAGGCGATACCTGACCACGACGCGGGTCCCCACGGGAAGTGTGAGCAGGTGGCGTGCGGGGGAGTCCATGTGATCAGCGTAGTGGGCAGCGTTGGTAGTGGTGGGGCTCATAGGGCTGAACCAGCACACGATGCGGCTGCACCGGGCCATTGCGTTAAGCTGGAACCGGAACGACAGCCCCAACTGGAAAGGCGTGGGAAGTGACCTACGTAATCGCACAGCCGTGCGTGGATTTGAAGGACAAGGCCTGCATCGAGGAATGCCCAGTAGATTGCATCTACGAAGGCGAACGTTCCCTCTATATCCATCCGGATGAGTGCGTCGATTGCGGCGCATGCGAGCCGGTCTGCCCTGTGGAAGCCATCTACTACGAAGATGACACCCCCGAGCAGTGGGCCGAGTACTACAAAGCCAACGTCGAGTTCTTCGACGACATTGGCTCACCCGGCGGCGCCGCGAAGCTGGGCAACACCGGCAAAGACCACCCGATCATCGCGGCCCTCCCGCCCCAGATCCAGGGCGCATGACCACCCACGACGGCGGCCGACAGTTCGGGATCGCGCTCCCTGACTACCCCTGGGACGCCATGGCACCGTACGTGACTCTGGCGAAGCAGCACACCGGTGGGGCCGTGAACCTGTCCATCGGAACGCCAGTCGATCCAACCCCGGCGGTCATCCAGGCGGCGTTGACCGCTGCGGCCGACGCCCCGGGATATCCCACCACCCACGGCACTGACGAGCTCAGGTCCGCGGTTAGCAACTGGTTCGCCCGCCGCCGTGGCGTTGACGGGCTCGATCCGCTGGATGTCCTGCCGACGGTCGGGTCCAAGGAACTCGTCGCCTGGCTGCCAACGTTGCTCGGGCTGGGCGAGGGCGACGTCGTCGTCCGCCCGACAGTCGCGTACCCCACCTATGACATCGGCGCGGAACTTGCGGGTGCCACGGCAGTCGCCGCCGATGACCTGTCCACCCTTGATGAGGAGACCAGGGCGCGTGTCCGGCTGGTGTGGGTCAACTCGCCCGCCAACCCGACGGGTCGCGTCCTCTCGGCCACCGACCTCGCACACGTCGTGACCGAAGCACGCGCGCTGGGCGCCGTCGTCGCCTCCGACGAGTGCTACGCGGAACTCGGCTGGGGCGACTGGGATAGCGCCAGGGGCGGCGAACCGGTCCCCAGCGTGCTGGACGCCCGCGTCAATGGGGGAAGCCACAGCAACCTGCTCGCCGTCTACTCGTTGAGCAAGCAATCCAACATGGCCGGCTACCGGGCCGCGTTCACTGCTGGGGATCCTGACCTGATTGCCAACATGGTCAACTCCCGCAAACACGCCGGGATGATCGTGCCGTTCCCGGTCCAGGAAGCCATGCGCGCCGCACTCAACGACGACGAGCACGTGCAAGCCCAGAAGGACCTGTACCGGCGACGTCGGGACCAGCTGATCCCCGCGCTGGAGGGCTTCGGACTGCGGCTCGAGGATTCGGTGGCGGGCCTGTACCTGTGGGCTACCGCGGGCGAAGACACCTGGACCACTGTGGAACGGTTCGCCAGGCTGGGGATCATCGTTGGGCCGGGTACTTTTTACGGCGATGCTGGCCAGGGATTCATCCGGGTCGCGCTGACCGGCTCCGACCAGGCCATCGATGCGGCAGTCCAAAGGCTGTCCGCGGCCCAGTAAGCCCAGTAGATGCAGCGTCCGGCGAACGGGATCGCCGATTAGCGCTCCGGGTGTCCCTACCGGTAGCGTTTTAGTTGAATGTGCGAAGGTGTCGCAAGCCAATGCATGCCACCACTCCTAGAGGAGAGTTCAATGACCGAGCAAAACGGTGCATCGTTGCACTATGACGGAGGGAAACTCAGCCTCCCGATGGTCAATGCTGCTGAAGGCAACAATGGCTATGACGTGTCGAAGCTGCTCAAGCAGACCGGCGCCGTCACCTACGACCCGGGCTTCATGAACACCGCGGCCACCACCTCGGCGATCACCTACATTGACGGCGACCAGGGCATCCTGCGCTACCGCGGATATCCAATCGACCAGCTGGCCCAGCACTCCAGCTTCCTTGAGGTTTCCTACCTGCTGATCTACGGGAACCTGCCGACCCCCACCGAACTGGCCGCCTTCGACGACCGCATCCGCCGGCACACGCTCCTTCATGAGGAACTCAAGGGTTTCTTCGGCGGCTTCCCCCGCGACGCGCACCCCATGCCGGTGCTGTCCTCGGCCGTCTCGGCGCTATCCACGTTCTACCAGGACTCCCTCGACCCGTTCGACGACGAACAGGTGGAGCTCTCCACCTTCCGCCTGATGGCGAAGCTGCCGGTCATCGCCGCCTACGCACACAAGAAGTCAATCGGCCAGCCGATGCTGTACCCGGACAACTCGATGAACCTGGTCGAGAACTTCCTCAGGCTCTCCTTCGGGCTGCCCGCGGAACCGTATGACCTGGACCCGATGATGGTCAAGGCCCTCGACCTGCTGCTGATCCTGCACGCCGACCACGAGCAGAACTGCTCCACCTCAACGGTTCGCCTGGTTGGCAGCTCGCACGCCAACATGTTCGCCTCGGTGTCTGCCGGTATCAACGCGCTCTTCGGCCCGCTGCACGGCGGGGCCAATGAAGCCGTACTGAACATGCTCCGCGATATCCAGGGCAAGGGCATGAAGCCCGAAGACTTCATGGAAAAGGTCAAGAACAAGGAAGACGGCGTGAAGCTGATGGGCTTCGGGCACCGCGTCTACAAGAATTACGACCCGCGCGCCACCATCGTGAAGGCCACCGCCCACGACATTCTTGGCAAACTCGGCGGCAATGACGAACTGCTCGACATCGCGATGCGCCTCGAAGAGAAGGCCCTGGCCGATGACTACTTCATCGAACGCAAGCTGTACCCGAACGTAGACTTCTACACCGGCCTGATCTACAAGGCGATGGGCTTCCCGGAAAAGATGTTCACCGTCTTGTTCGCGATCGGCCGGTTGCCGGGGTGGATCGCCCAGTGGCGTGAAATGATGCAGGACCCGCAAACCAAGATTGGTCGCCCCCGCCAGCTCTACACGGGCGAAGCAGCGCGCAACTACCCCGCAAGATAGCCCGCACCTACCGCTTACGACGACGCCGGTCACCTTCGCAGGTGACCGGCCGTCGCGGTTAACGCGGGGAAGCCGCCGGGCGACTACTAGTCCGAGTAGCCCTGGGGATTGTGTTTTTGCCAGCGCCAATGGTCCTCGCACATCTGCTGCAGGGAGCGGTGGGCCGACCAGCCGAGATCCGCCAGTGCGGCTGACGGGTCGGCATAGCTGACCGCCGCGTCGCCGGGCCGCCGGGCCGCGAATTCGTAGGGGATCTCATGCCCGGCAGCAGCGGAAAAGGCCGCAAGTACCTCAAGCACCGATGACCCGTTGCCGGTGCCCAGGTTCCAGCGGTGCACCCCGGCGTGGGTGGTCAGATAATCCAGCGCCGCCAGGTGCCCGGCTGCCAGGTCCACCACGTGAATGTAGTCGCGGATGCCCGTGCCATCGGGGGTGGGGTAATCGTTGCCGAAAACCATCACTTTCTCCCGGCGCCCCACTGCCACCTGGGCCACGAAGGGCAACAGGTTATTGGGAATGCCAGTGGGGTCCTCCCCAATCAGCCCGGATTCGTGGGCCCCGACCGGGTTGAAATACCTCAGCAAAGCAATGTTCCATCGGCCATCGGCGGCACCGAGATCCGAGAGGATGTCCTCGATCTGTTCCTTGGTGCGGCCATAGGGATTGACCGCGTCAAGCGGCATTTTCTCGATCAGCGGAACCTCTTCCGAAGCGCCGTAGACGGTGGCGGAAGAGCTGAAAACCAGTGTCCTTACCTGTGCTGCATCCATGACCCGGAGCAGATTCAGCGTTCCACCGACGTTGTTGTGATAGTAATGCAGCGGCTTGGCCACTGACTCGCCCACCGCCTTCAAACCAGCGAAGTGGATTACAGCATCAACAGCTTCTGCGTCGAAAACCGCCGTGAGTGCTGCCTCGTCGAGGAGATCCACTTTGTGGAAGGTAAGAGCCTTCGCACTCAGTTCCCTGACCCGGTCAAGGGCGGTCTCAGAGGAGTTCATGAGATTGTCGACAACCACCACCTGGTGGCCAGCTTCAAGGAGGGCGAGCGTCGTATGCGAGCCGATGTAGCCGCTGCCGCCGGTAACAAGAATTTTCATGCTTCCAGCCTAGTTTGTTACTGGGATATCGGTGGTCTTCACGGGTAGAGGGTCGCGGGCGTTCGGTCTACCCTTGGATTCAATAGGTCGAGTCTCTGCCGGGGAGGCCGGAGGATTCGCCCCAGAAAGGATGATTGGTTGATGACCGCGGGTGGTCATGGGTGGCACATTGTTGTTGACACGTCGCCGGTAATGCTGTTCTCCCTGTATTTGAGGGACTGCGCTGGGTTGGACGCTGTCGGGGTCCCGGTGGTGTCCGAGCTGGTCCCCTCGGTGCATCGGGTAGACCCCAGCCAACTGGTACACGACGCCGGGGGCCTGACGGTGCTCCGGATTGAATGGGAGACGTGGTGGCGTCAGCTGGTGGCGGACTGTTTCGACGCCGAGGCGACGGCACCGCATTTTCCGGAGCTGGCGTCCCTGCCCGCCCTTCAGCTGCTGGCTCAAGCCCACTATGGTGCGGCGATCGACTGGTCACGCGAGCGGAGGGCAGAGTATGCCGCCCTGAAACACCGGAGGGGAAAGGTTCGGCGGAGAGACCCGTTCGAGCAGCTGGTCGAGGAGCGGGAACTGGAGTTGGGCCGGAGCTCCCGGGCGTTTACCTTGCAGGTGGTCGAACTTCCGCTCAGCGAACCGCGTGCCTGGTTCGTTGAGCCAGCCACGCTTCTCATGAGCCAGGACCTCTCCGACGACGCACTAGCCTTCACTAGCTACGTTCGGCCGGTCGTGGAACTGCTCGCCTAGGACCCCGGTCAGGCGTCCGCCAAGGCCAGCTCGACGACAATCAGCCCAGTCGTTGTTTCAGCGGCTTCCCAGCCGTGAGTTGACCTGGTCCATTGCAGACCACCATAGGACACCGCTTCGATGTGCAGCGCCTTGGCGTTTGCGACCGCCCATTGCGCGGTTGCCCAGCCCTGGGTTCCGGAAGCAGCGAAACTGAGCGCCCCGTCGTCGTCCAGTGACGTTTCGAGGGGGCCGAAAACCTGTTCGGCGGCGGCCTGCACAGCGGCCGGATCGCCCACCTGGTCGGTGCCCCGCAGGACACAGTTCAGGGAGGCAGGGGAGTTGCCGGTCAGGGCCGACGCAAAAGCGCGCCCCTCCGCCTCGTGATCGGCGTAGGCATCCGGCAGGGCGCTGCGTTGCACGGCCTGCGCCGCCTCGGTGATGGGCAGGGCCTCGTAGCCGGGCACCAGCACGAGCGCGTCGTAGAACGCCCCGGCCGCGTAGAGGGGATCCTGTACCTCGGCGTCGGTGCCCCAGCCCTGCGATGGCCGCTGCTGGAAGAGCCCGCGCGAATCCGGTCCGGCCTGGTCACCGTAGTCCAGGTTACGGAGCCCCGACTCCTGGACCGCCGTCGCGAGCGCAATGGAAGCGGCCCGCGCCGGCAGCCCACGGGTGACGGCGACAGCGGCGATCAGCGAGGCATTCTCGGCCTGTTCGAGGCCAAGTTCGTAGGTATCGTCGCCGACGACGGCGGTGCAGCGCTCCCGCACCAGGACTTCCGACGTGTTCACCTGGCTGACGGCCAGATAGATGCCACCGGACAGCACCGCCAGCAGCACGACCAGAACCAGCGTCGTCTTCACCCGACGACGGCGACGCGCTTCGGCTTTCGAGTAAGCCACGGGTCCCTAGTTGGCGTGAAGCACTGAGTTCAAGGCGATCCCGTGGCCGCTGCGCGGACGTGCCTCGACGACGCCGGTCGCCGAGTTGCGGAGGAACAGCAGGAAGGACTCACCGGAGAGCTCGGCGGCCTTGACCACTCGCCCGTCCGGGAGGGTGACCTTGGTGCCAGCAGTAATGTACAGGCCGGCTTCGACGACGCAGTCGTCGCCGAGGGAAATCCCGATGCCGGCTTGAGCGCCGAGAAGGCACCGCTCGCCGATCGCCACCCGTTCCTTGCCGCCCCCGGAGAGTGTGCCCATGATGGATGCGCCGCCACCGATGTCCGAACCGTTGCCCACCACCACTCCGGCGGAAATGCGGCCTTCGACCATCGACTGGCCGAGGGTGCCCGCATTGAAGTTGACGAAACCCTCGTGCATGACGGTGGTACCAACGGCCAGGTGTGCGCCAAGCCGCACCCGGTCGGCGTCGGCAATCCGTACCCCGGCGGGCAGTACGTAGTCGACCATGCGGGGGAACTTGTCCACGCCGTAGACCACTACCGTGCCGCGGGTCCGCAGCCGGAGGCGGGTGCTTTCGAAGTCTTCGACGGGGCAGGGCCCGAAGTTGGTCCACACCACGTTGGCCAGCAGCCCAAACACGCCGTCGAGGTTGACGGTGTTGGGCGCTGCAAGCCGGTGGGACAGAAGGTGCAGGCGAAGATATGCGTCCGCCGCGTCGGTCGGCGCCGAATCCAGGTCGGCGTGCGCCGCAATGACTTCCTGGCTGGTGCCGCGCAGGTCATCGTTCCCGGCCAGGGCGTCGAGAGAGCTTCTGAGATCCTCCTGCGATGTGTCGCCGAGTTCGGGGCGGGGAAACCACACATCAAGGACGGTGCGGTTGGCGGCGAAGGTCGCCAGACCCAGTCCGTGGGCTGAGCGGGGGCCTGGATCGGTTGCTGGCGTGGGGGCTGTGGCTCGTTCAGTCATGGCCTCAAGTCTACCGAGCGATAGGCTGGATCAATGACCGCTAACCTCCCCGCAGCCCTTGACCTTTCTGCCGATGTTGCAGCTCTGACCGCCTCTCTCCTCGACATTGAGAGCGTCTCCGGCAATGAGCGGACCCTCGCCGACGCCGTCGAAACCGCCTTGCAGGCCTGCCCCCATCTGGAGCTGGTGCGCGACGGCGACTCAATCATCGCGCGGACCTCACTGGGCCGCGCCGAACGGGTCATCCTCGCCGGCCATCTGGACACCGTGCCCCTTCCAGGTGTTCCCGGCTCCCGGGGAACCGTCCCCAGCACCTGGGACGGCGAAGTGCTCTACGGCAGGGGTGCCACCGATATGAAGGGCGGGGTGGCGGTCCAGTTGGCGCTCGCCGCAGCGCTGACCGAACCCGCCCGCGACATTACCTACGTGTTCTACGACCACGAGGAAGTCGATGCGTCGTTGAGTGGGCTTGGCAGGCTGGTGACCAGGTTCCCTGACTGGTTGACCGCCGATTTCGCAGTGTTGCTGGAACCCACGGACGGTACCGTCGAGGGCGGCTGCAACGGCACCGCCCGCTTCAATGTCACCACCACCGGCCGGGCAGCGCACTCGGCACGTGCCTGGATGGGGGAGAACGCCATCCATGCGGCTGGCGACATCCTGACCCGGCTTCGCGACCACGAACCACTCACCGTTGACGTGGATGGCCTCGCCTACCGGGAGAGCCTTAACGCGGTGATGATCAAGGGCGGCACGGCTGGGAACGTCATCCCCGACCGGACAGTGGTTGAGGTGAACTACCGGTTTGCGCCGGATAAGTCGCCCGACGACGCCGAGGCTTACGTCCGGGCGGTGCTGGAGGGCTACGACGTCGAACGCACCGACGCTGCCGCCGGCGCCCGCCCCGGGCTGCACCATCCTGCGGCAGCAGACTTCGTGGCGGCCGTGGGTGCCGAGCCCAAACCGAAGTACGGCTGGACCGACGTCGCCCGCTTCAGCGAGTTGGGCATCCCGGCCGTGAACTTCGGGCCGGGTGATCCGCTGCTGGCGCACTCGGATAACGAGCACGTCAGCGCCGACGAGATCCGCGAGTGCCTGAGGGCGCTGAAGACCTGGCTGGGCTAGCCCACCCAGACGGCGGGCTCAGGCAGCCATTAGACATGAAAGTGCGGCTACACCTTGAGGTGTAGCCGCACTCTTGCCGTGCGCTGATTGCAGTCGGTGGGCTGGCTAGGGCACGGGAGCCGCTGCAGCCAGTTCCGGATCCTCAGTCTGCTTGACCTTGCGACCTGTCCTGAAGCTCAGCAGCGTGGAGAGCTTGTTGGCTGCCGAGGAGAGGGCGAAGTTGATCAGGATGAAGATGAAGGCAGCAATCAGGAGGGACTGCAGCAGGTTGCCTTCACCGACGCCGAGGCGGCGGGAGAACTGGAGGAGTTCCGCGTAGCCGATGATGTAGCCCAGTGCGGAGTCCTTGAGGATGACGACGAACTGGCTGACCATGGCTGGCAGCATCGCGACCAGCGCCTGGGGAATCTCGATGCTCCGCAGGGACTTGCCCGGGGTCATACCGATGGCCATCGCCGCTTCGCGCTGGCCCTTGGGAAGACCATGTACTCCGGATCGGACCAGTTCGGCGATCACCGACCCGTTGTACAGGGTCAGTGCCGTCACAACTGCCACAAAGATCGGATCATCGATGAAACCAACCTGAGCCAGGGCAAGCCACAGGAAGATCATCATCAGCAGGACGGGTACCGCACGGAGAAATTCGACGACGAGACCAGCAACCCAGCGGATCGGTGCGATATGGGATAGTCGGCCGATTCCGAACAGCAGCCCAAACGCGATCGAAGTGACCACTGCGACCGCCGCGGCCTTAAGGGTGCTGAGCAGGCCCGGGAGAATGAAGAACTCCCAGGTCCGCCACTCGAGGAAGGGCGTCCACTTGGCGGCTTCGAACTGGCCCTGGGCGGCCAGAGCTACTACTACGTAGCCTAAGAGGCCCAGCACCAGCAGCACGCCAGCGATATTGCCAAGAAGGATGCGGCGCTTGCCCTTCGGTCCCGGTGCATCGAACAGGACTTGTTGAGCGCTCATCGTGCCACCGCCAGTTTCCTTGACAACCAGGTAGTAAGAAGGCCGATGGGGACAACGATGATCACGAAGCCCATGGCGAAGATAAAGAAGATGGGAATCACGAGGTCACCCCTGAACTCGATCATTTCCTTCATCAGGTTTGAGGACTCGATCACCGATCCAGCGAACGCGACAGTCGAGTTCTTGGTCAGGGCAATGAGGACGTTACCCAGCGGTGCAACTGCACCGCGGAGCGCCTGCGGCAGAATGATCAGGCGGGCGGCCGGCAGGAAGCTTAGCCCAATAGCGCGGGCGGCCTCTGCCTGGCCGAGGGGAACGGTGTTGACACCGCTGCGGATCGCTTCACAAACGAAGGCCGCGTGGTAGATGCTCAAGCCCAGGATGGCCAGGCGGAGGAAATTCACCTGGAAATCCTCGGCCAGGACCACATTCAGTTGTCCCCACAGCCCGAGGACACCGAAGGCAATGATCACCGTGAGCGGTGTGTTCCGGAAGATATTCACATACGCCGCGCCGAACCACTGCAGGCTGGCGATCGGCGAGATGCGCATGAGCGCAAGGATAGTTCCCAGGATAAATGACCAGATAGCGGCCCAAAACGTCAGCTGGATATTGACCCAGAACGCTCCAGCGACGTCGTACGTCTCAAAGAGCGATAGGAAGTTATCCATGGTTCACCTCTTCCGTGGTGTTGAAAACCGTAAAGTTGAAAAGCCTTGGTGAGGCAGCCGCGAAGCTACCCCACCAAGGCAAAAAAACGGCTCGAGCTTAGGCGCAGGCGTCAGGCTCTGGTGGGTTCAGCTCGTCGTTGAAGGTGTAGTCAGCGCCCTCGGTGTTGTTCGTGATGGCTTCTTCCCAGGCACCCTCGTCGATCATCTTGACGATGGCGGCGTTGACATCTTCACACAGGTCGCTGCCCTTGGTGAGGCCAACTCCATAGTTCTCCTCGGAGAACGGGTTGCCCACCACCTTGAACTGGCCGGCATTGGCTTCCTGCGCGGCGAGGCCGGCCAGGATGATGTCATCGGTGGTGACGGCGTCGATCTGGCCGCCGCCCATCAGCGAGACACACTCGGCGTAGCCGGGCTGCTCAACCAGGTTGGCATCGGCGCCGAACTCTTCGTTGATACGAGCAGCCGAGGTGGAACCGGCAACCGAGCAAAGGTTCTTGCCGGTCAGCGACTCTGGCCCGGTGATTTCCTCGTCGTCTGCGCGGACCAGGAGGTCCTGGCCGGCAACGAAGTACGGTCCGGCGAAGTCGACGGTTTCCTTGCGCTCGTCAGTGATGGAATAGGTAGCGAAAATCATGTCCACCTCTTCGGTGGAGAGCAGATTCTCGCGGTTGGCCGAAGGAGCCTCGACCCATTCGATCTGGTCCTCGGAGTAACCGAGCTCGGTGGCCACATATTTGGCAACGTCGACGTCGAAGCCGGAGTACTCGCCGCCTTCATCGAAGCCCAGGCCCGGCTGGTCGAACTTGATGCCGATGCGGATGCTGTCGGAGCCTGCATCTGTCGCGGTGTCGTCGCCACCCTCGTCCCCGCCGCCACAGGCGGAAAGGGTGAGTGCTGCTACAGCTGCCATGGCGGCTGCTGCGTAACGGGTCTTGCGCATGATTTCTCCTTGCGTTTCGTCTGACTTGATGAAAATTGTTGGGCTAATGCGCCAGGATCTTGCCGAGGAAGTCTTTGGCTCGGTTGCTCTGGGGGTTGGTGAAGAACTCTTCGGGGGTGGCCTCCTCGACGATCTGGCCGCCGTCCATGAAGATCACC
Organism: Arthrobacter sp. Bz4; assembly: GCF_003075455.1. Classification (GTDB taxonomy): domain Bacteria; phylum Actinomycetota; class Actinomycetes; order Actinomycetales; family Micrococcaceae; genus Arthrobacter_D. Next base: position 42,390 of record NZ_QDAE01000011.1, read on the forward strand.
CGGTCCGCTGCCTTGCGGGCGAAGCCCATTTCGTGGGTCACCACGATCATGGTCATACCCTCCTTGGCCAGGGTGACCATCGCGTCGAGGACCTCGTTGATCATTTCGGGGTCAAGCGCGGAGGTGGGTTCGTCAAACAGCATCACCTTCGGCTGCATGGCAAGCGCACGGGCAATCGCCACACGTTGCTGCTGACCGCCGGAAAGCTGCGCTGGCAGTTTCTGGGCCTGGTTATCAACCCCTACCCTCTTCAGCAGGGACATGGCCAGCTCTTTGGCCTCGGCACTTTTCATGCCTTTGACCTTGATCGGCCCCAACGTCACATTTTCGAGGATGGATTTGTGGGCAAACAGGTTGAAGGACTGGAACACCATCCCGACGTCGGCGCGGAGTTTTGCAAGCGCCTTGCCCTCGGCAGGCAGTTTAACGCCGTCGATCCGGATCTCTCCGTCGTCGATGGTTTCCAGCCGGTTGATGGCACGGCAGAGGGTCGATTTACCGGAACCGGACGGTCCGATCACCACCACCACCTCACCGCGGGCCACCTCGAGGTTGATGTTCTGCAGCACATGGAGTTCGCCGTAGTGCTTGTTGACGTTCTTCAGCAGCACGAGCGGCGTCTCAGATGATGGTGCAGCGGTCGAGTTCGCTTCGAAATCACTGGTCATAGAGATGAATGTAGCGAACGAATGCCCGCTGGCAACACATGATTGTTGCGATTTGGTAAATCGTGACTCAAGAGCAACCAAGACCCAAAGGGGTTGCGGAGGGCGGATAGGCTCAAAAGATGGCTTCCAACGAATTCCTGTCCAGTCCAGAATCCAATGCCGCCCGCGCCACCCCGTCACGTCGGCGAGGCCAGGTGGAGCTCCGCCGTGGGCAGATCCAGGCACCTCAATCTGACAGCTACCTGCTGGACTCAGGGGGAGGGAACCACTTCACCAAGACGGACCCGTGGCGGGTGCTGCGTATCCAGAGCGAGTTCGTCGAAGGTTTCGGGACACTCGCCGAGCTTGGGCCGGCTATCAGTGTGTTCGGCTCGGCGCGCACCCCACGGGATTCGCCGTTCTACGCGATGGGTGAGGAGGTGGGCCGGCGCCTGGTGGAAGCAAACTATGCGGTCATCACAGGTGGAGGTCCGGGAGCCATGGAAGCGGCCAACAAGGGAGCCTGCGAGGCCGGCGGACTCTCTGTTGGTCTCGGCATCGAGCTGCCGTTCGAACATGGGATGAATGAGTGGGTGGACCTTGGAGTGAACTTCAGGTACTTCTTCGTCCGAAAAACCATGTTCGTGAAATATGCGCAAGGGTTCATCGTCCTGCCGGGCGGATTCGGCACCCTGGATGAACTATTCGAAGCCATGACCCTGGTCCAGACCAGGAAGGTCACCTCCTTCCCCATTGTCCTGATGGGCACTGAGTTCTGGGCGCCGCTCTGGGATTGGGTGAGGGGCAGCCTGCTGGCGAACGGGATGATCTCCGCCAGGGACCTGGACCTGGTGCATCTGGTGGACGACCCAGCCGAAGCCGTCCGGCTGGTGCAGGCAGACACCGCATCACACAAGTCACCGTGACCATTCGCTGGCACCAATAACAATGGCACCGTTAACTCTGGCAGCATTGACACGGTGAGTATTTTCCTGGTGTTTATTGCTATCGCTGTGGTGGGTGCTGTGGCTTTCGCCGTCGTCGGACGGCAGCGTCCGGGAGGGGATCTGACGGTCCCCGGGCATCCTGCGGGGCTGGTCGAACCCGCTCCGTCCCTGCCCGCAGTGCTGCTGCCCGACGACCCCCACCCTTCCGACATCGATAGAATCCGCTTCGCCCCCGCCTTGCGTGGGTACCGGATGGACCAGGTCGACGAGGTCCTCGAGAAGCTGGCGTCAGCGCTCGCCGAGCGGGACGAGATCATTGCCGACCTCCGACGGTCCCGCCAGGACAGCCGATGAGCGGCGCGGCACTCGGGGAGGACGGGCGGGTGCGCTGCGACTGGGCCAACGCTACTGCCGATTACCGGACCTACCACGACGAGGAATGGGGTCGCTCCGTCTCCGGGGAGGCAGCCCTGTTTGAACGGCTCAGCCTCGAAGCCTTCCAATCCGGTCTGAGCTGGATTACCATTCTGCGGAAGCGGGAGTCCTTCCGGGCGGCCTTCAGGGAGTTCGAACCGGCCGTGGTGGCAGAATTCGACGACGACGACGTCGAGCGGTTGCTTCAGGATGCCGGAATTGTCCGTAACCGGGCGAAGATCCTCGCAACCATTGCGAATGCCCGGGCGCTGCTGGCTCTTCCACCGGGTGAAAGCCTCGCCAATATCCTTGAAGCGCACCGGCCAGCACCTCGTCCCGCCCCGGTTGCACTGACCGACGTGCCTGCGGTTGTCCCTGAATCGGTGGCACTGGCAAAGGCCCTGCGGTCGCACGGATTCAGGTTTGTTGGTCCCACTACCGGGTACGCCATGATGCAGGCAACCGGGTACGTCAATGACCATCTGCTGCACTGCTGGGTGCGGGGCTCGATGTGACCCACAACGCACCGCGATTCGCCGAGTCCGGCTCTGTGCGGGATAATGGTGGAGGATCAATGCGCGGGGGCCAGCATGCCGCCGTGTCACTGACGTTAATTTTCGTTGACGGGCGGCCGGGGATCCCGGGCGCGCACATTTGAAGGGATACCTTTATGGCTGCCATGAAACCGCGGACCGGCGATGGGCCGATGGAAGTCACCAAAGAGGGCCGCAGCCTAATCATGCGGGTACCGATTGATGGTGGCGGGCGGCTAGTGGTCGAACTCAATGCGGAGGAAGCCGGCAACCTCAAGGACTGCCTTTTGACGGTCACCGAGTAGTCGCCCAAAGTGGCAGCGCTGCTGGGGTCGGCCCCAAGGGTACCGACCCCAGCAGTGACTACTTACGGATGGCTGGCATCTTCACGGCGAGCAGCAGGCCATGGCCGGTGGGAAGCATGGCCGACACCAGTTGCTCGTGGTCGCGAATAGTGCGTCCCACCTGGCGAAGAATGTTGGTCGAATCCTCTCGGATGGCCGGATCTGCCACCCGATCCTGATCCAGTGCGTCGTTGAGCATCAACATGCCGCCCGGCTTCAGCAGGCGGATGGCCTGATTTGCGTAGAGCGGCAGACCGGCCTTGTCTGCGTCGATAAAGACCAGATCGTAGGCGGCGTCAGTGAGGCGGGGCAGCACGTCAGCAGCCCGGCCGGAGATGGTGCGTGTCCGGTTCCCCGGCACGCCAGCCTCGGCGTAGGCCTCTCTCGCCGCGCGGAGGTGGTCGACGTCGGAGTCGATGGTGGTCAGGACGGACTGCGGTCCCAGGCCGCGCAGGATACATACCCCGGACACACCGGCCCCGGCACCAATCTCCACAACTGTCTGTGCCTTTGACGTCGCAGCAAGGACTGTCAACGCGGCCGCGACACCGGTGCTGACCGGCGTGACCCCAAGCTCGTAGGACCGGTCCCGGGCACGCAGCAGGACTTCATCCTCGTCGGGCAGCCCCTCGGCGTATGACCAGCTACTTTGTTTGTCCGCGCTCATGTATTTACCGTTCAGTTTTCTCGTTCAGGGGACGTTCTCGCTTTGGTACCCAGCCTACTGGTTGGGGGGCTCCTCGCCCATTTGGGTGATCAACGGAATCCGAGCGCCGTCGCAGGGCTTTCGCAGGCCAGGGCACACCAGTTTTCCAGCGATCTCCCAGCTTGATAGGGCAATATTTCAAGCTCCAGGCATCCGGTGAACCATTGGCCGCGAATACCTTGGGAGACGGCAAAATGCTGTTTCACACTGGGAGGAGAGGTTGATGTCCACTTCGCAAACAACGGTGGCCGCTGCCACCGTCACCGATGAAGCAGCAGGCACGGACGCCGCCTGGGTGGCGCCCTCCTGGGAAGAAGTGGTGGTTGTCCATTCGCCGAAGGTGTACCGGCTGGCCTACCGCCTGACCGGCAACAAGTTCGACGCCGAGGATCTCACCCAGGAAGTGTTTGTCAGGGTCTTCCGGTCCCTGGCCAACTTCACGCCCGGCACCCTCGATGGGTGGCTGCACCGAATCACCACCAATCTGTTCCTGGATCAGGCTCGCCGGAAAAGCCGGATCAGGTTCGATGGCCTGACGGAGGAGGCCGAAAGCCGCCTGCCCAGCGCCCATCCCGGGCCGGAACGCAGTTTGAATTCAACAACCTCGACATTGATGTGCAGGCTGCCCTCGAAGAACTCCCACCCGATTTCCGGGCGGCTGTGGTCCTGTGCGATCTGGAAGGGCTCGCCTACAACGAGGTGGCTGAAGCCCTCGGGGTGAAGCTGGGAACAGTGCGCTCACGGATCCACCGGGGGCGCACCATGCTGCGCGAAAAGCTTGCTCACCGCGACCCGGCCCTGACCGCTGCCAAAAGCCCCCGAATGAAGCTGCCCCGGATTGCGGGCGCCCGTTAGCGGCCATGCGACATCCGAAGCGGCATCTAGCTGATTTCGTAGACGGGGAGTTGCCCTTGGACCGCCGCAGGGCGGTGGAAAGCCACCTCGCCCGCTGCGCCTCCTGCCGGGACACCGTGCGGGAGCATCGGGGTGTCCGAAACCGGCTGCAAAGCTCAGAGATCCCACGGCCCGACGCCGATCTGTTCGATCGCATCATGGCGACCGCCCAGCGCCACCCAGAGACGCGTCCCGGAGTGGCGCCCGACGTCGTCGGGCAGGAAAAGCACGGACCCAGCCGGCGGATGGCAGGCTTTGCCTCACGCCACCGCACACCGATGGCGGTGAGCGGAGGGCTGGCCGTGGTCGCGCTCGCAACGCTTACCGGTGCCTATGCCCTTGGCATCGAATCGGAGCATGAGGTCCTCGCCGGCAGCGGTCGAAGCGGGGCGCTGATGGCTGGCTGGCAGTCGGTTGCCTCCGACACCCCAACCCTGCTGGATGCCAGCCAGCTCGAAGAGCTCAGGGGCGGTGGCTGGTACTGCCCCGACCTCGAAATGATGGGGTTCAGCGTGGCGGGTGCGGAAGCCATCACTGTGGCGAACCGTCCGGCACTCATGATGGTGCTCAATGACGGAACTGACTCAGTCACGATCTACGAACAGCGCAAACTCGGCGACGGCCGGGCACCTGTCGCGTCACCGCCCATCAACGCACTGACGGGGAACTCCGTCGTCGACGACGGATTCGAACGCATCGGCGGGATGCAACGCCAAATCTGGGTCCACCCGGGGCACTCCTGGCAGGTGGTGCTCGATTCCCAGTCGGTAACCTACACCGTTGTCTCGAGTCTTCCCGCAGCAGAAATGCCGCAGGCTGTTAGCCAACTGGTACTGGCCGAGCACTCCCGGCTGGCGCCCACCGAGCCGACTCCGCATGACCCCCTGAGCAGGATTCTTCGAGGGCTCAACAAGCTGGCACAGCCAGCCTCGGGACAGTGAGCCAAATAGCTCCTGCCGCCGCCGAAAGGTAGTCTTCTTCAGTGTTTGGAATCAACGGGCTCGAGTTTTTGCTGCTGGCTGTCATCGCCGTCATGGTTCTCGGACCTGAACGGCTGCCGGAGTATGCCGCCCAGCTGGGCAGGCTGGTGAAGGATCTCCGCCGGATGGCATCGGGCGCGCGGGAGCAGCTCCGCGAGGAAGTCGGCCCGGAGCTCGACGACGTCGACTGGCGCAAGCTCGACCCCCGCCAGTACGATCCGCGTCGGATCATCAAGGAAGCCCTGATCGACGACGTCCAGGACGCTTTCAAGCCTGTTAGCGGGGGAGCACCGAACCCGGCGGCCCCGGCTTCCGTCACGCCGCCAGCCCGGTCACGGCCGCTGCCGTCAGTCGCGACGTCACCGCGGCTCAGCGCCGGCCAGCTGGCGCCGTTCGATGTGGAAGCCACCTAGCACCAGGCTGTTGCGCCCGGACGGAACCGGTCAGGCGAAGCCTGCCTGGCTAGGTGGGAGTGACCTTCAGCCGACGGCCGCCGAGGTCACGCGGACGGCGGGCGAGGGTGTCCGCTATCTGGCGAAGTTCCTGCGCTGCGGCGGATTCGCTGGTCCCATGGACGATAGGTTCCCCACTGTCCCCACCCTCGCGAAGGGCAATCTCGAGTGGGACACTGCCGAGGAGCGGGACCGGGTAGCCCAGGGCCTCAGTGAGGCGGCCGGTCAGGGCGAGCCCGCCACCCTTGCCGAACAGTTCCATCCGTTCCCCACCGGGAAGCTCAAGCCAGGACATGTTCTCGATCACCCCTGAAACCTTCTGGCCCGTCTGGTTGGCCAGGGTCCCGGCGCGTTCAGCAACGTCCGCGGCCGCCGTCTGCGGCGTGGTGACCACCAACAGCTCCGACGAGGGCAGCAGTTGGGCCACAGAGATGGCGATGTCCCCGGTGCCAGGAGGAAGATCGAGGAACAATACGTCCAGATCGCCGAAGTGCACGTCGCTGAGAAACTGCTCAAGTGCCCGGTGGAGCATCGGCCCGCGCCAGGCGACCGGCTGATTGCCGGCGATGAACATGCCAATTGAAATGACTTTGACGTCGTAGGCGACCGGCGGGAGGATCATCTCATCGACCCGGGTTGGCGGCTGGGTGATCCCCAGCAGGGAAGGTACCGAGAAGCCGTAGACGTCAGCGTCGACAATCCCCACTCTCAGGCCTTGGGCGGCCATTGCCACCGCAAGATTCACTGTGACGCTCGATTTGCCGACCCCGCCCTTGCCGCTCGCCACCGCGTACACCCGGGTCAGTGAGCCCTCGTCGTTGAACGGGATGCCCTTCCGGCCACCGGGGCCCCTGAGCTGTTCCTTGAGCCGGTCGCGTTGCTGTTGGGTCATCACCGAGAGCCGTACGTCCACCGAGGTGACTCCGTGGAGGCCCCCTACCGCGGTTTCGACGTCGCGGGTGATGGTCCCGCGCAGCGGGCAGCCGGCAATGGTGAGCAGCACCTCAACGGTGACGGCGCCGCCGACGATATCGGTGCCCGCAACCATACCCAGCTCGGTGATTGGTTTGCGAAGTTCAGGGTCAATCACGGTGGCGAGGGCTGCATCCACCTGCTCCCGCAATGTCACAACCGGTCAGACCGGTTGGGCTGCAGCTTTGGCAGCGACGCCGTCTGGTCGCCGCCCTTCCGGCGCGACTTTTTATGGAGGGCCGTGTCTTTGTCTTCGGCGGTCTCAAGGATTTCCTCAAGGACTGAGCGCAGTTCGGACCGGACATAATCGCGCGTCGCGACCTCGCGGATCGCGATCCGTAGTTCAGCGATTTCCCGGGTCAGATATTCGGTGTCGGAAAGGTTCCGTTCAGCACGCTGCCGATCCTGCCGCAGCGACACCCGGTCGCGGTCGTCCTGCCGGTTCTGTGCCAGAAGCAGCAGGGGTGCTGCATAGGATGCCTGGAGGGAGAGCATCAGGGTCAGCAGGGTGAAACCGATGGCGGCGCTGTCGAAACGCAGTCCGCCTGGGGCCCAGGAGTTCCAGGCCAGCCAGAGGGCAACAAAGACTGTCATGTAGAACAGGAACTGGGGTGTCCCCATGAACCGGGCGAAGTTTTCGGTGGCGCTGCCGAACCGGTCCGGGTTCGGCCGCAGCCGGGGCAGCCAGCGTTTACGGCTCTCGCGCGGGGTGTCGAGCCCTGTCGCAGTGGTTCTGATCCGCTCAGCCATTGGTTGCTCCCTTCGTCAATCCCGGGTAGTCGTTGGCAGCGCGCCAATCATCGGGCAGCAGGTGGTCGAGGACGTCGTCAACTGTCACCGCTCCGACCAACCGACCTTCAGCGTTGACGACGGGAATGGAGTTCAGATTGTAGGTCGCAAGGATGCGGGCCACCTCGCTGATGTTGGCCTGGTCCCCGACGGGCTCCAGATCAGTGTCAACGATGTTCCCCAGCTGCTCCGGCGGAGGGAATCGCAGCAGCTGCTGGATGTGGACGACGCCGAGATACCGTCCGGTGGGTGTCTCAAGCGGTGGGCGGCACACGAAAATCGATGAGGCCAACGCTGGAGTCAGTTCCTCACGCCGGACGTGCGCGAGGGCTTCGGCCACTGTCGCCTCGGGTGGGAGGATGACCGGCACGGTGGTCATCATGGAGCCGGCAGTGTCCTCCTCGTATTGGAGCAGGCGTCGCACATCCTCTGCGTCTTCGGGCTCCATCAACGCGAGGAGGTCCTCCTTCTGCGCTTCGGGCAGTTCGTTGAGGAGGTCCGCGGCGTCGTCGGGGTCCATTTCCTCCAGCACATCGGCGGCACGTTCACGGTGGAGCGAAGAGATGATTTGCACCTGGTCATCGTCCGGGAGTTCCTGCAGGATGTCAGCGAGCCGGTCATCCTGCAGGGCGCCCGCAATCTCGGTGCGTCGTTTGTCGCTCATTTCGTGCAGCGCGTCCGCGAAGTCGGCCGGCTTGAGGTCCTCGTGTTGCGCAACGAACTGGGAAGCGCCCTGCGGTTCGGCAGCGTCCCCGTGGTAGGCGTCCAGCCAGTCGACAATGAGGCGTTCGCCCCGGCGGAGTCCACGCAGCGCCGACGACGACGAGCCGCGCCTGATGAATACCTGTGATACGTGCCAGTCGCCGGCGCGGTCCACCTCGATGGCGATATCCTCGATTACTGCCTCGCCGCTCCCGTCGCGCAGGGTCACCCGGCGGTCAAAAAGCTCACCCACCACCAGCATTTCGGCGCCGCGCTGTTCGAAGCGGCGGAGGTTGACCAGTCCGGTGCAGATGATCTGGGTCGAATCAATCGACGTGACCCGGGTCATCGGGACAAAGACCCGCCGTTTGCCGGGTACCTCCACCACCAGGCCAACGGCCTGGGGCGCGGTGTTCGGGCCGAGGTCAAGAACCACCGCATCACGAAGTCGGCCCAGACGGTCACCCAGTGGGTCAAACACGTCGAGGCCAAGCAGGCGCGCCACGAAGACGCGGGTGGGATTAGTGCTCACCTGCCTAGGCTACTTTGGAACGGCCGCTTCCGCCCTATTCGATCGGCGGCAACGTAGCGCTAGTTCACTGCGAGCGATACGGGCCCACAGGTCAGCCGTTCTGGGTGAGAATGGAACCATGTCAAATGTGCTTGGTCGAACGGCGTCACGGGATGAAGGCCGCATCCTGCCCAAAGGCGAAACGGTCGGACGGTACAGTGCCTACCTGGACGCGCAGAAGGCAGTGGATTACCTAGCCGACAGCAAGTTCCCCGTGCAGAAAGTCTCGATCATTGGCAGCGATCTGAAGACTGTTGAACGAGTGACGGGCCGGCTCAGCTACCCGCGGGTGGCATTGGCCAGCGCTGCAACGGGTGCATGGTTCGGATTTTTCGTGGGCCTGATCCTGACGCTGTTCGGCGACGGCGGTGCGTACCTGCCGATCTTCACCGCGATGGCGCTTGGCGCCGTGTTCTGGATGCTGTTTGGCGTCATCACCTACGCCTTCCAGCGTGGCAAGCGGGACTTCACCTCCACGAGTCAGGTCATCGCCACCAGCTACGATGTCATCGTCGAACCGGAATCGGCCGGTGAAGCTCGACGGATGCTGCAACAGTTGCCAATGAACGGTCAGGCCCAGCACCCCGGCGGGTCCGCGCAGGGGTGGCAACCACCGGCAGCGCCTCCCGGTAGCGGCCCACAGGCGCCGGGCCAGCCCGGGCAGCCGCAGGCCTGGAAAGACCCGCTCGCCCAGCCCATCCAGAATCCACAGCAGCCCGGCACCCCCGAGTCCGGGACCGCCAGCCAGGGAAACGCGCCGGACCAGGGTGCACACACCGCAGCGGATGGGTCACAGGGTGCAGGCCCCTCCGGTCCCCGGCGTGGCCAGTTCGCTGACCTCCCCGACGGGCGGCCGCAGTACGGTGTCCGGGTTAACCCTCAGGAGAACAGTGCGGCCGCGACAGAAAGCCCGGCGAAGGGTCCCGAGGAATCGGGTCAGCCCGCCGACGAGCGTGCCTAGCCACCTTCGTTGGGGCTAGGCACGCTCGGGGCCTGGGCTACTCGCCGGTAGGGCTGTAGATCCCCGCCATCCACGCTTCGACGTCGTTGGCCTCGCGGGGCAGCGCCGCGCTCAGATTCACGGGGCCATCGGCGGTCATCAGGATGTCGTCCTCGATCCGCACACCGATCCCGCGGAACTCCTCGGGGACCGCCAGGTCCTCGTCCTTGAAGTACAGGCCTGGCTCGATGGTGAAGACCATACCTTCGGTCAGGATGCCGTCCAGGTAGAGCTCGCGCTTGGCCTGGGCGCAGTCGTGAACGTCCATGCCCAGGTGGTGGCTCGTACCATGCGGCATCCACCGGCGGTGGTGCTGGCCGTCCTGCGACAGGGCTTCCTCGAGGGACACGGGGAGGAGGCCCCAGGCGTCGAGCCGTTCCGCGAGAACGGTGATTGCCGCCTGGTGGACATCGCGGAACTTGCGGCCGGGTTGGGCCGCCGCGAATCCGGCGTCGGCGGCGTCGAGGACTGCCTGGTAGATCTTCCGCTGGATGCCGGTATACCTGCCGTTGACCGGAAGGGTGCGGGTGATGTCTGCGGTATAGAGGGTGTCAGCCTCGACGCCCGCGTCGAGGAGCAGGAGTTCCCCTGCGTGCACCGGCCCGTTGTTACGGATCCAGTGGAGCACCGTGGCATTGTTGCCACACGCGGCAATGGTGTCGTAGCCCAGGTCGTTGCCTTCTTCACGGGCGCGGGCGAAAAATGCTCCTTCGACGACACGCTCACCGCGATGGTGGGTGATGGCGCGGGGGAGTTCCTTGACCACCTCGTGGAAGCCGTTGACTGTCGCCGCGACGGCGACCTTCATCTGGTCCACCTCCCAGGCGTCCTTGATCAGGCGCAGCTCGGAGAGGGCTTCGGCGAGCTTGCCGTCGAGCTCATCGGATTTTTCCAGGTCGACGCCGGTGTTGATCCGGGAGGTGTCGACCAGGGCGTCCGCGTTGAGATCGACTTCGCGCAGCAACCGGATCCGCATGCCTCCCACCTCGGGGACGCCTGCGTCCTTGGTGACTGCGACTTCCAGTTCGGCGAGGTCTGCAGTCTCGATGGAGAGCAGGGTCCTGATCTGCGCGTGTGACAGGCGTGAGCCGATCCAGAACTCGCCGTAGCGGGCATTGGCATAGAACTCGGGGTTGTCGTGACCAGCAAGCTCCCTGAAGTACAGGGTGGAGTGGTGCTGGCCGCCGTCGTCGCCGTGGCCAGCCTCGGTGGGCTCCATGATGAGCACTGCGTCGGGTTCGTGATCGAGCCCAAGACCGGTGAGGTGCGCAAACCCGGAATGCGGCCGGAAGCGGTAGTCGGTGTCGTTGGAGCGCACCTTGAACGGCCCGGCGGGGATGACGAGCCGTTCGCCAGGGAATCGGTCTGAGATAGCACGACGGCGTTTCGCGGCGTGCGGGGCTACCTCAGCCTCGGCGGGCAGCTCGGTGGGCTTGGGTTCCCACTGCTGGGCCATGAACGCCTTAAACGCCTCCGATTCGGGGCGCTGGGAACGATTCTCGTTCCGGGCAACAAGAGGCTGCTCTTCGGTGGTGGAGAGCGCGCCGGCGGTCTGGGACAGGGTGTTGTTCTCTGCTGTACTCACCAGTCCATGATCTCACCGGTACCGGAGGCAACCAAACAGTTGTCAGGGAGAACACCACTGCGGGCGTAGATTAGGTGGGTGAGAATCGACCTACACACCCATTCAACCGTCTCGGACGGCACCGAAAGTCCTGCAGAGCTGATCAAGGCAGCGCTGGACGCGGAAATTGATGTGATTGCCCTGACCGATCACGACTCGACCGCGGGCTGGGCAGCAGCCGCAGCTGCGGCGCGTACCCATGGCGTGGTGCTGATCCCTGGCATGGAGGTGTCGTGCCGGACTGACACGGGTATCAGCGTTCATGTGCTCTCCTACCTGCACGATCCGCTACACCCCGGACTGAAGGCTGAAATCCTTCGGTCCAGGGACGCCCGATTGACGCGGGCCGAGCGAATGGTGGAGCGCCTCGGAGCCGACTATCCCATTACCTGGTCCGATGTGCAGGAGCACATCGCGGACGGGGCAACTGTCGGACGCCCCCATATCGCCGATTCTCTGGTGGCGCTGGGTATCGTTTCCAACCGGAGCGAAGCCTTCACCGATATCCTCACTGCCGCGTCCCCTTACTGGGTGGGCCACTACGCACCGCACCCCGCGCAGGCGGTGGAACTGATTCGCGCGGCGGGCGGCGTTGCGGTCTTCGCCCATCCGGTGGCATCGGCCCGCGGCCGGATCGTGGGTGACGATGTGATGGGCCAGATGATCGATGCCGGATTGCAGGGCCTGGAGATCGAACATCGCGACAACCCGGAGCCGGGACGCCGTGACCTGCGACGGATTGCTGCGGAGCATGGCTTGCTGGCCACTGGATCCAGCGACTACCACGGGGAAGGAAAACCGAACCGCCTGGGGGAGAACCTCACTGCCCCCGACGTGCTGGAGCAAATTGAGGCGTTGGCCACCGGGTCGGCAGTGGTTCGCTGAACACCTGCCTGCGCGAAGCGGGAACCGGTCAGCAGTAGGCGCCGAGCCTGGCCTTCATCACGTCGATCGCCTGGGGGTTTTGGTCAACGCAGACGAACCGGCGGCCCAGTTTCGCGGCCACCGCGCCGATGGTTCCGGATCCTGCGAAGAAGTCGAGTACCCAGTCACCCTCGCGGCTGCTGGCCGTGACCGCCCGGCGAAGGAGCCCCTCGGGTTTCTGGGTGGGGTAGCCGGTCTTTTCCCGACCGGTGGGGGAGACGATGGTATGCCACCAGACATCGGTGGGCAGTTTGCCCAGGGCAGCCTTCTCGGGAGTGACCAGCCCGGGCGCCATATAGGGCTCGCGGTCCACCCCTGCGCTGTCGAAATAGTAGTTCGAAGGGTTCTTCACGTAGACCAGAATGTTGTCGTGTTTGGCTGGCCATCGGCTCTTCGCGCGGGCGCCATAGTCGTAGGCCCAGATGATTTCGTTCAGGAAGCTGTCCCTGCCGAAAAGGGCGTCAAGCATCACCTTGACGTAGTGCACTTCCCGGTAGTCCAGATGCACGTACAGGGTGCCGTCGTCGGTGAGGAGCCGCCACGCTTCAGCGAGGCGTGGGGCCAGGAACTCCCAGTAATCCTCGAAGGCGTCGTCGTAGCTCGCCAGCATCCCCTTGACCGTCGAGTAGCTGTGCCCCTTGAAACCGACCCGGTCCCCGGTCCCATCAATGGTGCGGACCATCGACGTTTGTTGACGCCGTTGGGCCCGCCCCGTGTTGAAGGGCGGGTCAACGTAGATCATGGTGAAGGAATTGTCAGGCAGCGTCGGGAGGTAGTCGGCGTTGTCGGCGTGCACCACCAGGTTGCTGCCGTCCGGACGCCACAACGGCGCCGTCGCGGGGACGGGCATGTTGTGCCTAGCCCTCGGCTCCGGCTGCAGGCTTGTTCACTACCTCACCGTTGCGGCTCCGGGTGCGGGAGCGGCTGCGGCGGGGACGGTCGGTGGCCGGTGCGTTGTCGGCACCCGATGCTGGCGCGCTGGCTGCCGTCTGGCGTGACGGTGCAGATTCTTCGGCTGATCCGCCCGAACGACGGCGGCGGTTGCCGGAGCTTTCGCCGGATTTCTGGGAGTCGCGCTGATCGGACGACCGTGAGCGGTCGCCGCCGCGTGAACGGTCACCGCCGCCGGAGCGCTCCGAGCCGCGTCCCCTGCCGGAGCCGTGTGACTCGGGGGCTGCACGATGCTTCTTGCCCGTCTCGCCGAGATCCTCAAGTGTTTCGGCGTTGATGCCTGCGAGGGTCCGCTTGTCCCGGGGTAGCCGTCCCTTGGTGCCCTCGGGGATGTCAAGTTCCTCGTAGAGGTGTGGGGATGAGGAATAAGTCTCCACGGGCTCGGCAGCGTTAAGGCCGAGAGCCTTGTTGATCAGGCCCCAGCGTGGCATGTCGTCCCAGTCCACGAAGGTGACGGCTGTGCCCTTCTTGCCGGCCCGGCCGGTGCGGCCGACCCGGTGCAGATAGGCTTTCTCGTCCTCGGGGCACTGGTAATTGATCACGTGGGTGATGTCTTCCACGTCGATGCCCCGGGCTGCCACCTCGGTGGCCACGAGGACGTCAATCTTGTCTCCGCGGAAGGCCCGAAGCGCCTGCTCCCGGGCGCCCTGGCCCAGGTCTCCGTGGATCGCCCCGGCCGCGAAGCCGCGGTCAATCAGTTCCTCGGACAGCTTGGCGGCGGTGCGTTTGGTCTTGGTGAAAATGATGGTGCGCCCACGGCCCCGGGACTGCAGGATCCGGGCCACCACCTCGGCCTTGTCGAGGTTATGTGCCCGGTAGATGACCTGACGGATATCCTTCTTGGTGATTCCCTCGTCCTCGGGATCAGCCGCGCGGATGTGGGTCGGCTGGGTCATGTACCGGCGTGCCATAGCTACCACCGGGCCGGGCATGGTCGCTGAGAACAGCATGGTCTGCCGTACAGCCGGGGTGCCGGCGATCAACGTTTCGACGTCGGGCAGGAACCCGAGGTCAAGCATTTCGTCGGCCTCGTCCAACACCACCAGTTTCACATTGGCGAGGGAGAGCAGCTTCTGGCGGTACAGGTCGATCAGACGGCCGGGGGTGCCGACCACGATCTCGGTGCCCTTCTTGAGCGCTTCGATCTGTGGCTCATAGGCGCGGCCACCGTAAATGGTGACGATCCGGGCGTGACGCTTCTTGGCGGCGGTGGTGAGGTCACCAGCAACCTGGACGGCGAGTTCGCGGGTAGGAACCACGATGAGCGCCTGGGGGGCGCCCGGCACAGGCAGTCGGTCGTAGCCGTCGTCCTTGGGGGCGACGACGCGCTGCAGGGCGGGAATACCGAAGCCGAGTGTCTTACCGGTGCCGGTCTTGGCCTGGCCGATGATGTCATGTCCGCCCAGGGCGATTGACAGGGTCATGGCCTGGATGGGGAACGGGTGGATAATCCCGGCATCAGCCAGGGACTCCACAATGTCTGCACGGACGTTGAAGTCCGCGAACGTTTCTTCGGCCTCTTTATGGGGCTCCTCGGTGGTTACCAGTGTCTCCTCGACGAAGATCTCGTCGTCGCTGTTGTCGGCATGGAGATGATGGGTGTCTGTCACCTGGGTGTTTTCAGTGTTCAATTAAATACCGTTCATTTAGGCCGTACGGCCGCTGGATCTCGACGGGTGGCTGACGTGTGGTCAGCCCGGAGGAACAGGCGCATGGCGTCCAGTGGAAGCCGATCGCGGGCTTACGACTGCAGGCCGGGGATTCGGACGAATCCTGTCGGCTAAGAAGAACTCAAGATCGCGTAGGTACTTGCGGGTCAGGGGTAACTTATCAGGGAATGATGAGTACGACCGGGCATCCATTACTACGCAGTAAACTCTACCCTGCCCCGGCCGGCGTGCCCGACACGCCGGGACCGGCCGGGCCATTGATCAGTTCGAAGCGGGTAACACGGGCATCGATGTCAGCACGTACCAGGCGCACCCGGACAGCCTCGCCGGCAACCAGGTCCCCCTCACACCTCGCCTCGAAGGCCGGGTTGGCCAGCTGGATGGTTCCGACGGGCAGATAGCCGTTCTGCGAGTTTCCGTTAGGCGGTTTGGCCCCGGAGATGACGACCGCGTCGAATTCCTGCCCAACCAGATTACTCAGCAACGCTGCCTCGACGGCGTCCAGTGCGCCGCGTTCGAGCCGGGAGGAGAGTTGGTTGGACGAGTTCATTAGCGAGTTGAGTTCCGGAAGTGCGTCGCGCGCCCACGCCGGGACCTCGGTGTCGCCGCACAGGGCGGCGCAGATCACCAGAACGAAACGGTCAACCAGCCGCCGCAGCGGCGCTGTGGTGTGAGCATAGGGAGCGGCAATGGCAGCCTGGCTCATGGCGGCGGGGAGTTCGCCGTCGAACGCTGTATAACCGGCGCCCCTGAACAGGGACGCCGCCGCATGCATCAGTGAGAGCTGGCGGGGATCGGTGGTGTCAAGGCTGCGCAGGAATTCCCCGTACGCCATACCCTCCGGCCAGGGTGTGCCGAGCACCCGCGCCTGCTGGCGGAAGCGGGCCACGGACTCCCGGTCCGGCGGGGGCATGGTGCGCAGCACACCGATTTTTCCGTCGATCATCAACTGAGCGGCGGCCATCCCCGTCATCAGGGAAATTTGTGCGTTCCAGTCCTCCGCCGGGAGCGGTGGCGACGTCAGAATGAAGTACCTGTCGCCGTCGTTGGCTATCTCCTGCTCGGGAAGGTTGAGGCTGGCGCCTCCACGGAGGCGTTCCAGCTCGATCCGTAGGAGCCCCACTTCCCGGAGGAGGAGCAGATTCTCGGGGGCGCCGCCTGAGTCGATGTCGCGCTGCACCTGTTCGTAGGTGAGCTGGGCCCGGCTGCGGATGAGGGCGCGTCGCAGGTCGGTCTCCTCGACCTCGCCCGCCTCGTTTAACTCGAACTGCCACACGTAGGCCGGGCGAACCAGCCCAGGCAGAAGACTGGCAGCGTCCTCGGAAATGATCTCGGGGTGGAGCGAGATCCTGCCGTCCGGGGCGTAGACCGTCTGGCCACGGCGTCGGGCCTCCAGATCAATCGCACCACCCGGCGCCACGAATGCCGGCACGTCGGCGATCGCATACCAGACCCGGTACCCGGACCCGCGGCGTTCCAGATGGACTGCCTGATCCAGGTCAATGGATCCGGGTGGATCAATAGTGATGAAGCCCAGGTCGTCAGATCGGTATCCGGGCGGGAATGGTTCCTGACCGCGTGCTCAGCTTCGGCGAGCACCTCGGGCGGGAAGTCGGACTCGAGGCCCAACTCCTCCCGGAGGAGCTGCAGGGAACGGGTCAGCTGCAGCTGGGAATTCCGATTCGACAAATCAAGATGCGAGTACGGCACAATCTCAACCGTAATACACCGACCGACCGCCCACCGGATCGCGCGCAGCGCGCGTCACCGGGTTTCAGGCGTTCGGGCACCGGTACCCTTAACCCCATGAGTTCACTGCCGTCCTCCCCTCCCCAGCAGGCCTCCGACGAGCACACCGCCGGAACGCAGCCCCGGCTCCCTGCGGACCCCCGCTACGCACGGTTCATCGTTGACCTGTTCGGGGTGATGGCTTACGGCGAACTCTCAGGATTTGAGCGGCTGTCCTCAGACGCGCGTTTCTCTCCCACCCTCCATGACCGGGCCACCCTTGGCCGGTTGGCTGTCAAAGAGTTTGAGCACTTCGAAATGGTCAGCAACCACCTGGCTGTGTTGGGGGTGGACGTCGAGACCGCGATGTCCCCCTTCCAACCGTCAATCGATTCTTTTCACGAGCGAACCCGGCCAGCCGACTGGTACGAGTCGCTGATGAAGGCGTACGTGATCGACGCGATCTCCGCCGACTTCTATACGGCGCTCGCCGGACGGCTGGATGCATCGACCCGAGAGCTGATCGGACGGATCCAGGCTGCCGATGAGCAGGGGCCGCTGCTGCAGGAACGGCTGCAGGAGGCACTTGCCGACGACCCGCGGTTGGCTTCCCGCCTGGCGCTGTGGGGCAGGCGACTGGTCGGGGAGGCTCTCACCCAGGCGCAGCGCATCGGAATTGAGCGAGCATTCCTCGGCGCGCTGCTGTTCGCAGGAGCCGAGGAAGACCAGGAGAAGGAGACGCTGCTGTTGTTTTCCCAGCTCACCCGCAACCACTCCCGCCGCATGAGCCTGCTCGGTCTGACCGCTTAGTTCGCTTCCATCGGCCTGCGGCGGTTTTGTTTCCCCCGTCGGCGCCCTGCTGAGCGTGCGCCTGCCCATTTGCCTCAGGCCTGCGCCGTGGCGCATTGCGCCGGTCGACATGCCGCTGACATTCTTCGGCGTCAGGCAGGCGAAGGCGAACGAATTTAGGTCCCGCAGAAAGTCCGGTACGCGCCGAAATCGTCGGGTGCGGCAGCAGCATAACGTTCCAGCCCGGGCCGCTCGTCGTAGGGCGAGGTTACGGCTTCCAGCAGTCGTTCAAACGGCACCAGATCCCCACCCGTCGCAGCTGCCAGGGCTTCCTCCACCAGATGATTGCGCGGGATGTAGACGGGGTTGAACCGGCCCATTGCGACGGCGTCTGGCCCAAGGGCACGCCAGCGGTGGAGCCAGGCGTCGACCCCTTCAGTATCGGCAAAGTGGGTCCGCGTCAGATCGGCGTCGCCCCGGGCGGCAGCGCCGAGGCTCCTGAAGAAGGAGGTGTAATCGACCCGATCAGCCTGAAGCAGTGCGAGTAGCTCATCGATCAGGGGCAGGAGCACCGAATCATCAGGGTTGCCGGCCAGGCCGAGTTTGGCTTTCATCCCGGTCGCCCACGCGTCGCCATACTGGCGACGGAACCCGCCGAGCGCGTCGGTGGCCATTGCGACTGCCTTCTCCTGGTCCTCGTGGAGGAGGGGCAGGAGGGCTTCAGCAAGCCGGGCTAGGTTCCATTCGGCCACTACCGGCTGGTTGGCGTACGCATACCGCCCGCTCTCGTCGATTGAGCTGTACACCGCCGCTGGGTTGAATTCATCCATAAAGGCGCAGGGCCCATAGTCGATGGTCTCGCCCGAGATGGTCATGTTATCGGTGTTCATGACGCCGTGAACAAACCCGATCAGCATCCACCGAGCCACCAGGGCCGCCTGCGCAGCCATTACCGCCTCGAACAGGGCGAGGTAGGGGTGCTCGGATTGAGCAGCTCCGGGATAGTGGCGGGCTAGCGCGTGATCGGCTAGGCGGCGGATCAGGCCGACGTCGCCGGTCGCCTGGGCAAACTGGAAGCTACCCACCCGCAGGTGGCTGCCAGCCACCCGGGCGAGAACGGCACCTGGCAGGAGAGTCTCGCGGCGTACCTGCCGTCCGGTGGCTACGACGGCGAGAGCCCGGGTGGTGGGGATACCCAAGGCATGCATGGACTCGCTGATGAGGTACTCGCGGAGCATCGGTCCTACGGCCGCCAACCCGTCGCCCCCACGGGCAAACGGTGTGCGCCCGGAACCTTTCAGATGGAGATCGTGTATCCCGCCCGCAGGATCGGTGATTTCACCGAGGAGAAGTGCCCGGCCATCACCGAGGCGAGGGGAGAATCCGCCGAACTGGTGGCCGGAATAGGCCTGGGCCACCGGGGTGGCACCCGGCGGCAGCAAAGTGCCGGTCAAAAGCCGCGAACCCTCGGCGGTCCGCAGCGACTCCGAATCGAGCCCCAGCTGGGCTGCGAGTGGGACGTTGAGGACCAGTAACCGGGGATCAGGCGCTTCGTCGGCTTGCCAGGGAACAGCCATTTCGCTCAGTTCCCGAGCGAAACGGTCGTCGAGGGTAACGGCTAGCTGCGGTGCGACACTCATCTAACGAGCGTACAGCGGGCACCGGGCGGGGTGCAGCCCGAATAAGTTTTCCACGCTAGTCATCAGCGACTCTCCTGAACGCCTCCGCTTCTTCCGTTTCACGGTGTCGTCCCAGCCACCAGGCAATGGCGATGGTGAGCAGTGTCGACGCGAGAATGGGGAGGGCCCAACTGAGCCAGAAGAGGGTCGGGTCATACCCTAGCCCCGTGAACTGCACGACGATCCATCCCAGTAGCCCCGAGACCAGGGCAATCCCGGGAAGGACCAGGGGGTTGTACCGCTGATGGCGTCGGTCGGTGATCCGCACGGCGAAGCCGATCACCAGGGTCGCGGCAGCGACGGCGATCAGTGTCAGCATGGTCGCCCCCGCCCGCCCTCAAGACCCGTTTAGAGTGCCCCGAACCCTACCCGGCGCGACTCTTCGGCACCGATTTCAACGTAGCCGAGAACGTTCGAGGGGACGATCACGTGGCGGCCCTTGCTGTCGGCCAACCGCAGTTCAGCCCCGCCGTTCATGGCCTTCGCGACAATGTCAGCAACCTCGTCGGCTGTCTGCTCGGATTCGAGAACGATTTCCCGATTGACGTTCTGGATACCAATTTTGATTTCCATGGCGGTTTCCTCCTGATGTTGCGGTAACTGGGTGGGTAAGTGCCCTCACTGGAACTTACTCTAGATTTCCTTGGGGAAGCGACTGATTCCGCGCCAAGCTAAACGGTAAATCAGCTCGCTGGCAGCATCGATGTCCATGGTGCCGTCGGTCTCCAGCCAGTACCGTGCACTGACCTGCGCCATACCAGCAAGGCCGTGTCCCAGAAGGGTGGCTTCCAGATGGGACAGGTGGGTATCTTCAGCAATAACCCCGGCGATGGCATCAGCGAACCGGGCGTTGAACTCCTCGAGCCGACCACTGACGTCGGGGTCGTTGAACAAGTCAGATTCAAACACCAGCCGGTGGGCCTGACTGTCCTGGGCGATGAACTGGAAATAGGCGCGCATGGTTGCGTGGACCCGCAGCTTGTTATCGCTGGTGGACTGTAGCGCCTCGACAAGCAGTGCGGTCAGCTCAGCCAAATGATTCTCCAGCAGTGCCAGATACAGCTCCCGTTTGCCCGGGAAGTGCTGGTACAACACCGGTTTGCTGACCTTGGCCACCTCGGCGATCTCGTCCATCGCGGCACCGTGGTACCCATTGGCAACAAACACTTCGTGGGCAGCGTTCAACAACTGACGCCTCCGCTCGTCTCGCGGGAGGCGTGTGGCTTTGCCGCCGGTCGGTGCTTCTGCGCTCACGCTTGGTTTGGCCTTTGATCGTTGGGACGGGTTCACTCTGGGGCGATGGCCCGGGGGAGTAGCCACCAGTTTACCCGCGGGTAACCTCGGGATGGCACGGCTGGCCTCCGATAGTTCTACGGGCATACATTTGATGCATGAGCTCACCTGTAGCAGGGCTTGACCCCCTGGTTGCCCCGCATGCAGATCTATCGCGTGAGGAGACCGAACGGTATTCCCGCCACCTGATCATTCCCGGTTTTGGTCTGACCGCCCAGCAGCGGTTGAAGAACGCCCGGGTGCTGGTGATCGGGGCCGGCGGGCTGGGCTCCCCGGCGTTGCTGTATCTGGCGGCAGCGGGCGTGGGCACTATCGGGATTGTCGACGACGACGTCGTCGACGTTTCGAACCTGCAGCGGCAGATCATTCACGGGGTGTCGAACGTTGGGCAGCCGAAAGCACAGTCGGCTGCGGAGAGCATCGCGGAGCTGAACCCGCTGGTGACCGTCCAACAGCATGTGGTGCGCCTGGACAACAGCAACGCGTTGCAGATTTTCGCAGAATACGATCTGATCCTGGACGGAACTGACAATTTTGCGACCCGCTACCTGGTCAGCGACGCCGCGGAAATCCTCGGCAAGCCCTATGTGTGGGGGTCGATTCTGCGGTTCGACGGCCAGGTGAGTGTGTTCTGGGCTCAGCACGGTCCGAGCTACCGTGATCTTTACCCGGATGCCCCGCCGCCCGGCTCGGTGCCGTCCTGCGCCGAGGGTGGAGTTCTCGGCGTCCTCTGCGCGCAGATCGGTTCGGCGATGGTCAACGAAGCGATCAAGCTCATCACCGGCACGGGGGTTTCCCTTTTGGGTCGGGTGCTGATCTTCGACGCCCTGGAAATGACCTGGCGCGAGGTCCGGGTCCGCCGGGATCCAGACGCGGCCCCAGTGACCGAGCTGATCGACTATCAGGCGTTCTGCGGTCTGCCGACCGGGAAGGCACCCGCTGTGCCCTCAGTCAGCGTGGTCGAACTGGACAAGTTGCTGCGCGAACGCGGGAGTGGAAGCAGGGATTTCGACCTCATCGATGTCAGGGAACCGGGTGAATACGAGATTGTCAGCATCGACGGGGCCACCCTGATGCCCAGGAACTCAATCCTGTCCGGGGAGCGGGCGGTCAGCCGTGACAGGGACGTGTATGTGCATTGCAAGGCGGGCAGCCGGTCGGCTGACATCGTGCAGCACCTTCGCACGGCAGGAAACTCCCGGGTCTACAACGTTGACGGCGGCATCCTCGAATGGGTCAAGCGGATTGAGCCCGACAAGCCGGTCTACTAGGCCCCCAGCCAGAAGTCAGGCGCCGTCGTCGAACACTTGTGCAGCTGTGGTGGATTTGCCCCGGGATGAGCGGCAGAGGCGGTCCAGGGCGGTCGGGGATGCAGCGACTTGATCGCCCGAACGAAACTGCGAGCGTTACGCAGTGCCCGTCGCTGGCGGATCCTGCCGCACCGGGCAGCTGGCCTCAGCCGACTGGTCGGCAGGCGCCTCAAGGTCGATACCGTAGAGGGCTTCAAGGGCGGCCGCATAATCCTGCTGTCGTCCTTCGGCTGCCAGTTCCCGGGCGCGCACGGTTGGAACGTGGAGCAGTTGGCGGACCATCCTGCGGAGCGCGAACTCCACTTCCTCGGCGGCGGCGGTGCAGCCGTGTTGCGCCCTGACTTTCTGCATCTCAGATTCGAGTACCTGCTGGGTGTGCTTCCGCAAGGCAACGATAGCGGTGTCCATGGCCCGTGAGTTCTGCCGGTCCTGGAAAGAGCGGGCTGCTTCGGCCACGAGGGAACTTGCCTGGCTGAGCGCTGCCGCCTGCTCGCTCGGCGCTGCGAGCCGGACCGACTCGAGGGTAATCAGTTCGACGTCGTCTAGGGAGCCCACCGCCGGGTCGAAGTCGTGGCTGAGGGCCAGGTCGACGACGATGAGCTGCTTGTCGACGCTGGCGCGAACACGCTCGACGTCGGCGGCCTCCACCCGGTTGTCGCTGCCGCTGCAACCCACCACAATATCGGCGGTAGCCAGTGCTGCCGGAAGGTCATCGGCGGTGAGGGCTACGCCACCGCGGGTGGATACGAAAGCCTCGGAGCGCCCGGAGGAGGAAAACACTGAGATGTCAGTGCAGCCCTTTTCCTTCAGCAGGGCCATCGTTGCACCGGCGTACGCGCCGGTCCCAAACACCACCACTGACTTGTCGGTGAATTCGCGGGTCAGCGACAGATCGGCGGCAAGCTCCAACGCCACTGAAACGATTGACCGGCCCTGGCTGCCCAGAGCCGTCTGCGCCCCGACGTCCTTGGCGGTGCGAGAGGCTTCCTGAAACAGCCGGACGAGAGGGCCACTGGTGGTGCCGTTGGCCTGAGATTCGATCAGGGCCCGGCGGACCTGCCCGGCGATCTCGCGTTCGCCAACCACAGCTGAGTCAAGGCCTGCTCCGACGGCAAACAGGTGGCGGGCCACGTCTTCACCGGTGCGTGTGGTGAACGCCGAGGATACCCAGCTTTCCGGCAACCCGGACAGTCCGCTGATGCGGGTGATGACTGCAGAGCGTGCGGCCTCGACGTCGTCTGCGGAGGCGGCATCACAGTAAATTTCGAGGCGGTTGCAGGTGGCCAGGGTGACCGCCCCTGAGACGGCGGGCCCGTCAGCGAGCACGGCGGATGCGACTTGGTCGGCGCCGACACTTAGTCGGGCGACGGTTTCCAAGTCCACATCGGAATGGGTTGCAACCAGAGATAGTAAAACCACAGCTCACTCAGCATAGCGAAACGTGCTTCCAAGGCATGAATAGGTATGCCTAAGTTCGGCGTCTTTTCGCCCGTTCCGGCGATCCTCGGCGGGGTGAGGTTCGCCACCCGGCCAGCGCTTTTGCCCGGCCCCCGGAGAGGGGCAAGCCCCGCTGGTGTCCGGTGGGTTAACCGAAACCGCCCGAACTTGGCACAATCGAGATATGACTCTAAGTGCAACACACCCCCTGGTAGATGGCCGGACTTCCTCCTCGCCGCTGATCTCGGCCTACCGCGGTGAGCGTCCCAGCAGGCGTCCGGTGTGGTTCATGCGCCAGGCCGGTCGGTCCCTGCCCGAATATCGGGCACTGCGGCAGGGGACGGCGATGCTCGATTCGTGCCTCGATCCGGCGATGGCCTCTGAAATTACCCTCCAGCCGGTTCGCAGGCATGACGTCGACGCCGCCATTTTCTTCTCCGATATCGTCATCCCGCTCAAGTTGGCCGGCGTAGACGTCGATATTGTGCCAGGGGTCGGGCCGGTGCTCGGTACACCAGTCCGCACCGCCGCGGATGTTGCAGCGCTTCCGGAACTGACCGATGAGGCGCTCGAACCTATCCGGCAGGCAGTCGCCCTGACCGTCGCTGAGCTCGGAAGCACCCCGCTCATCGGGTTCGCTGGCGCCCCCTTCACCCTCGCCGCCTACATGGTTGAGGGCAAACCGTCCCGGGATCACCTCGGCCCACGGACCATGATGCATGCCGATCCGGAAACCTGGGGTGCGCTGACACGCTGGGCTGCCGACGCTTCGGGGAAGTTCCTGAAGGCCCAGCTGGAGGCTGGGGCGAGTGCCGCCCAGCTTTTCGACTCCTGGGCAGGCTCACTGGGCCTGGCCGATTATCAGGCGCACGTCGCCCCGGCGTCCGGACGGGCGCTGGACTTTGTGCGAGGCCTCGGAGCGCCTCTGATTCACTTCGGAACCGGTACTTCGGAACTCCTGGTGGCAATGCATGATGTTGGTGTCGATGTGGTCGGAGTTGACTACCGGCTGCCCCTCGACGAAGCCAATCGTCGGCTCGGTGGCGCAGTTCCCCTGCAGGGCAACATTGACCCGGCGCTGCTCTCAGCTCCGTGGAAGGTCCTCGAGGCCCACGTGCTCGACGTGCTGAAGGCGGGTTCGGCCGCCCCCGGCCATGTCGTCAACCTCGGCCACGGCGTGCCCCCTGAAACCGACCCGGCGGTCCTGACAAGGATTGTTCAACTCATCCACTCGGTGGAACCGTAACGATGCCGCACCGTAGCAGTGCCCCACGCGTAACGCCGGGTAAACCCGTCGTTGTTGTTGGGGGCGGGATGGCCGGATTGATCGTGGCCCGCGAGCTGTTGGCCCGCGGTCTGACCGTGACGGTCCTCGAACGGTCATCAGCCTTCGGTGGCTGCGTGGCCGACCACGAGGTGGCGGGCTTAAGGCTTGACAGCGGAGCTGAATCGTATTCCACCCGTTCGGACACTGTGCCCGCCCTGGCACGTCAGCTTGGCCTGGCCGACCGCCTCGTCATCCCTAACCCGGCGGGAGCGTGGATCAGGTTCCCCGGCAAAGACCCCCAGCACAGTGCCATGCCCCTGCCTCGTAGCGGCATCCTCGGTATTCCCGCGGATGTACTCGACCCCGAGATCGTGCGGGCCATCGGCAGGGCTGGGGCGTTGCGGGCATCACTGGACAAGGTGCTCCCGCTGGGCAGCCTGTACAAAGACGAGGGAATCAGCCTGGGCGAGGTGGTGCGCGCCCGGATGGGCATCGACGTCCTCACCCGCCTGGTTGCGCCGGTTGTTGGCGGAGTGTTCTCGGCTGATCCCGATGACCTTGACGTTGATTCCGTGGCGCCCGGACTTCGCAAAATGATGAAGCACCACGGATCGCTCGGTGCGGCAGTGGGCGCCATGCGCGCTGCAGCGCCCGCCGGCTCGGCCGTCGGGGGCCTGAGCGGGGGCATGGCCCAACTCACCGCTGCGTTGACCGACGAACTTCGTGCTGGCGGAGCCGATCTCAGACCGGACAGTGAGGCGCTCTCAATCGCCCGGTCGGGAACGGGCTGGACGGTAACCACCGCCAGCGGCCCCATTGCAGCCGAGGCGCTGGTGATGGCGGTGGACGGGCCAGGCGCCGTCGACCTTCTCGGTGATGCACTGCCAAGGCTGCGGGAGGACCGCCCCCAGGCGGTTCCGGGGGTGGCTTTGGTGACCCTCGTCGTCGACGTTCCGGAACTCGATGCCCACCCGCGGGGGACCGGGGTGCTGGTAGCAGCCGGGGCTGAGGGCGTCAGCGCCAAAGCGCTCACCCACGCCACCGCGAAATGGTCCTGGCTCGCGGATCAGGCGGGCCCGGGCAGCCACGTGCTCAGGCTTTCCTACGGGCGGGCAGGTCAGCTCGGCGATGAACTGGCCGACGACACCGCGCTCTACGGGGCAGCGCTCGCCGACGCCTCAGCGCTCCTCGAGACCACCATTGATGAAGCTGACGTGGTGGGATGGAAAGTGGTCCGCTGGAACGGTGCCCTGCCCCACGCTTCGGTAGGTCACCGTGACCTGGTGGCACGGGTTCGTGCCGCCGCGGCCTCGGAACGCCACCTGGAAATCACTGGTGCGTGGCTCGCTGGAACAGGTCTGGTCGCCGTCATTGACGACGCCAGGGTGAGAGCCAAAGCCCTCGCTGATCGGTTGGCCCCGCAGGCCAGCGACCCAACTGGTCTGTGATCTTCGCGACTTTCTACGCGCAGTAGAACCTCAGATTTCGGTTTGCTCCTCACTGAGGGGCAGACTAGTACCATGAGTGAGCAAACCCGCACGGAGCACACGCAAAATCCTTCAACAGCCACCGCCGACGACGCCGCGGCTGAGCTGTTCTTCACCCTGTGGACGGTGTTCAAACGCAGCGCTGTGACACAGGGCTCCGCCACCGGCTCCCTTGAGCAGGTCATCGAGTCCCTCGACGCCGACGGGGTGACGCTGCGCGGCTTCTACGACGTCTCCGGAATGCGCGAAGACGCCGATGTGATGGTCTGGTTGCATGGCTCCCAGCCCGAAGCACTGCAGGCCGCAGTCCGGAAGATCCGTCGGACCACCGAATTCGCAACGGCCGAGATTGTCTGGTCCGCCATGGGCGTTCACCGGGCCGCTGAATTCTCGAAGAGCCACTCCCCGGCGTTCTCACGCGGCGTGGCACCGGCCGAATGGGTCTGTGTCTACCCGTTTGTCCGCTCCTATGACTGGTACATCCTCCCGTCGGAAGAGCGCCGCGAGATGCTGTACGACCACGGCTTGAAGGGCCGTGACTACCCTCAGGTCCTCTCCAACACCGTCTCCTCCTTCGCCCTCGGCGACTGGGAGTGGATCCTCGCCCTTGAGGCACCCGACCTGGTCGACCTGGTCGACCTGATGCGCCACCTCCGCGAAACCGAGGCCAGGCGGCACGTGCGCGACGAAATTCCCTTTTACACCGGACGGCGGATCGATACCGCCGGGATTGCAGAGGTGCTCCGATGACCGCTCAGGCCTTTCACCCGCTCGACGGCGTGGACGACAACGGGCGGATGGCGCCCAAAAACTACGACGCCATTGTGCTCGCCTCCTTCGGCGGACCCGAGGGTCAGGAAGATGTCATTCCCTTCCTCCGGAACGTCACCCGTGGCCGGGGCATCCCCGACGAACGCCTCGAGGAGGTCTCCCACCACTACCGCGCCAACGGCGGCATCAGCCCCATCAACGCCCAGAACCGTGCGCTGAAGGCGGCAATGGAAGCCGAACTGGCCAACCGGGGCATCGATCTACCGGTGTTCTGGGGCAACCGCAACTGGGCGCCGTTCATCGCGGACACCCTGCAGGAGGCGTACGACGCCGGACACCACCGCGTGCTCACCGTCACCACGAGCGCCTACTCCTGTTACTCGAGTTGCCGCCAGTACCGGGAAGACCTGGGGATGGCCCTGGTTGAGACCGGCCTCGAAGGCAAGCTTGAGGTAGACAAGGTCAGGCAATACTTCGACCACCCCGGTTTCGTCGAGCCGTTCGTCGAGGGTGTGGCCAACGGTCTTTCAGCGCTGCGCCAGAAGCTGACCGACAGCGGTGAAACCGACGCCCCAATCCATATCCTGTTCGCCACCCACTCGATCCCCACCGGCGATGCCGAGGCCGCAGGGCCGCGGGTCAACGGTGAGGCCGACGGCGGGCCCGCCTACGCCGAGGGTGCCTACGTCGCCCAGCACCTGGCCACAGCCCAGGCTGTGCTCGACCGGGTGCCGGAATCCGCCGGCGTCGACTGGTCACTTGTCTACCAATCACGGTCGGGTGCCCCGCATGTGCCCTGGCTGGAGCCCGATATCAACGATGCGATCAAGGATCTCGCCGCGGCGGGCACCAAGGGCGTCGTCATCGTTCCCCTCGGATTTGTCAGCGACCACATGGAAGTGAAATGGGACCTCGACACCGAGGCCCTTGAGACCTGCGCTGATCTGGGCGTCCTCGCCGAGCGGGTCCCCACCCCGGGAACCCACGACAAGTTTGTCGCGGGCCTGATCGACCTGGTCTGCGAACGCACGGTGGACAACAACATCGCCGACCGGCCGTCCGCCACGAACCTGGGACCCTGGTTCGATGTCTGCCGGCCCAACTGCTGCGCCAACCGCAGGGGCCCCAAGCCCACTGTCGCCGCGGCGGACTCGACTGTCGGACTACCGGGGACGGCACCCGCCTCGTGACCGGGCCCCTGCGGGTGGGCACCCGCGCCAGTGCGTTGGCGCTCACCCAGACCACCACGGTTGCCGAGCGGATCAGCTCGCTCAGCGGCGCAGTCCACGAGCTGGTCCGGATCCGCACCGAGGGCGACGTGCATAAGGGTTCACTCACCCAGATCGGGGGAACCGGCGTGTTCGTTGCGGCGCTGCGCGATGCCCTTCTGGACGACCGCTGCGACCTTGCCGTGCACTCGCTCAAGGACCTTCCAACGGTCCCCGCCGAGGGGTTGAACGTCGCAGCCATTCCCGAACGGGCTGACACCCGTGATGCGCTTTGCGCCAGGGATGGGCTTACCTTGGCCACCCTCCCCGACGGTGCAACGGTGGGCACGGGTTCCCCGCGCCGGGCCGCCCAGCTGCGTGCTGCACGGCCCGGACTGGAGGTCATCGACATCAGGGGCAACGTTGACACCCGCCTTGCCAGGGTTGCCGGGCTGAGCGAGTCGGGCCCGGGTGACCTCGACGCGGTGGTGCTCGCTGCCGCCGGGTTGTTCCGGTTGGGGCGCGAAAGCGTCATTACCGAGCTCATCGACCCGGCAGTGATGCTGCCTGCACCCGGACAGGGTGCACTGGCAGTCGAATGCCGGACCGGTGACGCCGTCGACTCACCCTTCGCTGCAGCCCTCAAGGACTACGACCACACCACCACCCGGCTTGCAGTCACCGCCGAGCGGGCGGTCCTGCGCCGTCTCGAAGCAGGGTGCAGTGCCCCCATCGGGGCCCTCGCCACGGTGACCGGCGAAGTCCTTGCACTGCAGGCTGTGGTGTGCAGCCTTGACGGAACCCAACTGCTCCGGCTGGCTCGTTCCGGCGGGGACCTCTCAGCCGATGGCGCGGATGCGCTGGGCGTGGGACTTGCCGAGGATCTGCTGGCCGCTGGTGCCGCGAGCATTGCTCCGCTCACCGCCCAATGACCCCAGCCCCAACTTCCGGTAATCACCCGCTGGAGGGTGTTCGCGTGGTGTTGCTGCGAGGTGCTGACCACGCCGTCCGGACGGTGGGGGAGCTGCACTCGCGCGGGGCCGCAGTACAACTGCTGCCCCTGATTGACTTCGAGACTCCCGAAGACTCAGCATTGCTCGAGGCTGCCCTGAATGAGCTGGCCGGCGGGGCGTTTAGCTGGCTCGTGGCGACCAGCAGCACCACGGTTCGGGCGCTGAAACAGCAGTTGGCTCGCCGTGGACTCGCGCTTGGCTCAGCGGTCCCGTCCGGCACACGCATCGCGGCGGTGGGGGAGGCGACCGCCGGGGCGCTGTTCGCCGAAGGTCTGAGGGCTGACCTGGTGCCTGATCGGACCGGTCATGAGAGTTCGGCCGTCGGACTGGCCGCCGCCTTCAGTGGGCTGGCACCCAAGGGTCGCATCCTCCTCCCGCAAGCCGACATTGCAGCCGACACCCTTGAGCGCCTACTCAGCGGTCAGGGCTGGGACCTGGTGCAAATCACCGCGTACCGTACCGTGTCCTACCCGGCGGACCCGTCGCGTCGGATCACCGCCAGTGTGGGACCTGGCGGACCCGCTGAACACGATGGAACTGGAGCCAGCGGACCGGAAGCCCCGGATAGGTGCCCCGAGCTGCCCGAACTGGACCCAGCCGGTTTCTGGACAGCTGTCGCAGCTGGCGCTATCGATGCCGTGGTGTTCACTTCCCCCAGCACCGTCCGCAGGTTGAGCGAACGGACCACTCACTCACCCGCCGAAGGTTTCCGGCCGGACTCGCCGCCGTCATGATCGGTGCCAGCACTGCTGCTGAAGCGCAACGGTGCGGTATCCCCATCGCCGCGGTAGCAGCCGACCCGACGCCCGCGGGGATCGCCGATGCGATCGCAGCCGCGATGCAGGACCACCCCGAACGTGAAAAGCTGACTGCAAGAGAAGAGGAGCACCCATGAGTTTCCCCCAACACCGACCACGCCGGCTGCGGACCACTCCGGCGCTGAGGCGCCTGACCGCCGAGCACCGACTGAGCCCCGCCGAACTGGTGCTGCCAGCGTTCATCCGCGAGGGGCTCACCAGCCCGCACCCCATTTCCTCGATGCCCGGAGTGGTCCAGCACAGCACCGAGTCGCTGAAGCGTGCAGCCGCGGAGGCGGTCCAGTTGGGTGTCGGCGGGATCATGCTCTTTGGTATCCCCGCCCAGCGTGATGCGACGGGCAGCGCAGGGCTTGACCCGGACGGCGTCCTGAACCGGGCGATCGCTGACGTTCGGGCTGAGGTGGGAGACGACCTGGTGGTCATGAGCGATGTCTGCCTCGACGAATTCACCGACCATGGGCACTGTGGCGTGCTCGCGTCCGACGGAACGGTCGACAACGATGCGACGCTCGCGGTGTATGCCGAAATGGCTGTCGCCCAGGCCAACGCCGGGGCGCACGTTCTCGGTCCGTCAGGCATGATGGATGGTCAAGTGGCAGTCATCCGTCAGGCGCTTGAGGAGGCAGGGCATCAGGAAACTGCCGTTCTGGCCTACGCCGCCAAATACGCGTCAGCCTTTTACGGCCCGTTCCGTGAGGCAGTCGATTCGCAGCTCAAGGGCGACCGGCGAACCTACCAAATGGACGCAGCAAACCGCCGCGAAGCACTCCTGGAGGTCGAACTGGACCTCGAGGAAGGCGCAGACATGGTGATGGTCAAACCAGCAATGAGCTACCTCGACATCCTCGCTGATGTTGCGGCGCTGTCTCCTGTGCCGGTGGGCGCCTACCAGATCTCGGGGGAGTACGCCATGATCGAGGCCGCCGCTGCGAATGGCTGGATCGACCGTCGTCGGGCTATCGAAGAATCAGTTCTCGGCATCAAACGCGCCGGGGCGAACATCATCCTGACCTACTGGGCCGCCGAACTCGCCGGCTGGCTAAAGGAGTAAACCATGACCGTTTCAGAAGAATTGTTCACACGGGCGCAAGCCCTCATGCCTGGCGGGGTCAACTCTCCGGTCCGGGCTTTCGGATCGGTCGGTGGCACCCCCCGCTTCCTGGTCTCGGCCAAAGGCCCCCACGTCACCGACGCCGACGGTCGCGAGTATGTCGACCTGGTGTGTTCCTGGGGTCCGGCTCTGCTCGGACACGGCCACCCGGCGGTGCTGGACGCGGTGCACCGTGCGGCGGACAACGGCCTGTCCTTTGGCGCGTCAACCCCGGCCGAGGCTGACCTGGCGCAACTGGTGAAGGATCGGGTGCCAGCGGTGGAACGGCTGCGGATGGTGTCCACGGGTACCGAGGCGACCATGACGGCGGTCCGCCTGGCCCGCGGGTTCACCGGCCGCAACCTGATCGTGAAGTTTGCTGGCTGCTACCACGGTCATCTGGATTCCCTCCTGGCAGCAGCCGGGTCCGGTGTGGCGACCCTCGCGCTCCCCGGCTCGGCCGGGGTCACCGCCGCGACCGCAGCGGAAACCCTGGTGCTGCCCTACAACGACCTGGCAGCCGTCGAAGCAGCTTTCGCCGACCACGGGGATTCAATCGCCGCTGTCATCACCGAGGCCGCGCCAGCCAATATGGGAGTAGTGACACCGGGGCCGGGCTTCAATGCGGGCCTGTCCCGGATCACCGCCGCCCACGGCGCGCTGCTCATTGTCGACGAGGTTCTCACGGGCTTCAGGGTGGGGCCGGGTGGATATTGGGGCCTCACCGGAGGCGCCGCCGGCGCCGAGGAAGCATGGACCCCCGACCTGCTGACCTTCGGGAAGGTGATCGGGGGCGGGCTCCCCGCAGCAGCCCTGGGCGGTCGCGAGGACGTCATGAATTACCTGGCTCCCCTGGGACCCGTGTACCAGGCGGGCACCCTATCCGGGAACCCGCTGGCAATGGCCGCCGGGGTTGCCCAGCTGAGCCATGCAACCGCTGATGTCTACCAGCAGATCGACTCGAACTCCCTGGCACTGTCAGCCGCGCTCTCCACCGAACTGGATCGCGCCGGCGTCGACCATTCCATCCAGCGGGCAGGGAACCTGTTCAGCGTGGCCTTCGGGACGTCGTCGGGCGGCGTCCACAACTACGCCGACGCGCTGGCCCAGGACTCCTACCGCTACGCCCCGTTCTTCCATTCAATGCTGGAGTCGGGTGTCTATCTGCCGCCGTCCGTCTTTGAGGCGTGGTTCCTGTCCTCCGCGCACGACGACGCAGCCATGAACCGGATCTACGACGCGTTGCCTGCTGCTGCGGCTGCCGCAGCAGGAGCGACGCCCTTCGGCTGACGCCTGTCGACTGACACCCAGGCACAAACAAGGGAACCCCGCACGGAAACGAAAGCCGTTTCTGTGCGGGGTTCCCTGGTGTGGGCTAGGACGCGGGTGCGACGTCTCCGCTGGGCCACTGTTCCTCGATGTAGGACTTGACCTCGGGGGAGTGCAACAGCTCCTCGAGCTTCGCGATCCGTGCATCACCGTCTGAAGCGGTGTTCCAGGCCAGGAAATTGGCGTAGGGATTGCCATCAAGCGATTCAACGACGAGGGCATCAGCGGTGCTGAGACCCGCGTCGAGAATGTAGTTGCCATTGATGATGGCCAGGTCAACGCTGGGGTCCTGGAGATCGTTGAGCAGCAGTTCGGGCTGGTTCTCGATGAACTCCAGGCCCATCGGGTTCTGCTCGTCGGAGAGCGCAAGTACTGAGGCGTCCTCGGCAATGCCCTCAAGAATCCCGGCATCCTGCAACAGCGTCAGTGCGCGGGCCTGATTGGAGGGGTCGTTGGTGATGGCGATGCGTCCGCCCTCGGGGATGTCCGAGACGTCCTCATGCTGCTCGGAGAAGGCAGCATACGGCTCGATGTGGACGCCCTCGCCGTGGGCGAAGTCGTACCCCTGGCCTTCGACCTGGCTGTTGAAATACGGCAGGTGCTGGAAGTAGTTGGCGTCCAGGTCACCGTCGCTGAGCGCGATATTCGGGGTGGTGTAATCGTCGAACTCAGTGATCTCGAGGTCGAGTCCCGCTTCCTCGGCGAGATTCTCGTCGACGAACTCAAGGATCCGGGCGTGGGGCTGCGGGCTCGCCCCAACGGTGATGGTTTGCGGGTTGGCGGGATCCAGTGAGGAGACGACCTCGGTGTCGGCTGAACCGCCACAGGCGCTCAGCATGAGGGTAGCAGCGACGCCGGTAGCAGCGAGGGTGAGTAACTTACGCAATAGAACAGGTTTCCTTTCAAGGGGCGTACAAACGTAGGTGCAGGCAGTGAGTGTTGGGAACGGCGACGGCGTCAGCTGCCGACCACCTGGACCGCAGCCTTGCGACGCAGCCGTTTACCGCTCCCGGCCGTCGCTGCCGAGCGGTGATCCACCCGGCGCGCAGCCCAGTCCCCGGCGAGCTGAATGGCCTGCACGATGAGGACGATGATGATGATCACCACCACCATGACGGTGGTGTCGAACCGTTGGAGGCCGTAGTTGTAGGCGAGTCGGCCGAGACCACCGCCGCCGATGATGCCCGCCATCGCCGAGTAGCCGACCAGGGTGACCAGCGTCGTCGTGAACGCGGCAATCAGACCCGGGAGCGCCTCACGGAGGAGCACCTTGGTCACCACCTGCATTCGGGTGGAACCCATCACGAGAGCAGCGTCGATCTTGCCTGAACTGACGTCGCGGAGGGAGGTTTCGACCAGTCGGGCGAAGAACGGGATGGCGCCGATGCTTAGTGATACCGATGCCGCAACCGGTCCGATCGAGGTGCCGGTCAGGAGCCGGGCGAGCGGGATCAGTGACACCATCAGGATGGCGAACGGAATGGAACGGGTGATATTGACGACGACGCCGCTGATCACCTTGTTGGTCAGGGGCATCGGCCGCAACCCGTCGGGGGCGCTGGCGGAAAGAAACACGCCCAACGGCAACCCCACCAGAAGGGTGAAGAAGCCCGAGATGCCGATCATCTGCATCGTTGCTGCGAATTCTTCGGGCAGGGCACGGGTGATGCCTGGGTTAGTGAAGAGCTGATCAAAAAAATCCATCATGCCACCTTTGCCGCGACGCCCTGGGACTGCAGGTACTGCAGCATTTCTTCGACTGGCGCCAGCTCACTCACTTCGATTCGTAGCCGGCCGAAGCGGCTGTCGGCGAGATTTTCGACGCTGCCAGCCAGAACATTGATGCTCAGATCGAACCGTCGGCCCAGATCGGACAGGACCGGCCCTGACGCGACATCCCCCGCTAGGAGCAGTTCGAGCGCTGGCATTCTTCCTGGCCGATGGGCTGGTAGCGGCAGCAGCGCCCGTGACAGCTTTCCGTCGAGCTGGGCCGCCACGTCCTGCAGCCTGCCATGTTCCACCACCCGGCCATCCTCCAGCAGCGATACCGAATCGCAGATGCGCTTCACGACGTTCATCTCATGGGTGATGATCAGCACCGTCAAGCCCAGCGTGTCAGTGAGGTTATGGATCAGATCCAGGATGTCGTCAGTGGTGGTTGGATCGAGTGCCGAGGTGGGCTCGTCGCAGAGCAGCACGTCGGGATCGGAGGCGAGCGCCCGGGCAATACCCACCCGCTGCTTCTGGCCACCGGATAACTGCGACGGGTAGGCATCGGCGAAGCCAGCCAATCCCACCAGATCCAGGAGACGTGCCACCGTGGAAGAGATATCTGCCTTGGGGGTCTTCACCAGTTCCAGGGGGTGCGCCACATTCTGGGCAGCCGTGCGGGAATCCATCAGGTTGGCGTGCTGGAAGACCATTCCAATTCGACGGCGCGCAGTGCGGATCTCTGAATCCTTGACAGCGGTCAGTTCACGACCGTCAATGGTGACCGACCCGGAGGTGGGGCGGTCCAGCAGGGTCAGGCACCGCACGAGGGTCGACTTTCCCGCACCGGAATGACCGATGATGCCGTGGATCGACCCGCGGGGCACGGTCAGGCTCACCCCGTCAAGGGCGGTAATGGTGCGGCTGCCCTGCTGGTAGGTCTTACGCAGGTCGGAAACTGTGATCATGGGCCCTCATGGTTGCTGGCGACGGCCGGATGATCGGGTGTATCACGGCCGGAGGGCGAATCGATCGACGCCCAAGCCATCATCACACGCATGAAAGAAGTGACTGAACTTTAGTGCCCTGAATCACTCATCGGGCGCCGTCTGGGGCATCCCCGCCTCCAGATCGAAGAATCTTCGGAAAAGTGGACTCGCGGCGGCGTTCCCGTGATGTCCCTAGGAGGCGATAGCGGGCCAGCGCCCTTCAACGATTGCCGCCGGATCCTCGCGGCGGAGGTATTCCTGGAAGCTCGCGGCCTGCCGGGCCGCCCACACCACCTGCGATGCATGAAGTACTCCTGCAGGACGTTGCAGATGCGGGAAGCGTTCGGCAAGGACCGCCGCGACCTGCAAGGTTGCCAGCACATCCGCGGCCGACGTGTGGGCGTTTTCAAACGCCACCCCATAGTGTTCAGACATAGCTGTCAGGGTCCGTTTTCCACGGCGGAAACGATCAGCCTGCTTGTCCATGATGTACGGGTCGAGGACCGGGAACGGATGGGGTACGGGTACCGCATGCCGGGCACCTTCACTGGCCAGCACAGTGAAGTCGTAGCGTGCGTTGAAAGCCAGGACGGGAATTCCCGCTGTGAACAGACGATTCAGGACTGCGGCGATTTCCTGCACTACCCGGGCCACCGGTTGGCCCTCGGCACGGGCCCGCTCGGTGCTGACCCCATGGATTGCTGCAGCCTCCAGGGGGATCTCAACACCGGGGTCGGCCAACCACTCATGTTGCTCAAGCGCTGAGCCATCCGCGTCCACCAGCACTATCGACGCGGTGACAATCCGGGCCGCCAGCGGGTCGCGTCCAGTGGTCTCGAGGTCAAAGGCCGCTCGTGGGTGGTGATGCCAGCTATCCATGCCTTTGACGCTATCCTCCGGCACCGACAATTCGGGTGAGGTGGGTCCGGTTAGGCTGGAATTCATGAATGATGAATTCGCCGAGGCGGTGTACGAGATAGCAGGAATGATTCCTGGCGGTTCAGTCCTTTCCTATGGCGACATCTCCGAGCTGCTGGAGTGCGCTGGCCCCCGGCAGGTCGGTGCCGCAATGTCCCGGTGCGGCGACGGTACGCCGTGGTGGCGGGTGGTCCGCGCCAGCGGCCTTCCTCCGCTCGGCCACAGCGCAGAGGCTCTACCACGTTATGTGGCTGAGGGGACCCCGCTGCGAACCAGCGGGGATACCCGATCCCAGGCCCGGTCGGAGCCGGGGTACACGATCGAGATGGCTGCGGCCCGATGGAACCCAACCGAAACCGAACGGGGTGCAATCGAGGTGACCCGTTCCGCACTGGCCGGGGGTTCGGAGCCGATCCCTAAAACGTCAGACCCCCATGATTGGCTGAAACCATGAACGCCAGACCACGATTGGTAACAGCAGGAGATGCGCGGGCCGGGCAACCGTCAGCCACGGCGCCGGTCCTCAGCCCTGAACAGGCAGAAATCGTTGCTCTTGGCGCCGGTAGCGGACCGGTGCTGGTGTTGGGCGGCCCAGGGACCGGCAAGTCAACCGTGCTGGTCGAAGCGGCGGTGCGGCGGATCGATCAGGACGGGCTGGATCCGGCCTCAGTCCTGATGCTGGCGCCGTCCCGCCTGAGCGCAGCACGGCTTCGTGACGCGTTGACCTCCCGCCTGAACCGCAGCCTAAGCGCAGCACCAGCACGGACCTGGGCGTCTTATGCCTTTGACCTGATCCGCAGGGCGCGAATTGAGGGACGGATTCCCGAGCTGATTCGCAGCCCCCGTCTCCTCTCCGGCGCGGAACAGGACCTAATCATCAAGGAGCTCCTGGACGGTCATAACCGTCCCGGGGCGACACCGCTGGGGTGGCCGGAGGGTTTGACCCTCGCCCTTCCCACCAGAGGGTTCAGGCAAGAGGTGCGGGAGCTTTTCGACCGGGTCAGCGAGTACGGAATGCATCCGGATGAACTGGCTGACCTGGGGCGTCGTTTCAACCGTCCAGACTGGACAGCGGGCGCCCAGCTGTACCAGGAGTACCGCGACGTCCTGGATCTGCGGATGCCCGAGGCCTTCGACCCGGCGGGCGTGCTTACCGCGGCCCGGAACCTGCTTGAGGTCGACGCGGAGCTGCTGGCACAGGAGCGATCCCGGCTGCAGCTCATTCTCGTAGACGACTACCAGGAGTCGAACGCGGCTGTCCATGCCCTGTTCACCCTGCTGGGCAGGGACAGCGACGTCCTCGTGGCGTCGTGCCCGGACACCGTCGTCCACGGCTTCAGGGGCGCCCGGCCTGAGCTGACCGGCAGACTGGCACAGGACCTCACGGGGAACACCAAGCTGCTGACGGTTGCGCTCAGGACCTCCCACCGGCTAACCGGGCCGTTGGCGGAGGCATGGCAAAACGTCGCCTCGCGCATCTCGGTCGTCGGCGGTGCGGGCGCGTACAGAACGCTGGAGCCTGCACCGCAGGGCCCAACAATTCTCAATGAGGTGGGGTTGGTCTCCGCGCATCTGGTGGATTCCTCATTCCACGAGCTGCGGTATGTGGCGCAACGGATCCTTGAGGCACAACTCTTCGCGGGACGGAGTCTCGGCGACATTGCAGTGATCGTGAGGACCGGGGCCCAACTGGCCGAGTTTCAGCGTTATCTGACCGGACAGGGGATTGCGGTCAACGTTCCGGCAGCGGAGCGGGCCATTCGTGACGAACCAGCGGTGAAGCCGTTACTGGACATTTTTGGGGTCGTCCTGGGCCAGGTGACCCTGGATGCGGCGTTAGCCGTGTCCTTACTATCATCACGGGTAGGCGGCGCGGGGACACTTGAGCTCCGCCGGTTGCGGCAGAACCTTCGCCAGACGGAAGTGGCGGCCGGCCGGGGGAGGACCAGCGACGAGTTGCTGGTTGAGGCACTCACCGACCCCTCGCTGATTGGCCCAGGGATGCAGGGCGGTAAAGCGGCACGAAGGGTCGCGCGGATGATCTCAGCCGGAACGTCAGCTCTTGAGGCGGAGGGAGCCAACCCCGAGACGGTGTTGTGGGCGCTGTGGGAGGCCTCAGGGTGGTCAACTCAATGGGCCGACTCAGCGGTTGCCGAGGGAGCGTCCGCTGCCCGCGCTGACCGCGACCTCGACGCAGTAGTGGCCCTGTTCCAGACGGCCGAACGGTTCGTCGACCAGGTGCCCGGGGCGGCGCCGGCCCGGTTCCTCGAGTACCTGACCAGCCAGGAACTGCCAATGGACACGTTGGCGCCGCGCGCCCAGAACCAGGAATCCGTGGCGCTGCTCACCCCCGCCAGCGCTTCCGGTCGGGAATGGCCGGTGGTGATCGTGGCAGGTATCCAGGAGGGGACCTGGCCCAATCTGCGGCTCAGAGGGGAATTGCTCGGTTCAGGCGAACTCACCGCGCTGATGGATTACGGAGCGGATTTTCGCCGGCACCGCGACCCGTTGATCCTGATGCAGGAGATCCGCTTCGACGAGCTTCGCAGCTTCTCGGTCGCCGTATCCCGGGCCACCGAAGAATTGATTTGCTGTGCCGTGGCATCCGATGAGGCACAGCCCTCACCGTTCCTGGACCTGGTGGATCCGTTGCCCCCCGGTCAATTGGAACGGTCCCGGACCGAGGTGCAACGCCCGCTGACGCTGCGCGCGCTCGTGGCTGAACTGAGGAAGTATGCCCAGCAAGCGACCGCATACCCTGAACTCTCTCGGGAAGCGACCCACCATCTGGGCGCTATGGTCAACCATTCTCCTACGGTGCCGGGAGCCCACCCCCGTGAGTGGTGGGGCCTCCAGGAGCTCTCCTCCAGCGCACCGGTGGTGCCCGGCGACCAGCCCATCCCGGTGTCACCTTCCAAGGTTGATGCTGTCCTGAAATCACCGTTGAACTGGTTTGTATCGGCGGTCGGCGGTGAGCCGACGATGGACTTCGCGCGGTCGCTGGGAACGCTGGTGCACAGCATTGCCCAGGACTTCCCGGATGCCACCGGTAGTCAATACGTTGAGGAGTTGCAGCGCCGTTGGCCTTCCCTCGGGATGAAGGAGAACTGGGAGGGGAGGATCGATTTTCAGCGTGCCGAACAGATGGTGCGGAAGCTCGCTGGCTACGTGATTGCGATGCGGCAGGCAGGTCGGTCACTGGTCGGCACTGAGGTCGATTTCGAAGTGGACCTGGAGGTGGCAATCGGGGATGCCCCGCGCGTCGCGAGATTGAGGGGGCAGATCGACCGGCTGGAAATCGATGCTGAGGGCAGGCTGGTCATAGTCGACCTGAAAACCGGCAAGTCCTCGCCCTCGCTGGCGGATCTGGACCGGCACCCGCAGTTGGCCTCCTACCAGGTCGCCGTGAATGAGGGGGCACTCTCTGCTGGGCAGGTCGCAGGATCGGGTGGGGCCGCCCTGGTCCAGCTGGGAACCACCCGCAAGGAAGCGGGAGTCCAGCAGCAACCCGCCCTGGCAGCCGATGAAGGGTGGGCCCGGGAAATGATCGAGGAAGCAGCACGTCTTATGTCGTCAGCTCAGTTCGATACGGTGCATGATCCGAAGCGATCAGGCCACGGTGGGTCAGGTTGTCGACTGCCCGAAATCTGTCCGCTGTGCCAAGAGGGACGGCAGGTGACCGAATGAGCAGCGCAGCAGCCCCGGTCGCAACTGGTGGAGTGCCCGCCAATCGGGTGGCCCAGCGGTTTTCTGCCAGAGAACTCGCTGAACTACTGCACCGTGATCCCACTTCACCAGTGCAGTACCCCACACCAGATCAGGTCACCATTATTGAAGCGCCGCTCGAGCCGCTGCTCGTCATTGCGGGCGCGGATCAGGTAAGACCAAGACCATGGCTGACCGGGTGGTTTGGTTGGTAGCCAACGCACTGGTCCGGCCGGAGCAGATCCTGGGTGTAACTTTCACCAAAAAAGCAGCCGGAGAGTTGTCCACCCGGATCCGGCAGCAATTGTCGGCACTGTACCCAGCGTTGGACGCGGCCGGATATGAAGGCACCGACGAGGACCGGCTAGACCCGAGCGTGTCGACCTATCACTCGTACGCCAACTCGATTGTCCAGGACTATGGATTGCGCATCGGGGTGGAGCGGGACTCGGTGCTGCTCGGTGCTGCACAGGCCTGGCAACTGGCCAGTTCCGTGGTGGAAGCGTATGAGGGGGAGTGGGAGCATTTCAGTGCCGCGAAGTCCACCCTGGTCAAGGCGGTCCTCACCATGGCCGGGGAATGCGCTGAACATCTGGTGACACCGGCCGAAGTGAGGGCGGTGCTGAGGGAACACATCTCGGCCGTCGGTGAGCTGGAATACGCGGCGGGCACAATGCGCCGCCCGGCACAGGCTGTTGCCAGGCTGCTGGACAAACTGCGAACCCGGGTGACCGTCACCGAACTGGTCGAACACTACTCAGATGCCAAACACACCCGTCGGCAGCTGGACTTCGGTGATCTGGTTGCTCTCGCAGCAAGGATTGTCAGCGACATCCCCGAGGCGGTGGAAATGGAGCGCCAGAAATTCCGGGTAGTCCTGCTGGACGAATTCCAGGACACCTCATTTGCGCAGATGGTGTTGTTCTCAAAGCTCTTCGGCGACGGCCGGGCGGTGACCGCTGTGGGGGACCCCCACCAGTCGATCTATGGTTTCCGCGGAGCTTCGGCCGGTCAACTGGGAACGTTCCGCACCACGTTCCCCCTCACCGCCGACGACGGGTTACGCCCTTCATCGGTCGCCAACCTTTCGGTCGCCTGGCGCAACGGCACCAGTATTCTCGCGGCAGCCAACGCTGTTGCCTCCGAACTCAATCGTCAACCCGGCTGGCTGCGCAGCTCTACCCTGTTCGTCCCTCCGCTGGAACCGAAACCCCGGGCAGGAGTGGGGGAGGTGTATCTGGGTAGGTACCTGTGCGAAGCATCGGTACAGCTGGACGGCGAAACGGTTACGGGTGAGGCCGCTGCCCTGGCGGACCAGGTGGAGCACCATCGACGGCGAGGTTTTGAGGTCGGTGCCGAGGGCCGGGCGCTCAAACCGACCGTCGCAGTCCTATGCCGTGGGCGGCGGCAGTTTGAACCCATCCGTCAGGAACTGGCGAAGCGTGGCATTCCGGTGCAGATTGTGGGACTTGGGGGCTTGCTCCGCACACCCGAAATCGTTGAACTGCTCGCAGTGCTGCGGGTGCTCGGCGACCCGGATCGATCCGATTCCCTGCTGCGATTGCTTTCGAGCGCCCGCTGGCGGATCGGCGCGGCAGACATCATGGCCCTGGGTGACTGGTCCAGGCAACTGGCCCGACGTAGGCTCTGGTCCACGCCCGCCACCGAACCGGCCGACGACGTCGGAGCCGGAGCCGGGCAGGAGGCCGACACGGTGCTGCCCGACACCGTCGAACTGGGCAGTCTGGTCGAGGCAGTTGACCATCTCCCACCGGCAGATTGGGTCTCAAACAGCGGACGCGAGCTGAGCGGTGAAGGACGAATCCGGCTCATTCGTCTCCGCGACGAATTGCGGGTGCTCAGGGACTTCGTCGGGGACGATCTCACCACCCTGATCAACGAAGTGGAACGTCGCATCCTGCTCGACATCGAGGTGGCAGCCAAACCGCGGGTGGGGATCCATGAGGCACGGCGCAACCTTGACGCTTTCGTGGACGCCGTCGCCGGATTCAGCTCGACGGCGGAACGCGTGGACCTGGCCGCGTTCCTGGCCTGGCTTGAGGCAGCAGATGCCGAAGAGGATGGGTTGCCGGTCACCGCACTCGAGACCAACCGGGATGCTGTGCAGCTCCTCACCGTGCACGCCGCGAAAGGACTGGAATGGGACATCGTCATTGTCCCGGGGCTCAACGAGGGTGCTTTCCC
The DNA here is from genome assembly GCF_003075455.1 of Arthrobacter sp. Bz4. Lineage (GTDB taxonomy): Bacteria > Actinomycetota > Actinomycetes > Actinomycetales > Micrococcaceae > Arthrobacter_D. The sequence continues at coordinate 84,256 of NZ_QDAE01000011.1, forward strand.
CAGCGGATCCGACTCGCGCTGGAGCAGCGGTGACTCGGCTATTCCATGGAATCTCAGGGGAGACGCGGGAGAACTGCCGCACTGGGACTGGGACCAGGAGGATCAGGTTTCGTGGATTGCCAGCGAGAAGGAGTTCACCGCGGAGGCACGCTACCACGCCGAGCGGGAGGAACGCCGGCTTGCCTACGTCGCGTTCACCCGGGCCAAACACGTGTTGGTCTGCACGTCTTCGGCCTGGGGTGGCGGCCGGACCAAACCCACCCCGGTGTCCACCTACCTCACTGAGCTGCTCGACCTGGCCGAACACCACCAGCCGGGCTTCGCTGTGCTGCAATGGCTGACCCAGGAGGAGGAAGGAGACAACAACCCGGCCAACGCAGCGGAAACCCGTGCCGCCTGGCCAACAGACCCGCTCCACACGCGTCGTCCGGAAATGGAGACCGCAGCGGCTGCGGTCCTGACAGCGGCAGCCGCGGCATCCGATTCGTCGGAAACCAACGCGGGAACTGGGCTGGCTGGCGCTGGCGGGCGGTGGTCCGAGGAGACACGACTGGCTCTGGCCCGGCATTCCCGGGCAACCGGCAGTTCAGAAGTCGAACTCCCGGCGCACATCTCGGCGTCCCTCCTGGTGGAGCTATCCGATGATCCTGCTGCGGTGGCCCGGCAACTTCGGCGGCCGGTGCCGCGGCGTCCCGGAATGGCAGCCCGGCGTGGCACAGCCTTCCACACCTGGATTGAGGAGTACTACGGGACCAGCGGCATGCTGGACCTCGGTGAAACCCCGGGTGCCGATTCCCATATCGACGATGCCCTGGACCTCGACAGTATGATCGCTACCTTCAGGCAGTCAGCATGGGCCCACCGCCTGCCGGTGGAACTTGAGGTCCCCATCGAAACGAAGGTGGGTCCGCTCGTGGTTAGGGGACGTATCGACGCGGTCTTCCGGCACGACGACGGAACGTGGGAACTGGTCGACTGGAAGACTGGCACCCCGCCATCACGGGAGAAACTAACGGTGCGGTCGGTGCAGCTCGCTGTCTACCGGTTGGCTTGGGCGCGGTTGAAGGGAGTTCCGCTGGAGTCGGTTCAAGCGGCGTTTTATTACGCCAGCACCGATACGGTGATTCGACCACATGATCTGGCTAGCGAGGCAGGACTCGAAGACATCATTATCAGGGCGACGTCCCTGCACCAGGACTAGGTTGCCAGCGCTTACTGCCGACTGCCGCGGAAGATCAGCTGGACTTGATGATCGGCAGCGACGACGTTTCAGTGTCGTCGGCCGGAACCGGTGAGACTGAAAACGGGCGAGGATTCTCGGTGGTGTTGGCCGACTCGTTGCCCGCGTCGCCATCAGTATCCGGCGACTCAGCACCAGTGCCAGTGCCAGGATCGCCGTCGTCGAAGCCCGAAGTGTCGCCGCCGTCGTCCTCAATAGTTTCCCCAGCCACCGAATGGTCGTCGATCGGTAGGGCGGGTTCCGCGACCTCGCCGTCGGCACTGTCAGTGTCGGCACCGTTAGTGTCGGCGATCGTGGTGTCGGGCAGGTGCTGTGACTGCTGTGCCCGGTAGGCGGCGGCAGCTGCTTCCTCGGCCTGCAGGTCCCGATCAAGGGTTGACATCATGTCCTCGGCCTCGGCGATCATCTCGGAGTTGTTCATCGCCACGCCCCGCACCAACCACTGCGCCAAGGCGAATTCTGCGGCGAGAGCGGCACGTCGCATCAGGTGCGGGTCAGCGGCTTCGCCACGAGCCGCGACGTAGGCGTTGTGGACGGCGTCGGCGAATCCTGGGTTGCTGGCTGCCAGCAGCCAGGCAAAGTCGTCGGCTGGATCGCCCACTCGCAGGTCGGTCCAACCGGTTACCGCGCTGACACGACCGGCCGAGATCAGCAGATTGTCTTCGTGAAGGTCCCCGTGGACCACTGTCGCGTGGAACCGCCAGAGCGTGACATCCTCGAGCGCGTGTTCCCACCGTCGCAGTAGATGCGCAGGTATTCTGCCGGTGGTGGCGGCCTGGTCCAGCTCGTTCAGCTTCCGTTGCCGGAACTCGTTTGCCTCGTAGCTGGGCAGATCGGCGTTATGAACCAGCAGCGGGGGCAGATCGTGGATCGCGGCGAGCATCCGTCCGAGTTCCTTGACCAGCTCATTCCCCCCACCGGCCAGGTCGTCCAGCTCGCGGACGGAACCTTCGAGATGCGCGTACACGAAGGTACACAGTTCGCCCTGCCGCAGTGTCCCCGCGATGTGGGGGACCAGGAACGGCAGCTCCGCCCTGATCGCGGGTGTGAATGCCTTCAACGCCTGCAGTTCAGTCTCGAGCCTCATTGACGCGTCGGGGTGTTTAGGGGACCGTACCCGCCACTGTTTCCCGGAGTCGTCGACTAGCAGCGCCGATTCGAAATCCGCGGCATCGTCGGGGATGCCTGCCACCCCGGTAGGGGTAAGCCCGGGTACGGCGGCGCTGGCAATCGCCGCGAGTTCCATGGGTGTCCGTTTCACATCCTCAACGGTAGGGCTGTCCTTCCCAGAAAGAGCCGTTGCCGGTCGGCGAGTCGTCAGAAGCTGCCACCGCGGTGAGCAAAAGTGGTACTGAAATGTGTTTTGGGGGACCGAGAACGTACCGTAGAACCATGAGCGAAACCCTCCGGATTCCCACCCTTCCGTCCTTCGGAGCGCTACCGCTGGCGCGGGTGGCGCTGGACCGTGGAGGGGCGCTGCGTTCAAGTCCCTTGCTGCTCGATGAGCTGTGGGGTGCTCCCACCACGCGTGTGATGTTCATCGCCCAGGGGAAATCCCCAGTTGTTGACGGGAACCTCCTGTTCGTGGATTCGGCGACCGTTAGCCGTCCGGAAACCTTGGTCTACCTGGGGCGAACCCTCGCCGACGATTCCGATCACGGCGGCATTCCGACCGGTACCCACATTCTGCTCGCAGTGCTGGAATCCACGGACAACGAAATTTTTGACGGCACGAGCTGGCTGGGCCTCCGAGAGGTGGCGCTGGCTCTCTCCGGCAGGGACGCGGGCATCTTCGTTCAGGCCGCGTCGATTGCGAACTGGCATGCGAAGCACACCCACTGCCCGCGTTGTGGGGCGTTGACAGAGGTTGTTGAAGGTGGCTGGGTGCGGCGCTGTCCAGCCGATGAGTCGAGCCACTACCCCAGGACCGACCCGGCCATCATCGTCGCAGTGGTGGACGACGCCGATCGGCTGCTCCTGGGATCGGCGGCCGCCTGGCCCGAGGGACGGTTTTCCACCCTGGCGGGTTTCGTCGAACCGGGAGAGTCGCTGGAAGCCGCTGTTATCCGCGAGGTGGCGGAAGAATCAGGTATCGAGGTCCACTCACCCCTGTACCTGGGCTCGCAGCCGTGGCCCTTCCCCGCCTCCTTGATGGTGGGGTTTATCGCCACTGCCGTGAACACCAACCAGGTGCCGGATGGTGCGGAGATCGTGGACCTCCGATGGTTCACGCGGACGGAGCTGCTTGAGGCAGTTCGAAGCGGCGAGATCACTATTCCCACTGGAGCTTCAGTCTCGCGGGCGCTGATTGAACACTGGTACGGCGGCTCGCTGGACCTGGCAGTCGAGGGGGTCCGGCTCTAGGTATGGAGACAACTCTCGAAGAGAGGATCCTCGCCGGCCTCGATGATGAACAGCGGACAGTCGCCTCCACGCTGACCGGTCCGCTCTGCGTTCTAGCCGGCGCGGGAACGGGTAAAACCAGGGCCATCACCCACCGGATTGCCTATGGTGTCCACACCGGTGTCTACAAACCACAACAGGTGCTGGCGGTGACCTTTACGGCTCGGGCCGCCGCGGAGATGCGGACCAGGCTCCGCGACCTGTCCGCCTCGGGAGTGCAGGCGCGGACGTTCCACGCCGCCGCCCTGCGGCAGCTGCAATACTTCTGGCCACAGGCAGTGGGTGGCCCCCTGCCTGCTCTGGTGGACCACAAAGCGCAGCTCATCGCAGAAGCGTCGAGGCGGCTCCGGTTATCGACGGACCGGGCCGCGATCAGGGATGTTGCTGCGGAGATCGAATGGGCCAAGGTGTCCATGCTTACCCCCGAGCGGTATACAGCCGCGGCGGCTGGTCGGGTCGAGCCCGCAGGCATGGACCACACAACAGTCGCCCGTATCTTTGCTGGCTACGAGGACCTGAAGCTCGACCGCAACGTCATTGACTTCGAGGATGTGCTGCTGATTACTGTGGGGATCCTGCAGGAGGATGAGAAGGTGGCGGCCACCGTGCGCGCGCAGTACCGGCATTTCGTGGTGGACGAGTACCAGGACGTTTCCCCGCTGCAGCAGCGGTTGCTGGATTTGTGGCTCGGTGACCGCCGCGAATTATGCGTGGTGGGTGATGCCAGTCAGACCATTTACTCATTCACCGGGGCAACCTCGCGGCATTTGCTTGATTTCACCGGTCGGTATGAGGGTGCACAGGTGGTGCGGTTGGTTCGCGACTACCGGTCGACGCCGCAGGTGGTCAAACTAGCCAACAACCTGTTGGCCGCGCGAACAGCAGAAACCGGCCGTCAGGCAGGCTCCTCGAGTTGGTCTACCCCGCTGGAGCTTATTGCCCAGCGAGACGCCGGGCCGGAACCCTCGTTTACCGAGTGCAGCGACGATGAAGCGGAAGCCGCCGAAGCGGCCAGACGGATCAAGGCGCTCATGGATGGTGGGGTGCTGGCGAGTGAGATCGCGATCCTCTACCGCACGAACGGCCAGTCAGCGGCCTATGAACAGGCGCTCGCCAGCGCCGGTATTGGCTATCAGCTTCGCGGCGGTGAGCGTTTTTTCGCGCGCCGGGAAGTCAGAGATTCGCTGCTGCAGTTGCGTGCTGGCGCCAGAACCGCAGGAACAGACGATGTCCCGCAACTGGTGCGGGACATCCTCGCGAGCCTGGGGTACACCTCGGTGGCGCCGGCGAGCTCGGGAGCGGTCCGGGAGAAGTGGGAGTCGCTCGCCGCGCTGGTCGCTTTGGCTGACGAACTCAGCGCGGCCCGGGCTGCTGACGGATTCACCCTTCAGGATTTCGTGGCGGAGCTCGAGGAACGGGCCGCCGCCCAGCACGCACCGACGGTACAGGGCGTCACCCTCGCATCGCTCCACGCGGCGAAGGGCCTGGAATGGGATGCCGTGTTCCTGGTCGGCCTCAGCGAGGGTCTGATGCCGATCTCCTTCGCTGACACGCCGGAGGCTGTCGACGAGGAGCGCAGACTCCTCTACGTGGGCATCACCCGGGCGAGGGAACACCTGGCGCTCTCCTGGTCCACCGCTCGCACCCCGGGAGGGCGGGCCAGCCGGAAACCGACCCGGTTCCTCGACGGGCTTCGCCCAGGCGTTTCCGGTGATCGGGCCTTCCGGACGCCCAAGGTCAAGCAAAGCCGCAAGGTGTCGGCTCCGTCGACCTGCAGGGTGTGTGGGAAGGTTCTTGGGTCCGGCTCCGAACGAAAGATCGGACGATGTGGTGACTGCCCGGCGACGTACCAGGAAGCCACCTTTGAGGCGTTGCGGGCCTGGCGGTTGGACCAGGCTCGCGAAAATGACGTGCCCGCGTTCGTTGTGTTCACCGACGCCACCCTGGTCGCTATTGCCGAGGCACGGCCAACAACGATCGAGCAACTGGGGGCGCTGGCCGGGATTGGTCCGGCCAAACTCGAGAAGTACGGGGAATCGGTGCTGTTGATCATCGCGGAAAGTGAGTGAGAGCAACCCATGACTGTCAAGGATCCGCCCGTCGAAGTCAGACGGTCCGCGAAGCGCAGGCGGACCGTCAGCGCTGACCTGCGCGACGGCGTCGTGATCGTTTCCATCCCAGCCCACTTCACCGCGGCCCAGGAAAAAGACTGGGTGCACCGCATGGTCACCAAACTCCTGTCCAAACAGCAGTCGCTGACCCCGGCGCTGGACGGCGCGGACCAGACCAACCCGGGGGAAGAGCTCCTGCAGCGCGCCGGGGCACTGTCGGAAGCCTATCTGGCCGGGCGCGGCCAACCGGTGAGCATCGGATGGGTGACGAACCAGAATTCCCGGTGGGCATCGGCCACACCGGCCCGCAAGACCATCCGCCTCTCCCACAAGCTGCAGGGAATGCCCACCTGGGTGGTTGACTACGTCATCCTGCACGAGATGGCCCACCTCATTGAGCCCTCCCACAACCGCATGTTCTGGCGGCTACTAGAGGCGTATCCCCGAACGGAAGCAGCTAAAGCGTTCCTTGAAGGTGTGTCCTTCGCTTCCAACCACGGAATGGCAGGCCACTAGCGGCTGCGGCACCGAGCAACGATTCGAGCTGGGTCATCGTGCGGGCCGATCATCCCACTGGTGACCCCGGGAGGCGTAAATGCTGGCGGTGTCGATGAGGTTGATTCCTGCGTCGATGGCACGACGGAAGACCCCGATCGAATCCCCGTCGCCTTGTCGCCGAACATCCTGGGGCCGAAGCAGGACGGCTGACCCCGACGCCGGTCCGGCCGAACTGGGTGGCCAGCTGAGCTGTGCCCTGCTCAGGTACTAGGGCTTGCCGCCCTCCGGGGAATCTTCGCCGTTGGTTGGCTGATCCCCGGACTCGGGCGACTCGTCTGGTGACGGGGTCTCCTCAGTTTCGTCGAAGCCGCCGTCCAGTAACCGCTGCAGGGCAGCGTCCACCTCGGAATCCGACGACTCGGCGAGCTGTCGACGCTGGCTGAACCCCTGAGGGTCGTCGAGATCCTCGGCGGTCGGTAGCAGATCGGGGTGTTCCCACACCGCATCGCGGCCTTCGATGCCCCGTTCGGCGGTGAGATGGGCCCAGAGCGTGGCAGCGTCGCGTAGCCGTCGTGGACGCAATTCAAGGCCCACCAGGGAAGCGAACGCATGTTCGGCCGGCCCGCCGGTGGCGCGCCGGCGGCGGACCATTTCCCGCAGCGCCGCAGACGACGGCAGATTCGCGGTGGCAGCGGCGGTCAGTTCATCGACCCACCCCTCCACCAGGGCCAGGGCAGTCTCGAGCCGCACCAGCGCAGCGTCCTGCTGCGGGGTACGTTCCGGCATGAAGACACCCTCGGAAAGGGCAGCCTGCATGGACTCGGGATTGGACGGGTCGATGTCCCGTGCCACTTCCTCGATCTTTGACATGTCGATGTGAATGCCCCGGGCATAGCTCTCAACTGCACCGAGAAGGTGCCCTGAAAGCCAGGGGACCTGGGTAAACAACCGGGTATGGGCGGCTTCACGGACGGCGAGGAACAGCCTGACTTCCTGCTCGGGAATATCCAGACCCTCGCCGAAGGCCGCGACATTCACTGGCAACAGGGCCATCTGGCCCTCTGCCAGGGGGACCCCAATGTCGGTGGAACTAACAACATCCTTGGACAGGGCACCCACGGCCTGGCCGAGTTGCATCCCGAACATCGCCCCACCGAGATTCTGCAGCATCGAGGAGGCGCCGCCCATCATGGTCTTCATCTCCTCCGGCAGTTGCCCGGAAATGGCGTCGGACAGCGCCTTGGCGATGCTCACCGCCACCGGTTCCGTGAGGCGCTTCCAGGTGTCCATGGTGGCCTCGACCCATTCCGCGTGGGACCACGCGCGGCCAAGGGTGTTGGTGGAGGGGAAATCGGTGACAGGGTCGAGCCACATCTCCGCAAGCCTCAGCGCCTCATCGACGTCGCGGCGCTGCTGAGGGGTGACCGAGGGGTCCCCATCGGCTGCCGCGACGCGGCGCGCGTGGTCGTGGGCGAGCTGCCAATTCACCGGCCCATCGCTTTGTGCCGCGAACATTGCCTGAACCTGCTGCATCATCATCGCCATGGCCTGCGGATCGGACGGCAGACCAGCGGCTTTGGCGAGCTCCTGCGGATCCATGCCCTGCGCATTGCCGCCCATCAGACGGGCCAGCATCTCGGAGAGGGGATCCTTGGGGGTGTCGCCGTCGTCGTTGGACGGATCTGACGGGTTGGAGGTCACTGCTACCACCGGTCCTGGAATTGGCTGCTGGGATGGGCTGCTCGTCTACTGCTGGTTGTGGGCTCTAGCCACAGTCGTCGAACATCGTGTCGGTTCTTCCACGTTACCCGCCGTGTCGCGGGGTTGTCCCGAACGCGCTGAACCGTTCGCTGAGGGCAAAGCGGCGGCGGCCGGTCGGTGGGTGCTGGACTCGCGCCCAGGAAGTACGCTAAAGAAGCTCGATGATGCGCGGTTCGGCCGCGGCAGAGCAGCATGAAGGACCACCAGGGCATGCGCAGTGTCTGACGAAGAGAAGGTTTCCTGTTGACCCAGCCCACCTACAACGACCCGCCAGTGCCGCCCACCAGGGCCAAACGGGATCCCCGGTTCACTGTGATGGCAGTGTCCGGGTTCCTCGCACTGCTCCTGGGCGGCGCCGCCGTCCTGCTGCCGGCGCCCTATGTGGTCGAATCGCCTGGGCCAACGTTCAACACGATCGGGGAAATCGACTCCCAGCCGCTGATCGAAGTAGAGGGCCGCCAGACCTACCCCACCTCCGGCGACCTCGACCTCACCACCGTGTATGTGACGGGTGGGCCGGGGACCCAGCTTGGCATCTTCGAAGTGTTCAGAGCCTGGCTGAATCCCACCGAATCTGTGGTGCCACGCGAACTCCGGTATCCGCCGGACGCCACCCAGGAAGACATCCAGGAGCAGAACGCCGTCGCCATGACCTCATCGCAGGAATCGGCTATCGCTGCTGCGCTCGGTCACCTCGATATCGACTTCGACGAGGAACTCTCGGTTGCGGGCCTGATCGAGGATGCGGCAGCTACCGGCATTCTGGAAGAGGGCGACGTCATCACCTCGGTGGACGGCACTGACATCACGAACATCGGAGTCCTCCGGGAGTCCCTGAACGCCGCGAACGGCGACTCAGTCGACCTTGGGCTACTGCGCGACGGCGGGGAGGTCACCGAGGCGGTGACCCCCAAAGAATCCGAGGGGGGCGATTTCCAGCTCGGCGTGGGTCTGGTCGCTAACTTCACCTTCCCTTTTGATATCACTATTGCGCTCGACAACGTCGGCGGCCCCTCGGCGGGATCAATGTTTGCCCTGGGCATTGTTGACCTGCTCACCGAGGGCGAACTCACCGGCGGTAAACACTTCGCGGGGACGGGCACCATCGACTCTGCGGGTCAGGTGGGGCCGATCGGAGGAATTCGCCAGAAACTAGCCGGTGCACGGCAAGCAGGAGCTGAAGTGTTCCTGGCCCCAGCCGCGAACTGCAATGAAGTGGTGGGCTATGTGCCGGACGGCTTGCAGGTGGTGCGGGTGGAGACACTCGACGACGCGGCGGAAGCTGTCCGCACGCTGGGAGCGGGCGAGGACGGTTCGGCCCTCCCCACCTGCGAAGCCGGGTAGGTCGGCCAGTCGACCGGCTTCCCGGCCGCGGCGGGTGGTGATTTGGACACAGTTTCATTTCGATCTGGTGTCAGGCCGCCCGGATCGGAACGAAATTGGGTGGCCCGGACGTGTTCAAGGCAGAATGGAGATTCATGGAACCAGTCCGTCGTGCCGCTGATTTTGGCGGTTCGAGAGCGGTTTCCGTGATCCAACGGATCCAACGATGAGGTAAATGTGACTTCCGGACCAGACCGGCCGTTCGGCAGCAGGCCGAGCCAAACCAATTCCAGTAGCGCGAAAAGACGCAGCCCGCTGATCCCGACGTTGGTGGTGCTGGCCGTTCTGGTCATCGCCTTCGTATACGTCTCACAGGTCTACGCTGACGTCCTGTGGTACAACCAGCTCGGCTTTGTGGAGGTCTTCGTCACCGAAAACCTTTCACGAATCGGACTGTTCGCGGCTGCCTTCCTGATCATGGGCGCCAGCGTGTACTTCAGCCTTCGGGTGGCTTACCGGTCCCGCCCAATTTACGCGCCCGACAGTGCTGTCCAGGACAACCTGAACCGGTATCAGGCGCAACTTGAACCGATCCGTCGACTTCTGATGCTCGGCATCCCCGTGGTGCTGGCTGCATTCGCCGGAACGGCGGCCGCCTCCCAGTGGCAGCCAGTCCTGCTGTTCTTCAACCAGGAACCGTTTGGTGAGCAGGACCCGCAGTTTGGTCTGGATATTGCCTTCTACGTCTTCACTTTGCCGTTCCTGACCTTCGTGGTCGGCTTCCTGATCAGCGTGGTCATCATCAGCGCCATCGCGGGTGTCCTCACCCATTACCTGTACGGCGGAATCCGCCTTGAGGAAAAGGGACTCTTCACTTCCAAGGCCGCCAGGATTCACGTCGCTGTGCTGGCTGCCCTGTTCCTGCTTCTTCAGGGCGTGAACTACTGGCTGGACCGGTATGCCACCCTGACCGGCACCGGAGGGAACTGGGATGGGGCCCTGTACACGGACGTCAACGCGGTAATCCCCACCAAGGCGATCCTTGCCGCGGCGGCCATTATTGTCGCTGTTCTGTTCATCGTGTCAGCAGTCATCGGACGGTGGCGGTTGCCGATCATCGGTACCGCAATGCTCGTCATCGTGGCGATTCTCGCTGGTGGAGTGTACCCGTGGGTCATTCAGCGTTTCCAGGTGGTACCGTCCGAGTTCAGCCGCGAGGAACCGTTCATTGAACGCAACATCGATCTGACCCGCGCGGCCTACGGTCTCGACGAGGTGGAGACCATCGACTATAACCCGGTAGAGACACCGGAAGCGGGCGCTCTCAACGCGGATGGCGAGACCACCGCGAACATCCGGTTGCTCGACCCGAACCTGGTCAGCGACGCGTTCAGCCAGCTGCAGCAGTTCCGTCAGTACTACCAGTTCCCCCAGACGCTCAACGTAGACCGGTACGAGATCGACGGTGAGATCGAGGACACGGTGATCGCTGTCCGTGAGCTGAACACCGCCGGTGTGCCGGACGGCTGGATCAACGAGCATGTGCTCTATACCCACGGTTACGGCATTGTCGCCGCGGCCGGTTCGACCACCGAACCGGATGGCCGCCCCACGTTCATCCAGTCCGGCATCCCCTCAACCGGTGCGCTCGGTGACGAGTCCACCTACGAGCCGCGGATCTACTTCGGCGAGGAGTCACCGCTGTACTCGGTGGTTGGAGCTCCTGAAGGCGCGAACCCGATTGAGATCGACCGTCCCCAGAGCGAAGAATCCGATCAGCAGTCTCGCAGTACCTTCCAAGGCAGCGGCGGACCCAATGTGGGAAACATCTTCAATCGATTGGTCTACGCGCTGAAGTTCCAGTCAACTGATCTTCTGCTCTCGGATCAGGTCAACAGCGAATCCCAGATCTTCTACGACCGGGACCCGGTCGAACGGGTCGAGAAGGTCGCCCCGTACCTGACGCTCGATGGCAACAGTTATCCAGCGATCGTCGATGGTCGGGTCAAGTGGATCATCGACGGGTACACGACGACCTCGGATTACCCCTACTCGACGCAGCAGGAACTCCAGTCCGCGACCCAGGACTCGCTGACCGCCGAGGGTCTCGCCACGGCGCTCCCACCGGAGCGGGTCAACTACATCAGGAACGCCGTCAAGGCGACGGTTGACGCCTACGACGGATCGGTGGACCTGTACGCCTGGGACGAGGAAGACCCCATTCTCAGGGCGTGGCAGAACATCTACCCCTCCTCGCTGCAGCCCTATAGCGAGATGTCAGCTGATTTGATGTCCCACGTCCGCTACCCGGAGGATCTGTTCAAGGTGCAGCGTGAATTGCTCGCCCGGTACCATGTGACCGAGACCGAGCCGTTCTACAGCAACAACGAGGCCTGGAGCGTCCCGAACGATCCCACCCTCGAGGGCGACGACATCAGCGTTCCACAGCCGCCCTACTACCTAACACTGCAGATGCCGGAACAGGAGGGGGCCAGCTTCTCGCTGACCACTCCATTCATCCCCTTCGTCCCGGCGGGCCAGGAAGCACGAAATGTGCTGTACGGCTTCCTCGCCGCAGACGGCGACGCCGGCACCGGCGAGGACGGCGTGAAATCCGATACCTATGGCACCCTGAGACTGCTTGACTCTTCCGGCCGTGACTCAGCCGTCGGACCAGGTCAGGCAGCCAACCTGTTCAACTCGGACACCACAGTGTCGCAGGAGCTCAACCTGCTGCGACAGGGTGCCTCTGAGGTGATCAGCGGGAACCTGCTGACGCTGCCAATCGGTGGCGGCGTCGCGTACGTCCAGCCGGTGTATGTCCAGTCCTCGGGTGATTCATCCTTCCCGGTTCTCCGGCGCGTACTGGTGAGCTTCGGTGAGGAGGTTGGCTTCGCGCCAACCCTGGACGAGGCCCTCGATCAGGTGTTCGGTGGTGACTCGGGAGCCGTGACAGGTGATACCGAGAATGTGGGTGAGACCCCGGCAGACCCTGCTGCGCCTCCCGCAGAAGGTGATCCCGCCGACGGCGAGCCCGCCCCCGAGCCGACTGAGCCCGTCACTGGGGGCACCGACAACCCGTCAGCCGATCTTCGGGCGGCCCTGGAGGATGCCAACACGGCCATCCAGGACGGCCAGGACGCCCTCGCTGACGGCGACTTTGCAGCCTATGGCGAAGCTCAGGATCGACTGAGCGACGCTCTGGCCCGGGCGCTTGACGCCGAGGAACGCCAGTCAGGGACCGCACCAGCAGGGGAGTAGGGCGGCAACTAGCCTCCCAAATCCCGCCGATTTGCACTATCCACCCCGGGGCCGTAACGTTGAGTCTACGCCGCGGGGTGGAGCAGTTCGGTAGCTCGCTGGGCTCATAACCCAGAGGTCACAGGTTCAAATCCTGTCCCCGCAACGAGAGAAAGATCCCGGTCAGTGTTAGACACACTGACCGGGATCTTTTTTTGTGCTCAAGGCCGGGAAGCAGCGGGTAGGGTCGCGGTTTGAACGCCATCCCTGCCCGCTGCGGGGTTCCTAGGTGCCGCGCAGGTCCTGATAGGCGGACAGTGCCCGTTCGCGGGTTTCTGCCAGGTCCACCACGGGGGAGGGGTACCCCGCTGGGGCGTCAGCGTCCTTCCACGGTTCGTGAATGTTTCCGGCGTCCCTGAGTTCCGGGACAAAGCGTTTGAGGTAGATCCCCTCTTTGTCGAACTTCTTGCTTTGCGTCACCGGGTTGAAAATTCGGAAATAGGGCGAGGCGTCAGCCCCGGATCCAGCGACCCACTGCCAGTTGGCGGGGTTGCTCGCGGAGTCAGCGTCGACCAGCGTGTCCCAAAACCATTGTTCGCCAACCCGCCAGTCCACCATGAGGTTCTTGATGAGGAAGGAGGCGGTAGCCATCCGTACCCGGTTGTGCATCCACCCGGTGTCCCAAAGCTGCCGCATCCCGGCGTCGATCATTGGATAACCGGTGCGGCCTTGCTGCCAGGCTCCGAGTTCGCTCTGGGTAGGCGTCTGCCAGGCAAAACCGTCGAAGTCCCGTCGGTAGTTCTGGGTGGCCAGATCGGGGTTGTGGAAGAGCAGCTGCCAGCAGAATTCCCGCCAGCCGACTTCGGAGCCGAAAACCTGGATGTCCCGGGCAGCCGATGAGTTGGTCGATGCCTTGGCCGCATGCCAAACCTGGAAGGGGCTGAGCTCGCCGAATCTGAGGTGCGGTGAGATTCGGCTGGTGCCTTCCACCGCCGGAAGGTCACGGTTCGCTGCGTAACCCTCGACTGGGCCATCAAGGAAATCGTCCAGCCGTTCCCAGGCACCTGCTTCCCCGGGGTGCCACTGCTGCTGCAGGCCCCCCGACCAATCGGGCGTGGTCGGCAGCAGCTGCCAGGAGGCGAGCTCCTCAGACGGCAGCGTTGGCCCCGCCAGCCGTTTGGGTGGCGCCAGGGGTGCCCGCGGCTCCGGTTGGTTCTTGCAGGCCCGCCAGAACGGCGTGAACACCTTATAGGGGCCGCCAGCGCCCGTCGTGACCTGCCATGGCTCGAAGAGCAGATTCGCCTGGTAGCTGGCTGCTTCGATTCCGGTGTCCCCGCACCATGATTTCAGGTCAGCATCGATCGTCCGCTCGGGTTGGGCGTAGCGCCGGTTCCACAGCACGCGTTCCGCTCCGGATTCAGCGACCAGCCCGCGGATCACTGCTCCGGCCGGGCCCGACCGCAGGACCAGTTGGCCGCCGAGATCCTCAACGGCATGGGACAGGTTGGCCAGGGAATGGTGCAGCCACCACCGGGTCGCCCCGCCCAGGGGTCGGATTCCTGGGCTTTCCTCATCAAGCACATAACAAATAATGAGGTCGTCTGCGTCGATGTCGAGCGCTGCAGAGAGGGCTGGATTGTCGCCAAGCCGGAGGTCGTCGCGGAGCCATACGATAGTTGGTGCCATGCACGCTAATCTACCTGCAGCGCCCCGCTTTGCTGAGCTTGTCTGCCCGGGCAGCAGAAGGCCGGCGCCCCCTGGGTGGGTGACGCCGGCCGGATGCACTACTGGGTGTTACTGGCCAGGCTGGTACTCGTCCGTGTCGCTACCCTGGCTGATGGCGGACGGAGTCCGCCCGGAGGAACCGCCGGATTTGAGGGCAGCCAGCCGGGCTTCGACCTCGGTCTGCTCGCCGAGGTCTTCGAGGCTTTCGAACTGGGAGTCCAGGCTTGAGTTCGCCAGTTCGGCCTGGCCAAGAACCCTCGCCTCTTCGCGCCGGATCTTCTCTTCGAAGCGGCCGACTTCGCTGGTGGGATCCATGAAGTCGATGCTCTTGACCGCGTCGTGAACCTGCTGCTGGGCTTGAGCGGTCCGGGACCGGGCAATCAGCTCGTCCCGCTTGCTGGTCAGTTCGTTGAGCTTGCCCTTCATCTGGTTGAGGCCGGTCTTCAGCTTCTCAACAATCTCTTCCTGTGACCCGATGGTGGGCTCGGCGCCACGGGCTTCATTCTCGGCGGTCATCTGACGCTGGATTGCGACCTTCGCGAGATTGTCGAACTTCTCGGCATCGACAGTGTCACCGGCGTTGCGGTATTCGTCGGCCTTCTTCGACGCGGCGAGAGCCTTGTTGCCCCAATTACGGGCGTTATCAAGATCTTCCTTATAATCTTCCTGCAACATCCGCAGATTGCCGATGGTCTGAGCCACGGCGCTTTCCGCTTCGGCGATGCTGTTGGTGTAGTCGCGGACCATCTGGTCCAGCATCTTCTGGGGATCTTCGGCCTGGTCGAGGAGAGAGTTGATGTTCGCCTTGGCCAGCTGGGCAATACGTCCGAAAATTGACTGTTTTACCATGGGGTTGCCTTTCGCTTAGCGTCTGTTCTGGGTAAATATTCACCCCTACGGGGTGAGGATTATGAGTTTTGCGGGCTAGAAGTCGCCGCCGCCACCGCCGAAGCCGCCGAATCCGCCGCCGCCACCGCCGAAGCCGCCGAATCCGCCGCCGCCGAACATGTCGCCGCCACCGCC
>NZ_QDAE01000012.1 GCF_003075455.1 Arthrobacter sp. Bz4
GGCTGAGACGGCGAGGGCTAGGCAAACTGCGCTGGCTGATAGCGCGGTGAATCTTGCTCGATTGTGCACGGGGTGACTCCTTTGTCGGGTGATGACCTGAATCGTCATGGGAGCGCTCTCACGCCCTGGAATCATCCTTGAGTGACCTGCGTCTCATGTCAAGTGGGAGCGCTTCCACGCACTTGACATACGACCGCCCCGTCACCATCGCGCCTAGTCAGGGGCCCACGGCACGAACGGCCGTAATGCAATCGTTATCTCCGAGGTGGCCCATAAAGGGCTAGGGGAAGGTCTTTGGCGCTGGACCATCGCTTGACACCGCGCCGCCTGCCGGTATTACCTAAGTGAATTACCTAATGACCATTCGGTCACTAATAACCAGACCGGTCAGCTTGTCCGGTCAAAACAGTGAGGCTCCAATGGCGGACACCGGTGCCCGACACACGCATCCTATCCTCGAGCAGGATCATGCCTCCCGCTGGTTAGGCATCGACGTCGTCGACCTGGCCGATGGCCACGCGATCATCACCATGCGCCTTCGCCCCGACATGCTCAACGGGTTTGGCATCGCCCACGGCGGGATGGTCTTTGCCCTCGCCGACTCGGCCTTCGCCCTGGCCTGCAACCCCATCGGTGAAACGGACACCATTACCGTCGCCTCGGGCGCGGACGTCACCTTCCTGGCCTCGGCCCATCCCGGGGATCTGCTGACCGCCACCGCTAACCGGCGCGCCTCAGCCGGGCGTAGCGGCCTTTACGACATTTCCGTCTCCGCGGAAAACGAGAACGGTACCCGGGCGATTGCCGAGTTCCGCGGCCGTTCCCGGACCATCCCCAATCCCCAGCTCGCCAAGCCCAGCAGCGCCGCTGTCACCACCACAGAAAAGAGCCTCCCATGACCAGCACGGCACTCAAGGCCTCAGCCGCCGATCCCTCAACCCTCGACGCCGAGGAACTGATGTCGAGGGACCAGATCGAAGCCCTGCAGCTGACCAGGCTCCAGCACACGGTGCAGTATGCCTACGACAGGGTCCAGTTGTACAAGGACAAGTTCGATGCGGCAGGGGTTCACCCGACGGATCTTAAAGAACTCAGCGATTTGTCGCTCTTCCCGTACACCACCAAGGAGGACCTGCGGCGCACCTACCCGTTCGGCATGTTCGCCGTCCCGCAGCCCCAGGTGGCACGCATCCACGCGTCGTCGGGCACCACAGGGCGGCCCACAGTGGTCGGCTACACTGCTGGCGACCTGGACCGCTGGGCCACCCTCGTGGCGCGGTCCCTGCGGGCATCAGGGGTCAAGAAGGGCGACAAGGTGCACAACGCCTACGGTTACGGGCTCTTCACCGGCGGCCTCGGCGCCCACTTCGGTGCCGAAAAACTCGGCTGCACCGTCATCCCCATTTCGGGTGGGCAGACCGAACGCCAGGTCCAGCTCATCAAGGACTTCGAGCCCGACGCCATCCTCGCCACCCCCACCTACCTACTCACCATCCTCGACGCCATGGCAGCCGCGGGCATCGACCCCGCGAGCACCTCGCTGAAAACGGCTGTGCTCGGCGCTGAGCCCTGGACCGAGGAGATGCGCCACGAACTGGAGAACCGGATGGGGTTCGACGCCTGCGACATCTACGGCCTGTCCGAGGTGATGGGCCCGGGCGTGGCAGGCGAATGTGTCGAGAGCAAGGACGGCTCCCACATCTGGGAAGACCATTTCCGCCCCGAGATCATCGACCCGTTCACCGACAACGTGCTCAACGACGGCGAACACGGCGAGCTGGTCTTCACCTCCCTCACCAAGGAGGCCCTGCCCATCATCAGGTACCGCACCCACGACCTGACCCGGCTGCTGCCCGGCACCGCACGGCCCGGGATGCGCCGGATGGGCCGCATCACCGGACGCAGCGACGACATGATCATCCTCCGCGGGGTCAACCTTTTCCCCACCCAGATCGAGGAAATCGCACTGCGCATCCCAGCGCTCAGTCCGCACTTCCAGTTGGAAATCACGCGGCCTGAAGGCCAGCGGATGGATGCGATGACCGTCAAGATCGAGCCGCGTGAGGGAGTCTCGGCGCACGACGCCGAAACCGCTGCCAGCACCCTCAGCGAACAGATCAAGATTCACATCGGCTCCAGCTGCGCCGTCACCATCGCCGAGCCCGGTTCGCTCGCCCGGTCCAGCGGCAAACTCCGGCGGATCTACGACCTGCGGCCCAAGGCCGGCGCCTGATGCCAACCGCTCCCCCGGCGGCCAACCGGCGCGGCCGGCCCGGCTATGACCAGCAGGCTGTCCTCACCATCGCCGTCGACGTGTTCAACCGGCACGGATACGAAGCCACGTCGATGGGCGTCCTCGCCGAAAACCTGGGGATCAGCAAGTCAGCCATTTACCATCACGTCCCCTCCAAAGGGGACCTGCTGCGTCTGGCGCTGGATCATGCGCTGGGCGGGCTGGAGGCGGTGCTGACCGATCCCGCAGCGACCTCGGGCAAGGCCGATGCCCGGCTGGAGTTCGTGCTGCGGGGCACCATCGCCGTCCTGATCGAGCGGCTCCCCTTCGTCACCCTGCTGCTGCGGCTGCGCGGGAACACGGAGGTGGAGCGGGGCGCCCTGGAGCGCCGTCGTGCCTTTGACCGGCAGGTGGCGGCGCTGGTCGACGCGGCACGGACCGAAGGTTCCCTGCGGTCCGACATCGACCCGCGCACCACCACCCGCCTGCTGTTCGGCACGATCAACTCGATTGTCGAGTGGTACAAACCCGGCGGTGCAGTGTCGCCCGAGAAGCTGGCCGACGACGTCATCACCATGGTCTTCGACGGACTCCACCGCTCCTAGCCCGCACACCCCCGCAACAGCCCTCCCGCCTGCTACGGCGGGAGGGCACTCCGCACCCACCGGAGCTGACCGCTCGGCGGAGGGCTCGGCTCGGCCTACTTCTCGACGAGGGTCAGGACGTCGTAGGTCGCGACGATCTCGTCGTCCTGGTTGTGCAGCACAGCGTCCCAGGCCACTTCCCCGTATTCTTCGTCCTCGCGCGGGGTAATCCGCTTGGCCGTCAGGGTGACCCGGATGGAGTCCCCGGCAGCGACCGGGGTGATGAACCGCAGGTTCTCCAGCCCGTAGTTCGCGAGGACCGGCCCCGGAGCGGGATCGACGAACAGCCCCGCACCCCAGGACAACAGCAGGTAGCCGTGTGCCACGATGCCCGGGAAGAACGGGTTCGCGGCTGCGGCTTCCTCGTTGGTGTGCGCGTAGAAGGTGTCCCCGGTGGTGTTGGCGAACGCGGTGATGTCCTCAAGGGTTACCTGCCGCAGGTCCGAGCGGATGGCGTCGCCAATCTGCAGGGCGGCAAGATCCTTCCGGAACGGGTGGGTGCCGTCAAAACGGCGCTCAGCACCGGTATGCCAGACCCCGGTGACCGCGGTGAGCATGTTCGGGGAGCCCTGGATGGCCGTGCGCTGCATGTGGTGCAGCACCGAGCGGATGCCGCCGAGTTCCTCGCCACCGCCGGCGCGGCCCGGACCGCCGTGGACCAGGTGCGGCACGGGCGAGCCGTGCCCGGTGGAGCTGCGGGCGTCTTCCCGGTTGAGCATCAGCACGCGCCCGTGGTGGGCGGCGATGCCAAGAACCAGCTCCCGGGCCACGTTGGGGTCGTTGGTGCAAACCGTCGCCACGAGTGATCCGGCGCCCAGGGCGGCGAGCCGCACGGCGTGCGCGGCGTCGTCGTACCCGATGACCGAAGCGACCGGGCCGAACGCTTCAACCGTGTGCAGCTCGATGGCTTCGGCGTTCTCCCAGGTCAGCAGTACCGGGGACATGAAGGCGCCCTCGACGGCGGTGTCCACGGTGCCGTCGGCCCGGGTGACACGGGGCGCGTCGAGCGTGCCGTAGGCGAGCTCCCCGCCCGCGGCGATCATGGTTTCGACGGCGGAGCGGACATCCCTGAGCTGGTCCAGGGAGGCCAGGGCGCCCATCGTGACGCCCTCGGCACGCGGGTCGCCGAGCACGATGCGCTGTTCGATGCGGTCCCGGGCGGCGGCGACGACGTCGTTCACCAGGGTCTTGGGCACGATGGTGCGGCGGATGCTCGTGCACTTCTGCCCGGCCTTGACCGTAATCTCGGTGACGAGGGATTTAATGAAGGCGTCAAACTCGGGGGTGCCCGGGACGGCGTCCTCGCCCAGGATGGCCGCGTTGAGCGAATCGGTTTCGGAGGTGAAGCGGACGCCGCCGTGCACCACGTTGTCGTGGGACTTCAGCTTGTTGGCGGTCGACGCCGACCCCGTGAACGAGACCAGATCCCGGTAGTCCAGGTAGTCGAGCAGGTCCCGGGCGGATCCGGAAATCAGCTGCAGCGCGCCCTGCGGGAGGATGTTGGACTCGATGATGAATTTCACGACGGCGGCGGTCAGGTACCCGGTTGGTGTCGCCGGTTTGACGATGGTGGGAACGCCGGCCAGGAAGGCCGGAGCCAGCTTCTCGAGCATGCCCCAGACTGGGAAGTTGAAGGCGTTGATTTGCACGGCCGCGCCCGGGATGCGCGTGTAAATGTGTTCGCCGAGGAAGGTGCCGTCCTTCGAGAGGGTTTCCGGCGGCCCATCCACCACGACGTTGGAGTTGGGCAGCTCGCGGCGGCCCTTCGATCCGAAGGTGAAGAGCACCCCGATTCCGCCGTCGATGTCGACCATGGAATCGATTTTCGTCGCACCGGTCCGGGCCGACAGTTCATACAGCGAGGTGCGCTGGTCGTTGAGGAACTGAGCCAGCGCCTTGAGCATCAGTGCGCGCTGGTGGAAGGTGAACTTGCCGAGGGTCTGCTGCCCGGTGGTCCGGGCATAGTCGACTACCCGGGCGACGTCGAGTCCCTCGGTGCTGACCACCGCCAGCGTCTCACCGGTGCTCGCGTCCCGGACTTCGGCGCTGTTGCGTTCTGTCAGGGAGGTAGCGTCTGGCGTCCACCAGGCATCCTCGATGAAGCTGGGAACTGTCTGCACGCGTACGGCTGTTGAAGTCATCGTCGACTTGCCTTTCACCTGTGGGTAGCGGCGCCCGCCCTCCGTGAGGAGGATAACTGAACGGACGTTCGGTAATATGTCCAGCGTACATTAACTGGCCTTTCCACATCCCTCAAAGGAGCCCTTCGGTGACTCACCAGACCTGGCAGATCCAGCTCGGCGAACTCGACGAGAAGATGGGCGTGAAAATCCTCGAGCAGTCGGTTGAGCGGGTGGTCGCCACTATGCCGGTGGCAGGCAACCGGCAGTCCTTCGGGCTTTTGCACGGCGGCGCGTCGCTCGCCGTCGGCGAGGCTGTGGGGTCCTGGGCGGCAGTCATCCACGCCAGCACCATGGGAAAGACCGCCGTCGGCGTCGACGTGTCGGCCACCCATCACAAGTCCGCCCGCGAAGGATTGGTCACCATCACAGCGACCCCCATCCACCTGGGCGGCACCCTCACCACCCACGAGGTGGTGCTGACCAACGACGACGGCGCGCGGCTGTGCAGCCTGCGGATCACCAATCTGATCATCGACCGCCGCTAGGCACCCGAGGTCAACCGGTTCCTCAACGCCGCCACTGCCGACGGGGTCAGGCCGGCGTCCAGGAGGTACTGGGCCGCGTCGAGTTGGGAGAGCAGCTGATGCAGGTGCGCTGCCGAACGGTCCAGCCGCTTCTGCAGTTCGTCTTTGGACGCCGGCGGCTCCTTCGGCGTCTCCTGCGTCGCGAAGAACTGGTTGATTCCGCGGACTCCCAGGGCATAGTCCTGCACGATCTCATCGGCGGATACGCCCGCCGCCGACAGCATGACGGCTGTCACCATGCCGGTGCGGTCCCGGCCAGCTGAGCAGTGGATGATCACGCCGCCGTCGGGTGCATCGATCACTGTCTGCACCACGGCGGCGATCTTCTCAGGCCAGCGCCGCAGGTTCTCCCGGTAGTGCTCCGGGGAGCTCAGGTACGGCCCAACCAGTTCCATGAAGTCGGCGTCGGACTGGTCCTCGGTGGGACGGTTCACGATGGTGAAGCGGGTCAGAGTGTCAGCAGCGACAGCCGGGTCACCGGGGCGCCGTCCGAACTCGCCGGGGTTGCGCAGGTCGACCACGGTGCGGACGCCGTCGTCGTACGCCTGTCGCCAGCCAGTTGAGGAAAGCCATTCGTGCCGCCCCATCCGGTACATGCGGCCGGGTAGGATCACCCCGCCGAGACCGCCGAGATCCCGAGCGTTGACGGCGCCGTCCCACCGGACGGCACGGGCTTCGGCCGCGGCAGGATCAGCGGTGTGGCCCGGCTGGGAGGTCATGACCACACTCTAACAATTTGTGGCCAGTCCGGGTGCAGGCTTCTTTCCTGGCCTGTTTCCAGAAAGCTACTGCAGGTGTATCTTTCAGCCATGAAAACTCCCCGTCACTCCCTGTTCGGACGTTCTGCCGCTGCGGCGGCGCTATCGGTCGGCCTGTTGGCCAGCACGATCGCGGGTCCCGCCGCCGCTCATACCCAGGGCCCCCCGGTCCCGGCCGACTATGTGGCCCTGGGCGATTCCTACGCTGCCGGGTTCGGCGCGGGCTTCTACGCCAATGTGTGCGGGCAGTCACCGCTGGGGCTGCCGGCGCTCCTCGACGAGCAACGCAAAATCGAGTTGACCTACAACGCCACCTGTTCCGGGGCGAAGGCCGCAACAAACCCCACCGATGCGGTACCCGACGTCCCTGAGCAGCTGGCAGGACTCGTTTTCAACGGGCTGATCGGTGCTGAGACGGACCTCGTCACGGTGTCGGCGGGCGGCAACGACCTGGATTTTGGGGGCGTAGTGGGGGCGTGTGCCACGCAGGTACTCGAGATCTGCCAAATGGTAATCGACGGCCGCACGATCCAGGCGCAGACCAGCCTGGCCGCGGCACTCGATGACCTGTACGGGGAGCTGCGCACTGCCGCGCCGAACGCCACAATTGTGGTCACCGGGTACCCGCACCTGTTCTCGCCAAAGTCCGGATCGGAGGTACTGCTCAGTACCGAGGCGCAGCAGTTGTTCAACGACGGTACCGATGCGCTCAACGCGGTCATCAAGCACACCGCCGAAGCCAACGGACTGCAGTATGTGGACGTGGTGAAGAGGTTCACAGGCCACGGTATTGGCACCCGGGATCCGTGGATCACGTATACCGGGTTCACCGCCATCGACGACCTGCACCCGAATGCCAAGGGATACGAGTCCGGTTATTTCAAGGCGATCCGCAGCGCAGTGAACCTGAATACTCTGTGGCGGTAGCGCCGGGGCACCGGCGGAGGGGTGTTCTTCGACCGTTTCCGGCTCACTCGGTCCAGTCGAAGAACCCTTTACCTGACTTCCGGCCGAGCTCGCCGCGGGCCACCTTGTCCCGCAGTAGCTGCGGCGGCGCGAAGCGTTCCCCCAGGGTTGATTCGAGATATTCAGCGATGCCGAGCCGGACATCCAGGCCCACCAGGTCGGTGGTACGCAACGGACCTACCGGGTGTTTGTAGCCCAGCACCATGGCGGTGTCGATGTCTTCGGCCGAGGCGACACCCTCCTCGACCATCCGCATCGCCTCGAGGGCGATTGCGACGCCCAACCGGGAACTGGCGAAGCCGGGCGCATCCTTGACGACCACCGGGGTTTTCCCGAGCAGTTCCACCCAGCCGCGCGCTGCGTCGGCGAGCTCGTCGGAGGTCTGCTGGGCCAGGACCACCTCGATCAGCGTTGAGGCGGGCACCGGGTTGAAGAAGTGCAGCCCGCAGAACCGCTCCGGCCGTTGGAGCTTCCCGGCCAGTGAGCTCACCGATAGGGACGACGTGTTGGTCGCCAGCCATGCGTTGGACGTCAACCGTTCCTCGACCGCTGTGAGGGCGGCTGCCTTCAGCTCGGCGTCCTCGGGGACCGCTTCCACCACCAGCCCGCAGGTTTCGAACGCCGCGTAGTCAACCGACACGGAAACCCGTGCCGAGAGTGTCTGGAGATCCTCCGATGTGGTCCCGCGCTGCACGCTTTTGCCGAGTCCGTCGAGGACCCGCTGCCGTGCCGCCTCGGCGGCGTCGTCGTCGCGCTCGACGACGACAACGGTGGCACCCGCTGTGCAGAAGGCGTGGGCGATACCCGCGCCCATCCGGCCGCCACCCAGGACGCCAACGATGTCGGGGATGTGGGCTGCGCTGGGGATTGCTGTAGTCATTTTTTCTTCCTGTCGAGGAATGCCTGCATCCGGTCGAACTTCGCCTCGGATTCAAACAGGATTCCCTGGGCTAACTGGTCAATGACCGGGTGGGCCTCGGGCGGAGCGTGGAACACGGATTTGGTGATGCGGACGGCCAGTGGGTCCTGCCGTGCAATCCGGTCGGCGAGCGCATTGGCGCCCGCGAGGAGGGCCTCGGGTTCGTGGATTTCGGTGATCAGCCTGGCAGCGAGGGCCTCATCGGCGCCCAGGATCCGCCCGGCGAGGAGGATTTCCTTCGCCAGTGGTTCGCCGACCAGTTCCCGGAGCCGCCAGGTGGCGCCCGCGGCAGCCAGAATCCCGAGGCCGGTTTCAGGGTTACCGAGCTTCAGGCTGGGCGTGCCGATCCTGAAGTCAGCGGCGTAGGCCAACTCGGCGCCTCCGCCGAGGGCATACCCGTCCAACGCGGCGATGACCGGCAGGGGGAGCCGGGCAATGCGGGCAAAGAGGGTGGAGTTGATCCCGGCGAGCGCATCGTCCCGGCGTCGCTCCCGCAGCTGGGCGATGTCGGCGCCTGAGGCAAACACGCCGTTACTTCCAGTGAGGATGAGGATCCGCGGCCGCTTCTCCAGCGCCTCACACACAGCATGCAGTTCATCGACCATCGTCTGGTCGATGGCGTTACGGACCTCGGGGCGGTGCAGTTGGACGGTGAGGCGGTCGCCGTCGTCAGTGACCCGCAGCGTGGTGAACTGGTCCATCAGACGCGCTCCAGCAGCATGGCGGTGCCCTGCCCCACACCGACGCACATGGTGGCCAGCCCGATCGCCCGGCCCTCACCGCGTGCCTCGCGTTCCAGGCGGCCGAGCAGCGTGATCGCGAGCCGGGACCCCGACGATCCGAGGGGGTGGCCGAGAGCGATAGCACCGCCGTCGCGGTTCACCAGTTCCTCATCGAGTCCGAGCCGGCGGATGCAGGCGATGGACTGGGTGGCGAAGGCCTCGTTGAGTTCGACGGAGGTCAGATCGCTGATGCTCAGCCCGGTGCGCTGGAGTACCTTTTGTGTGGCCGGAACCGGGCCGATGCCCATGATGGCCGGCGGGACGCCCGCCGATGCACCGTCAAGGATGCGGGCGCGGGCGGCGAGGCCCAGCCGGTTCACTGCCGCTTCGGAGGCGACGACGACGGCGGAGGCACCGTCGTTCAGTGAACTGGAGTTGCCTGCGGTGACCACCCCGTCCTTCTTGACGACCGGGCGAAGTCCGGCGAGCACGTCGAGGGTGGTCTCGGCGCGGGGTCCTTCGTCGGTGTCGACGGTGACCTCGCGCTTGCCGTGGCGGGTCTGCACCGGCACAATCTCGTCGCGGAAGCGGCCCGCCTCAATCGCGGCGAGTGCCCGCTGGTGGGACCGCAGGGCGAAGGCGTCGGCGTCGTCGCGGGTGATGCCGTCCACCGAGGCGACCTCCTCTGCGGTTTCCGGCATGGAGTAGGTGGTCTTGTCCTGTGCCGCGAACAACGGGTTGGTGAACCGCCAGCCGATCGAGGTGTCGAACACGTCCCCCGGCTTGGCGAACGCCTTGGCCGGCTTCTCCATCACCCAGGGCGCACGGCTCATGGATTCCACGCCGCCGGCGACCACAATGTCGGCGGCGCCGGACTTGATCATGTGGGAGGCCATAATGATGGCTGACAACCCTGAGGCGCAGAGCCGGTTGACGGTGATTCCGGGAACGGTATCCGGGAGTCCGGCGAGCAGCGAGGCCATGCGTGCGACGTTGCGGTTCTCCTCGCCGGCGCCGTTGGCGTTGCCGAAGATCACTTCGTCGATTTCCCCGGGATCGATACCTGCGCGGGCCACCGCCTCGCGGATCGCGAGCGCTGCGAGGTCATCGGGCCTGACCCCGGAAAGCGCTCCGCCGTAGCGTCCCACCGGGGTGCGTACCCCGCCGACCAGAAATGCCTCGGCCATGCCTGCCTCCAGAATCATCAACGATTGTGTAAGTCACACGATCAGCCTAATTACTGACCGTTCGT
Organism: Arthrobacter sp. Bz4; assembly: GCF_003075455.1. Classification (GTDB taxonomy): domain Bacteria; phylum Actinomycetota; class Actinomycetes; order Actinomycetales; family Micrococcaceae; genus Arthrobacter_D. The sequence goes on from NZ_QDAE01000012.1 coordinate 10,202, forward strand.
TCTATATTACAGATGTGTCCGGAAAAGTGGCTCCCCCGCAAAGCTGGCGTTGCCCCACCGCTTGTGTGCGGTGCCGCAACTATTCCGGCGGACCCGCGACCCGGCCGGCCTCAAGCCGCAACTCCTTCGCGCCGGGGAGACCGGTGAACCACCGCCGGAGTTCGCGGTCGTGGCTGACGACGACGAGGGTGCCGTCGTACCCGGCCAGAGCCTCTTCGAGCTCCCCCACCAACACCGGGGCGAGGTGATTCGTGGGTTCGTCGAACAGGATGACGTCGTAGCGCCCCACCAGCAGGCGAGCCAGTGCAAGCCTGCGGTATTGGCCCGCGGAAAGGGTCCCGACGGGAACCAGGAAGTCGGCGCTGCGGAACAGGCCAAGGTTGAGGAGGCGGTCGGCGTGTTCGTCCAGGTCGCCTTGCAGACCCGAGGCGAAGGCCGGCAGGAGCCGCATCGACGGGCGGGGGTGCGGGGGCAGCTCCTGCGGAAGGTATCCGAGCCTGCCCCGCTGGACCACTGTGCCCTCCTGCACCGGGCAGAGCCCGGCCACGACGTCAAGCAGAGTCGTTTTACCCGCTCCGTTGGGACCGGTAACCAGGAGGTTCTCCCCCGCTCCTACCGTCAGCGAACCCACTGCCAGACGATCACCGACCGCGACGCCCTCAAGAGTGATCACCGGCCCAGCCAGTGACTGCCCGCCGAACTGGGCGGACAGCGCCAAAGGCTGAGGCGGTCGATCCACCGGCCGCTCCTCCAGCCGCCGCAGCCGCTCCTGCGCGTTTCGCTTCTGGCTGGTGATGGCTTCCTGCACGGTGCCCTGTTTGAAGTCGTAGCCCATCTTGTCGCCGTCGCGTCGACGCCCGTAACCCATCCGCCCCTCCACCGCTGCGGCTTTCATTCGTTCGGCTTCCTTGGCGTCCAGCCATTGCTGGTATTCCTGTTCCCACCGATTGCGTTCAGCAACCTTGGCCCGGAGGTATCCCTCGTATCCATCGCCATACCGCCGGAGTTCCCTGCGGTCGCCGTCCACTTCAATGATGGTCGTCGCGAAGGTGCGCAGGAACGATCGGTCGTGGGACACGGCGACGACCGCGCCCCGGTGGGCGGCGAGCTCCCGTTCCAGCCAGCTGACGGCGTCGTCGTCAAGATGGTTGGTGGGTTCGTCCAGCAGGAGGATGGCGGCCGGGTCGGCGAGCAGGCAAGCCAGCGCAAGGCGCTCCTGTTCTCCGCCGGAGAGCGTGTCAAGGGTGCGGCCCCGTTCCAGGCCGCCCAGCCCCAGCTGGCTGAGGGCTGCGTCAACCCGCGAGTCGACGGCGTAGCCTCATGCAGGTCATATTCGGATTGGAGTGCCCCGTAGTGTTCCAGCTCGTCTGGATCAGCCGATTCCAGGGAGGCTTCACGCCTCCTCAGCTCCGCCTCGAGGGCCCGGATTCCGCTCAGGGCCGCGTCAATCACGGTTTGGACGGTGTCGGACGGCGCATGGTCAAGTGTCTGCGGCAGGTGACCGACCGCTCCGTGCACTGAGATGTGTCCGCCATCGGGGGTTTCGAGCCCGGCCACCAGGCGCATCAGCGTGGACTTGCCGGCGCCGTTCTCCCCGACCACTGCCACCCGTTCACCACGGCCGACGGTCAGGTCGACGTGGTCAAGCAGCAGGCGGTCCCCATAGCCGTGGGACACGTCGGAAAGTTGGATATGTTCGGTCAAAGGAGTTCCTCGCGATATCGGAAAGTGCGCAGGCGTCGCGGCGCGCGGGTTCGAAGCGGGCGGTTGGCGCCGGCCGAACAGGCAGGTGCAAGGCTACTTCCTCATGGCTCCAGCGTGCCCCGGTGTGGGCAAGCCGTCAACCTCACCGGGGCACACCCCCGGCTGCCCTGTCGCGCTGACGGTGGATTTTCGACAAAATGTGGGTGTGACCACCAATCGAAGCACCCCCCATCAGTGATATCCGCATCGCCTGCCGTCCGACGCTACTCAGCCTTCAGCACCTCAGCCGCGGGAGGTAACCCGGCCGGGGTGGTGATGGAGGCCGCGGATCTTTCTGACGATCAAATGCAATCTATAGCTTCCGACGTCGGCTACAGCGAAACGGCCTTCCTCACCGGACCCATCACCGCCGGTTCCCCGATTCCGATCCGCTACTTTGCGCCGGTGGGCGAAGTGGACTTCTGCGGTCACGCGACAATCGCGACGGCGGTGGCACTGGGGGAAGACGCGGGACTGGGCGCCTATACGCTGCATACCAAGGTGGGACCGGTGAACGTCAGGGCTTCACGCGACCGTCGAGGCTTTCAGGGCTCTTTGGAGAGCCCGCCGATCAGCTGCTCACCGCTGGCTGCCACCGATCTTGAGCTGCTCCTGAGCAGCCTGCGGTGGACAGGGGAGGTGCTCCATCCCGATTATCTTCCCGGGATCGGATTTGGTGGCAATCTCCATCCGGTCGTCGTCGTCAGGGATGCCGAAACGCTTGGCACTCTGGACTACCACTTCGCTGCGTTGCAGGAACTCTGTCGGACGCATACGTGGATCACGGTAACCCTGATAGCTCCCGCCGGTCCCGGCCTCTGGCAGGCGCGGAATCCATTCCCCTGGGGCGGGGTGGTTGAAGACCCCGCTACCGGTGCCGCGGCCGCAGCGTTCGCCGGGTACCTGAGGGCTCAGGGTCGGATAGCTGCGGGCGCGAGCTTCACGATCCGTCAAGGGATCGAGATGGGTCGGCCCAGCACGCTCGAGGTCACGGTGCTCGAAGCGACTGCTCTGATCAGCGGCTACGCCGCGGTCATCACCCAGGGCGTCCCGGGTGTCGCCTCAGCGTCGAGAAACTGGAGAACCGCCGAAACAACCGCCAAAGCAGAGCCTCACACGGACAGCTACTGACCGCGATGAGGTAGTGCCCGCCCCCGTCCGTCCCTAAAGTCGGTCCATGACCTACAACATCCAGATCACCCTCGACTGCACCAACACCCACGATCAGGCGGACTGGTGGGCTGAAACGCTCGGGTGGGTGGTGGAACCCACCGATCAGACCTTCATCGACGATGTGCTGGCCAAGGGCTGGGCCCAGCCGGATGAGCTCATTGTGCACAAAGGGGTGCGCGTGTGGCGCGACGGCGCAGCCATCTGCCGCCCCGGGGAGGATAGCCACAAGGGCAGGCTACGGATGCTATTTCAGCCAGTGCCTGAACCGAAGACTGTCAAGAACCGCTGCCACCTGGACATCAACCTCGACTGTGACGATAAAGACGAGCTCAGGGCCCGGCTTGAGGGCCGGGGTGCCCAGTTTCTCTACCAGGCGAACCAAGGCCCCCACGTTTGGTACACGATGGTCGATCCTGAGGGCAATGAGTTCTGCCTCGGGTGAGGACTCTTAGCTCCGAACGGCGCGTTGACGCAACAACACGATGGCTGCAGCGAGACCACCAGCAGCGGCGATGCCCGCCGCGGCAGGGGTTGCCGCTGCTAGCCGACCGGCGGGCGTAGCCACCCCGGTGTCGACGCCGCCCACCGGCATCTGGCCCACCTGAGGTGCGGGGTCCGGGTCGGGGGATCGAAAATCGATGAAGCAGGGGTACGTTCCATCCGGGAACACGATGGACCCAGGGTTGACCGCGCACAGGTTTGTACCGTCGGCTGCGATCACGCCCCCGGTGACAAAGGTGACGGTGTCCGGGTCTACTACCGTCGCCTGGTCGAACGGGACGAACACGATGTCGTCCGTTGCTGCCATCGCGGTCGACGCGCCAACGAACATGGTTGAAGACGAGACTGCAACGATTGCCAGGATCTTGGTGACTTTCACGGCTCTCCCTTCGGCGGCCGCCCCTCTGGCAGCCAGCATTGGCTTAGCTAACCAAACACCGAAAAAATACGCCAGGGCCCCGGGATAACGAGACCGCTGGCCAACGGCGGACCCTCTTCATGCCAACCGCTCGGCACAAAGCTAGACTCGATGGGTGACTATCGACCTTCCCCCACAGGTTTCTGACCTCTTCGACCCTGCCCGCTGGCGACTCGTCTCCGGGTTCGGCGATCTCGAGGACATCACGTACCACCGACAGGTCGAACGGGGCCCCGGCGGGGAGGTCAAAGACCTGCCAACGGTGAGGATCGCCTTCAACCGGCCCGAGGTGCGCAACGCGTTCCGCCCCGGGACCGTCGATGAGCTGTACCGGACGATGGACCATGCGCGAATGACCTCCGATGTCGCCACCGTACTGCTCACCGGCAACGGGCCATCCCCGAAGGACGGCGGCCACTCGTTCTGCTCGGGCGGCGACCAGCGGATTCGCGGCCGCGACGGATACCGGTACGCCGACGGCGAGACCAGTGAAAGCGTCGATCCCGCACGGGCCGGCCGGCTCCACATTCTTGAGGTGCAGCGGCTGATGCGGACCATGCCGAAGGTGGTCATCGCCGTCGTCAATGGGTGGGCGGCCGGCGGCGGGCACAGTCTGCATGTGGTGGCTGACCTGACCATCGCCTCCCGCGAGTACGGCAAGTTCAAGCAGACCGATGCCACGGTGGGAAGTTTCGACGCCGGTTATGGCTCGGCGCTGCTGGCCCGCCAGATCGGGCAGAAGAAGGCTCGCGAGATCTTCTTCCTCGCCCGGGAGTACTCAGCCGAAGAAATGGTCGCGATGGGCGCGGTCAACGAGGCCGTGGACCACCACGAACTGGAGAACACGGCACTGCAGTACGCAGCGGACATTGCCCGGCAAAGCCCGCAGGCAATCCGCATGCTCAAATTCGCGTTCAATCTGGCCGACGACGGCCTCGCGGGCCAGCAGGTCTTCGCTGGCGAAGCGACCCGGATGGCGTATATGACCAACGAAGCGGTCGAGGGTAAGGAAGCCTTCCTGGAAAAGCGGGCACCCGACTGGTCCGCTTACCCCTACTATTTCTAGGCCAATCATGGAACTGTTACCGATCCACACCCCGCCCGAGGCTGACCCTCATGCCCTCCTCACCCCACTGGCCGCTGCGCTGGCCGGTGAAGGCCCCGCCGTCGCGCCCCATGCCGACCCGGACCAGCGCTTCGACGGTGAACTGTCGAACGACGAGATCGCCGCCGTGCTCAGCACTTCGGGTTCGACCGGCGTCCCGAAGCAGACGATGCTCAGCGTCGATGCGCTCGCCGCTTCGGCGATGGGGACCGCCCTCGCGCTGAAGGCTGAGGGCCAGTGGCTCCTCACCCTGCCCGTGCACTATGTGGCGGGCTTTCAGGTGCTGGTCCGGTCGCTCTACGCCGGCACCCGGCCCTGGGCGATGGACCTCTCCGCCCCGTTCAGCGCGGAGGCTTTCACTGCGGCCGCCGGCGAACTGACCGACAAGGTCCGGTTCACGTCGCTGGTCCCCACCCAGCTGCACCGCCTGCTCCAGGACCCACGTCCTGAAACGCTCCAGGTGCTGCGCCGGTTCAACGCCATCCTGCTGGGCGGCGCCCCAGCGTCCGAAACCCTCCGCAGCGAAGCGCGCAAACACGGACTGAACCTGGTGCTCACGTACGGCATGAGTGAAACCTGCGGCGGTTGCGTGTACGACGGCGTCCCGCTGGAAGGCGTGGACCTCCTCTCCGAGGATGGCCGGCTGTGGATCAGCGGACCGGTGCTCGCCGATGGCTACCTGGGGCAGCCCGAGCTCAGCGCCGACCGGTTCCAGTTCAATTCCGGCCGCCGCTGGTTCAAGACCGACGACGCCGGTGCCATCACCGATGGTGTGCTGAGCCTTACCGGACGGGTGGACGATGTGCTTGTCACCGGTGGATTAAAGGTCTCGGCCGGAGCCGTCGCGTCAGCGATCGAAGGGTTCCCGGGCGTTCAGGAAGCACTGGTGCTGGGCATCGAAAGCGCCGAGTGGGGCACTGAGGTGGCCGCCGTCGTCGTCGGCCACGTGAACCCGGATGAGGTGCGCCAACACGCGAAGACGGCCCTCGGGTCGCACGCGGCGCCCCGGATCATTCTGACCCTCGGGTCGCTTCCCCTCCTGCCCAACGGTAAACCCGACCGGCTGGCGGTTCGGGCTCTGCTCGAACGCGCCAGCGCGTAACCCACTACTCCCCCTACTTCCCCGACGAAAAGGATTGCATTGTGGCTACTGCCGCACAATGGCTTGAGGGCGCCCGCCCGCGAACCCTCCCCATGGCGATTGCCCCGGTGATCGTGGGTTGCGCTGCAGCGTTCGACCTTGGCGCCTTCAAACCGGTCAACGCCCTGCTGGCCGCAGTGGTCGCTGTGATGCTGCAGATCGGCGTCAACTACGCCAATGACTACTCCGACGGCGTCAGAGGTACCGACGCCGACCGGGTGGGCCCCCTGCGTCTCACCGGTTCCGGCGCCGCCCGTCCCGGGCAGGTGAAGTGGGCTGCCTTTGCCTGCTTTGCGCTGGCCATGGTCGCTGGGACGAGCCTGATTGTGCTTTCGCAGACCTGGTTCCTGCTGCTGGTGGGAGTGGGCTGCGTGGCTGCTGCCTGGGGCTATACCGGCGGCCGCAACCCATACGGGTACATGGGGCTGGGCGATGTGTTCGTGTTTGTGTTCTTCGGTCTGGTCGCGACGCTCGGAACCACCTACACGCAGGCGGGCCAGCTGAGCGCTGTGGCCTGGATCGGCGCCATCAGCACCGGAATCATTGCCATGGCACTCCTGATGGCCAACAACGTTCGGGACATCCCGACAGACCGTGAAGCCGGGAAAATCACGCTCGCCGTCCGGCTGGGCGATACCGCAGCACGGATCACCTACGTGATGATGCTCGCCGTGGCACTCCTGCTGCCCCTGTTCATGGTCTACGACTACCCGTGGGTGCTCCTGGTGCTATTGCTCATCCCCGCTTGCCTGATGCCGAGCTGGCTGATGCTCAAGGGCAAAAAACGCCGAAGCTTGATCCCGGTCCTCAAGATGACCGGGCTGATCAATCTCGGGTTCAGTGTGCTTTTCGGGGCCGGAGTGGTCCTGACCGCTGTGCTGGCTTGACCGCTGTGCTGGGCTACCCGCTGTGTTGGGCTAGCTGCTGTGCTGGGCTAGCTACTCCTGCTGGCCTCGCTGCAGCGCCGGACAGCCCACAGAGCCAGCGGGCGTATCTACCCGGCAGGCGCCCGGTGGCGGTTTCGCTCAGGGTCGGGGTTTGCGGTCTGCGTTGATCGTGGCGTTGGGGTCGTAGGCGTCCTCGGCGGCGGCGTCGTCGAGCTCGGAAAGGTTGCGCTGCGGTGGCGCACCGTCCCTGAACCGGCGTTGCAACGACGCCGATGCGGCGTCACGCATTTCCCGGAAGAAGAGGTAGGTCACGCACCAGGCCAGAATCGCCGCGACAACCGCGGAGAAGATGGCGCCAAGGCCGAGCCAGTAGGAAATGACGAAGAAAACCACGACGAGGCCGAGGCGTAGGGCAGTGAATTTGAAGAAGGGCACTCATCAAGTTTACTCGCCTACAATTGATAGATGCCTCGCCTGTTGTTGTTTCTTATCCTCGTTGCAGTTGCCGTCATCGTCTACGCACTGATCGACTGCATCATGACCAAGGCGCACTCGGTGCGCAGCCTTTCCAAACCCGCGTGGATCGTGACGATCGTCCTGGTTCCACTGCTCGGGGCAGGGCTCTGGTTCCTGTTCGGTCGCTCCCGCCCCACCAGCCCCCGTGGACGGTCCCGCCCCGCGCCCAGGCATCCCACCGCCCCGGATGACGACCCTCAGTTCCTTCGGAACCTTGAGGCGAAGCGTCGGCAGGACGCCCGCGAGAAGGAGCTGCGCCGTAAGGAGCAGGAACTCCGCGCGGCGCAGGAGAAGAAGGCTCGCGAAGACAAGCAGAAGAACGACGGCGACACCGACTCCGAACCGGGCAGCCAGACCGCCTGACACCCGTCCCGGCACGCCCAGCAGCCCCGCGGTCGGCTCGCAACCGGCGAGCGACCGGCGTCGGGACCAGCGTCGAGACCAGCGTCGAGACCGGCCTGCGACGGCGAGCGACCGGCGTCGGGACCAGCCTGCGACGGCGAGCGACCGGCGTCGGGACCGGATCGGTCAGGAATCAAGACATTCGAGGGCAACATGCGGCATGTCCCACACCGATGTCCAGGTTGACCCCGCCGGCCCGGGTTGGTCACCACGCCAGGTCGCGTCCCAGGCCAGGTTGCTCACCACACCAGGCTGCTCACCACACCGGCCCCGCAACGACCGACGGCACACAGAAAAGTGCAGCTACGCCGTGGGCGTAGCTGCACTTTTTGTCTGGTTGCGCCCTTGCGGACCCGGTCTAGGCGTAGCTGTGCAGGCCCGAGAAGTAGATGTTCACGATCGTGAAGTTGAAGACGATGCACAGGTACCCGATGATGCAGAGCCAGGCTGCGCGGGTTCCGGTCCAGCCGCGGGTGGCCCGTGCGTGCAGATAGCCCGCGAATACCACCCAGATGACGAAGGTCCACACTTCCTTGACATCCCAGCCCCAGTACCGGCCCCAGGCCTCTTCCGCCCAGATTGCGCCGGCCATCAGGGTGAAGGTCCACATCACGAAGGCGACGGCGTTGATCCGGTAGGACAGGTTCTCCAGGCTGAGCGCCGACGGGACCAGGCGCATGAACGGGGCGCGGTCGGTACCCCCGGCGGCGAGCCTGCGGATCCGGCTGGTCTGAATAAGCTGCAACACCGACATGGCGAACGTCAGGGTGAACAGTGCAGAAGACACCACCGCGACCGATACGTGGATGACGAGCCAGTAGCTCTGCAGGGCGGGAACCACGTTGCCTGCCGGTGTGAAGAAACCGATCGTCGCCGCGCACAGCATCACCAGGGTGAGGCCGACGACGAAGGTCCCGAGGAAACGGAGGTCCTTACGGATCAGGACCAGCAGGAAGACCACCACTACGACGAGCGCTCCGGTGGTGCAGAACTCGTACATGTTGCCCCAGGGCACCCGGTTCGTCGCAAGGCCCCGTGAGATGACACCGGCGGCGTGGATCAGTGCCGCAATCACCGTCAGCACGACGGCGATTCTCGCGAGTTTCCGTCGACCCGCGTAGTCCATAGTGTCATCGGCGGTGGCGTCACCGGCAACGCCAGCTGAACCGGCACGGACGCCTGGGCGGCTGCTCCGGTCTGCGCCCACCAGCGCCATCTGGTCAGCTTCCTGCGCAGCGGCGAGGTTTTCCTCGACCGCCCGGATTCGCTTGCTGCTCTTCACCAGGTCAAGCGTGAAGACAATGAAAGCGACCGTGTAGGTCAGGGCCGCGAGCAGCATGAAACGCTCGCTGAACTCACCCAGAGCCTGGTTGATTGTTTGCATTAGCTGTCCTTACCGTTTCCTACCTGGTGTGATGCGTGTTCGGTGGCCGTACTGTCTGACGCGTAAGTGGTGGTTTCGCCATTGCCTGATGGCTTGGTGAATCCATCTTGCTCCTTGGTCGGCTCATCCACCAGCCACTGCGCGCGAAGCGCTTTTTCGATTGCGGCGCCCTCGCCGGTCAGGCGGTGGTCTTCGCCGCGGGCCAGCAGCCCGTACTCGACCATGGTGCGACCGTCCTCATGGGTGCCGGTGCGCACCCAGACCCGGCGGCGTCCGATGAACAGTGACGCGCTTAGACCCGCAAGTGCCAGGGAGGAGAAAACCAAGGCTCCCAGCTGGCCCGGATCGTGGCGGATGTCGACCGCAATGTAGCGGTCCAGGCCGTCAAAGGAGACGGACCCCCTGCCATCCGGCAGGTCATAAGTCTGGCCGGCGCCGAGGACGATTCCGCCTTCGTCACTGGTGCGGCTGTTGAGCTCCGTCAGGTCCTCGGTGTCGAGCACGTAAACGCTGCGCGGTTCGCCGTCGTCGAGGCCAAGATCGCCGTAGTAGGAGTTGAGGTTGAGCTGGGGGTTGAACGGATCCGGGTCGCGGGAGAAGGCGACGCCGTCCTCGCCGACAAAAGCGGTGGGGAGGAAGAAGCCGACAAACCCCAGCTGGTCCGGGGCGGCGTCGGGAGCCTTGATCACGATGAGGGAGGTGAAGAGCCCATCCTGCGGGATGGTGACAACCGGGCCCTGCATGGCAATGTCTCCGTTGCCGTCACGGACCGTCACTATCGGCGCGTACCCGTTACCGACCAGGTAGACACCCGTGCCGCCGATCTTCAGGGGCGAGTTGACCTTCAGGACCTGCTCGACCTCGTCGGCCTCCGGCCCATCCTTGGTGGTGACGTTGGCGGTGAAGTCGAGCGGCTGGCCGTAGTGAGTTTCCTGCCGGTCGAACTGGACGTCGAAATTGTCCAGTCGCAGCGAATACGGTTCAAGCTGGCCGGCGCTGAAATTGGCCCCGGGGGTGAACGCGTCGTAACCAACCAGGGTATTCACGAAGCTGTCACCTTCAACGATGATTTTCTGCCCGCTGTAGCCAAACAGGCCGCCGACGGCGACTGACACCAGAACACCGATAAGGGAGAAGTGGAAGACGAGGTTGCCGACCTCCTTGAGGAAGCCGCGTTCGGCTCCAACCGAGGGCTGAGCCGATTCTGCGTCCCGGAGGTCCACCCGGTAACCGCGCTTCTTCAGCAAGGCTGCGGCGTCGGCGGCGGCGGACGCCGCGGTGAGCCGGGAGCCATGGGCTTGCGCTCCGGCGGGCAGCACGAGGGTGCCGTAGATCGGCATCCGGGATAGTTTCCGGGGCGTCCGGGGCGGCTTCGACCTCATCGCGCGGCCATGAACCAGCGTGCGCGGGATGACACAGCCGATCAGGGAAATGAACAGCAGCAGATAAATGGCCGAGAACCAGACCGAGGAGTAGACGTCGAACAGCTGGAACCAGTCAAGGATCGGCCCGGTGTCGGGGTTGTCCTGGATGTACTGGGTGACTACTGCGGGGTTTGCCGGGCGCTGCGGGAACAGGGACCCCGGAACGGCGGCGACAGCAAGCAGGAGCAGCAGGAACAGGGCTGTGCGCATGCTGGTCAGTTGGGTCCAGCCCCAGCGGAGGCTGCCGCGGAAGCCGAGCGCTGGCAGCGCGACGTCGGGCTTTCCGCCTTCGGGAGTGTCGGGGGTCATTGTCTGCCCCCTTTCGTTGGGATCAGTTGTCATTAGATGGGGAGGGTCACCCCGCCAAGCCAGTTCTGCAGTTCATTGATCCACAGGGTCCAGACCCCGGTAGCCATGAGCAAGCCGACGACCACCAGCATCCCGCCGCCGAACCGTTGCAGGGACAGCCGGTGTTTCCTGAAGAAGGCCATCGCTCCCATTCCACGTCGCACGCCGAGAGCAATCAGCAGGAAGGGAAGGCCCAGACCCAGGCAATACACGAAGGTCAGTGCTGCGCCCTTCGCCGCGCTGGCGTCGTCGTTGGAGAACGCGAGCAACTGCACAGCAGAGAGAGTGGGGCCGATGCACGGGGCCCAGCCCAACCCGAACGTCAGGCCGAGCAGCGGCGCCCCCCACAGCCCGGTAGGCACCCTGGTCTGCAACTTCTTTTCGGTTTGGAACCAGGAGAATCCACCCATGAAGATGAGTCCCATCAGCACCACCACCAGTCCCATGACAGGGATAAGCCAGCTTTCGGAACCAACCATCCAGGCTCCCAGCTGGCCAAACAGGGCACCGTACGCCATGAAGACCACCGAGAATCCGAACACAAACAGGGCGATCCCGGTCAGCATCCGGCCGCGCTTCTGCTGCTCAAGGTCGACACCGGTCAGTCCCGTGACATAGCCCAGGTAGCCGGGCACCAGCGGGAGGACACAGGGCGATGCGAAGGACACCAGACCGGCAAGGAGTGCAACCGGCAGGGCAAGCAGCATTGAGCCGTTCAGCACCGTATCGGCGAAGGCGTTGCTGGGGGCAAGCGGAAGGGAGCCGCCGACGACGGCACTCAGGTGGAGGGGAAGATTCACTGTCAGTTACTCGGCCAGTGCTGTTTCGATGAGAGCCCCGAGCGTGGTCTTGTCGGCGAGCCCGAGAATCCGCGCTGACACCCGACCTTCCTTGTCGATGACCAGCGTGGTGGGCACTGCCTGAGGGGGAACATAGCTGGTCATCGCCAGCAGCACCCCGCCGTCCTGATCATCGAGACTCGGGTAGGGAATCTCGAAGCTCCGTTCAAAAGCCTCGGCGGTCTTCTCCGTATCCCGGATGTTGACCCCGTAGAACCGGGCCCCCGCCGACTGGTACTCGTCGTGCAGCGCCACCAGGTCCGGTGCTTCCTCGCGGCAGGGCGCACAGGCCGCGTACCAGAAGTTCACCACCGTCACATCCCCCACCCAGTCCGCCGAGTCGACGACGGTGCCATCGTATTTCGTGCCGGTAAGCGTGACAGGTTCACCCCGGTCGCCCACGGCGTACTCGGTGACCGAGCCGTCGCCGGCAATGTAGTTCTTGTTGTCACCCACGGCCGCCTGCTGAGCCAACGGATCGTCAGCGGCACACGCCGAAAGGGCAATCGCGGCGGACAGCCCAATAGCCAGTGCTGTCCCGAGCCTTTTCGGGCGCCGGGCGGATCGGTCAGAGTTTTTCACAGCTTCTTCCACAGTTCTACAACGTGTAGTAATACTACTACGCTCCCGGCAGGTTTGCCGCACCGGGCAGGAGGTCCGCGCTTGGCTCTTCATAGCGCACCCCAATCAGGCGCCCGCCGTCGAAGTCCAGGGACGTGATCGAGCTCAAGGTGCACTCGCGATCTCGGGGATCGTGCCATAGCCGCCGGTTCTCCGCGGCAAGGCGGGACACCCAGATGGGCAGTTGGTGGCCCACCAGGATTACTTCGGCTGGACCCGCCGACCCATTTGCTTCAGCGAGCGCGACGGCGGCCCGCCGGGCATCACCCACTGCGGCCATCATGCGCTCTACCTGCTGGCTGTACGGCTCACCCCAGGATGGCCGGAATGGGTTGGCCAGCAACGGCCAGTGCCGGGGGTTCCGCAACTGCTGGGCCACCTGGGACATGCCCTCAAATCGGCTGTAGGCCTCAATAACCCTGTCGTCCGTCACAATTTCAAGGCCGAGCCGTTCGGCAATCGGAGCGGCAGTTTCCTGCGCCCGGGTCAGTGGGGACACTACCAACCGGACAACGCTCGCCCCGCCGGCAACCCGGGCCGCAAAGTGACCTGCAACCCGCTGAGCCATCTTTTGGCCCAGCTCCGAGAGGTGAAAATTCGGGAGTCGCCCGTAAAGTACACGCTCTGGATTATGGACCTCGCCATGACGGACGAGGTGGACAGTAGCTAGGGACATAGGTCCAGTTTCTCAGAGTTCGGTCGGTCAGCTAAATCCGCCGAAGCCGATCCGGCGCAGATTCATTTGAACATTTAACTAACTTCGGGAATAATCGATGCAAATGCATGTTTATTATAGGTGACGGCCTTCCGGCTGCCACCTACCCATAACCCAGACCGCACCATCATCAGGAGATCCACCATGGCAATTCCTACAGGACTGAACAACGGCACCTGGACCCTCGACGGCTCACACAGCGAGGTCGGCTTCACCGTGCGCCACGCTGGCATCAGCAAGGTACGCGGCAACTTCGACACCGTCGACGCAGCACTTCATGTCGGGTCCTCACTCAGTGACTCCAAGGTCACCGCGACCATCAAGACTGCTTCCTTCAACTCCAACGACGCCAACCGCGACGGCCACGTCCGCGGCGAGGACTTTTTCGACGTCGAGCGTTTTCCCGAAATGATTTTCGAGTCGACCTCCATCGAAGGTTCCGGCGAGACCTACCAGCTCTCAGGCAACCTGACGATCCGCGACGTAACCCTCCCGGTGGTCTTCGAAACCGAATTCAACGGGGTGGCAGTTGACCCCTTCGGCGCAACCCGCGCCGGGTTCTCCGGTCAGACCGTCATTTCCCGCAAGGACTTTGGCCTGACCTGGAATGCCGCCCTCGAAGCCGGCGGCGTTCTGGTCGGCGACAAAGTCACCATCAACCTTGATGCAGCGTTCGTAGCTCCAGCCAAGTAGACCTCCCCAGCCAGCGGCTGCCGCACTCCGTTCTGGAGTTCGGCAGCCGCTGTTGTTTAATCCCCCGGCTGCACAAAGCTCCGCGCTAGGGTTGGCTATGTGGCCCCACAGGGTCTGTATCAACCAGTCTCAAGTGAAGAGGAAACGGCAATGAGCACACCTCCCAATGACCCCCATCCCGGCCAGGACCTGCCACCACGCGATAACGCGGGAGCACAGCAGCCATCCGTCGGACAGAACCCCACCGACGGACAGCCAGCCCCTTACGGCTACCAGAATGCGCAACCCTCCGGCTACAGCTACCCGGGGAATATGAACCAGGTGTCGGTCACCGAGAAGGGCCCTGCGCCGAAAGAGGTGGAGCGGGCCTTCTGGCTGATCATCGCCGCCGGCGTGCTCAATTTCCTCGCCAGCATCCTGAGCGTGATGACTACCCCCGTGTCAGGGGCGGGCGCCGGGGTCGCCACCGCGCTCGTGCTGGTGTTTGCAACGGTGCTCACGGGCGTCTACATTCTCCTCGCGATCTTCATCCGCAAGGGACATAACTGGGCCAGGATCACAGCCACCGTGTTGGCTGCCCTCTCCGTCCTGTCCTACCTGTTCGGACTGCTGTCCGCTTCGATGCTCGAAGGTAACGAGATGCTGCAGGGGCAGGAACTCATGACTCCGGGTCCGCTGGAAACTGTTCTCACCATCATCGTCACGCTGCTCGGCGTTGCTGGCGTCGTCATGACCTTCCTGAAGCCGGCCCGCCCGTACTTCCAGAAGCAGATCGTTCCGGGCCAGTTCTAGGCCCTCACGCCAGGCGCTCAAAGCGCCTGCACAACCTACTGCGCCGAACGGGTGCGGGCGTCGGCAGCAAGGTCCGGTTCCTGCGCCCGTTGTGCGTGGTAGGCAAGAATCTGCAGTTCGGTGGCCATGTCCACCTTCCGGAGCTGGACACTTTCAGGCACCTGCAGCACTACCGGCGCAAAGCTCAGGATGCTGGTGATTCCTGCATCAACCAACCGGTCGCACAGTGACTGTGCCACTGCTGCGGGAACCGCGAGTACCGCCATGTTGGCCCGGGTCCGTTCCAGGACCTGTTCCAGGTCGGTGATTGGGCTCACCCGTAGCCAGCCCACCTCCGCTCCAACAACCAACTGGTCGGCGTCGAACAGCGAAACAATCTCGAATCCCCTGGATTCGAAACCGGAGTAACCAGCCAGCGCGCGCCCCAGGTTGCCCGCGCCGATGATGGCGACCCGCCAGTCGAGTGTCAGGCCGAGCGCCGCCGAGATCTGCCGGTTCAGGTATTGCACGTCGTAGCCGACACCCCGGGTGCCATAGGACCCCAGATAGGACAGGTCTTTGCGCAGGATGGGCGAATTGACGCCGGCCGCTTCAGCCAGCCGGTCAGAGGACACCCGCTCGGTGCCTTCCGCCAGCAACGAGGTGAGTGCCCGCAGATAGACGGTCAGGCGCGTCAGCGACGCTGACGGGATCTGCCGTGCGGCAGTGCCAGCCCCTGACAGGTGTAGCTCTGGTAGTTCAGGCGTCGTCACTCTCTATCACTCCGTCTGCTGTCCGCCAGCCGCCGTACGGCAGGTCTGCACGACGCCGGACCGGCCGACACCGTGAGTATCTTCACCTTAGGGTGCGGCGCCCGCGACACAAAGCTGGCTTCCCGGCCGATCACTGGGTCAGCAGCCTCCGCAGGCGCGCCTCATCGATCTTCCAGAAATCTCGCTGTACCCCGTCGATAAGCAGGACAGGGATTTCCTCGGCGAACCGCTCCAACAGGTCGGGTGCATCAACTGTCGACAATTCGTGCCAGGGCACTCCCAGCTCTTCGCAGACCGCAGCAACCACCGCCCGCGCAGCAGCGCACAGGTGGCAATCGGGCTTCGTCAACAGCTCGACGACGGGGCTCACCGCACCGTCTGTCGGCATTTCCGGCCGGGGAGGAGAAACCATGTCATCCAAGCTACCGCCTCATCCGGTGCGGCTCGGTATCGGGCCGCACGCCGCGACGCAATTGATTTAGACTCACACTATGTCCGCTGCCAGTACCGGGCCCCTGCGTACCGTTCCAGGGGTAGCCGCCACCCTTCCCGGCCCGGGAGGGGACGCCGCCTTTTTCGACGTCGACAACACGATGATGCGGGGCGCGAGTCTGTTCCATGTGGCCCGGAAAATGTATCAGCGGAAAGCGTTCACCCTGAGGTTCGCCAGCGGCTTGGCCTGGAAACAGCTCCGGTTCGTGATGCGCGGCGAAAATATGACCGACATCAACTCTGTACGCGACGCGGCTCTGGCCTTCGCGATCGGGATCGCGCACGAGGACGTCAAAGCGCTCGGCGAGGAAGTCTACGACGAGATGATCGCGTCCAAGATTTGGCCCGGCGCTCGCGCTTTGGCCGAGCAACACCTGAAATCGGGTCGCCGGGTATGGCTGGTCACCGGCACTCCCGTGGAAGTGGCGAGCGTGATCGCCAACCGTCTCGGACTCACCGGCGCACTCGGCACTGTTGGCGAGGTCGCTGACGGTCTGTATACCGGGAAGCTGGTGGGCGAGTTCCTGCATGGTCCTGCAAAAGCCGTTGCAGTGCGTGCTCTCGCCGAGAAAGAGGGACTGAACCTGCAACGGTGCTGGGGTTACAGCGACTCCTACAACGACATTCCCCTCCTGACTATCGTGGGGCATCCGGTGGCGATCAACCCGGACCGCAAGCTCCGGCATCATGCACGGGACAACAACTGGCCGATCTACGATTTCCGCAGCGGCCGCCGGGCCGCGACCCTTGGACTCAAAGCAGCCACCGGGGCGGGCGCCGTGTACGGGCTCTGGCGTGGCTTCACCCGGATGCGCGGGAACTGATCAGACCCCGTTAACGACGTTGGGCCCGCCACAGAGGTGGCAGGCCCAACGATGAAACTGTCTTTACTTTTTGTTGCGACGCTGGTGACGAGTCTTGCGAAGCAGCTTGCGGTGCTTCTTCTTGGCCATACGCTTGCGGCGCTTCTTAATTACTGAACCCATAAAGTCCTCACAAACTGATCTTCGGTTTCCGATACACGGCCCGGGTGGGCACGACGATCGGATGCTGACAATAACGCAACTACCTACGCGGATCGGCCTTCTCGCCCTAAGGCGCACAGCCGATAGCGCGTAAAACGCTCCTTAACAGGGTACCGCTAATTAGCCGCGGCCCCGACCGGCCCCGTTGGGCTATCCGGTTTCGGGCTGACCCTCCACCGCCGCACCCCGAACGAACTGTTCAACAGCCGATTCTGGGACCCGGTAGGAACGGCCAAAGCGCACAGCCGGCATCTCGCCTGCGTGAACCAGGCGGTACACGGTCATCTTGGAAACTCTCATCATGTCGGCCACTTCGGCGACGGTCAGAAATTTGACGTCTGAGAAATTGCTCGCGTCTACCATCCCACATTGCTCCTTACACTGAGGTCTGCACCCCCAACGTGTGCAATCTGAGACTAACCACTTGGCAGTCACACGGCGTGCCGCCTTGCAATTCGAAGGTTTACCGCTGCCTCATACTGTAGTGGCTGCTGTGGCTAAAGTGAAAGTGCTGCCGGGCTATCATCCTGGCGCACCACCAACCGGTTAGTCGCGGCGTCGACGCAGCTTCGGCAACTGCGCGAAGAGGTCGGCTGCCCGCTGGCCCGCACGACCGACTGTCCGGCCGAAGGCCTGCTGCCCGGCAGGGTCGATGGCTGGATCGGCCGCTGGATCAACGGCTGCTGCGAGGACTCCCGAGTGGCGAGGCGAAACGACCGCCAGTTCAGGGGCTATCGATGGCTGGGCCGGAAGGTCAAACGATCCGAGCCACAACTCTATTTCGCGCAGCGGAGCCGGGTTCAAGGAGTAGAAGCGGCGCTGCCCCTGCGCACGCATTGAGACCAGGCCCGCTTCACGCAGGACTTTCAGGTGCTTTGATACCGTGGGCTGGCTGACCTCGAGCTCGACCACCAGCTCACCGACCGCTTTGTCTCCGGCGCGTAACGACCCGAGAATCTCGCGGCGGGTACCTTCAGCCACGACTGCGAACACATCCTCGATTACCATTCCATTACCCTAACGACATATACGCAATCGGTGCTAGTCGAACCATGGATCAAGTCCGTGGAGCGGGAAAACCGCCTTACGGGTGGCCATCACGGTGCGGTCAAGGTCATCGTTCGGGTCGTAGCCAACTTCCCAGGACCGCCACCAGGTGTCGGCGCCGTCACCCATTAACAGCGGCGCCTCGGCACCGTAGTGCTCAAGCACATAGGAACGCCACGATTCCGGGACCGCGGTCTTGGGCCCTATCGGCGCCCCGGCAGCAACGGCAATCAGAGTGGACCATGCCCGGGGGACGACACTGGTGACGTTGTATCCGCCTCCCCCCGTGGCAATCCACCGTCCCTCACAGATGCGGGACGCGAGGTCACGGATGCTGACTGCCATCTCGCGCTGCGCATCGATACTGATCCTGAGATTGGTCAGCGGGTCGTCCACATGGCTGTCACAACCGTGCTGGCTCAGAATGACCTCCGGCTGGAAAGCTTCGGCGAGTGGCGGGACCACCGAGTGGAAGGCCCGGAGCAGGCCACCATCCCCGGCAAGAGTCGGAAGCGCTACGTTCACCGCATAGCCCTCCGCCCCTACGCCGCCCGTTTCATTGGCGAACCCGGTCCCGGGGAATAGGCTCATCCCCGTTTCGTGAAGGGAGATAGTCATGACACGTGCGTCATCGTAGAAAATGTTCTGCGTGCCGTCCCCATGGTGGGCGTCAACGTCGATATACAGGACCCGCTGCGTGCCAGCGTCGAGCAGGCGTTGGATCGCCGCGGCGGCGTCGTTGTAGATGCAGAATCCACTGGCCATCGACCGGCTCGCGTGGTGCATGCCGCCGCCGAAATTCACCGCATGCACTGTCCGCCCGGACAACACAGCGTCGGCGGCAGCCAGCGACCCACCGACCAAACGCGCGCTCGCATCGTGCATTCCCGGGAACGCCGGGTTGTCTGCCGTTCCCAGACCCAGTGCCTGATCGGCCTGATCCGGATTGGTATCAGCAGTCCGCACAGCGGTGATGTAGTGGGAACTGTGAACGGTTCCCAACTCCCCGTCGGTCGCCACGAATGGTTCAGCGACCGTCACCCCATCCCGGTCGAACAAACCCAGGTCCGACGCGAGGCGCGCCGTAAGGGCCAGCCGCTGTGGGTTCATCGGATGCGTGGGACCGAAGTTGTACGCCAGCATGGATTCGTCCCAGACAACACTGGTGGGGAACGACGCGGATTCGCTACTCATCACTCACAGGCTACGTGATTTAGTGGGCGCTTGGACACGCTGGCCCGATGAAAGTGGTTTACTACTCGGAGGGCATTTGGAGCGATCCATCCGAAGTCGAGACCGCGGAACCGGGGCAAAGCGAGCGCAATGGCAAGATCACAGCCATCCTGGCTGCAGGAAGAGCAGAGCGTATACCTGAGGGTGCTGGCTCGCATCCGGGATTTCATCGATGGAGTGGCCAACAGCTCCCCCGCTCGCGTCGCCCTGATCATCTTTTTTAGCGTCATCCTCATCTTCACCGTGCTCCTCAGCTTGCCGGTCGCTTCCAGCGACGGCGTCGCCGCTCCGCTGCACGATGCCTTGTTCACCGCGGTTTCGGCGGTTTGCGTGGTCGGTCTGACAGTGGTTTCAACCGCCGCCTATTGGTCCTTCTTCGGGCAACTGGTGATCCTGATCGCCATCTTCGTCGGCGGCCTGGGCACCCTCACTCTCGCATCGCTGCTCGCGCTGATGGTGAGCAAGCGGCTCGGTGTGCGTGGGAAGCTGCTAGCCCAGTCCGCGCTGAACAACGCCTCCCGCCTCGGCGAGGTGGGAACATTGCTGCGCATCGTGATCACCACATCGGTGGTCGTGGAGATTGTGCTCGCCCTGATGCTGATCCCCCGATTCATGGTGCTTGGAGAACCGTTCTGGCTCGCCGTATGGCATGGGGTGTTCTATTCGATTTCCGCTTTCAACAACGCAGGGTTCACGCCGCACTCGGATGGCCTGGTCCCCTACGAGACCGATCTTTTCATTCTGATACCCATCATGATCGGCGTGTTTCTGGGCAGCCTCGGCTTCCCCGTCATCCTGGTCCTCATCCAGTACCGTCTCAGGGTCCGTAAATGGAGCCTGCACACCAAGCTGACCGTCAACGTCTCGCTGATCCTGCTGGTAGCCGGGGCAATTGCCTGGGGCGCAATGGAATGGTCCAACAGCCGGACCATCGGCGGATTCAGCAACAGCGACAAGGTGATCCATGCCCTGTTCGCCTCGGTGATGACCAGATCGGGCGGGTTCAACCTGGTGGACCAGGCCGAAATGGGGTCGGCCACCATGTTGCTGACCGATGCACTCATGTTTGCCGGTGGCGGGTCCGCTTCCACCGCTGGCGGCATCAAGGTCACGACGATCGCCGTCATGTTCCTCGCCATCGTGGCCGAGGCACGCGGCAACTCGGATGTGAAGGCCTACGGGCGTAAGATTCCCGAAGGCGTCATGCGGGTGGCCATCTCAGTGATCTTTATGGGCGCGACCCTGGTCCTCGTTGCCACGGGGGTTCTGCTGTGGATGACCGAGGAGGACCTTAACCGGGTGCTGTTCGAAGTGATTTCAGCGTTCGCCACCTGCGGGCTCAGCACCAACCTCAGTGCTGAATTGCCGCCGGAAGGAAAATACGTCCTGTCCGCACTGATGTTTGCCGGCCGCATGGGAACCATCACCCTGGCATCTGCACTGGCCCTCCGGCAGCGCAGCACCTTGTACCACTACCCTGAAGAGAGGCCGATCATTGGCTGAGAGACCAGCACATAACGCACCGGTACTGGTGATCGGCTTGGGCCGCTTCGGTTCAGCGACGGCCGACCAGCTGGTCAAGCAAGGCCGTGAGGTTCTGGCGATCGAACGCGACACCCAGCTTGTCCAGAAGTGGTCGGGGGTGCTCACCCACGTCGTTGAGGCGGACGCCACCAATATCGATGCCCTCCGCCAGCTCGGCGCGCAGGAGTTCAGCGCCGCCGTCGTCGGCGTTGGCACCTCGATCGAATCAAGCGTGCTGATCACCGCCAACCTCGTGGACCTCGGTATCGACCATCTGTGGGTCAAGGCGATCACCCCGGCGCACGGCAAGATCCTCAAACGCATTGGCGCTAACCACGTCATCTACCCCGAGGCCGACGCCGGTGTGCGTGCAGCTCACCTGGTCGGCGGGCGGATGCTCGACTTCATCGAGTTCGACGACGGTTTCGCGATCGTCAAGATGTACCCGCCGAAGGAAACCCAGGGTTTCACGTTGGGCGAATCGGCGGTGCGGTCCAAGTACGGCGTCACCGTTGTCGGCGTGAAGTCGCCAGGAGAGGACTTCACCTACGCCCGGCCAGACACCAAGGTGAGCAGCCGGGACATGTTGATCGTTTCGGGCCACGTTGACCTGCTGGAACGGTTCGCTGCCCGCCCTTAGGCCCGGGGCGTGGGCCTGCTAGGAGTCCAACTCCTCGGTGATGGCCTGGGCACGGTTGCTGGCGGCCCGGGCTCCGGCGGCAATGATGACCGGCAGATCCAACCGGTCGAATGTCGCGATGGCCTGCTCGGTGGTGCCGTTGGGGCTGGTGACGGCTCGCCGCAGGGCGGTGGGGTCCGCATCCTGCTCCGCGAGCATGTACCCGGCGCCGGCCACCGTTTCTGTGGCCAGGATTTTCGCCAGCCCTGGGTCAAGCCCCAGTTCCACACCCGCGGCGGCCATAGCCTCCGCCAGATAAAACACATAGGCCGGGCCCGAGCCGCTGACGGCTGACAACGCATCCACCTGGTCCTCAGGGATATCGACGACGGTACCCGCGGAGCCGAGAATGTCCCGCGCCTGCGTCATGAGTGAGGCGTCCGCGTGGGTACCGGCCGAGATGGAGAGCACTCCCCTGCCCAGCCGGGATGGGGTGTTGGGCATCGAACGGATCACCGGCTGACCCTCGGGAAGCGCAGCTCGAGCATCGCCAGGGAAATGGCTGCCGCAACGCTGATGACCGTCGTCGTCGGCCGCAGCGCTGGACCGATTTCCCGGGCCAGGGCGATCGTTCCGACCGGCTTGACCCCCATGATGACGACGTCGGCCCCCGCGGCTGCAGTGCGGTTGGCGTCAGGGTCCTCAGCGGTCGCCAACACGGTAATGCCGTGCACGCGGCGCAGTTCGGCCGCACGTTCGGCACTCCTGACGGTCGCCGTCACCCGCTCCGGTGACACGCCACCGGCGAGCAGACCGCCGAGGATCGCCTCGTTCATAGAGCCACAGCCGAGGAAGGAAATCGTTGGTTCAGTCACGTTGGTCATGTTTCCATCCTGCCACGGACAAATTCCCAGCGTTATCCCAGCTAACGGCGCCACTTTTTCGGCGAAATATCAGTACACTCGTTATTACCTCATAAAGGTGCGAGAGATGACGACCGGACTTCCTTGGTCTGGTCTTCAGGTGCCGGTGAGCGACACAGGTTAGCCCCCCACTTTCCTGGACAGCTCACCGGCACCGTCCTTTAAGCTCTCCCGCACCCTGGGCCGGATCCGCCGTCCACACACCCGGCTACCAGCATCCTCCCGGCTAACTCACAACTAGCGGGCCTAATGTTGGTAACACCTCCTAGAGGTGCGAGTGATGAACCGTCAGGTTTCCTTGGCCTGACCCAGGTGCCGTCGAGCGAAAGCAAGTGTTTCCCCCAACCACTTGTCCCGCTCGTCGGCACCTTTCGCTTTTCTCGTGCTTACTTCGACCGCCACAACCCCGGTGAAACCTGAATTGACCAGAAACTCCAGCGATTCCGCGCAGCGTTGAGTCCCCTGGCCGGGCAACAAATGTTCGTCTCTACCGTTGGTGGTGCCGTCGGTCAGATGGACGTGCGACAGCCGGTCGCCGAGTGTCCGCATTTCCTCCAACGAGTCCATCCCGGCTATTGCGGCGTGCGAGAAGTCCCAGGTGATCGCCTCATAGGATTGCGGCACCGGATTCCAGTGCGGCAGATACGCCTTCGCTTCACGCCCACGGACCCGCCACGGGTACATGTTTTCCACGGCAACGGTGACCCCGTACTCAGCAGTGATGCGCTGCACCCCCTCGGCGAAGTTCTCCGCGTAGCCACTCTGCCAGCGGAAGGGCGGGTGCACCACGACGGTCCCAGCACCCACCTCGGCCGCCATCGCCGCTGACATTTCCACCTTCGTCCATGCCTTGCCCCACACCTGCTGGGTCAGCAGCAGGGTTGGTGCGTGAATGGCGACGATCGGCTGGTCAT
The DNA here is from genome assembly GCF_003075455.1 of Arthrobacter sp. Bz4. GTDB lineage: Bacteria > Actinomycetota > Actinomycetes > Actinomycetales > Micrococcaceae > Arthrobacter_D. Next base: position 33,433 of record NZ_QDAE01000012.1, read on the forward strand.
ACTGCCGGCTGAGTGCGCTGAGCTTGTCGGGGTTCTGGCTCACATGGTTGTTGGTGACCATCACCTCAACCCCGTCGTAGCCGAGGCTGCGGGACACCGCGAAAGCCTCATGGACGGCCAGTGGGTAGACTGACGCGCTGGACAGCGCCACGCGCACCCCCTGGGCCCCCTCCGGCGCGGTCCCCTCGTTCACAGCGCCGCTCATCCTGCCCATGGCTCGTCCCGCAGGGCGGAACTCAGTTGGACGTGCCCGACGCCGACGGCGGGCATCGGTTCCTGCGCCTCGAACATCAAGGTGTCGAACCGGCGCAGCAGCAGACCCTCACGCAGGGCCCACGGGCAGATCTTGACGCTGTTGACCTTGAACACCTCCAGGGCTGCCTCGGCCACCAGGGCACCCGCGAGGACCTGCGGCGCCCGGGTCTCCGAGACGCCGTCGAGGTTCACCCGGTCCTTTACCGACATGGCCGCCAATCGCTTGGTCCATAGGGACAGGTCTTCCAGCCGGAGTTCGCGCTGGACGAACGGTCCGGCCGCTGAGGGGGCGGCTCCGGCCAGACGGGCAAGTGATCTGAACGTCTTCGATGTGCCTGCCACCAGTTGCGGTTCTCCGAGGGACTTGAATTCGGCCGCGGCGTCCTTCATGGTTGCGCGGATGTAGCGGCGGAGGTTCTTCACGCTCTTGGCTGTCGGGGGGTCATCGTTGAGCCAGTCGCGGGTGAGCCGGCCAGCTCCCAGGGGCACGGAAATCGCCACCTCGGGCAGTTCGTCCTCGCCCATCGCCATCTCGAATGAGCCGCCGCCGATGTCCAGGTTGAGGATGGACCCGGGGCTCCAGCCATACCAGCGGCGAACCGCCTGAAAGGTCATTGCCGCTTCCTGATCGCCGGAGAGTTCCTGGAGTACCACAGCGGTTTCCGCTTTGACCCGCTGCAGCAGGGCCTCACCGTTTGCCGACTCGCGGATTGCTGAGGTGCAGAACGCGAGGAAGTCCTCAGCACCATGCCGGCTCGCGAACTTTCGTGCATCCTTGACGAAATTGATCAACTCACGCTGACCGCGATCGCTAATGGCGCCTTCGCTGTCGAGGTGAGCGACAAGCTGGAGCGGCCGCTTGTGGGACGCAAAAGGCACCGGGCGTGCCCCGGCGTGGGCATCCACCAGGAGCAGATGCACAGTATTTGATCCGATATCCAAGACGCCTAGACGCATGATTCCATTATTCTCGTCGATACTTTCGTTGACGACGCGCCCCACGGCGTCCTATTACTGGTGGCGGACCCCGAAGGGCCCGCCATCAGGTCCTACTTCCGTGCAGCGACCTTGCGTTTGGCGGGCGCGCGGCTGGCAGTCTTCTTCGGAGCCGGCCCCTTGGCCCGCTTGTCCGCCAACAGCTCGAGTGCCAGTTCGCGGGTCAGTTCCTCAATGGCCATTGACCGCGGAACGGTGATGTTCGTGACCCCGTCGGTGATGTACGGGCCGAACCGGCCGTCTTTGACCACTACCGGCTTCTCGGACACCGGATCATCGCCGAACTCGGCCAGCGGCGGCGCGGCCGTCCTCCCGCCGCGCTGCTTGGGCTGCGAGTAGATCTCCAGCGCCTGTTCCAGCGTGATGGTGAAAATCTCCTCCTCCGACCCGATGGATCGCGAATCGGTCCCCTTCTTCAGGTACGGACCGAACCGGCCGTTCTGCACGGTAATCTCCTTGCCCTCGGCGTCAACGCCAAGAACCCGCGGAAGATTCATGAGTTTCAGGGCGTCCTCGAGAGTCACCGTGTCCAGCGACATTGAAGCGAACAGGGACCCAGTGCGGGGTTTCTCTTTGGTCGGCTTTTTCGGCGGCTTCGGTTTCCCGTTCTTGTAATACTCGACCGGCTGCTTGGCGAGCTCCTCTTCGGTGACCTCCGGGATGAGCTCAATCACGTAGGGACCATACCGGCCGTCCCGTGCCGCGATGGAGCGCCCCGTGTCCGGATCCTCGCCGAGGATCCGTTCCTCAGTGCCGGAGGTGTTCATCAGCTCGATGGCCTTCTCGACAGTCAGCTCATCGGGGGCCAGGTCCTCAGGAACGTTGGCGCGCTGCGGTTCGGTTCCCTCTTCAGCATCAGCGGGGAGCGGCTTCTCCAGGTAGGGCCCGAACTTGCCGACGCGCAGTGTGATGCCTTCGGCGATCTCAATGGAGTTGATTTTGCGCGCGTCAATCTCGCCGAGGTCGTTCACGATGGTGTGGAGCCCGGTGACCTTGCGGTCCCCGTAATAGAAGTGGTTCAGCCAGTCGACCCGGCCAGCCTCACCGCGGGCGATGCGGTCCAGGTCCTCTTCCAGCTCCGCAGTGAAGTCGTAGTCGACGTAGTCGTGGAAGTGCTCTTCCAGAAGCCGGACCACCGAAAAAGCGATCCAGCTGGGGACCAGCGCCTGCCCGCGGGTCCGCACATACCCACGATCCATGATGGTGGAGATGGTTGCGGCGTAGGTTGAGGGCCGGCCAATACCCAGCTCCTCCAGGACTTTCACCAGCGAAGCTTCAGTGAAACGAGGCGGCGGTGAGGTTTCATGCCCGACGGCGTTGACCTCCTCCGCCCCCAACTTGTCACCCGCGGCGAGGTTGGGAAGCCTTGCTTCCTGCCCGCCATCGGCCGAGGCATCCTGCTCATTGCGCCCGGCATCCTTACCTTCCTCATAGGCAGCCATGAAGCCGCGGAAGGTGATGACGGTGCCGGAGGCCGAGAATTCAGCGTCACGCGTCTTTCCGTCCGGGCCGGCCGCGAGGGCTCCCAACCGGAGGGTCGCCGTCGAACCCTTTGCATCAGCCATCTGGGAAGCGACCGTGCGCTTCCAGATGAGTTCATACAGCCGGAATTCTTCGCCGCGAAGTTGTCCAGCGACCTGCGCTGGGGTGCGGAAGGAGTCACCGGCGGGGCGGATCGCTTCGTGGGCTTCCTGGGCGTTCTTGGACTTGCCCTTGTACACGCGGCGGGCGTCCGGGACATATTCAGCACCGTACAGTTCGGATGCCTGGCGGCGGGCAGCGTTGACGGCCTGGTCCGAGAGGGCTGGCGAGTCGGTTCGCATGTACGTGATGTAGCCGTTTTCGTACAGGCGCTGGGCAACCTGCATGGTGACCCGGGAGGAGAACCGCAGCTTGCGGGCTGCTTCCTGCTGCAGGGTCGAGGTGGTGAACGGCGCTGCCGGCCGGCGGGTGTAGGGCTTGGTGTCGACCGAGCGGACCGCAAACTCTGCGTCCTGCAGTTCGGCCGCCAACGATTCAGCGGTTTCGGCGTCGAGCCGCGCCACCGTCGATGACTTCAGCTCTCCGAGGTCGGTGAAATCCTTGCCTGTCGCCACCCGAGAACCGTCGAGGCTGACGAGTTTGGCCGCGAAGGACTGACGCTCGTCACCGCTCTGCGGTGAGAAGGTGCCGGTAAGGTCCCAGTAGGACGCTGCACGGAAGGCCATCCGTTCGCGCTCGCGTTCGACGACGAGCCGGGTGGCGACCGACTGTACCCGGCCGGCTGAGAGACCGCGAGCCACTTTGCGCCACAGTACTGGTGAGATTTCGTAGCCGTACAGCCGGTCCAGGATCCGCCGGGTCTCCTGGGCGTCGACCATCGGAATGTCGAGTTCGCGCATTTCCAGGAGCGCCCGCTGAATGGCTTCCTTGGTGATTTCGGGGAAGGTCAGCCGGTAGACCGGGACCTTGGGTTTGAGCACCTCAAGCAGGTGCCAGGCGATTGCCTCACCCTCGCGGTCACCGTCAGTTGCGAGGTAGAGGGCTTCGGCGCCCTTGAGCGCCGCCTTCAGCTCGGCGACTGTCTTCTTCTTGTTGGCCGAGACCACATAGTAGGGCTCGAAGTCATTGTCGAGGTCCACCGCGAACTTGCCGACACCGGTCTTTTTCAGCTCGGCGGGCAGGTCTGAGGGCTGGGGAAGATCCCGGATGTGCCCCATGGACGCCGTGACCTCGAAGCCCTCGCCGAGATAACCAGCAATGGTCTTGCTTTTTGCGGGTGACTCAACAATGACGAGCTTGCGGCCGGGCTTCTTGTCCGTTGCCTTAGTGGGCACTTCTCTCCTATATATAGGTCCGCTGAGCTGATGGCGTTTCAGCGGTCTTCGTAACGGGGCGGCTCAGGCTATGAGCCCCCATACCCTTCACAGTATGCGGCATGCCTTCCTGCAATAGGGTAACGGCTTCGGTGTACCGGTGGTCACAAAAGGGGGATAACTGTGCACAACCTCTCCTCGCCGGGGCTGCCCGGCACCCGGGCTGGCGGCCGGGATCGGTGGCCTTCCGGCGTTAGTTGGCTGCTGCCGGAATCAGGAATCCGTCCAGGACAAGCTCTCTCACGTCGGACAGCAGCGCGGCCCGGAAGGCGTCGTCGTCCTGGCCAAGGAGGGCGCTGAGAGCCATCACGATCTGACCGGCCGAGAGGTCACCGTCGCAGGCGGAAACGAAGCCCGCCAACTCGGTGCTCAGCAGGTTGGTGCGCCGGAAGCCAGCACCTTGCCGGAGCAGGATCACTCCGGGATGTTCGGCGCCCGGGCGCTGGTGGCGTTCCTCGGTGACGTCGTCGGCCACCAGCAAATGTTGCTCGGGTAGGTCACCGGCGTGCTCGACGGCCCAGTCGTACCTGCCCATGCCGGCGGCGAAGTGCGGGGCAATCGGTTGCTCCAGCGCGTGCGTGATTTCCTCGAACCGACGGAGCGGCACCTCCGGTGCTGAGGCAGCCTGGCGGATGGCGGGCTGGCCGGTGCGCGGCACTCCTGGCGTGCGAAGCAGCACCGCGCCGAAGCCGACTGATTCAACGTTGCGGGACCGGAAGTCGTCGATGTAGGCCGCGTAGCGGTCAACGAACGCGTCCGGATCACGGGTTTCGGCGGCGTCCCGCAGCCAGGTCAGCGCGTAGCCCGACGGCGTCAGCTGTTCCCGCTGCAGAACCCAGCAGTCCACACTGGCGGGAAGCCAGGACTCGATCCGATCGTGCCATCTCGCCCCGGAGGTAATTTCCCAGTTGCCCAACAGCTGGGCCGTGCCACCCGGGGTGAGGACGGAAGGTAGTTCCCTGAACAGTGTCGAGACAATATCGTCGCCGGGCAGCCCGCCATCACGGTAGGTGAACTGGCTATCGGCGGTTTCCCCCGGGCGACGGGGCGTGATGACGAACGGAGGGTTGGAAACTGCCAGGTCGAACGTTTCGCCGGTTACCGGATCGAGGAGGCTGCCTTGCCGGAGGGTGACCCGGTTTCCGAGGTCATCGGGGTCCAGCCCCAACGCTTCAGAATTCAGGAGCAGGTTGAAACGGGTAAACGCAAGCGCTCGAGCCGAAATATCGGTGGCAGTGACATGCCGAACATGGCCAAGGAGGTGGAAGGTCTGGATGCCGCACCCGGTGCCGAGATCCAAGGCACGGTCCACGACAGGCCGGACCGTCAGTTGGGCCAGGGTGCGAGAAGCCTGGCCGATACCGAGGACGTGATCGCGGCGGAGCACCCCGGGCCGCTGATGTTGGCCCAGGTCGCTGGCCACCCACAGATCGCCCCCGGCGTCGGAGGTGTAGGGGCGGAGGTCGACAACCGCCCGCCAGCCGTCCGCACCATCCCGTTCAGCCAGCCCCAGCTGGCCCAGCCCGACTGGTGTGGTTCGGGTGAAGGCTTCGCTGAGTTGGGCTTCGGGTACCGTTTCGCAGAGCAGCCACAGCAGCACCGCAGCAGTGGGTTCATCCCCGGCTGCGGTGTCCGCTTGCCGACAGGCGAGGAGCGCGGGGATCAGCTGATCCTTCTCGAGCGACTCCCAGGCTTCGACTCCGATGAGCCCGGCGACGCCGTCGGGCGTGTAATTGAGTGATTGAAGGTCGGCGGTGAGGGCCGCCAGGAGCGCCTTGTCACTGCTGAGCGGTGCATCAGGGACATCGCTGGTGAACTCGGCATGCCTCACGCAGCACCCGCGGCGGTTGCCTCGGCCTCATCGGATTCGCAGCCCTGAGGGCAGCGCAGCGTCGATGGGGAAGCGGCGCAGTCCGCACAGTACAGGGTCAGATTGCGGCAGGCGAGGTTGGAACAGTTCTCGAACTTGTTCGTCGGTGTCTCACAGCGAACACACTTGCCGATGGTTTTTGCATCCTGTGAAAACTCGATGTGCATGCGCTTGTCGAAAACATACAGGGACCCCTCCCAGAGGCCCGAGTCACCGTACTCCTCCCCGTACCGCACGATTCCGCCATCCAACTGGTACACCTCGGTGAAGCCGCGATTGATCATCAGGCTGGACAGAACTTCGCAGCGGATCCCCCCGGTGCAGTAGGTGACCACCGGTTTGTCTTTCAGGTCGTCATACCGACCAGAGTCGAGTTCATTGACGAAGTCCTGGGTGGTCGCGACATTGGGGACGATCGCGTTTTTGAACCGGCCGATCTGCGCCTCCAGCGCGTTGCGACCGTCGAAAAAGACCACTTCCTCACCACTGGCCTTTTTGGCATCCACCAGGCGGTGCAGTTCCGCGGGTTTCAGGTGCATGCCGCCACCCAGAACGCCGTCCTCGTTGACTTTGAGCTCCGCGGGGGCGCCGAAAGACACGATTTCGTCTCGTACCTTGACGCTGAGCCGGGGAAAGTCAGCTGCCCCGCCCTCGGACCACTTGATGTCCATCTTTTTGAAGGCCGGATACTCGCGGGTTGCCTTCACATACTGCTTCATGGCGTTCAATTCGCCGCCGACGGTTCCATTGATCCCGTCTTTCGATAGCAGGATTCGGCCCCGGAGCCCGAGCTTCTCGCAGAGTGCCCGCTGCCAGAGTCGGACGGCCTCCGGATCGGGTAGCGGGGTGAAAGCGTAATACAGCACAATGCGGTTCATGGACACGCAGTCAAGCATAACGGTCCGCCCTCGGTGAGGTCTCGAATCGACTACGGCTTCGGTGTCCTATGTTCAATACCAGCCACAAAGCCTAAGGTCATTTCATGAGTGCACATCTCTCCGAAAAATTGCTGAAGACGTGGATCTCCGGTTGGTCCTCCTGCCGGAGCTATCAGCCGCACGACGATGGCCGCACGGTGTCCGTATCCCTCACGGATCATGGCAATCAGCAGGAGCACTTCTTGTATGAACCCACCGACGAATTGGCACTCTCGCTCGCAACTGAAACCAGAGCCGACCCGAATCGTCTCCTCACCGTGGTGACCACCCGGATGGACGAACTACTCGGCCTACTCAGCCCGCTGGGCCTGAGGGTGATTGACAACCATCAGGCACTGATGACCGTGAACATGGACGGTCAGGACGTCGAGGACCCTCGCCCGCCAGATGAGGTGTTCTCCATTACCCACCTTCGTGAGCCAACCTGTCGCCGGGTCATCGTGACCGCCGACGGTGAGGAGGCGGCCCGCGGATCAGTCGCAGTGGAACAGGGCTTCGCCGTCTATGACCGCATCCTGACGAGTGAACAGTTCCGTCGTCGCGGGCTCGGCAGCTACGTGATGCGTGCGCTTACCTCGGCGGTGCTGGAAGACGATGTGGAACACGGGCTGCTCATGGCGTCGGCTGACGGCCAGCAGTTGTATCAGTACCTGGGCTGGCAGCATCTCGCCGACGTCTTCGTGGTTCGCGCCTAACCTACCTTTTCTGGTTTTCCGCACCCGCCGGAGTGACACAATGGCAAGGTGGCCCTTCATGACTCCCTGATTCCCCTACTTGGTGGGGGCGCCGAACCGGAGCAGCTGGTTCATGTTCGGGAGATTCCCGCCCGGCAGGCCGTCACCGAGCCGTGGCCGGACTGGGCCCACCCCGATATTGTCGCTGCCTATGCGTCGTTGGGCGTGTCTACCCCCTGGCGGCATCAGGTGATAGCAGCAAACGCTGCGCATAGCGGTCGGCACACCATTGTGGCCACCGGCACGGCATCCGGGAAATCGCTTGCCTACCAGCTGCCGGTGCTCGACGAGATTCACCGGACCGCGTTAGGGGACCGGACCTCGCTGGAGCCCACCGGTTCAGTGGCTCTCTATCTCGCACCAACCAAGGCACTCGCCGCAGATCAGTTGGCGGCAGTGAAGGCCATGAACATTCCGACGGTCCGGGCGGAAACGTACGACGGCGACACCGATCCGACAGCCCGCCGGTGGATCCGAGACCACGCAAACCTGGTGCTGGCGAACCCCGACATGCTGCACTACGGGATCCTGCCCAACCATTCCTGGTGGGCCAGGTTTTTTCGACGGTTGAAGTATGTGATCGTCGATGAAGCCCACAGCTACCGTGGGGTTTTCGGCTCCCACGTGGCGAATCTGCTGCGTCGTCTGCGGCGCGTCTGTGAGTATTACGGCGTCTCCCCCGTTTTCATTGGCGCTTCCGCCACGTCGGCCGATCCTGGTGCCTCCTTCGGGAAACTGATTGGCAGTGAGGCGACGCCGGTAGTGGAGGACAGCTCCCCGCACGGGTCAACGACCGTAGCGTTTTGGGAACCAGAACTCACTGATCTGCGGGGAGAGAACGGTGCCCCCAAACGCCGGACCGTCATCGCCGAGACATCTGACCTGTTGACCAATTTGGTCTCCGCACAGGTCCGGACGATCGCATTCATCAAGTCGCGGCGGGGAGCGGAGAGCATCGCCGCGATGTCAAAGCGGCTGCTCCATGAGGTTCATCCCAGCCTGCCCGGCAGGGTTGCTGCGTACCGGTCGGGTTACCTTCCCGAGGAGCGCAGGGAACTGGAGTCAGCGCTGCGCAGCGGGCAGCTGCTCGGTATTGCCAGCACGCCCGCGCTTGAACTTGGTATCGATATCTCCGGGCTGGACGCCGTTCTGGTAGCAGGGTGGCCCGGCACCCGGGCCTCGCTCCTGCAGCAGATCGGCAGGGCCGGACGGTCGGGGCAGGACGCGCTCGCAGCCTTCATCGCGAGCGATGACCCACTCGACACGTATCTGGTGCATCATCCGGAGGCAGTGTTCGACGTCGGGGTGGAAGCTACCGTTTTTGACCCCACCAATCCCTATGTGCTCGGCCCGCACCTTTGCGCAGCCGCCGCCGAGTTGCCGCTGACATCGGCTGATCTCGCGCTCTTCGGTTCCGGAGTTGAGGACCTGCTCGCGAAATTGGTCAGCCAGGGGTTCCTCCGCCAGCGGCCCGCCGGATGGTTTTGGACGCACCCGCAAAGCGCTGCCGGGATGGTCAGCCTGCGCGCCGACGGTGGCGGCCCGATCAGCATTGTCGAGACCGGGACCGGAACCATGCTCGGCACCATGGATTCGCCGCAGAGCCACTATCAGGCGCATGCCGGTGCGATCTATGTGCATCAAGGGCAGACCTACGTGGTCGACGAGCTGAATGAACAGGATCATTGCGCCATGGTGACCCGGTCCAACCCGGATTACTACACCCAGGCCAGGGATATCACCGAGATTGAAGTGATCAGCACCAGCCGGACACAGGACTGGGGCGGGTTACAGATCCGGTTCGGCGAGGTAATGGTGACCACGCAGGTGGTGTCGTTTCAACGGAAGGCCTTCGTCTCCAACGAAATCCTTGGTGAGGAGCCGCTCGAACTCGGGGCCCGGGATCTTCACACGAAGGGTGTCTGGTTCGAGTTCGACCAGAAGCTACTGGAAGGCAGCGGCCTGACCGCCGCCGATCTGCCGGGTGCGCTCCACGCCGCGGAACATGCCGCCATCGGTCTGCTACCCCTCGTGGCGTCCAGCGACAGATGGGATATTGGTGGAGTCTCAACCGCACTGCACGCCGACACGATGCTCCCTACCATCTTCGTTTATGACGGCCATCCCGGCGGGGCGGGGTTTGCCGAGCGGGGCTACGAAGCCGTCCGGATCTGGGTCAAGGCGACCCTCGACGCCATTGATGCGTGCGAGTGCGACACGGGCTGCCCCTCGTGCGTGCAGTCGCCCAAGTGCGGCAACCGCAACAACCCGCTGAGTAAGTCCGGCGCCGCAACACTATTGGCATTGATCCTGGCGCAGGACCCCAACCCGTCACACCGCTAGGACCGCTGGCCAGGTGCGGCGACCGGCGCTTTCCTGGCCCTGTCCAGGTTCCTGTTTCCGTTCCGGATGCGGATGCGGATTCGGATTCGGATTCGGATCTAGGGCGGCGGTCCGGCGCGTGCCCGACCCATTGCATCCGGCAGCAGCGGGTACCCGGCGATCACCACCTTCACCGTGAACGAAGTTCGCACCTCCACGATGGTGCCCCCGGGGCCCTCCCGGGCACAGGCCTGCACGTAGGCGCCATGGGCCGCAGCGGTTTCCATCGCGACAGTGCAGGGATCTCCCGCGGTCAATCCACGCGATGCGTCGGCGGCGGCCAGGGCCGCGAGATCAGCGGCGGTAGCTGCCCGTGCCGCTGCCGTACCGACCTGGGCCAACAAGATTACTGCCGTAATAAGGGTGAGAACCACCAGCGCGAACCCACAGATCAGTGCGGTCCCTGCCCCTGTTTCAGCGCCCGTTTGAGCGCCGGTTTCAGCGCAGGTTTCAGCGTGCGCCCCGGCGCCGGTTTGAGCGTGGGGGCTCCTGGCGACGCACAGACTCCTCATGTCCTACCTGCCGTCGCTACGGGACCTACCGGACCTATCCGCGGGGCGTCTGGTCCGATCGGGGCCTCGGGTTGTAGGTGATAACGCCCGGCTGTCCCGGTCAGAGTGGGTGCGGACTCCCCGCTATGCAGCTCGGAGCGCGCCGTTGCTGACGCTGACAGCTCCCACCCCAACTGGTCCAGCAACGGGACGGTCAGACGTGAGGTGACTGTCACCGTTGACCAGCCACCGCCGCTCACTAGATCAAGTTGCACGTTCCCACCTGCAAGGCGCCGCACAGTCGTTTGCACCTGAACCGTTGACTCGCCGCGCACAACCTCCCGGGCACCTGCGCGGGCCGCCTCCTCCAACCGCAGCTGTGTCAGTCCCGCGGTTGCGGCACCCAGGAGGAGCGCGAGGAGCAAGACCAATGACGGCAGCGCAATTGCGATCTCTGCCGTCACCGCACCGCGCTGCCGTATCACCACCGGCCTGATCCCTGGCATCAGCCAGTTACCCGAAACTCAGGGCCGAGCTGATGAGGGACATCAGCATGCCCCTGACCTCCCCACTCGACAGGATCGCCACGAGGAGGGCAGCGAATCCCACCGCGGCGAGCGTGGCAATCGCGTACTCGGCGGTGGCCATCCCGGCCTCCGAATTGGCTAGGCGGTGCCACCGGTCGGCAACCCGACGTCTCCATTGCGAACCTGACCCTCTTACGGACGACATATCTCTCTCCTTAGTATTCGTATGCTGCAGCACCGGCGAACTGCGCCGTCCTCTCCGACTGGGTATCTGGGAGGTTGCTGGTGGGCGCCAGGACGCCCTCTTCACACTCTGCCCGGCAGTGCGCGGCCGTTGGGCACCGCAACAGGGTTATGTGGACAAGTCTCAGTAGTTCGGTATTCACTGGCGTCACCACACCGGAACCAGGGCGAAGACCACCGGAAGCACCCCGAAGCAGATGAACGCCGGGAGATAACAAAGACCCAGAGGCACCACGAGCCGGACGCCGAGCGTGGCCGCTCGTTGCTCTGCTTCGCTATTTCTGCGGCGCCGGAGCTGCGATGCATGGGTGTGGACAATTCCGGCTGACGAGGCACCGGTGAGTGCAGCGAACCGCAAAGCGCTGCTGAGCACCACGAGGATTTCCCCCGTCCGGACATCTGAGCGGGCGACGGCTGAGTTCCACGCCACGTCCCAATCAGCGCCTAGTGACAGGGCACTCGCCACGGCTCGCAGGCCACGTGCCAACGACGGTGGACAGGAGCCAGCGAGTGATGTGAGAGCAACTCCGATTGGCGCCCCGGCGGTCAGAATTGCGGCGAGAAGATCAATCATCAATGCGGTGTCGAGGACGTCTGCGTCCTGATTCTTCGCGTGCGGCTCACCGCCGCGGCGCCACCGCCACGGCGGTGCCCCTGTCCGGTGCCCGGGAACCTCCCTGCCACCCCACCTCACACCAACCAGCCCGTGGGACGCTGTCAGCAGGAGGAAAGCCGCGCCCGTCAGGCTAAAGACCAGCAGCCCGGTCACCTCAGCCGTCCCGGGCCGCAGCGGCAACAAGCCGATTGGACCAGACTCGTCCGCCCACCATCAGAAGGCTCCCTGTACACAGCAACACCAGCCCGGGAAGCGACCCGAACAGGATAGCGAGGGGTTGAGCGCCGGTCAGGTAGCCCAGCCCAAGTCCGAAGATCGGGAGCCAGCCGAGGAGACGCGCGGTGGCGGCTGGCCCGGCCAGCGCCGTTGCCCGTGACGCAGCGGCGCCGAGTGATTGCTCCAACTGGGCGGCATACCGGCCCAGGACTTCGACCAGTGGCGCGCCGCTTCGCTCGGATACTTCCAGGCATACCGCCAGGTCCCGCCACATGCCTGAACAGTCCGCTGGTGGGGTCCTGACTCGGCCAAGGCGCCAGCGTTCGCGTCCGTGCGGATCAGCTGCTGCGCGCCGGAGGACCTCCGGGATCCCAGCCCCGATTGCTGCTGCCTGCTGGGCGGCGCGAACAACTGGCAGCGCAACCTGTTCGAACCCAGGACCGGAACCCGGGATCCGTTCCCTGCCGGCCGCCGAATACACCACGGTCATGTCCTGCCATAGCTGGTGCGGCGCCCTTCCCGCCTGCAGCAGCGCTGTCAGCTGGTACACGAACAGGGGCAGCTCCGACGGGGCTACTTGGGCGGGTCGGGTCAGGTTGCGCGTCGCTGCGATCCGGTACCCGACCCCGGTTGGCTCCCCAGCGTTGTTCTGGCCCTCCCTCCGGACCTCCGTTACGGCGAGGATGAGAAAGGCCACAAGCATCAACCCGCCGACGGCGAATCCCGTCATGACTGTGGTCCAATCCTGAGCAGATCCTGCAACCGCGCCCAGCCCGGCGCCGCCTCACATCCACCGCCGCACCGGACAAGGGCGGGGCGAACTCTTAGCGCGCCGGCGTCGTCAAGTTCCACCAGGCCGATCACCGCAACCTGCCGTCCCCCCGGGCTGCGCACCAGGTGCACCACGACGTCCAGCGCACTGGCGGCTTGCAGGGTGATTGCTTCACGGTTCAGGCCGGCCAGGGATCCCAGGGCCATCAACCGTGCGGGGACGGTTTCAGCTGAGTTGGAGTGGATCGTGCCGCCGGCACCGGAGTGACCAGTGTTCATCGCCGCGAGGAGTTCCCGGACTTCCGCGCCACGGCACTCCCCGACGATCAGCCGGTCGGGACGCATCCGCATCGCTTGTCGGACCAGTTCCGCCAGGTCGATTGCACCGGAGCTCTCCGCATTATTGTGGCGGCATTGCAAAGATACTGCGTGGGGATGACGCGGGTTCAACTCAGCCGCATCCTCAACCGTCACCAGGCGCTCAGAGGAAGCGCTCAGGGCCAGCAGCGTCGACAGGAGCGTGGTCTTGCCGGTGCCAGTTGCACCGCTGACCAGGAAGTTCAGCCGCCGCACCACTACCGCGTGCAACACCTCGGCCATCAGCGGATCAAGGGTTCCCGACTGGATCAGCTCGTCCATGGTGAACTCACGATGGCGTTGAACGCGGATAGACAGCAGGGTGCCCCGGTTGGACACCGGTGGCAGGACAGCATGGACGCGAAATGCAGCCAGGCGGACGTCGACGCACGGGTTGCCGTCGTCGAGACGTCTACCAGCGGCTGAAATGAGCCGGGTTGCCAAGGCACGCACCTCAGCATCGGTACGGAAACGGAGGGAGGTTCGCCGCAGTCCGGCGCCCCCGTCCACCCACACCTCATCGGGCCCGTTGACCAGGATGTCTGTCACGGAGAGGTCCTCGAGAAGGTGTTGCAGCGGCCCCAACCCCTGCAGCTCTGCCTGCACCTGGTCAACGGTCCGGAGCATTCCGGTGGCCCCCAGCAGCTTGCCCGTCGATTGGACGGCGGCAGCCAGACGAGCCCCGGTGAGCGGTAGCTGGTCGGCAAGGACCGCTTGGCGCACTTCGCTCACCATCGCCGCGGCTGCACCACGGTTCCCATCATCACGGCCCGCGCTGTCAGGCCCCGCGCTGTCTCGGCGCGTATTGTCACGGTGCGTATTGTCACGGTGTCGGCTGCGTGTCAGATCGCTCACGGCCTGGCTCCCCTCGCATGGAAAGGCACCGTGGCCAACGCCTGCGCGGTGAGGGCCTGCACCCGGCGGTGCTTGCCAATGGTTAGGAGTCGTCCCTGCCGTTCAGCCGTGGGTACGCCGCGCAGCTGCGGAAGATACCCGATCAGGGGCCCACCCGCCAGCTCGGCCACCCGGTGCGGATCCAGGCCCTGAGCGAATGGGCCGCGGGCCACGAGACCGACGGGGAGAAACTGGGTTTGTTGCACGATCGAATGAGCCACAGCGAGGGGGCGACGGCGCCCCGGGACGAGCAGCACCAGTTCGTCGCAGAAGGGAAGCAGCGGTCCGCCCCAGGGCCACCCGGACGGAAGGTCAGCGATCGTCAGGTCAAAACCGCTTCGGACCGCGTCCAGCACTGACTTAACAGCTGAAGAGCCGAGTATCCCTGCCTCAATCGCCGGCGAACCTCCCATGGCCAGGACTGATACACCCCTGACCACGGGGAGCGCATCCACTAGTTGATCTGGGTTGAGCGTGCCGCTGACCTCACCGAGATCTTCCCACCGGATACCGGAGAGCGAATCAGATACGGCGAGATCCAGTCCCCCGCCCGCACAATCACCGTCGAGGAGCAGACACGACCGACCGGACCGGGCGGCGGCGAGTGCGAGCCAGCAGCTCAGCGAACTGGCTCCGACCCCGCCCGTGCAGCCCATCACGCCGAGGACGTGACCGCGCGGGCCGCTTGCTCGAAGGCCAGCGAAGCGTTCCACCAGCCAGCCGGCAGCAGCGGGTAGCAGGGCAACCTGGGAGGCGTTGAGGCGGGCTGCTGTCTGCCACACTGCACCGTCTTCCCCAGATAGGCCCACCAGGATCAGCTCACCGTCAGTTGCTGATCCTGTTTCGGCGCTGTCGCTGCCCACGAGCAGCACGGCGGGGTGCAGTTGGCGGGCTTCGGGGAGCGTGGTCGTCACAGTCAGCTCCAGCCCTGCCGCGGCCGCGACCCTCGCGGTTTCATCCCGGATGGGTTGCGAACTGGTCACCAACGCTACGCCTGCCCGCCCGGAAGCCGGGAGCCAGGGACGTCCTTCTGTCATGGGTCAAGCGTGGGGCCCCGGAGCTGATGCCCGGGCAGTATAGCGGGCGTATGTGGACAGGCGTCCGACAATTGCTCCTGTGGAGGACGGGTGCCTCCACAGGAGCGGTTTGCGGGGTGCCAGCCCGACCAGGATTGTCTGTGGGGCGGGAGACAATAGAGCCATGTATGTTGTCGTGTCCTCACCGCCCGCTCCAGGCAGCCCTGTCTGGCCGGCTGGGGGGTCGACAGACGACGCCGTCGCCGTACTGCAGCCCGCGGATGCGTCGGGATCGGCCACTGGTGCGGCCGTCGTCGTCGGGCACGACGAACTTGCCGCGGCCGTCCGCCACTTTGAGGCGCAGAAGGTGCGTTGGGTGTGGGATGCCACCCGCAACTGGTACCCGCAGCTCCTGCACCAAAAGATCAGCGTCGAGCGGTGCCATGACCTGAGCCTGTGCCGGGACATCCTGCGGCACTCTCGCTTCGCAGCTGACCTGCCCTACATCACCAAGCTGCAGGACAGCGCCGACGCACAGGATCAGGCCCCCGCGCGGCAACTTCCCCCGGTTGCCGCATCGATAGGGCAGTTCAGCCTCTTCGAGACCCCCTCCGCCCCCGGCGGACCCGGGCCGGACGAGGTTCTCACCGAGTTCCGCCACCAGCAGCAGGCTGTTGCGGAAGGGCGGTTTCCCCAACGGCTGTCGCTGCTGCTAGCGGCTGAATCGGCTGGCGCCCTCCTGGCCGCCGAGATGGAGAACGCAGGAATACCGTGCGTCGTGATCTCCATGAGGAGCTGCTGGAATCGCAGCTGGGTCCCCGCCCCCGTGAAGGCGTGCGGCCTGCTGAGCTGGAGCGGATAGCCGGTGAGCTACGGGTGCACCTGAACAACCCCGGTTTTAACCCTGACTCACCGCAGGAGCTGCTGCGAGCGCTCCACCGGGCAGGCATCGAGGTAACCAGCACGCGGTCCTGGGAGCTGGAACAGCACAAACACCCGGGGATTGAACCCCTGCTGCGCTACAAGAAGCTCTCCCGGTTGCTGACCGCCAATGGGTGGACCTGGTTGGATGCCTGGGTGCAGGGCGGCCGCTTCAGACCCGAGTATGTGGTGGGCGGAGTGGTATCGGGGCGGTGGGCCTCGAGGGGTGGCGGCGCCCTCCAGATTCCTCGACAGATCCGTGACGCGGTGCGACCCGATCCGGGCTATCGGTTTGTGGTGGCTGACGCAGCGCAGCTGGAACCCCGGGTTCTGGCAGCGCTCGGCCGTGATTCGGCGCTGGCAACTGCGGCCCGGGGGAAAGACCTGTATCAGGGGATTGCCGAGCAGGGCTTTGGCGACCGGGCCAAGGCCAAACTTGCGATGTTGGGCGCGATGTACGGAGCCACTACCGGCGAATCTGGCCGGTTGATGCCCCAACTGGCCCGCACCTATCCGCAGGCTATCGGGGTCGTGGAGAGTGCTGCCCGCACGGGCGAGGCCGGTGGTGTGGTGAGCAGCTACCTGGGACGCGGTTGCCCCCCAGCAACTGACGCGTGGCTGGCGTCGCAGCAAAGCTCCACCGCTGATGAGCAGCGTCGTGCGGAAGGTCTTGCCCGATCGCGTGGCCGGTTCACCCGCAACTTTGTGGTCCAGTCGACCGCCGCCGAATGGGCGCTCTGCTGGCTCGCGGAACTGCGGCGTCAATTGCGCGCGAAGGCGGTTCCAGCCCCCGTTGACCTACTGGTGTTCTTTCTGCACGACGAGGTGATGCTGCATGTCCCCGAATCCCAGGTCGACGAGGTCTGCCGGGTGGTCGCCGACGCGGCACAGTCGGCGACCCGGCTGATGTTCGGGGACATACCCATCGACTTTGCGGTCAATGTGGTGGTGGTGGATTCCTACGCGGACGCCAAATAGGGTGCCTTGGTCGGTCAGAGCGGTGGTGGGATCTGATCCGATTTGTCCCACGGCAGGGTCCACCCCAGGTCATCAAACAAGGCGTCCAGAAGTAGCGCAGTGAATCCCCACACCGTGACGTCCCTGACCAGGAAAGCCGGGGTGGTCCAGGTGACGCCGTTGCGGTGCCCAATCACAGAACGTCGGCCCGCCGGGTTGAGCAGGTCCGCCACGGGTACCCGGAAGACGTGTTCGGACTCCGCCTCGTCGACCACCGTGACCGGTGACTGGTCGGCCCACCAGGCGAGCACTGGTGTGACCAGGAAGTTACTGACCGGAAGCCCAGACTCGGGGAGCGGTCCCAGCACCTCGATCCCGGCGGTGTCGACGCCGGTTTCCTCCCACGCTTCCCGAAGCGCCGCCGCCACCGGGCCGTCGTCGCCGTCGTCGATCCGGCCCCCTGGGAACGCCACCTGACCTGGATGGTCCGTCAGCGACCCTGAACGTAGCACCAGCAGGACGTCCAGATCATCGGGCACGGCGCCCGCATGGAACTCAGCTGGCCGGTCATCGAGGATACCGAAGAGGATCAGGACCGCTGCGTGGCGCGCCTCTGCCGGGTCGATGCCGCGCAGCGTCCCCGGCTGCGACACGGACCGCTTCGCCAGATCCAGCAACTGTTCACGGGCACTCATGCTCGGAGGCTGTATCCGGCGGCCTGCAGTTCGCGCCGTGTGGCGCCCCCGCGCATCAGCTGCAGCAACTCTTCCCGCCCCGGCGCCAACTCGTACTTCAGCAGCTTCGCGGCTTTGACCGGGTCCACCTCGCCGTCACCATAGGCGGGGCAGAGGGCGGCCAGGGGGCATGCGCCGCAGGCTGGTTTGCGTGCATGGCAGACCCGGCGACCGTGGAACACCACATGATGGGAGAGCATGGTCCAGTCCGACGGGTCGAACAAGCGGGCGACGTCGGCCTCCACCTTGACCGCGTCGTCGGACTCGGTCCAACGGAAGCGCCGCGCGAGCCGGCCGAAGTGGGTGTCGACAGTGATCCCGGGGATGCCAAACGCATTACCGAGTACCACGTTCGCGGTTTTACGACCCACCCCGGGGAGGGTGACAAGGTCTTCCAGGCGTGGTGGGACCACCCCATCGAACTCATCGACGAGGCGGTTGGACAAGGCCAGCAGGCTCTTCGACTTGGCGCGGAAAAATCCGGTGGGCCGGATCAGATCCTGCAGGTCCATTTCGTCGGCTTCAGCAAGACGGCGGGCGTCTGGGTACCTGGCGAACAGGGCCGGGGTGGTGAGGTTGACCCGGACATCGGTGGTCTGGGCCGACAGGACGGTCGCTACGAGAAGCTCAAAGGGATTGGTGAAGTCGAGTTCAGCAACGGCGTAGGGGTATTCCTCGGCCAGCCTGCGTTGAATCCTGCGGGCCCGCCGCTTGATGGCGAGCGGCGACGGATCATGGGAACCCGCGGAGACCGTACCGACCACTGTCGGTGCCTAGCCGTCGCTCGGTGCGCGCTCGATGTTGGTGAGATCCCGCATGACACCGATCCGGCCCGTGCGCTTGTCCTGCACCAGAAATTCCTCGCCACGGTCCTCGATGCCCACCTCCCAGTCACCTGGAAGCAGGACGAAGAGTTCGACACCCGAGGCCTCGTCGACCACCGGGCGGGGTGAACCGACGGCGAACCAGAAGGCTTCCACCACAGGGGCGTCGTCGTCCGCGTCCTTGGTCGCTGAGATAGAGTCCTGGGACTCGCTGGGCTGGCGTTTCACGACCGGCTGCGCAGTTGTCGCGGCGGCGGTTGCAGCAGTTGTTGCGGAGGATGTTTCGGGGGTAGCGGCTTTCCGGGTTGCAGTTGCCTGCTGGCCGGTATCCACCGGAGCCTGATCCGCGGTCGGTGAGCTGACACCAGCGTCGGAGTTGCCGTCGGGCGACTGGGCGGAGTCGTGCGACTTTGCCGCGTCAGGGGACTGAGCCGGGTCAGGAGACTGCGCCGAGTCGGGGGACTGCGCCGAGTCGGGGGACGTGCCATACGGGGCGAAATCCTCATCAGCGAACCGCGGGTAGCCGGATGAATCGGCGTCGGCCAGTTCCTTGTCCTGGACCCCGGCTGCTGCCCCCACCCCGCTGTTCAGATGCGCCTCGGGCCTGCTCGGGCCCTGGTCGCCCGAAGAGGACTTCGCTGCGGCGCCGAATCCGAACTTGCCGGCAATGCCTGGGCTCTTCTTCTGCGCGGCAGGCTGCGATGTGGTCCCGGCGTGACCTGCGCCGAAGCCCGCTGCTGCTGCGCTGGCACCTGCGCCGCCGTCGAGCCTGGCTGGGGAGTGAACTCGGTAACCTGCTCGGCCGCAACTGGCTCGGAGGCTTTGGGCTTTTTCGGTGCGGCTGGCAGGATGCTACGGGCCATCAGGTGGGCGTTTGAGCTGGGACGGCCTGCAAAATCTCGGGCGAACATCGGCAGATGCGGGCCTCCGACGGTGGCGGCCAGCATGCCAATCCCGCCGATGAGGCAGATGAGCGGCCCAATGTGGAAGGAGGTGACCGTCTGCAGGAAGAAGAAGGTCGTCGCAAGCGCGGCCACCACCGACGCGAACTGGTCGACCGAAAGCGAACCGATCCGCAGGTCGGTCCCGAGCCGCCGGGCGGCAATCAAGCCCGCAGTTGCTACCGGGAGGATGATACCGATTCCGAGGAAGAAGAGGGAGGACGCGTTCCACAGGTTGCCGAACCAGTCATTGGCCTCGAAGAAGGGAAGCAGCGAGCCGATGAAGATCAGCAACACCGAACCGCCGATCACCGCCTCCCGGAGAGTGAATGGGCCCAGAACCGCCTCGCTGGCGCGGTGTGAACTGTCGCTGCTGCTGCCAGCGAACCGATCGGTGTGCGGATGTGTCATTTCGGGATTCCATTCGTCGCAGCGGCCGGGCGGGCCGCAGTGGCCAGCCTTGCTTCCTGTCACCAGAGTAGTCAACCCGCCTCTCCTCCACTAGCCATCCGGGTCCACTCGCGCCCTTCTCACCGCCGCTCACCGCAGAAATTCGACCATTCACATTTGCGGATGTGAGCGCGCCCACACAAAGTCGGTGCGCGCGGTTAGTCTGGTCAGCAGTATCGCGGTGCTGCGTGCCGGTTTCGAACCGGGTGGCTCGCCGCCTAACGCTATCCGGCACGATGAAGGGTTGAACATGACTGAGAACACCCAGACCACGCAAGGCGACGCATTTGAGAATCTGCTGCTGGAGGAGCGCAGCTTTCCTCCCACCGAAGAGTTCGCGGCGAATGCCGTAGCTCAGCCCTCCCTCTATGAGGAAGGCAAGGCCGGGCCGGAGTTCTGGGCCGCTCAGGCACGCGACCTGCTCACCTGGGACGAAGATTTCACCCAGGCTCTCGACTTCTCCGACGCTCCCTTCGCGAAATGGTTTGTCGGAGGCCGGGTGAACGCCGCCTACAACGCGCTTGACCGCCACGTTGAGGCCGGCCGAGGGGATCGTGTAGCCATCCATTTTGAAGGCGAGCCCGGCGACACCCGCTCCTACACCTATGCGGAACTCACGGAAGAGGTCAAGAAAGCATCAAACGCGTTCCTCTCGCTCGGAGTCGAGAAGGGTGACCGGGTGGCGGTATACCTGCCGATGATCCCCGAGGCAGTCATCACCATGCTCGCCTGTGCCCGGATTGGTGCTGTGCACTCGGTGGTCTTCGGCGGCTTCTCCGCCGAGGCTCTGCGCAACCGGATCGATGACGCTGAAGCCAAGCTCGTCGTCACGGCGGACGGCACCTACCGTCGCGGCAAGCCCAGCGCGTTGAAGCCAGCCGTCGACGGCGCCCTGGAACGCGAGGGGCACACCGTCACTAACGTCGTGGTGGTCAAGCGCAACGGCGAGCCGGTGGAGTGGACCGAAGGTCGGGACGTCTGGTGGAGTGACGCCGTCGGCGGTGCATCAGCCGACCACACCGCCGTCGGACACGACTCGGAGCACCCGCTGTTCATCCTGTACACCTCGGGCACCACAGGGAAGCCCAAGGGCATCCTCCACACCACCGGCGGGTATCTGACGCAGACGGCCTTCACCCACAAGAACACGTTCGACCTGCGCCCGGAGACCGACGTGTTCTGGTGCACGGCCGACGTCGGCTGGGTCACCGGGCACAGCTACGTCGCCTATGCGCCACTCGTCAACGGCGCCACCCAGCTCATGTACGAGGGCACCCCCGACACCCCGCATCAGGGCCGGTGGTGGGAACTGGTGGAAAAGTACAAGGTGTCCATCCTGTACACGGCTCCGACGGCGATCCGGACGTTCATGAAATGGGGCCGCGACATCCCCAAGAAATACGACCTCACCTCGATCCGCGTACTGGGCTCCGTGGGTGAGCCCATCAATCCTGAGGCGTGGATGTGGTACCGGGAGATGATCGGTGGGGGCAGTGCACCGATCGTGGATACCTGGTGGCAGACCGAAACCGGTGCGCACATGATCGCCCCGATGCCGGGCGTCACGCACGCCAAGCCGGGCTCCGCGCAGGTGGCAGTGCCGGGGATCTCGGTGGATGTCGTGGATGAGATGGGCGAATCGGTGCCCAACGGTTCGGGCGGGTATCTGGTGGTCCGCGAACCGTGGCCGTCCATGCTCCGTGGCATCTGGGGCGACCCGCAGCGGTTCAAGGACACCTACTGGTCCCGCTTCGACAACATGTACTTCGCTGGGGACGGCGCCAAGCGCGATAAGGACGGCGACATCTGGCTGCTGGGCCGCGTGGACGACGTGATGAACATCTCCGGTCACCGGCTGTCGACCACCGAGATCGAGTCGGCGCTGGTCAGCCACCCGTCGGTGGCTGAGGCCGCCGTCGTCGGTGCCTCCGATGAGACGACAGGCGAGGCAGTGGTCGCGTTTGTGATCCTGCGTGGCTCGGCCGTCGACGACGACGACATCGTCACCACCCTGCGCAACCACGTGGGCAAGGAGATCGGGCCGATCGCCAAGCCGCGCAACATCCTGGTGGTGCCCGAGCTCCCGAAGACCCGCTCCGGCAAGATCATGCGCCGCCTGCTCAAGGACGTTGCCGAGGGCCGGGAAGTCGGCGACTCGTCAACCCTGTCCGACCCGACGATCATGGCTCAGATCGCTCAGTCCCTGAGAAAGTAACTCCCCGCCTGGGTCCCGGGGCACCATCCCGGGTCCCAGGCGGACCCGGGGTGGTGCCTCCGGGCGGTGTGATGTGCATCCCGGGGGGTTGTGATCTTGCCCGGCAGGGGTGGCGCCTCGGCCTGCGGCACGAGGACAATTTCGAAACGTGTCTACTACCACTGCCCCCGCGACCACTGGCCCCTCCCCGGCCGCCAACCGCAAGATGGCCCGTAAGTCCGCGGCCGCCTCGTTTGTAGGCACCACCCTCGAGTCCTACGACTTTTACGTCTTCGGAACCGCTGCTGCGTTGGTCTTCAACCAGGTGTTCTTCGCCGCCCAGGATCCCCTCGCGGGCACCCTCTCCGCTTTCCTGATCTTCGCGATGGGCTTCGTCGCCCGCCCCCTGGGTGCCATCCTGTTTGGCCATCTCGGCGACCGGATCGGCCGCAAAAAGACCCTCATCTGGACCATCGTGCTGATGGGCCTGGCCACCGGGTCCGTCGGCCTGCTCCCGGACTACAGCGTGATCGGCGTCTGGGCACCCATCCTGCTGACCGTGCTCCGTCTTCTCCAGGGGTTGTCCCTCGGCGGCGAGTGGGGCGGGTCCATCCTGATCGCCACCGAGCACGCCGAACCGCGTAAACGCGCGCTGTACGCCTCGATTCCCCAGCTCGGTTCCCCCGTCGGCACCATGCTCATCTCCCTGGTGTTCCTGATCCTCGCTGTCGTGGCGCCCGACGTCATGACCACTTGGGGATGGCGTATCCCCTTCCTGCTCGCGTTCCCGTTCCTTGGCATCGCCCTGTACCTGCGGCTCGCCATTGACGAGACGCCGGTGTTCAAAGAGACCGTGCAGACACAGTCGCGCGCCAGCATTCCGTTCATCGAAGTCATCCGTCGGCAGCCTGCGGCAATCGCCGTCGCGGCCGCAGCGGCAGTGCTCGGTATCGGTTCCTACTTCCTCATGGTTTCCTACACTCAGGCCTACGGCACCCAACGGCTGGGACTCAGCCAGGAGACCGTGCTCAACGCGGCCCTGATCGGTTCGCTCCTGCAACTGCTGACCATTCCCGCGTTCGGCTATCTGGCCATGAAGATCGGCTCGGCCAAGGTGGTCGCCGGCGGGGCTATCGGCACCGCCCTCATCGCTTTCCCGCTGTATTGGGTGATCAGCATCGCCGATGCGCCCACCTATGTGGCCGCCATCCTGTTGGGCGGCATCCTGCCGACCGCCAGCTGGGCCGCGCTTGGCGGATTGATGGCTGACATCTTCGAGCCCCGCACCGGGTTCACCGCTCTGTCCTTCGCCTATAGCCTGGCGGCGATTGTCGCCGGATTCGCTCCTTCCATTACCCAGGTCCTCGGTACAGCTACCGACGGCGTCTGGTGGCACCCCGGAATTGTACTTGCGGTGATGAGCCTGGTGACCGTCGCTGGGGCGCTGGCCGCCGTCCGCCTCCGCCGGACAGCCAACCTCACCCGGCCAGCCGACGTCGCACCGATGTCAGCCTGAGCACCGCCACACCGCCAACCCCGCTGCTTTTTGGTGCGCCCGGGTGTGGGGCATAGTTAAGCCATGCCGAAGACCAACACGCTCCTGATCATCAACGGACCGAATCTCAACCTCCTGGGCACCCGCGAACCGGCCACCTACGGCACAGGAACCCTCGCCGACGTCGAGGCTCTCGCCGCCGACGCCGCGGGGCGTCACGGTTGGGCCGTCGCGTGCCTGCAGTCCAACCATGAAGGCGAACTGGTCGACGCCATCCAGGCTGCGGCAGGCGCAGCCGACGGTATCGTCATCAACGCCGGCGCCTACACCCACACCTCCGTCGCCCTTCGCGACGCAATTGCCGCCGTCGGCCTTCCCACGGTAGAGGTGCATATCAGCAACGTGCACCGGCGGGAAGAATTCCGGCACCAGTCCTACCTGTCGGCTGTTGCGGAAGCCGTGATCGTGGGCGCCGGGATCAGTGGCTACCGGTACGCCGTCGATTTCCTGATCGAAAAACTCTCCTCCGGATCCGTGGGTTACGCCCCCTCATGAGGGACGATAGAGGCATGATCGACATCACACCCGTTGACGGTGTCCCCAGCGATGCCCCGCTCCTTGAGGTCAAAGACCTCGCCGTAACGTTCAGCACTTCGTACGGCGATGTGATCGCCGTCGAAAATGCGAGCTTTACCCTGCGACGCGGGAAAACCCTCGCGATTGTTGGCGAGTCCGGTTCGGGAAAGTCGACGACGGCGATGTCCTGCATCGGCCTGCTGCCGTCCAATGGCAGGATTACCAGCGGCAGCATCCTGTTCGAAGGCCAGGACCTCGCCACCATTTCTGAAACGAAGATGCGCGCCATCCGCGGGCGGGCCATCGGGCTGGTCCCGCAGGACCCGATGTCGAACCTCAATCCGGTTACCAAGATCGGCACCCAGGTGGCCGAAACTCTCCTGGTGCACGGAATGGCAACCAAGAAGAACGTCAAGGAACGCGTCATCGAGGTCCTCACCGCGGCTGGACTGCCCGACGCCGGTGAACGGGCCAAACAGTACCCCCACGAGTTTTCCGGTGGCATGCGCCAGCGCGCCCTGATCGCTATCGGGATGGCATGCCAGCCGCGGCTGCTGATCGCCGACGAGCCGACCAGCGCGCTCGACGTCACGGTGCAGCGGACCATCCTCGACCAGATTGATCAGATGACCGAACAGTTGGGCACCTCGGTGCTGCTGATCACCCACGACCTCGGCTTGGCGGCTGAACGGGCCTCCGATCTCGTGGTGATGCACCGCGGCCGGGTGGTGGAGACCGGTCCGGCACAACAGCTCCTCACCGACCCCCAGCACCCCTACACCCAGTCGCTCGTTCGCGCTGCGCCCAGCGTGGCAGCAGTCCGCCTCCAGCCGGGGACGTACCACGCCGACACCGCGAAGCGCGTCGATGCTGCGGAGGCTGTGTTCGCCGAACACCAGACCGAGGCGGCCGAGGCTATCGCCGCGGCCGCGACAGCAGGGCGGAACATCGTCGAGATCCGCGACCTGACCAAGGTCTACAAGCGGCGGGGCAGCTCCGAGGACTTCTACGCGGCGAAGAACGTGACCCTTGATGTGCCCCGCGGCCAGACCGTCGCCATCGTGGGTGAGTCCGGTTCAGGGAAGACGACGACGGCGCGGATGCTCCTGAAGCTCATCGAGCCGACGTCGGGCAGCATGACCTTCGACGGAATGGACGTCGGAACGCTGGACAAGGCGCAGCTGGCTGACTTCCGGCAGCGGGTCCAGCCGATCTTCCAGGACCCCTATTCCTCGCTGAACCCGATGTTCACCATTGAGCGGATCGTTGAGGAACCCCTCAACGCGTACAAGAGGGGGTCCAAGAGTGAGCGGCGGGCCAGGGTCCGCGAACTGATGGACCAGGTGTCGCTGCCGCAGGCCGCGCTGCGCCGCTACCCCTCGGAGCTTTCCGGTGGACAACGGCAGCGTGTCGCGATCGCCCGTGCGCTGGCTTTGAAGCCGGAGCTGATCATCTGCGACGAGCCGGTCTCCGCGCTGGACGTCCTGGTGCAGGCCCAGATCCTGAAACTGCTGGGCGATCTGCAGGCGGAGCTTGGACTGAGCTACCTGTTCATCTCCCATGACCTGGCTGTGGTCCGCCTCATTTCCGACTATGTCTGCGTGATGAAGGATGGTGAGCTGGTGGAGGCGGCGAGCTCCGAGGAAGTGTTCCAGAACCCGCGCCACCCGTACACCCGGAAGTTGCTGGCCTCGATCCCGGGCAACGAACTGAACATCGCTTAGAACCGCTCCTGGCGGCAAAAGACCCCGCACCGATGGTGCCGGGGTCTTTTGCTTCCTCTCCGTCCCGCTACTTCTTTCGGGTCTTGGGATCCAGCGATTCGCGAAGGGATTCGCCCAGCAGGGTGAAGCCCAATGCCGTAACGGCGATACAGATACCCGGCAGGAAAGCCAACTGCGGCGAGTTCGTTAGTTCAGCCTGGGCATAGGTCAACATTCGCCCCCACTCGGCCGTTTGGGGCCTGCCGCCACCCAGCCCCAGGAACGACAGCGCTGCGGCGTCAATCACCGCGGTGGCAAGGGTCAGGGTCGCCTGGACAATCACCGGCCCCACACTGTTGGGCAACAGGTGGCTCATAGTGATGGTGGAGCGGCTCAGCCCGAGCGTTTGGGCAGCAAGGATGTAATCCGAGCCTCGTTGGGAGAGCATTGACGCGCGCAGCAACCGAGCGAAGATAGGCACCTGCGAGACACCGATAGCGATCATCACCGCGTAGGGCCCCTGACCCAGGATCGCCGCAATGCTGACCGCGAGCAGAAGGCTCGGCACCGAGAGCAGGATGTCGACGAACCGCATGATGACGCTGTCTACCCAACCGCCAAGGCGCCAGCAAGCAGCCCCAGGATCATGCCACCGACGAGGCCGAGGGCAGTCGAGACGACGCCGATCAGCAGTGACGCCTGCGCTCCCCAGATCAGCTTGCTGAGCAGGTCACCACCGAACCGGTCGAGCCCGAGCGGGTAGGCGTCAATTTCACCTGGCCCCGGAATATTGGTGGGGGTAATCTCCGTCCGGCCCGGCAACTCATTGCCGCCGTAAGGAGCAAGCACCGGTGCCAGGATTGCCACCAGCAGGAACAGGCCCACGATAACTGCACCGGCGATGGCCTGCGGGTTCTTTCTCAGCCGCCGGAAGGCGTCCTTCCAGAGTCCGGTTCCGGCGTCGTCGGGAATGGTCGGTTCGGTGGGCGTTGGCCCGTCACCGGCGGATGGAGGCAATGTTGTACTCAACTCACACGCACCCTTGGGTCGATGATGCTGTAGGAAATGTCAACCAGTAGATTGATCACTGCGTACAGGATGGCAATAAGGATGATGAACCCCTGGAGCACCGGATAGTCGAGAGCGAAGATCGCGTCAGCCAGGAATTTCCCGATCCCGTTGAACGCAAACACCGTCTCGGTGAGCACCGCGCCCGAAATGATGAGGCCCGTCTGCAGCCCGATGGTGGTGACCACCGGGAGCATCGCGTTGCGGAGGATAAACCGGTTCCGGATGGTTTTCTCCATCAGGCCTTTCGCGCGGGCGGTGCGGACGTAGTCGGCATTCTGGACCTCGAGGACCGAAGCGCGGGTGATCCGCACAATGATCGCCAGAGGGATGGTGCCCAGGGCGATGCCCGGCAGGATCAGGTGCTGAAATGCGTCCCAGGCGGCGTCCCACTCACCGGTAAGGATGCCATCCAGCACATAGAAGTCGGTGACATGGGTGGCGTCCATCCGGGGATCCTGGCGGCCGTCCGGCGGGAGGATCGGCCATTGGATGGCGAAGAGGTACTTCAGGATGAAGGCAAGGAAGAAGACGGGAACGGTGATGCCGAGGAGGCTCAACACCACTGAACCGTGGTCGACGAATCGCCCATAGTAGCGGGCGGCC
The DNA here is from genome assembly GCF_003075455.1 of Arthrobacter sp. Bz4. Taxonomy (GTDB): domain Bacteria; phylum Actinomycetota; class Actinomycetes; order Actinomycetales; family Micrococcaceae; genus Arthrobacter_D. The sequence continues at coordinate 61,063 of NZ_QDAE01000012.1, forward strand.
ACATAGCCCAGCGGGATGCCGAGGCCGATCGCGAAGATCAGTGCTACCACGGCAAGTTCGACGGTACCCGGAAACCGGGTGGCGAACTCCTCCAGCACCGGACGCCCGGTGTCGATCGACGTGCCGAAGTCCCCTTGCAGCAGCTTGCCCATGTAGGTCAAGTACTGGGCGATGATCGGCTCATTGAAGCCGTATAGCTCGTTGACCCTCTCCACCGCTTCAGGGGTGGCCCGCTCGCCCAGCAGGGCAGTGGCTGGGCCGCCGGGAAGATTGCGTACCCACAGGAACAACAGGATCGACAGGCCGATCAGAGTGGGTACCAGCAGCGCGAGGCGCTTACCAATGACGCGTAGCACGGGGTCCTTTCAGGAACTGATCAAACACACAGGAATCAAACACTGTCCAACGAGCAACAGGAGAGCCGGGCCCAGTAGGCCAGGCTCTCCTGTCATCGATAGGTGTTACTCGTTGAGTTCGATCATGTTGAACACCTCGTCATTGACGGGGCTTGCCGGGTACGAATCAACGCGTGGGGCAAACGCCAGCGACGGTGCGGGATGGGCCAACGGGATCGCCGGATTGAACTGGGCAATCTGTTCGTTAATCTCCTCGTACGCAGCGGTCTGTGCTTCACGATCGGTCATACCGCGTGCTTCGTCCAGTGCTGCGAACAACTCGGGGTTGTCGAAGCCGAACTCGAGCTTCTCCTGGCCGAAGAACACACCAATGAAGTTGTCGGTGTCGTTGTAGTCGCCGGTCCAGCCGAGCAGGTGGATCCCGTGGTTAGCGCTTCCCTGAATGTTGTCCAGGTAGTCAGGGGTCCACACGGCAGGTGCAGGTGTAGCGGTAATACCTACAGCGCTGAGCTGATCGGTCAGGTTGGTGAAGACCTGCTCAGGGGTTGGCATGTACGGCCGTGACACGTTCGTCGGGTAGTTGAACTCCACTTCGAAGCCGTCAGGGTAACCGGCTTCCTCAAGCAGTTCCATGGCCCGCTCGGGGTCATACTCGTAGGTGGTCACCTCGTCGTTGTAACCGTCAACCACGTCTGGAATGAACTGGGTAGCCAGCTGCGTTCCCTCGGGAAGCGTCTGGTCGATCAGTGCCTGCTTGTCGATGGCGTGGTGGATTGCTTCGCGTACCAGTGGATCACTGAGCTCCTCCACCTCGTGGTTCAGACCCAGGTAGAGGATCGTGAAGGGATCGCGAGGCACAATCATGAAGCCTTCGCCCTCGAGGGTGGGGATATCGGCGGGCGAGACCAGGTCAAACCCGTCGACCGTGCCCGCCTGCAGGGCCTGCGTGCGCGCCTGTGGGTCGTCGATGACGCGGAAGATGATGGTTTCCACATCGCCCTGCTCACCCCAGTAGTCCTCGTAGGTGGAAAGCTGCAACTGCTCGCCCACCGACCAGGAATCGAACTTGAACGGCCCGGTACCCACGGGGTTACCCTCGGCGTAAGCGCTCAGCGCTGGCGCTTCAGCTGAACCGCCAATGTCATCGGCAGCGAACTCCTCGAGCGCCGTCGGGCTCTGCATGGCGAAGGCCGGCAGCGACAGAGCGGGAATGAACCCGGCGAACGGCTGTGCAAGGGTGACGGTCGCCTCAAGGTCCCCGTTCACTTCACAGGATTCGTAGACGGCTGCGTCAGGTGAGTCGGCGAACCCGCGGAACAGGTTGTTGTAGTAGTAGGAGACGGATGGCGCCTGGGCGACACCGGTCCAGTTGTACCAGCGGTCGAAGTTGAAGCAGACAGCCTCGGCGTTGAACTCGGTGCCGTCGTGGAAGGTGACACCCTCCCTCAACGCAAAAGTGGTCGACAGGCCGTCCTCGGAAGTTTCCCAGGACTCGGCGAGCAGCGGCGCGGGGTCGGCGGTGCCAGCCTCGACGCCCACGAGGCCCTCAAACAATTGACGGCTGACCCGGAAGGTCTCGCCGTCACTGGCAAAGGCGGGGTCAAGGGACGCAGGATCCGACGACGCAGCAAAGACGAACGTCGAGTCGACGGTCGCTTCACCACCGTCGGCAGTGCCTTCATCCCGCTGGCTTTCGACGCAACCGGAAAGCAACAGCGCACCGATTGCCAATCCGGCCGTCACCACAGCTGCCCGCTTCTTTGCGGGGCGTGAGCTGCGCGGCGGTGTGGCGCTTTCTTGCATGTTGTGCTCCTCATGTACGAGTGGGGAGGCAGCGCACGTAACGTGATGCCCTGACGGCTTCGCCGGAGCGGAGCAATCTGTGGAACGAGCCTAACCCCGAGGATGTCCTCAGATGGGATTTACCTCACAGATGTGGTCACGATTTGGTTACGCGTTGTCGACTGACCGTCCTCGGGAGAGCACGCTAGGGTGACGGTTGACCCATTGGTGTGGAGGGATTGGCATGGCTGAGCAACTCGACACGGCCGCGTGGTACCGGCGGTTCGCGCTCGTTGAAACCCGCGGATACTCCCCCACGTACGCTGAGTGGTGCCTCGGCATCAGTGAGGACCCGCAGCTTCTGCCACGGCTCGACACCCTGCCCGCGGCGAAGCGCCAACCCAATCTGCTGCTCGGCGCCGCCCGATACCTCGCGCCCGACCGGCGCCCTACGCCCTGTTCCGCACTTTTTTGCTCGAGCACTGGTCACAGGTGCGTGCAACGATGCTTGCCCGCAACACCCAAACCAACGAGGCCGGCCGAAGCGCCGTCCTGCTTCCCCTACTGGCCCACATCGCCGACAGCGAAAACACGCCGCTAGCCCTGATCGAGGTCGGCGCCTCCGCAGGGTTGTGCCTGTATCCGGACCGGTATGGGTACTCCTACGACGACGGACCCGTCCTGTCCGCCAGCGCGGTCCCCGACGCCCTGGTGATGGAATGCGCCACCACCGGCAACCCGCCGCTGCCGACGTCGTTACCTCACATCAGCTTCCGCGCCGGACTCGACCTGAATCCGCTCGACGTCGCAAAGGACGACGACGTCGCCTGGCTGGAAGCACTGATCTGGCCAGAACATGTGCAACGGCGGGACCGGCTCCGCGCCGCCGTCGAGGTAGCCCGACGTGATCCGCCGCTCCTGCTGAGCGGTGATCTCGTCGTCAACCTTGAGAGCCTGGTGGATAGTGCACCGGCGGACTCGGTGGTGGTCGTGTTTCATAGTGCGGTGCTTGGATACGTCGATGAGCCTGGCCGCGAGGCGTTTCAGGACACCATGCGGCGGCTGACTGCTGACCGCAGCAGGCCGGTGCACTGGCTATCGAACGAAGGGTACGGGGTGTTGCCAGGAGTGGAGGGTGCGATGGCTAAGGCCGAGGTGGAGGTGGTCCGGCTGTTTGTCCTCGCCCACAATGGGAGCCCGGCAGCACGCACTGGCGGACACGGGCAGACGCTCGACTGGCTTGGCTAAGGCCTAGCGGTTGTTGCATTGACCGGCTGACACCGTGTCAGTGAAGACGCTGGCCTGCTCGGCAATGGGCTGCAATTCTGCCAGGGTCAGCGCGTATCCCACCGGCGCATCCTGAGTGGATTTTGCGAAGATCACGCCGGTCACCCGCCCTTGCATGTCCAGCAGAGGCCCGCCCGAGTTACCCTGCTGAACGTTCGCTGCCAGGCTGTACACGTTGACTGACGCCGGATCCGCGCCGTAAATGTTGGCGACCAGGACATCGCTGCGATTCTGGATGCTGGCGGGCTGGATTTGGAAGGGGCCACCGGCGGGGTAGCCAGCGAAAGCCGCAGTGTCCCCCGTGGCGAGATCCTCACCGAGGGGCAGGGGCGCACGGTCCAGACCGTCGACGGCGAGGACCGCGATGTCCCGAACGGCGTCGAAGTGGACGATACGGCCGGGCAGCGCTCCCCCACCGGGAATCTCCACCACCGGTTCGTTGACCCCCGCAACCACGTGGGCGTTGGTCACCACCCGCCCTGGAGCAATAATGAAGCCCGACCCGGTTTGGTTTTGGCCGCACTGGAACGCGGTACCAGCAATACGCAACACCGATTGGGAAGCCGACGCGAGCTCGGGGGTGTCGACGGCCGCCTCGGGGACTGGCAGGGGGGCAGCCGGTGCAACGCTTTCGAGAATTGTGGGGATCCCGTCGTCGACGGCGATGGTGCGCAATTGCGCCATCCACGTGCGAACCGGCGACGGCGTAAGGTTGTCGATTCCCCTGATCACCTGTGACGAGGCAATGGATTGGGACAGGAAGGGCATGCCGAGCGTGCCAATACTGAAGGCCAGCATGGACATCACCAGTGCAGCAACCACCACATTCACGACGCCGCCGAGCAGCCGGTCGACCATTCGGATCGGACGGAAATCGAGGGCACGGCGAATGGCTCCACCGAGCCGGGAGCCGAGGGCCTGGCCAAGGACCACCAGGACGAATGCTGTGAGGATGATGGCGGGAAGGCGCCAGGCGTCGTCGGGCACCCATTCGCTGACGAGGGGAATAGCGAAGAACGCAGCTATTGCTCCGGCAACGAAGCCTGCGATCCCGCCGAGGGTCACCAGGAACCCGTTGCGGAGACCGGCAACGAGATACCCGACCAGTGCCAGCACCAGCAGGATGTCCAAGATGGTGAAGTCCGGCACGTGCGCTCTCCCTGATCATCGGGAGGCGCGACGCCTCCGTTACCCGACTGAGTCTATCCGGCGGTACTGACAATCTCCTGAGCGCATGTTGAACCCCTTTTTTTCAGGCCGTTGGGCGGGAAATCTGGGCGTTTCCGCCCAAATGGGAGGCAAATAGGCTATTCCGACGGCGAACACGCGTGTAGCAGGTGTCACAAGTTCGTTATGTACGGCAAGATGGAATGAGCCGACAATTTATCAGGAGATTTCATGGACATCGAGGTACTGCGCCGCGCGCCACTCTTCGCTTCGTTGGGCGACGACGTTTTCGCCGCACTCACCGACGAGCTGACCGAAGTGGATCTCTCCCGCGGGGCATCTGTCTTCCGCGAAGGCGATCAGGGCGACCAGCTGTATTTCATTGTGTCCGGCAAGATCAAGCTCGGTCGCACCGCCCAGGACGGCCGCGAGAACCTGCTTGCAATTCTTGGCCCGGGCGAGCTGTTCGGTGAGATGGCATTGTTCGATCCCAGCCCTCGAACGGCCACGGCCACCGCCGTTTCCGAGACGCGCCTCGCCGGATTGAAGAATGAGAACCTGCGGACCCTTCTGGAAACGCGTCCCGAGGTTTCGGCCCAGCTGCTGCAGGCCTTGGCCCGCCGGCTGCGCCGTACCAACGAGTCGCTGGCTGACCTGGTGTTCTCCGATGTCCCGGGCCGCGTTGCGAAGGCCCTGCTGGATCTGGCGGACCGGTTTGGCCGTCCGGCCACCGACGGCATCCTCGTTGCGCACGAGCTGACTCAGGAAGAGCTTGCCCAATTGGTCGGAGCTTCCCGTGAAACCGTCAATAAGGCTCTCGCGGAGTTCGTGCAGCGCGGGTGGCTGCGCCTTGAGGCGCGCGCCGTCGTCATCCTCGACATCCAGCGGTTGCGTCAGCGCAGCCGCTAGCATCACACCCTCATAAGTCCACGTAGAAAAGACCGGGAGCATCACGTTCCCGGTCTTTTCTGTGTGGCCTTTTATCAGGTCGCGATGTGGACGCTCCCTTTTGCTGGAACAAAAGCCTTGGCTAGGGTTTCTACACAGCGTAGAATTCTTTCACGCATCGTGCGGAACGGGATGAATTCCATCATCTGCCGCCATGCAGGGGTTCACCTTCTGTGCAAAGGAGCACAACCATGATTCCTGATGACCTGACCCAGAGCCAGTTCGACACTGTCTACAACTTGCTCTCGCTGGTTATTGCTTCACAGCTATTCACGGCCGTTTTCCTCATCCTCGTTCTTCCCCGTGTCCTTCCCCGGTACCGGCAGGCACTTGTCATCGCAGCAATAGTCTGCGGCATTGCTGCCTACCACTACTTCCGGATCTTTGACTCGTTCAAGGAGGCATTCGTCACGGATGCTGTCGGCGGACGCGGGACGTACGCGCAAGCTGAGGGCGCGTCGTTCAACGAGGGGTACCGGTATGTGGACTGGCTACTGACGGTGCCACTGCTGCTGGTGGAACTCATCGCAGTTCTGGCCCTCGCCCGAAAAGTGCAAACCAGCCTGCTATGGAAACTGGTACCCGCTGCGACCCTGATGATCGTGCTCGGATACCCCGGAGAGATCAGTAGCTCAGACAGCGTAAGAGTCCTGTGGGGGATCCTCTCCACAATTCCCTTTATCTTCATCCTGTACGTATTGTTCGTCGAACTGACGAAATCGCTTGATCGCCAGCCTCCGCAGGTCCGGAAGCTCATCAGTCGCCTTCGGATCCTGCTTCTCGCGAGTTGGATCGTCTACCCGCTCGCATATGCGCTGCCGCTCCTTGGCATCTCAGGCGCCGACGCATGGGTCCTGAAGCAAGGCGGGTACTCCATCGCTGATATTGCGGCTAAAGCAGTCTACGCACTGATTATTTATCGCATCGCGAGACTGAAGTCCTATGCTGACGACCCCGCCTTCGCGCGGATCGAGGAAGGACATGAGCCCTTTGAGGAATCGAAGGTATCCCGGAAGCCGCGTTAGGGCAGTTCGGCCCTGAGCCGACCAGGGAGGGCGGTGATGGCCACGCTAACGACCGCGTTGGCCGGATCCGCCCTCGGTGGCCACCGAACAAGCGACCTCAAGCATTGGATCCGCCTCCTCGGAGGGTGTCATCAGATGCGGGTAATAAACCTTCATGGGCCGTTTGTGACTCAAATAAGCCACGCAACCCTTCGAGGATCCAATCTTCTCCAGGATCAGACGGACCGCTGGTACGGTCAGCTCATCCAGCGCCCGGCCCACCGTGTTGGGCTGGCCCACTTCATCGCCCAAGGTGGTGGCTTCGGCCTTCGCGACTTCCCTGGATGCGCAGCGCCATTCACCCCACAAACCCTTACTCGCGAGCGCCGTAGCTTCCTGGCCAGTCGGCTGGGCCGCCGCAAAATAGTGGGTGTCGAACCGGCGGTGAGCGTAATCGGGGCTAAGCCAGTGCGCAAGCGGTTTCAGCAAGTCGGTGCGGAGCCCCAGTCCCCGGCGGGCCAGGATGTCCGAAAACGATCGCTCCTGGGTGGCAATGTCTTCACGGGCCTTCATCCACTCAGGGCTCCTACTGCCGTCGACGAGGGACACGGCATCCGGTCCAGCCAGCAGCACACCGGTCTCCTCGAACAGTTCGCGGATGGCTCCGACCACGTGGCGCCGCGCCACAAACAGGTCATCGATCCCCATCGCCTTTGCCCACTGGGCAGGGGTGGGCCCAAACCAGACGACGTCGTCGTCGTCGGACTCCTCGATGCTGCCGCCGGGAAACGCGACGATCCCCAGTGGGGATTCGCCACGCCGGTATGAAAGGTAAGTTTCAGTCCCCGGAGGGGCATCGCGGATCAAGACCACCGACGACGCCAGGCGGGGTTTGACCGGCGTCCGCTCGCCGTGTTCGACCCAGCTTCGCGCTGCGCCCAACTGGTCTTCGGGAACTGGAAAAAGGCGGTTACTTATGTGGCCCACAGGAATCAGACGAACTCCGCGATAATCTCGACTTCCACCGGCGCATCGCGGGGAAGCACTGCCACGCCGACGGCGGAGCGAGCATGAGCACCGGCGTCGCCGAGCACCTGCCCCAGCAGGTCGGACGCACCGTTAATAACCTGAGGCTGGCCCGTGAAGCTGGGATCGGAGGCGACAAACCCGACCACCTTCACGATCCGGCTAATCCGGTCCAGATCCCCGATCTGGGACTTGATCGCGGCCAAGGCGTTCACCGCGCAGGTCGCTGCGTACTCTTTCGCGGCCTCCGGCGTCACCTCGGCGCCAACCTTGCCCAAAGCTGGGAGTTCACCGTTAATAAGCGGTAGCTGCCCGGCGGTGAAAACATAGTTGCCCGTCACCACTGCCGGGACGTACGAAGCCAGTGGCTGCACGACGTCCGGGAGAGTGATTCCGAGATCCAGCAGCCGCTGTTCGACAGCTGATGTTGGGTTGTCGGTGCTGGTCACGACTGGTTCTTCTCTCGTTTCAGATAGGCGACGAGGCCTTTGCCGTCCGGTCCGGGAACTACCTGCACCAGTTCCCAGCCGTCCTCTCCCCACTGGTCCAGAATCTGCTTCGTGGCGTGGATGATGAGCGGAATTGTGGAGTACTCCCATTTGGTCATGGTTCACAGACTAGCGCGTGCTTGTAAACTGGGGTAATGGCTGCTCGTAAATCACCGATCTTTGACACAGCAACCACCCTGGGGAAGATGATTGCGTTTCTCGGAATCAGTGCTTTGAGCGGGGTGCTTGCTGCGGGTCTACTGGTCCCAGTTGCTGCGGCAACGGGTACCGGTGCTTCCGCCTCGATTCAGTTCTTCGAAGAGCTGCCGGCGGAACTCGAGCGTGGGGCGCTGGCCCAGCCATCGAGGATTCTCGCTTCGGACGGGACGCTGATCGCCACCCTGTATGAGGAGAACCGGCAGCCAGTCACCCTCGACCAGGTTTCCCCCAACATGGTGAACGCCCTCCTCGCCATCGAAGACGCCCGGTTCTACGAGCACGGCGGCGTGGACCTGCAGGGCATCATGAGCGCCGTCGTGAGCAACGTCAGCAGCGACACCACCCGCGGCGCCTCCACCATCACCCAGCAGTACGTCAACAACGTCCTGATTGATGCCAGCCTGCAGAGCGGTGACGGATCGGTCACTTTCAGCGGCGGCAAGACTCTTGGCGACAAGCTCCGCGAAGCAAAACTGGCCATCGCCGTCGAAAAGGAGCTCAGCAAGGACGAAATCCTTGAGGGCTACATGAACATTGTGCCGTTCACCGGCACCACCTATGGCGTGCAGGCAGCATCGAGATACTTCTTCAACGTCGAGGCAGCTGATTTGAACATCCAGCAGGCGGCCCTCCTCGCAGGCGTGGTCAATGGACCCACGTTCTACAGTCCGGAACTCAACCCGGAGCGCTCCCTGGAGCGCCGCAACCTGGTGCTTGGCGCCATGCTGTCGAACAGCCACATCACCCAGGAAGAGTACGACGCCGCCGTCGCCACCGACCTCGGGTTGGACATCACCCCCACGCTGAGCGGCTGTGTCGGCGCGGAACAGGCACCGTACTTCTGCGACTACGTCACGCATCTGATCCTGAACGATCCCGCCTACGGCGAATCCCTTGAAGCACGCCAGGACACCCTGTACCGCGCGGGGCTGACGATCACGACGACGCTCGACCCCGTTGCGCAGACTGCTGCCCAGACAGCCATCAATGAAACCGCTGGCCGCGAGACCACCGACCCCTCGGTAGGACACTCGATGGTCAGCATGGAACCCGGAACCGGCGACATCTTGGTGATGGCACAGAACACCAGGTACATGCCTGGCACCGAGCCGGGCGATTCGGTGCTGAACTTCAATGTTGATCAGTACAGCGGTGGAGACCCCAACCAGCCCTTGGGCGGTGTGGGAGGATTCCAGCCCGGATCGACCTTCAAGCCCTTCATTGTCGCTGCCTGGCTCGAAGACGGCCGGGCGTTGAACACCACCATCGACGGCCGCAAAAGAATCTACCCCCAGTTCGATGAGTGGGAGGCAAGCTGCTATCCCGACGGAAAGTACGTCCTGCCTGATGAGGACGGGTACGAACCGCAGAACTACGGGGACATCAACTACGGCAGCTACACCGTCCTTGAAGGACTGGCCCAGTCGTACAACACCATCACCATGGAGACGGCACGTCAGATCGATCTCTGCATGCCGTTCCAGATCGCCGCGGATCTAGGTATCCACGATGGAAAGAGCGCCGACGGGGATTACACACCGTTGACAGTGTCACCTTCAGCCCTTATTGGCGGCGGATCTGAGGTTTCACCGATCTCGATGGCCACTGCGTACGCGGCATTGGGGGCCGAGGGGATGACCTGTGAGCCGCGGGCGCTCACTGAAGTGGTAGCCGTTGACGGCACCAGCTTCCCCGTTCCTGAAGCGGCCTGTGAACAGGCGATTCCCGAGGAATTGGCTCGCGGAGTGAACTACGCCACCGAGGCTGTCATGGAGCGAGGCTCGGGTCAGCTCCTGGAGTTCGGGGACATTCCCATGGCCGGCAAGACAGGAACCAACGATGCCCGGTCCCAGACCTGGTTCATGGGGTACAACTCGGGCATGGCAACTGCCACCTGGCTGGGTAACTGGAAGGCGAACAGCGTCAGCTTGGGCGAATTGCAGATCGGCGGCCAGATTTACCCCGAAATTGATGGTTCGTTCATTGCGGCTCCGTCCTGGGAGCGGTTTATGCAGCAGATACCTGGGCTGCACTCGGGAGAACCCTTCACCGACCCCCCGCAGCGGATGCTCAACGCGCAGCGTCCCACCATTCAGACCCAGCCAGGCAACGGCAACCAGACCGGGAGGCCTGGGGATAACCAGGGCAGTCCAGGGAACAGTGGCCCTCCTGCTGATCCCCCACCGGGAAACAGCCCAGAGGACCCAGACAACAACGAAGACGAAGGCTAACCCTTGGGTTCATCGAAGCTGCTCGACGCCACTACTATCGCGTTGGGAGGAACCGCAGCGGTCGCCGTAGCCGGCCTCGGGTACGCCTCCCTGGTGGAACGGAACCTGTTCCAGCTGCGTGAGGAGACCCTGCCGATCCTTCCGCCGGGCAGCCGCCCGCTGAGGGTCCTGCACCTTTCCGACATTCACATGGCGCCCCGGCAGGCCGCCAAGACCCGGTGGCTGCAGGGACTGGCCCGGCTGGAACCGGACCTGGTGGTGAACACCGGCGACAACCTCAGCCACCACAAGGGTGTCGAGCCGCTACTTGAGGCGCTCGGCCCGCTGATGCGGTTTCCCGGCGTGTTTGTGCCCGGGTCCAACGACTACTTTGCGCCAGTGTTGAACAACCCGCTGCGGTATTTCTCTGGCCCGTCGAAGCACCGCACCGGGCGGGAGCCGAAGGCACTCCCCTGGGCGGAACTGTTCAGGAGCTTCGGGAACGCAGGCTGGATCGACCTGTCCAACCGGTCGCAGTCGGTGGCCATGGGCAACCTCCGGCTCGACTTCACCGGGGTCGACGATCCGCACATCGATCGCGACTCCTACGCCGGCTACCCGGCGGGCAGCAGCACTTCTTCCGACGCACGGCACCTGAAGATCGCCGTCGCGCACGCCCCCTATCAGCGGGTGCTGGACTACTTCACCGACGGCGGCGCGCACCTGATTCTCGCCGGCCATACCCATGGCGGGCAGGTCTGCATTCCGGGCTACGGCGCCCTGGTCACCAACTGCGACCTCCCCACCTGGCGGGCCCGCGGCCTGACTGACTGGGAGCACAAGGGACGCAGCATACCGCTGAACGTGTCAGCGGGAATCGGGACGTCGCGGTTCGCGCCGGTCCGCTTTGCCTGCCGACCCGAAGCAGTGCTGCTGACCCTCACCGAACGGTAGTTTGGGGCCGCTGACGCAGCGGCAAAGCTCTGACATAGGATAGTTGCTACGGGACACGAAATGTCCCTTCCGGGTAGATCCGCCTCTGAAGTGTCAAAGACAGAAGTATGCCGACTCAAACCACCCTGTGGGAATCGCTCAGCCGACTCTACCCACACATCAAGCCCATCCTGCCGCGGCTGATCCTGGGCCTCGTCTGCGCGCTCGGCGCGAGTCTGATGGCCCTTGCCATCCCTCAGGTCTTCCGCGTGCTGATCAACGATGCCCTCGCCGTCGGAGGCGCGACGTCGACCGTCTGGATTGCCGCTGGCGTGGTCCTGCTACTGGGCATCCTCGAAGCAACCTTCGTTGCACTGCGGCGCCAGTTCGTCATCGCCCCGGCGACGACCGTTGAAACCAACATGCGGACGTCTTTCTATCGCCATTTGCAGGATCTCACCGTCGCCTTCCATGACCGTTGGGGTAGCGGCCAGCTCCTCTCCCGCGCCATGACGGACCTGAACCTGATGCGCCGGTGGATGGCGTTCGGGCTGATCATGCTGGTGGTGACGTCGCTGACCGTGGTCATCGGCGTCGTCATCATGTTCCTCACCTCGTGGGTGCTGGCCCTGATCTTCCTGGCCGCGGCGCTGCCGATCATGATCTACGGCTTCCGGTTCCGCACCTCCTACAGCAAGGTTTCGCGGAAAAGCCAGGACCAGGCCGGCGACCTTGCCACCACCGTCGAGGAATCCGTCCACGGCATCCGGGTGCTGAAAGCCTTTGGCCGGAGCCGTGAGGCCCTCGAAGGATTCAACCTGCAGGCCGAGGAACTCCGGCAGACCGAGATCTACAAGTCACGCTCGCTGGCCAACTTTTCGTTGATCGTCACCCTGCTGCCCGAGCTGGCGTTGGGCGCCTCACTGGTGGTCGGCGTGCTGTTCGCCGCCAACGGTGACCTCTCGATCGGCGCCCTGGTGGCCTTCTTCGCGACGGCCGCCGTGGTCGCTACCCCGGTTGAGTTCATCGGCCCGCTGCTCGCCATGACCTTCACCGCCAAAACGGCCATCGACCGCCACTACGAGGTCATGGAGTCCGTCAACACCATCACCGATCCCGAGGAGCCGGTCCGGCTGATCGATCCCCGCGGCGAAGTGACCTTCACCGATGTGCACTTCCGCTACCCCGACGCTGAGGAGAGCACCGCCGATGTGCTCAACGGCATCAACCTCACCATGCGTGCCGGGGAGACGATGGCGCTGGTAGGTGTAACCGGGTGCGGCAAGAGCACCCTGCTGCAGCTGGTCCCCCGCCTCTATGAGGTGACCGGTGGGTCCATCGCCATCGACGGCACCGACCTGCGGAGCATCTCCATCGCCGATCTGCGCACCCATGTGTCGGTCGCTTTCGAGGACACCACGCTGTTCTCCAACTCGGTCCGAGAGAACGTCCTGATGGGCGCGGAGCCGCGGGATGAGAAACACGCCGAGGAGATCCTGGCTGAGGCGCTCGAGGTCGCGCAGGCGCACTTCGCATATTCGCTGCCCGACGGCGTCGACACCCTGATCGGGGAGGAGGGCCTGAGCCTTTCCGGCGGCCAGCGGCAGCGGATTGCCCTGGCCCGGTCCATTGCTTCGAAACCTCGGGTGCTGGTGCTCGACGACCCGCTCTCGGCCCTGGATGTCCGCACTGAGGAACTGGTGGAGGAAGGCCTGCGCAAGGTTCTCCTTCACACCACCACCCTGATTGTCGCCCACCGGCCGTCGACGGTTGCCCTCGCCGACCGGGTGGCCCTGCTCGAGGACGGCCGGGTGACCGACGTCGGCACTCATACCGAGCTGCTGGCACGCAACACGCATTACCGCTACGTGATCGCGAGCCTCCCTGATGGCCCGACCGATTTGGACACGGAGCTTGAACACTTCGAGAACGACGACGAGGGGGCGCTCACGTGAGCACATCACCACAGCCGAACAACGGATCGGCACCCACCGGGGGGACGTCGTCGGGCGTGACCAACGAGGACGACGTCCTCCTGTCCAAGGCCCAGAACAGGTCGGTCCGCTCGCGGTCCTTCCGCCTGCTGGGGTCTCTCATCAAACCCAACCGGCGCCAGTTCATCTGGACCATTTCCCTGGTGGTCGGGTCGCAGGCAGCCCGGGTCGCCGGCCCGGCAATCATCGCGTTCGGCATCGACAACGCCCTGCCATCGCTGCTCGACGGTGACCCGATCTACCTCTGGCTCGCCGGCCTTACCTACCTGATCGCGGCAGTCCTGACCGCCTTTTTGACGGCCGGGTATGTCCGGGCGACGGCGCTGCTCAGCCAGGCGATGCTGCTGGATTTGCGGTTGCGCGTCTTCAGGCACACCCAGCGGCTCAGCCTCGAATTCCACGAGAAGTACACCTCGGGCCGCATCATCTCCCGGCAAACCTCGGACCTTGAGGCGCTGCGCGAACTTCTCGACTCGGGCGTGAGCTCCCTCGCCTCCGGCGTCATGTACATGCTCTTCACCGCGATCACCATCTTCGTCCTGGACTGGCGGACGGGTCTGCTGATCCTCGTCGCCGCCGTGCCAATGTTCTTCCTGGCGCGCTGGTACCAGAAGCACTCCCAGATCGCTTTCCGTGCCTCCCGGGTGGTGTCTGCGCGGCTGATCGTCCACTTCATCGAAACCATGACCGGGATCCGCGCCGTCAAGGCTTTCCGCCGTGAGGAAGTCAACGCCGCAAAGTACGACGAGCTGGCCGAGGACTACCGCAAGGTCACCGTCCGGTCCATCAACCTCAACGGCGTCTTCCAGCCGGGTCTGGTGCTGATCGGCAACGTCACCGTTGCGGTGGTCCTGCTGGTCGGCGGGTTCCGGGTCCTTGACGGCACTCTGGCGGTCGGCGCCCTGCTCGCCCTCCTGCTGTACAGCAAGCGGTTCTTCCAGCCCGTCGATCAGATGGCCATGTTCTACAACTCGTTCCAGTCCGCGTCGGCGGCGCTGGAGAAAGTGTCGGGGCTGCTCGAGGAGGTGCCGACGGTGCGCCCACCGAAAAACCCGGTGCCGCTGAAAGACCCTCGGGGAGCAATTGAGTTCGACGGCGTGGAGTTCCGGTACGGCGACGGCCCGGTCATCCTGCCGACCATGGACCTGAAGATTCCGGCCGGGCAGACCATCGCCCTGGTGGGTCAGACCGGTGCTGGCAAGTCCACCCTGGCGAAAGTGATCGCCCGGTTCTACGACGTGTCCTCCGGCAGCATCGCTCTCGACGGCGTCGACATCAGGGAGGTCGATCCCCGTGACCTGCGGCGCGCCGTCGTCATGGTGACGCAGGAAGCGTTCCTGTTCAGCGGCAGCGTGGCGGACAACATCGCCCTGGGCAAGCCGGAGGCAAGCCGCGAGGAGATCGAGGAGGCTGCCCGCTCGGTGGGCGCCGACACGTTCATCAGATCCCTGCCCGAGGGCTATGACACCGACGTCAACAAACGTGGCGGTCGGGTGTCCTCGGGGCAACGGCAGCTGATCAGCTTCGCCCGCGCGTTCCTGGCGAACCCTGCGGTGCTGATCCTGGATGAGGCCACCTCGTCCCTGGATATTCCCAGTGAGCGGCTGGTGCAGGAGGGTCTGCAGAAGCTGCTGGGCAACCGCACCGCGTTGATCATTGCGCACCGACTGTCAACCGTGTCGATTGCCGACCGGGTGCTCGTGGTCCACGACGGCAAGGTGGTGGAGGATGGCACCCCGGCAGAGCTCATTGGCGGCGACGGGCGCTTCGCGACCCTGCATGCGGCCTGGCAGGAGACGCTCGTCTAGTTTTGCATCTTCGTGTGCTCGGGTAAGATTTAGAAGTTGCTCTGCTGGCCGTTTCTGACGTTCGCTGAGCAGCATCGGGGTGTGGCGCAGCTTGGTAGCGCGCGTCGTTCGGGACGACGAGGTCGCAGGTTCAATTCCTGTCACCCCGACCAGAGTCGCTTTATTCGAACCATGGTTCAAGTAGATCGACTTTAGTTGATACAACAGAGATGGCGTCGAGAAATCGGCGCCATTTTTGGTATCCGGCAACTGGGTGGAAAGTACACCTGAAACGCCCAAAATGGCCCCTTGTTCGGACGATTGGGTCGATCTATGGACGGACATCGCCAACGCGGGCTTGATCGATCGGTAGGCCGCCTGGGCCGCGAAGATGTCGGCGAAGGGTTGATTCAGATCCGTGCCTACGGAGCCCTCCTGGTCTACAAAGAAACGGTGATAGAAGGATTCATTTAGGAGGCGTCGGACCTTGTCCGTTGCCTTGTCGTAGTACGACTTCGGGTCAGTGATCTGATCAATCGCCTTAGCAAGAAGCTGGCCCCCTACCGCGATCTGCTCGCCGATGTTCGCCAGACTGTCTTCGATGCGGGAACGTTGAACGCGCAGCTCATGCATTTTCTCCCGGACCTTCGACTGCGGCAGAATGCCATCGGCCGCAATATCAACGAGCCGGCTCTCCTTGGCCTCAACTTCTTTGAGCTGATTCCTGTACTTCGCGTACATCTCCTTTATGTCCTGCTGTTCACCGACAAGGGCTTCATCCAGTCTGGAGCGAATGTCCTCCTCGAAGGCATTGTCCAGCACAAGCCGACCGTAGGATTCGGCCACACTGTCCTCGATGAGATAGGCCGGTAGATACGGAAGGTCGCACTGGCCTTCCTGGCGGGCACGGCAGAAGAAGTACTCATGAATAGTTCCCCCGCGCCCTTTCACTTGGGTGTAAACGACGCGGCTCTCCCGGCCCCGCTGATGACACTTGCCGCAGTAGATCATCCCCTTGAGGTAGTGATTGTGAATGCGATCCCTGGCGCCTGATCCACTACGTGAGCTCATAACCTCTTGCACTTGATCGAAGAGGTCTTGCCCGATGATTGGCTCGTGACGTCCCGGATAAGCATCGCCCTTGTAGACGACGTAACCGACGTAGTACGGATCTTTAAGTATCTGATGCAGCCTGCTCGCGGAGACTGGCTTCTCCGGATATCGAGCAGTCCGACGGCTCGTCAAACCGAGGTCCGCCATCGTCGCTTCCAGCCGCTCGATGGAGTACTTACCGGTGGCATACAGTTCGAAGGCCTTGAGCACCAGCGGCGCTCTCGTTTCATCGAGGCCGACACTGTTGATCATGCGTCCGTCGATGTCTTTTCGGATGTTGAGGTACCCAATCTTGGCCTTACCGACCGTGCCGCCATTAATGGCCTTGTTGCGCATCTTGATCCGGATGTCTTCCCCGCTGAGCTGGTTCTGCACCTGGTTCATGATGTCGGTGACGGCCTCCATTGCTTCCGCATAGGTGCCTTCACCGAAGTCCTCACGGGCGGAAAGCAAGCGCACGCCCAGCTTGTCGAGATGTCGTCGCGTGATGGCCGCGTCAGTGAAGTTACGAAACGCACGGGAGCGGGCATACACGATGACATAGTCAACGTCGCGGTGCTCCTGCAGAAACTTCAGCAGGGCCTGGAAGACGGGTCGCTTCTCGATCGTTTGGGCCGACACCCCAGGCTCCACGAATTCCTCTACGATGTCGGCGTTGACGGCTACAGCCTTCTGCCCGCAGATGTCACGCTGCGTGGCAATGGAGTTACCGTCCTTATCGATATCAACGGCAGTTTCGGTCTGCTTCTTGCTCGATACCCGAAGATACAGAACTGCCTTACGCGGTCTTAGTGCCTCGATTTCCTCGATGGTCATAGTCACACTCCTTGTGTTTGGGCGCGGTGATTCATGCGGTACTGCCATGAACGGGAGAATGGCGTGCTTTGGGGTGCGCAACGCGGGGCGGGCTCGGCGATGCCTGTCTGGCGCAGTCGCACGGTCATCGCAGCTTCGGATACTTGAAAGTGCACTGCGAGATCGGTCGTTCGCTGCATGCCGCCGTAGTAAGCGCGCTTGAGAAGTTTTTTCGGAACGAGCAGACATCCGGCGAAGTAGTCAGCAGCTTGTTCGGCCTGTTCGGCAGGAGTGGCGTCGCGGGTTCCGAGGTACAAGGCGTCGGCATGATTGTGGTCGATGATGTGCTTGTACTCGTGGGCTAGCGTGAACCGCTGTCGGCTGTAGCTCTCATGCTTGTTCAGCTGGATGATCCAATTGTTCCCGTTCCAGAAGCTAGCGCCTGAGACCGGAGCGTCGACCATCTCAATTTCAATCTTGGGCAGGTCGGCTATGAATTCAACTGGCACTGGCCCGTCCTCGATGCCGTGCAGCTCCAAGAGCCGGATGGCTTGGTGCTCGGCTACTTGCCTTGCCTCAGAGTGGGAACTAACCTCTCGGTTCGGGATGAGCGAGCGGAGAGTAGCCAGGACGCTCCGTTCGATATATCTGTGAATATGTTCGTTGGTCATGGCTTTCTCCTTTCTCTGAGAAGTCGTTGGTTATTCGTCCTCGCCAGGAGCGGGGCCGGTATTTATATTGATGCCGTGCCGGGCAGCGACATCGCGAAAGTGCTCTTCAATCTCACGGACTGCACTGTCCGGCATACCTTTGAATTTCGTGCGCAGATACGGATTGAGCGTTGGTAGGTCGGAGCCGCGCAGTATGCTCGATTCGGCCAGGATGTCGGTCAATGGAAGCTGGAGTACGTCGGCGATGGCGCGAAGGTTATCCATGCGCGGATTGGCAATCTGTCCCAGCTCTAGCCGGGTGATGGTTCCCTTCGCGACCCCTGCTTGCCGGGCGACTTCGCTCGCGGAAAGACCCAGCCTCTGGCGCTGCTTCCGGATTGTTTCGGCTAAGCCCTGAATGTCTTGTTCCTGCATTTGTTCTGTCTCCAATTTCTGTTTGTATTATGAATCGATCGTTCAATTCCTTCAACGATTTAAGCGAATTCCACAACAGAAATTTCGTCAAGGCAGGAAGGACTTCCTAATATTGGGGAAACTCAAATGCGACTATTGAAGACGTAGATTCCGGAGTCAGATTCGATCACGTAAATTTCACCGCTGAGTCGCAAGTCCTCCCCCATCGCTTCCGCGTCAATCTTGGCGTACGGCTTCAGCGACTCTGGCAGGTGCGCGTCAACTTCCTGTTGCCATCCCATGTCATCGATGATCCGCTCGGCGTACGCCTCCAGCGTGGGGTATTCGCCGAGGTATGCACCCTCGAAGTAGTGCCAATCTTCGACATCTAAGCCGGAGTAGTCCACCCATGCGGCGAAGGCGGGACCATATTTGGCGATGCCTTCGGCGAGTGCAGCAACTTCCTCGATACGTTCGAACTCACTGAGCTGTTTACTGCCAAAGCCTTCATAGTCATGGATCGCCCATTCTTCCGGCGCGGGTTCACGAGACCGCGCCAGCATGGCATGGATCTGCTCGTAGATGGCGTCCGCGCCTATAGTGGCGTCTATCCAGGTGCCGAGCAGTCGCCCGTCGTTATAGTCAGCTAGCGACGCGACGTAGATGGCGGGGGTCGGACCCCTGTCTCGTTCCGGCGTGGACTCGGGTAGTTGTTCGTGGTTCATATGTCCTCCTTTCGTCTAAGCAGATGGGTGGGCGGCAAGGACAGCGGAGGCGCTCTCAATTGAGCGCTACTCACGCCGTCCCTGCCGGTGGTACTCGAACTAACGTCCGCGTGCCGCGCGGGGCTTGGCCGCTTCCTGATCGTTGCCGAACAGATGAGCGATGGCCTCGCGCCTGGCAGCAGCTTCTCGGTCGATTTCCGCGAGAGCGGATTCGGCTTGAGATGCCAGATCAGTGTTTTCCTTGATGCCAGCGATGTGCGCCATCAAGGCCTTCCTGATCTCGTCGGTGATGGTGCTTCCCCGCAGCTGCGCAATGAGCGTCAGCTGCGTGTGAACGTCCGGTTCGAGCCGGATGGCAAGAGTCTTCACTCCTGCCGGATTCTGGCGGTCCCCGCCAGTCGTGGGTGTCGTCATGACAACTCCTCGGATTGTGCGACCGGCGGGATTCCGGAATGGAACCCTCGTCACCGGCCGCAGCGCACCGACGAGCTGTCCGGGTGCTATCCATTTGGTGGCGAACGCGAACGAGCTGCCGTGATCCGCTCTTTCGCTTCCTGGGCAAAGGTGGGGTTTAGCTCGATACCCAGCCAATTACGGCCGAGCGATTCAGCGACGACGGCGGTCGAGCCACTGCCGATAAAGGGGTCAAGGATGATGCCGGGCTCTGGATCACCTTCGTGACCGCAGCCCGCTTGAAGTGCCAGCCGCGTAGCGGTCTGCCCTAGTCTGCGGGTTGGTCGTCGCCACGGGGCGCGGCAAATAGTGCAACGTGCTTCGGGGGTTCCGGCTTGAATACATCGGATAGCAAGCGTTTCAGGGAATGTGGCGTGGTGGCTGCCCTTGCCAGCCGCTGTAGCGATTGTCCACACGTCCCCAGGGTTCTTACCGAGCGGATGGCCAACAATTCCACGAGCCTTCATGGCCGCGAGACCGATCGTCGAATCGGCGTTCGGCCCCCGCCACCCTTCCTTGGCGGGACGTCGCGATGAGGCACGAGGTGGGCGACCTGGCTTTGACAGATGCGGCACGCGAATGGCGTCGAGGTCGAAGTAGTAGCGTTCCTGCTTCGCGAACAGGTAGATCACCTCATGGGCCGCTGTCAGCCGATCCCGCACGCTGGTCGGCATAGGGTTCGGCTTGGCCCAGATGATCTTGTTGCGGACTATCCATCCATCCTCCTGCAGCAGCTGAGCTACACGTTCCGGTGCCAGAAGTAGGCTCTTGGACGGCGCGCCTTGCCGAGGATGGTTGGCGTACGTATCGCCGAGATTGAGCCAGAAGGTGCCGGTCGGGACTAATACGCGGTCAATCTCACGTGCAACGGCTCGAAGTGCATCAGCCCATGACTCGACATCAGATTCGAGCCCTAGCTGGCCATCGGCACCATAGTCACGTAATCGAAAGTATGGTGGGCTCGTCAGGCACATATCCACCGATCCGGCCGGGAGCTTTCGGAGCTGGTCCAAAGCGTCCCCGACGTACAACATATTAACCGGCTCAGTCATGACGAACCTCCCGGACCATCTGAGCCGCAGCCTCCTCCAAGGCACTGATGCGGTAGAGCCCAGGGGTCACCCGAGCGTTCCGTTGCATTGCCGTCAGAAATGCTTGGCGGCGGCGCTCGGCCACGTTTGGACGGTAGGCACCCATAGCCCAGACGACCTTTGGAAAGCCGCCGAATTCACGCTGTTCGATTCCGGTTTCGAGATATTCCTCGTATAACAGGCACTTGCCGAGGACGGTAGGCAGGCTCTCGTGACCAAGGTCTACTTCAACGAAGAACGCCTCAACATCCTGATCCCCGGGATGGGAAGCGAGCTCAACATACAGATCTGGTCGAAGCACCTGACCGGCACCAAGGCGATCCGTGTAGTGGCGACGAGCCTCGCCTTCAGGAGCCAGCTTCACGACCTCTGCACCCGACTCGGATGCAGCGGCGATGACGGTGACAGCAACGTCGGCTATGGCCAGAGTGTGATCAAGGAATCGCGACGATGGCTCGTCGAAGCGCTTCCGTCGGCGGCTCGACTCCTGGCTCCGTTGAATGCGCTCCCCTGCTGTATCGATGAAGTAGACCAGCCCCTCCGAACCCGCCCGGACACCACCGATCCGCCGATTCAGGACGCCCAAAATGCGATGGCTTCGTAGCCTTGCTAAGACTCGGCGGCAGGTTCGAGCACCCGATTCTGCTGTCGCGTGCTCTGCAAAATGCAAGGTTTCAATGTGACGTGCCGTCAAGAATCGATAGCGATCCACGGACGACAGGACAGCTCGATCGCGTTCACTGAGGTGGCCTTCAATGTCGTTCAAGCGACGCCGACTTATCCGCGGGCCAGTATGGGCTCCGGTGCTATGTATAGCACCGGTATTCGGCGCCCCAATTGGTGCTAATTCTTTGCTGACCTGCGCAGATGTATCCGCTGGCTTCGACGCGGGCGGGTAGCCGGTCGGTAGAGTCCGCTCGACCGTCATGACTGGCTCCTTCTACGGCGACCATCAGCTGCGCCGGTTTCAGGAGAAGGAGTCAAAATGCTTCGAAGTCCACGTTCGATGACGCCTTTCGATTGACCGAACTGGCTGCGGCTCAGGGCGCGGATCTTGTCCGGTGACGAGTTCTGATTCGGGATGTCTAAAGTGACGCCGGATGCCCAGTCAGTCACCGCGCTCTTGCGGACGAGCTGCGCGTAGATGTGACGCGACGGCAACGCCATGAAGTCTTCCGGTTCAAGACCAGGTGCCATGGCGGCGGCCGCCTTGGCGTCCCTGGATGCAAGTTGAAAGAAGACCCGGGACCGACAGTTGGCCTCGAACGCCATGCGCATGCCTTGGGGCAATTGGTCGAGGTACTGATGCGCCACATGGAACCCAGCGCCAAGACTGCGTGAAGTTGCCAGTGCATCGCCTATATCGGTCGGTAGACGCAGGTACTCCTGCACCTCATCGAGGTAGATCATGACCGGATGGCGGTTCTTGGTGGCAATGCTGGCGCGCTCCTGAATCGCCTGCCACAGTTCAGCGACAACCATGGCTCCTAATAGCTGAGCGGCCTCGGGTCCGAGCACCCCTTTCTGGAGTGGGACGAGCAGAATCTTCCGCTCCGTCAGCACCTGGCGAAGATTAAAACGTGGAGTGGGTTGTGCCAAGACGTGACGAAGATGAGGATCAAGCAACGGGCGCAGCTTATTCATCAGCGGTGCCGTCACCTGCGCACTGGCCTCCGGGGATAGTTGGTCGTACCAGTGCCAGAAAGGTCCAGCTGAAAATGGATCATCGCGCGCGATCTGATGGGTGACCGACTGCCGGAACTTTCTGTTATTGAGCAGAATGGGCAGCATGGCCAAGCTGGCATCCTCCCGCTGGGCGAGTGCTAATAGGGAGTGCCGCAGAATGTCCGAGCTTCGGGGCCCGAGCTGGTCGCCGTAAAGCGCGTGGAACGTACCGAATAGCTGATCAGCAACGAGAGCCGGACTCCGCCCGTGACCATCAAGTGGATTGATCCCGACAGGCACGTCATCCAGCGGATCCAGCACGACGACATCAGCCTGACGCTCCGGAGGAACGTGCTTTAGTACATCGCCAATCAGATCTTTGGGCTCGACGACGACACAGCTGCGCCCAGCTTCCATATCGCCGATGATGAGCGAGAGGAGCATGGAACTCTTGCCCACTCCGGTCGGTCCCATCGTCCACAGATGGTGGCAGCTATCCCCTGGTGCTAGACCCAGTCGGGCATCGCCGGCACCGGGCGCCGTTGCCCGACCCACAATGCGATCTGCATCCGACACCGCAAAGGAGGGTCGGATCTGCCGCGGATGATCTGGCGGCTGTCCCGGGTAGGCATTCTTACCTTCACTCACCGGCCACGCACTGAGCATTCCCACCTCGACAGCGGACAGTCGCTGGCCGGAAGCGAAACGTGGCCACTCCGGACTAGGGTTGTTCAGATTATGGGTCTGATCAAAGTGGACACGGAAGCGGAGCCCTGGTGTCACCATCGACCGGAAGGCATTGACCACGCCGCCAATTAAGGCTCGCCGACGATCTTCCTCGGAGGCGCTGACACCTATGCGAACAAACGTCGCGAAGCCATGGTCCCCTTGTTTTTCTTCGATTCGCCGTCGGATCGCCCGACGCCGTTCCGGCTGCACGCCAGTGAGGATAAGCGACGTGATCCCCTGATCGACTTGGGCAACAGCATGAGGCGTCAGCTGAGGTGTGAATCTCGGCCCCAATACGATCTGTGCTACCAGGCTTTCACTTCCACGGACGGCCGTCAGGCTGGCCAAGAGAGCTCGCGTTGAACCTTCCGGATGCCGGGGCTCCAGAGGCTGCGCAGGCATGTTGACGGAAACCCGGCGGGTGGACTGGGCTGGTAACCGGTCAGCATCATCGGCGACAACAATGGCCCCAACGACGAGACGTTCGATGTCGCGACGGACAGCCGACGCATAGCGTCGTTGCGTGCCGACAATGTAGCGGATGCCCTGTTTATCCGCTCGGGCTTCCAGAATGATTTGCGGTGCGTGACTCTGCGAACTCCATACCCGCAGCAGGTTGATGGCCTGCTCATCGTCGAGTGGGCGGGGCCAGAAAATCTCCTGCCACACCAATTGTCGAAGGATGGGCTCGGAATTATTCATCGCTCGCATCCTCCGCAGTGCCCTGGACGCTTTTCTGTTCGTGCTGAATTTGGGCTTCCCGCTCGGCTTCCGCCTGAGCCATGGCGATGACGGCGCGGCTCAGCTTTCGGAGGTCAGGACGATCGCGCTCGACGCCCCTGACGATGATCCGGCCGTCCCTTCGTGGTCGCGCCTGGCGGCTCCGACTAGGACGTTTGTTGCTAGTAGACATAGTTGATTCCCTCCTTCCTTCGGTGTTGTGACTTGCGGCAAACGTTCAACAAATTGAACGATGTCTGGGGCTTAGTATGCGTTCAATAAGTTGAACGTTCAAGCGTTTTTGCGCAAACCACAACACCGATTGGAAGAGCTGTAGTTGCCGCGCTGCGGCGATGGATTTAGTACCTATTTCGGCGGTATTGGACGACTGCCCATATCGCCCAGATGATGACAACGACACCGACGCAGGCGATCAGAAACGGCAGGATGGACTGCAGCACCTGAGTGGCGCAGTAGAGTGCGACGACGGCAAGCAGAACGGACATACACGCGCCAATCGCCCGCTCAAACCACGACCTGGGACTCGGATCAACACTCACCGCTGGCGCTCCATCTCCAGGAAAATGCCAGTGTTCAGGCCGTACCGCACGCAGTCGAGTGCGAACTGCAGCTGGTCTGCCACGTACTGCTTCGTGACGGCATAGAACATGACCTGGCCCACCGCGTCAGCTTCGAAGAGATGCCATTCGAGATCATTCCGGCTGAAGCCTGCGCGTTCGAATCTCCGCATCAGCCAGCGAGCCAGCACGAATTCATCGGGCGACGAAAAGCTCAAACCCTGCTCAACGTGGGCAACATCGTGAACGTAGCGATAGGCCATATTGACCTCTGGTGAACCGAAGACCACGCTACTGCTGTTCTCATTGGAGACAGGCAGCGGGCGTCCATTCTTCTGCGAGGCGGCAAAGGCTTCGCAGAGATCCTTGTACTTTTCCGGCGCGTCACCGGCCGGCGCCCACCCGAAGTACAGGCGGCGCTCAATCTTGTGAGCCTGGTCGAGGACATAGTCAGAGAGTCGCTTTTGCGCTGCGACCAGCTCCGTTGAGGTAAATGATTCGGGCATGACAAATAACCCCTTTCTAGAGGCATGTTTGAAGTGGGCCGGCCAAGCCAGCGAAGTTAGGGCGAGCCGCTACTGGCGGCGGCGAATGTCGCGCAGGGCTTGTCGATACGCCGCATCGAGGCGGCTAACCGTTTGGTGAGCGTCCTCAGTGATGTCGGATATCTGACCCCGAGAGGACGGCGTCCGGTCGCGCCAGAAATCTGCAACGACAAGGTATGCGGCAGCAATTGAAGCAGCGCAGGTGATCATGATGGCAATCCAGAGGATGGCAGTCATGACCGCCGCGGCCCCTTCGGCCAGGTTTCCAGCGCCGTCAGAGCCATGGCCGACATCTGCTGCGAAACAAGTCGCAGATGCCGCGCTGTCGCTGGCGAGTCAGCATTGACTGTCCTCGCTGCGGAGTCCAGCTCATCCACAAGCGTCGCGACCCGTCCGATAAAGAGGCGGACAGCGGCCTCGTGCTGCAGCACTTCAGGCTCCACGTAGCCGATGGGCTTCAGCGGATTTACAAATTCGTGCTTCATGGATGGCCTCCGCTACCGCTGGAACCGGCGTACTTCCCACGCCGCGTACTCGGCGAAGGAATCTGCGATGTAGTTGAGCCGCTCCGATGTGCGCGGGTCGCCGTCAGACTGGAACTGCGCCTCCCGGCTCAACATCCCGGTCAGATGCATACCTGTTGCGGCGACATAGCCGGCGGCCTGGACACGCGCCGCTATGACGAGGCCATTGGCCACTTCGGCGTTCTGGCGGCGATGGAGAGCCTTGCCCTCGGAACGCGAGAACCCCTCGGGGGCGCTAAAAGGAGTGATTTTTCCACTCGGGCGGGGAGTGAGGTCTGTCATGACCCTACCTTTCGATTTTGGTTGCCTCCTGCTTCGATGAGCAGCTGGTAGACCCATTGGACAGGGCGATCGGTAGGCGTGTCGTGACAGAAAAGTGCACATCTGCGAGATTTCCGGCCACGATGGAATCTATGGAAGGAACCCTCACCCAGGAGCTAAGTGATCAAAGCGAGCTAACCTCGCGCGTTCTGAGTGAACTCACTGCACTTCGCAGTAAGCCAGGTCGGTTGACAGTCCAAAAGTTCCTAACCTTCGAGACCTTGCGCCTTGTATGCGGTGGCAATGATCTGTTGGACGCATTCATGATGTTCGAGCGCGAAATGCGTCGTTTCGAATCTGGAGCACGCAATGAGGCAGCAGCTGCCCTGTCGATATGCGCCAAAGCCGATAGTGTTCTCGACCGCCTTCAACTGACGGCAGAGGTGCTTTCCGGCGCAGAGGTGAAAGATCAGCGAAGCGCACGACGATGGAGTGACGCCGGCCTGAAAACTATTGCTGCCGAGCTGGTGTACCTAGCTGACATCCAGGGGCGGCTCGGAAGCGAGCTACTCGGCATCGAAGTGACAGGAACAGCCGAATCAGGCCTGATGATAGTTATCGACCAGATGACAACAGCGTCCCTACCTAGTCGTGCGCCCCTGATCCGATTGTGGGCCTATGGTGTCGACGACGAACCAGAGGAACGCGAGCTCGTGGTCGACCTCGAAGACCACCCCGTCACTACCGCGAGTCGTGGCGTCTATACGATGAAGCGACACCGTGTCACGCTGCCGCTGCCGAATTTACCCAACATCGATGACGAGCTGAAACTGCTGAGCATCTCGGTTGAGGGACGGGATGCACCTATGCGCACAGTCACGCTCGAAAACCACGCCAAGCTCCCTCAGGGGTTCGACGTCCGCTTTGCCGTCTATCGCACGATTGCAGCTATCGACCTCGTGGCGGTAAGGCAGTAGCCGAGAACCTCAGGTACCTATAAGATATATGCCGATTGTGGTATACTTTAGGCCAGTTAGCGGGCCGTGGTCGAGGCCTCTCCCCACCCGCAAACCTACCTAGTACAAGCCCGACCTCACCTGATTTGTCGCAGCTCCCCGGTAGATTGAAACCAACGGTAACGGAGCGGATTGCGCTCCAGGGAAACCCAGAATGACAATGACAACTGATTCAACTACGCCCGGGGGGCAAAAAGTGGCACGTGGCAAAGCTGCGGCAGTCAAATCACTCGAGGTCCGACTGTGGGAAACCGCAGACGCGCTGCGCGGCAATCAGGAGCCGTCTGAGTACAAGCACGTCGTCTTAGGCCTCGTATTTCTCAAGTACATATCTGATCGCTTTGAGCATCGCAGACATGAGCTTGAAGAGGCTCTGTCTAACCCCGATTCCGAAGACTACATCCCTAATCCCGAGCGACGAGCGAAGTTGCTCGAGAACCGCGACGAATACTCCGGCCAGAACGTGTTCTGGGTGCCCGAGAACGCACGGTGGGGCTTCGTTCAAGCGAAGGCTAAGCTGCCGGAAATTGGCCAGATCATTGATCAAGCCATGGACGACATCGAGAAGGAAAACCCTGTCATTCGAGGTGTACTTCCGCGCAACTATGGGCGTGAAGGCCTCGACAAGGGCCGCCTAGGCCAACTCGTCGACCTCATCGGATCTATCGGCTTCACCGAGACGGACGATCACGGAAGCGACGACGTGCTCGGCCGTGTTTACGAGTACTTCCTGGGCCAGTTCGCCGGCAAAGAAACGGGGAAGGATGCTGGGGCCTTCTACACCCCGCGCTCCGTCGTGAAGGTCCTCGTGGAGATGCTCGAGCCCTACCATGGCCGTGTTT
This sequence comes from Arthrobacter sp. Bz4, assembly GCF_003075455.1. Taxonomy (GTDB): domain Bacteria; phylum Actinomycetota; class Actinomycetes; order Actinomycetales; family Micrococcaceae; genus Arthrobacter_D. The sequence goes on from NZ_QDAE01000012.1 coordinate 88,385, forward strand.
ACGACCCAGCCTGTGGCTCAGGAGGGATGTTCGTACAATCTGCCGAATTCGTGCAGGCCCATGGCGGTAAGCGCACAGACATATCAGTTTATGGCCAAGAGTTCACCGACACTACGTGGAAGCTCGCAAAGATGAACCTCGCATTGAGAGGCATCGAAGCCGACCTAGGAGATCGATCTGCCGACTCCTTCACTAACGACGTCCACCCTGATCTGCGAGCAGACTTTGTTATCGCAAACCCCCCGTTCAACGTATCTAATTGGTGGGATGCTAAACTCTCCGACGATCCCCGGTGGAAGTACGGTACCCCGCCCGAGAGCAATGCAAATTTTGCGTGGGTACAGCACTTTATTCACCATCTTGCTCCAAATGGAAGTGCGGGTTTCGTGCTCGCCAATGGATCGCTATCAGCTAAGACCAACGGTGAAGACGAAATACGCAAGCGACTTCTCGAGGCCAATTTAGTCGATTGTATTGTGGCAATGCCAGATAAACTCTTCTTCAATACTGGAATCTCAGTAAGCCTTTGGTTCCTTTCTAAAAACCGACATGGCAATGGTCAACGTAATCGCGCCAATGATGTACTTTTCTTAGATGCCCGAAGCCTCGGCAGTATGGAGAGCAAGAAACTTAGGGTCTTCTCAGATGACGACGTGGCAAAAATATCAAGCGCCTATCACAGGTGGCGTTCAATCGAGCCAGATGTACCTTATGTCGACATACCGGGATTCGCTAAAGCGGCGTCGATTGAGGAGATCGCCCAAGCCGGATACGTACTAAATCCCGGACGGTATGTTGGAACTGAGGAGGTGTTAGACGATGAAGAGCCCGCCATGGTCAGGATTGAGAAGTTGGCAGGACACTTGCTCGAAGAATTCGACCGCAATCGTCAGTTCGAACAACAGATCATTGATCAGCTCAAGGGACTTTTGAAATGACCACGCACCGGATCTTATATGATCTAGCCGAATTCAAGAATGGTCGCGCATTTAAGTCGACTGAGATCCGGCCTCAAGGTGGCATCCCTATAGTAAAAATTGCTGAGATGAATCGTGGCATCACCTCCGCGACAGGATGGTTTGATGGACCCGTCGATGCAAAGCATCGGATCGCCAAGGGAGATCTTCTCTTTTCGTGGTCAGGAACAATAGTAGTTCAGACGTGGCAAGGGCCAGATGCGGCGCTAAATCAGCACATTTTTAAGGTCTCCGCCAGGGCCGACGCTGATCAGACATTTTTGAAATACCTGCTCCAGTCGCTAGTGCCAAAGTTCGACGGCTTAGTCATGGATCAGAAGACGACAATGGGTCATGTGAAGGTCGCCGACCTGAAGAGCATGATCGTAGATCTGCCTGACATGACCGATCAGCTAGGCATTGCTAATGCCTTATCCTCCCTGGACAACAAAATTGAGTCGAATGATAATCTAATTCGCCTCATTCCAGCCCTCATCCGCGCACGAGTCGATGCGGCGCTAGATCAATCATCCATCCCGGTAAATGTCGCCGATTTAGCTCGTTTCATCAATGGAGGGGCATATACAAAGGCAGCTACCGGAACCGGCCGAATGGTACTTCGTATTGCTGAACTCAACGGTGGTCCGGGCAAGTCGACCGTTTATAATGATATCCAGGTGCCGGAAGACAAGACTGCGCGATCTGGTGATCTATTGATGTCATGGTCTGGTTCTCTCGGAATCTATAGATGGACACGGGATGAAGCAATCATAAACCAACACATTTTTAAGGTCATCCCGCGCGCATATCCAGCTTGGCTAGTTCATGATCGACTGCATTACATAATGCCGGTGTTTCAAGGCATTGCCAAGGATAAAGCGACAACAATGGGCCACATTCAGCGCGGACACTTGGAGACAACTCAAGTACTCGTTCCTGACACTAGCCTCATCGAAACACTGGATGTTGAAGTTTCAGGACTGTGGAGAAGGATGCTCAACGCGGAGCGCGAAAACCTCGATCTCATCCATTTGCGAGAAACTCTCATGCCCGAACTTCTTTCCGGGCGGCTACCGGCTTCCCTTGAGCACCGGACACTGGAAGGGATTGGCGTATGAAGGCCCTGAATGAGGCCACCGTCGAGGATGCCGCACTGGAATATCTTCGCGATCTCGATTACGAGACAGCGTTCGGTCCTGACATCGCTCCTGAGGGAGATCAACCAGAGCGTGCCGACTATGGTCAGGTCATACTCACTAACCGCCTTCGTACCACGGCGATCAGGATCAACGCGCGGCATGACGTGTCGTTGATAGATGAGGCGATCAAGCGACTTCAACGTGTCGAATCTCAGAATGAACTAGCAGAAAACGCACGCGTGCACGCTCTTCTTACGCGAGGGGTACCGGTTGAGTACCGAGACGCAGAAGGTGCAGTGCGTACAGTACTGATTCGACTTATTGATTTCGATGAACCGGAAAATAACGATTGGCTGGCGGTCAATCAATTCACGGTAATTGAAAACAAAAACCGCCGTCCAGATGTTCTAGTCTTCGTTAACGGCATCCCCCTCGGCCTGATGGAACTTAAAAACTTGGCTAATGAAAATGCGACCCTGAAGGGAGCATGGAATCAGATCCAGACGTACCGTGGCAACATACCGTCGATCTTCAAGACAAATGCCGTGACCGTGATATCAGACGGTGTTAGTGCTGCCATGAGTTCATTCAGCGGCGGCTTTGAACATTACGCACCATGGAAGACGATTGACGGCAAGGACGTTATCACTAGTCGCCCGGCCCTAGAAGTCCTGATTAAGGGAGTGTTCGACAAGCATCGATTTTTGGACATCGTTCGCAACTTCGTGTTGTTTAGCGATGAGAGTAAGGGTCTCGTCAAGCGTGTGGCTAAATATCACCAATATTGGGCTGTCAACGCAGCCGTTGACTCGACAGTCATCGCGGCCGGTCCCGGCGGCGATCGCCGCGGAGGGGTTGTCTGGCACACCCAGGGGTCAGGAAAGTCCATCGAGATGCTCCTCTACGCCGCAAAGATTATGCGGGATGAGCGCATGGGAAACCCTACCCTTGTATTCGTCACCGACCGGAACGACTTAGACGACCAACTATTTGGTGAAGTCTTTGCTCCCGCCCTCATCCTTCCGGAGAAGCCATTACAGGCTGAAGACCGCAAAGACCTCCGAGTTCTATTGCGTAGGGCTTCAGGCGGCATCATTTTCACGACACTTCAAAAGTTTGCACCAGAGGTTGGCGTTGATATCAACCCGATACTGACGGACCGTCGCAACGTGATTGTAGTCGCGGACGAGGCTCATAGGTCACAGTATGGTTTCGGCGAGTCACTGTCCCAAGACGGCACATTGAAGAGCGGCATGGCTAAACACATGCGCGATGCATTGCCTGGTGCTACCTACCTGGGATTCACTGGAACGCCGATTGAATCTACTGACAAGTCGACTCGATCCGTATTCGGGGAGTATATCGACGTCTACGATCTCACTCGTGCCGTCGAAGACGGCGCTACTGTCAAGATTTTCTATGAGTCTCGTCTCGCCAAGGTGATGCTCGATACTTCCAACTATGGAACGATAGACGCCCTGGCTGACGAGATCACTGAAACGGCGGAGCAGGATGAAGCCGCCAAGGCCAAGTCTCGGTGGGCTCGGCTCGAAGCGATTGTTGGTGCCGAAGAACGCCTCAATCTTATCGCCGAAGACATCGTTGATCACTGGGAAAAGCGACGTAGCGCCATGCTCGGCAAAGGCATGGTTGTGGCCATGTCGCGTCGAATTGCAGTCGAGCTTTACAACAGGATAGTTGCACTTCGACCTGACTGGCACAGCGATGATCCCGCACAAGGAAAAATCAAAGTGGTCATGACTGGGTCTGCAGCAGATCCAGCTGCGTATCAGCCGCACATCCATTCAAAAGACGTGCGCAAGGACCTGAAATCCCGGGCCAAGAATGCCGAGGACCCACTTGAGCTAGTCATCGTTCGGGACATGTGGCTAACCGGTTTTGATGCGCCCTCTATGCACACGATGTATATCGATAAGCCCATGCAGGGCGCCGGACTGATGCAGGCCATCGCTCGCGTCAACCGCACCTTTCGTGACAAACCAGGCGGTTTGATCGTTGACTACATTGGCATCGCCACGAATCTTCATGAAGCCCTTCGGGAGTACTCACCAAGCGATCGCGATCAAGCTGGAGTCCCGATCGACGAAATGGTTGAGGTGATGCTTGAGAAGCATGACATCATTCGCGGCCTACTTCACTCCTGCCAATTCAATTCGTCGCCGGACATGTCTGCTAGCCAGCGGCTTAACGAGCACGCCAAGGTACTTGACTACGTCATGGGCGACCCAGATCTGACGAAGCGTTACATTGACCAGGTACTGGCTTTGGCTAAGGCCTTTGCTCTTTGTGGAGCGCACGATGAGTCTGCTCGCATTCGAAACGATGTTCGCTTGTTCACCGATGTTCGCGCAGCCATCCTCAAGATCCAAAATCCAGACTCCGGGCGAGGCGGGTCCGGTGCCGTAGAACTCGACACGGCAATCGGCCAGCTGGTCAACGAGGCAGTTTCTGCTGAGGGTGTCGTGGACATCTACAAGATGGCTGGCATAGAGACACCCGAGCTATCGATATTGTCCAATGAGTTTCTTGATTCACTTGCCACAAAAGAGAAACCTAATCTTCAGATGGGCCTACTTCGAAAGCTCATCAATGATCAGATCAAAACAGTACAACGATCGAACGTAGTGCAAGCTCGCAAGTTCTCGGAGCAGCTTGAGGAAGCGATCAATAGATATACCAACCGTTCGCTAACGACGGCTGAGATCATCGCGGAACTCGTAAGCTTAGCGAAGTCATTGAAGGACCAGGAGCAGCGGCATAATTCGTTGGGGCTAAGTGTCGCGGAGGCCGCCTTTTATGATGCCATCGCTCAGAATGACTCGGCCGTTCTTGAAATGGGCGATGAGACGCTCAAGAAAATTGCTACCGACCTAGTGTGGGCTATTCGCTCGAATGCAACTATTGACTGGAATCTTAAATCGTCTGTGCGAGCAAACATGCGAGCAAAGGTGCGACGGCTGCTCGCTAAGTATGATTACCCACCTGATTTTGAAGAAGCCGCCGTAGATCTCGTGTTAGCTCAGGCGGAACTTCTCGCATCAGAAGTGGTTGCTTAGCGTTGCCACACTGAACGGAGATGCGCGGACGAGCATTAAAGCTGAACAAGTAAGTTATCACAAGCTCGTCGAGCTACCGTGAAAATTATTGGGGGAGAAACGAATTGAGAATTAAACAGGTCCATATTGAGAATTTCCGCTCACTTAAGGACGTAACGATCGATTTCGACAACGTCACAACCTTTATAGGACCCAACGGTGTCGGCAAGTCCACGGTCCTGCGGGCCCTTGAGTGGTTCTTCTCCCCTATCGCCAAAAGTGGCAGTCTTGACGACAAGGACGTCAGCAACGGCTGCATCGGAGAGAACGTCCGCGTGGAAGTTCGCTTCTCGCAACTTACTGCCGACGACCGAAATGAGTTGGGCTCATACGCCCCTACGGATGTCGATTCGTTCGCGGCATGGAAAACACGAACGCCGGATGGCAAGGAATACCTGTCCGCCAATGCCAAGTCCTTTGAGCTTTTCGCAAAGGTCCGCGAGCCAGGCCTCTCGGCCACCGACAAAAGAGCCAGATACAAAGAGGTCCGCGATGGCAACCCTGATCTGAGCTTGGCCACAGCAACTAGCGGCACAGCTGTCGACGAGGCCATGCGCACCTTTGAGGCTAACAACCCTGAATTACTTACCGACGCCGACGAAGAGCTCCAGACCAATTTCTTTGGGTTCAACAGTAACGGCAAGATGAGTGGACTCTTTGACTACGTCTTGATTACCGCAGATCTTCGTGCGTCCGAAGAATCCTCAGATATGAAGAGCAGCATCATCGGCAGAATTCTAGAACGGGCAGTCGATAGGTCCAGTGCCGACGAGGAAATCACTAAGATCGTGGAGCAAAGTCGGATACTGCAGCAGGGCGTATACGCCGCCCGATTCCAAGAACCGCTCAAGAGTCTGGCCGAGCGCTTAAATGCAGTTGTTGAGACATACAGCCCGGGCCGATCAGTTCAAGTAACGCCAGCCGAGGTTGAACTGAAGGCTCCAAGAACCACGTTCAATGTCACTATCGCCGATGGCGACATTGAAACAACTATCGATCGCCAAGGGCATGGTTTCCAGCGCACCGTACTAATATCATCGTTGCAGATGCTAGCTGAAGATGGTGCTGCGTCGGCCAAGGGAACCATCTTCCTGGCCATTGAAGAGCCTGAGCTCTTCCAACACCCCGTACAAGCCCAAGCCTTCGCTAAGATTCTCCGCTCGTTGGCGGAGAATACCGGTAAAAATATTCAAGTCTCCTACGCTACTCATAGCCCCTACTTCATCGATGGATCGAAATTTGATCAGATCCGCCGACTAACTCGAGGACCCCAACCGGATCGTCGCGTAACGGTGCACGCGTGTTCACTTTCGAAAATCGAGGAACGCCTCAGCGGAGTCGTGACACCGGAGCAGGTCCGTAAGCAGCTCGAAGGTGTGGTGAGTTCTCGCTTGTCATCCGCTGTGTTTGCCAATGCGGCACTCATTGTTGAAGGAACTACGGACGGTGCCATTCTGGAGGGTGTTGCTGACCGTCAGGCCACTGGTCGGATGGAAGCCTCCGGAGTCGCCGTTGTTCCGGCAGGCGGCAAGACAAGCCTTGCGCTACCTCACGCCATCCTCACCTGCATGGGCATACCTACATACTCAGTCTTCGATGCTGATGCCGGCGTTGAAGATCGCGCAGTCCAGGACGGTAAATCGCCCACCGACGTCCGTAACGACGTCAACAACAATCACAAGATGAACCGCAACAACCTCAAGTACTTCGGCCTTCCCGAAGTGGATATCCCGGATCAGCAGGTCACGGACCATGTCGCGATTGTCGGTGACCACATCGAAGCGCTTCTTGACCAGGAGTGGCTGGAGTGGAGGGAAGCCTACAACGTGCACGAGTCGTCGACAGGTGAGGTGCTGGCGAAAAATCAAGCGGGATACCGAGTGGTCACCCGAGCGGCCGCAGGTTCACCACCGGAGATATTGTCTAGCATCCTTGTAAAGACGATCGATCTCGCAGCTAACTAGGTTGAAGTCCCGGAACTAACTCAATGGACCAGATAAGAGAAATATTCGGGCAGTGTCATAACTGCAGCCGACCCGCTTGGCGATGTCGCGGATGATCGTCCCCTGCTTTCGAAGCCGAAGAATCTCTTTCTCTTTGGCTGGCGTCAGGCCGCGAAACCTGGATGCGACGCCGTGCTCAGCGAGTAGTCGCAGGAAGGTTGACTTGGCGATACCTTTTTCGCGAGCGAGTGCTGTACTCATTTCGCCGGCTTGGTAGCGAGCGACGAGTTGGGCCAGCTCGTCAGGCGTGAAGCGGTCGGACAGTCGGTAGCGCTGAGTCTTGCGGACTGCT